>NZ_PGCM01000005.1:0-1330968 GCF_002786345.1 Pseudomonas sp. FEMGT703P | reverse complement strand
ACCCCTGTTACCGCCGTGAAAGGGCGGTGTCCTAGGCCACTAGACGAAGGGGACGCAGCCCGGAAACTACAACTTCTATCCGGCTTCTACACGTTTTGCCGTGAGGCATTGCGCTACGAAGTGGCGCGCATTCTATGGAGCCTTGTAAGGCCCGTCAACCTCTGTGTAAAAATTTTTATAAATCAACGACTTCAGCTGCGAATGTGAGGCAGCTCTATCAGCCTCCCGGCTAACGCACTACACTCGGACGAAAAACCGGTGATCGAGAGGCTGCACCCATGTCCCCACTCGTGATTACCATATTGATTGTGTCTGGCATCGTTATTTTGATCGCCATTGCTTACATCAATCATATGGTCGAGAACAACAAACTGGAGAAGGCGCGCATCAAGGCTGACCTCAATGATCGCCTGCGCCGTTGTACGGACCTCGCCGAAGCACTCCCCGGTCAACTGATGACGCCAGCATTGAAGTTATTGCTGAGCCGCCTGCAACTGCATTTCAGTGAACGCGTACTGCCGTATGACAAGGGCAACAGTGCCCTAAAAGCGCATATTGAAGAGCTGCGTAAAATGATCGCCCAAGGCGAGTCAATTACCGTAAATAATCCGCCACAACCCATCATTAATGAACCTAAAGCGAAGGAAGTACGCTTTCAGCTGGAAAGCCTTCACGGTCAACTGACCCGCTGTGCAAAAGACGGAATTATCCCGACCAATGAGGCCAAGCATTGGTTGAAGGAAGTGCGCCACATGCTGACTCAGGTGCATATCGAATTTTTCGGCAACCTTGGCCAACAGGCCTTGCAGCAGAACCAGCCTGGCCAAGCACGCCTGGCGTTCGAGCGCGGCGCACAATATTTGCGCAAGCAGCCTGACCCCGCTCCTTATCAAAACGCTCTGAAGAAATTCGAAGAGCAATTGGCACGCGCCAACGCCATGGTCCTAGAAAGCAGTAAACCCGTCACCGAGCAGCCCAGCGAACTGGATGCCGGCCTGGAGTCTCTGGGCGGCGACGAGTGGAAAAAGAAAAACATCTACGACTAACCCCTCCAGCGCGCAACGTGCGCGCTATCCATCTGCCACGAGTGCCGCGCATGAGCCTGACTGTTTACGGTGCACCGCTGTCACCCTTCGTTCGTAAAGTGCGTCTGTTTTTGGCTGAAAAGAGCCTGGACTATCAGCTGGAAATCATCCTGCCGTTCGGCCAACCGGCCTGGTACCGCGACATGAGCCCACTGGGCCGTATCCCCGCTCTCAAAGATGGCGATTTCACCCTCGCCGACTCCAGCGTGATCTGCCAATACCTGGACGATAAGTATCCGACCCAGAGCAGCCTTTTAGGCCAGACCGTTGAACAGCGCGCACAGGTACGCTGGCTGGAAAAATATGCTGATTATGAGCTGGCGCCACTCTGTACCTTCACGGTATTCCGTAACCGTGCACTGAAGCCCAGCATGGGGCAAGAATGCGACGAGGCGGCCGTGCAGAAAGCCCTGCTTGAAAAGCTGCCGCCACACTTTGACTACCTGGAAAAATGCCTAGGCTCGGCCCATTACTTGGTGGGTGACAGCCTGACCCTGGCCGACCTGGCACTGACTTGCCAGTTGATCAACATGCAGCATGGCGATGAGCAGGTGGACGCCCAGCGCTGGCCTAATCTGAGCGCGCACGCTGCACGCATCATGGCGCGTGATTCATTGCAGGGCGTATTGCCCGGTGAGTTGAAAATGCTCGCCAAGATGGCCAGTAAGGCCTGAAAAACCAGTCGCCACCCACTAAAAAGCCCGGTCACACCGGGCTTTTTAGTGTTTTGTGTTTGCTCATCCCTTCAGCATTCGGTCAGCTCAACGAATACCTCGACCAAGCGTTCAATACCGGCCTGATCTGCGGCGCTAAAACGCGCCAGCGACGGACTGTCCAAATCCAGCACGCCCAGCAGATGGCCATGCTTGAAAAACGGCACCACCAGCTCACTGTTGGACGCACTGTCGCAGGCGATATGCCCGGCAAAAGCATGCACATTGTCAACCCGCTGGGTCTGCCCAGTCGCCGCGGCGGCGCCGCACACACCGCGGCCGAAGGGAATCCGTACGCAGGCGACTTTGCCCTGAAAAGGCCCGAGCACCAGTTCTTCACCACGGGCCAGGTAGAAACCCGCCCAGTTCAGGTCGCTCAGCTCCTGAAACAGAAACGCCGAAAACTGCGCCGCATTGGCAATAAAGTCGCGCTCACCCGCCAGCAGCGCCTGCAGCTGCGCCACCAGCAGTGGATAGCCATCGAGCCCTGGCCCGCTGTGTTGTAAATCAATCATCGTGCTTACTCAGTAATTGCAGGCCCACCCAATCACGGGCGAATTGATAGGCGCAGCGGCCGTTGCGGTTACCGCGACCCAAGGCCCAGCGTATGGCCGCTTTTTCCAGCTCGTCGTCCCATTGCCAAGCCAAACCGGCCTGCGCGGCATGCACCTCGACCCAGTGCCGGACCACGTCGAGGAAGTGTTCCTGGGTGAATGGATAGAACGACAGCCACAGACCGAAACGATCGGACAGCGCGATCTTATCTTCTACCGCCTCATTGGGGTGCAGCTCGCCATCCACCCGCTGCCAGCTTTCGTTGTCGCTTTGTTTTTCCGGCAGCAAATGACGGCGGTTGGAGGTGGCATACAGCAACACATTGTCCGGCGCACGCTCCAGTGAACCATCGAGCACGGTTTTCAACATGCGGTAATCGCCCTCGCCGGCCTCGAACGACAAGTCATCGCAGAACAGCACAAAACGCTGCGGCAGCTCGCTCAACTGCTCGACGATGCGCGGCAGATCGGCCAGATGGTCACGCTCGATTTCAATCAGGCGCAGCCCCGCCGCCGCATGCTCGGCCAGCAGTGCCCGCACCAGCGATGATTTACCCGTACCCCGCGCGCCCCAGAGCAACGCATGGTTGGCCGGCAGGCCCTGGATAAACTGCTGGGTATTGCGCGCCAACTGAGCACGCTGGCGATCCACACCGATCAAATCAGCCAGCTCCACATCCAGACTGACCTGCAGCGGTGCCAAATAGCCGCTGCGCCCCTCACGCTGCCAGCGGGCCGCAAAGCTTTGCTGCCAGTCAATAACCGGGCGCTGCACCGGCAGCAAAGGCTCCAGACGCGCCAACACAGCCTCAGCACGCAACAAAAAATCACTCAAACGCGAATCCACAACACACTCCAGGGTTTTCGAGTTGTTCTGCCACTGCCGTCCGGCAAAACAGATGGGCTATGCTTGGCAAGCGATTCAACATGAGATCAACCGGCCAATATGGATATAGCGCTTACCCAACGCCTGTCATTCAAACAGGCCGGTTTGACCGTATTGGTAGCCTTCATCCTCGGCACTGCGCTCAGCTTGATACAAGTGGGCATCGATTATGCCAGCGAAGATGCCTCCATCAACCGCGAGATCAACGCACTGATGGAGATCAGCCACAACCCGGCTGCGCGTATCGCCTACAACATTGACGCTGAACTGGCGCAGGAACTGGTGCTGGGCCTGCTGCGCTCACCGGCCGTGATCAGCGCGCAAATCATCGACAACAATCAGCTCACCCTGGCCAGCGTTAGCCGCCCGGCCATGGAAAGTCGCTACAGAGTGCTCAGCGATTTCATGTTCGGCGAGCGCCGGCACTTTGAAACGGCCCTGTTCGTCAGCCATTCACCCGAAGAGCCGCTGGGCAAACTGAGCCTGGAAGTCGACACCTACGCCTTTGGCAGCCATTTCCTCAATCGCTCACTGCTGACCTTGTTGACCGGTTTTGCCCGTAGCCTGCTGCTGTCACTGATCTTGCTGGTGCTCTTCTACTTCATGCTGACCAAGCCACTCACTGGCTTTATCCGCGCCCTCAGCGAGCGCGACCTGCGCAGCCCGAATAACGCCAAGCTGCCCTACCCGCCCAACCATGAACGCGACGAGATCGGCGTGCTGGTCGATGTCACCAACCGTCAGCTAAGCAGCATCGCCAGCGAGATCGAGCAGCGTCAGCAGGCCGAAGCCCGCCTGACTCGCTACCTGGCTGAATTGGAAGACATGGTCTCGGCGCGTACCGAGCAACTGGAAGCCGCCAACAGCCGCTTGCTCGACTCCAACCGCGAACTGGAGCAAGCCAAACGCACGGCATTGGACATGGCCCAGGCGCGCTCAGCCTTCCTGGCCAATATGAGTCACGAGATCCGCACCCCACTCAATGGCCTGCTCGGCATGCTCGCACTGTCATTGGACGGGCCGCTGAATAACGAGCAGCGCCAACAGCTATCGATCGCCCACGATTCCGGCAAGGTGCTGGTCGAGCTGCTCAACGACATTCTCGACCTGTCGAAATTCGAGGCTGGGCAGCTGGAGCTGGAACACATCCCCTTTGACCTCGGCAGCATGGTCGAAGAGACCGCCAACCTGCTGTCGCAGAACGCCGCGCCCGGCGTTGAACTGACCTGCCTGATTGATCCCCTACTGCCCAACCAGCTGCTCGGCGACCCAACGCGGGTCAGGCAGATTGTCAGCAACCTGCTGTCCAACGCGCTGAAATTCACCCGCTTTGGCCGCGTAGATATCAGTGTCAGCACGCATAACGGTGGCGTCAGGATCATTGTGCGCGACACTGGCATCGGCATTGCTGAAGATGCTCAAGCACGGATCTTCCAGCCGTTTGCTCAGGCCGGCGTTGGTATCACCCGACAATTTGGCGGTACCGGCCTGGGCCTTGCCCTGACTCGCCGACTTTGCGAAGCCATGCGCGGCCAACTGAGCCTGGAGACACAGGAAGGCTTCGGCAGCACCTTCTGCGTTGACCTGCCGCTGCCCAGCCAGAACCACACCCAGCCACTTCCCGTGTTGCACGGACGCGTTATTGGCCTCAGTCCAGCGAGCTCAGGCCTGAGTGAACAGCTGAGCCGATTGCTTCCCGCTTGGGGCCTGCACTATCAGCACCAGGATGCCGACAGCGTACTGGGCCCGCTTGATGCGGACGTGCTGATCAGCGACAGCCCGCAGCGTTTGAATGAGCTGCGCGCGCACTCCAGCCTGCCCATTCTGGTGGTCAGCGCCTACGGTAATTTTCTCAGCAGCGAACAGGTGGAGAACCTTGCGCCTATCGAGCAACTGGCCCGACCGCTGTCACGCCAGATGCTGCTGCAGGCCTTACGCCGCATTCTCGGCCAGGGCGCTGCACATGCCGTTGAGCAGCACAGCGAACCGCAACGCAGCCGCCAGGCGCGCGTGTTGCTGGTGGAAGACAACCCAGTCAATCAACTGGTAGCCAAGGGCATGCTCAGCAAGCTCGGCTGCGAGGTGCTATTGGCCAATCATGGTGGCGAAGCGCTGACCTTGCTGGAAACCCAGGCGGTCGATCTGATTCTGATGGACTGCAACATGCCGGTCATGGACGGCTATGAAACCACCCGACAAATTCGCCAGAAAAGCGAATTCGCCGAGTTGCCAATCATTGCCCTCACCGCCAATGCGCTGTCCGATGAACGTGAGCGCTGCCGCGCTGCGGGGATGGACGACTATCTGGCCAAGCCCTTCCGTAAAGACGAGCTAGCAGTGCTGCTCGATCAGTGGTTAAGCGCCATAAACTGATCCAGCAACACGCCCACCTGACTGCGCAGCGCCGCGACCTGATCCAGGTCAACACCGCGCTCGCACAACAACTGGCTTTTCAGCGGCAGCACCTGCTCACGCAAGGCGCAACCGGCCGGGGTCAACGCCAGGTGTACCTCACGCTCATCACTGGCCGAACGCTTGCGCTGCAGCAGCCCTTGCAGCTCCAGGCGTTTGAGCAGCGGCGTCAGCGTGCCGGAGTCGAGCAACAAACGCTCACCCAACGCCTTGACCGTTGGCAGCGCCGGCGGTTGCTGCTGCCACTCCCACAGCACCAGCATCGCCAGGTACTGCGGGTAGGTCAGACCGAGCTGATCAAGCATCGGCTTGTAGGCGCGGATCACCGCCCGTGAAGCGGCGTAGAGCTTGAAACACAGCTGGTTGTCCAGCTGCAGCCCATCGTCATCGTGCTGACTGGCCTGGCTCATTTCAGCAGTGCTTCGATCTCGGCTGTCAGGTCTTCAGGCTTGGTGGTCGGGGCGAAACGCTTGATCACAGTACCGTCGGCACTCAGCAGAAACTTGGTGAAGTTCCACTTGATGCCCTGGCTACCGAGCAGGCCCGGCGCGCTCTTCTTCAGGTTGACGAACAGCGGATGGGCATCACTGCCATTGACATCGACCTTTTTGAACAGCGGGAAGCTCACGCCGAAGTTCAGCTCACAAAACTCACTGATCGCGCCCTCATCGCCCGGCTCCTGCTTGCCGAACTGGTTGCAGGGGAAGCCCAGCACCACCAGACCTTGGTCCTTATACTGCTGCCAGACGTTTTCCAGGCCCTTGTACTGCGGGGTGAAACCGCACTTGCTGGCAGTGTTGACCACCAGCACGGCCTTGCCGCCGAAATCGGCCAGGGTCTTCTGCTCGCCCTTGATGGTGGTAACCGGAATATCGAAGAGTGCGTTGCTCATGCTGGTCATCCTGAGGAGTGGTAATGGACGCAAGATAGCGAGCAATTAAATTGCATGCAATTTAATTAAACCAAGATAAGGCCCGCTAATGCAGGCCTATGCGATGGCCTTAAGCCTTCGGCACCAGCTTGAGCGAAGCCGAATTGATGCAATAACGCAGCCCCGTTGGCGCCGGACCATCGGGAAACACATGCCCCAGGTGAGCATCGCACTTGGCGCATTTGACTTCGATGCGGTGCATGCCGTGATTGAAGTCATCCAGGCTGGTGATGGCCTCGCTGTTGACGGGCTGGAAGTAACTCGGCCAACCGCTGCCAGAGTCGTACTTGGCGTCCGAATCAAACAACTCAGCCTGGCAGCAGGCGCAGTGGTAAATACCTGGCACCTTACTGTCGTGGTATTGGCCGGTAAACGCGCGCTCGGTGCCGCCCAGGCGACAGACATGAAACTGCTCCTCGGAAAGCTCTTCGCGCCAGGCTTCCAGGGGTTTTTCCAGCTTATCCACAGGCAGGTCTCCTCTATAGAAAAAAGCCCGACCAGTACCTTTGCCAAGGTCGGGCTGCAACGTATCATTCGACCCCAGTCTGTCACCGGCGTTACAACCTGCCAAGGCTCGTCAGATCGCGTCTTTTTGCAGGGTAATTCAGCGGCGTCCACCATTCGGGATCACATACATGCAGTTCAGCAAATCGAACAAGCTTGCCAACGTCTGCTACGACATCCGCGGGCCGGTGCTCAAGCACGCCAAACGCCTGGAAGAGGAAGGCCATCGCATCCTCAAGCTGAACATCGGCAACCCGGCACCGTTCGGTTTTGAAGCGCCTGAAGAAATTCTGCAGGATGTGATCCGTAACCTGCCCACAGCCCAGGGCTACAGCGACTCCAAGGGCCTGTTTAGTGCGCGCAAGGCGGTCATGCAGTACTACCAGCAGAAGCAGGTAGAAGGCGTTGGTATCGAAGACATCTACCTGGGCAACGGCGTATCCGAGCTGATCGTGATGGCCATGCAGGCGCTGCTGAATAACGGTGATGAAGTACTGATCCCGGCACCGGACTACCCGCTGTGGACGGCGGCAGTGGCTCTTGCCGGTGGTAAGCCTGTGCATTACCTGTGCGACGAGCAGGCGGGCTGGTTCCCCGATATCGCCGACATGCGCGCGAAAATCACACCAAACACTAAAGCCCTGGTGCTGATCAACCCGAACAACCCGACTGGCGCGGTGTATTCCAAAGAAGTGTTGATGGATATCGTCGAACTGGCCCGTCAGCACAACCTGGTGCTGTTCTCCGACGAGATCTACGACAAGATTCTCTACGACGAAGCCCAGCATATTTCTACCGCATCGCTGGCCCCAGACGTGCTCTGCCTGACGTTCAATGGCCTGTCCAAGTCCTATCGCGTGGCGGGTTTCCGCTCAGGCTGGGTGGCAATTTCCGGGCCCAAGCACCGCGCACAGAGCTACATCGAAGGCATCGACATCCTCGCCAACATGCGCCTGTGCGCCAACGTGCCAAGCCAGCATGCGATTCAGACAGCGTTGGGCGGCTACCAGAGCATCAATGACCTGGTGTTGCCGCAAGGTCGCCTGCTGGAGCAGCGCAACCGTACCTGGGAACTGCTCAACGATATTCCCGGGGTCAGCTGCGTCAAACCCATGGGCGCGCTGTATGCCTTCCCCAAGATCGACCCGAAGGTCTGCCCGATCCACAACGACGAAAAGTTTGTGCTCGACCTGCTGCTCTCGGAAAAACTGCTGATTGTTCAGGGCACCGCCTTCAACTGGCCGTGGCCGGATCACTTCCGCGTGGTCACTTTGCCGCGCGTGGATGAGCTGGAAATGGCCATCGGCCGTATCGGCAGCTTCCTCAAGACTTACCAACAGTAATCGGAGCGCGCATGAACCAGAGCAAACGCTACCTGCTAACCGGTGCCAGCTCTGGTATCGGTGCCGCTCTGGCCCGCGAATTGGCGGCCAAAGGTTATGACCTGGCCCTGGCCGCACGCCGCGAAGACAGCCTGCACCTCTTAGCCGCCGAACTGCAGGCGCGCTTCAAGCGCAAAGTGGTGGTCTTACCGTTGGATGTGACCGACTACGACGCATGCCAGGATGCCGTAGGCCTGGCTGCCAACCTGCTCGGTGGTCTGGACGGAATTATTGCCAATGCCGGTATCGCACTGACCGGTAAAGCCGGCGGTGGCCACTTTAAGCGCGCACGTTTGACTGTGGAAACCAACCTGATCGGCGCGATTGCCTGCCTGGATGCCGCCTGCGCACTGTTTCGTCAGCAAGGCCACGGCCACCTGGTTGCCGTGGCCTCAGTCGCCGGCAAACGCGGTTTGCCGCATACGGCGGCCTATTCAGCGAGCAAAGCTGGCCTGATCAGCTACATGGAAGCCACCCGCGCCGAGCTGCTGGGCAAGAATATCGACACCACCCTGCTGCTACCGGGCTTTATCGACACGCCCTTGAACAGCGATATGGCCAGCCGGCCATTTCTGATTGATGTAGAACGCGGCGCGGCGCTGATCGCCAAGCACATCGACAAACGCCATGTTAGCGCCTACGTGCCTGGCTGGCCCTGGGCGCTCCTGGGCCGCGTGCTGCCTTATCTTCCAACCTCAATGATTGGCAAATTCTGATGGACCTGCAGATCGACGACTTCTACAAGGATGCCGCCGCCGGCATGCTGACTCTGTACCAGGCATTTCCGAGTAAATCCGCACTGTATGTCGAAGACCTGATCGGCCGCGAAGAGCCCGATGAGTTCGGCCTGCCCACACCACGCCATCAAAGTTGTCTGGGCGCCCTGCTGTGGCTGGCCGAGGAAGGCTATATCCGCTTCGACTCCACCATCGGTTACGACGCACTGGATCAGGCCGTGCTCAGCGAAAAGGGCTTTCTGCGCCTGACCCGCGGTGTGCCTCACGCCCTGGCAGAGGGTGACGCCCTGCCGCCCAGCGTGCGCCGCGTGCACGCCACCCTCGCATTTCAGCTGCGCGAAGCGCTGGGCCAAAGGCATGGCGAGCGCATAGCCCGCCTGACTCGCCTGCTGTTCGAATCCAGCCTAAACGGCGCAAGCGACATAGTTTGAAATAGTCGCCAGGTTGAAGTGCCTTGGGGTGCGCCCTTATATAGCCGTCATATCCAAGAGTGGTCGTTGAAAACCCGGCGAAGCAGCCAAAACAGGGTTTTCAATGGCCTTATAGAACATTCTCGTGAGGAGTCTCAATACACCATGATGCGCATTATGCTGTTCCTGGCCACCAACATTGCGGTGTTGATCATCGCCAGCATCACCCTGAAATTGCTCGGGGTTGACCGCTTTACCGGCCAGAACTATGGCAGCCTGCTGGTTTTCTGCGCCGTATTCGGTTTTGCCGGCTCGCTGGTCTCGCTGTTCCTGTCCAAGTGGATGGCGAAGATGAGCACCAAGACCGAAATCATCACCCAGCCACGCACCCGCCACGAACAGTGGCTGATGCAGACCGTGGAAGAACTGTCCCGCGAAGCCGGGATCAAGATGCCAGAAGTGGGTATCTTCCCGGCCTACGAGTCCAACGCCTTCGCTACCGGCTGGAACAAGAACGATGCCCTGGTAGCCGTCAGCCAGGGGCTGCTGGAGCGCTTCTCGCCTGACGAAGTTCGCGCGGTACTGGCCCACGAAATCGGCCACGTAGCCAACGGCGACATGGTTACCCTGGCGCTGATTCAGGGCGTGGTGAACACCTTCGTGATGTTCTTCGCACGGATCTTCGGCAACTTTGTCGATAAGGTCATTCTGAAAAACGAAGACGGCCCAGGCATCGGTTACTTCGTGGCGACCATCTTCGCCGAGCTTGTTCTGGGCATCCTGGCCAGCATCATCGTTATGTGGTTTTCGCGTAAGCGCGAGTTCAAGGCCGACGAAGCTGGTGCACGCCTGGCCGGCACAGGTGCCATGATCGCCGCTCTGCAGCGCCTGCGCGCTGAGCAGGAAGTGCCGGTCACCATGCCTAACAGCCTGACCGCGTTCGGCATCAACGGTGGCCTGAAAGGCGGCCTGGCTGGCCTGCTGATGACCCACCCGCCACTGGAAGTCCGCATCGAAGCCCTGCGTCAGCGCGGCTAAGTGATAAAAGCAAAAAGGGCGACTCTTGAGTCGCCCTTTTTTGTGGCTGTGATTCAGTCTTTACGCAGCTGATAGACCCGCTCATCCAGGCGCTCAAGGCCGCGCTTTAAAAACTTCCAGTTATCACCCAGCACATCGCCGCACACCAGCTCCTGCAACTGCCATTCAGGCGTATACAAGCGCTGCACCTCCTCATCTGCCACAGCGAAGGGCGGGCCGTCCATCTGCGCCTGGTCATAGTCCAAGCTCACCAGTAGCCCCTGGCAGCCGCGGGGTAAGACTTGGGTCAAATGCGCCACATAACGCGCGCGCATTTCTGGCGGCAATGCAATCAGTGCGGCGCGGTCATACAGTGCGGAGCAGTCAGCAAGCTGCTGCGCCGTCAGGGCAAAGAAATCACCGCAGTAGATTTCCACAGCGCCAGCCCGATACAGCCTGAGCGCGCCGACCTCACTGACCTCCGGCAGCAGCTTATGCTCGTCGAAGAAATCTTCCACTGCACGCTGCGCCAGCTCAACACCGACGACGTGATAACCCTGCCCCGCCAACCAGGCCATATCCAGGCTCTTGCCACACAGCGGCACCAGCACGCGTGCGCCCTCAGGCAAACCCAGCGCCGGCCAATACTGCTGCAGATAGGGATTGACCTCAGGCAGATGAAAGCCGATTTCACTGCGCGCCCAACGTGCCTGCCAAAATTCTGCGTGCATACCCACTCCTGAAAAGACTCAACGAAAGATCGTGACGCACCCAGCCCATAAGGCCAAGAGGCTCCACCCGCGCAAACCATCTAATTAAGCGATTTAAATACCCAGTCTTTTACGCTTTTATGTACAGATTGACTGATGGAAGATGCAGGAAACCGATCAGGAGCCTGTCATGTCACTGCCCAGTTTATTTATCTCCCACGGCTCACCCATGCTGGCCCTGCAACCCGGCGCCAGCGGCCCGGCCCTTGCCCGCCTGGCCAGCCAACTGCCAAAGCCGCGCGCGATTGCGCTGGTTTCGGCGCACTGGGAAAGTCGTGAGTTGCGGGTTGGCAGCGCCGTACACCCACGAACCTGGCATGACTTTCACGGGTTTCCCGCTGAACTGTATCAGGTGCAATACCCAGCACCAGGCGAGCCCGAGCTGGCCGCCGAGATCGCCAACCGGCTGACGCAAGCCGGCCTTCCGGCCCAGCTGGATCCTGAACGGCCGCTGGATCACGGCGCCTGGGTGCCCCTGGCGCTGATGTACCCACAGGCGGATATACCCGTGGTGCAAATCTCCCTGCCCAGCCACCAGGGGCCAGCCCTGCAACGCCGCGTTGGCCAGGCACTGACCAGCTTACGCGCGCAAGGCGTGCTGCTGATCGGCTCGGGCAGCATCACCCACAACCTCGGCGAACTGGACTGGCATGCGGGTTCAGATGTCATCAAGCCCTGGGCGCAGGCTTTCCGTGACTGGATCGTGGATAAACTGACGAGACAGGACAACGCCACCCTCGATGATTATCGCCGGCAAGCTCCCTATGCTGCGCGCAACCACCCCAGCGATGAACACCTGCTGCCGCTGTTTTTTGCCGCAAGTGCCGGCGGGCAGTTCAAGGTCGAGCACAGCGGCTTCACCCTGGGCGCACTGGGGATGGACATCTACAGCTTCACCTAAGCCCTATGTCCACTGCGTAACAGCCATAAAAAAGCCCCGCACTGAGCGGGGCTTTTTTATTCAGCGACGTATCAATCTTCGCGATAACGACGCAGTTTCAGCGGCTTGCCACCGACGCGGGTGTCTTTCAACTTACCCAGCAGACGATCAAGGCCTTCTTCCGGCAGCTCGACCAGGCTGAAGCTCTCACGCACCTGAATGCGGCCGATGTCTTCACGGGTCAAACCACCTTCGTTGAGGATCGCCCCCAGGAGGTTCTTAGCGGCAATCCCGTCACGCGCACCCAGAGCAGTGCGGCAACGCGCGCGGCCTTCGGCCAACGGCACCGGTGCACGGCGCTCGCGACTGCCTTCACGATCAGGACGCTCACTGCGCTCGCTGCGTTCACGCGGAGCGCTGCTACCGCTACCCGGAACCAACGGCTGATCACGTTGAACTTCAGCCAGGGTCAGGGCTTGGCCATTGGTGGCCTTGCGCAGGAGTGCTGCGGCCAAAGCACGTGGGCTGCAACCGATATCAGCCGTCAGGCGATCCAGCAGATCACCGTGACTGGCTTCGGCATCGGCCACCAGTGGCGCCAAGCTGTTGGTCAACTTCTTGATGCGTGCGTCCAGTACTTGCTGAGCGTCCGGCAGCTTCACCTCACCCACTTTCTGTCCGGTTACACGCTCAATCACTTGCAGCATGCGGCGCTCACGTGGCGTTACCAGCAACAGGGCGCGACCGGTACGACCCGCACGGCCAGTACGGCCGATACGGTGCACGTACGATTCTGGGTCATATGGCATGTCCACGTTCATAACGTGGGTGATACGCGGCACATCGAGACCGCGAGCAGCAACGTCGGTGGCGATGACGATGTCCAGACGGCCATCCTTCAACGACTCGATCACGCGCTCACGCTGGTTCTGGGCGATATCGCCGTTCAGTGCAGCAGCCTTGTAGCCCTTGGCTTCCAGCGCAGCGGCCAGGTCCAAGGTGGCTTGTTTAGTACGCACGAAACCGATCAGCGCGTCGAACTCTTCGACTTCCAGCAGACGCAGGACAGCCGCGTGCTTCTGGTCGGCGTGGACCATCAGGTGCGCCTGCTCAATCGCAGTCACGGTCTGGGTTTTCGAAGCGATTTTGATATGTTGCGGATCGCGCAGGTGTTTTTCTGCGATGGCGCGGATCGAATGCGGCAGGGTCGCGGAGAACAGCACGCTCTGGCGGCTTGCTGGCATCGCTTCGAAGATTACTTCGAGGTCATCCATAAAGCCCAGCTTGAGCATTTCGTCAGCTTCGTCGAGAACCAGGTACTGAATGGTTGACAAGACTTTCTCATCACGACGCAGGTGGTCAACCAGACGACCCGGCGTAGCCACGATGACCTGTGCACCCTGACGGATAGCCTTCAGCTGCGGGCCCATCGGTGCGCCGCCGTAAACGGCCACCACATTCAGACCTGGCATCTGCTTGGAATAGGTTTCAAAGGCGGTGGCCACTTGCAGGGCCAGCTCGCGGGTTGGCGCGAGGATCAGCGCCTGCGGCTCTTTCTTTGCCGGGTCGATTTTCGACAGGATCGGCAGCGCAAAAGCAGCGGTTTTACCGGTACCGGTCTGGGCCTGACCGATCATGTCCTGACCGGACAGAATTACGGGAATGGCCTGCGCCTGAATCGGCGACGGCTCTTCGTAACCAACAGCGGTCAGTGCAGCGAGAATATTGGAGTTGAGTCCGAGTGCGGCGAAGCCGCCGGTTTCCTGGGTCATGGGTCTGCCTCTAGTGCATCCGCAAAGACCCATGTTCCAAAGCTGCGCATGCCGTGTAAGACCCGAGAGTCACCCTGGCAGCCATGTCGGCGGGGATTTGCGAAAACGTGTGATAAATGAATCGTCAAGGATAGTCCGCAAAACGGACTAACTGCCAAAGTAAACCTTCGGGCGAGTTGTACTACCTGAACGTGGCCAAGAATTGACCGGCGCGCACTATACCGGAAAACCTGGCCGATGTGCCTGTTTTTCCATCAACCACGCATAAAAAATGCATAAGCAGCACCTATAGCGTGCCATACGGCCATCCTCTGATAGCCTGCAACTGCCATGCTGTAACGGCCTAAACCCCAGCTCACCTACCTGCGCACAAGGACTCCCAGCCATGACCCAAAGCACCAGCGGCCGCGTCAGCCGTGAAAAACGTGGCCAGATCATGTTGATCGGCCTGGACCGAGCGAGCAAACGCAATGCTTTCGATATGCCCATGCTGGATGATCTGTGCCGGGCTTACGGCGAGTTCGAGCGCGATAGCGATGCGCGTGTGGCGCTGGTATTTGCCCATGGTGAACACTTCACCGCTGGTTTGGACCTGGCAAACGTAGCGGCGCAATTTGCCGCCGGCTGGAAGATCCCTGACGACGGCTGTGACCCTTGGGGCGTGTTCGGCGGGCCGCGAGTGAGCAAACCGGTGATCGTCGCTGCTCAGGGCTACTGCTACACGATCGGTATCGAACTGATGCTGGCCTCGGATATCAACCTGTGCGCCAGCAATACCCGCTTCGCGCAGATGGAAGTACAGCGCGGGATCTTTCCGTTCGGCGGCGCCACCTTGCGCATGCACCAGAGCGCGGGCTGGGGCAATGCCATGCGCTGGCTGCTGACCGGCGATGAGTTCGATGCTCACGAAGCCTATCGCCTAGGGTTGATCCAGCAGGTGGTAGCCAGCGAGGAGCTGCTGCCCAAGGCACTGTGGCTGGCTGAACGCATTGCCGCACAAGCCCCGCTGGGCGTGCAGGCTACCCTGGCATCGGCGCGCCAGGCGGTGGTCGAAGGCCCGGCTGCCGCAGCCGCCAGCCTGCACCCGACCGTGACTCGTTTGATGGCCAGTGAAGATGCGCAGGAAGGCGTACGAGCGATGCTGGAACGCCGTCCGGGCGACTTTAAAGGGCGTTGAGCGTAATCAGGTCGCAGGACGTACCGCTTTGATCAACGACTCCAGCGAATAACCGAACTGCGGCGCCAGCAGCTCATTGCGGCGCCGCAGTTCGGTAAAGTCGATGTTCTGCTCAAGATCCGCCGGCACCAGCAACACGACATTGCCCTCCTTCACCGGGCACTCCCAGTAATGCCGGTGGTAGAGGCCGCGCAGCAGCGGCGCACCCAGTGGTTTGCCGTCGTTGCCGGCCCACTGGTTGATAATCAGCCAGCCGCCAGGGTTAAGCTGCTTTTGGCAGTTTTCCAGAAAACGCCATGCCAGATGCCCAGTCGCCGGGCCATGGTCGGTGTACAGATCGACAAACAGCAGGTCGGTCTTTTCCGCGCTTTCCAGCAGCTCCAGGGCATCGCCGATACGAATGGTCAGGCGCGGATCATCGGTCAGCCCCATGTGCTCCATGGCCAGGCGCGGCACATCGGCGCGCAGCTCGATCACCTCAACATCGTCCAGCGGCAGAAACTTCAGGCAAGCCTGGGTCAGGTTGCCGGCGCCAAGGCCGAGAAACAGCGCACTTTCCGGGTGTTCATGGCACAACGCGCCAAGCAGCATGGCGCGGGTGTAGTCGTACTCCAGCCAGCTGGGGTCCGGCATATAGACGCAGCTCTGCTCAATCGCCTCACCAAATTCGAGAAAGCGGTAAGCGCCCATTTCGACTACCTGGATAACGCCGAAGGCATCATGCACTTCGGCGATCAACAGCGGGTCCGGCATCTGACCGACCGGGGGTAAACCTGGCATCCACCACTCTCCACCGTGACATCCCCGACCATTTCGGCCAGAGGAAAGGCGCTAATTGTCATTGAGGCACCCTCCCCTGGTCACGCGATAATTTGCCGCAGTCGGGTGCGCCGGTTTGGTGCTGTGCGACTACAACAATAAAAACAATGATCGAGGTTTGCCATGTACGCCATTATCGGTGCCGGCCCCATGGGGCTGTGTACAGCACGTCAACTGCACAAGCACGGCATCGATTTTGTCGGTTTCGAACTGCACGCGGATGTCGGCGGCCTGTGGGACATCGATAATCCGCACAGCACCATGTATGACTCGGCGCACCTGATTTCCTCCAAGAGCACCACCCAATTCACTGAATTTCCGATGCGCGCCGAGGTGGCTCCCTACCCCCATCACAGTGAAATGCGCCGCTATTTCCGCGACTACGCCGAGCACTTCGGCCTGTACGCGCATTACCAATTCAATACCCGTGTAGTGGCAATCCAGCGCCTGGACAAAGGCTGGAAGCTGATCAGCGAGCACGAAGGCGTGCAACGTGAGTGGCTGTTCGACGGCGTACTGATGGCTAACGGCACCCTGCATACGCCCAATCAGCCGGCGCTACCCGGCACGTATACCGGCGAGCTGATGCACTCCAGCGACTACCGCTCGGCAGCGGTGTTCGACAGCAAGCGCGTGCTGGTAATCGGCTGCGGCAACTCGGCCTGCGACATCGCCGTGGACGCTGTGCACCGCGCCGCTTCGGTGGACCTGTCGGTGCGTCGCGGTTATTACTTCCTGCCCAAATTCACCCTGGGCCGGCCGACCGATACCCTCGGTGGTGCGATCAAGCTGCCGCGCCCGTTCAAGCAATTCCTCGATGGCCTGCTGACACGCGCGCTGGTCGGCAAACCTTCGCAATACGGCCTGCCCGACCCGGACTACAAGCTCTACGAGTCACACCCGGTGATGAACTCCCTGGTGCTGCATTACCTCGGCCATGGCGATATCCAGGCGCGCCGCGACATCGTCAAGGTTGAAGGCCTGCAGGTGACCTTCAGTGACGGCGAACAGGCCGAATACGACCTGATTCTGCAAGGCACCGGCTACAGACTCGACTACCCCTTTATCGACCGCGCGCACCTCAACTGGCCGAGCAGCGCCGGCGCACCGCAGCTCTACCTCAACGTATTCCACCCTGAGTACGACAACCTGTTTATGTTGGGCATGGTCGAAGCTTCGGGCCTGGGCTGGCAGGGCCGCGCCGAGCAGGCCGAACTGGTGGCCCTGGTGATTCGCCAACAGCAGCAAGGCAGCGCGGCCGCCAAGCGTTTCCGCGCCCTGGTGCAGGCGCGCAGTGCGCAGCGCCTGGATGGCGGCTATAGCTACCTGCAACTGGAGCGCATGGCCTATTACGTGCACAAAGACAGCTACCGTAAGAGCGTGAAGCAACACATCACTGAACTGCAGCAGAACTTGCAGCCCATCACTCCGAGCCCCGCCAAGGAAAGCCACGATGCCTGCCGTCAATCTTGAGTTTTCCCCCAGCGCAATGATCGCGCTGAACGCCATCATCGCGCTGATGATGTTCGGCGTGTCGCTGGAACTGCGTGCCGATGATTTCAAGCGCATCCTGCGTACACCCAAGGCGCCGCTGATTGGTATGTTCGTGCAGTTCTTCCTGCTGCCCGCCAGCACCTGCCTGCTGACCATTCTGCTGCCGATCGACCCGAGCCTGGCGCTGGGCCTGATTCTGGTCGCGACCTGCCCGAGCGGCACCTTCTCCAACATCATGACTTGGCTGGGACGCGGCAACGTCGCGGTATCGGCCAGTGTCACTGCGGTGTCGAGCATCACCGCAGGCATTTTCACCCCGCTCAACTTTGCCCTGTACGCCGGCATCAACCCTGGCACCCGCGCACTGCTGACCGAAATCAGCGTCGATCCAATCGAACTGCTGGCCATGGTCCTGCTGGTATTGGTGCTGCCGATGGTGCTCGGCATGTGGCTGGGCAAGCGTCGCCCGCAGCTGGCGCAAAAACTGGAAAAGCCCCTGCGCACCTTCTCCCTGCTGGTGATGCTGGCCTTCGTCGGCGGTGCCTTTAGCAAGAACTTCGAGCAGTTCACCGAGCACTTCCATCTGTTCTTCTGGCTGGTGGTCACCCTCAACACCATGGCCCTGCTGCTTGGCTACCTGTGCGCACGTCTGTGGCGCTTGCCCGAGGCCGACGTGCGCGCTGTGACCCTGGAAACCGGCATCCACAACTCGGCTCTGGGTATGGCGCTGATCTTCACCTTCTTCCCGCAGGCCGGCGGCATGCTGTTGATTGCCGCGTTCTGGGGCTGCTGGCAGCTGCTTTCCGGGCTGATTCTGGCGCTGTTCTGGTCACGCCGCCCACCCCTGATACAACCTGGCGCAGTCATCAGCGAAGGCAGCCACTGATGCCGACGGTACTGATCACCGGGGCCGCCAGCGGCCTCGGCTGGGAGCTTGCGCGCAGCTATCACGCCGCGGGTTACCACTTGCTGCTCACCGATATCAACGCCAATGGCCTGACTGCGCGGATTGATGAGCTGGGCGCAGAACGGGTAATCGGGCTGGCCGGCGATATCACCGACCCGCACCTGCATCAGCAATTGCTGCAAACCTGCAGCGAGCGCTTCGGCCGCCTCGATGTGCTGATCAATAACGCCGGCATCACCCACCGCTCGCCGGCCATGCAGACAGACCCAGCCGTGCTGCGCAAAGTCATGGCCGTCAACTATCAGGCCCCCGTGGAGCTGACCCTGAGCGCCCTGCCGCTGCTGCGCCAGAGCCGTGGACAGATCATTGCCATCGGTTCCATGGCGGGCTGGATGCCGGTGCTGGGTCGCGCCGGTTATTGCGCCGCGAAAAGCGCCCTCGGTCAGTTCTTCGAAGTGCTGCGCGCCGAGGCCGCCCGCGATGGCATCCGCATGCTGCTGGTGTACCCGAGCTTTCTTGATACCTCGATCGAGCAGAACGCCCTCGGCGGCGACGGCCAGCAGGCGCAGCACGGCCGCTCAACCATCGGCCAGGTACGCGGTGCCGACTGGATGGCCGCGCAGATTCTCCAGGCACAGAGGCAAGGCCGCGAGCGCCTGTTCCCCGACCGTGGCAGCTGGCTGGCCAGCCTGCTCTGGCGCATCGTTCCGGGTTTTTACTACCGCAAGATGAGTGCACGCTTCGCTGGGGAGATGGGCTGATGGACGTTATCTGGCTAACGTTGGCGGGCTTTATCCTGCTGGCGTACACCCTGGAGGCGATCACTGGTTTCGGCAGCATCGTGATTGCCCTGTCACTGGGCGCCCTGCTGCTGCCTATTGATCAGCTGCTGCCGGTGCTGGTGCCACTGAATATCTGCATGACCGGCTACCTGGTCTGGCGGCATCGGCAGATGATCGACCGCCGCCTGCTGCTGGGCATGATCCTGCCCGGCATGCTGCTCGGCACGGCTCTCGGCTATGCCCTGCTGCCCTTCCTGGACGCAGCCCTTGCAAAGCGCCTGTTTGGCTCATTGGTGCTGTGGTTTGCCGCTCGCGAACTGTGGCGCCTGCGTCATGCGGCCGTGCAGCCCGTGCGCCCCATGTGGCTTAGCCGCCTGCTCAGCCTGTGTGCGGGCATCAGTCACGGCCTGTTCGCCTCCGGCGGCCCGCTGCTGGTATTCGCCCTGACCGGCACGCAACTGGACAAGGCGCGCCTGCGTGCCACCCTGGTCACGGTGTGGTTCACCCTCAACAGCCTGTTGACCCTGGCCTTCCTGCTCGACGGGCGCCTGCTGCCCGCCCTGCCGCAAGTCGCCAGCTACGCGCCGCTGCTGCTGATCGGTGTGTGGCTGGGAGAGCGCCTGCACCAGCGCTTCAACGAACAGCATTTTCGCATTGCCATCTACCTGTTGCTGCTGGTCACCGGTGGCCTGCTGCTTGCGCCCTGGAGTTTGCTATGAGCTTCGACATCATCATCAAAAATGGTCTGTATTTCGACGGCACAGGTGCACCCGGTGCGCAGCGGCATATCGGCATCAAGAACGGACGCATCGATGTGCTGAGCCTCAGCCCACTGGATGAAAGCGGCTGCCCCGAGGTGCTGGACGCTGCCGGCAAGTGGGTCACGCCGGGCTTTCTGGAAATTCACTCGCATTACGACGCCGAAGTGATCGCTGCGCCGGCATTGAAGGAATCGGTGCGCCACGGCGTCACCAGCGTGACCATCGGTTCCTGCTCGATCAGCATGGTGTTGGCCGATGCAGAGGACTGTTCCGACCTGTTCACCCGCGTCGAAGCGGTACCGCGTGAATACGTGCTGCCGATTCTTAAAGAGAAGAAAACCTGGCGCGACGCCGCCGGCTACCGCGCGTTCTATGAACATCAGCCGCTGGGGCCGAACGTCAGCTCATTCCTTGGCCACTCCGAACTGCGCGTGGCGGTAATGGGCCTGGAGCGCGCCACCAGCAAAGTCAAACCGACCGAAGCCGAACTTGCACGCATGGAGCAACTGCTGGAAGAGGCGCTGGACGCCGGCTGCATCGGCTTGTCGGTGATGACCACGCGCCTGGACAAGATGGATGGCGACCGCGCCTGGTCCAGCCCACTGCCCTCGACCTTCGCCAGCTGGACCGAGTTCTCCCGCCTGTTCGCCATCCTGCGCCGGCGTGGTGCGGTGATGCAGGGCGCACCGAACGCGGTGACCAAGGTCAATGTGTTCGCCTTCCTCTGGCAGGCCCACGGCTGGTTCCGCCAACCGCTGAAGTGCTCAATGCTGACCGCCCTGGACCTGAAATCACAGCCGCTGCTGCATTACTTCACCCGCCTCTCCGGCTGGCTGGCCAACCGCGTGCTGCGCGGCCATTTCCGCTGGCAGACTCTTCCAGCGCCCTTCACCCTGCGCCTGGAAGGGCTGAATGTGAACGCCTTCGAGGAGTTCGGTGCCGGCGAGATCCTGCGCAACATCAAAGACCCGGACGAGCTGTACGCCAAGGTGCTGGAGCCGGAGTTCCGTGCGCTGTTCAAAAAGCAGGTCAAGGCCGTGCTGACCAAGGGCCTATGGCACCGCGACTTCTCCGACTGCTGGGTAACCGAATGCCCGGACGCCAGCATGATCGGCAAGAACTTCAAGCAGCTCGGCGCCGCCCATGGCCTGGACCCGGTGGACGCCTACTTCGAGCTGGCCTGCCAGTACCGCGAGGCACTGAAGTGGACCACCTGCTATGGCAACCAGCGCGAGGCAGTGATGCATAAGCTGCTCTCCAGCCCCTGGACCCAGCCGGGCTTCGCTGACTCGGGCGCACACCTGCGTTCCATCGCTCAGTACAACTTTCCGCTGCGCTTCCTTAAATACGTGCGCGATGCCGAACTTACCGGCACCCCGTTCATGGACATGGGCCGCGCCATCCACCGCCTGACTGGCGAGCTGGCGGACTTTATCGGGGTCGACGCCGGCACTATCCGCGTTGGCGACCGTGCTGATGTGGTGATCGTTAACCCAGCCGGGCTGACCGATGAGCTGGACGACATACATGAAGCGCCGATGGAGGTGCTCGGCCTGGAGCGCGTGGTCAAACGCAATGACGCGGCGGTGGACGCCACCCTGATCAACGGCCGCATCGCCTACCGCCGTGGCAGCGAGTTCCCCGACGCGCTGGGCAAGCAGCGAGGCTTTGGCAGCTTTCTGCCGGGGCGTGACGTTGCGCCGCGCACAGCGCCAGCAGCAGGTTTCAAATCCGCCACGGCCTGAGCCAACGTCACCATGCAGCGGCTCTATCGCGCCTATCGGCTTGCCGGTCATGGCTTATCGGTTACCATGCCCATCCGCCTAAATTGACTTAAGCCGAGAGCCGCAATGTCGCAACCCTGGAGCCCTGAAAGCTGGAGAGCCAAACCGATCCAGCAACAACCGCAGTACCCGAACGCCGCGCAACTGGCCCAGGTCGAGCAGACCCTGGCCGGTTATCCGCCGCTGGTGTTTGCCGGTGAAGCCCGTGAACTGCGTCGCCAGTTTGCCGAAGTCACCCAGGGTCGCGCATTTCTCCTGCAGGGTGGCGATTGCGCCGAGAGCTTTGCCGAGTTCAGCGCGGCAAAAATCCGCGACACCTTCAAGGTGCTGCTGCAGATGGCCATCGTCATGACCTTCGCCGCCGGCTGCCCGGTGGTCAAAGTCGGGCGCATGGCCGGCCAGTTCGCCAAACCGCGCTCGGCCAATGACGAAACCATCGACGGCGTGACCCTGCCCGCCTACCGTGGCGATATCGTCAACGGTATCGGCTTCGACTCGGCCAGCCGCGTGCCGGACCCGGAGCGCCTGCTGCAGGCCTACCACCAGTCCACGGCTTCGTTGAACCTGCTGCGTGCCTTTGCCCAGGGCGGTTTTGCCGACCTGCATCAGGTGCATCAGTGGAACCTCGACTTTATTGCCAACTCGGCGCTCGGTGAGAAGTACAGCCAGCTGGCTGACCGCATCGACGAAACCCTGGCCTTTATGCGCGCCTGCGGCATGGACGGCGCGGCACAAGTGCGTGAAACCAGCTTCTTCACCGCCCACGAAGCATTGCTGCTGAATTACGAGCAAGCCTTTGTGCGCAAGGACAGTCTTACCGGCGGCTGGTACGACTGCTCGGCGCACATGCTGTGGATCGGCGATCGCACCCGTCAGCTGGACGGCGCGCATGTCGAGTTTCTGCGCGGCGTCGGCAACCCGATAGGGGTGAAAGTCGGCCCGAGCATGGGCAGCGAAGACCTGATCCGCCTGATCGATATCCTCAACCCGGACAACGATCCCGGCCGTCTCAACCTGATTGTGCGCATGGGCGCCGACAAGGTCGAAGCCGGTCTGCCGCGCCTGATCCAGACCGTGCAACGCGAAGGTCGCCAGGTGCTGTGGAGCAGTGACCCGATGCACGGCAACACCATCAAGGCCTCAAGCGGTTACAAGACCCGCGACTTTGCGCAGATTCTTGCCGAAGTGAAGCAGTTCTTCGCCGTGCACCAGGCTGAGGGCAGCTACGCCGGTGGTATCCATATCGAGATGACCGGGCAGAATGTCACCGAGTGCATCGGCGGCGCGCGGCCGATCACCGAAGACGGCCTGTCAGATCGCTACCACACTCACTGCGACCCACGGATGAACGCCGACCAGTCGCTGGAGCTGGCCTTCCTGATCGCCGAAACCCTTAAGCAAGTACGCCGCTAAAGGCGGCTACCAACCCCCGCTGCTACGTCGCAAATGGCGCAGCAGCGGGATGCATTCAGGCAATCAGGCGTTCACGCAAACGCCCGAGCATGCCGAGCAAACTGCCAACCTTCTCCCGATCCTGCTCTTCACGCGGCTGCTGCGCGAGGCGGGTAACGACCTGCGCCGGCTGAGCGCGCCAGATCTGCGCCTGTTCGGCCGCTGCCAACAAGCCCTTGTCGAACAGCCCGCGACGAATCGGCTTGGGCAGGTAACGGAAAATCTGCGCTTCGTTGATCAATTTGAGCAGCGCCTGGGTATCGCAGAACGGCGTAACCACCAGGCTGAGCAGACGTGGATGGGCCTGGGCTAGGCTTTTCAGCAGTGGTGCAGTGTCTTCCCCAGCCACTTGCAGGTCACTGACCAGCAGATCAATCGGCTGGCTGTTTAGCAGCATCACGGCGTCGCTCAGCGAAGCCGCGCGCAGCAGACGATGACCGCCGGCCACGCAGAACTCGGCCACCACATCCAGAGTCGACGCATCCTCATCCAGGAGCAGCACATTGAGCGCCGCCTGCGGTATGACTGCCGAGACTTTCGGTGCCTGCAACTGGCGTGCAGCTATCTGCGCTGCCTGGCGCAGGGTGAAGGCCATTTCCTGCTGATCCCAGGGCTTGGTCAGGTAACGGAAGATACCGCCACTATTGAGCGCCTCCACGGCGGCATCCAGGTCTGAGTAGCCGGTCAGCAGAATGCGCAGGGTATCGGGGGCAATCTCACGCGCCTGGGCCAGCAGCTCGGCACCGCTCATCTGTGGCATGCGCTGGTCGCTGACGATGATCTGCACATTCTCGCTTTTCAGCCGCTCCAGGGCGCGACGCGGGTCGCTCTCGGTCAGCACTTCATATTCACGGCGAAACTGCAGGGCCAGGCTGCGCAGAATGCGCTCTTCATCATCAACAAACAGAATACGAATCTGCTCACTCATATCAGGCACTCCGTTGTAGTGGCAGCGCCTGCGGGCGCGGCAGGCGGATCAGAAAGCGCGTACCGCGCCCAGGCTCGGACGCTGCGCGGATCTGCCCGCCGTGGTCCTGGATGATCTTGTAGCTGATTGATAGCCCCAGGCCGGTGCCCTGGCCCACCGGTTTGGTGGTAAAGAACGGATCGAAGATGCGCGCCAGCACTTCAGGTGGCATGCCACGCCCGGAATCCTGCACAGAAATGCACACGGCACTGTCATCGGCCCAGGTTTTCACCAGGATCTGACCGAAACCATCGATGGCCTGGGCGGCGTTGTTGAGCAGGTTAAGCAGCACCTGGTTGATCTGCGACGGCGCACAGGGAATGCGTGGCAGTTCACCCAATTGCAAGATGGTTTCGGCCTTGTCCTTGATGCCGTTGCGGGCAATCACCAGAGCGCTGCGGATGCACTCATTGAGGTCGACCTCCTCGCTCATGGCGCGGTCCAGGCGGGCGAAATCCTTGAGGCCGACCACCAACTCGGCAATCTGCTCCAGGCCATAGAGGGTGTCGCTGAACAGCTGAGTAAAGTCCTCCACCAGCAGTTCCGGAGCAGCCTTAGTGCGGGCTTCGGCAGCAACCTCCAGGGCCATGGCCAGGCGCGCCTCATCACAGGTCGGATCGTTCAGGCAATCGCCCAGAGCAGCCTGCGCCTCGGCCAGTTCAAACAGCGGCGCACTCAGTTCACGCAGTAGCTGCACATTGTTTTTCACATAACCCAGTGGGGTGTTCAGCTCGTGGGCGACGCCGGCGACCATCTGCCCCAGGGATGCCATCTTTTCTGACTGTACCAGTTGGGTCTGCGATTCCTTAAGCTCCACCAGGGCCTTGCGCAGCACCAAATTGCGCTGGGCGATGCGCGCCTCCATGGCTTTGAGCAGATCGAGCACGGTGCCCAGGCCGCGATACAGGCCCTGGGCGTCGACCAGGATAAAGTCCTCAGTGATCGGGTATTGCAGCTGCCCGGTGATCTGCTTGGCGGCGTCCTCCAGGCTGGTGTCGAGGCTGACTACCAGCGGTGCCGCATTCATCACCTCCTGCACCGCGTGACGGCCGCGCAAATCGCGACCGAAGCGCTGCATAAAGATGTCCTGCAAGGTGGTGCGACTGACCAGGCCCAGCGGCCGGCCGGCGCTATCTACAATGGGCAGCGAGAGAAAAGCTTTGAGCTCCGGCGTCAGCAGACGATCCGCCACATCGGCGATGCTCATGTCCGCAGCCAACGGCGAAACCGGCTTGAGCAAGCGCGTGAGCGCGCTGGCAGTGGTCATGGGCAGACTCCCTGTGCGTTGGAAAGCCGCCATTCAACCAGCGCCAAGTTGCCGCCATGTGACAGTCATCACATTTAACCCCGCACGCCAGAGCCTTGCGCGCCTCCCTTCGAAACGCTGTTGCCGTTTAATTACCGACTGCCGCGCGCTATGGTGGCTGCTCAACTCTGCAAGGATGGTGTTATGACCTGGTATATCTGGCTGTTCATACTTCTGGTATTGGGCTCCATCGTGGGCGGCTTGATGGTGCTGCTGCGCACCGCCAAACCACTGCCCTTGAGCGAGGAACAGCTGACAAAGATTCACCAGCGTGAACGCGAACAGGCAGCAAAGGACGCTGACCAGCGCTAACCCCCTCACAAGGATGTTTCATGCCACTGCATCTGCGCCTGCTGCTCCCCGCCCTGTGCCTGGCAAGTGGGTTTGCCCTGGGTTATATCCACCTGGCGGGGTTGGCCGCTGGAGCCGCACTCGGTGCATGGCTGTTATATGCCGAAAAGCACCTACACCCAACACTGTGGACCGGACTGAGCCTGCTGGCCTGCATTGCCTTTGCCGCACACCTCGTCCCAGGCTTTAGCGCCACACCGTTATGGTCGCCACGCCAACTCAGCGTCGATGCCGCGCCTTACGCGCTGCGCCTGTCCTGGGACAAGTTGCTGGTCGGTGTCACGCTGCTGGCCTGGTGGCTGGGGCAGAAAACGCCGAGCAAGCCACTGTCCAAAAACGTCTGGTTCACCGCCGCACTGACGTTGCTCGGTGTACCGCTGATGGCGTTGGCGCTGGGCTTGGTGGGCTGGCAGCCGAAATGGCCAGACGGGCTTTGGCTGTGGTTGGCGGTCAACCTGGGAGTGGCCGTGCTGGCCGAAGAATTACTGTTTCGCGGCTTGTTGCAGCGCCAGCTGGTCAGTTGGCTCGGTGCCTGGGCGGGGATTGGCCTGACGACGCTGCTGTTTGCCGCGGTGCACCTGCCCTTCAGTCCTTTATTCGCTGTGGTCGCCGGGGTCGCCGGACTGGGCTATGGGTTGATTTTTCATTTCAGCGGACGCATCAGCCTGGCCATCGCCCTGCATGGTGCAGTTAATGTGCTGCACCTGCTGCTACTGAGCTATCCGTTGCGCGCGGCATGACCGCAACCTGATAGCGGCTAAAAATCGCTTCCAACTGGCCGCTATCGCGCAGCGGCTCATACAGCGCCACAAACTGCTCAGGCGTGATCGGCGACTGCGGGCGTAACAGCACGTGATGGCGATAGCGCTGGTCGGCACGCTCGGAAATTAACAACTGCCCTGCATATTGCCGATTACGCTCCAGAAAATCCCCAATGTAGGAGCGCGTGACCAGGGCGATCTCCGCCCGTTCGTGCAATACCATCAACAGATTGCTTTCGTGGGAATGGGTCAAGGTGGCGTTAAAGGTCTTGGTCAGGTGTTCAGGCGAGGAATCAAAGCCGGCAAAGGCATAGTGATAGCCATGATAGAGGGCCAAGCGCTTGTCTTTGAGCGAGTCAAAATAGTCTTGACCACGTTTCGCCTTTACGCGGGCGACAAACACTTCAGAGTCTTCCAACCCCATGTCCAGGGCCACATGTGGGACGTTCTGCCAGCCCCAACCGGGGTTCTCGAAAATCGCCAGGTCGATACGCTGCTGCTTGAAATCACGAAAGCGCCGCTTAACCGCGGTTGGCACCATGACAAAGTGGAAATCCGTTTGGGCCTGATTCAGTGTCAGGACCAACTCTTCGAGCAAGCCGGTGGAGCGCGTCTGCTCGGCTTTGAACACATAAGGTGGGAAGTACACAGAGGCCACGCGCACTTCCTGCGCGGCCATAAGTGGCCCGGCGAGCAACAATGCCAAACTCGTGCCCAGCACTCTGATTACCCTGCGTCCTAAGAACCCCATTTGACGACAACTTCCTTATTTTTTGAGTACCCGCAGCCTACCCCAGGAAAATCTGACCGAACAGAGCGTTTTCAGTCATTTATAAGTGCCGATGCGTCACGCAGATGGAAGCGATTAAGCAACTTATCCAGCTGTTTATCATGGTTGAGTTGCTCAAGCAGCCGGGCAAAAGTGTGTGGCTGCATCGTCGACTCCGGACGGAAGAGTGCTTGGTGCTGGTATATCTGATCGACTCGCTGGGAAACCAGCAACGCGCTGCTTTGCTCAGGGTAGTGCTGCTGATACGAGCGTAGGTATGAACGTGTCACGACGGCAACATCAGCGCGACCGCGCAGGAGCATGATCAGATTGCTGTCGTGGGAATAGGTCAACACCGCGTTGAATGCATGGGTCAAAAACTGTTTGTCCGAGTTAAACCCGGCAAAACCATAGTGATAGCCGCTGTACAGGGCCATCCGTTTACCCGCGAACTCGTCGAAATAATGCTCATCACGACCTGGCTGCCGACGTGCCACATAGACTTCGGCATCTTCGACACGCAGGTCCAGCGCAGTGTGCGGGGTATCCTGCCAGCCCCAAGCTGGGGACTCGAACAGCATCAGGTCGAAACGACCACTTTGTAGATCGCGATAACGCCGCATGGCTGAGGTCGCGACCAGACTGAAGCGGTAGTCGCTTTGCATCTGATTGAGTGCCTGCAGCAATTCGGGCAACAGCCCGCCAGGGCGCTCGCTTTCGGGTTTAATCACATAAGGAGGGAAATGGTAGGCCCCCACTCGTACATCTTCTGCGGCCTGCACAGCGCACACCGCAGAAAACATTAATCCGAGCAGTACCCACCGTAACAAAGCGGCCACACAGCGAACCTCAGAAAAACGCAGCGACTTCTTCCGTGACCTAAGACACCAGTAATCCATTGGCGCCAAAATACTATCAATAGGCCATGTAGCGTAGCTGAATTTCCTCAAGCGTCCTTTAGTACCAGCGACAGGGCCTCTTCGGCCAGTTGATCAAGAGTCATGGGGCCTTCAGGACGGAACCAGGTTGTGGTCCAACTCAGCGCACCCGTCAGCAGGCGACGCAGAATAAACGGGTCAGCTTTGAAGTAACCGGCCGCCTTTGCCTCGCCCAGCACCTGCAGCCAAAGCTGCTCATAGTTATCGCGCAGCTCCAGAATAAACGCCTGACCAGGCTCCGACAGCGAACGCCATTCGTACACCAGCACCGCCATGGCCTCACCGGTGCCACCCATGATTGATTGCAGCTCGCAGCGGATCAGCGCCAGCACACGGCCGCGCAGGTCCGTCGCTTCGGCCAGCGATGCCTGCATCAACGCGGTGTTGTAGCGGATGGTTTCTTCCATCACCGAACGCAGGATCTCGTCCTTACTCTTGAAGTGATGAAAGATGCTGCCGGACTGAATGCCCACGGCACTGGCCAGATCACGCACCGTGGTGCGTTCATAACCCTTGCTGCGAAACAGGTGTGCTGCGGTTTGCAGCAGCTTGCCGCGTGCGCTGTCCGGATCGGTGATCTGTCCGCTGGCCACCAGTTGCTGCATTACCGCCTGCGCTTGTTGATCATCCACGCTAAGTACTCTCCAACTCTCTTTATGCCTCGGGCCAAGCGGCCCAGCCTGCAATTGCACGCTGGTTCTCAGCTGGTTTACCCAAGTGCTTGTCGTTATTAGTGAAATTTATGCTGCGCCAGCCACCCAAGCAAGCGCTTGGCCACACTTTAGGTTAGAAAGATTCGCCCCAGGGCTTTTCAACCAAGCGCTTGCTTGGTAGCCTTCAATTCACCTTATTCATGTGTTGCGGACCTATTCCAATGACTAAAACCGTACGCATCGGCTGCGCTTCCGCCTTCTGGGGCGACACCAGCACCGCCGCCGCCCAGCTGGTACAGGGCACCGAACTGGATTACCTGGTATTCGACTACCTGGCCGAAGTGACCATGTCGATCATGGCTGGCGCGCGGATGAAGAAGCCGGATGAAGGCTACGCCCGCGACTTTGTTGAAGTGCTGACACCGCTGCTGGGCGAGATCGCCGCGAAGAATATCCGCGTGATCAGCAACGCCGGCGGCGTCAACCCAAGCGCCTGCGCTGCTGCCCTGGCCGCTGCCTGTGAGCAAGCCGGGGTCAACCTAAAGATTGCCGTACTGCACGGCGACAACCTGCAACCCAAGCTCGGTGAGCTGGCTAAGGCCGGCACCGTGGAGATGTTCAGCGGCGCGCCGTTGCCGCCCTTCTGCGTCTCGGTCAACGCCTATCTCGGCGCCCCGGGCATCGTCGAAGCCTTGAAGCTCGGCGCGGATATCGTCATCACCGGTCGCGTGGTCGACAGCGCCGTGGTCAGCGCCGCGCTGGTGCATGAATTCGGTTGGCGCTGGAGCGACTACGACCAGCTGGCTCAGGCCGCATTAGCCGGGCATATCATCGAATGCGGCGCGCAGTGTACCGGCGGCAACTTCACCGATTGGGAAAGCGTGCCTGACTACGAACATATCGGATTCCCCGTGGTGGAAGTGGCAGCCGACGGCAGTTTTGTCGTGACCAAGCCGGAAGGTTCCGGCGGCTTGGTCACGCCTTTTACCGTGGGCGAGCAAATGCTTTATGAAATCGGCGACCCACGGGCCTATTACCTACCCGATGTGCTCTGCGATTTCACCCAGGTGCAACTGAGCCAGGTCGGCGACAACCGTGTGGAGCTGAAAGGTGCGCGCGGCCTGCCGCCGACTGATCAATACAAGGTCAGCGCCACTCACCCAGACGGTTTCCGCTGTACCGCCAGCTGCTTGATGGCTGGTATCGATGCGGTAAAGAAAGCCCAGCGCGTCAGCCAGGCGATCATCAGCAAGACCGAAGAAATGTTCGTCGAGCGCGGCTGGGGGCCTTACAAGGAAGTCAGCATCGAGCTGCTGGGTTCAGAAGCCACCTACGGCCCGCGTGGCCAGCGCACCGACACCCGCGAGATCGTGATCAAGATCGCCGTGCGCCATGCCAAGAAAGAAGCGCTGATTCTGTTCTCTCGCGAGATCGCCCAGGCAGCCACCGGCATGGCACCGGGACTGACCGGCATCGTCGGTGGTCGCCCTACGGTTTACCCGGTAATCCGCCTGTTCAGCTTTCTCGCTGACAAAGGCGCCTGTGCCATGGAAGTGGAACTGAACGGCGAACGCACGCCTGTCGCACTGCCGCAGATCGAGGTGCTGGACAGCGCGCAGATTGCTGCCGATATCGCCGCCCCGCAGCCAAGCGGCCAGGCCGACGCCTGCGTACCGCTGATCAAGTTGGCTGTAGCGCGCTCTGGCGACAAGGGCAACCACAGCAATATTGGTGTAATGGCCAGAAAGCCCGATTACTTGGCCTGGATCGCCGCTGCGCTAACCGAGGGAGCCGTGGCCGAATGGATGCAGCACGCGCTGGATGCGCAAACCGGCAAGGTTAGCCGCTGGTATCTGCCCGGCAGCCATAGCCTGAACTTCCTGCTGGAGAACGCCCTGGGCGGCGGCGGCGTCGCCTCCCTGCGCATCGACCCGCAAGGCAAGGCCTTCGCCCAACAGTTGCTGGAATTCCCGATACCGGTGCCCAAGGCGCTGGCCGCTAGCCTCGAACAAGGACAATAACAATGAGCTACGACTCGGTGTTTAAACCCGGCCTCTTTAGCGGCCAGACCATCATGGTCACCGGCGGCGGTAGCGGTATCGGCCGTTGCACCGCCCATGAACTGGCGAACCTCGGTGCCCATGTGGTGCTGGTCGGGCGCAAGCTGGAGAAGCTCGAAACCACCTGCGGCGAAATTATTGAAGATGGCGGCCAAGCCAGTTTCCAAGTATGCGATATCCGTGATGAAGAAGCGGTCAAGGCCATGGTCAAAACCGTGGTCGCCGAGCGCGGGCAGATCCATCACCTGGTCAACAACGCCGGTGGCCAGTTCCCCGCGCCACTGATCGGCATCAACCAGAAAGGCTTCGAGACCGTGGTGCGCACCAACCTGGTTGGCGGTTTTCTGATCGCCAAGGAAGTGTTTCTGCAGAGCATGAGCAAAAATGGCGGCAGCATCGTCAATATGCTCGCCGATATGTGGGGCGGCATGCCCGGCATGGGCCACTCCGGCGCCGCGCGCGCCGGGATGGAGAACTTCACCAAGACCGCCGCCTACGAATGGGGCCACGCCGGGGTGCGGGTGAACGCCGTGGCACCGGGCTGGATCGCCTCAAGCGGCATGGACACCTACCCAGAATCGATGAAGAACATGATCCGCTCGCTCAAGGACCATGTGCCGCTGCAACGCATTGGTAGTGAATCGGAAGTGGCAGCCGCCATCGTCTTCCTGCTCACGCCAGGCGCCAACTTCATCAGCGGCAACACCATCCGCATCGACGGCGCAGCGAGCCAGGGCACCCGCGCCTGGACCCTGGGCAAGGCGAAGAACAGCGAAACCTATAACGGCTTCCACCGGGCCTACGTGCCTGACGTACTCAAGGGCGAGGAGTAACGCCATGCCGGTTATCCACTCCGAAATTGACGTGCATGGCGAGGAGTTCGCCAAGAACCGCGACGCCATGCTCGCTGCCGTCGACAGCTTTCGCCAGATCGAACAGAACTGCCTGAACAAGGCTGCCGAGGCCAAAACCAAATTTGAAAAGCGCGGCCAGTTGCTGCCGCGTGAGCGCCTGAACCTGTTGCTCGACCCCGGCGCGCCGTTTCTCGAATTGTCGTCGCTGGCCGGCTACAAACTGCACGACGATAAGGACGGTACCCAGGCCGGCGGCGGGATTATTTCCGGTATTGGCTACATCGCTGGGGTGCGCTGCCTGGTCACTGCCAGCAACAGCGCGATCAAGGGCGGCACCATCTCCCCCACCGGTCTGAAGAAGACCCTGCGCCTGCAGCAGATCGCCTTCGAGAACAAACTGCCGGTAGTCGCCCTGACCGAAAGCGGCGGCGCCAACCTCAACTACGCCGCCGATATCTTCGTCGAAGGCGCGCGCGGCTTTGCCAACCAGGCGCGCATGTCGGCCATGGGTTTGCCGCAAATCACCGTGGTGCACGGCTCCAGCACCGCTGGCGGGGCCTATCAGCCAGGGCTGTCGGATTACGTGGTGGTGGTACGCGGCAAGGCCAAGATGTTCCTTGCCGGCCCGCCCTTGTTGAAAGCTGCCACCGGCGAAATCGCCACCGATGAGCAACTGGGCGGCGCCGAGATGCACGCCCAGGTCGCCGGCACCGCCGAATACCTGGCCGAAAATGACGCCGACGGCGTGCGCATCGCACGCGAAATTCTCGCCATGCTGCCGTGGAATGCCCAACTGCCGGCGCGCCCAGCCAAGGCCTATAGAGAGCCGCTGTATCCGGTCGAAGAGCTGCTCGGCCTGGTGCCGGCAGATGCCAAAAAGCCCTACGACGTGCGCGAAATCATCGCGCGCATTGCTGACGGTTCGGCGTTTCTCGACTTCAAGAACGAGTTCGACAATCAGACCGTCTGCGGCCATTTGCAGATCGAAGGCCAGCCCTGCGGCTTTATCGGCAACAACGGCCCGATCACCCCGCAAGGCGCGGCCAAGGCGGCGCAGTTTATCCAGCTGTGCGAGCAGAGCAATACGCCGATCCTGTTCTTCCACAACACCACCGGTTTTATGGTCGGCACCGAGTCGGAACAACTCGGGGTGATCAAGCACGGCTCGAAGATGATTCAGGCCGTGGCCAACGCCACCGTGCCGAAACTGACCATCGTCGTTGGCGGCTCCTATGGGGCCGGCAACTACGCCATGTGCGGCCGTGGTCTGGACCCGCGCTTTATCTTCGCCTGGCCCAACAGCAAAACCGCGGTGATGGGCGGCGCCCAGGCCGGCAAGGTGCTGCGCATCGTCACTGAGGACAAGCACGCTAAGGAAGGCAAGGAAGCCGATCCGAAGATGCTCGACATGCTCGAGCAAGTCACTGCGCAAAAACTCGACAGTCAGTCCACCGCGCTCTATGGCACCGCCAGCCTGTGGGACGACGGCCTGATCGACCCGCGCGATACGCGCAAGCTGCTCGGCTACCTGCTGGATATCTGCGCCGAAGCCGCTGTTCGCCCGCTCAAATCAAACACCTTTGGCGTAGCCCGCCTGTAACTTTTCGGAGAACAAGACATGATCTTCACCCAAGAACACGAAGAGCTGCGCCGCACGGTCCGTAACTTTGTCGACAAGGAAATCAACCCGCACGTCGAACAATGGGAAAAGGATGGCCGCTTCCCGATCCACGATATTTTCAAGAAAGCCGGCGACCTCGGCCTGCTGGGCATCTCTAAGCCGGAGAAATTCGGCGGCATGGGCCTGGACTACAGCTACTCAATCGTCGCGGCCGAAGAATTCGGCACCATCATCTGCGGCGGCATTCCGATGTCCATCGGCGTGCAGACCGATATGTGCACCCCAGCCCTGGCACGCTTCGGCTCCGATGAGCTGCGCGAAGAATTCCTCAAACCGGCAATTGCCGGCGAGATGGTCGGCTGTATCGGCGTTTCCGAAGTCGGCGCCGGCTCGGATGTCGCCGGGCTGAAAACCACGGCCAAGAAAGACGGCAGCGACTACGTGATCAACGGCAGCAAGATGTGGATCACCAACTCCCCGTCCGCTGACTTTATCTGCCTGCTGGCCAACACCAGCGATGACAAGCCGCACGTCAATAAATCGCTGATCATGGTGCCGATGAACACCCCAGGCATCACCCTCAGCCCGCACCTGGACAAACTCGGCATGCGCAGTTCGGAGACCGCTCAGGTGTTCTTCGACAACGTACGCGTGCCGCAGCGCAATCGCATCGGCCACGAAGGCGCAGGCTTCATGATGCAGATGCTGCAGTTCCAGGAAGAGCGCCTGTTCGGCGCGGCCAACATGATCAAGGGCCTGGAGCACTGCATCAATGCCACCATCGACTACTGCAAAGAGCGCAAGACCTTCGGCAATGCACTGATTGACAACCAGGTCATTCACTTCCGCATGGCCGAGTTGCAGACCGAAATCGAGTGCCTGCGCGCCCTGGTCTACCAGGCCACTGAGCAATACGTACGCGGCCGCGACGTGACCAACCTGGCCTCGATGGCCAAGCTCAAGGCCGGCCGCCTCGGCCGTGAAGTCACCGACAGCTGCCTGCAGTACTGGGGCGGCATGGGCTACATGTGGGAAAACCCGGTGGCCCGCGCCTACCGCGACGTGCGCCTGGTAAGCATTGGCGGCGGTGCCGACGAAATCATGCTGGGCATTATCTGCAAGCTGATGGGCATTCTGCCGGGGAAGAAAAAATAGCCGGGAGCTATTTTTAACGTCGCGTAGCGACGGCCCGAAGGGTGGCCGCCAGGGATGGCGGGCCATAAAGAAGGGCTAAGAACGGAAAAACGTAGGGTGGACGTCGCGTTTTACGTCCACCGTCATGGTGGATCAACACAGCGTGACCCACCCTACGGACACCCCTTGCGCATACATCAAGGAGCCTGCCATGGCCGACCTACCGAACTGCGAAACCCTGCTGCTGAGCCTCGACGCCGGCGTGCTGCATATCACCCTTAATCGCCCGGACAGCCGCAATGCAATGAGCCTGGCCATGGTCAGCGAATTGCGCGCGGTACTGGAAAGCCTGCGCAATGATTTGAGCGTGCGCGCGGTTGTCCTGCGCGGTGCCGGTGGGCACTTCTGCGCCGGTGGCGATATCAAGGATATGGCCGGTGCCAGAGCGGCCGGTGGCGATGCCTACCGCAGCCTTAATCGCGCCTTCGGCAGCCTGCTGGAAGAAGCACAGAACACCCCACAGGTGCTAATAGCCGTGCTGGAAGGCGCAGTGCTCGGTGGCGGCTTTGGCCTGGCCTGTGTGTCGGATATCGCCATCTGCCAGCAGGACGCCAAGTTCGGCCTGCCGGAAACCACCCTGGGCATTCTGCCAGCGCAAATAGCCCCTTTCGTGGTCAAGCGTATCGGCCTGACCCAGACCCGCCGTCTGGCCCTTACTGCCGCCCGCTTCAATGGCAGCGAAGCCGAACGCCTGGGTTTGGTGCATTTCAGCGAAACCGATAGCGAAGCCGTCGACGCCCGTTTGCACCAGGTACTCAGCCAGGTACGCCAATGCGCGCCGCAAGCCAATGCCCAGACCAAGGCCCTGCTGTTGGCCGCAGAAAACGAAGCACTCGGACCACTGCTGGACCGCGCCGCCGAGCAGTTTGCTGCAGCGGTAACCGGCGGCGAAGGCATCGAGGGCACCATGGCCTTTATGCAGAAACGCGCGCCGAAGTGGGCTGCTGAATAAGCCCCTCTACAAATGACCTGATCGCCAGGCTTACTACCCAGCAGGAGCACACAGATGCCCGCCTTTAACAAAATTCTGATCGCCAACCGCGGGGAAATCGCCTGCCGGGTGATGCGCACCGCCCAGGACCTCGGCTACCGCACCGTGGCCGTCTACTCAGAAGCCGACGCCGGCGCACGTCATGTGCAGGAAGCCGATGAAGCCGTGTGCATCGGCCCGGCCCAGGTCAACCAGTCCTATCTGCTGATCGCCAATATCATCGACGCAGCGCAAAAAACCGGGGCCGACGCGATCCACCCTGGCTACGGCTTTCTCTCCGAGAATGCGGACTTCGCCCGCGCCTGTGAGGCCGCTGGCATCGTATTTATCGGCCCGACCGTGGAAGCCATCCACCTGATGGGCAGCAAGCGCCTGTCGAAGATCGCCATGCTCGAAGCCGGCGTGCCGTGTATTCCCGGTTTTGAGGGCGCAGCCCAGGACGACGAGACCCTGAGCCGCGAGGCCGGGCGTATCGGCTACCCACTGATGATCAAGGCCAGTGCCGGTGGCGGCGGTCGTGGCATGCGTCTGGTACACGAATCCAGTGAGCTGCTGGCGCAGATCCGCACCGCCCGCTCCGAGGCGCAGAACGCCTTCGGCTCAGGCGAACTGATTCTCGAACGTGCGGTAATTCAGCCACGCCATGTGGAAATCCAGGTGTTCGGCGATCAGCACGGCAATATCGTGTATCTCGGCGAGCGCGACTGCTCGGTGCAGCGTCGCCACCAGAAAGTGGTCGAGGAAGCGCCCTGCCCGGTGATGACACCCGAGCTGCGCCAGGCCATGGGCGAGGCGGCGGTGAAGGCTGCGACCTCGGTGAACTACGTCGGCGCAGGCACCGTCGAGTTTCTCCTCGATCAGAGCGGCGAGTTCTTCTTTCTGGAAATGAACACCCGTCTACAGGTGGAGCATCCGGTCACCGAACTGATCACCGGCCAGGACCTGGTCGCCTGGCAGATTCGCGTCGCCGAAGGCCAGCCGCTTCCGCTTAAGCAAGACGAGATTCGCCTTACCGGCCACGCTATGGAAGTGCGCCTGTACGCCGAAGACGCTGCGCAGAATTTCCTGCCGCAAACCGGCACCGCCCTGCGTTGGGAGCCGGCGCTGCGCGACGGCATTCGCATCGACCACGGCCTGGTCGAAGGCCAGGCCATCACGCCGTTCTACGACCCGATGCTGGCCAAGGTCATTGCCTATGGCGCCACCCGCGAAGAAGCGCGGCGCAAGCTGGTGCGTGCGGTTGAGGATTGCGTGCTGCTGGGCGTCAACGGCAACCAGCGCTTTCTCGCCAACCTGCTCAGCCACCCCGAGTTTGCCGCCGGCAATGCCACTACCGCGTTTATCGCCGAGCATTTCGCCTGCGACCCAAGCCTAAGCCCGCAGCCGCCAAAAGCCGGCGAACTGGCCGCCGCCGCTGCTTTGCTGTTCCAGCAATCGGCCAATGCCCGCGCGCACCAACCGGGCCTCTCCGGTTGGCGCAATGCCGGCAGCGCGCCCTGGCGCTTTCTGCTCAAGCAGAGCGAACAGCCATTTGCCGTGGAGCTGGAAGTGCTGGGCGACGGCCCACAGCCCAGCCTGCTGGCCACGATTGGCGAACAGCAGGTCAGCCTCACACTGCTGGCCAGCGACGGCCGCTGGGCCACCCTGGAGCTGGATGGCATTCGTCAGCGCCTGGCCTATCACCTGGCCGGCGAACACCTCTGGCTGTACGGCCATAACGGCAATCTGCAGCTAACTGATATCACCCACCAGCCGGTCAGCAGCGCTGCCGGCGCCGGTTCGGGCAGCGTCAAGGCGCCGATGGACGGGGCGATTGTCGAGGTGCTGGTGGAGGAAGGCGCTACGGTCAGCAAAGGCCAACTGCTGGTGGTGTTGGAAGCGATGAAGATGGAACACCCGCTCAAAGCCAACATCGATGGCGTGGTTCGCCGGATTGGCGTCAGCCGTGGCGATCAGGTGAAGAATCGCCAGCTGCTGGTGGAAATCGAAGCCGCAGAGGCCTGATCCACCCTACATAAAAATAAAATTGGAGACGCCATATGTCACTGCAAGGCAAAACCCTATTTATCACCGGCGCCAGCCGTGGCATCGGCCGTGAAATCGCCCTGCGCGCCGCACGTGAGGGGGCCAATATCGTGATTGCTGCGAAAAGCGCCGAGCCTCATGCCAAGCTGCCCGGCACCATCCACTCGGTGGCAGCCGAGGTCGAGGAAGTCGGTGGTAAGGCACTGGCCCTGCAAGTCGATGTGCGTGACGAAAACGCGGTAAAAGCCGCCATGGCTCAGGCGGCCGAACACTTTGGCGGCATCGACGCGCTGATCAATAACGCCGGCGCGATCAAGCTGGTCGGTGTGGAGAAGCTCGAACCCAAGCGCTTCGACCTGATGTTCCAGATCAACACCCGCGCAGTGATGGTCTGCAGCCAGGCGGCGTTGCCCTACCTTAAGCAGAGCAATGGCCATATTCTCAGCCTGTCGCCGCCGCTTAACCTCGACCCCAAGTGGTTCGCCAACTACGGCCCCTACACCACCACCAAGTACGGTATGAGCATGCTGACCTTAGGCATGCATGAGGAATTCAAGAAGTACGGCATCAGCGTCAACTCGCTGTGGCCAAAGACGGTGATCGCCACCGCCGCCATCGAGTTCGAGGCAGGCGGCCCGGCGGTGATGAAGGCCGCACGTCTGCCGGCGATCATGGCCGATGCCGCCCACGCCATCCTGTCCAGCAGCGAACGCAGCATCAGCGGGCGCCTGCTGATCGACGAGGAAATCCTGCGTGAGCAGGGCCAGAACGACTTCGAGCAATACCGCTATGACCCGGCCGGCAAACTGATGAACGATTTGTTTGTCGACTAGCCGCCCTAGTGCGCAGTAGGCGGTAATAGGTGTTCAGTAAAAAACGCCGCGTACCCCTGCTGCGCTGCCACCTCAGCCTGCGCTCGCTCATAGCGTTGCAGGTAGCGCCCAGCTGCGGCGCGGGAGAATGCTGAGTAGAGCTGCATGTGCTCCTTGGGCAACGGCAGCAGGCGAATGCTGTCTTGCATGCTCAGGTGTTGCACCTGATAGCGCACGGCCAAGTCGTCGGGGTAGTAGAACGCCTCCAGGCGCCCGGCCTGGAGCATTTTTAGGCTCTGGTTCAATACGTTGCTGCTGCTCAGGGTTTGCAGCTGTAAGCGTGGGTCACGCAGCATCGGCGAGCGGTAACCGTCCTGCCAGGCGCCTAAACGCAGGGGCAGCAGTTGTTCGACCGAGTCAACCCGCTGCAGAGGGTGCTCACGGGCCACCAGCAGCAACGGTTGCACCACCACAAAGGGCTGTGCCGGGTAGACCAGCGTCGCTTCACGCTCCGGAGTCTTGGCCAGGATCAGTGCCATATCCAGCTGATCACGCTGCAGCATCTGTAACAGCCGCGACAGTGGATAACGTTGATAACTCACCGCTTTAAGCTGCATACGCTCGGCAATTTTCTCGAAGTAGGCAATCGCCGTCCCTTCAGTATCGGCCTGCCCTGGCAACGGCGTATGAGGCGGCAGGTCGAAGTAGCCAACGCGCAGGCTGTCGGCACTCGCCAAAGGGGCCAGCAGGATCAGCGCAAAGAGGATAATCACAGGAAATGTAGCTGAAACACGGCGAGTTGTTCTCATGCACAAACCTTAGGGTAAAACCTGTTGGACCGAACGCTGTGGAGAGTCTAGCCGCAGGCCAGCTTCAGTGGCTTACCGGCCTGCAAAAAACACCTATCTGGCGTTTCAGCTCAGCCGCCAGGGCGGATTCAGACGATTTTCGCCGGCGTGATAGAGACACAGCGGATTGCCATCCGGGTCCTGCAGGTAGGCCTCGCGCCATAGCCAGGGCTGGTCGGTCGGCAGCATGCTGAACACGATGCCAAGGGCCTGCAGGCGGGCGACAGTCTGATCCAGTGCAGCGCATTCAAAGTAAATCAGTGTCTGGCTGACCGACACCTGTTCGACCCGACTCAGGGAAAAGCTGGCCTGGCCATCCGGGCAACAGAACCGCGCATAGTCCGGCAGGCTTTCGACAATAAGTTGCAACCCCAGTTGCTGGTAAAAGCGGATCGCGCGTGGCACATCGGTGACCGCAACAGTAACTTGATTCAGGTTCATCGCCGGCTCCTCAACATTAAGCATTCCCTGTAATGCCACACCCCGAATGGCTCGGCAACGACCTGGACAGTTATTTGCCGAGCTGCCTTGTCCGGCATGCGCCACAGCCATGGCAGCGCTATCGGACGACGGCTAGAGTGGCACTTCGCCCCCGCAGAACAACCATAAGCGCGAGAGCCATGAGCCAGACCGATCTGATTTCCCCGCTGCGTTTTCTAACTCGCCTACCGCAGCACCTGCCGCGAGTGCCGCGTATGTTGCGCGGCCTGTATTACGCCGGTATTCGCAACCGCGAGAAGAACCTCTCCCTGGCCTGGGCACTGGAACGGGCAGCGCAGCAACATCCTGAGCGCCCGGCGCTGCTGGATGAGTCGCGCAGTCTCAGTTATGCCCAGTTCAACGCCTGGGCCAACCGCCTGGCATGGGCCTTTAAGGCCGAAGGCGTGCGTCATGGCAGCGTGGTAGCGGTGATGCTGGAAAACCGCCTGGAGCTGCTGGCGATCCTCGCCGCGCTAAGCAAGCTTGGCGCGGTCGGCGCGCTGGTCAACACCACTCAGCGCGGCAAGGTGCTGGCGCACAGCCTAAATCTGGTGAAACCAAGTTTTATGTTGATCGGCGAAGAACTGCTCACAGCCTTCAGAGAGGTTGCCGAGCAGCTCGACAACCCGCAAACACCGCGTTACTGGGTAGCCGATCAGGACTGCCTACAGGACGCCGGCCAGGCCCCCGACGGCTGGACCAATCTGATGCAACTGGCACGCAGTCAGGCCAGCGATAACCTGCCCGACAGCGCCAAAGTGCAGATGAAGGACCCTTGCTTTCTGATTTACACCTCTGGCACCACCGGCCTGCCCAAGGCTTCGATCATGAGCCACGGCAAGTGGATCAAGGCCTATGGCGGCTTTGGCCATTCCGGGCTGACCCTGAACAACCAGGACGTGCTCTACCTGACCCTACCCTGCTACCACAATAACGCCGTGACCGTGTGCTGGAGCGCCGCGCTGGCCGGTGGTGCGGCCATCGCCCTGCGCCGCAAGTTCTCCGCCAGCGCCTTCTGGCCAGATGTGCAGCGCTATCAAGCCACATGCTTCGGCTATATCGGCGAGCTGTGCCGCTACCTGCTTAACCAGCCCGAGTGCGCTGCGGAGAAGCACAACAGCCTGCGCTGCATGATCGGCAACGGCCTGCGGCCCTCGATCTGGGCCGAGTTCAAGGCGCGCTTCGGGGTTGAGCAGATCACCGAGTTCTATGCCTCCAGCGAAGGCAATATCGGCTTTACCAACGTATTCAACTTCGACAACACCGTGGGTTTCTCCCCCGCCACCTACGCCATCGTGCGCTACGACCTGGAGAACGACTGCGCCATCCGCACCGCCAAGGGTTTTCTGCAGAAAGCCGACAAGGGCGAGCCGGGTTTGCTGATCAGCGAGATCAGCGCCAAATGGCCGTTCGACGGCTACACCGACCCGGCCAAGAGCGAAGCGGCGATCCTGCGCAACGTGTTCAAGAAGGGTGATGCCTGGTTTAACACCGGCGACCTGATGCGCGACATCGGCTGCAAGCACGCGCAATTCGTCGACCGCCTGGGCGACACTTTCCGCTGGAAAGGCGAAAACGTCTCGACCACCGAGGTAGAGAACGTGCTCGGGGCCTTCCCCGGTGTCGAGGATGCGGTGGTCTATGGCGTGGAAATCCCTGGCACCAATGGCCGCTGTGGCATGGCCGCGCTGCGTCTGAATGAAGGCCAGCAACTGGATAGCGCCGCCCTTGCCGCGTACCTGGATGCAGAATTGCCGGTGTATGCCGCGCCGCTATTTATCCGCCTGCTCGGCGAGGTGGAAACCACCGGCACCTTCAAATACAAGAAGACTGACCTCAAGCAGGCCGCCTACAACCCCGCAGCCGTACAGGAGCCGCTGTGGGTGCGCCTGCCAGGCGAGCAGCGCTTTACCCCTCTGGATCAGACCCTGTTCGCCGCCATTGGCGAGCAAGCCTATCGCTTCTGATTGCCGGTAGCAGGCGGGCTATCAACGCTGCCTGCTACTGCTTGAACTCGAACTGCAACTGCGCGCCTTCCACCGATTGCCAGTAGTCGTCATCGCGCTCGTTGGTGATCAGCTTGCCATTGAGTTGAAAGGGCTCCTCTGTCTTATCCTTGTCGCCAAACATAGGCGGCAATAACGGGATCGACAGGTCGCTGAGCGGTGCAACCGGCTGCAGGGGATCAAACACATCAGTGCGCAGTTTCAGATCCAACGGCGCTTTCGGTTCAGCGGGCTCGGGCTTGCTTGCAACGACAGAAGGTTTCGGCTTGGTAGGTGCCGCTGCCGCAGGTTTGGCTTCAACAGCCTTGGGCTGTACAGGCTTGCTCACAACGGGCGCCGGCTCGGCCTTGTCCGCTTTGCTGGGAACCACGGTTTGCGCGGGTTGCGCCTTGGCGGTTTCAACCTTGGGCTTTGCAGGAGGGTTGGTACTTTGCTCGCAGGCCACCAGTGACAACATTGTCAGCAGCAGCGCGAGGCTTCGAATAGGCAACATGGGCAGGTACAAAGGCAGTGACACAAGTCGCTATGCTGGCCCCTGCCCTGGGCGCTGGCAAGCGCGTAATCGGTACGGCAGGTAACAGCGCGCTAAGAATCAGCTGACGGCCACCGGTATCGATGGCCGTCAGCGACTGATCTACCCAGCCTTATTCAGCCGATTGCAGTTGCTGCAATTGCGCGTCGATATCCAGTTCTGGATGCTCACGCATCAGCTGTAACAGCAAGACATCGGCCTCATCCGTCCAACCATCACGGCGCAATTTGAGTAAGCGTTGCAACTCGCTGCGCAGTTGCTGTTCGGCCTGACTGCCTGCAGCGTCTGCCGCTTTTTCGGGGGCTGATACAGCAGGGGCAGCGTCATGTAATGCATCGGCCGCGGACTCTTCACGCAACAGCTGATTGGACGCACCGGCCGAAAGCTTTTTCTCGGCCTTGGCGGCATCAGCACTGTAGCCTTGGATCGCCGGAGCAGGCTGCGTCGCACGCGAGCGTTCAGCCTCATCAGCCACCACAGCGGATTCTGCCAGCGGCGCGGGTATCGGCGCAGACTGCGGGGCCATCCTCGCCGCAGCCGGCGCCATCGGCGCGCCGCTGGGCACGGCATCAAAGGCATCCGGAGCCTGCTCGACGGTGCGCCAGGTCAAGCTCACGCCAATCCCCAGGCACGCGACCCCGGCCAACGCCACCGACCAGCGTTGCCGACCACCTGCGCCGAACAGCCAGTTGTGCAGTCGCGCGCTCAGACCAGGCTTGGCTTCAGTTGTGGCCGCGCTACGCGCTGCTGCGCTGGCCGCCGCGAGAATCTGCGCATCCAGTTGCGCACTGGGTTCGCCGCCACTGTGCTGGCGGAAATGCTCCAGAATCTGTCGTTCCTGCTCATCGAGCCTATGTTGATCGTGGTTCATACGGACAACTCCTCGGCGGCCGGGTCAGCCAGCAGCCGACGTAACTTCTGCAGGGCATAGCGCAAACGGCTTTTCACCGTTTCTGTAGGTATCTGGGTCAGCTCGGCAATCTCGGTCAGTTCCAGATCACCGTGGGCGCGCAGCAGAAACACTTCGCGCTGCTCTGCCGGTAAATCCGCCAGCGCGGCCTCTAAACGCTGCTGATCGCGGCTCAGGCTGAGCTGTTGCTCAGGCCCCGGCTGCGGGTCGTGCGGGGCATGCTGCTGTTCATCGTACTCAGCATGCCCCGCCTGGTGCCGACCATGCTTGCGCCAGGTGTCGATCAACCGGTTGCGGCCGATCTGGTACAGCCAGGTCTTGAACAGCACGCTATCGCGCTGTTCGCTCTGGCTGCGGATCAGGCTCATCCAGGTGTCCTGAAACACCTCTTCGGCCAGGGCGTGGTCGCCGCACAGGCCCAATAGAAAGCGAAACAGGCCGAGCCGATGACGCTCATACAACTCGGCAAAAGCCGCCGTATCACCGCGGCGGTAACGCCGCAACAAGGCGGCGTCGTCATCCGTGAGGGGTCGATTCACTGCTGTACTCGTGCGGTCGTTGAAGGATTCGACGCAGTTTGCAGACTCTGCGCCAGTTCCACCAGTTGTACGAACTCGCCACGCAGCCCGAAGCGGTCATCGCCCTTGGCATTGCGCGCCAGCTCGGCGCTGTCGGCCAGGCTGAAACGCCCGGTGTAGGTATCGCCCTTGAGCTGCTGAGCGAAGGCGGCCACGGCAGCGGCAAAGCGCAGGTCTTCGCTGGCCTGGCCGATAGCAGGTACATCGGCGGCCTGAATCGGCTGCTCCAGCAATTTGCTGACGTCCTGCCCCGGCGCCTTATAGCGAATGCGCAGCCAGGTCAGTTCGCCCGCCGGGCTGCCCGCCTTGGTCGCTTGCTGATAGCGCAGCGGTTCCAGCCAGCCCTTGCCACCCACCGGCACCACTTCATATAGCGCGGTTACCGTATGACCTGCGCCGATTTCGCCGGCATCGATCTTGTCATTGCTGAAATCCTCACGTTTCAGCGCACGGTTTTCATAACCCAACAACCGATATTCGCTGACCTCGGCCGGGTTGAACTCGATCTGAATCTTCACATCGCTGGCCACCGTCGCCAGGGTCGAGCTGAGCTGATCAACCAGCACCTTGCGCGCCTCGCGCAGGTTGTCGATATAGGCGTAGTTACCGTCGCCAGCGTCGGCCAACTGTTCCATCAACTGCTCGTTGTAATTGTCGGTGCCAAAGCCCAGGGTGGTCAGCGATACGCCGGTCTTGCGCTTGTCGGCGGCCAGTTGCTTGAGCGTTTCGAAATCGCTGATACCGACGTTGAAGTCGCCATCCGTGGCCAACAGGATGCGGTTGATGCCGCCGTCGATAAAACCCTGCTGAGCCTGCTGGTAAGCCAGCTGAATGCCCGACTCGCCCGCCGTTGAACCGCCCGCCGTAAGCTGGTCGATAGCCGCGCGGATCTTGGCTTTTTCACTGCCGAAGGTCGGCTGCAGCACCACGCTGGATGAGCCGGCATACACCACCAGCGATACCTTGTCTTGGGCGCGCAGCTGCTCGACCAGCAGCTTCAAGGTGCTTTGCACCATGGGCAGGCCATCGCGGCGATCCATCGAGCCGGAGACATCCACCAGAAACACCAGATTGGCCGGAGGCAATTCCTCTACGTGCAGATCCGAGGCCTTGATGGCGATACGCAGCAGGCGGCTCTCGGGGTTCCACGGCGTGGCTGCCAGCTCAGTGTGCACGCCAAACGGTACATCGCCCTTGGGCAACGGATAGGCGTAGGGAAAGTAATTGACCAGCTCCTCCAGGCGTACCGCATCCTGCGGCGGCAACTGCCCACCATTGAGGAAACGCCGCACATTGGCGTAGCTGCCGGTATCCACATCGATGCTAAAGGTCGACACCGGCGTCTCGGCCACGGCATGCACCGGATTATTCGCCAGCTTCTGATACTGCTCGCGATTCTCGTCGCGGAAGCCCTGCGGCAAGGCATCGGCCTGCACAGACAGCGGCATCGGCGCATAGGTCACGCTGGGCATCACGGCGCCGCCCGCCACCTGGCTTTTGCGTTGCAGTTCAGCGGGGGCAGCGGCCAGCTGTTCATGCAATTCGGCACGTTCACGCTTATGGGCCTGATCGCTCAACTGCGGGCTGCCAGCCTCGGTAGCCGGAGCCTCGGGATTGGCGGCGCTGCACGCGCCAAGGCTGATCAATACGCCTGCGGCAAAACCGGCAAGCAGAGGACGGGTAAGCAATACGGGATAAGCAGACATAGGGGCATCTCCTGAGCGATCGAATAAACCATTCGCTCAGGTAGACGCAGTCCTTATCCGACTCGGGTTAAGCCACTGTTAAAAACTCGCAGCGCCTTCCTGACACAGCTGTCCGGCCAGCATGCCCAGGGTCATCAGCGCACGCTCGGCTTCACGGTTCCACGGGATGCCGCAGTTCAAGCGGATGCAGTGGTTGAACTGCTCGGTATTACTGAAGATCAACCCCGGCGCAATGCTGATGCCCTGCTGCAGCGCGCGTACGTGCAGGTCCTTGGTATTGACCCGCGCTGGCAAGCTGACCCACAGAATAAAGCCGCCCTTGGGCCGACTCATCTGTGTGCCTTCGGGGAAGTATTGCTGCACCGCCAACTGGAAGGCGCTGAGGTTTTTGCGGTATTCCTGACGGATAAATCGAAGGTGACGGTCGTAACCGCCGTTCTCTAGATAAGCCGCTACCGCCATCTGCGTCACACTGCACGCTGAGTGGGTGCTGAAGGTCTGCAGGCGCTGAATTTCATCCTGATACTTGCCGGCGACAATCCAGCCGATGCGTACACCGGGAGAGAGGGTCTTGGAGAAGCTCGAGCAATACACCACCCGCCCTTCGCGATCATGGGATTTGAGCGCCTTGGTCGGGCCCTGCTCGAACATCAGCTCGCCATAGATATCGTCTTCGATGATCTGGATATCGTAATCACCGGCCAGACGCAGCAACTGGCGCTGACGCTCTTCGGGAATGGTGCCGCCCAATGGGTTGCTCAGCCGCGCGGTCAGCACCAACGCCTTGATCGGCCACTGGTTGGAAGCCAGTTGCAGGGCTTCCAGGCTGATGCCGGTTGTCGGGTCGCTGGGAATCTCGATGACTTTCAGGCCGAGCAGATCAGCCAGCTGCAGCAGGCCGTAATAGGTCGGAGACTCAGCGGCGATCAGATCACCCGGTTTGGTCAGCACCCGCAGGCTCATTTGCAGGGCATCCACGCAGCCGTGGGTGATCACCACCTCAGTCGGGTCGACCACCACGCCGGCATCACGCATGCGGATCGCCACCTGGCGCCGCAGCGGCTCAAAACCCGGGCTGAACATATAGCTGAAGGCCCGTGCACTGTGAAAACGGGTGACCTTAGCGAGTTGCTGGTGCAACGCGCGCACCGGCAGGTAATCCACATGCGGCACCGCTGCGCCGAGGGGAAACACACCCTCGCGGCGAGATTCGGTAAGCACCTGGTTGATGATGCTGCTGCGCGTGACCAAGCCAGGCCGCTCTACGCGGGCAATATCGGGAGTGGGCGCGGTCAGGGCTGGGGTCTGGTGGACATAGAAGCCTGACTGCGGGCGGGCGCGAATCAGGCCCTGATCTTCCAGATTGGCGTAAGCCTGCAAAACAGTCGCGTGACTGACGCTGAGCTGCGCACTCATCTTGCGCACCGAAGGCACCCGCTCACCGGGCTGGTAGACGCCACGGCGGATGTCTTCCGCCAGCTGCTGGGCAATGCGCTGATAAAGCAACAGATTGGTCATGACCGCGTTCCTGCTTGACTGAACCGTAACAGTAAACCGGGCTCTTACAATTGCACCGGTACAGCTCACTGAATTGTGGGCGATACAGTGCCAATCTGCCAGGACTGTAACGGTTCAATCATTCATTGAGCGGATTGTGCCACTGCACCTGAAGACACCCCGTAGTCGTTAGCTCGCCCACATGACAGGCAATAAAAAGCCCCAGCTAACCGAGGCTTTTAATGGCAGAAAGCTTAGCGTGACGAGCCTAAGTTACCTTGCTCATCAGAGAACACGATCTCCACCCGGCGGTTCTGCGCCCGACCTTTGGCCGAGGCGTTTTCGGTGACAGGGAAGCTCTCGCCATGGCCCTGTACTTCGATACGCTTGGCATCAATGCCCAGATCGACCAACACATCGGCCACGGCCTGAGCGCGTGCGCGAGACAGTTCAAGATTTTCCTGTGCATCGCCGCGGCTATCGGTATAGCCCTCAATGCGCACGACACGTCGAGGGTTAAGCTGAAGGAACTGCACCAGCTTCAACACGGTGCGATTGGCCGACGCCTTGAGATCACTGTGGCCAGCATCGAATAGCACATCGCCCAGGGTCATCACCAGGCCACGTTCGCTCTGAATCGTCGCCAGACTCACCATCTGTTCCTCAAGCCAGTTGCTCTGATCCTGCACGCTGAGCAGCTTGGCTTCACGCAAGGCCAACTGCAGGCGCTGGCGTTCCAGCTCCAATTTAACTGCACGCTCCTGGTTCAGGTTAAGCGCGCTCTTCTGCTTGGCAATCGCACTGTACTGCTGACTGAGGTAAGCATAATGGCTGACATCATCGGCACTGCCCCAGTAGCTCGACAGGCGATCGGCTTTGGCCAACGACTCGCCCGCGCGAATCAGGTCCTTGGGTGCACTGCGCAACACATCGGCATCTTCTTTGACCTGCTGAAAGGCCGTATGCGCGGCCTGCAGAGCCTGGTCACTGGACTTATGTGATGACGCACAACCTGCCAACAACACGGCCGCGGCAAGTCCTAATAGGTTGAGCGGAATAGGCTTCATTGCAAGCCTCCCAGCTGCTTGCGCAAACGATTGATGGCGTTGCTCAATTCGGCCAATTGCTGCTGACTTTTTCCGGTCAGATGTTCCGCTTCGGCCAGACGCGCATCCAACTCAGCCTGCTCGGCATGCACCCGCGCTTGCTTGTAATCCTCGTCGGCCATGGCGGCTTGCGCCAACACAAGCTTTTCCTCGGCCAGACGCAATGAGGCCGATTGTTCGGCGGCCATACCCAATGCCTTGGCCTGGTTGAGTGCTTGCTCGGTCAAGCGAAGCTGTTCGTTAGGCGCAGGGTCGGATGCACATGCGCTGAGCATGAGCGGCAGCAAGGCCGCGCAGATACGTCGATAAATCACAGGTATTCCCTACTGTTCAGTGTCAGCACTGGGTGTGAGCTGTTGATCTTTCCAGCGCTGTAGATTGCGCTGCAGCAAATCGTCCGGCAAACCACTGGCAACTGCCTCGTTCATTTTCTTCGCCAGCATGCCGCGCAACCACGCGTCATTGCAGGCCGAGTTATGCGACAGCGTCAGGTATAAGCCTTCACTGGAGATCGGCGGGTCAAGCACCAGCAAATCGTCTTGCATGCCGAGACTATCAGCCAGCGCCTGCCCCGGATAACGCTCATACAGCACGTAGTCGGTGCGCCCCAGCAAAAGCTTCTGGAACGCCTGGGTCAAGCTGGCAACGCCTTCCAACTTCAGGTTGCTCTTGGCGTAGGCATCAAAGGTCTGACCAAAGCTGTTATTGACCAAGGTATCGCCTGTTCGATTGCGCAGGTCATCCCAGCCGGCATAGGGGAACTCAGCACCGCGATGTACCCACACCACGCTGGGGGTGAAATAGAACGCGGGGTGTACATAGTCCATGCTTTCTAGGCGCGGCAGCGTCAGAAATGCACCGGCAATCAGGTCAACACGCCCGGTGCGCACCTCATCCTGAGCCCGCGACCAGGGCCCGGTGTAGATGATATCCACGACCACGCCCAGCTCTTTGGCCAGGTATTGCAACAGATCAGCATTTGCGCCAATCAGTTGCTGGGGGTTCTGCGGATCACGCCACAGGTATGGCGGGTACTCCGGATTACCCGTCGCCACCAGGCGCTCGCACTTGCCTGCGGCCACGGCAAGCGCTGGCAACAGCAATAAAGCGAATACTTGGAGAACCGACCTATAAAAACCACGCTCAAGCATTGGCGACTTCTCGACTTAACCTTGGATGGGCGTCTGCGGCCACACATCGGGGGGATTTCTGAATCATGCTAGCTTAATACGCATTCATACAAATTCGCGATAAAGACTAGCCATGAAAAAACTGATCGCCGCATTGATGCTGCTGTTCGCAGGTAGTGCCGCCCTGCTCTACCTGTCACCTGCAGCCTTGTTAACGACCCTACAATTGGTGGAACGGCAGCGTGCCGGGCTGAGCCTTAAACAAATCAGCGTGAGCGATCTTAACATTCATTACTACGAGGGCGGCCCAAGCAGCGCACAAACCATCCTGATGGTGCATGGCTTTGCTGCCAACAAGGACAACTGGCTGCGCTTCGCCCGCTACCTCAGCCAGGATTACCGTGTAATAGCCCTCGACTTGCCAGGTTTCGGCGCCAGCGATAAACCTGCTGGCAGCTACGACGTGGGCACCCAGACCGAGCGACTGGCCAGCGTGATTGATGCACTGGGAATTGAGCAGCTGCACCTGATCGGCAACTCCATGGGTGGGCATATCAGCGCTCTGTATGCCGCACGCTACCCGCATAGAACTTTATCTCTGGCGTTACTCGACAACGCCGGCATCACATCGCCACACCCCAGCGAACTGATGCAACGGTTACAGCGCGGCGAGCCTAATCCTCTGGTGGTGAAACGCCCTGAGGACTTTCAGCGCCTATTGGACTTCATCTTCGTGCAGCCGCCCTACCTGACAGAATCGCTCAAGCGCTATTTCGCCGAGCAGGCCATTGCCAACAGCGCCCATTACGACCAGGTATTTGTCCATTTGATCGAGCGCTATATCCCGCTGGAGCCTGAACTGCCGAAGATCCAAGCGCCAACGCTGATCATCTGGGGCGCAGAAGATCGGGCCTTGCACGTCTCCAGCATCAAGGTCATGGAACCGCTGTTGCACAAACCCAGCGTGATCATCATGGCGGATACGGGGCATGCGCCGATGATCGAACGCCCCCAGGAAACCGCCGCCCACTACCGAGCCTTTCTCCAGGCCCAGCAGAACTAACGCGAAAGAGCGGGCATAAAAAAACCCGCTCAATGAGCGGGTTTTTCTGCACTAGGGAAACCGGCTTAAACCAGTTTCTCCAGCTCAGGTACAGCTTCGAACAGGTCAGCGACCAGACCGTAATCGGCTACCTGGAAGATCGGCGCTTCTTCATCCTTGTTGATCGCAACGATCACTTTGGAATCTTTCATACCGGCCAGGTGCTGGATCGCGCCGGAGATACCGACAGCGATGTACAGCTGCGGGGCAACGATCTTACCGGTCTGACCGACCTGCATGTCGTTCGGCACGAAACCAGCGTCAACTGCGGCGCGCGAGGCACCAACAGCGGCGCCCAGCTTGTCAGCCAGAGCGTACAGGTGCTTGAAGTTGTCACCGTTCTGCATACCGCGGCCGCCGGAAACGACGATCTTGGCAGCGGTCAGTTCAGGACGATCAGACTTAGCCAGTTCTTCACCGACGAAAGCCGATTTGCCAGCGTCAGCTGCGCCGCCAACGGCTTCAACGGCAGCAGAACCGCCTTCAGCAGCAACCGGGTCGAAACCAGTGGCACGCACGGTGATCACTTTAACGGCAGCGGAAGACTGCACGGTGGCGATGGCGTTACCGGCATAGATCGGACGCTTGAACGTGTCAGCGCTTTCAACAGCGATGATTTCCGAGATCTGATCAACGTCCAGCGCAGCGGCAACGCGCGGCAGGATGTTCTTACCATTGCTGGTAGCAGCAGCCAGGATGTGGCTGTAGCCCTTGCCCAGTTCGGCAACCAGCGGCGCAACGTTTTCCGGCAGCTGATGCGCGAAAGCAGCGTTGTCAGCAACCAGTACTTTGGCCACGCCAGCAATCTTGCCAGCAGCATCGGCAGCAGCGCCGCACGCGGAGCCAGCTACCAGAACGTGGATGTCACCACCGATCTTCGCGGCAGCTGCAACAGTGTTCAGCGTGGCAGGAGCCAGGGCGGCATTGGTGTGTTCAGCGATAACCAGGATAGTCATTTAGATTACCTTCGCCTCGTTCTTCAGTTTCTCGACCAGTTCAGCCACGGACTTAACCTTGATGCCGGCGCTGCGAGTAGCAGGCGCTTCGACTTTCAAGGTTTTCACGGTGGAAGCGGTAGAAACACCCAGGTCGCCCGGGGTAACGGTTTCCAGCGGCTTCTTCTTGGCTTTCATGATGTTCGGCAGCGACGCATAACGCGGCTCGTTCAGACGCAGGTCAGTGGTCACGATGGCCGGCAGGCTCAACGCAACGGTCTGCAGACCGCCGTCGATTTCGCGGGTTACGTTGACCTTGTCACCGGCAACTTCCACTTTGGACGCGAAGGTGCCCTGGCCGAAACCAGTCAGCGCGCCCAGCATCTGGCCAGTCTGGTTGTTGTCGCTGTCGATGGCCTGCTTGCCCATGATGACCAGCTGAGGCTGCTCTTTATCAACAACAGCTTTGAGCAGTTTGGCCACAGCCAAAGAGTTCAGCTCGTCGGCAGACTCAACCAGGATGGCACGGTCAGCACCCAGCGCCAGTGCGGTACGCAGCTGCTCTTGAGCAGTGGCCGGGCCGATGGTGACAACAACGATCTCGCTCGCCACGCCTTTTTCTTTCAGGCGTACAGCTTCTTCCACGGCGATTTCGCAGAAAGGGTTCATCGACATCTTGACGTTGGCAAGATCAACGCCGCTGTTGTCCGCTTTGACGCGAACTTTGACGTTGTAGTCGACCACTCGTTTGACAGCTACAAGAACCTTCATGGATTCCTCGTTACTCTCCGGTGAATAAGAATGTCGCCAGAAGCGAACATGGCGGGAACTGCAGACCGGCCGGAACCGGGAGTCGACCAATAACGGCAGACACAAAACCGCCCGTATCTTGACCGCACGACCTAGACTGGTCAATACAACGAAGCGGCCAATCGTCAGCGATGTAGTAAGATTCTAACAGCCCTACAGAAAATTCAAACAAACGTTTGTATTGGCCCATTCGAAGGGTCTGGATATAATGCGCCAGCATCGCTCACGGAACGAGCTCGATCGCCAAATAAAATTAGAGAGCCCTGAGTAGGAGATAGCCTGTGGAACGCGAATTTATGGAATTCGACGTCGTCATCGTCGGCGCCGGCCCAGCTGGTTTGTCCGCCGCCTGCCGACTGAAGCAGAAAGCCGCCGAAGCCGGCAAAGAAATCAGCGTCTGCGTGGTCGAAAAAGGCTCCGAAGTCGGCGCGCACATTCTTTCAGGCGCGGTGTTCGAGCCGCGCGCACTGAATGAACTGTTCCCAGACTGGAAAGAGCTCGGCGCCCCACTGAACACTCCAGTCAAGCGTGACGACATTTACGTTCTCAAGAATGCCGAGAAAGCCTCCAAGGTTCCGGACTTCTTCGTACCCAAGACCATGCACAACCATGGCAACTACATTATTTCTCTGGGCAACCTGTGCCGTTGGCTGGCGCAACAGGCCGAGAGTCTGGGCGTAGAAATCTACCCAGGCTTCGCCGCTCAGGAAGCACTGATCAACGAAGAAGGCGCGGTCTACGGCATTCTCACTGGCGATCTGGGTGTGGACCGCGAAGGTCACCCGAAAGAGGGTTACTACACCCCAGGCATGGAACTGCGCGCCAAGTACACGCTGTTCGCCGAAGGTTGCCGCGGCCATATCGGCAAGCAGCTGATCAAGAAATTCAACCTCGACTCCGAAGCCGATGCTCAGCATTACGGCATCGGCATCAAGGAAATCTGGGACATCGACCCTGCCAAGCACGAACAGGGCCTGGTAGTTCATACCGCCGGCTGGCCGCTGGATATCGTTGCCAGCGAAAACACCGGCGGCTCCTTCCTCTATCACCTGGAAAACAACCAAGTGGTAGTCGGCCTGATCGTCGACCTGTCGTACAGCAACCCGCACTTGTCACCGTTCGATGAGTTCCAGCGCTACAAGCATCACCCAGTGATCGCTCAGTACCTGGAAGGCGGTAAGCGCGTCGCTTACGGTGCTCGCGCCATCTGCAAAGGCGGCCTCAACTCGCTGCCGAAGATGGTTTTCAACGGCGGCGCGCTGATCGGCTGCGACCTCGGCACCCTGAACTTCGCCAAGATCAAGGGCAGCCACACTGCCATGAAATCCGGCATGCTTGCTGCTGACGCTGTGGCTGACGCGCTGTTTGCAGGCAAGGAAGGCGGCGACCAGCTGACCGGCTATGTCGACGCATTCAAAGCCAGCTGGCTGTACGACGAGCTGTTCCGCAGCCGTAACTTCGGCCCAGCGCTGCACAAGTTCGGCCCGCTGGTTGGCGGCGGCTTCAACTGGCTCGACCAAAACATCTTCGGAGGCAAGATCCCGTTCACCCTGCACGACACCAAGCCGGATTACGCCTGCTTGAAGCCGGCTGCAGAGACACAGAAGATCAGCTACCCGAAACCCGATGGCAAGCTCAGCTTCGACAAGCTCAGCTCGGTATTCCTCTCCAACACCAACCATGAAGAGGAACAACCCTGCCACCTGAAGCTCACCGACCCGAGCATTCCGCTGAGCAAGAACCTGCCAATGTACGACGAACCAGCGCAGCGCTACTGCCCGGCCGGCGTTTACGAAATCGTCACCAAGGAAGATGGCGAGCAGAAGTTCCAGATCAACGCGCAGAACTGCGTGCACTGTAAAACCTGTGACATCAAGGACCCTGCCCAGAACATCAACTGGGTGGCCCCTGAAGGCACTGGCGGACCTAACTACCCCAACATGTAAGACGCAAAAAAGGCTCCCTCGGGAGCCTTTTTTATTGCGCTAGATTCAGCCACGACTGGAGGAGACGATCAGTCCGGCTGCGGGCCGATAGGGAAGAACTCACCACGGCTCCACACACCCAGCCAGGTCTTGCCATTGATCTCGCGTGGTACTGCCAGCTCGACCAGCTGATAAAACACATTACGGTGGATCAGCGCCTCAAGATTGCTGCGTACCAATACATAGGGCGCCGGTTCTTCGGTCACAGCATCCAGATCGACCCGCAGCGGGTGTTCGGCACCTGCCACCACTTCATCCTCGACATTGGTGACAAAGCGCAGCACCTGCGCCTCGCCCTCACCGTCCACCTGCAAGGTGACCGCCACGAACGGCGCATCATCGACCTGGATGCCGACCATCTCCACCGGTGTCACCAGCACGTACTTGTCGCCGTCACGCCGAATGATCGTGGAGAACAGCTTGACCATTGGCTTGCGGCCAATCGGCGTCCCCATGTAATACCAGGTGCCATCGCGGGCGATGCGCATGTCGATATCGCCACAGAACTCCGGGTGCCACAGGTGCACCGGTGGCAAGCCCTTGCCCTCGCCTTTGGGTATCTGCGCCAGCAGGTCGCCGGCCTTGCCTGAATCAGTCATCACTCAACGCCCCAAACCCAATAAACGCCGCGCATAATCTTGCAACGCTGGACCAATCAAGTCCTCAGGCTTGGCATCATAAAGCGTGAGGAAGCCTCCGCGGCTACGAATACGTGTGGTATCGACCAAATAGCGAGTATTGGTCTCGATCAGCATCAACTGAATCACCCCGCGATCAGTACCCAGCCGATCCAGCGCCTCCTGATCCTCCCACTCCTCCACCGTGCCGATACGGTCATCGGCATAGGCGAAACGGCTGTACAGCAGGTAATGTGCACCCGCCTCGCGCGCCTCGGCCAGCGACTCGTCCAGACCTAATGGCGCCTTGGCGCGCTGCACCATGGGGAAGTACTCAACAAAGCCCTTGTAAGCTTCCTCAGCCACCACATTAGGCCGTGGATAGGCACCACCGGGCGGCACAAAATGCCCTTGGGCGATGTAGATGACGGAATCAGCCTGCAGACGCCACGGACTGGCCCGACGCGTCTGGCTGTGATCCAGCACGCCCACATCACGCAACTGATAGATCGCCTCATCCGCCAGGTCACTGGCCTTCATGCAACCACTCAGCAGCACCACACCGACTATCAGCAACACACTACGCATCACGCATCTCCCGCAGCCGGTGACAGAAAACCGGCGGATAGAGCCTAGATGCAGATTTCACGCCACCTGCTGCGCATCAAAGCCCGCGCTGCCACTCCTGACGTAACCGCGCCTGTTGCGGCTGCTCGATGGCTTGCCGTACCTGTGCCAGCAGACGCTGTTTGTCAGCGCCAAGAGTGCCCTTGAGCACCAGATAATTTGAGGCATGGTCACTGCGGAATACCGTATCGCGCAGCTCCAACCTCTGTAGCAGTCGCTCCACTTCAACAAACAGCTGCTGCTGACCGAGCGGCCGGAAGTCGGCAAACCCTTCGCGAAACCGCGCCTCACCAGTCGGAAAACTCACCACCAAGGTCGAGAGAAATTCCGGCTGCGATTCATTCATCAAACGCGCCGAATTATCCGCATGCCGCTCACTCAAGCTTGTGCCGCCGAGGCCATTGAGGATCATCACCGAACGAGTGATGCCAGCCTGGCCAAGCTTGTCCAGAGCACTGAGGCTTGACTCGTAGGTTTCGCCTTTGTTGACCCGTGCCAGCACCTCGTCATCACCCGACTCGCAGCCCACATAGGCCATGCGCAGGCCGGCATCGGCTAGCTCCTTGAGCTCATCCACGGACTTCTTGCGCAGGTTGCGTGGCAGGCAGTAACTCGACACTCGCTCGACTTCTGGCATGTGCTCGCGAATCGCTTGCAGAATGGTCAACAAACGCCGCGTCGGCAGCACCAAGGCATCACCATCGGCTAGAAAAACCCGCTGCACGATCATCTTCTCGCCGGTCAGGCGAATCTCGTCGAGCACCTGCGCCTCATCGCGGGCACGGAATTTCTTCTGTTCCTGAGTGTACATTTCGCAGAACGTGCACTTATTCCAAGAGCAACCATTGGTCACAGGCAGGATCAGCGAATGGGCTTCGCTGGGCGGGCGGAACACCGGTTCGATATAGCTGATGGGGAAATCTTGCATGGTCTTCACTCAAGGCAGGTGGCGATCTTAGCCGCCAATAATCTTCATCACAGTCGCGCCGCCAGAGAATGCCAGATCCTGTTTGTCGCCCAGCGCCTTGACTAACAGGCCTTGCAACGCAGGCAACGCCTGGTGGCGCGGTTTTTCGAGCAAATCGCCCACATAGTGGCGATTACTCGATGACAGGCAACCATGCAGCCAGCCGGTCGAGGACAGGCGCAGCCGCGAGCAGGTACGGCAGAACGGCACACTTTCATTGGCGATCACACCGAAGTGGCCCACTTCAGGAATGGCGAAACGCAGCGCTGTGGCATCCAGCGGCGCGTGCGCCTGAATATAGTCGTAGCGGCTGCCGATCAGCGCCAACAGCTCCGGCATGCCGACAAACTGACGCTGGAAGCTGTTGCCGTCGCGGGCCAGGTGGCCCATGCGCATCAGCTCGATAAAGCGCAGCTCGAAGCCATTGGCCAGGCAGTAGTCGAGCAGTGGCAGCACCTGATCAAGGTTATGCCCACGCAACGGCACCATATTGACCTTGATCTGCATCCCTGCCGCGCGCGCTTGCTGCAGGCCATCGAGCACTGTCGCCAGATCGCCGCCACGGGCAATGGTGCGAAATGCCGCAGCGTCGAGGGTGTCCAGGGAAATATTCAAGCGGCGGATGCCGCATTCCAGCAGCAGCGGCAGCTTGCGCGCCAGCAGCTGGCCATTGCTGGTTAAGCTGATATCGGCCAAACCGAGCTGACTGACGCCGCGCAAAAAAACGTCGAGTTTGGGGCTGACCAGCGGCTCACCGCCGGTGATGCGCAAGCGCTCAATACCGGCGGCTTCAATCAGATAGGCCACGCCTCGCAGCATGGCCTCGGCCGAGAGCTCGTCCTGAGCGGCTACCAGCCGCTTACCGTCGGGCACGCAGTAGGTGCAGGCATAGTTGCAGGCGGCGGTCAGGCTGATCCGCAGATTGCGAAAGCGCCTGCCCTGGCGGTCAACGATCATGCATAACTCCAGCAAAGGTAGGCGCCGAGTATAGGGGCGCCGCCAACGCAGCAGATTCGTTATCCACCCGCTGAATACCTCAGCTAGCCGGGGTATCGCCCTCACGCTTGCGCTTATTGCCCATGCGCACGCCGATATCCATGAGGAACTGGAAGAAACCTTCCTGATCTTCCAGCACGTTGCTCCAGAACGGTGAGTGATACAGCGCCACAGCGCCGTGCACCAACGCCCAAGCCGCGCAGTAATGGAAGTACGGTGGCACATCTTCCAGCTTGCCTTCGGCGATGCGGCCCTTGATCAGCTGGGTCAAACGCTCAAAGTTGGAGGCGCGGATCTTGTGCAGTTGCTCGACCATCTCCGGCACTTGATTGCCCTTGACCACCTTCTCTTCCAGGCGGTCAAACAGGCGGTAGCGCTGCGGATCGCGCATGCGGAACTCGAAGTAGGCGCGTGACAGGGCTTCCTTGTCACGGTCGACATCGGCCGAGTGCAGCAGCTCGTTGAGATCGCGCTCATAGTCGAGCATCAGGCGCAGGTAGATCTCCGCCTTGGACTTGAAGTGTTTGTAGATGGTGCCTTTGCCAATACCAACCGTGTCGGCAATCATCTCCACAGTCACGCTGTCTTCACCCTGATCGAGGAAGAGCTTCAGTGCTGTGTCGAGAATTTCCTGTTCGCGGCGGCGAAACTCACGGACCTTGCGGGGTTCTTTATGCATAAAAGGACTACGGGGTCAAAAAAACGAAGGCGCGTATTATGCCTAACTAACGGCAAATTGCACGGATCATCCGACCATGTACGCAGTTCATGACGAGTTTCCGCAACTTCCCGGCCTGCGCTATCTGAACCACGCAGCCGTTTCTCCTTGGCCACAACGGGCAGTCGATGCGGTCAACCGCTTCGCCAGCGAGAACGCTCGCACCGGCGCCCGCGACTACCCGGCATGGCTGCAGGTCGAGCGGCGCCTGCGTGAACGCCTACAGCGCTTGCTCAACGCGCCCTCGCACAGCGATATCGCACTGGTGAAAAACACCTCAGAAGCCTTGTCCTTTGTCGCCTTCGGCCTGGATTGGCGGCCCGGCGATCAAGTGGTGATCAGCGACGAAGAATTCCCCTCCAACCGGATTGTCTGGGAAGCGCTCGCACCTCAGGGCGTCGAAGTCGTGCAGGTCAATCTGCATCAGGGTGATGCCGAAGCAGCCCTGCTCGCCGCCTGTGGGCCGCGCACCCGGCTGATGGCGATCAGCGCCGTGCAGTACGCCAGCGGCCTGCGTTTGGATCTGCCGCGCCTAGGCCAGGGCTGCGCGGCGCGCAGCGTGCTGCTGTGCATCGATGCGATCCAGCAGCTCGGCGCCCTGCCCTTCGATGTACAGGCCAGCCAGTGTGCCTTTGCCATGGCCGACGGCCATAAATGGTTGCTCGGCCCGGAAGGCCTTGGGGTGTTCTATTGCCGCAGCGACCTGCGTGCGCAGCTCAAGCTGCATGAATACGGCTGGCATATGCTCGAACATGCCGGCGACTACCAGCGCACCAGCTGGGAACCCGCCCAGAGCGCTCGGCGTTTTGAATGCGGCAGCCCGAACATGCTCGGTGCGATGGCGCTGGAAGCCAGCCTTTCGCTGCTGGAAGAAGTGAGTATGACGGCGGTCGAAAACGCCCTGCAGGAGCGCATGCAATGGCTACTGGATGGGCTGAGCAAAATATCTGGTGCGCACCTGCACAGCGCCGTGGAACGCCAGCAGCGCGCCGGCATCCTGACTTTCAGCCTGGATGGCTGGGACAATTCGGCGTTGTTCAGTCAACTAAAACAGCAGCAGGTGATCTGTGCGCAACGCGGCGCGGGTATCCGCCTGTCGCCTCATTTCTACACAGAACCTCGGGTCATTGAGGAGGCATTGGCGCTGCTGCAGCAGTTGGCGACTGCTTGAGGACTCAGCAGCGCGATCTGTATTCCAAATCCGTTTAAGAATGACGGCAAACGGCCTGGACGTTCGGCAATCTTCACCAATACTGAGGATTACTGGTGTGCGGCGTATCCCCCAAGCGCCCCGCCAGGCAAGGTACCGTGGACCGCGTACCTTGATTTACTCCTAATGGTCTTAACCCGGTCTCATCCCCCAGAGGCCGGGTTTTTTTTGCCCGCAGTTTTATATGGCAACTGCTATCAAACCACGCGGGCCAAAGGAAACAGGCGCTTGAAGTTGGCCGTGGTCTGCTCCGCCAATTGCTCGAAGCTCACGCCACGCAGCACCGCCAGGTACTCGGCCACATCACGCACATACTCGGGCAGGTTCGGCTTACCGCGATGCGGGATCGGCGCCAGATACGGCGAATCGGTTTCCACCAGCAAGCGATCGACCGGCACCTGGCGCGCCACTTCACGCAGCGCCTCGGCATTGCGGAAGGTAACGATGCCGGACAGTGAAATATAGAAGCCGATATCCAGCGCGGCCTTGGCCATTTCCCAGTCTTCGGTAAAGCAGTGCAGCACGCCGGCTTGCGGCAACGCCGCTTCGCGCAGCAGCGCCAGGGTGTCGGCGCGCGCTTCGCGGGTATGCACGATCACCGGTTTACCGGTGATCCGCGCAGCATCCAGGTGCAAACGAAATGACGTTTTTTGCAACGCTGCGGACTCTGGCTCGTAGTGATAGTCCAGGCCGGTTTCGCCGATGGCCACCACCTGCGGGTGGTTCAATTCGCCGAGCAGCCAATCCAACGCTGGCGCCGCACCGGGTTCAAGGTCCAGCGGGTGAACGCCGACCGAGCAATCGACATCGGCATAGCGCTCAGCCAGGCCTTTGACCGCAGCGGCATTATCGGCACTGACGCCGATACACAGAAAATGACCAACGCCGCGCGCCCGCGCAGCATCCAGCGCCGCATCGAGTGAACCGCCATGGGCGGCCAGATCAAGGCGATCAAGGTGACAGTGGGAATCAACCAGCATGGGGAACAATCACTTGAGAATCGGTGCCGCAAAGCGGGCACCGTGATACGGAGGAAAAACCAGTTACATGGTGTGAGTCGGACGATCCGACGTCAGCGCACCGGCCAGGTAGGTTTCGATCTTGTTGCGCGCGGTGTTGTCGCCATCATTGAACTGCACACCTACACCAGCGGCGCGGTTGCCCTGAGCACCCTTGGGGGTGATCCAGACCACCTTGCCGGCGACCGGAATCTTTTCCGGCTCGTCCATCAGGTTGAGCAGCATGAACACTTCATCACCGAGCTTGTAGCTCTTGTTGGTTGGAATAAACAGGCCGCCATTCTTGATAAAGGGCATGTAAGCGGCATAGAGCACGGATTTGTCCTTGATTGTCAGCGACAAAATTCCGTTACGCGGGCCCAAGTTAGGAGGCAGACTCATGCGGCATTCCTGATTTTATTCACTTAATGGCCGATTCTAGCCCGGTCCGGGCAGGCTTGCCCACTGCACCAGCAAGGCTTCGAGAAGCAAGACACGGTTAAGGTTAGCCTTGCCGAGGACTTTCTGACGCTGCGCCAATAACCAATCCTGTATGTTCAGAACTTTCGCTTGCGGCGTTTTCTCCGCCAAGTACTGCACCACCTTGCGCATATCGGTTTGCCCGAGGCCGTCTTCATCACGGGTCAGTTGGTAGCGCAGCATCAGCTGCGACCACTGGCAAAACCAGTCGAACAGCAACTGCAGAGATACCGCATTCCAGCTTTCGGCCAACTGGCTGGGGGCAATCTGCTGTTTGAGCAGCTTCTTCACCCCCTCAACCACCTGCGCACGCTGCGCGATAACACCCTGCTCATGCATCTTCACCGCGGCTAACGGCGAGCCGGCGGCAAGGAAGAGCAACTCGCGATGCTCTTCAGCGCTACAACCGGGCAACGCCTGCTGCAGCCACGCCAGGCTCATCGCCTCGCTTGGCAACGGACAGGCCTGCTGCACGCAGCGGCTTTTCACCGTCGGCAACAGGCGGCTGGGTTGGTGGCTGATCAACAGCAATACGGTATTGCCGGATGGCTCTTCCAAGCTTTTCAGCAAGGCGTTGGCGGCGTTGACGTTCATCGACTCAGTCGGCTCGACCAGCACCACTTTGCGCCCGGCCAGCTGCGCCGTCTGCACCACAAAACTGACCAGATCACGCACCTGATCAACTTTGATCGCCTTGTCGGCCTCTTCCGGTTCCAGAATGTAGTTATCCGGGTGGGTGCCAGCCGCCAGCAAATGGCAGGACTTACACTGACCGCAGGCATCCAGGCCAGCGGGCTGCTGACACAACAGCCGCGCCATCAACCGCTCAGCCAGCGCGCGTTTACCGATGCCTGCCGGCCCGTGCAGCAGATAGGCATGAGCATGTTGCGCGCGCCCAGCTAGCTGCTGCCAAAGAGAATCCTGCCAGGGGTAAGCGTCAGCCACGCTGCAGCTCCAGCAGTTGCGGCAGCAACTCGTCCAGCGCGCGCTGAACCTGACTCAGAGATTGCGAGGCATCAAGGATGCGGTAGCGCTGCGGCTGCTCGGCGGCGCGGCGCAGGTAGGTCTGGCGCACGGCATCGAAGAACTGTCGGCCTTCCTGCTCGAAGCGATCCAGTCGACCGCGCGCCGCCGCGCGGGCTAGACCGACTTCAACCGGCAGATCGAACACCAGGGTCAGGTCCGGGCGTAACGTGCCCTGCACGAACTCTTCCAGCAAAGCGATACGCACCTCGGAAAGACCACGGCCACCACCCTGATAGGCGTAGGTTGCATCGGTAAACCGGTCACAGAGCACCACAGCGCCACGCGCCAAGGCCGGGCGAATCACCCGCGCAAGGTGCTGAGCACGCGCGGCAAACACCAACAGCAGCTCGGTGTCGGCCGCCATCGGTTCATCACTGGGCGCCAGTAGCAGCTCGCGCACCCGTTCAGCCAACGGCGTACCGCCCGGCTCGCGGGTCAACAGCACATCAATACCGTGCTCACGCAAGCGCTCAGCCAGGTAGTCACGGTTGGTACTTTTGCCGGCGCCTTCTGGGCCTTCCAAGGTGATAAACAAACCGCTCACAGGCTGTCCTTACTGATTATTGGGCACGGCCGGGGCCGGACTGGAACGGTAATCCGCGCGGCGCTTGAGCTGATACTCACGCACAGCCCGGTTGTGCTGTTCCAAGGTGTCAGAAAACACATGGCTGCCATCACCACGAGCGACGAAGTACAGGCTGCTGCCAGCAACCGGATTCAGTGCGGCATGGATGGCTTCACGGCCAACCAGGGCGATTGGCGTCGGCGGCATGCCGTCGATGGTGTAGGTGTTGTAAGCCGTCGGCTGACGCAGGTCATCACGGGTGATGCGGCCGTTGTAGCGTTCGCCCATGCCGTAAATCACGGTCGGATCCGTTTGCAAGCGCATGCCGATACGCAGACGCCGTACAAATACCCCGGCAATTTCACCGCGCTCTTGCGGCACGCCGGTTTCCTTCTCGATCATCGAGGCCATGATCAACGCGTCATAAGGTTCTTTGTACGGCAGATCCTTGGCCCGCTGCGCCCATTCCTCAGCCAACACCTGCTCCAGCCGCGCATGCGCCTGCTTAAGCAGCTCAAGATCGCTCATGCCACGCACAAAACTGTAGGTATCGGGGAAGAAACGCCCTTCCGGATTCAAACCGGGCAGGCCGAGCGCCTTCATCAGTTCAGCATCACTCAGCTCACTGAGGGTGAGTTCGAGCCGGGTTTCACGCGCCAGTGCCGCGCGCACCTGACGGAAATTCCAGCCCTCTACCAGTGTCAGGCTGTATTGCAGCACTTCACCGCGCCGCCACTGACCGAGCATATCCAGCGCCGTAGTGCCGGGAACCAGGCGGTATTCGCCACTGTGCAGCGCTTCATTACGCAGATTGAAACGCCAGTACAGACGCAGCCAGAAGGCCTGATCCAAGATTCCGTCAGCCTCAAGACGATTGAGCACGCCACCAGGCGTCGCGCCAGCCGGCACTTCCACCACAAGCTCGTCAGTGAGATTTAACGGTTGCTGCAGTGCCACATGCTGTTGCCAAGCGGCAAACGCAACCAATAAGCCAGCCAGCAGCACACTGCCTTCCAGCAGCAGCAAAAATTTGCGTATCACGAATCAGCAGTCCAGTAGATCGCGGGCAATGGCCTGCAGTTTACGGGTGAGCGGGCCGACCGGCCAGTCGTGTGCGAGTAAAGCGCGAACTGGCCACACGCCATAGACGCTGTTGCACAGCATGACTTCATCCGCCGCCAGTAATTCGGCGTAGCTGATATCACGCACCTGACACTCGATGCCCAGCGCAGCCGCCTGCTCCAACAACTCGGCGCGCATCACACCCGCAACCCCACAACGCGACAGGTCGGCGGTCACCAGCACACCAGCGCTGACCAGTAACAGGTTGCTGTAAACGCCCTCGATCACCCGGCCGCTGCTATCCAGCATCAGGCCCTCGGCATGCTCGGCGTCCTGCCACTCGCTGCGCGCCAGTACCTGTTCCAGTCGGTTGAGATGCTTCAGGCCCGCAAGCAGCGGCTGCTCGGCCAAACGCGTAGCGCAGGCAAACAGACGCACACCCTGCTCGGCATAGACTACGGGATAAACCGGCTTCGCGGCCGCCTGCAGCAGCACGCGAGGCTGGGCGGGCTGTGGCGGCGCATAGCCCCGCTGCCCATCACCGCGAGTCAGGATCAACTTGGCCACGCCGTCACCCAGCTGCTGACTGAAGGCCAGTAGTTGGGTACGGACAGCAGGTAGCTCGAGAGAGATTTTCAGCCGCACACTACCTTCGGCCAAACGAGTCAGATGACGCTCCAACAGCATCGGTTGCCCGGCGTTTACTGCAATGGTCTCAAACAGCCCATCGCCGTAGGCCAAGCCGCGATCCTTGACGGATAGCAGCTCGGCCGGCTGGCCATCGACCCAGCTCAGCATCAACCGGCGAACCGGCGGAATACCAGCGAGCCGTTGGTGCCGCCAAAACCGAAGGAGTTGGACAGCACTACGTCCAGCGCCATGGCCTTGGCCTGGTGCGCAACGAAGTCCAGATCACAGCCTTCGTCCGGGTTATCCAGGTTGATGGTGGGCGGCGCCACCTGATCACGCAGTGCAAGGATGCTGAAGATCGCCTCCACCGCACCGGCAGCGCCGAGCAGGTGGCCGGTCATGGATTTGGTCGAGCTAACGGCCAGCTTGTAAGCGTGCTCGCCGAATACCGACTTCACCGCCGCTACTTCAGCCTTGTCGCCAGCCGAGGTTGAGGTGCCATGAGCATTGATGTACTGCACCTGCTCAGGATTCAGTCCGGCATCACGTAGGGCGTTGGTCATGCAGCGCGCCGCGCCTGCGCCATCTTCCGGTGGCGAGGTCATGTGGTAAGCGTCACCACTCATGCCAAAACCGATCAACTCGGCATGGATGGTCGCGCCACGCGCCTTGGCGTGCTCCAACTCTTCCAGCACCAGTGCACCGGCTCCATCGGAGAGCACGAAGCCATCACGATCTTTATCCCATGGACGGCTGGCCCTGGCCGGCTCGTCATTGCGGGTCGACAGCGCACGAGCAGCACCGAAGCCGCCCATACCCAGACCGCAGGCCGCCATTTCGGCGCCGCCTGCAACCATTACATCGGCCTCGCCAAACATGATGTTGCGTGCCGCCATGCCGATGCAGTGCGTGCCGGTAGTACAAGCCGTGGCGATGGCGTAGTTTGGCCCCTGCAGCCCCAGATGGATCGACAGGAAGCCGGAAATCATATTGATGATCGAGCCAGGCACGAAGAACGGCGAAATGCGCCGCGGCCCTTGCTCGTGCAGCGACTTGCAGTTGTTCTCGATATTGGTCAGGCCGCCGATACCGGAGCCCATGGCCACGCCGATGCGCTCACGGTTGGCATCGGTGACTTCCAGGCCGGAGTTGCGCACTGCCTGAAAACTGGCAGCGAGACCGTACTGGATAAACAGATCGAGCTTGCGCGCCTCTTTGGCGGACAAGTATTCCTCGACGTTGAAGCCCTTTACCGCACCACCAAAACGTGTGGAAAAAGCGGAAAGATCCATATGCTCAAGCAGGCCAATGCCACTGCGGCCAGCCAAAATGCCCTGCCAGCTACTCGGCACATCGTTACCCAATGGCGACAGCATGCCCATACCGGTAACCACGACGCGTCTACGCGACACAGCAATCTCCTTTTCTAGTTATCAACGCCTGGAAAGCGCTTAAAGAAAAGCCGCACGCCTGATGAAGGGAGTGCGGCTTTTCCGAGTCGGGATCCGACGATTACGTTTTACGCGTGAGCGGTAACGTAGTCGATCGCTTCCTGAACGGTGGTGATCTTCTCGGCTTGTTCGTCCGGGATCTCGGTCTCGAACTCTTCTTCGAGAGCCATCACCAGCTCAACGGTGTCAAGCGAGTCGGCACCCAGGTCTTCAACGAAGGAAGCGCTGTTGGTTACTTCCTCTTCTTTGACGCCCAGTTGCTCGGCAACGATTTTCTTGACGCGTTCTTCGATGGTGCTCATACGTTGTTCTCACTCCTAATGGGACAAATCTTGGCCACTATTCTGCGACCAAGTGTATAGAAAGGGTTTTTAGCATTTCAAGCTGAATGCCGGGGTGCCCCACAAACACTTCAACGACCTGCCTACAAACCTGTTGCAGCTTTATAACGGATTTTAGACAGCATCTATGACAGTTTTCTGAAGCCATCCGTCACATTCAGCTCATGTACATCCCGCCGTTCACAGGGATAGTAGCGCCTGTGACGTAAGCCGCGCCATCAGAAGCGAGGAAAGCGACCACTTTTGCGATCTCTTCGGCCTGCCCTAAACGGCCCAACGGAATTTGTGTCAGCAGCGCATCGCGCTGCGCTTCTGGCAATTCACGGGTCATATCAGTGTCGATAAAACCCGGTGCCACGGCGTTCACGGTAATAGCCCGCGAACCTACTTCACGCGCCAGCGCACGGCCAAAACCTTCAAGACCGGCCTTGGCAGCTGCATAGTTGACCTGCCCACCGTTGCCCATGGCGCCCACCACCGAACCGATATTGATGATGCGCCCGTAGCGTGCCTTGGTCATACCGCGCAGCACAGCCTTGGTCAGCCGGTACAGGCTGCTCAGGTTGGTGTTGATGACATCAAACCACTCGTCATCTTTCATGCGCAGCATCAGGTTATCGCGGGTGATGCCGGCGTTATTGACCAGAATCAACGGCTGACCAAGATGTTGCTGGATATGTTCGAGGGTGCTGGCGACCGACTCGCTGTCGCTAACATCGAGCACCAGACCAGCCCCTTCAATGCCATTGGCTTTCAGGGTTTCACCAATACGCTCGGCACCCGAAGCGGTGGTGGCGGTACCGATAACCACGGCACCCTGACGCCCTAACTCCAGGGCAATCGCCTGGCCAATACCGCGGCTTGCGCCGGTGACCAATGCAACCTTACCTTGCAGGCTCATAACGTTTCTCCTTAATCAGACCAGGGCCGCGTTCGCAGCAGCGAAGGCATCCGGGGTGTCCAGGTTATGGATATTGATGCCTTTGACGCAGCGTTTGTTCAAACCAGACAACACCTTGCCCGGACCGCACTCAACCAGATCCGTCACACCTTGCGCAGACAGACAGACGATCGACTCGACCCAACGCACCGGACTGTAAAGCTGAGCCAGCAGGTCGCGCTTGAGCCCTTCCAGATCAGTCACTGCCACAGCGCTGACGTTCTGTACCAAAGCGATTTGCGGAGCCTGCCAGTCAATTGCCGCTACTGCTTCGGCAAAGCGCTCAGCCGCAGGGCGCATCAACGCGCAGTGCGACGGCACGCTAACCGGCAACGGCATCGCGCGCTTGGCGCCACGCGCCTTGCACGCCTCAATAGCGCGCTCGACGGCAGCAGCGCCGCCGGCGATCACCACCTGACCCGGCGCATTGAAATTCACCGCGCTGACCACTTCACCCTGCGCAGCCTCGGCGCAAGCCGCCACTACATCAGCATCTTCCAGACCGAGAATCGCTGCCATGCCGCCCTGCCCGGCTGGAACCGCCTGCTGCATCAGCTGGCCGCGATGCTCAACCAGCTTGACCGCCGCGGCCAAGGACAAGCTGCCAGCGGCAACCAGCGCCGAGTACTCACCCAGGCTGTGGCCAGCGACAAACGCCGGACGCGCCGCGCTTTCAGCAAGCCAGGCACGCCACAGCGCAACAGAGGCGGTGAGAATCGCCGGCTGAGTCTTGTCGGTTTGATTGAGTTGTTCTTCAGGACCTTGCTGGGTAAGCGCCCAGAGGTCATAACCAAGGGCTTCGGAAGCCTCGGCGAAGGTTTCGAGGATCAGCGGTCGTTGCGCACCATGCTCGGCAAGCATGCTCAGCGACTGGGAACCCTGACCTGGAAAGACGAATGCGAGAGATGCAGACATGGAAACCTGTTCCTAATGATCGTGATCGTCGGTAATACGCGCCAGGCCTAGCCAAGCGCAAGAAACTGACAGTTGGATGACAGGCTGCCCGCTGCGGTCACATTCTAAAGCAGGTGCTCGCCCAGGCGACCATGCAAACGCTGCGGCAAATCCTCTTCAATCTCCCGCAAAGCTCGGCGAATAGCGCTTTTAAAGTCGTCAGGCCCGGCCGCACCATGGCTTTTAACCACAATACCCTGCAGCCCGACAAAACTCGCGCCATTGTGCTGCGCCGGGGCCAACTCACCCTGCAAGCGCCGCAACAGCGGCAACGCTAAAAACCCCGCCATTCGCGCCTTTAGGCTGGATTTAAACAGCGCCTCAATCCGCCCAGCAATCATTGCCGCCAGACCTTCGCTGGACTTGAGCAGGATATTGCCGACAAAACCGTCGCACACCACGACATCGGCCTCACCGCGATACAACCCATCGCCTTCAACAAAGCCGATGTAGTTCAGGCCTTCCGCTTGCTGCAGCAGACTGGCTGCCAGTTTGACCTGCTGGTTGCCCTTGATGTCTTCAGTACCCACGTTCAGCAACGCTACGCGCGGACGCACTGTACCCAGCGCCTCGGCGGTAACCGAGCCCATAACGGCAAATTGGTAGAGGTGCTCGGCACTGCAATCGACATTGGCGCCCAAGTCGAGCAGATGACAGAAGCCCGTCTGCGTCGGAATAGCCGTGACCATGGCCGGACGATCAATGCCGGGCAGGGTTTTCAGCACATAGCGCGACAACGCCATCAGTGCCCCGGTATTACCGGCACTGACGCAAGCCTGAGCCGCACCACTGCGCAGTAACTCAAGACTGATACGCATCGACGAATCCGGCTTGCCACGCAGCGCCTGGGCCGGCCGCTCGTCCATGGCGACAATCTCAGCAGCATGCTCAACGCGCAGGCGTGCACGATCGACGCCGGGATAGCGGACAATCAGAGATTCAAGCAGAGAGGATTGGCCGACAAGGACCAGGTGCAACGAAGGGTATTCAGCCAGGCAAGAGATGCAGGCTGGAACAATGCAGTGGGGACCGAAGTCCCCACCCATTGCATCAATCGCGATGATCGGAGCGGACAAGATTTACTCGTCAGCGCCCTTGTCGATCACTTTACGACCACGGTAAACGCCTTCTGGCGATACGTGGTGACGCAGGTGGATTTCACCGGTGCTTTTCTCGACCGACAGAGTGCTGGCCTCGAGCGCATCGTGCGAACGACGCATGTCACGGGCGGAACGGGATTTTTTGTTCTGCTGAACAGCCATAACTAATTAACTCCTAAACGTTTGGGTCACGCTTTAACTGCGCCAATACACTGAACGGGTTGGACCGCGTTACCTCGTCCTCGCTCGACTCGGGCTCTTCGAGGCCGGTCGGCTGCTGGCAATCTTTAGGGTCATGAGCCGGGACAATGGGCAAGGCAAGCAGAAGCTCCTCCTCAACCAGCGCCAGCAGATCCAATGGGTCTTCACCCAACTCAATCACGTCATAGCCTTGCGGCACTGACTGGGTATTAGCACCCTCTTTCACCACAGCGTAATCACACGCGCTGTGGATCGGTAAAGTGACCAGCTCCAGACAACGCTGGCAAACCATCTTGACTTCAACCTCAAGCTCGCTGTGAAAAACTACAGCATTGCGCTCGTCGCGCTCGAAGAAGAACTTCGTACGCACCATGCCTTGGTTATCGGCAAGCGGGCCGCAGAGACGCTGCAAATCTGACAGTTGCAACTCACCTTCGAAGGTGGCGCTGCGATCGGCTAATTTGCGCGGATCAACGTGAGGTGGAATCGGGCCATTTGACATAGGCGGCGCATTTTAGGGATGCAACCGGCCGCTGTCAAAGGAAATTCGGCCTGTCCAGCATATGGGCCGACAGCTAGAATCGCCCACCCTCTGCAAACAACTATATATAGAAGGAAATCGCCGTGCCGCCTCTGGTGCTCGCCTCCAGCTCACCCTACCGACGTGAACTGCTCACCCGCCTGCGCTTACCCTTCACCTGGAGCGCTCCGCAAATCGACGAATCACGACGACCTAATGAAAGCGCTGAAGCCCTGGTACGCCGATTATCGCTGGAAAAGGCCCAAGCACTGAGCGCTAGCCACCCGCAGCACCTGATCATCGGCTCAGATCAAGTCGCGGTACTCGGCTCACAAATCATCGGCAAACCGCACACCCTGGAGCGCGCTCGCGAACAGCTAATGGCCGCCAGCGGCAATAGCGTGACCTTTCTGACTGGCCTCACCCTGCTTAACAGCGCCACCGGCCAGCAGCAAACCGACTGCGTACCCTTCACGGTGCATTTCCGCCGACTCAGCGAAGCGCAAATCATGCGCTACCTGACCGCCGAACAACCCTTCGACTGCGCGGGCAGCTTCAAGGCCGAAGGCCTGGGCATCAGCCTGTTTCGCAGCACCGAAGGCAGCGACAGCAACAGCCTGATCGGCCTCCCCCTGATCCGCCTGGTGGACATGCTGCAAGCCAGCGGTATCGATATCCCCTAAAAACAACAAGCCCGATCAATGACCGGGCTTGCTTGCAACAGCTCCAGACCTTAGCGCAACGCCGGCCCCTGGAACCCCATCCACAGGGCAATGCGTTCAGCCATGCTGGCACCTAAAGTTTTGGCAAACTTATCGAAAGGTGATTCTTGCACCGTGAAGTCAACGATTTCCTTCTCGCCAATCACTTCCCGCGCCACATAGCTGGTATTGCCCAAGGCATCGACCAGCCCGAGCTTTAAAGCCTGCTCACCCGACCAGACCAGGCCCGAGAACAGCTCTGGGTGCTCGGCATCCTTCAAGCGCTCACCACGCCCCTGCTTTACGCTGGCAATAAACTGACGATGGGTAGTTTCCAAAACACCCTGCCAGAACTTGGTTTCTTCGGCCTTTTGTGGCTGGAACGGGTCGAGAAACGCTTTGTGCTCACCGGAGGTATACACGCGGCGATCCACACCCAGCTTCTCCATCACCCCCACAAAACCAAAGGTTGCAGCTGTGACACCGATGGAGCCAACCAGACTGGCTTTGTCGGCATAGATCTCATCAGCCGCACTGGCGATGTAATAGGCACCCGACGCACCCAAATCGGTGATCACTGCATACAGTTTGATCGCCGGGTACTCGGCGCGCAGGCGGCGAATCTCGTCATAGATGTAGCCCGACTGCACCGGACTACCACCCGGGCTATTGATGCGCAGGATCACGCCCTTGGTGTTGGCATCCTCAAAGGCCGCACGCAGGCTGCTGACAATATTGTCGGCACTGGCCGATTCCTGATCGGCAATCATCCCGCGAACCTCGATCACCGCAGTATGACTGCCGGTAGTCGCGCCTTTTTTCATCGCCAGCATGGGCGAGAACAACGCCAGCGCACCGAAGATATAAATGAAGGTCAGCAGCTTGAAGAAAATCCCCCAACGCCGCGCGCGACGCTGTTCCTGCACACCGGCCAGCAGAGTCTTCTCCAGTAGCTGCCAGCTTTTACCGTCGCCATCAGCAGGAGCCGACGCCTTCCATTCATCTGCCATGCAAAACCACCTCAACTGACTGATTAGACGCACGCTGACCTAGCCAGGCGCGCAACTCGGTAAAACATTCTATTGCCAGCGTTGGCTGACACTCGCGCAATGCCTGCAAAGGCTGCGCACCATAACCCACCGCCACACAATCCATGCCAGCGCGCTGCGCCATCAACAGATCGAAGGATGAGTCACCCACCATCAGCGCCCGATCAGCAGCAACGCCGCTTTGCGCAAGAATCTCGCGCAACATCAGCGGGTCCGGCTTGCTCGCTGTTTCGTCGGCGCAGCGGCTGTAGTCGAAATAATCCAGCCAGCCACGATCTGCCAGCACTCGCTGCAAACCATGCCGCCCTTTGCCAGTCGCTACCGCCAGGCGATAACCCTCGGCACGAAACGCTTCCAAACCCTCAGCCACGCCATGAAATAGCGGCGAGGGCTCGGACTCAAGAGCCAGGTAGTTTTCGCTGTAGCTTTGCCGCAAGCGCTGCGCACGAAGCGCATCATGCATATCTGGGTAAAGACAACGAATGGCCTCAGGCAAACCCAAGCCGATAATGCCGCGCACCTGCTCATCCGTGCAGCGCGGCAACTCACAGGCATCGGCAGCCATATGCATCGCCGCAACAATCCGACCGATGGAGTCGACCAGTGTGCCGTCCCAATCGAAGATCAGCAGCTGGTAACCACGTTCCTGACAATCACTCACTGAGACGCACCATAGTCCGCGCCCACACTTCATCGACTGGAGCTTCAAGCTTGAGTTGACCACCCTCAGGCAGCGGCACAACCAACTCATAGGCATGCAGAAACAGGCGTTTACCGCCTAGATCGCGAATTTCCTTGGTGAAATCGTCATCGCCGTACTTGCTGTCACCGGCAATGCAGTGCCCGGCATACTGTGTATGCACACGAATCTGATGGGTACGTCCAGTGACCGGCTTGGCCTCAACCAAGGTGGCAAACTCGCCGAAGCGGCGCAGCACACGAAAAACGGTCAACGCCTCCTTACCTTCAGGATCGACCTCGACCATGCGCTCGCCGGAACGCAGATTGCTCTTCAGCAGCGGCGCATTAACCTGTTTCTTGGCCGTTGCCCAATGACCGCGCACCAGCGCCATATAGCGCTTGTCCACACCATCGCCACGCAAGGCTTCGTGCAAGTGACGCAACATGCTGCGCTTCTTGGCGATCATCAGTAGGCCCGACGTATCACGATCCAAACGATGCACCAGTTCCAGATCCTTGGCATCCGGACGTAACTGACGAAAGGCTTCGATAACTCCGTAATTCAGTCCACTGCCGCCATGCACAGCGATACCCGCCGGCTTGTTCAGCACGATAAGCGCCTTGTCTTCATAGACAATTGCAGCCTCAAGGCGCTGCAAGAGCCCCTGAGCCAGCGGCTCGGGCTCATCGCGCTCAGCCAAGCGTAAAGGTGGCACACGAATAATGTCGCCGGCCTGCAACTTGTACTCAGGCTTGATCCGCCCCTTGTTCACACGCACTTCGCCTTTACGCAAAATCCGGTAAATCAAAGTCTTGGGCACGCCCTTAAGCTGGGTGCGAAGAAAGTTATCAATGCGTTGGCCGGCAAGTTCCGGCGCAACCTCGAGCAGCTGGACGCCGGAGGTTGGAGGGGAAGGATTTGTCATCGCGCAATCATAACAATTTTTTATGGAATTGAAGCACTTAATCATTGCTGCTATAGTCGGGAACGCCGCCAAAAGCGGCTTGGTTTGCGGATGATCGCCAAAACTGCCATCCCCCAACCAACGCAACCCATTTGGGACGTGAGGCCGTCCGACGGGTTATTCAACGAAAGAAAAGCCTCCAAGGCTGTGAATAACTCGGAAATAAAGCCTATAAGCCATGATGCGCAACCAGTCCCTTTGGACGGTTGCGGTAATAGTTAACCCGCTGCGGATGTTCGCGAGCGGCACCCGAGTTTCAGCGATACGTGTAGGGTGGAGATGTACAACTGTTGGTCCGCGTAGCAGCTCGCTTTACCAAGACGCTTCATCTCGTCCGCTACCAACAGCTGATTCCTCCTCCTGACTTAGTGCTTTCTGTTATCACAGCGAGCAGGAGACGTCCGTCGCGGCCCAGCACAATTGGCTGACCGCCGCTAGACACTGGAACGCTTTACGACCGTTCCTGACGCACCTGACACCGACCCCTGAAGTCGTGTGTGCCGAACGCCGCTTCCGCCAGCACCGGAAACCGACGGTACTACATGAAAAGAATGCTGATTAACGCAACTCAGCCCGAAGAGTTGCGTGTTGCCCTGGTAGATGGGCAGAAACTCTACGACCTGGACATCGAGTCCGGCGCCCGTGAGCAGAAAAAATCCAACATCTATAAGGGTAAAATTACCCGTGTAGAGCCCAGCCTCGAAGCTGCCTTCGTCGACTTCGGCTCTGAGCGTCACGGTTTTCTTCCGCTCAAAGAAATCTCCCGCGAATATTTCAGCAAGGCCCCAGAAGGCCGCGTCAACATTAAAGACGTGCTCCGGGAAGGCCAGGAAGTAATCGTTCAGGTCGAGAAAGAAGAGCGTGGCAACAAGGGCGCAGCCCTCACCACCTTTATCAGCCTCGCCGGTCGTTACCTGGTGCTGATGCCGAACAACCCGCGTGCTGGTGGTATCTCGCGCCGCATCGAAGGCGAAGAGCGTAATGAGCTGCGTGAAGCACTGAACGGTCTGGTCGCGCCAAGCGACATGGGCTTGATCGTGCGCACCGCAGGCCTTGGCCGCTCCAGCGAAGAAATGCAGTGGGACCTCGATTACCTGCTGCAACTCTGGACAGCCATCAAAGAAGCCTCATTGGACCGCGCTGCCCCCTTCCTGATCTATCAGGAAAGCAACGTGATCATCCGCGCCATCCGCGACTACCTGCGCCAGGACATCGGCGAAGTACTGGTCGACAGCATCGAAGCGCAGCAGGAAGCCCTGAGTTTCATTAATCAGGTGATGCCGCAGTACGCCAGCAAGATCAAGCTGTATGAAGACAGCGTGCCGCTGTTCAACCGCTTCCAGATCGAAAGCCAGATCGAAACGGCTTTCCAGCGTGAAGTGAAACTGCCGTCCGGCGGTTCGATTGTTATCGACCCAACCGAAGCCCTGGTGTCCATCGACATCAACTCGGCGCGCGCCACCAAAGGCAGCGACATCGAAGAAACTGCCCTGCAGACCAACTTGGAAGCGGCTGAAGAAATCGCCCGCCAACTGCGTCTGCGTGATATCGGCGGCCTGATCGTCATCGACTTTATCGACATGACCCCGGCGAAGAACCAACGCGCCGTGGAAGAAAAAGTCCGTGAAAGCCTCGAAGCCGACCGTGCACGCGTACAAGTGGGCCGTATCTCGCGCTTTGGCCTGCTGGAAATGTCGCGCCAGCGCCTGCGCCCATCCCTGGGCGAAAGCAGCGGTATCGTCTGCCCACGCTGCAACGGTCAAGGCATCATCCGCGACGTAGAATCGCTGTCGCTGGCCATTCTGCGCCTGATCGAAGAAGAAGCCCTGAAAGACCGCACTGCTGAAGTCCGCGCACAAGTGCCAATTCCAGTTGCCGCCTTCCTGCTCAACGAAAAACGCAACTCGATCACCAAGACCGAACTGCGCACGCGTGCACGCATCGTGATCATTCCGAATGATCACTTGGAAACACCGCACTTCGAAGTTACGCGCATCCGTGACGACAGCCCTGAAGCGCAATCCACTCAGTCCAGCTATGAAATGGCGACTATTGAAGTGGAAGAAGAGAAGCAGGCCGCCGCAACGCGCACCCTGGTTCGCCAGGAAGCAGCGATCAAAACCGCGCCGCAGCGCACTGCACCAACTCCGGTTGAAGCAGTAGCCGCACAGCCTGTTGCTGCCGCTGAGCCAAGCCTGTTCAAAGGCCTGGTCAAGTCGCTGGTCAGCCTGTTCGCTGGTAAGGAAGAAGAAAAGCCTGCCGTCGTCGAGAAGAAAACCAGCGAACGCCCACAGCGCAGCGATGAGCGTCGTAACGGTCGCCAACAGAACCGCAACCGCGGTGGTCGCAGCAGCGAAGAGCGTAAACCACGTGAAGACCGCGGCCCTCGTGAAGAACGCGCACCGCGCGAAGAACGTCAGCCACGCGTTGCTCGTGAAGAACGCGCACCGCGCGAGGAACGTGCGCCACGTGAAGAACGCAGCCCACGCGACGTTGTAGAAGTACGTCAGCCGCAGGAAGTGCGCCAATCGCGCCCACCGCGCGAAGAGCGTCAGCCGCGCGACCGCAAGCCACGTGAAGAGCGCCAGCCGCGCGAACTGCGTGAGCCACTGGATGCCGCACCGGGTGATAGCGCAACTGTCAGCGAAGAAGCCCGTGCCGAACGCCCGCAACGCGAACCGCGCCAGCCGCGCGCACCGCGTGAAGAGCGCCAGCCACGTGCCGAACAGGCCGCAGTAGCCGCCGATGAAGACGTACTGAACGCTGAAGAAGCACTGCAGGACGATGAGCAGGAAGGCAGCGAAGGTGGCGATCGCCCACGTCGCCGCTCCCGTGGCCAGCGTCGTCGCAGCAATCGTCGCGAGCGCCAGAACGATGCCAACGGCAACCCGATCGAAGGCAGCGAGGAAGGCGCAGAAGCACCAGCTGATGCCGACAACGCAGTAGTTGCAGCAGCAGTAACCGCCGCCGTGATCACTGGCGCAGACGAAGCAGCCCAAGCAACCGAAGCAGCACCGGTAGTTGTCGAGCAGGAGCAGCCACGCGAAATCGCTGCCGCTGAAGCGCCACAAGCCGCTGTTGAGGCAGTAGTTGTAGAAGCAGCAAGCAGCCCGGTTGTCGAATCCAGCGAAGCACCTGTACATGCCACCGAAGTCAGCGAAGCTGCACCAGCACCAGCTGTTGTAGAGGCGCCAGCTCCGGTTGCAGAGGTTGTTGAAGCGCCTGCCGTGGTTACCGCACCCGAGCCGGTTGCCGAAGCCGTAGTAGCTGAAGTTGTAGCAGCCGAAGCTGCCCCTGTTGTTGCCGTCAGCAGCACCGGTCGCGCGCCTAACGATCCGCGCGAAGTGCGTCGTCGTCAGCGTGAAGCCGAGCGTCTGGCCCGCGAAGCCGCCGAAGCACCAGCTGCTGCCGTACAGGTTGAAGCTGCTGCACCGGTAGCTGAAGAGCCGGCTGCAGAAGTGGTTGCCGAAGCCGTAGTTGAAACTGCAGCCGAAGCACCTGCGAGCATCGAAGCCGTCGAGCCCAAGGCCGAAACCGCCGCGCAAGTAGAAGCAGAAGTAAGCCAGGAGCCGCAAAGCTCACTGTTTACTGAAGTAGAAGCTGACGAGCAGGATAAAGAAGCGGTCAAACCGCAGGTCTGAGCCGCTAGGCAATAAAAAAGGGGATGCTTCGGCATCCCCTTTTGCGTTGTAGCTTTTATTACAGCGCGATCAATACGCTGGTCGCAGCCTGCCGCCAAACGCCTTACAGCACGTTCGGTTCGATCTCCAACTCCACCGCAAAACGCTGGGCGATATCCGCCTGGATACGCTGCGCCAGCCTCAACAACTGCGCACCCGTGGCAGCGCCGTAATTCACCAGCACCAATGCCTGCAAACGATGCACACCTGCATCACCCTCACGAAAGCCCTTCCAACCCGCCCGCTCGATCAACCAGCCCGCGGCCAGCTTGACCTGTCCATCTGCCTGAGCATAAGCCACCAGATCGGCATGTTCCGCGCGCAAGCGTTGCGCCAGCTCACTCGATACCAGCGGGTTCTTGAAGAAGCTGCCAGCATTGCCTAGCTCAGCGGGGTCAGGCAATTTTTCACTTCGAATGGCGCAGATGGCCTGACTGACATCCAGCGCCGTCGGGACACCAATGCCCTGCTCCGCCAGACGCTGACGCACCGGACCGTAATCCAGATGCAGCGCAGCCGCGCGGCTCAAGGCAAAGCGCACTCGCAGGATGACCCAGCGCCCGCTTTCTCGTTTGAAAAGGCTATCGCGGTAGGCAAAGGCGCAATCCTGCAGAGAAAACTCGCGCAGCTCGCCGCTATAACGATCCAGGGCAGTCAAACCGGCAAACAGATCCTTCAGCTCAACGCCGTAAGCACCGATATTTTGCACCGGCGCCGCACCCACGGTGCCTGGGATCAGGCTGAGGTTTTCCAAGCCGGCAAAGCCCTGCGCCAGCGTCCATTGCACAAACGGATGCCAGGACTCACCCGCCTCAGCCTCGATCAGCACCCGCTCGCCGTCATCGCTGAGCACGCGAATACCGCGACTGGCCATGCGCAAAACCAACGCATCAACGTCAGCGGTGAGCAGCAGATTGCTGCCCCCCCCGAGCAACAACAGCGGCAACTGCTGCGTTTGCGCATAGCTCAGCGCTTCGCGCACCTGCTGGTCGCTCTCGGCTTCGGCAAAATGGCTGGCCTGGGCCTCGACGGCAAAGCTGTTATAGGGTTTCAGCGATACCTGAGTGCGCACCTGCAAGCTCATAAGCACCCCTTGAGTTCGAGCACCAGGGCATCACAGGCCTGCTCAATCAAATCCAGCACCTGGGCAAAACCGGCTTCGCCACCGTAATAGGGGTCTGGCACTTCGTCCAGCTCCAGCCGATAACGGCGCAGAAACAGGTCCAGCTCAGCCGCATCATTGCCCGGACGCAGCTGCTGCAGGTCGTGCAGGTTGCTGTTATCCATGGCCAGAATCAGGTCAAAGGCGTGAAAATCCGCCGCCTTGACCTGCCGGCCGCGCAGCGCAGACAGGTCATAGCCACGCTGCTGCGCAGCCTGACGCGTGCGTAGATCCGCTGCCTTGCCCACATGCCAGTCGCCAGTGCCCGCCGAATCGACTTCGACGCGCCCTTCCAGCCCCGCTTCACGCAGCTTATGGCGCAACACACCTTCGGCCGTTGGCGAGCGGCAGATATTGCCCAGGCAGACAAACAGAACGCGCATCAGGCCCCCAGCAGGCGACGAACCCGCTCCAGGTCTTCCGGCGTGTCGACGCCCGCAGGTGGCGCTTCCAGGGCATCGGCGACATGGATACGCACGCCATGCCAGAGCGCGCGCAGCTGCTCCAGGCACTCGGTGTCTTCCAGCCAGCACGGGCCCCAGGCGACGAAGTCATGCAGAAACTGCGCACGGTAGGCGTAGATGCCGATGTGGCGACGGTATGGCACGCCTGCTGGCAGCTCGTCACGGTTCTTGGCGAAGGCATCCCGCGCCCAGGACAGCGGCGCACGGCTAAAGGTCAGGGCCAGGCCAGTCTTGTCGCTGACTACCTTGACCACATTGGGGTTGAACAACGCCTGCACATCCTCAATCGGCTCGGCCAGGGTGGCGATGGCCGCCTGCGGATTAGCTGCCAAGTTGGCCGCCACCTGATCAATGATCGATGGCGGAATCAGCGGCTCATCGCCCTGTACGTTGACCACGATGGAGTCAGCCGCTAGGCCCAAAGCCGTGGCCACTTCAGCCAGGCGGTCGGTGCCTGAATTGTGATCGACGCGGGTCAACACCACCTGCGCACCAAAGCCCTGACACGCCTCAACGATGCGCGCATCGTCAGTGGCAACCACCACCTGCTGCGCGCTGCTTTTGCACGCCTGTTCCCAGACATGCTGAATCATCGGTTTGCCGGCAATATCCTGCAGCGGCTTGCCCGGCAGGCGGCTGGAAGCGAAACGTGCCGGAATCACAACGGTAAAGGCAGTGCTCATTTACTTGTCCAGGCGCTCGTCGACGTTGAGGGTGCGGGCTTCAGTTTCCAGCATCACCGGAATGCCATCGCGCACCGGGAAAGCCAGTGCGTCGGCCTTGCAGATCAACTCGCTCTTGTCAGCGGCGAGCTTCAGCGGGCCCTTGCACAGTGGGCAGGCGAGAATGTCGAGTAGTTTCGGGTCCATGGGAGATCCTTGATAGGGAGCAGCTGCTGGGGCGGTCGAGGCCGCCGAATGATCAGAACAGTCAGGCGCGCGGCACAAGACGCTGCAATTGCTGATCAAACCAAACGACAAACGCGGCCGAAGGCTCGGCATCCACCGCCAGGTACCACCAATCGTCAGCCGCAAAGGCACGGCACTTGACCGCATCCTTTTCCGTCATCAGCACCGGCAGCTCCGGGCTGAAATCCAGCAGCTCGGCGCTATACGGGGCATGGTCGGCAAAGGCATGCGCGACAGGCCGCCAGTGTAGCCCTTCGAGGGTATTGAAGAAACGCTGCGGGTTGCCAATACCGGCGACCGCATGCAGGGCCTGACCGGCCGGGAAGTGACTGAGCGGATGCTGCTCGCCACTGCGCAGGTTGACCAAGGTGCGTGGCTGCAGGGTAAAACCGTAGCCATCCTGCGGATCGCTAGACGCTCCGTTATACAGCAGCGCATCCACACTCTGCAGGCGCTCAACCGGTTCCCGCAGCGGGCCGGCAGGCAGGCAATGGCGATTGCCCAGGCCGCGCACGGCATCGATCAGCACCAGTTCCAGATCTCGGGCCAGGCGGTAGTGCTGCAAGCCGTCATCACTGAGGATCAGGTCCAGCGGCTCGGCCGCCAGCAAGGCCGCCACCGCGCGACTGCGATCAGGATCAATCATCAGCGGCACGCCGCTGCGTTGCACAATCAGCAGCGGCTCATCACCGGCCACGCTAGCGGCCTGATCAGCCTGCACGCGCCAGGGCAGCTGCGGCGGCTGCGCGCCATAGCCGCGACTGACCACACCGACGCGCAGCCCCTGACGGCGGCAATGCTCGATCAGCCAGAGAATCATCGGGGTTTTGCCGGTGCCGCCGACAGTGATATTGCCGACCACCACCACCGGCACAGGAGCACGGTAGATCTCGCCCTCACCGGCCAGAAAACGCGCACGCTTACGCTGCACCACCGCGCGATACAGCCACTCCAGTGGACGCAGCAGGCCCAGCGCCGGATGACCGGCGTACCAGGCAGCAGTGAGTCGTGCGGATAGGCTCATCAGCGGGCAACCCTCAAGGCGCGGCTTGCGCCTCGATGGTGGTCATGCGCAGATGGGCAAAACCCAGCTTGCCGGCCGCATCCATGGCGGTAATCACCGCCTGATGCTGGGCCTTGGCATCGGCGCTGATGATCAGCGGCAGGCTGTTATCACCTTCCGATTCTTTCTGCAGCGCTGCCATCAGGCTTTCCAGATCGCTTTTCAGCAACTGCTTGGCATTCAGCGAGTAGCTGCCATCGGCGGCAATCAGGATTTCCAGCTGCTTCAGTTCGGTCTGCTCCGGCGGCGTGCCAGTGGCAGCCTCCGGCAGGTCGACCTTGAGCTGGGTCTCACGGGTAAAGGTGGTGGTGACCACGAAGAACAGCAACAGGATAAACACCACATCGATCAACGAGGCCAGGTTGATCTCGACGTTCTCCCGCGGTTTGCGCCGGAATTTCACGCCTTGTCCTCGCCCATGTCGACATCACGGTCGCCCTGCACCACTTCCACCAGGCGAATCGCCTCCTGCTCCATACCGACCACCAGCTCATCGACGCGGCGTTGCAGGTAGCGGTGGAAGAACAGTGCCGGAATGGCCACCATCAAGCCCGCCGCCGTCGTGATCAGCGCCTTGGAAATACCGCCGGCGAGCAAGGACGCATTGGCCATGCCCGAGCCCATAAAGGAGCTGAAGATTTCGATCATGCCCAGCACCGTACCGAGCAAACCCAGCAGCGGCGCGATACCGGCAATGGTGCCCAGGGCATTCAGGTAGCGCTCCAGATCATGAATGACCCGCCCGGCAGCTTCTTGGATGCACTCTTTCATGATCTCGCGACCATGTTTGGAGTTGGCTAGGCCGGCAGCAAGAATCTGCCCCAACGGCGAGTTGGCGCGCAGCTCCTTGAGCTTCTGGTTATTGAGTTTCTTATCCTTGATCCACTTCCACACCTGACCGAGCAGGTTGGGTGGGGTGATGCGGCTCGGCCGCAACGTCCACAGGCGCTCGGCAATGATGCCGGCCGCAGCGATAGAACACAGAATGATCGGCAGCATCATCCAGCCGCCAGCTTTAACCAGTTCCCACACGGTGGCAGATCCCCTTCACAAAAGTGGCGCCACTCTAGCATAGGGTCGCGGCCTCGCCGACCGCCGCCGTTCTCATTTTTCCCGCCAAAAACGTGCTCGATAGCGCAAACCCTGCGCAGGCTCGAATGCGCCTAAACGAATGCTTACCGCGCCCTGCTCGACGGTGTCGTACAGCCGCGCCTCCAACATCCGGTAACGCTCAATAACTTCGGCATGCGGATGGCCAAAGGCATTGTGCGCACCACGGGAAACCAGTGCAGCTTTGGGTCTGACCTTTTCCAGAAAAGCCGCCGAAGATGAACTGCGACTGCCATGGTGCGGCGCCAGCAACCACTCTGCCGGCATAACCAGACCGCTGTTGAGCAATGCCCGCTCGGCCTGGCTATCGATGTCACCGGTCAGCCACAGGCGCTCGCCGCTGGCCTCAATGCGCAGCACGCAGGATGCCTGATTGCCATCGGTCGCGTCCGTCCAGCGCCAGGTAGTGAATTGCACGCCATCCCACAGCCAGTGCTGGCCACTGACGCAGGCTTGGGCCTGTAGTGAAGGCGCGAGCTTATCCGCTTCGCCACTGAGCACCTGCCTGACTGGCAGACCGCGCTGGATCGCTGCGGCGCCACCGGCATGATCGCTATCAGCATGGCTGATCAGCAGCAGATCCAGGGCGCGGACATCCAGCGCCCGCAGAGAAGGCAGTACGACGCGCTCACCGGTATCGAACTCGCCAAAGCGCGGGCCGGCGTCATACAGCAGGTCATGCGACTGGGTGCGCACCAGCACCGCCAGACCCTGACCAACATCCAGCATCCACACTTCGGCTCGCCCGTATTCCGGGCGCTGCTGCGGGCTGAACAACAAGGGCAGCAGTAATAAGGCACCCAAGCTACGCATTGGAAAAGCGGCTGGCAGCAGCAAAATCAACGCGCCCAACGCCACCATCAGCCAAGCCCAGAATGGCAAAGCACTAGGCAACCAGGCCGGCAGCCACAGGGCCAATTGCGTCAATAACTCGAACAGCAGGTCCAGCACCCAGCCGGCTACCCAGAGCAGTGCAGCCCCCACTCCAGGCACGAGCATCAATAAGGTGCCGAGCAATGCCAGCGGCACCACCAGTAATCCCACCACGGGAACAGCCACCAGATTGGCCAAGGGGCCACTGGCACTCACCGGCAAACCGAGGGCAAGCAGCAGCGGCAACAAGCCGATAGCCATGGCCCATTGCGCGCGCAGGAGGGTGCTCCACCAAGGCCAGGCACCGAGCCGACCGCTGAAGATCAGGATCAGCAGCATGACTGCGCCAAAGGACAACCAGAACCCTGGTTGCAAACTGGCCAACGGCTCACCCAGCAACACTGCAATTAATGCCACCAACACGGGCAACCACACACCCAGATGGCGAAAGCGCCAGCGCCAGAGCAGCACCAGGCAGATCATCACGCAAGCGCGCTGTACTGGCACTTCAAACCCTGCCAATAGGCCGTACGCCAACGCACCAAAAAAAGCCAACAGACAAGCACTAGGCAGCCAGGGCCAACTGCGCGGCCAGAGCCCCAGACGCGCCAAGCTGGCAACCAGGCCATATAACAGCGCCGCCAACAAACCAATATGCTGACCGGAGATCACCATCAGGTGCACCGTGCCGGTGTTCTGCAGTACCAGCCAATCTGCAGTCGACAGCCCCGAGTCATCGCCTAACACCAGAGCCGCCAACGCGCCTTCGCGGCCATGTGCGGGCGTTGCCAAGAGCTGCTGACGCAAGCGGTCGCGCCAGGCTACTGCTCCACTGGCAGGGGCAATCAGCTCGCCACTCTTCACCGTACCGGTGGCGCCGATGCGCTGTGCCAGCAGCCAGGCTTCGTAATCGAATGCCTGAGGGTTGACCAGACCATGAGGGCGCTTGAGGCGTACGGCTAAACGCCAGGTTTCACCGGCGCGCACTGCCGGCCCGCCATACCACGCCAGACGCAAACGTGCGGGCAATCTGTCACGTCGGGAAACCACCTGCTCCAGCTGAAAGCGCACCACGCCCTCGCCCACCTCGGGCAGGCCAACCACCTGCCCTTGCAGCCACAAGGTACGTGCATCCAACTGCCGCGCCAGGCGATCATCTAGCGCCCACTGCGCCGACACGCACGCCCAAGTGAAGCCAAATAGAAACAAAGCAATCGGATAGCTGCGAAATGGCAACAGCATTAAGCCGACGACCGGCAGAACAGCCAGCAGCCATAAGGGCGGCAAAGCCGGAAGGAAGCGCAGCACCAGCAGTCCAGCCACCAGCGCGAAAATCCCTGTGCGCATAGACTCGCTCCGTGAGTCGAATACAGCATTTAACCTATCGATCAGCTTTTGTTTATTTGCTGTCACAAAGTGTGAAAACAGACTGCCATCAAAGGGTGCATAATATCGGCGCTTTTACCCGCCAGAGAGCCTTCATGCCGCGTCGTTTATTCAAGCGCTACATGCCCCACCCAGACCGTATCAAGGGCAATAAATCCCTACGCTTTCTGGGCAGCCTGATCCACGACCCCAACCTCTGGCACCTCAACCGCCATTCTGTTTCACGCGCCATGGCCATCGGCCTTTTCTGGGCGATGATCCCCATGCCCATGCAAATGGCCGCCGCCGCCGCCGTGGCGATTCCAGCCCGAGGTAACCTGCCAATTTCGATTGGTCTGGTCTGGCTGACCAACCCGATTACCATGCCGCCGGTGTTCTACTGCAGCTACAAGTTTGGCGCCTGGCTGATGAACACGCCTACCCTGCAAATGCCTGATCACATCACCCTCAGCTGGGTCGGTCATGTTCTGCAAACCCACTGGCAGCCGCTCTATCTGGGCTCGTTAGTACTCGGTCTGCTGTTCGCCCTGATCGGCTACTTCGCCACCAACGCTTACTGGCGCTGGTGGGTGCGGCACAACTGGCGCAAACGCCAGGAAAAACGTCGGCAGCAAAACGTACAGCACTGATGCAAAAAAGCCGTTACTGAGTAACGGCTTTTTTGTTTCTGCCAGCGTAGCTTATTCGTAACGCAACGCCTCAGCAGGTTGAATGCGCGATGCTCGCCAAGATGGGTAAACGGTAGCCAGAAAGCTCAGGCTAAACGCTGCACCGCAGATCAACAGCACATCAGACAGCAGCAACTCAGACGGCAGATTGCTGATGAAATACACATCCGAGCTCATCACCTGCTGGCCGCTCAAGCGCTCGATCCAGCCCACCAGTTGGCTGACATTCAGCGCCGCGAGAATCCCCAGCACCGCACCAATCACCGTACCGATCACGCCAATCACCGTACCTTGCACCATAAAGATGCCCATGATCTGAGCCGGCGTCGCGCCCAAGGTGCGCAGAATGGCGATATCTGCGCCCTTGTCTGCCACCACCATGATCAACGTGGCAATAATATTGAAAGCCGCCACTGCAACGATCAGCAGCAGCAACAGACCGATCATGGTCTTTTCCATTTTCATCGCGCTGAACAGGCTGCCCTGGGTCAGGGTCCAGTCTGCGGAGCTGTAACCCGCGCCCAGCTCACCGACAATCTGCGCAGCGACTTGTGGCGCCTGGTAGAGGTCTTTCAGCTTCAGCCGCACGCTCTGCACCTGGCCCGGCTGCATGCGCTGGATATGCGCCGCATCAGCAACGTGAATCAGCGCCAGCGAGCTGTCCAGCTCAGCACCCACTTTAAAGATGCCGACCACGTTAAGGCGCTGCATACGCGGGCTGATACCGCCCGGCACAGTGCTTAGCTCCGGCACGATCAGCGCCAGCTTGTCGCCCACCCGCAGCTGAAAGCGCCGAGCGGTGATCTCACCCAATACAACACCAAACTCACCCTCACGCAGGTCGCTCAAACGGCCTTGCTGCATATGCTTGTCGATGATCGACACTTGCGGTTCCAGCGCCGGATCGATGCCGTGTAACTGCACCGGCTGCATCGCCCCACGCACCGAAAGCATGCCTTCGAGCTCGGCAAACGGCACTGCCGCGACTACTTGCGGATTGTTCTTCGCGGCTGCAGCGACCTGCTGCCAGTTATCCAGGGGCTGCGTCCCGGCGATGCTGGCGTGCGGCACCATACCGAGGATGCGCGTGCTCATTTCCTTCTGGAAACCGTTCATCACCGACAGCACCACGATCATGGCCAACACACCCAAGGCCAAGCCAATCATCGAAGTCATCGAGATAAAAGAAATAAAGTGATTGCGCCGCTTGGCCCCGGTATAGCGGATACCGATAAAGATACTCAGCGGACGAAACATCAGGCGGCCACCAGCTTGCCGTCTTCCAGACGCAGAATGCGGTCCATCTGCTGGGCCAGCGCCATGTCGTGGGTCACCACTAAAAAGGCGGTCTGCGACGAGCTGCTCAGCTCCTTCATCAGATCCTGAATGCCTTGCGCGGTGTGATGATCGAGGTTGCCGGTGGGCTCATCGAGCAGCACCAGACCCGGCTGATTGACCAGCGCGCGGGCGATGGCCACACGCTGACGTTCGCCACCGGAAAGCTCAGACGGCTTGTGCGCCAGACGATGGCCCAAACCAACCCGCTCCAACAGCGCGGTGGCTCGCTGGCGCGCTTCGCTGATCGGCGTGCGGCCAATCAGCAGCGGCATGCACACGTTTTCCAGCGCGGTAAATTCCGGCAGCAGGTGGTGGAACTGGTAAACGAAACCCAGGGCACGGTTACGCAGCAGGCCGCGCTGCTTTTCATTCAGCGCCGACAATTCCTCGCCCGCCAGCCAGACGCTGCCGGTGCTCGGCGTATCCAAGCCACCGAGCATATTCAGCAAGGTGCTCTTGCCCGAGCCGGAGCTGCCAACAATCGCCACGCGCTCGCCGGGGTGCAGTTCCAGCTGCAAATCATGCAGCACCACCACTGATTGCGGGCCCTCGTCGTAGCTTTTACCGAGGTTGCGACAACTCAACACTGCACGATCTTGCATAACCGAATCACTCATAACCTGATCATTCATAACGCAGGGCCTCCGCAGGCTGGGTGCGCGCCGCGCGCCAGGCCGGATACAGGGTGGCGAAGAAACTTAGGATCAACGCCGCGCCGCATACCAGCAGCACGTCCGCCAGCATCAGCTGCGAGGGCAGGTAGTCGATGAAATACACATCGGCATTGAGGAATTTGATCCCCAACAACCCTTCCAGCGCGGCAATCGCACTGCTGATATTCAAAGCCGCTAGGCAGCCCAGCACCGCGCCAATCGCCGTGCCGAATACGCCGATCACCGTGCCCTGGACCATAAAGATCGCCATGATCTGCCGTGGCGTCGCGCCCAGGGTACGCAGAATAGCGATATCGCCCTTCTTGTCGGTAACCACCATGACCAGGGTGGAAATGATGTTGAACGCAGCGACCGCAACGATCAGCAACAGCAGCAGGCCAATCATCGCCTTCTCCATGCGGATCGCCTGGTACAGGTTGCCGTGGGTACGGGTCCAGTCGCGGGCGTAGTAGTCGCCCTCGCCCAAGGTTTGCGCCAATGCCCAAGCGGTGCGCGGAGCTTCAAATAGATCAGCGAATTTCAGGCGAATGCCCTGTACCTGATCGGCCTGCCAGCGCTGCAAGCGCGCCAGATCCTGCACATGGGTCAGGGCCAGGTGACCGTCGATCTCGCCAGCGCCGACATGAAAAATGCCCACTACAGTAAACCGCTTGAGGCGCGGAAACATGCCGGCTGGAGTAACAGTGACTTCCGGGGCAACAAAGGTGACCTTGTCACCCAGGTCGACGCCGAGTTTGGCGGCTGCCTTGTCGCCCAGCACCATGCCGAATTCACCGGGCTGCAAAGCCTCCAGGCGACCCTGCTGAAAGAAGTTGCCGATGATCGAGACCTTGGCTTCTTCCTGCGGATCGACCGCATTGATCAGCACTTTCTGCACCTTGCCGTCGTTGGTCAGCAGGCCCTGCATCTGGCTAAAAGGCGCAACCGCCAGCACTTGCGGGTTGCGCTGCGCCTGGTCGGCCAGGCTGCGCCAATCCTTGATCGGCGCAGCACTTTCCACCGTAGCGTGAGGCACCATGCCGAGCACGCGGGTGCGCATTTCATGGTCGAAGCCGTTCATCACCGACAGCACCAGAATCATCACCAGCACACCAAGTGCCAGCCCGATCATCGAGGTCAGGGAAATAAAGGATACGAAGTGGTTGCGACGCTTGGCCCGCGTGTAGCGCGTGCCGATAAATACGAACAGAGGTCTGAACATGTCGGGGCTGATTCGAGGGAAAAAGAAACGTCCTTGTGGCGGGGCTTGGCGAGCAGCCTTACACTCTGACCACTACTGCTGCCATGGGTTCGCCATGCCGACTCAAGATGAAGATGATCGCCGCGAATACTATCGTATCGACGATACGATCGCACTGGAATTCACCCTACTCTCAGGCGCCGAAGCCCTGGCCAGTGACGAGCTTCACGACAACTCGCCATTGTTCAACCTGCTCAGCGATCTGCACCTGATGGACTTCGAGTCGCAACACCTGCTGCGGCACATCACCGAACGTGATCGCACCCTGGCCAACTACCTCAAGGTGATGAACAAGCGCATCGACTTGCTCGGTCAGGCCGTGGCGCAGAGCCTGCTGCGCGACATTGGTACGCCGCGCAGGGTCAGTCTGTCCGAGGGCGGTGTCAGCTTCAATAACCCTCAACCGGTGGCTGCCGGCGCGCACCTGGCGCTGAAAATGGTGCTGATGCCGCAAGCCTTAGGGCTGCTGTTGCGGGCCAAGGTGGTGCATTGCCAAGCATTGCCCTCACAGCAATTTGAGATCGGTGCAGAATTCGAGGCATTGACCGATGCCCAGCGCCAGCTACTTGCCCGGCATATTCTGCAGCGCCAGGCCCTGGAGCGTCGCCAGGCCCGCGAGCAACCTCTGCAACCCTGATAGCGAGCCACCATGCACCGTCTGTTTCTGCTTCTCGCCCTGCTCCTGCCTCTCGGCGCTTACGCCGATACCCTGCAAATTCCTATCGGCCAGCAAGGTGGCGGCACACTACAGCTGCCGCAGTTCGGCGAATCACAACGCGCGGTGCTCGAGCGTTTCGGCCTGGCCGATGAAGAACATCCTAGCGTTGGTAACCCACCGATCACCCGCTGGGATTACCGCGAATTCAGCGTCTACTTCGAGCACAAACACGTGATCAACAGCGTGCGTCATCATCAGCCCGGCGCAACCCTGCCCGACAAGGAGCAACAGTGACAGTCATCTATGGTCATCGCGGCGCCAAAGGCGAGGTGCCGGAAAATACCCTGGCCAGCTTCCAGCAATGCCTCAAACACGGCGTGCGCCGCTGCGAGCTGGATCTGCACCTGTCGCGCGATGGCGAGCTGATGGTGATTCACGACCCGACCCTAAAGCGCACCACCGGCCACCGCGGCAAGGTCGTTGAGCATGACGCGGCCGAGCTGGTTACTTACGACGCACGCAGAGGCGGCCCTGGCGCCGTTACGCCATGCCCGATCCCGCGACTGGAAGAGCTGTTCCAGCACTGTGATTTCGAGCACTGGCAACTGGAAGTTAAAAGCGCCTCGAAGGTTCGCTCCGCGCGTATGGTCAAGGCGATTGCCGAATTGGCCGAGCGCTATCAACTGACGGACAAAGTCACCGTCACCTCCAGCTCCCGCGAAGTGCTCGGCGCCCTGCAACGCCTGACGCCGCACCTGCAACGCGGGCTGGTCGCCGAATACGCCTGGCTCGACCCATTGAAAGTGGCCAAGCACTACGGCTGTCACCTGCTCGCGCTGAACTGGACGCTGTGCACCCCGGAACGCCTGCTCAAAGCGCAGAAAGCCGGCTTGCACGTCTCGGTGTGGACGGTCAACGAACCGGCCCTGATGCGCCGCCTGGCAGACTTCGGCGTGGACAGCATCATCACCGACTTTCCCGGCCTGGCCGTGGCGACCCTGGAATAACCTCCCGGATAGCCCAGCTACAGAAACGAAAAACCGGCCGCAAGGGCCGGTTTTTCGTTAAGCCTGATCAGAAACTTTCGCGATTAGGCCAACGCCAGTCGCTGGAGTCGCTGAACGGGTTCTCCCCGGCCGGCTCAGGCCACCGGCCGGAGCCGCTCAAAAAAGCCGGTTGAGGCCGTCGAACGCCGCCACCCGGTAGGCTTCCGCCATGGTCGGGTAGTTGAAGGTGGTGTTGACGAAATACTTGATGGTGTTGGCTTCACCCTTCTGATTCATGATCGCCTGGCCGATATGCACAATCTCCGAGGCCTGGTAGCCGAAGCAATGCACGCCTAGCACTTCCAGGGTTTCACGGTGGAACAGCAGCTTGAGCATGCCCACCGGCTCATGGGAAATCTGCGCGCGGGCCATGCCTTTGAAGAACGCCTTACCGACTTCATAAGGGATCTTTGCCTGAGTCAGCTCGCGCTCGTTCTTACCAATCGAACTGATTTCCGGAATGGTGTAGATGCCGGTTGGCACGTCATCAACGAAGCGCCAGCTGCCATTGTCGACGATGCTGCCCGCAGCCGAACGGCCCTGGTCGGCGGCCGCACTGGCCAAACTCGGCCAGCCAATCACGTCTCCCGCCGCGTAGACGTTAGACACTTGGGTACGGTAATTCTGATCAACCTCGATCTGGCCACGGCTATTGACCTTGATGCCAATATTTTCCAGACCTAGCTGATCGGTATTGCCGGTACGGCCGTTGCACCAGAGGAAGGCGTCGGCTTTGATCTTCTTACCGGACTTGAGGTGCAGGATGACTCCGTTATCCAGTCCTTCGACACTTTCGTACTCTTCGTTGTGGCGAATAAGCACATTGTTAGTACGCAAGTGGTAACTCAGCGCATCGGAGATTTCCGCATCAAGGAAACTCAGCAGTTGATCGCGGTTGTCGATCAAGTCGACCAATACGCCCAAGCCACTGAAGATCGAGGCGTACTCAGAGCCGATTACACCCGCCCCGTAAATGATGATGCGCCGCGGGGTATGACCCAGGCTGAGAATGGTGTCGCTGTCGTAGATACGCGAATGATTAAAGTCCACGTCAAGTGGGCGGTATGGACGAGAGCCGGTAGCAATGACGATCTGCTTGGCCACCAGTTTTTCCACCACGCCATTGGCGCACACCACTTCAATGGTGTGCTCATCAGCAAAGCTGCCGGTGCCGAAGAACACATCAATACGGTTACGGGCATAGTAACCAGTGCGCGAACTGACCTGTTTGGCGATGACCCGCTCGGCACTTTTCAGTACATCCGGAAAGGAGAACCAGCGCGGCTCACCGATCTGACGGAACATCGGGTTGGTGTTGAACTGCATGATCTGCCGCACCGAATGACGCAGTGCCTTGGACGGGATAGTGCCCAAGTGGGTGCAGTTACCGCCAACTTCGCGGCGGCTGTCGACCACGGCTACCTTACGCCCCGCCTTGGCTGCGTTCATTGCCGCGCCTTCACCCGCAGGGCCGGAACCCAGCACCACTACGTCGTAGTTGTAGACCGCCATGTTTACTCCTTCAGATCACACCGGAGCACTTATACCGTGCTCTCGGCAGGGCCAGCACTGCACGCGCAGCCTGACAATCAATACGTTCACTGCAGCCTAGCTTGTTCACGGGGCACAGGACGTTTAGCGTTTGGTCGCGTCGTAAGCCAGGGCTTCGGTTTTGCCTTGTGGCTCGCTGTTGATCTCTTCGCACTTCTCACGGCTGCCACCACAGATTGAGCACTCTTTCTCAATACCCAAGTTGGCAATACCGCCGCATGAGCCGGCGATGGGCTTACGCCCCATGATCACACCCACTGCCATCATGCCCACTACCAGCACCATGACCAGAAACACCACTAAAAACGTCATTGCTCGTCTCCTGCAGCGAATAGCTGCTCGAAAGCCTGAGTTGTCTGTGTGACGAAAGCGTCACCATCACGGGTCACGAAAAACGCTGCAATCCCCATGCGCTCAGCAAATGCCAGGCCACGCTCAGTGCCCATCACCATTAGCACTGTAGACAAGCCATCGGCGCGCAAGGTCGATTTGTCCGCCACGGTTACCGCTGCCAGCTTGTGGGTGATCGGCGCACCGGTCAACGGATCGAGTGTGTGCGAGTAGCGCTGCCCCTCTTCCTCGAAGTAATTGCGGTAATCACCTGAGGTAGAAATGCCGTAGCCATCCACCGCCAGCACCCGCTGTGCGACACGCTGGCCGTCCTGCGGGGCCTCCAGGCCAATGCGCCAAGGCTGACCGTCGGGCTTTTTACCCGCGGCCTTAAGCTCACCGGTTACCTCAACCATATAACTGGTCACGCCCAGTTCAGTGAAGCGCTGCACAAGCTTGTCCACCGCATAACCGGCAGCAATGCTGTTGAAGTCGACCTGTACATCAACCTCTTTGCACAGCTGCTGCCCGTCACGACGCAGATGCTGCATGCCCACCCGCGCACGCGCGGCGAGCAATTGCTCAGAGGTCGGCACCTTTTCGGCGCGCGCCTTAGGACCGAAACCCCACAGATTGAGCAACGGCTCCAGGGTCAGGTCGAGTGCACCCTGACTTTGCTCATGCAGCAGGCGTCCGGCGTCGACCAGCTCCAGCACCCCGTCCGGCATGGCCTGACAAGTACCCGCAGGGGCCTGGTTGAATTGCTCGATGGCGGAATCATCGCGATAGGTCGACATCTGCACGTCAACCTCAGCCAGGATGGCGTCGGTCTCGCGCTTGAGTGACTCAACGCTCGGCGAATCCTTGCTGCGCACGTATTTGACCGTGTAGGTGCTGCCCATGGTCGGGCCGCCAAACTCTTCTACACGCTCTGAAAACCAACAGCCCGTTAGGGCTGTCAGCAAGCTGACAGCGATAACGGGCCGCAGTAGCACATGGCTCATCATTAACCGCCGAAGTCGTCGAGCAGGATGTTCTCCTCCTCCACACCCAGATCGATCAACATCTTGATCACGGCGGCGTTCATCATGGGCGGGCCGCACATGTAGAACTCGCACTCTTCCGGAGCCGGGTGGTCCTTGAGGTAGTTCTCGTACAGCACGTTGTGGATAAAGCCCTTGAGCCCCGTCCAGTTGTCTTCCGGCAGCGGATCAGACAGCGCCAGATGCCACTTGAAGTTGGGGTTCTCGGCCTGCAGCTGATCGTATTCCTCAACGTAGAAGGCTTCACGCATGGAGCGCGCGCCGTACCAGAAGCTGATCTTGCGGGTCGATTTCAAGCGCTTGAGCTGGTCGAAGATGTGCGAACGCATCGGCGCCATACCGGCACCACCACCGATGAAGACCATCTCGGCGTCGGTGTCTTTGGCGAAGAACTCACCAAACGGACCGTACACATCAATCTTGTCGCCCGGTTTGAGGCTGAACACGTAGGAACTCATCTTGCCCGGTGGCAGATCGTCTTTACCCGGTGGCGGCGACGCAATACGGATATTGAACTTAACCAGACCCACTTCTTCCGGGTAGTTGGCCATGGAGTAGGCACGGATCACGGTCTCTTCGACCTTGGACACATACTTCCACTGGTTAAACTTGTCCCAGTCGCCGCGGTACTCTTCCTGAATGTCAAAATCCTTGTAGCGCACTTCGTGCGGCGGGCACTCCAGCTGTACATAACCACCGGCGCGGAAGTCGACGCTTTCGCCTTCCGGCAATTTCAGCGTGAGTTCCTTGATGAAGGTGGCCACGTTGGGGTTGGACTCAACGGTGCATTGCCACTTCTTCACGCCGAACACTTCTTCCGGCACTTCGATCTTCATATCCTGCTTGACCGGAGTCTGGCAGGACAGGCGCCAGCCGGCCTTGGCTTCGCGACGAGTGAAGGCAGCCTCTTCGGTTGGCAGCATTTCGCCGCCGCCATGCTCGACCACACACTTGCACTGGGCGCAGGTACCGCCGCCACCGCACGCCGAAGACAGGAAGATATTGTTGGCCGCCAGGGTCTGCAGCAACTTGCCACCCGCTGGAACCACAATGGTTTTTTCGCCGTTGATCTCGATGCTCACGTCACCGCTGGAAACCAGCTTGGCGCGGGCCGCGAGAATAACCAGCACCAGCGCCAGCACGATGCCGGTGAACATGCCGATGGCGATAAGGATCTCTAAATTGATCATCTATGCATCCCTTCCTTACAACTGCACGCCGGAGAAGGACATAAAGCCCAGAGACATCAGACCGATGGTAATAAAGGTGATACCCAGGCCCTGCAGGCCGTCTGGCACATCGCTGTATTTGAGCTTTTCGCGAATACCTGCCAGCGCAGCAATCGCCAGCGCCCACGACAGGCCTGAACCAAAGCCATACACGGTACTTTCAGCCAGGTTGTAGTCACGCTCAACCATGAACAGGGTGCCGCCCATGATGGCGCAGTTCACCGTGATCAGCGGCAGGAAAACCCCCAGGGCGTTGTAGAGGCTGGGTACATACTTATCCAGCAGCATCTCGAGGATCTGCACGATGGCCGCGATCACCCCGATATAGCTGAGCAGACCGAGGAAACTCAGGTCCACTTCCGGCAAACCAGCCCAGGCCAGCGCGCCATCTTTCAGCAGGTAGGTGTAGATCAGGTTGTTCGCTGGCACGGTGATGACCTGCACCACGATGACCGCGATGCCCAGGCCAATCGCGGTCTCGACTTTCTTCGAGATCGCGATAAAGGTGCACATGCCGAGGAAGAAGGCCAATGCCATGTTCTCAACGAACACCGCCTTGGCCAGCAAGCTGAGGTAATGCTCCATTAGTAGGCCTCCTTATTCGATACCTGAGGCGCCATTTTGAAGCTCGGCTTCTCCACTTGGTCTTTCTTCCAGGCCCGCAAGGCCCAGATGAACAGCCCAATCAGGAAGAACGCCGAAGGCGGCAGCAGCAGCAAACCGTTAGGCTGGTACCAGCCACCGTCGTTGATCACCGGAATGATCTCGTAACCCATCAGTTTTCCCGCGCCGAACAGCTCGCGAACGATGCCCAGCACGATCAGCATGGCGCTGTAGCCCAGACCGTTACCGATGCCGTCGAAGAACGACAACACCGGCGGGTTCTGCATGGCAAAGGCTTCAGCACGGCCCATCACGATGCAGTTGGTGATGATCAGGCCGACGAATACCGACAGCTGCTTGGAGAGGCTAAAGGCAAAGGCCTTGAGCACCTGATCGACCACGATCACCAGGGAAGCAATGATCACCATCTGCACGATCATGCGGATGGAGCTAGGGATCTGGCTGCGAATCATCGAGATAAACAGGTTAGAAAACCCGGTTACCAGGGTCAGAGCAATCGACATTACCAGCGCGGTTTTCAGGTTCGAGGTCACCGCCAGGGCGGAACAGATCCCCAGAATCTGCAAACCAATCGGGTTGTTGTTGAAAATCGGGTTGAGCAGAACTTCTTTAATAGTTGGCTGCGACATGATCAAGCCTCCCCTTTTTGCAGATTGGCGAGGAACTGGGCGAAGCCGTTCTCTCCCAGCCAGAAGTGCAGCAAGTTATTAACACCGTTCTGGGTCAGGGTTGCACCCGCCAGGCCATCGACCTGGTGAGTCGCCTGCGCGCTCTGCGCATCGACGTTGCCCTTGATGATCTGAATTGCCAGCTCGCCCTTGTCATCAAACAAGGTCTTGCCCAGCCACAGACTTTTCCACTTCGGGTTATCCACTTCGCCGCCCAGACCCGGAGTCTCGGCATGCTGGTAGAAGCCGAAACCAGCAACGGTATTGAGGTCACCCTGGAGCGCCATAAAGCCGTGCAGGGTCGACCACAGGCCATAGCCACGCACAGGCAGAATCACGGTTTCCAGCTTGCCATCCTGCTCCACCAGGTAAACCGTGGTGAAACGCTCACGGCGTTTGATCGAAGCGATATCGTCCGAGCCAGATAGCGCGGCTGACAGCTTAGGATCCTTGGACGCTTTCAGAGGGTCGAACGTGGCCGGGTTCTGCGCATCGCTGAAAGTACCGGTGTCGAGGTCGACAATGCGCGCACTGATGCGCTCAGCAAACAAGGCTTTGACCTGCGCACTGCTCATGCTGGCATCGCCCAGCCCAGCAATCGCCAGAATGCTGCGCTGCTTGTCCAGCTGACGGTTTTCCACTTGAGTCGGTTTCAGCGCAATAGCGGCACCGGCAACAAACACCGAACACACCAGGCAGACCAACAGGGCCACCACCAACGTGCGGACGGTGGATTCTTTTTGACTAGACATTGCGTGCCAGCCTCCGCTTGATATTGGCTTGAACGACAAAGTGGTCGATCAGCGGTGCAAACAGGTTGGCGAACAGGATCGCCAGCATCATGCCTTCCGGGAAGGCTGGGTTGACCACACGGATCATCACCACCATCACCCCAATCAGGGCACCGAAGATCCACTTACCGGTATTGGTCATGGAAGCCGACACCGGGTCGGTGGCCATAAAGAACATACCGAAAGCAAAACCACCGACTACCAAGTGCCAGTACCACGGCATGGCAAACATCGGGTTGGTGTTCGAACCGAGCACATTGAGCAGCAAGCTAAAGCCGATCATGCCCAGCATTACGCCGGTCACAATGCGCCAGGAGGCAATCTTGGTAATCAGCAGAATGCCGCCACCAATCAGAATCGCCAGGGTGCTGGTCTCACCCATGGAACCGTGAATGGTGCCTAAGAACGCATCCATCCAGGAGATGCCGTTGCTCACCACATTCTCGATGCCGCCAGCAGCCGCAAGGCTCAGCGAGGTTGCGCCAGCGAAACCATCAACCGCGGTCCAGACTGCATCACCGGACATCTGTGCCGGATAGGCGAAGAACAGGAAGGCACGGCCAGTCAGCGCCGGGTTCAGGAAGTTCTTGCCGGTACCGCCAAACACTTCCTTGCCGATCACCACACCGAAGCTGATACCCAGCGCGACCTGCCACAGCGGAATGCTCGGCGGCAGAGTCAGGGCGAACAGCACGGAGGTGACGAAGAAACCTTCGTTGACTTCATGTTTGCGGATCGACGCGAATAGCACTTCCCAGAAGCCGCCGACGATAAACGCCGTGGCATACACAGGCAGGAAATACGCTGCGCCCTGGATAAAGTTATCCCACAGGCTGTTGGGATCAAACCCAGCCAGTGAACCGATCAGTGCAAAGCGCCAGCCTTCCTGGGCAGCCAGCAGTTCAGGGCTGTTGGCGAAAATCAGGTTGGCTTGATAGCCGGTGTTCCACATCCCGAAAAACATCATCGGGAAGGTACACAACCACACAGTGATCATCATGCGTTTGAGGTCAATGCCATCACGCACGTGGGCAGTAGTTTTGGTCACGCTACCGGGGCGATAAAAGAACGTGTCAATGGCCTCGTACAGCGCATAAAAGCTCTCGTACTTGCCACCTTTTTCGAAGTTGTGCTCGATTTTATCGAGGAATGCACGGATACCCATGACTTAACCCTCCTTTTCAATACGGGCGAGGTTATCGCGCAGGATCGGGCCGTACTCGTACTTGCCGGCACACACGTAGGTGCATAGCGCCAAGTCTTCTTCGTCGAGTTCCAAGCAACCCAGTTTCTGGGCCATCTCGGTGTCACCGACAATCAGGTAGCGCAGCAATTGAGTTGGCAGGATATCCAGCGGCATTACGGCTTCGTAATTGCCCACCGGCACCATGGCGCGTGGGCTGCCATTGGTGGTGGTGGAGAACGCGAACTTCTTCGCAGCACTCAGTTTGGAGACAAAGATGTTCAACACCGAATGCTTGTTCACCCCGGCACGCAGGTAATGCATCAGCTCACGCTCATGCCCCTCGGCCAGACAGGACACTTGCAGGTGATAACGACCAAGGAAGGCAAAAGCCCCCTGCGCAGTACGGCCACCCAGCACCGAACCGGAAATAACCCGGTTGAACCCAGGTTGCAGCTGACCGGCAGTCAGTTCGCTGAGGCTCGCGCCCAGACGGGTACGCAGCAAGCGTGGCTGCTCGACCACGGGACCGGCCAGCGCAACAACGCGCTCGGTCCACAGCTGTCCTGTGGTGAACAGTTTGCCAATGGCAATCACGTCCTGGTAATTGATCGACCAGACACTCTTGGTGGCGTTGACCGGATCGAGGAAGTGAATGTGCGTACCCGGCAAGCCTGCAGGGTGTGGGCCGGCAAAGGCTTCAGTGTGCACATTGCCCAACTGCTCGCCAGGCAGGCTCGCACCCTCGGCCTTGCACAGAAACACCTTGGCCAGGTTACTCAGCACCTGCAAACCATGGGTAAAGTCAGCGGCGTACTCGGCAATCACTACAGCCGGGTCAGCGGCCAGCGGATGAGTATCAATGGCCGTGACGAAAATCGAACTGGGTTTCGCATCAGCAGCCGGAACCTTGCTGAAGGGACGCGCACGCAGCGCAGTCCATAAACCCGACTGCAGCAGTACTTCGCGCACTTTGGCATCGCCAACAGTCGCCAGCTGATCCACCGCTACCTGATCAAAGGTGATGTGCTCATCGCCCTCGACATCAATCACCACGGACTGCAGCACCCGCTTCTCACCGCGATGAATGGCGCTGATCACGCCTGCAGCTGGAGCGGTGTATTGCACGCCTGGTGATTTCTTGTCCGAGAACAGCACCTGGCCAAGCTTGACCCGGTCACCGACCTGAACCTCCATCGAAGGCTTCATACCGTGATAATCGAAGCCTATGACGGCGACGCTGCGCACCGGCCTTGCAGCCTCAATACGCTGCGCCGGCACGCCTGTTATGGGCAAATCGAGCCCATGTTTAATTTTGATCATAGGTTTGCCTAACCACTGATTTATAAGCTTTTTTAGAATACGGACGACATCAGCGCAAAAATGCTGCGCAACACCAAAAACAGGTTGGTGCTGGACTGGATGTCGGTCGCGAGGAAAAATCTGCCCGATTATAGAGCGCACTTTCGGCGACTGGCCACCCAAGCGCTTGCTTTTACTCGGTATAACGTAACAGAAGGCAACAGATGGCGGCTTGACTGCGGCGGTCAGGCGCGCGACATAAGACCAATGGACTAACTGGAGTCACACCATGCGCCCGCTACTGCTATTCACTGCACTACTGCTGCTCAGCGGCGATTTATTCGCCAACAACCGCGAACGCCTACAAGAGGCCAACTTCGCCACCACTCACGAACTCGCGCAAAACAATCTGGAACGCAAGAACCAAAGTGTACTGACCTACCTCTGGGCGGATGTCTACGCTGCGGCCTTCTATGCCCCGACCAAAGCCAGCGCCCGCCAGGCGGTCAGCACACCGCTCACGCAACGCCTTGAGCTCTATTACTTCCGCAACATCGACAGCCAAGACGTCATCAAAGCGGCGTGGGTCACCCTTGAGCGCCAACATGACGCCGCCACCTTGCAACGCCTGCGCCCCGAACTGGATGCCCTGCACGCTACATTCAAGGATATTCAGCCCGGCGATCGCTACGCGCTGAACTTCGCTGCCGGCAGCGGCCTCACCCTTGAAATTAACGGCAACGTCGCTTACAGCAGCCCAAACCCGACCCTGGCAAGAGCCTACCTGGGCATATGGCTCTCGCCCGACGGCCTGTCGGATGAGTTGCGCACCAGCCTGCTGGCTGATTAAAGCGCCACACGCGCGTAATAAAAAACGGGAGCCGAAGCTCCCGTTTTTTATTCACCCTGCGCTTAGCGCGGGAAGGCTGGCGGGTTAACCCCAGCCATGTCTTCCATCACGCGAACCACCTGGCAGCTGTAACCGAACTCGTTGTCGTACCACACGTACAGCACAACGCGGTTGTCATTGCAGATGGTGGCTTCGGCATCGACTACACCAGCGTGGCGCGAGCCAACGAAATCAGTGGAGACCACTTCCTGCGACTGGACGAAGTCGATCTGCTTTTGCAGGTCGGAATGCATGGCCATCTGGCGCAGGTACTCGTTGACTTCTTCGCGGGTGGTGGCCTTCTCAAGATTGAGATTGAGAATGGCCATCGACACGTTCGGCGTCGGAACGCGAATGGCGTTGCCGGTCAGCTTGCCTTTCAGCACGGGCAGTGCCTTGGCTGCAGCAGTGGCGGCACCGGTTTCGGTGATCACCATGTTCAGCGGCGCACTGCGACCACGGCGATCGCCCTTGTGGAAGTTATCGATCAGGTTCTGGTCGTTGGTGTACGAGTGAACGGTTTCGACGTGACCATTAACGATGCCGTACTGGTCATTGATCGCTTTGAGCACCGGCACGATAGCGTTGGTGGTGCAGGAAGCGGCCGAGATGATCTTATCTTCTGGGGTGATTTCACCGTGGTTGATGCCGTGCACGATGTTCTTCAGCGCGCCCTTGCCAGGCGCGGTGAGCACTACGCGATCGACACCCGGGCAGGCCAGGTGCTGACCCAGGCCATCAGCGTCACGCCATACACCGGTGTTGTCCACCAGTAGCGCGTTCTTGATGCCGTATTGGGTGTAATCCACCTCGGCTGGCGATTTGGCGTAGATCACCTGAATCAGGTTGCCGTTGGCCGTGAGGGTGTTGTTCTCTTCGTCGATGGTGATGGTGCCATCGAACTTGCCGTGTACCGAGTCGCGGCGCAGCAGACTGGCGCGCTTGACCAGGTCATTGGTCGCGCCTTTACGCACAACAATGGCGCGCAGACGCAGGCCGTCGCCGCCACCGGTTTTCTCGATCAGGATGCGCGCCAGCAGACGGCCGATACGACCGAAGCCATACAGCACCACGTCAGTGCCTTCACGGGCTTCGCTGTTCTGCTTGCTGGCTACTTCCACCAGTTCATCTTTGGCGAACTGCTCGATGCTACGGCCTTGGCCTTCAACCTTGAACTTGCTGACCATCTTGCCCAGGTCAACAGAGGCAGCACCCAGCTTGAGCTCGCTCATGGCCTTGAGCACCTGGAAGGTGTCGTGCACCGACAGCTCGCTGTCACCGGTCAGGCGGTGACGGGCGAAGCGATGGGCCTTGAGAATGTCGATCACCGAACGGTTGATCAGACCACGGCCGTAGATCGAGGTGACCACGTTGTTGTTACGGTAGAGTTGGCCAATCATCGGAATCATCGCTTCCGCAAGGGCTTCTCGATCGATCCACTCACCGAGACACTGGTCGGGCTTCTGAGTCACGGGCAGTACCTTCCACATGTAGGGGCTGAAAAAAGGGGCTACATTATGACGGCGCACGCGTGCTTGAGCAATGCACGGCTGTCGTAACTGACACCACACATAAACGCCCGCTACAATCGGCGACCTTGTGTCCTGACCGTGAGCCGCCCGTGCCTGTACTGCGTCTACCGTCCCTGCCGGCCACTGCCGGCAAACAACACTGGGGCAACCTGCCCGGTGCCGCGCTGAGCCTGGCAATTGCCGAAGCCGCCAGCAATGCCAAACGCTTCACCCTGCTGCTGACTGCCGACAGCCAGAGTGCCGAGCGCCTGCAAGAGGAGCTGAGTTTTTTCGCTCCGGATTTGCCAGTGCTGCATTTTCCCGATTGGGAAACCCTGCCCTACGACCTATTCTCACCGCACCAGGACATCATTTCCCAGCGGATTGCAGCGCTCTATCGCCTGCCGGAGCTCAAGCACGGCGTATTGGTAGTGCCGATCACCACCGCCCTACACCGCCTAGCGCCGAAACGCTTTCTGCTTGGCAGCAGCCTGGTCATGCAAGTCGGCCAGCAGCTCGACGTCAACCAGATGCGTGGCAACCTCGAAGCCGCCGGCTACCGCTGCGTTGACACGGTTTATGAACACGGCGAGTTTGCTGTGCGCGGCGCACTGATTGACCTGTTCCCAATGGGCAGCAGCCAGCCGTACCGCATCGACCTTTTCGATGATGAAATTGAAACCTTGCGCACCTTCGACCCGGAAACCCAGCGTTCGATCGACAAGGTTGAATCGATCAAGCTGCTGCCTGCTCGCGAGTTTCCGCTGGAAAAGAAAGCCGTCACCGATTTCCGCGGGCGTTTTCGCGAGCGCTTCGATGTAGATTTCCGCCGCTGCCCCATCTACCAAGACCTCAGCACAGGCATCACACCGGCCGGTATCGAGTACTACCTGCCGCTGTTCTTTGAAGAGACCGCCACCCTTTTCGACTACCTGCCAGCCGACACCCAGGTGTTTTCCCTGCCCGGCATCGAAAAAGCCGCTGAACAGTTTTGGGTGGATGCACGCAGCCGCTACGAGGATCGTCGCGTCGATCCGGAACGCCCACTGCTGCCGCCGGCGGATATCTTCCTACCGGTGGAAGACTGCTTCGCCCGCCTGAAAAACTGGCCGCGCGTGGTGGTCAGCCAGGACGACATCGAAGAAGGCGTCGGCCGCACCCGTTTCGACGCCAACCCACTTCCCGACCTGGCAATCCAGGCCAAGGCCGGTGAGCCGCTGGCAGCATTGCGGCGCTTTATCGAGGAATACCCCGGCCGCGTGCTGTTCTGTGCCGAGTCTGCCGGACGACGCGAAGTACTGCTGGAACTCCTTGCACGCCTCAAGCTCAAGCCAAACGAATTCGAGAGCTGGCCGGCATTCACGGCCAGTAAGCAGCGCCTGGGTATCTGCATCGCACCGCTGGATGACGGTCTGCTGCTTGAGAACCTCGCCATGGTAGCCGAAAGCCCTCTGTTCGGTCAGCGTGTGATGCAACGCCGGCGCCGCGAAAAATCGCGTGATGGCGGCGACAACGTCATTAAAAACCTCACAGAACTTCGCGAAGGCGCACCGGTGGTGCACATCGACCATGGCGTCGGCCGTTACCTGGGCCTGGTGACCATGGAATTCGACGGCCAGGCCGCCGAATTCCTCGCCCTGATGTACGCCGAGGAAGCCAAACTCTACGTCCCGGTCGCCAGCCTGCACCTGATTGCCCGCTACACCGGCAGCGATGATGCCCTTGCCCCACTGCACCGCCTCGGCTCGGAAACCTGGCAGAAAGCCAAACGCAAGGCCGCCGAACAGGTGCGCGATGTCGCCGCTGAACTGCTCGACATCTATGCCCGACGCGCCGCCCGCGAAGGCTATGCCTTTGCCGACCCGAAGGCCGATTACGCCACCTTCAGCGCCGGCTTTCCCTTCGAGGAAACACCTGACCAGCAAGCCGCCATTGAAGCCGTCTATAGCGACATGCTCACTGCGAAACCGATGGACCGCCTGGTGTGCGGCGATGTCGGCTTCGGTAAGACTGAAGTGGCCATGCGCGCCGCGTTCATTGCCGTACATGGTGGCAAACAGGTAGCCGTGCTGGTTCCCACCACCCTGCTCGCCCAGCAGCATTACAACAGCTTCCGCGACCGCTTCGCCGATTGGCCGGTCAAAGTCGAGGTGATGAGCCGCTTCAAGAGCGCCAAAGATGTCAGTGACGCGATGCAGCAACTGGCAGAAGGCAAAGTGGATATCGTCATCGGCACGCACAAGCTGCTGCAGGACGACGTCAAGTTCAGCAACCTGGGGCTGGTGATCATCGACGAAGAGCACCGCTTCGGTGTCCGCCAAAAAGAACAACTGAAAACCCTGCGCAGCGAGGTGGATATCCTCACCCTCACTGCCACGCCCATTCCACGGACGCTGAACATGGCCGTGGCGGGCATGCGTGACCTGTCGATCATCGCCACGCCGCCGGCACGGCGCCTGTCGGTTCGCACCTTCGTCATGGAGCAGAACAATCCGACGATTAAAGAAGCCCTGCTGCGCGAACTGCTGCGTGGCGGCCAGGTGTACTACCTGCACAACGATGTGAAAACCATCGAGAAGTGCGCCGCCGACCTGGCTGAACTGGTGCCCGAAGCGCGTATCGGCATCGGCCACGGGCAGATGCGCGAGCGCGAGCTGGAACAGGTGATGGGCGACTTCTACCACAAGCGCTTCAACGTGCTGATCGCCTCGACCATCATCGAAACCGGGATCGACGTGCCGAGCGCCAACACCATCATCATTGAGCGCGCTGACAAGTTCGGCCTGGCCCAGCTGCACCAGTTGCGCGGTCGTGTTGGCCGCAGCCACCACCAGGCCTATGCCTACCTGCTAACCCCACCGCGCAAACAGATGACCGACGACGCGCAGAAGCGTCTGGAGGCCATCAGTAACGCCCAAGACCTTGGCGCCGGCTTCGTCCTGGCCACCCATGATTTGGAAATTCGTGGCGCCGGTGAGTTGCTCGGTGATGGCCAGAGCGGTCAGATCCAAGCGGTCGGTTTCACCCTGTATATGGAAATGCTCGAACGCGCAGTGAAGTCCATCCGCAAAGGTGAGCAACCCAACCTCGACCAACCGCTTGGCGGCGGCCCTGAGATCAACCTGCGCGTGCCGGCATTAATCCCCGACGACTACCTGCCTGACGTCCACGCACGACTGATCATGTACAAACGCATTGCCAACGCCGCTGACGAGGATGGCCTGAAAGAGCTGCAGGTGGAGATGATCGACCGCTTTGGCCTGCTGCCGGAGCCGACCAAGAACTTGGTACGGATCACCCTGCTGAAATTACAGGCAGAAAAGCTTGGCATCAAAAAAGTCGACGCGGGCCCGCAAGGTGGCCGCATCGAATTCACTGCCGACACCTGCGTCGACCCGCTGACGCTGATCAAGCTGATTCAAGGTGCACCGAACCGCTACAAGTTCGAAGGTGCGACGCTGTTTAAATTCCAGGTGCCGATGGAGCGCCCGGAAGAACGATTCAACACACTCGAAGCGCTGTTCGAGCGCCTGACTCCCTCTACATAAAGGATTACCCCATGCGCGCACTCCGCAACCTGGCCCTGCTGCCGCTCATTCTACTGAGCCTGCTCAATAGCACTGCCGCCCTGGCTGAAAGCCTCTACCAGGTTGAAGTCATCGTATTCCGCCAGGCCGCCACGCCGATTTCCGCCGGCCAATTGCCACCCGATAACTGGGCACAGAATGCGCTGCCAGTAGACGGTAGCAACAGTCGCACACCCGCATTAAATGCCGAAGCCGGCAAACTCAACCCGTCGAACGGCTATGAGGTTCTGCTGCACAAAGCTTGGGCCCAAAGCCTGGGTGAATCGTTCAGCCGCGCCGCTATCAGCGCCGGCGACGAACAGTTCGGTCACTTCCCGATCGAAGGCACCATCGGCCTCAAAGGTGGCCGCGTGATCGAACTAGAGAGCGACATCTGGGTTAATCAGATCGACACCAGTGGCACCATCGCGGACAGCGAACGCATCAAACAAAGCAGTCGCCTGACCAGCGGCGAATTAACCTTTGTGGATAATGGCAGCCTGGGCATGCTGATTCGCGTCAACCCGCTCTGAACAGTCAGGTACAAAAAAGGGCCGCATTATGCGGCCCTTTTTTGTGAATGCAGGGTGACCAGCTAACTGGTCAGCACACGTGCTAGCACGGCCTTGACCGTCCCCATCCCCTCTTCCAGGGCGCGCTCGATTTCCGCCATGGTGATCAGCGCACGGGACTTGCCAGCGGCAGGGTTTACCACCAGCGCCAGGCAGGCGTAGGGCAAAGCCAGCTCACGGGCCAGTACCGCTTCCGGCATTCCCGTCATGCCGACAATGTCGCAACCATCGCGCTCCATTCGTGCGATTTCCGCAGCGGTTTCCAGGCGCGGACCCTGGGTGCAGCCGTACAGCCCATGATTGCTGAACGCACAGTGTTCGGCAGTCAGTGCATTGGCCAGCTTGGTGCGCAGCCCAGCGTCATAGGGATGGCTGAAATCCACATGGGTGACATGTTCCAGCTCACCCTCAAAATAGGTGTGCTCACGCCCGTAGGTGTAATCGATGATCTGGTGCGGCAGGCAGAAGTGCCCGGTGCCCATGGCCGAGTGAATACCGCCCACCGCGTTCACCGCGATGATGGCCTTGGCCCCTGCCTCACGCAGCGCCCAGAGGTTGGCGCGGTAGTTAACCTGATGCGGCGGGATGCGGTGCGGATGCCCGTGACGTGCGAGGAACAACACCTCGCGGCCGGCATAGTCGCCCTTGAGCACCGCCGCAGAGGGCGCGCCATAGGGCGTATCGATATGCAGCGCAGCCTTGATGGTCAGCCCGTCCAGCTTGGTCAGACCGGTACCCCCGATAATCGCGTAAACCGTCATCCCTAACTCCTCAGTCGATTAATTGCGCATCACGAAGGCTGCCCAGCGCAGCCAACCAACGCGGGCTCTGCCGGTACTCAACCCCAGGAAAGGCTTGCCGGCGCATGCGCGCCAAGCCTTGCGGTGGTTCCACCTTGAGACGCTGTAGAGCACTCAAGGCCAGCTCTGCCGCTGCCCGGTCGTTACATACCAGGCCCATGTCACAACCAGCAGTCAGCGCCGCCTCAATACGGCAAGCCGCATCACCCACCACATGGGCACCGGCCATCGACAGGTCGTCGCTGAAAATCACCCCATCAAAGGCCAGCTCACCACGCAAAATATCTTGCAGCCAGCGCCGGGAGAAACCGGCAGGCTGGCTGTCCACTTGAGGGTAGATCACGTGGGCGGGCATCACTGCAGCCAACTTCTGACTCAACTGGGCAAAAGGCTGTAAATCGACTGCACGAATCTGCTCTAAGCTGCGCTCATCCACAGGGATGGCCACATGGGAATCTGCCTCAGCCCAGCCGTGCCCGGGGAAATGCTTGCCGGTGGCGGCCATACCCGCGGCGTTCATCCCGCGAATAAAAGCGCCGGCCAGCAAGGTCGCGCGCTGCGCATCGCCCTCAAAGGAACGGCTACCGACCACCGCACTGCGCTGATGATCGAGATCCAGCACCGGGGCAAAGCTCAGGTCCAAACCAGCGGCCAGCACTTCGGTCGCCATAACCCAACCGCATTGCTCAGCCAAGTGCTCGGCATTGGGGTTATCAGCCAGCGCACGCATCGCCGGTAAGCGCACAAAACCCTGACGCAGTCGCTGCACACGACCACCTTCCTGATCAACCGCCAGCAACAGGTCCGGACGAACCGCGCGAATAGCTGCCGACAACTCGCGCACCTGACGCGGGTCTTCAATATTGCGGGCAAACAGAATCAATCCCGCCACCTGCGGCTGACGCAGGATCTGGCGATCTTCCGCGGTCAGCCAGGTGCCGGCGATATCCAGCATCAATGAACCTTGCATGGGTGAACTCACAACTCTTCCTTAAATAAGAGGCGCCGCTGCCCACTCGGGGCAGGCGGCCTCGTCAATCTGTACCGCACATTGAACAGGGACACGCGCAAAGAGTTCCAGCAGATCGCTGTTGCGCAGGCGCACACAGCCATGCGACAGCGCAACGCCCATAGGCTCGCTGTCCGGCGTACCGTGTATGTAGATATAGCGGCGAAAGGTATCGACAGCGCCCAGACGATTGCGTCCAAGCTCACAGCCGCTCAGCCAGAGAATGCGTGTGAGAATCCAGTCGCGACCAGGAAATTGCGCATGCAACTCCGGCGACCAAACCTCACCGGTCCAACGCCGCCCGCGCAATACAGCTGCTACTGGTAAACCCTCACCAATCTTCGCCCTGACCGTGTGCAAACCACGCGGCGTACAGCCAGACCCGTTACGTTCGCCAGCGCCATTCAGCGCAGTGGATACCCTCAAACGCAGCTGCAGCTGCCCGTTGGCAAAGCCATACAGGCACTGATCAGCGAGGGAGATATGTAGAAAATCGAGGTTCGCCATGGGCGGCTAGCTTAGCGGATCGCCTCCACCAAGCCCACCCATAGCGGTCACGCTTTGCTGGGAACAGCAGGCGCTTTAGTACGTGGTTTGAGTTGAGCGCTGGCCAAAGCCTCATCAGCGAGGCCCGTTTCCGAACGCATGCCAGCGGCCAAAAATGGCACCATCAGGCGCATGACCTGCTCAATCGAAGTATTAACCCCAAAATCAGTTTCCGACATGGCTCGCAGGGCTTTGATCCCGGACATGCTGAACGCTGCGGCGCCGAGCATAAAGTGCACGCGCCAGAACAGTTCTAGAGGAGGAATGCGCGGAGCAGCTTCATGCACCAGCTGCATGTAACGGCGGAACACCTTGCCGTACACCTCTTCAAGGTACTTGCGCAGGTGTCCTTGGCTTTGGCTAAAGGCCAAGCCCAACAGACGCATAAAGATTGAAAGGTCATTACCACTGCGCGGCTTTACCGCCAGCGCCTGCTCAACCAGTAGCTCAAGCAGCTCTTCGAGACTTACCTTGCTATCCGGCTTCGCCTGACGGCGATCCAGCTCGCGCTCAAGGCTCACACAAAACGGTCCGAGAAAACGCGAGAACACCGCCTGAATCAGGGCTTTCTTTGAGCCAAAGTGGTAGTTCACCGCAGCCAGATTGACCCCTGCCTTGCTAGTGATCAGGCGCAGCGACGTTTCGGCGAAGCCTTTCTCTGCAAAAAGCTGCTCTGCCGCATCAAGAATGCGTTCAACGGTTTCCGACTGGGCCATGACTCTTTTCATCTGAACAAACACTTGTTTGAAACATACGTTTCAGTCGCCCGCCTTGTCAAGCCGGGCAAACCATCTTGTGGCCGGGTGGTCACAGACATCCATCAAGGATACGCGCTAACCCTAGCTAGACGTCCCATAAGAAGCCTGAGTAACAGGGCACTGCAACACAAGGCATGAAGGTCAATTGAGTAGAGATCAGAACACAAGGATTGCCAATCGCCGATCACTGTATATAATCCCAGTCACTGTACAAAAAAACAGAGCCGACCATGCTAAAACTGACGCCGCGCCAAGCTGAAATTCTCGCTTTCATCAAGCAGTGCCTTGAAGACAACGGCTACCCGCCTACCCGTGCGGAAATCGCATTGAAACTGGGTTTCAAATCCCCCAACGCAGCGGAAGAGCACCTCAAGGCCCTGGCTCGCAAGGGTGCCATCGAAATGACCCCTGGCGCTTCACGCGGCATCCGCATTCCCGGCTTCGAACCTAATGCTGAAGAGGACGAAGGCTTACCGGTGATTGGTCGCGTCGCGGCAGGTGCGCCGATCTTGGCGCAACAGCATGTTGAAGAGTCCTGCAAGATCAACCCAGACTTCTTCCACCCCAAGGCTGACTACCTGTTGCGTGTACGCGGCATGAGCATGAAGGACATCGGCATTTTCGATGGCGACCTGCTGGCCGTACACACCACCCGCGAAGCCCGTAATGGGCAAGTGGTGGTGGCGCGCCTCGACGATGAAGTGACCGTCAAACGTTTCAAGCGTGAAGGCAACAAGGTCTGGCTGATTGCGGAAAACCCGGAGTTCGCGCCGATCGAAGTAAACTTGGAAGAACAGGACCTGATTATTGAAGGCTTGAGCGTCGGCGTTATCCGCCGCTAGTGGAGGATTTATGCAGTTCCCGCAATCACTGAACCGTACACAACTGCCTTTGTTCGATGCATTTCTGGCATCGACGGTGACGCCATTACTTGCCGATAGCGCTGAGCTGCCCTGGCAGGATGATGAGACAGAGGCTTTCAGTGAACTGTCGCTGCGTGGTGCAGCCGGGCACTGCCTAAACCTTCTAGCGCCGATTCTGCGTGAACTTAGCGACAACCACGATGAACGCTGGCTGACCCTGATCGCCCCGCCGTCCAGCCTTACCCAAACCTGGCTACGCGAAGCAGGCCTGAACCGCGAACGCATCCTGCTGTTGCATCCCCGGGGCACACAGAGCCCGCTCGAACTGGCCCAGCAGGCCCTGATGCTAGGACGCAGCCACACCGTTGTCAGCTGGCTGCATCCACTTGAGCGTCAGGTGCGACAACAGCTTGAGCAGGCTGCTCGACAGGGAAAGGCGCAAAGCCTAAATATCAGTTTGGGATAATTGGCCTCAGGTCGCACAAGGAGCGTGCGACTTAGCCGAAAGAAGGCTAAGCAACAAAACAACAACGCTAGTATCTGACGCCAAGAGCACTGCAATCAATGCAGGATTCGAGGGCCTTCTTCCTGCTGAAAATTATTTTCAGCCAATCGCCCAGCCATCTGTACACCCACATTGAGCATGGCTTTGGCCACCTCAACATGCTGCCCCTGCAGAAAGGCCTTGGCATCGGCAGAGAAATCCAGCACCACCAGTGATTCTTCATCCTCTGCACGACGCAGGGCAATACGTCCGTCGGGCAATTCTACAATTTCCAGGAATGATGTAGGCATTGGCTTAGCTCTCCACAATAGGCCGACAGTGTAACAGCCGACTCGGGCTCGCCCTAGTCCGCCGGTCCAATCAGCGCCTTACCACTCGCTCAAGGTTTCTCGAAACCGCTGCGCCAGAGCCTTCAGCTGCTGACGCCACGTCTCCAGCGTTTCCTGCGTCAACAGCATAACTTCTTCATCTAGGCTGACCGCGGTGATCAACGGTGTAGCGGGATCGACCTTAGCCTTTTTGCCAGCCTGCGGCGGCTGAAACAGCTCGGCATAAGCCTTGAGCAGCTGAGCAGCCCAGCTGTCGGCGGACTGTGCCAGCTCGACCAGCTCACCCAGCTCCTGGCTAGGCGCCGCCTGCAACACGTCCTCAGTGAGAAAGCGTTCGGCCCGTGGCGCGGCGCTGTCCGGCAAGCGGTAGTAACCGGCAATTTCATGGCACAGGCCGAGCAAGGCGCCGTACAGATGAAATAACGCAGCCTCGCGCTCAGCCTGGATCAAGGCCAAGGCATTCATGCTCTGGCCTTGCTCAGCCTTGCGCCAGGATTCCAACGCCAGGCCGGCATAGAAAATTTTCTGGTTGGTGCGGGTATAGAGTTCATTGGCCATTGCGGCGCCCTCCATAACGGATTAGATAAGCATACGCGCGCCGGCCAGCGGCAAGCGCGCGTCGTGCTAAATCAGCTGGTGATCAGCTCTTGTCTTCGACTTTCCACTTGCCGCCGTCATAGAACGCACGCCAGCCCGTCGGTTTGCCGTCGACTTCGGTCTGCACGTACTGCTCTTTGGTCTTGCGGCTGTAGCGGATAACCGCCGCACGACCTTGCGGGTCTTTCTTCGGTGCATCGCAAAGGAAGTGGTACTTGGGATCGATCTCATCACGGTGCGGGATCAACTCGAGCACCAAGGGCGCGCGGGTTTCACGATTTTTCGGGAACTGGCTGGCAGCCAGGAACAGACCCGAAGCACCATCACGTAGGATGTAGGTATCGTTGACCTTCTCGCACTTGAGCTCCGGCATCTTCACCGGGTCCATTTTCGGCGGCGCCGCTTCACCGCTTTTCAGCAGTTTGCGGGTGTTCTTACACTCGCTGTTGGTGCAACCGAAGAACTTGCCGAAACGGCCGGTTTTCAGCTGCATCTGACTGCCACACTTGTCGCAGTCCAGGCTCGGACCTTCATAGCCCTTGATGCGATACTGGCCCTGCTCCACTTCATAACCGCTGCAATCGGGGTTATTACCGCAGATATGCAACTTGCGGGTTTCATCAAGCAGGTAAGCGTCCATCGCCGTCGAGCAGATCGGGCAGCGGTGTTTGCCGAGCAGCACGCGCGACTCCGACTCACCCTCGTCATCCGCTGCAATCTCGTCACCAGGAACCAAGTTGACGGTAGCCTTGCAGCGCTCTTTCGGCGGCAGTGCATAACCGGAACAACCGAGGAATACCCCGGTTGATGCGGTACGAATGGTCATCGGTCGGCCGCAATCGCGGCAAGCGATATCGGTCAGCGTCGGCTGGTTGGCACGCATGCCGCCCTCGCCGGCCTCAGCCACTTCAAGCTTCTTCTTGAAGTCACCGTAGAACTCGTCGAGCACGTGCTTCCACTCACGCTCGCCCTGGGCCACATCGTCCAGGTGCTCTTCCATCCCGGCGGTGAAACCGTAGTCCATCAGGTTAGAAAAGCTCTCGGCCAGACGCTCGGTGACGATGTCACCCATCTTCTCCGAGTAGAAACGGCGGTTATGCAGCGCCACATAGCCGCGATCCTGGATGGTGCCGATAATCGCTGCATAGGTCGACGGACGACCGATACCGCGCTTTTCCATTTCCTTAACCAGACTGGCTTCCGAGTAACGTGCAGGCGGCTTGGTGAAATGCTGGCTGGGGTCGAGCTTGACCAGCTTGAGCACTTCGCCCTGATTCATTTCCGGCAATACATCGTCATCGCCCGGCTTGCTCAGCTGCGGCAATACACGTGTGTAACCGTCGAACTTGAGAATACGGCCCTTGGCACGCAGCTCGAACTGCGCTGCCGTCACGGTAACTGTGGTCGACAGGTATTCAGCCGGCGGCATCTGGCAGGCCACGAATTGGCGCCAAATCAGCTCATACAGGCGCTCGGCGTCACGTTCCATGCCCGTCAATTGAGTCGGCTTGAGGTTGACGTCGGAAGGACGGATCGCTTCGTGAGCTTCTTGGGCGCCTTCCTTGCTGCTGTAGGCAATTGGGTTGGCCGGCAGGTACTTCTTGCCGAACTCGCCTTCGATAAAGCCGCGCACCATGCTCACGGCGTCAGCCGAGAGGTTGGTCGAGTCGGTACGCATGTAGGTGATGTAACCAGCCTCATATAGACGCTGGGCCATCATCATTGTCTTCTTCACCCCAAAGCCCAGGCGGTTACTGGCGGCCTGCTGCAGGGTGGAGGTAATAAACGGCGCCGAAGGCTTACTGCTGGTCGGTTTGTCTTCGCGCTTGCTGATGCTGTAGCTAGACGCTTTCAGCGTAGCCAGGGCCGCCATGGCCTGGGCTTCATTCAGCGGCTTAAAGGCAGCGCCGTTCTCACGAGCCACTTCAAAGCGCACATTGGCGCCTTTGGCGGTGCCCAGATCAGCGTGTACTTCCCAGTATTCTTCCGGAACAAACGCGCGGATCTCTTTCTCACGCTCAACAACCAGCTTCACGGCTACCGACTGCACACGCCCGGCAGACAGACCACGGGCGATCTTGGCCCACAGCAGCGGCGAGACCATATAACCCACGACGCGGTCGAGGAAGCGCCGCGCTTGCTGGGCATTGACCCGGTTGATATCCAGCTCGCCAGGCTTGGAAAACGCTTCCTGGATGGCCTTCTTGGTAATTTCGTTGAACACCACGCGTTTGTAGCGGCTGTCGTCACCACCAATGGATTCGCGCAGGTGCCAGGCAATGGCTTCCCCCTCGCGATCCAAGTCGGTTGCGAGATAGATGGTGTCAGCATCCTTGGCCAAACGGCGCAGCTCTTCGACCACCTTCTCTTTGCCGGGAAGGATCTCGTACTTGGCTTTCCAGCCGTGTTCGGGATCAACCCCCATGCGCGCAAACAGCTGACGCTTGGCTTTTTCCTTGGGCGACAGCGCCGGCACTTCACCTGCAGCGGCCTTGCCACGCTTGACCGGCTCTTTGGCGGTACTCGCCGAACCACTGGTGGGTAGGTCACGGATGTGGCCGATGCTCGACTTCACCACGTACTCGTTGCCCAAGTACTTGTTGATGGTCTTGGCCTTGGCCGGGGATTCCACGATGACCAGCGATTTGCCCATGGATTGGAAAATTCCTGAAATTCGGTAAATAAATGCGGGAGGCGCTGTACTGCCTGCTAGCGCGGCACCGCTATATATAGTGGTGGTCCGGCCGAGGTCAAGCGCAGCAATGGCCCGATGTCAGCTCAAGGCCGAGTAAACAGTGCGGTTTCAGCCTGAATCAAAGCAAAGCGTGGAACCGTCTCGCCGTCCACCTCAACGCTTTCACAGAACATCTCCAATGGCCTCACCCATAGGCCAAACTCGCCGTACAGCGCCTGATAGACCACCATCGCCTGTTCCGTTTCGGAATGCTGGGCTACGCCAAACACACGGTATTCAGGACCTTTGTAGTGGCGGTAGAGGCCGGGCTGTAGCTGCATGGGTGAATTCCTTGAAGATTTTCTGCTGATAAACAAAAACCGGGGCACTGGGCCCCGGTTTTTTCCATCTCTTACACCGGTGAAGCTTAGAGGCGTTCGAAGACGGTGGTGATGCCTTGGCCGAGACCTACGCACATGGTGGACACACCGAAGGTGCCACCATTCTGCTTCATCACGTTCAGCAGGGTACCGGAGATACGCGCACCGGAACAACCGAACGGGTGACCCAGGGCGATCGCGCCGCCGTGCAGGTTGACCTTCTCTTCCATCTTATCAAGCACTTTCAGGTCCTTCAGCACAGGCAGGGCCTGGGCAGCGAAGGCTTCGTTGAGCTCGAAGAAGTCGATGTCATTGATGGTCAGACCAGCACGCTTGAGGGCTTTCTGAGTCGACGGTACCGGACCATAACCCATGATCGCTGGATCAACACCGGCCACGGCCATGGCGCGAACCACTGCCATTGGCTGAATGCCGAGGTCTTGGGCGCGCTGGGCGCTCATGACGATCATGCAGGAAGCGCCGTCAGTGATCTGCGAGGACGTACCTGCAGTCACGGTGCCGCCTTTCGGGTTGAACGCAGGCTTCAGCGCAGCCAGGCTTGCCAGAGTAGTTTCCGGACGAATGGTTTCGTCGTAGTCGAATACCTTCAGGAAGCCGTTCTCGTCGTAGCCTTGCATCGGGATGATTTCATCCTTGAACTTGCCTTCGACGGTAGCTTTGTGTGCCAGACGGTGCGAACGCTCACCGAATGCGTCCTGCTGCTCACGGCTGATGCCATGCATCTTGCCGAGCATTTCAGCGGTCAGACCCATCATGCCCGAGGCCTTGGCTGCGTACAGCGACAGGTGCGGGTTTGGATCGACGCCGTGCATCATGCCAACGTGGCCCATGTGCTCCACACCGCCGATGACGAACACGTCACCGTTACCAGTCTGGATCGCCTGCACAGCAGTGTGCAGAGCGCTCATGGACGAACCGCACAGGCGGCTTACAGTCTGGCCAGCAGCGGTATGCGGGATCTGGGTCATCAGCGACGCCATGCGCGCGATGTTCCAGCCCTGCTCCAGGGTCTGGTTAACGCAGCCCCAGATCACGTCTTCCACTTCAGCTGGGTCCAGCTTGGTGTTACGTGCCAGCACGCCGCTGATCAGGTTGGCCGACATGGTTTCGGCACGGGTGTTGCGATGCATGCCGCCCTTGGAACGACCCATCGGGGTACGACCGAAGTCGACGATGACTGCATCTCTAGGATTCAGGCTCATAAATTCACTCTCGCTCTAGTCTGTCCGCGATTAACCGAAAAACTTCTGGCCGTTAGCGGCCATTTCGCGAAGCTTGGCAGTCGGGGTGTACAGCGCGCCCAGCTCGGCGTATTTGTCGGCCAGGGCAACGAACTCGGCTACACCGACGGTATCGATGTAACGCAGTGCACCACCGCGGAACGGAGGGAAGCCGATGCCGTAGATCAGACCCATATCGGCCTCAGCTGCGGTATCAACGATGCCGTCTTCCAGGCAACGCACGGTTTCCATGCACAGAGGAATCATCATGAAGTTGATGATGTCTTCATCAGTCACTTCACGCTGCTCGGTCACGATGGACTTCAGCAGGTCGTAGGCAACCGGATCAGAAACCTTCTTCGGCTTACCGCGCTTATCCATTTCGTAGGCGTAGAAACCTTTGCCGTTCTTCTGGCCCAGGCGATCTGCTTCATACATCACGTCAACCGCAGTGCGACCTTCAACAGCCATGCGATCCGGGAAGCCTTCAGCCATTACGTCACGGCCGTGGTGACCGGTGTCGATACCGACTACGTCGGACAGGTACGCCGGGCCCATTGGCCAGCCGAACTTCTCCATGACCTTGTCGATACGCACGAAGTCCACGCCAAAACCGAGCAGCTTGGAGAAGCCACCGAAGTACGGGAACAGCACGCGGTTAACCAGGAAGCCTGGGCAGTCGTTGACCACAACCGGGGTCTTGCCCATTTTCTTGGCGTAAGCAACGGTGGTCGCCACGGCTACGTCGCTGGACTTCTCGCCACGAATCACTTCAACCAGCGGCATCATATGCACAGGGTTGAAGAAGTGCATGCCAACGAAGTTTTCCGGACGCTTGAGGGCCTTGGCCAGCAAGTTGATGGAAATAGTCGAGGTGTTCGACGCGAGGATTGCGTCTTCTTTAACCACGCCTTCCACTTCGGCCAGCACGATCTGCTTGACCTTCGGGTTCTCGACCACGGCTTCGACAACGATATCGACAGCGCCAAAGTCACCGTAGGACATGGTCGGACGAATAGCGGTGAGGGCTTCAGCCATCTTCGCAGGGGTCATACGACCTTTGGCAACGCGACCGCCAAGCAGCTTGGAAGCCTCGGCCAGCCCCATCTGGATACCCTCTTCACGGATATCCTTCATCAGGATCGGGGTGCCCTTGGAAGCGGACTGGTAGGCGATACCGCCACCCATGATACCGGCGCCGAGTACGGCAGCCAGTTTCACGTCTTTGGCGATTTCGTCGTACTGCTTGGCTTTCTTCTTCAGGTCCTGATCGTTCAGGAACAGGCCGATCAGGCTGGCAGCAACCGGGGTTTTAGCCAGTTTGACGAAGCCAGCAGCTTCCACTTCCAGCGCTTTGTCGCGACCGAAGTTGGCGGCTTTCTGAATGGTTTTGATCGCTTCAACCGGCGCCGGGTAGTTCGGGCCAGCCTGACCTGCAACGAAACCTTTGGCGGTTTCAAAGCACATCATCTGCTCGATAGCGTTGAGCTTGAGCTTCTCCAGCTTCGGCTGACGCTTGGCCTTGTAGTCCAGCTCACCAGAGATGGCGCGCTTAATCAGGTCCAGGGCAGCAGCTTGCAGCTTGTCAGCGGCAACCACAGCATCCACCGCACCCATTTTCAGGGCGTCAGCAGCTTTGTTTTCTTTACCACCGGCAATCCACTCAACGGCGTTATCGGTACCGATAACGCGTGGCAGACGCACGGTGCCGCCGAAGCCTGGGTAAATGCCCAGCTTGACTTCCGGCAGGCCAACTTTGGCGCTTTCGGCCATGACGCGGTAATCCGCCGCCAGGCACATCTCAAAACCACCGCCCAGGGCGATGCCGTTGATCGCGACAACAGTCGGAACATTGAGGTCTTCAAAATCACTGAAGATCTTGTTGGCTTCGAGGTTGCCAGCCACCAGCTCTTCATCCGGCAACTTGAAGTTGTCGACGAACTCGGTGATGTCGGCGCCGACGATAAATACGTCTTTGCCACTGGTGACAATCACGCCCTTGATCGAACCATCGGCCTTGATCGCATCAACAGATTGACGCAGTTCATTGAGGGTAAGACGGTTGAATTTGTTGACGGATTCACCCTTGAGGTCGAAATTCAATTCGACGATGCCACTCTCAAGAGCCTTAACCGTGATGGCTTTACCTTCGTAAATCATCAACTGATCTCCACGGTATGGAAGCTGAACAGTACACATCGGAGCCAACCAGCAAGCTACTCCACGGCATAGCCGTCTCAGAGTAGCCCCAATCAGCCTGGCACACCCACCGACGCGATAATCGGGCTGTAAAGGCGGTGCCTTTGAAGGCAAACGCTCAATTCATACGCCCGTTTGATTTGGGTGTGCACACCTTCAAGGAAAAGCCCCTACTTGTCAATTGGCCTGTAGTGACTGCACGGGCGTACAAAAAATTACGTTCCAGCATCTGCCGACGCACAGATTACTCTGCAGCGAAAACGCCGCTATCCGCAGCGATATGCCGGCAGTTCTCCAACTATACGAACAGAAGTGTGATCCAGCGCATACCTAGCAAAATGATTTAGCTGCAGGTACAGTCGTCTCAATACGGCCGTTTTAGACCGCCCGTAGCCAAAACAAAAACAATTAGAGCCCAATCAAGGGCGCACGGAGTTTCCCCATGTCGAGCCGCATGCTTGCCATTGCTTTGAGCACCCTGCTCGCAATCACCCTCCCCCTTTTCAGCGCCGCAACCCAGGCTGCAGATGCCGCCACCAGCTTGCTGAAATTGCACCAGATACGCCTGGCTGCGCAAAAATCGCTTGGTGACTTTTACATGTTTAACGGCATGGAAGGCGATCAACGCTACGCACGCATGATCAACGACTCGCTGAGCGAAGTGAACAACCATATGACGGCGCTGGCCGACATGCCCGGTGAAGGCTCAAAAGCACTGCGCTCGCAGCTCGACCAGCAGTGGAAGGGTTACCAAATTGATCTCAATAACCTGATCAACGCACTGAAAAGCCAAGGCTATACCGACCTTCAGCCGGTGGCTGACCTGGCGGGTCGCAACCAACAACTGATGGCTCTCAGCCAAGAGCTGTACACCAAGATCCAGCAGGAAGGCAGCTACAGCGTGCCGACACTGACCCAACGCAGCCGCGAGCAAAGCATTCTGATGCAGGGCATTGCAGTGGATTACGCCTCACGCAGCGCCTCTGTGGGCGCTACCTTTATGGGCGGCGGCGATGCACGACCGATTGAGGAGCTGGTCAGTGAGTTCGCCAGCAAGATGGCGGCACTGGAGAAGGACCCAAAGAACACACCGCAGCTCAAGCAATCCTGGGAAAGTGTGGCCACCAAATGGCGCTATATTGAAAAGTCGCTGATCAACTACAACGAGAACAGCGTGCCATTTCTGGTTAACAAGTACTCCAACACCATCATTCAAGGCATTGAGCAGATTTCCGGCCAGTACGCGACCGCCAACCTCTGATCGCGACCGCCGCCATACGCATTCGTTTTACCGGCCTGCCTGGCCGTACTCCGGCCCAGTGTTCGCACTGGGCCTTCTTTTATTCAGGCTTTGGCCTGGAGAAACGCGACAATTGCCTCCAGCGCCTCGCCAGCACCCCGCTCTCCCCAGCAGACCGACAGCATCTGATCGGTTGCCTCAACCTTGAACGCGTCCGCCGGTAAGGTCTGCAATTGCGCCAGCAGGACTTGATCGGCACAGGGTTCGCGCCATTTATTCACCCACTGCCCCGGCTCCATCTGCCAGTAGCACCAACTATCGACTTGGCCGCGCTTGCGCGCCCGGTGGTATTGCGGACAGGCGTGCGGTGGCTGACGCAACAGCCAATGCGGCCATTCCTGGCGCGACAACTGCATTGCCACGCCCATACGCCGCGCCTGCAGACGCACATCCATCTGCCCACGCTGATGGCGCGAGGGCACCAGCCAGGCCAGCGGGCTGAGCAAAAAAGCCAGGAGCAAAAGCAGAAACCAGGGACTCATATCGATATCTCACCGGCAAAAGCCTGTCATCAGCGCTCAGGACGGCCATACTAAAAGCATTGATCCACTTGCAAGGAGAGTTACCCCATGCCCTACCAGCACATTCTGGTCGCCGTCGACCTGACCGAGGAATGCGACCCGGTGATGCACCGCGCGCTGAAACTGGCCGCCAGCAGCGGGGCCACATTGTCTGTGGTGCATATCGTCGAGCCCATGGCCATGGCCTTTGGTGGCGATGTACCAATGGACCTATCGATGCTGCAACAGCAACAGTTCGACCAGGCCCGCGAGCGCCTGGACAAATTTTCCGGCAAGTACCCCGACCTGAGCGCCGAGCATCGCCACCTGGCCTACGGCCAACCGCGCCAGGAAATTCATCGCCTGGCGGAAGAACAGCAATGCGACCTGATCGTTGTCGGCAGCCACGGCCGTCACGGCCTGGCGTTGCTACTGGGCTCGACGGCCAATGACGTACTGCACGGCGCGCCTTGCGATGTGCTGGCCGTACGCCTGAAAAAAGCCGAATAAAGCGAGCGATGGGTGAATAACGCGGCTGCGTTATTCACCGCTATCGGGTGAACTCATGACCAAAGGGCGAATCTTCTGCAGCTGGGTTTCCAGCGAATAGGTCATGCTCGAGGCCATGGAGAAGAAGGTGAGGAACGCCTTGAGGTTGGAATCACCCTCGCAGGTGGCATGAATACGCTGCCAGAACGCCTGATTCACCAGCTGCAACTGCTGGAACATCCGCACCAGCCCCTTCAACTCCCAATCCGCAGCACGCCCTTCACGCAGGTTGAAATACTGCTGCGTCAGGTACAACGACACCGTGCGCAAAATGAACTCTTGGCTATTGGCAAACGGCAGATGGTGTTGCGCCATGGGTTTGAGCTTACCCAGCACTGGGCAGGCACTGGTGGCCATGATCACCCCGAGCAGTGCACGCAAGCCCTCTTCCAACCCCACCAGCTTGTTGTACTCGCGTTCTGGCGTGCGCACCCACACTGCTACTTTCTTGAACGCCGGCAGCCCTTGGAAATCCTCGATGACCCGATGCAGGTCAACTGCAGCAGGACAGTGACTGAAGTTATCCTTACTCAAGGGGCAGTTACTGCACTGCTGATACTCCAGGCGCGTCCAGGCTGGTGCGCTTTGCGCAACCTCTACCTCATAGACTCGGTTCAGCTCGATCCTGTAGCTGAACTGATGATTGTCGTCGAGAGTGATGCGGTACTCGATGGCCATGACTGTCTCCGCAAGAAGTCTCAAAATCCTGTTTGAGCACGTTTCCTAATAACGTGGGTTAGCCTTCCAGCTCAGCCCAACGCTCGACCAATTGCTCCAGCTCCAGCTGCACGGCCTGCAACTTCGCCAACACTTCGGCGGTTTTTTCTGCCGGTTGCTGATAGAAGCTCGGCGAGCCGATCTGCTCCTGCAAGCTGGCAACCTGGCCTTCCAGCGCATCAATCTGACCCGGGATGGCTTCGAGCTCGCGCTGCAGCTTATAGCTGAGTTTTTTCTTGCTCACCTCGACCACAACTGGCTCCACTGCAACGGGTGCTGGTACCACTGCTGAGGCTAGTTCAGGCTTACCGGCTTTGCTCTCTCCGACGCCAAGCAAGCGCGGTGAACCGCCCTGCCGCAGCCAGTCCTGATAGCCCCCCACGTATTCGCGCACCTGCCCTTCACCCTCAAACACCAGGGTGCTGGTTACCACGTTGTCGAGGAATGCCCGGTCGTGACTGACCATCAGCACGGTGCCAGGGAAGGTCAGCAGCACTTCCTCAAGCAACTCCAGGGTTTCCACATCGAGGTCGTTGGTCGGTTCGTCCAGCACCAGCAAGTTGGCCGGTTTGCTGAACAGCTTGGCGAGCAAGAGACGTGCCCGCTCACCACCGGACAACGCTTTGACCGGCGTGCGCGCACGCTGCGGGCTGAACAAGAAGTCGCCCAGGTAGCTCAGTACATGGCGGTTCTGCCCGTCGATCTCGATAAAGTCGCGGCCTTCGGCGACGTTGTCGATCACGGTCTTTTCCAGGTCAAGCTGGTGACGCAATTGGTCAAAATAAGCCACATCAATGCGCGTGCCTTCGGCCACTTCACCGCTGGTGGGCTGCAAGCCGCCGAGCATCAGCTTGAGCAAAGTGGTTTTACCGGTGCCGTTGGCGCCGAGCAGACCGATGCGGTCGCCGCGCTGCAGCACCATGGAAAAGTCCTTGATCAGGAACGGACCACCTGGATGCGCAAAACTGACGTTTTCCAGCACCATCACCTGCTTGCCGGATTTCTCGGCGGTTTCCAGCTGGATATTGGCCTTGCCGGTGCGCTCACGGCGCTCGCTGCGCTCTACGCGCAGTGCTTTGAGGGCGCGTACACGGCCTTCGTTACGGGTGCGGCGGGCCTTGATGCCTTGGCGAATCCACACCTCTTCCTGGGCCAGGCGCTTGTCGAACAGCGCGTTGGCCGTCTCTTCAGCGGCCAATGCGGCTTCCTTGTGCACCAGAAAGCTCGCGTAGTCGCCGTTCCAATCGATCAGGCCGCCACGGTCCAATTCGAGGATGCGTGTGGCCAGGTTCTGCAGGAAAGAACGGTCGTGGGTGATAAACAGGACTGCGCCCTGGAAATCCGCCAAGGCTTCTTCCAGCCAGGCAATCGCGCCGATATCCAGGTGGTTGGTTGGCTCATCGAGCAGCAGCAAATCGGGCTCGGAAACCAACGCTTGAGCCAGCAGGACGCGACGACGCCAGCCGCCTGAGAGCTCGGCCAGCGTCTTGTCAGCCGGCAGCTGCAAGCGGCTCAAGGTGCTGTCGACCAGTTGCTGCAAGCGCCAGCCGTCACGGGCTTCGAGGTCTTGCTGCACATGCATCAACTTGTCCAGATCAGCTTCGGTGACACAGTTCTGCGCCAGGTGGTGGTACTGCGCAAGTAACTCGCCCACGCCGTCCAGACCCTGAGCGACCACATCAAATACGGTGCGATCGTCAGCCACCGGCAATTCCTGCGGTAACTCACCAATTTTCAGCCCAGGTGCACGCCAAACAGCGCCGTCATCCGCCTTCTGGTCGCCCTTGACCAGCTTCATCATGCTCGACTTACCGGTGCCGTTGCGGCCGATGATGCACACCCGCTCGCCACGGGCGATCTGCCAAGACACCTTGTCCAAGAGCGGCATTGCGCCGTAAGCCAGGGAAATATCGGTGAACTTGAGCAGGGTCATGGCACGCCTCAACAAAAAACGACGGGTGAAAGCCGGTTTAACCGCAACCGAGCAACGGGCTTCGTTGCATCCAGGGCACAGCGGCAACCTGAAACACCCAAAAAATCATCTATGGCTGCCGGAAGCACCCACAAAACAGGGCGCGCATTCTAACCGAGAAGCGCATCGACCAAGCAGGCAATTTCAACGGTGCACGCAGTAAATTCCGCTGCGATTCCTGGCGCACATGGCGCCAAGCCCTCTAGCACGCCTACCCAGGCTAAAACAGCGGTGAGCGCCATCAATTACGCGTTGAAACGCATTGCACCTTCACCGCCCATAGGCAAACGACTAAGCTAGAGCCATACGCACTATTTGCCTGGAAGTGTCATGCGCGGTCCCCTGTTCAGCTTGCTGTCCTGCCTGTTGGTTTCCACCTTGAGCGTCTCTGCAGCGCAGGCCGCTACCCTGACGCAACAACGTCAATATTACGATCAAGCCAAAGCCGCACTGGCCAAAGGCGACAAAGGCCCTTACCAGCGCTATGCCAGTGCTCTACGTGATTATCCGCTGGAGCCTTACCTGGCGTATGACGAACTGACCGCCCGGCTGAAGTGGGCCAGCAATGACGAAATCGAGAAATTCCTCGCCGAACATGGCGACCTGCCGCAAATCAGCTGGATGAAGCTGCGCTGGCTGCGCTGGCTGGCTGAACGTGGCGAGTGGCAAACCTTCATTAATTACTACGACCCGAAGCTGAATTTCACTGAGCTTGACTGTTTGTATGGCCAGTACCAGCTGAGCCACGGCATGCGCGCCGAAGGCAACGCCACCGCCGAGAAACTCTGGCTGGTGGGCAAATCACAGCCCAATGCCTGTGACCCGCTGTTCGCAATGTGGGCCGCAGAAGGCCAACTCACCGAACAGAAGCGTTGGCAGCGCGCTAAGCTGGCAGCCGAAGCGCGTAACTACGGCCTGGTCACCCACCTGATCAAGACGATGCCAACCTTGGGCAACCAAGGCCAGCGCCTGCTAGAAGTGGCGCAGAAGCCTGAGTTGCTGAAGCAGACCTCGCGTTTTACCCAGACCGACCCGGCCATGGCCGATGTAGTTGGCCTCGGCCTGCGCCGCCTGGCCCGCCAGGACCCGGAAAGCGCACTCAAGCTGCTCGATGGCTACGCCCAACGGATGAAGTTCTCCAGCGACGAGCAGGTGGCTATTGCCCGCGAAATCGGCCTGACCCTGGCCAAGCGCTTCGACTCCCGCGCTCTACAGGTCATGGCCAAGTACGACCCCGAGCTGCGTGATAACACCGTAAGCGAATGGCGCGCCCGCCTACTGCTGCGCCTGGGCCGCTGGGATGAGGCCAACCAGCTGACGCGCCGGATGCCTGCGGAACTGGGTAACACCAACCGCTGGCGTTACTGGCAGGCGCGCAGCCTGCAACTGGCGCAGCCCAACAGCCAGGAACCGAAAGCGCTGTACCAGGCACTGGCCAAGGAACGTGACTTCTACGGTTTTATGGCCGCCGACCAGGTGCAGGCGCCCTATCAGCTGAATAACAAGCCACTGGCTCTGAGCCCACAGACCATCCAAAAGGTGCGAAATTCGGCAGCGATTCGCCGTGCTCTAGAGTTCCACGCCCGGGGTCAGGTCGCCGATGGCCGCCGCGAGTGGTACAACGTCAGCCGCTTGTTCAGCCGCGATGAGATGGTTGCCCAGGCGCGCCTGGCCTATGAGATGGGCTGGTACTTCCCGGCCATCCGCACCATCAGCCAGGCACAGTATTGGGACGATTTGGACGTACGCTTCCCCATGGCGCACCGCGAACACTTGGTGCGTGAAGCGAAAAACCGCGACATCCATTCCAGCTGGGTATTTGCCGTCACCCGCCAGGAAAGCGCCTTTATGGCCGATGCCAAATCCCACGTCGGCGCCATGGGTTTGATGCAGCTAATGCCAGCCACTGCCAAGGAAACCGCCAAACGTTTTGGCATTCCGCTGTCATCGCCGCAACTGGCCTACCGTCCGGAAGTCAATATTCAGCTGGGTGCAGCCTACCTGAGCCAGATCTACGGCCAGTTCAACGGTAACCGCGTGCTCGCCTCTGCGGCCTACAACGCCGGCCCAGGGCGCGTGCGCCAGTGGCTGCGCGGCGCGGATCATCTGTCGTATGACGTGTGGATCGAGAACATCCCATTTGATGAGACCCGCCAGTACGTGCAGAACGTGCTGTCCTACTCGGTGATCTACGGCGAGAAGCTCAACGCGCCGCAACCACTGGTGGCCTGGCACGAGCGTTACTTCGACCAGTAACGGCTAAATTGGCATGCTCAACTGCAACGGTTGAGCGTGCCTTGCCCGCTTATTCCAGCACCTGCACCGGCATATCTAGACGTAGCTGCCCTTCGCCACAGGCGATCAGGTTCTGCCCGAAATACACCTCGCCTTCACGCTCACGGTAGGTTTTCAGGGTAGCCAGCGGTTCGCGATCGGCGCTGCGCTCGCCAGTCTGCGGGTCGAGGGTGGTCATGATGCAGCGCGAGCAGCCCTTGACCACACGAAACTCCAGCTCACCAATACGGATGCGCTTCCAGCTGTCTTCGGCATAGGGCTCACTGCCACTGACCACCAGGTTCGGGCGAAAACGCAGCATCGGCAACGGTCGACCGACGCGCGCCGAGAGGTCATCCAACGACGCCTGACCGATCAGCAGTAAAGGAAAGCCATCGGCAAACGCCACCTTGTCGCCGACCTCGGCATACGCCGTATCGACCTGCCGCGCCCGCGGTTCTGAGACCTGAACCAGACGGCAGGCACGGCCAAGCAATTGGCTAAGCCAATGCGCCGCCTGATCACCGGCGTCCGGCACCTGCAGGCTGTCGCGCCAGATGGTCACGCCACGCAGCGGTGCCTGCTCATCCGGCACTGCTACCTGCAGATCAGCCATGCCCGGTGCACTCAGTTGCAGGTGCGTGCTACCCAGCCAGCGCGCCTGCAACTGAGTCATCTGCGCAAGCAAGCGTTGCGTAAGGAAGCGCCCGGATTCAGCATCGACTACCATCCAGCGACGATCACCCTGCACGCCCAAAGCGTCCAGCATCGTTTCGCGCAGGGCTTCGCCCGCCGCCGACTTCAGTGGATAACGGTACAACCCGGAGAGATGCAACATGAGTCCAGCTTCCGTTTGGCAAAACGCACTTATACGAGCAACCCGACGTACCTACAAGCCCGCTTTGGCCCTGCCGCTACTGGTATTGCTAAGCGCTTGCAGCGGTACTGCGCCGGATAACCTGGGCATCCATGATGGACAACTGAGCGCCTGTCCAGACTCACCGAACTGCGTAAACAGCCAGGCCAGCGATGCGCGACACACCATTGAACCGCTGCCACTGAGAGGTACCGCCGAAGAAACCCAGGCACGCCTCAAGGCGTTACTCAGTGCAGAGCCACGCGTGAGCGTGGTGGAGGAGGCACCGGGGTATTTGCGCGCCGAATTCAGCAGCAAGCTGATGCGCTTTGTCGATGATGTGGAATTTATGATCGGAGCGGCCGGAGTGGATGTGCGCTCGGCATCGCGCCTGGGCTACGCGGATTTCGACGTTAACCGCGAGCGCATTGAGTATCTACGCCAGCGGTTAAGCGAATAAACAGAAGGTGCATGCCAGCCTGACGCCCGCGTCAGGCTTATTCCTCGGGGTGCAACAAGGCCAAACGCTGGTGCACCACATCTACAAGTTTGTCCGGCTGGAACTTGGAGAGGAAGTTGTCGCAGCCTACCTTCTTAACCATGGCCTCGTTGAAACTGCCTGAAAGCGAGGTGTGCAGCACCACGTACAAGTCTTTAAGACGTGAGTCGTTGCGAATCTCGGTGGTCAGGCGGTAGCCGTCCATCTCCGGCATTTCCGCGTCGGTGATCACCATCAACAGCTTTTCATGCACATCGACGCCGGCATCAGCCCAGCTCTTCAGCAGGTTAAGGGCACGCAAGCCATCGCTGGCGGCATGGCAACGGATATCCAATTGCGCCATGGTGCCCTTGAGCTGACTCATGGCCACGTTGGAGTCATCCACCAGCAGCACTTCGCGTCCTTTGGCATGCTCCAGTAACGGATCGGCGAGTTTTTCCGGAGAGACCTTGGTGCTCATCGGGCTGATTTCCGCCAAGACTTTTTCCACGTCGATCACTTCGACGATCTGGTCTTCAACCTTGGTGATGGCAGTCAGGTAATGCTGACGCCCGGCGCCACCGGGTGGCGGCAGGATGGATTCCCAATTGAGGTTGAGGATGCGTTCAACCCCACCGACCAGAAAAGCCTGCACCGAGCGGTTGTACTCAGTGACGATAATGGTGCTGCGCTCATCCGGCACAATCGGGCGCATGCCGATGGCCTGGGACAGATCGATCACTGGCAACGTCTGCCCACGCAGATTGACCACCCCACAGACAAAACGATGGCGCTGCGGCATCAGAGTCAGCTTGGGCATTTGCAGGACTTCCTGCACCTTGAAGACGTTGATCGCAAACAGTTGCCGACCCGCCAGGCGGAACATGAGAATTTCCAAGCGGTTCTCACCCACCAGCTGGGTGCGTTGGTTCACTGAGTCGAGAATGCCGGCCATCATGCGCTCCTGTTCACTTATCGATCTAGCCTAGCTCAAATAGCCATACCCGGGTGTATCGGCCATCTGCCGCGCATCTGAAGGCAGATGGCGCAGCGCCATCATGCGATAAGCGCGGCGACTAGGCCAGTCAGGCGGCAGAAGCCGCTCGGCTTATTCAACCAGCAGCGGCGAGTCTTCCGGCAAATGCACACGTAACGCCTTCGGCCTGGCCGCGAACCGCAGTTTGCGGCTTTCCATCGGCTCACCGTCAAGGTTGAGATCCAGGCCTTCGGGGGCTTCGACTTCCAGCCAAGGCAGCCGTGCGCTGAGGGCTACACTCTGCAGGCCATTGATTCCGCCAGACAGCAGCGTACCGAGGGTGCCTACCACATCCGCTGCCGCCGGCACGATGCAGACATCCAACAAACCATCGTTGACTCGCGCCTGCGGGCATAGCACATGCCCACCGCCGGCCTGCCGACCATTGCCGATGCCGAGTGCGAGAAACTCGCCTTCCCACTGAAAATCCGGCCCGGTAAAGCGGCCAAACGACGATTGCACTTCGGCAAAACGGGTCAAGCCCGTCAAAAAATAAGCCGCACCGCCGAGCATGCGTTTGAGGTCTTCCGACGTGTTGGCGGTGACGTTAGAGCCAAAACCGCCCGTGGCCATATTCAGGAACACCTGACCATCCACTTCGCCCAGATCGATCGGCTGCGCCGGTATATCCAACAAGCTCAACGCAGCCAGTGGTTCGAGCGGAATACCGGCCGCACGCGCAAAATCATTGGCTGTACCCAACGGCAACAGCGCCAGACTGGCCTTGGTTTTTGCCAACGCCATAGCTTCAGCCACGTCACGCAGAGTGCCATCACCACCGCCGGCAATAAGGGTTGGGTAGCCCGCCTGCAACGCCTCGTTGACCAGACGCTGCGCATCGCCACCCTCCCAGGTGACCCGCACATCCACGTGCCAGCCCTCTTCACGACGCGCCTGCACCGCAGCGCGCACCTCGGCATTGAGAGCTTGCTTACCATGCAGAATCAGCAGCGCTTTACGTTCTTGCATTCACAGCATCCTTTCACGTTTCAACACAAAGATTCAGCAACAGGGCTTGAGGTTGCACCAACCGGCACGTGACGAAATAAATATCAACCAAATAGATTATTAGGCTCAATATTTACGCATTTTTAATCGCATTGATTTATTGGATCATCCTTACATCGCCAATGAACACCGCCGCTGAAAGCCGGTGCTCCTTAAATGAGGATATGCAGATGATCGACGTACGCCCCTTCGCCGAGCTCGGCGGTGCCCATCACGGTTGGCTGAATGCCCGCCATCATTTTTCCTTTGCCGAATACTATGACCCGGCGCGCATGAGCTGGGGACCACTGCGGGTCTGGAACGATGATGAAATCGCGCCGCACACCGGCTTTCCGACCCATCCGCACCGCGATATGGAAATCATCACCTATGTACGCCAAGGGGCCATCACCCACAAGGACAACTTGGGTAACCATGGCCGTACCGAAGCCGGTGATGTGCAAGTGATGAGCGCCGGCACCGGGATTGCCCACAGCGAATACAACCTGGAAGACACCACCACCAAGATCTTCCAGATCTGGATTCAACCCAACCAGTCGGGCCTACCGCCGTCCTGGGGCGCCAAGCCGTTCCCCAAAGGTGAGCGCGCCGGCACCTTCGTCACCCTGGCCAGCGGCTTTGCCGAAGATCAGGACGCCCTGTCGATCCGTACCAATGCGCGGATGGCCGCAGCCACCCTGCAAGCCGGGCAGAGCACCGAGTATCCGATTGGTGCTTCTCGCAAGGCTTATCTGGTGGCCGCCAGCGGCAGCATTGAAGTCAACGGCGTCAGCGCCCAGGCTCGTGATGGTGTGGCAGTCAGCGATGTAGAAGTGATCCGCGTAACGGCCATCGAAGACAGCGAAATCATCCTGGTGGATGTGGCATAACCAGCAGAGATGGCTTAGCGGCGCAGCAGAACCTGTGCGCCGCTAAGCGGCTTTACGCCGGATACCCAGTAATCTTGCGAATGGTCTGATACAGCGGCTTCAGCTGCTTGTACATGCGCTGATAAACCTGGGTGTACAGCTGCTGATAGGTGCGCTGCGCCTCTGGGTTGGGTGTGAACACATCACCGACCCGGGTCATGGCTTTGATCGCTGTGGGGTAATCCGGGTGCAGGCCCAGGCCCACTGCGCAATTGATCGCCGCGCCCAGACCGCTGGTTTCATACAGATGCGGGCGCTCGGCAGGCAGGCCGAAGATATCGGCCGTCAGCTGCATAGCCGCATCGCTCTGTGAACCACCACCAGAAACGCGCAGGCGGGTGATGCGCGTGCCCGAACGTTTCTCGATCTTCTCCTTGCCCTGGCGCAGGGCATAAGCCAAGCCTTCAAGAATTGCCCGGTAGATGTGCGCGCGGGTGTGCACGTCACCGAAGCCGATAATCGAGCCCTTGGCCTCCAGACCCGGCTCGCGGATGCCCGGCGACCAGTACGGCTGCAGCATCAGGCCCATGGAGCCTGCCGGCACGCTGTTGACCAGCTCATCGAACAGCGCCTCAGGCTCTACGCCCAACTCCTTGGCCCGCTGCATCTCACGCAGGCCAAACTCCTGCTTGAACCAACTGACCATCCAGAAACCGCGATAAATCATCACCTCGGTGTTGAAGTGATCAGGAATCGCCGAGGGGTATGGCGGTATAAGCGGAATGGTCTCCAGATACTTACTGCGAGTGGTGTTGATCGTCGCCGTAGTGCCATAGGACAGGCACGCCGTGCTCGGCTCTACGCCGCCCGCGCCAAGCACCTCACAGGCTTTATCAGCGCCTGCGGCAATCAGCGGCAAGCCTTCGGGAATCCCAGTATGCCGGCTGGCCGACGCCGTGATATGGCCAAGCAACTCGCCCGGCTTGCGTAATTCCGGCAACTGCTCGCGACGCACCGGCATGGCCTGCCATTTCCAATCGCCGGGCTTGGCCCACTGCAGGCGTTTGTAGTCGAATGGCAGGTAAGCCACGCAACTGGTCAGCGAGTCGACAAACTGGCCGCACAGCCGGTGAGTAAGAAACCCCGAAAGCAGCAGCACCTTGTGGGTATTGGCCCAAATGTCCGGCTGGTTCTGGGCGATCCAGTTAACCTCGGCCTGAGCGCGGAAGTAATCCACCGTGGCTTGCACCCCAGCGATCTTGAACAGCCAACCCCAAGGCCCGGTGATCCGCCCTTCGACCTTGGCCTGACGCTGATCGAGCCAGAGCATCGCGGGGCGCAGCGGTTGGCCTTGCGAGTCAACGTTGATCAGGGTGCCACGCTGGGTGGTGAGTGAAACTCCCTTGATCAGGCTACGGTCGATATCCACCTGCTGCCACAGCTGTGCGCAGGCTTCACCGAGGCTGGCCCAGTAGTATTCCGGATCCTGCTCGGCCCAGCCGGGTTGCTTGGAGTAATAAGCCTCAAGCTCCACCTTGCCCTTGGCGAGCAGATTGCCCTGAAGATCAAACAACAGCGCCCGAATGCTCTGGGTGCCATTGTCGATGGCCAGCAGATAACTTTTCTCGCTCAAGACGCCGTCCTTCCTCGTGATCCATCTTCCGCCGGCAGGCTGTAGCAACGCTGCCAGAGTTGCCGATACGCCTGTTCTTCCTCTTGCCAGCGCGCGTCGTCCCACCCCAGGCGGGCCTGACACAGCACACGGATTCGCGGCAGTTCGGCCGCCGCGCCGCATGCCAACAACAGGCCCAAACGGGTGCGGCGCAGCAGCAGGTCATCTAGGTGCAGCACCAGCTCCTGTTCGGCCGCCCAGGCCAGTTCGGCCCACAGCATGTCCGTGCCGGAAACCTGCTCGACACCCAGTTCATCGAGCAACGCCAGTACTCGCGGCAACGCCCGACCATAACGACCCATCAAGCGCTTCTGCTGAGCCGGGCTTAACTGCGGCATCGGCTGCTGCGGTACGACAGCAAAGGTCGCCGCGCCCTGATCATCCAGCGTACGGCCAACCATCGGCGCGCAAGCCTGCAGCACTTCGAGCGCCAACAGGCGGAAAGTGGTCAGCTTGCCACCGGCCAGGGTCACGCAACCGGGCTCAACCCACAGCGCATGTTCGCGTTTTTCATCCGAAGGTTTGCGCCCTTCACTGCCATCCGTGACCACCGGGCGCACCCCGGCCCAGGTCGATAGCACATCCGCTGCCTTGATCTGTGCCGTAGGAAACTGCTGAGCGCAGGCATCTAGTAAATACTTAACCTCATCCGAGCTGATCCGTGCTTCTTCGGCTAGCGGTGCCGGATGATCCAGGTCGGTGGTGCCAATCACCGTCGCGCCTTCCCAGGGGAAGACAAACACCGGACGCTTGTCCGCCGCATGCATAAAGCTAAACGCATGTGCCACCGGAAGGCGCCAGGCCGGCACCAGCAGGTGGCTGCCGCGCAGCGGACGGATATGCTCCAGCCCGGTTTTCTGCCGCAGCTGATCGGCCCAAGCACCTGTGGCCTGCGCCACCGCGCGGGTCTTGAAGCGATACTGCAGGCCGCTTTCGCTGTCTTCGGCGAGCAGGCCAGTAACGCGCCCGTCTTCGCGCCGCAACTCGACTACGCGCATGCCGTTGAGCGCTTCGCCGCCCTCGGCGCGGGCCTCACCCAGCACGCGCTGTACCAGGCGCGCATCATCGGTGACCGCATCGAAAAAGCGCGTACCACCAAGCAGACCGTCTTCCTTCAGACCTGGGGCCAGATAACGCAGTTGCTGCAACGGGTAGTACAGGTGATTGCGCTTGCCGGCCAGGGCGTCATAGACCGCCAGCAGCCCGCCGAACACTCGCGGGCCGGGAAAGCCGCCCTGGTAATGCGCCATGATAAAACTCAAGGGGTCGACCAACCCCGGCGCTTCCTGCAGCAAGCGCTCGCGCTCGCGCACCGAATCGCGGGTCAGGCCGAACTGGCCCTTGGCGATATAGCGCAATCCGCCATGCACCATCTTCGAGGAGCGACTGGACGTGCCCCAGGCGAAGTCGCGCTGCTCCAGCAGCAGGCATTTCCAACCGCGCCGCGCCGCTTCACGCAAAATTCCGGCACCGCTGATGCCGCCGCCGACGACGATCAGGTCCCAGTCGCGTGCAGCCAGCTCAGGCAAGGCCTGTTCACGCCAGGCGGCGTTCCACTGATTCATCATCAATCCTGCAGCAACACGCCAGGTGCCAGGCGCTGCTCAGGGTCAAAATGCCCAGCCAGCGCCTTGAGGGTGGCCATACCCAGCTCGCCCTTCTCCACCGGCAGGTAAGGCGCATGATCGCGGCCGACTCCGTGCTGATGACTGATGGTGCCGCGGTTCTCGGCGATGGTCAGGCTGGCGGCATGCTTGAGCTTCTGCCAGCGCGCCATGGCCTCGGCGTAGTTCGCACCTGGGCGGAATACGTAAGTGGTGTAGATGCTCGAGCCTTCGTTGTAGACGTGGGACAGGTGGGTAAACACATGCACCTGCTCGCCCTCCTCACTCAGGCCAGTGCGCAGGCTGGCTTCGACCTTGTTCAGCAGGTTATCGACATTGCTCCAGTCGGTGGCGGTTTCCAGGGTGTCCACCGCGTAGCCGGCGGCCCACAGGCCGTGGCGCAAGTAGGGGAAACGGAAGCGGTTTTCTGCCCATTTCTTGCCTAGCAAGGTGCCGGTAAATACGCCACCAAAGCTCTTCAGCAACTTCTTCGCCTGCTTCAGCGAGGCGGCATTCTGCGTACGGCTGCCGGTAACGCCGAAGGTCAGCATGCACTTGCCCTCGCGGGCGCCGCGCAGGGCCAGGTATTTCTCCAACCAGGCGATTTGCTGCGGATGGCCGGCCAGGGCCAGCTGGGTTTTGGTCTCAATGGCGTTGGACAGACGCAGCATCGACAACGGCACACGCGCCTGGGCCAAGCTGCGAATGGCGCTCAGCGCCTGCTGCCAGTTGGGCAAAAATACCGCGTAGAAATTCTCCTGCTCGGCCAGGCGGGTGATGCGTACCTTGACCTCGGAGATGATGCCGAAGCGCCCTTCCGAACCCATGAGGATTTCGCGCAGGTCTGGCCCCGCGGCAGAGGCCGGGAAGGTCGGAATTTCCAGGGTGCCAGCGAAGGTCTCGACCTTGCCGCCGGCAAACAGCTGCTCGATACGTCCGTAGCGCAGCGATTGCTGCCCGCTGGAACGGCTGGCGACCCAGCCACCCAAAGTCGACAGCTCCCACGACTGCGGAAAATGACCCAAGGTGTAGCCCTGCGCGCGCAGCTGGCTTTCCACTTGCGGACCATTGGCGCCAGGGCCGAAGGTGGCAATCAGGCTGTCGTGGTCGATCTCGATCAGCTTGCTCATGCGCGCCAGCGACAGGGTCAGCACCGGTTTGTTGCTGGCCTGTGGGTTGATATGACCGGCGACCGAGGTGCCACCGCCGTAAGGAATGACGATCAGGTCATGCTGGCTGGCCCAGGCCAGCAACTCGCGGACCTGCGCAGCGCTTTCCGGGTAGGCCACGCCATCGGGAAACACGCCAAAATCGCCGGAACGCATCGCCAGCCAGTCCGGCAGGCTCTGGCCACGGGCGTGACGCACGCGGTCTTCGGCATTCAGACAAATCAGCGGGTGGGCCTGCAGACGCGAGGCCGGCACCTGTGCCAGAACCTGCTCCAGGCTGGCATCGGCCAGCAACTGACCCGAGCCGACCAGTTCGGCAAGAAAAGCCTCGCCATGGGCCGGCAGTTCCACCACTGTTGCGTCATCACCCCAGCCGTTCCAACGTCGCATCTGTATCTCCCGGATATTTCAGTCACCCTCGATGGCTGCCTATACTAGCTGGCCGTTTCAAGGCGTCACTGTCGTATCGAGCCAGGCGATATCGCCAATCAAGACATTCAGAATAAGAACAGTTCATGGAAAACCTCGGTTATACCTCTGTCCCTTCCCTGCTCAAGTACCTGCGCCACGCCGAGCAATTGGGTCTGGATATCGACCAGGCGTTGACGGCCGCCGGCATCAAGACCGAGGACCTGGCCGACAACAGCAAACGCATTCCCAGTGAAACCCATGAGCGCCTGCTCGATCACTTGCTCAAGGTGTCGGCTGACCCGCTGTTTGGCCTGCACTGCGCGCGCTTTGTGCAGCCGGGTTCGTGGAGCGTGCTGGGCTATATCACCATGAACTGTGCAACCCTCGGTGAGGCCATGAGCCGCATCGTGCCTTACGAGAAACTGGTGGGGGACATGGGTGTCAGCCGGGTCGAGGCCGGCGCAGATCACGTTCGCCTGATCTGGACCTGTCGCCATCAGGCTGAGCCGATCCGCCGGCACATGGTGGAAAACGTACTGGCTTCGTGGTTGCTGTATGCGCGCTGGATCTCCGACTCAGATAGCTCGCCACGGGAGGTGTGGTTCGAGCACGCCCTGCCTGAGGGCGCCGATATTGCCGAGTACCAGACGATTTTCGGCTGCCCGATCCGCTTCGAGCAAAGCTGCAATGCGCTGATCGTGCCGCTGGAATACCTCGCTGTGCCGCTGCGCCAGGCCGACGCCAACTTGTTGCGCACCCTGGAAGAACACGCTCTGACGCTGATGGCTGGACTGGACGACAACGAGCCACTGCCGCAGCGGGTAAAAAACGCCCTGCGCCTGCTGCTCAAGGATGGTCTGCCACGTAAGGAACGCGTGGCGGAGAAATTCAACATGACGGTGCGCACCCTGCAGCGTCACCTGCAACTGGCCGGCACCAGCTACCAGCAGATTCTTGATGAACTGCGCCAGGAACTGGCCGAGCATTACCTGCTGCGCAGCGACCTGGCGATTCAGGATATCGCCAGCTATCTGGGGTTTACCGAGTCGCGCTCGTTCCACCGCAGCTTCAAGACCTGGACCGGGCAGACCCCAGGCGAATTTCGCGAGAGCCGGCGCAATAGCTGACAACCTTGGTGGCTGGGTAAAGCGCCATCCCCCACAAGGAGGCAGCAAGTACGCTGACCTACCCGAGAATCTCGCTGAGCGGAATAAACCTGAGGCTGTCGCCCTCGGCAAGCGTGGTGCCCTCCAGCACTTCGGCAAAACCCTCAGCCCAGGCAGCGCTGCGTAGCACCCCGGAGCTTTGATTTGCATAAGGCACCACACGTCCGTTTTCCAGACGCGCGCGCAGGTATTCACGGCGGTTGCCCGGCTTGCTCCAGGTGAAACCAGTCGGCATCGGAAAGCCCAGCGGTTCGACCCGCTGCACACCTAATCGGCGCAGCAGATAAGGCCGCGCGAGCAGGCCGAAAGTCACCAAGGTCGAAGCCGGATTACCCGGCAGGCCGATCACCGGTACGCCGCGAAACTGCCCGCAGGTCAGCGGTTTTCCAGGCTTGATCGCCAACTTCCACAGCGCCAGCTCGCCCTCTTCGCGCAAGGCCATACCCAGGAAATCCGCCTCGCCCACCGATACGCCGCCGGTGGAAAGAATCAGGTCAACATCACTCAACGCAGCTAGCGCTGCGCGGGTCTGCTCCAGGTCATCGAGCAGAATGCCGCCATCCACAACTTCGCAGCCCAGTCGCTGCAGCCAAGCGATCAGCACGCGGCGATTGCTGTTGTAGATTTGCCCGGGCCCGAGCGGCTGACCCGGTTCGACCAGCTCATCCCCCGTGGACAGCACCGCCACCCGAGGTCGGCGGCGCACATTCAATTCAGCGCAACCCAAGGACGCCGCCAAACCCAGCTCAATCGGACCTAGACGCGTGCCGGCGGGTAGAACGCTATCACCAACACGGGTTTCCTGGCCCTGAGCGCGCACGTTCTGCCCGCGCTTGAGCGGCTCGCTAAAGGCAACGCGACCATCCTCGCCGAGCACGGCGTTTTCCTGCATTTCCACAGTATCAGCGCCGGCTGGCAGCGGCGCGCCGGTAAAAATCCGCGCACAGGTGCCGGGCAGCAACGGCTGCGGCGCACTGCCGGCCTGAATGCGTTGGCTGACGACCAGCGGCTGGCCATTCCAATCGGCCAAGCGCAGGGCGTACCCGTCCATGGCGCTGTTGTCCCAGGGCGGCAGATCCAACTCGGCCAGCAACGGCTCGGCCAAAACCCGGCCTGCGGCGTCGCTCAGCTTGACCCGCTCGCATTCAACAATCGCGCTGGCCTCGGCCTGCGCCAGCAACCGCGCCAGCGCTGCCTCAACGGGCATCAATCCCGGCTTGTCACAGCAGCTCATCCACGGCTCTCGCAGGCGGCCACCGACTTGAGGTGCGGAACGAAATTGCACGGGCGGTGGCGGTTATCCAGCTGCTCACCCAGGATGCCATCCCAGGCGGTGCGGCAGGCGTTGGTCGAGCCCGGCAGGCAGCACACCAGGGTGCCATTGGCCAGGCCTGCCAGAGCGCGAGACTGAATGGTCGAGGTGCCGATATCCGGCACAGAAATCTGCCGGAACAGCTCACCAAAACCATCGACCTGCTTGTCCAGCAAACAGCTCACCGCTTCCGGTGTGCTGTCGCGGCCGGTGAAGCCGGTACCGCCGGTAATCAGCACCACCTGCACCTGATCCTCGGCAATCCAGGTGGCGACCTGGGCGCGAATTTTGTACAGATCGTCCTTCAGCAAAACCCGTGCGGCGAGCTGATGGCCGGCGGCCTGCAGGCGGTCGATAAACAGTTGGCCGGAGGTGTCAGTTTCCAGGCTGCGGGTGTCGCTGACGGTCAACACCGCGATATTCAAGGGCACGAAATGTGCCTCGGCCTTGTGGTTCATGGCAGGCTTCCAGTTATGGGCGATAATGCCCGCCGTTATATCACAGGCCCGCTTTCGGAGACTGCGCATGCCCGCTCCCACCACCCTGCCCCGCTGTTCTGTTTTGCTGCTTGCGGGCGGCCGTGGGCAACGCATGGGCGGCGCCGACAAGGGCCTGCTCGACTGGCAAGGCCGCCCGCTGATTGCTTGGCTGCACGAGCTGGTACGGCCGCTAACCGATGACCTGCTTATCTCCTGCAACCGCAACGCCGAGCGCTATGCACCCTTCGCGGATCGCTTGGTCAGTGATGACGAGGCGGACTTCCAAGGCCCTCTCGCAGGCATTCGCGCCGGCCTGCGCGCCGCACGTCAGGCGAATGTATTGATCCTGCCGTGCGACGCCCCGCAACTCGACAGACCGCTGCTGGAGGCGCTACTGAACCTGGCCGGTGAGCGCGCAGTTGTAGTGCGTCAGGGCGAGTTTCTCGAACCGCTGTTCAGCGTCATTCCCCGTGCACTGCATGCTGACCTGGAGCAGGCCTGGCAAGCCGGCGAACGCAGCCCGCAACGCTGGCTGCGCAGCCTTGATCCATTGACAGTGGAGTGCCCACTCGGTGACCCTCGCCTGGCCAACTTCAACACGCCCGACTTGCTGACGACACGCGGATAAATACCGGCAAGGGAACTTGAACGGCAAAGTTTCGTCACAAGCAGGGTAAAAACATCTATCTAATCAAGGAGAAACCCATGTCTCAGCGGATTATTCCAGCATTGCTGCTTACCTTGGGCCTAGTCGCGCTGACTGGTTGCGCGTCGCCAACGGTAATCACCCTCAATGATGGCCGCGAAATTCAGACCATCGACGAGCCGAATTTTGACGAGGATTCGGGCTTCTACGAGTTCGAACAACTCGATGGTAAACGCGCCAAGGTCAACAAGGATCAAGTGCGTACCGTCAAAGAGCTGTAAGCCGATAACCCAGGCGTTGCCACGTACTACTTGCCCAGCGCCTGGGCTCTGATCGATATATTCAAAGCGCTTGGCCAATAGAAAAAATTAAAACCTAAGCCCTTGTGCGGTAAAACTTTCTCAGTAAAATTTCGATCGATTCGGAGTGTAGCGCAGCTTGGTAGCGCGTCTCGTTCGGGACGAGAAGGTCGCAGGTTCGAATCCTGTCTCTCCGACCAGATCACATAAAAAAGCCCGCTTAATTGCGGGCTTTTTTATGCCTGGAGAAAAGCTATTGCAAGCTTTCGAACGCATGCACCAGGGCCTTGCTCAGGTCCACGGTGGAGAACTTGGTCAACACCGCATTGGCGCCCACTGCCTCGGCTTTTTCAGTGTTCATGGTGCTGTCGAGCGAGGTGTGCAGCAGCACATAGAGCTGGCCGATATCCGGCTTTTTACGCAGCGTGCGCACCAAGTCATAGCCATCCATTTCCGGCATTTCGATATCCGACACCAACACCTCGATAGGCTCGCCGGCATCGAATTGACGCTGCAGTAACTCCAGCGCTTCGGCGGCGCTGCGCACCATTTGGCAATCCAGCTCCAACTTGCGTAGGGTAATCATGGTCTGCTGTAAGGCGACGTGGGAGTCATCCACCACCAGTACACGACGCCCCTTAAGCAGAGCGCGCTCAGGCTCGGATAACAGCTGATCATTCAACTCATCAATACTCATCGGCGCGAGTTCGTGCAGGACTTTTTCAATATCGAGGATCTGCACAATCTTGCCGTCGATCTGGGTCACGCCGGTGATAAAGGCTTTACTGCCGGATGCGGCCGGCGGCGGACGAACGTCACGGGTGTAGCACTGCACGATGCGCTCGACGCTCTGCACATGCAGGCCCTGCCGAGAGCGACTGAGCTCCGTCACGATCAGACAGCCGTCATCATTGCCCGGCACGCCTTGCTCGCCGATCGCCTTGCCCAGATCAATCACCGTTAGCGCCGAGCCACGCAAAGTGGCAACGCCACGGACATGAGGATGACGACTGGGCAGTTTGGTCAGCGCCGGGCAAGGAATGATTTCCTGCACTTTCAGGAGATTAATACCCAATAGACGGCCGCTGTGCAGGCGGAATAACAGCAGTGACAGTGCGTCACCCAGCACGATGCTCATGCGTATCTGTCCTGTAAAAATGCAATCCGTGCCAACGCACTAATCATGACTATTACGCAAGAATTCAACGATCTGTTCAGCCTCGAACGGCCAGTTCAACTCAGCACCGGTATCAATACGGCGCAGCACTGGAATGCGCAGACCATAGTCCTCGACCCAATGCTCCTGCTCAGCGATATCGACCAGCTCGACCAACAGGCCATGCTCGACAAAAGGCATCAGCAACGCCTCGGCCACCTCACACAGGTGGCAGCCGAGCGTACCGAATAATTGGCATTCCGGGAGCATCTGCGCACCTCCACTGACTACAGGAGGTGCAGTTTAGCACTGCCCCCGGCTCAGGCGTCCGCGGACTTGCTGCTGTCTAGGGCGGGGTTGAGCAGGTTCTGCAGGCCATCGAGCAAGCGGCTGTTGAGCTGCTCGGCCTTGTCCAGGCGACCGCTGTCAAAACGCTCATCAAGCGAGAAGCCGCCTTTGAGCATATCCAGCAAGCTGGTTTTTGCGGTGCCTTCTTCAGCCACCTGATTGGCGCTGCGCAATGCGTCGAGCAGGCCCTGGGCGTAGTCGATCAGTGAACTGTTCACTGCGCTGGCTGCCTGGCCGCCGTCCTGTGCAACGGCGCTGTAGGCATCCGTTGCCTGACGCACAGTGGTTTGGGTCAGGCGCAGGGACATCGACGCTAACTGCTCGCCATCCATTTCCAACGCCATGGCGCGGTCGAAGGCGCCAGACAGATCGCCGGCATAGAACTTGTTGGAAAGGTCCTGGACCTGGCCGAAGAGTTTTTCCAGTGCGGCGCGTTCTTCATCATCCAGCTCGCCTTCGACGCTGACTTGCCAAGCACCAATCTGCAGGCTGCCGGATTGGCTACTGGCAACTACTGAGCTGCCGTTACCATTGCTGCTGGCAACAACGCCACTCTGCGACCAGTTGGCCGAAGCCTGAGCGATGGAAATCCGCAGGCGGTCACCATCACGGGTGGTCACTTCCATATCGAAGCTTTCCGCTTGCGCAGCAAACCGCTCGCTGTAAGCGGCGATATTGGTTGAGCCACCAACCAAGGCCGCATCAGGATTAAAGCGTTTATCCAGGTCGCTGAAACCGTCCTGGATTTTCTGGTAGGTGTCGTCGATATCGCTCGCCACCTTGCCTTGCAGCACCCCCATGCCGTCGAGAATCTTACGGGCCTCAGCAAAGCCTTTCTCTACGCCGCTGCGCGCCTGTTCAAGCAAACCCTTGAGCTTGCTGGGGTCGGCACCAGCAGCTTGCTCGCTTTGCAGGCGCTGCTCGATAAAACCGAGAATACGCCCGGCGACTTTCTCCGGGGTGTAATCATTGGCCTTGCCGGCCAGTGCGCCGGGCTCAAGCCCAAGGCGTTCAGCCAGGCGATTGGCCAGTGTCGCCTGCGCGTCAGCAGCATTGCGCACAACCGGCTGAGCAGTGGCGGAGGTAGGACGTGAAGCAGAGGATAAATTTGCGGCCAGAGGATTCATGGCAAAGTACCTGGGCGGTGTATCTGACTGGTTGGCGGCCGTGCGGGATGAAACTTTAGCCTGATTGCGGATAAACCGATCAACGGCGCATCCAGCAGGCTAGAGCGATTGCAGCGCAGACAGTTGCACGCCGCACCCACACAGAGCGCGCCCGAGCAGACCAAAGTCTAAAAGCCAAGCCTAAGCCCCCATGCTTTATTGCGCCTCGCTGTATCAGATCGGCCACAAGCCGACCCGCACACACGAGGAGCTAACAATAATGACTCAATCTCCCCTCGCTCGCGCTGTGGCATTCGCCACACTGGGCACCTGCCTCACCCTGCCATCGCTGGCCCAGGCAGAGTTTATCAAGGACAGCAAAGCGACCCTTGAAGCTCGTAATTTCTACTTCAATCGTGATTTCCGTCAGTCGTCAAATCCAACACCTAGTCAGGCCAAGAGCGAAGAGTGGGCACAAGGTTTTATTCTGCGCGCCGAGTCGGGCTACACCGAAGGCACTGTGGGTTTTGGCCTCGACGCTATCGGCATGCTCGGCTTCAAACTCGACTCAGGTGACGGCACCGCCGGCAGCAATCTGCTGACACCAGACAAATCCTCCAATGGCTCACAGGACTATTCGTCCGATCTGGCTGTGGCTGGCAAGGTGAAAGTTTCCAAAACCACCCTGCGGGTTGGCGATATGCAATATAAAAACATGGCGATTGCGTCCAGCGACAGCCGCCTGACACCGCAAGTTTTTAAAGGTGGTCAGCTGATTTCCCAGGAAATTGATGGCCTTATTCTGGACGGCGGCCATGTGCGTGAAGTTAACAACCGCAACTCAGGGGATTTCGAAGACCTGTCCATCACCAGTGGCGGCAGGCGTGGGATTAACGTAACAGGCGGCAACAGCACTGACTCGTTCACGTTTCTCGGTGGCACTTACAAGCTCACTCAGAATCTGACTGGCGCCTACTACTATTCCAACCTGGAGGATTTGTATAAGCAGAACTCCTTCAACCTGGTCCATGTCCTGCCCTTGGCAGATAAGCAAACCCTGAAAACCGACCTGCGTTACGCCCGCTCCACCGATGACGGTCGTAGCAACGTCGACAATAAGGCGTTGGGCGCCATGATTACGTACGGCATCGATGGTCACAGCTTTGGCTTGGGCTACCAGAAGATGAGTGGTGACACTGGCTTTGCATACCTGGCTACCAGTACCGATCCGTTCTTGGTCAACTATGTACAAATCAGTGACTTTGCCAACAAGGACGAGCAGTCCTGGCAGGCGCGGTATGACTTCAACTTTGCCAGCATCGGCATTCCGGGCCTGACATTCATGACCCGTTACTTAACCGGTGACAACGTTGAGCTGGCCGCCAACCGTTCCGAGGGTAAGGAATGGGAACGCAACACCGAACTGATGTATGTGTTCCAGGAAGGGGCCTTGAAGAACCTCGGCGTTCGTTGGCGCAATGCGACTGTGCGTTCGAACTTTGCCAACGATCTCGACGAAAACCGCCTGATAGTCAGCTACACACTGCCACTGCTCTAAGCCTCAACACCTAAGCGGTTGTAATAAAAAAGGCCCGGACATTGTCCGGGCCTTTTGCATTAACGCTCAGCGATCAATCCTGGCTGACAGCGCCAATCTTATGCACCGAGAGGTCAGCACCGTAGTACTCCTCCTCCTGGCTCAAGCGAATACCCACGGTAGCCTTCAGCACACCATAAACCAGTACGCCGCCAATCAAGGCCACCACCACGCCCAGCGCGGTGCCGACAAACTGGCTGGCCAGGCTGACGCCGCCCAGGCCGCCCAACATCTCTTGGCCGAAGATCCCGCAAGCAATACCGCCCCACACGCCGCACAGACCGTGCAGCGGCCAAACGCCGAGCACGTCGTCGATCTTCCATTTCACCTGGGTCGCGGTAAACGCCCATACGAACAACGCACCGGCAATCGCGCCAGTAACCAGAGCGCCAACCGGGTGCATAAGGTCGGAACCGGCACACACCGCCACCAGGCCAGCCAGCGGACCGTTGTGCAGGAAGCCTGGGTCGTTACGGCCAACAAGCAAAGCCGCCACCGTACCGCCGACCATCGCCATCAGGGTGTTGACCGCCACCAGACCACTGACGCTGCCCAGGGTCTGTGCGCTCATCACGTTAAAGCCGAACCAGCCGATGATCAGAATCCACGACCCCAGCGCCAGGAACGGAATATTTGACGGGGCAAAAGCAACCAAGCGGCCATCACGGTAACGCCCGTTACGGCGCCCCAGCAGGATCACCGCGCCAAAGGCCAGCCAGCCACCCATCGCATGCACTACCACCGAGCCGGCGAAGTCATGGAAGGTTGCGCCAAACTGCGCCTCCAGCCAAGCCTGGACGCCGTAGTTGCCATTCCAGATCATCCCCTCGAAGAAGGGGTAGATAAAGGCCACGATCAGCACCGTGGCGCACAGCTGTGGACCAAACTTAGCGCGCTCGGCGATGCCGCCGGAAATAATCGCCGGGATGGCCGCCGCAAAAGTCAGCAGAAAGAAGAACTTCACCAACGCATAGCCGTTGCCTTCCGTCAGCACGCTGGCAGGCTCTAGGAAGGTCACGCCGTAGGCAATCCAGTAGCCAACAAAGAAATAGGCCAGGGCCGACACGGCAAAGTCGGAGATGATCTTCGACAAGGCGTTGACCTGGTTCTTCTGCCTGACCGTCCCCACTTCAAGAAAGGCAAAGCCGGCATGCATAGCCAGCACCATCACGGCGCCGAGCAGGATAAACAAGGTATTGGAGCCGTGAATCAGGGTTTCCACAGCACTGTTGATGTTTTCCATCTGCGAAGAAAACTCCGTCGCGGGAAAAAAGCACCAAAGCGGATCACAAACTAATAAATACGCACCATATGGCGGCACCCATCATGATCCAGCTTGCCGAGGCCCAGGCTGTACAGCACCAAGCCGGTGCCGACTGAACCTTGCCTCGAAGTACTTATTCCATAGTTATTAATAAGTTATTGATGCACCACGGCGTCCTGGCCAGAACCCTCACAGCCCCATAAAGGAGCGTATCTGCAAGGGCGCGCACCAGCGCAATGCAAGCGCTGTACCAGCCGATCAGTCGGCAGCATCCGTCCTGCACCGAAGAAAAAAGGAACCACTGCCCCGCAGAGGACTCGAACCCCCTACACTGCCCCGTCATAAGGAGAGACACCATGGCTCGTAAGACCCCCGTATCGTCCAGCTCGGATCAGTTACTCGACGAATTCCAGGCGCTGGTACGCGACACCGAAAGCTTGTTGCAGCATTCCGCCAGCCTCGCCGGCGAGCAGGCCGAAGAGCTGCGCGAGCAGATCCGCAGCAGCCTGGGCCGTGCGCGCAGCACCCTGCATAACGCCGAAGACGCACTGCACGCACGCGGCAAGGCGGCTATTGAAGCCACCGAAGGCTATGTGCAGACTCACCCATGGCAGACCCTCGGTATTGCTGCCGCCATTGGCCTACTATTGGGCATGCTGATTACCCGGCGCTAAAGAGAAACCTTAATGGATGCAACACCGCCCACCCCGCCAAGTCGCGGCAGTTCGCCACGGCGATTTGCCAGCGCTTTGCTGGGGTTATTGCAGGGCCATATCGCGCTGTTTGGCGAAGAGCTTAAAGAGCAGCAAAGCCACACCCTCAGCCTGCTGGTGTTGACCAGCCTGAGTTTGCTGTTCGGCCTGCTGCTGATCATCGGCCTGTCGGCTGCATTGCTGATTGCCTTCTGGGAGACGCACCGTCTGCTGGTTATCAGCGCCCTGTGTGGCTTCTATGCACTGGGCCTGCTGGGCACCCTGTTCACGCTGTTGCAGCGTGTACGCAATGCCCCTGCCCCCTTCAGCGCCAGCCTTGAAGAACTGGCCCGCGACCGTGAGCAACTGCTGCCATGACTATGCCCGAGCTACCCGCCAAGGCCTCGCGCCGCGAGCTGCGCAAAACTCTGCTGCGCATGCGTCTGCAAATGCATCGCCAGGAACTGCGCCACGAAACCCTGGTGATGCTGCAACCACTGCGGCAGGCACAGTACTGGCGCAACCACTGGCGTGAAGAACTGGGCAATAGCAACGCACCGCTTTGGGTCGCTGGCGGCGCACTGCTGCTGGCTACCGTCGGCATTCGCCGTGGCCAATGGCGCCGCTGGCTGCGTATCGCCCTGATCGCCTTCCCGCTGCTGCGGCGCAATCCGCCGCGACGCCCAGACACATCTGCCGACACGACTAAAGATACCCGCGCAGGGGATTAAACTGGCCACGATCTTGCTTAGTCACCTGGCTTCGCCGCCCACCAGGGCGTCTGCCTGGCTAAGGAACTGCGCAGTGTTCAACGGTCAACCGCTTGCTGTTTTTCAACCTTTTATCGATACCGCCACCGGACGTATTGCCGGTGTCGAAGCACTGGCGCGCCTGCGCAGCGCTGATGGCCAGCTGCACTCGGCAGGCCCATTATTCAGTGACCCGAAGACCCCACCCACCGCCCTGCGCCGCCTTGACCGCGAAGTCCGCGAACAAGCTCTGAAGCGCTTTCATGAGGCCCCGCAAGACTGGTTTCTCAGCCTGAATATCTCGCCACGCTGGATTAGCCGGCTGCGCCCTGAACAAGCCTTGCCCAGCCTCAAACAACTGCAACGCAGTGGCATCGACCCTGCACGTATCGTCTTTGAAATCACCGAGCTGGGCGGTGCCAGCTCACGCCTGCCGGGCGTGGTGGAGCGCTACCGAGAAGCCGGCGCACGCATCGCCATCGACGACTTTGGTGCAGGCTACTCGCAGCTCGACCGCGTGCTAGCCCTGCAGCCGGACATCCTCAAGCTGGACATGCGCCTGTTTCAGCAAGCCGCTCGTGGCGGGCCAAGCAGCGAGATCGTCAAGGCACTGGCGCAGATGGCAGAAAAAACCGGCTGCTGGATCATTGCCGAAGGCGTTGAGACCGAGGCCGAGCTGGATTTTGCCCTGGAGTGCGGCGCGCGTTATGTGCAGGGCTATCTGTTTGCCAAACCCGAAGAAGCCTTTTTCAGCAGCAGCGCATTCGTCAAACGCTTTGCCCAACTGCGCGACCACTATGTGCAGCAAAAACTCGCCGAACGCGCACGACTGATGACCCTGCGCCAGCAGCTCGGTGAGCTGATGAACAGCTTCAAGACCTGGATCGAAAGCGGCTCACAGCCCGATCAGCTACCGCAACCGCACGCCTACCCATGGCTGCTGCGCATCTACCAATGCGACCGCCATGGCACCCAACTGACCGCCAACCTAGAGTGGCGCGAGCACAGCTGGCACAGCGATGCGCGTTACGTCGGGCATAACTGGTCATGGCGCCCCTACTTCTATCAACTGCTGGCCGAAGGCTGGGAAGAACGCCGGCTGATTCTCTCCAGCACCTACCGTGATGCCACCACCAACCAGTACTGCCTGACCGCCGGGCAATTCATCGACAACGGCAAACGGCTGCTGCTGATCGATATCGACGCTGCGGGGTTTTGACTGCGTAGGGCCGCACGCCTTGCATCATCGGCTTAGAACCCCGAAGCTAGCTGCCACAGCCAGGTAACGGCGAGGATAACCCTTGGATTGGCAAACCCTGCTCAACCGTGAACGACTCGGCAAGCCGACGCACAGCGTCGCCGAACTGGGCCGCACCCCGTTTCACAAAGACCATGACCGCATCATCTTTTCCGGCGCCTTCCGCCGCCTGGGCCGCAAGACCCAGGTGCACCCGGTCTCCAGCAACGACCATATCCACACCCGCCTGACCCACTCGCTCGAAGTAAGCTGCGTGGGCCGCTCGCTGGGTATGCGCGTTGGCGAGATGATCCGCGATGCCCTGCCGGACTGGTGCGAGCCGAGCGATCTGGGCATGGTCGTGCAGTCCGCCTGCCTGGCCCACGACATCGGCAATCCACCTTTCGGCCACTCCGGTGAAGACGCCATCCGCCACTGGTTCCAGCAGGCCGCCGGACGCGGCTGGCTGGATTCGATGAGTGCGGCCGAACGTGGCGACTTTCTCAGTTTCGAGGGCAATGCCCAGGGCTTTCGCGTACTCACCCAGCTGGAATACCACCAGTTCGACGGTGGCACCCGGCTGACTTACGCAACGCTCGGCACCTACCTGAAATACCCCTGGACCGCACGTCACGCCGAAGCGCTGGGCTACAAGAAACACAAGTTCGGCTGCTACCAGAGCGAGTTGCCGCTGCTTGAGCAGATCGCCGGCAAACTCGGCCTGCCGCAACTGGAAGAACAGCGCTGGGCGCGTCATCCACTGGTCTATCTGATGGAGGCGGCAGATGACATCTGCTACGGCCTGATTGACCTGGAAGACGGTCTGGAGATGGAGCTGCTCGATTACAGCGAAGTGGAGGCGCTTCTGCTCGACCTGGTTGGCGATGACCTGCCGGAAACCTATCGCCAGCTCGGCCCCGACGATTCTCGGCGGCGTAAGCTGGCGATCCTGCGCGGCAAAGCCATTGAACACCTGACCAATGCCGCCGCCGAAGCCTTTGTCGAACAGCAGGATACCCTGCTCGCCGGCACCTTGCAGGGTGATCTGGTCGAGCACATGCACGGCACCGCCAAGCGCTGTGTGCAAAGCGCCAAGGACATGGCCCGACGGAAAATCTTTCAGGACAAGCGCAAAACCCTGCATGAGATCGGCGCCTACACCACCCTGGAAATCCTGCTAAATGCCTTCTGCGGCGCAGCGCTGGAGCAGCATGGCGGGCGCACACCGTCGTTCAAGAACCGACGCATCCTTGACCTGCTCGGTAAAAACGCACCCGACCCAAGCTGGCCGCTGTACCGATCATTCCTGCGGATGATCGACTTTATCGCCGGCATGACTGACAGCTACGCTACTGAAATGGCCCGCGAGATGACGGGCCGCTCAAGCCCGGTATAAGCCATGACGAGCCTACTGCGACAAACCTTCAGCTGGCATGCCGGGCCGCCCGCCTGGGGCCCCGCGATGGTTGCCGGCTTCGGCTGTGCACTGCCGCTGCTGCTCGGGCTGTTCAGCGCTCACCCGGGTTTTCTCTGGGCCTCGGCGGGCGCCTTCCAAGCGGCGCAAGCCAACCCCCTACACCGCCTGGGCATGCTGCGCATGTTGATGCTCTGCGGCCTGGGCGCCTGCAGCGCCGGGCTGGGCTTCTGGTCAGCCAGCCATCCCTATGCCAGCTTGCTGGTGTTCGCGGTGTTTGGTTTCTTGCTCGCCTGGTTGCAGCGCTTTGGCAGCGAAGCCGGCAAGCTGGGCATCGGCCTGGCCATCTGCCTGTGCCTCGGCCACGGTCAGCAGGGCCTGGGCTCACTGAACAACCCGTATGCCATTGCCATGCTGTTCATCCTCGGTGGACTCTGGGTGATGCTGCTGGCCTTTGGCCTGCGCGGCATGCATGGCTTGCGCATGTGGCCGTATATGCCGCGTTTTATCAGCATATTCAAGGTGCTCAAACGCCACGCCAAACGCCTGCCACAGCAAAAGTGGCGCCTGCATGCACTGGGTTGCACCTTGGCGTTTGCCCTCTCCGGGCTGATCGTCAACCTGGCTGAGTTGCACCGTGGCTACTGGCTGACACTGACTGTAGTGACCACCCTGCAGCTGGACTTCCAAGGCAGTCTGGTAAGGGCCGTGCAATCGATCCTCGCCAGCCTGGGCGCCGCAGCACTGCTGATCCTGCTCGGTCACAGCATGCAAAACCCGGCACTGATGGTCGCCACACTGCTACCGCTGATCGCCCTTAGCCGTGCCCTGCAAGCCAACCATTACGGCCTGTTTGTGCTGCAAACGACGGTGTGCTTCGTGTTGCTGGCCGAAAGCCTGGCACATGACTGGCAGCTACCTCAGGTGCGTTTGTTCAACAGCCTGCTTGGCGTGGCCCTGGCCTTGCTGGTTGCGCTGCTGGTGTATGGCCTGGAGCGCTGGCTAGATCATCGAAACAATCTGCAAAAAATCAAGCACAGCACAGGCCCAATCTAGAGCTGTTGCAGCCCAAGAAACCTGTATCCGCGCCACGGCAAAACGCACAACGCTCCACTATGCTTTGCGCTTGGCCAAGGCATAAAAGGACATGCGCGGATGCAGCAGACACTAAGGTCCAAGGAACGACGTTTTCCGCTCCATATCCATATCAGCGTGCTGTTTACCCTGCTGTTGCTGGGCTCCGGGGTGGTGCTGGGGTACTTCAACTATCAGCAGACCAGCAAGATTATCCTCAGCAGCAGCGACCAGCTGTTCACCCAGATGCGCAAAGAAGTGCAGGCCAGTCTGCGCAATACCTACCAACCGATTCGTAACATGATCAACCTGCTCGCGCGCAACGAGCAGCTTAGTGGTCGCGACCGCCACGAACGAATGGTCATGCTGCCGATTTTCAGCCAGGCGCTGCGCGACAACCCCAAGCTGGCTTCAATCTATGTCGGCTATGGCGATGGCAGTTTCTTTATGGTGCGCCCACTGCGCAGCGAGAAGCTGCGGCAGATCTTCTTTGCACCCGACAATGCGGCCTATCAAGTGTGGAGCATCGACCGCATCAGTGAACAACGCCTGGACTCCGAATACCTGTTCTTCGACAAACAACTGCAACCGATTAGCCGGCGGCAGAACCTTAAAGAAACCTATGACCCGCGCACCCGCCCCTGGTACAACGGTGCTCTGCAGAGCCCTGAGCACTTCACCACCGCGCCCTATGCCTTCTTCTCCACGGGAGAAATTGGCACCACCCTGGCTCGCAAAAGCACTGAAACCACAGTGGTGGGGGCCGACCTGACCCTTGATGACCTGTCCGCCACCCTGGCCGAACACCGCCTGACCACCTCTACCGAAGTGGTGCTGTACAGCCCCGATGGCAGCGCGGTTGCATACCCGGACAGCGCGCGCCTAGTAATCCCAGGAGAAACACTGCAACTGGCGCAAGTCAAAGACCTAAGCCCAGTGCTGGCCGACTTTCTCAGCCTCGGGCTCGACGCGGATCGCCAAGGCGCCGTGCGCCTGAATAAACAGCGCTGGCAGATTTCTTACAGCCAGTTCAGCGAAGGTGGCCCGCAGGGATTGCGCCTGGCCCTGCTGGCCCCGGAAAGCGAGTTGCTAGCGGATGCCTACCGCATCCGCTGGCAGGGCGCGGTACTGACCTTGTGCATTCTGCTTTTATGCATCCCGCTGGGCTGGCTGCTTTCCAATATTCTGGTCAAACCGCTGCGCTTGCTGGTGGGCGAGGCAGAAGCTATTCGCAGTTTCAATTTCGATTACCCGGCCAGCGGCCGTTCCTTCGTCAAGGAAGTCGACCAGTTGGCCGTGTCGATGGGAAAGATGAAGGACACCATCTCCAGTTTCCTCGACATCACCGCCACGCTTTCAGCGGAAACCCGTTTCGATGCCTTGCTACGCCGGGTGCTGCGTGAAACCGTCGACCTCAGCGAAGCCAGCGGTGGCCTGCTGTATTTGCGCGACAGCAGCAGCGGCCGATTGGAGCCGTACGGCCTATTTATCAACGAGCAGCAACACAACCTGGAAGAACACCGTATCCCAAGTTTCGACCCCGATGACCCCGCCCTACCCAGCTGGTTAGCGCAAACGGCCACCGGCGGCACGAGCGTCACCGTGGCGCTGGGGTTCGAGCATGCGCAGGGCTTCCAGAGCCTGCTGCATACCCTCGACAGCCCACGTGCGCACCTGGTCTGCACCGGCCTGCACAACCGTCAGGGTCAGACATTGGGTGTGCTGGTACTGCTGCACCGCGACAGCGGTGACGAAACCGACCTGGCCATGCTACGCCCCGAGCGCATTGCCTTTGTCGAGGCTGTTTCCGGCGTCGCGGCGCTGTGCATTGAGAGCCAGCGCCTGCTCGATCAACAAAAGAAACTGCTCGACGCCTTTATCCAATTGATCGCTGGCGCCATCGACGCCAAAAGCCCTTACACCGGCGGCCACTGCCAGCGTGTACCGGAACTCACACTGATGCTCGCCCGCGCGGCTGAAGCCAGCGAAGAAGCCGCATTCCGCGATTACCAACCCAGTGAAGAAGAATGGGAAGCCCTGCATATCGCCGCCTGGCTGCATGACTGCGGCAAGGTCACTGTGCCCGAATACGTGGTGGATAAAGCCACCAAGCTGGAAACCATCTGTGATCGTATCCACGAAGTGCGCATGCGCTTCGAAGTGCTCAAGCGCGATGCCTGGATCAGCTACTGGGAGAACCTCAGCCAAGGTGGCGATGCTGCTAACCTCGGCCAGGCGCGCGATGAACTGCTCACCACTCTGGATGACGAATTTGCCTTTATCGCCCGCTGCAACCTGGGCGGTGAAGCCATGGCCGAAGCCGATCTTGAACGCCTGCGCCGCATCGGCGCACGCACCTGGGCGCGCACTTTGGATGATCGCCTGGGTGTGTCCTGGGAAGAAAACCTGCGCCAGTCGCGTACACCGGCGCAGCCCTTACCGGTGCAGGAAACGCTTCTAAGCGACAAACCCGAACACCTGATCGAGCGCCCTGAGAGTGAACTGATCGCCGAGGACAACCCCTGGGGTTTCAAGCTGGACATACCGCACTACAAACACAATCGCGGCGAGCTTTATAACCTCGGCATTGGACGCGGCACCTTGACCAGTGAGGAGCGCTTCATCATCAACGGCCATATGGTGCAGACCATCCGCATGCTCAGCCACCTGCCCTTCCCAGCGCACCTGGCCAACGTCGCTGAAATTGCCGGTGGTCACCACGAAAAAATGGACGGCACGGGCTACCCCAAACGCCTTAAGCGTGAAGACATGAGCCTGCCGGCACGCATGATGGCGATTGCAGACATCTTCGAAGCGCTGACGGCGGTGGATCGGCCTTACAAGAAAGGCAAACTGCTGTCTGAATCACTCAACATCATGGCGGGCATGTGCAAGGGCGCGCACATCGACCCCGAGCTGTTCGGGCTGTTCGTGCGGGAGAAAATCTACCTGCAATACGCCGAACGCTTTTTGCGCCGCGAGCAGATTGATCAGGTTGATATCGCTGCGCTGCTGGCCAAGGCTGGACTGAGCGACTGACGGAAATTGCAGGAGGGCGAAGCAACAGGGCATGCGCGATGCATGCCCTGCTCACAGGTCTTAGGCCTGATTGATCGAGTTGTCTGGGTACCAGACATCGATCAGCGGGCTGGCAGTGAAATCTACCAGCTCGTCACGGCCTTTCAGCCAAGCTTCAACAGCTGCACGCTGCTCTTCATTGACCGAGCCACGCTTGGACAGGCATACCAGACCGAAGTCATCGCCGCCGACATAGCCCAGGCCGTTAGCGACCATCGCGTCACGCAGAAAATCTTCCAAGAAGCTGTCGATGGCTGCATCGCTCAGGTCTTGTTTGAAGCTCAGGTTCAGCTCAAAGCCCAGCTCCTGGAATTCATCCACGCAGAGTTTTTTGCGCAGACGGCGGGAACGGTTAGTAGCCATGGAACAATCCTCAAAAGTGATAACGCGCGGCACTCTAGCAGTTTCGCGGCCTACGCGCCCGTCTGGAAGACGACAGGTCAACCGATAGCCCGCAGAAAAGCCCGGCCAATCGCATTTACTGCCACTCAGCCGGAACTGTCTTGGGGCATAATTGCCAACATTATCCCAACCCGCGACGGAACCTCGTTAGATGCCTCGCGTCACCTTTGTCCCTCAGTTAGAGGGGAGTCGCCCATGATCAAAAGCCTACGTCACCTGGCCATCGCCGGCCTGCTATTACCTGTTTGCCTGCCGCTGGCGGCCGCCACCCCGGGCTTATCAAACAAAGTTCAACAGTCATTGAAAGCCAACAAGATCAGCAGCCAGTCACTGTCTGTGGTCACCGTGCCGCTCAACGGCCCGGGTAATAGCACTTATTTCAATGCCGACATCTCCGTCAACCCGGCCTCAACCATGAAGCTGGTCACCACCTACGCCGCGCTTGAGCTGCTAGGCCCGACCCACCAGTGGAAAACCGAATTCTTCACCGACGGCCAACTGAAGAACGGCGTGCTCAACGGCAACCTGTACCTCAAGGGCGGCGGCGACCCCAAGCTGAACATGGAAAAGCTCTGGCTGATGATGCGCGACCTGCGCGCCAACGGCGTGCTGCAGGTGACGGGCGACCTGGTACTCGACCGCAGCCACTTCGTACAGCCACAGCTGCCCAGCTTCAATGACGACGGCGGCGACGCCAACAAGCCGTTCCTGGTGGCCCCCGACTCACTGCTGGTCAACCTTAAGGCGCTGCGTTTTATCGCCCGCACCGAAGGTGGAAAGGTGCATATCGCCGCCGAGCCGCCGATTGCCTCTATTCGCATCGACAACCGCGTCAAAGCCCTGCCGGCAGCCAAATGCCCGGGCTGGCCGGATGTGCGCTACAACCCGGTCACCGAATTTGACGGCACCACGGTCATCGTGACCGGCAAACTGGCCGAAGGCTGCAGCTCGCAGACCTACCTGTCGCTGCTGGATCACCCGGGCTACGCCGCCGGCGCCATCCGCGCCATTTGGCAGGAACTGGGCGGCAGCATCATGGGCAAGGACCGTCTCGCGCCAGTGCCAGAGAAAGCCCGTCTGCTGGCCCGCGCCTATTCGCCGGACCTGACCGAGATCATCCGCGACATCAACAAATACAGTAACAACACCATGGCCCGGCAGCTGTTCTTGAGCCTCGGCGCGCAGTTTCGCAACTCCGCCGACCAGGACGACAGCAAGGCAGCGCAACGAGTGATTCGCAGCTGGCTCGCGCGCAAAGGCATCACCGCGCCACACTTGGTGATGGAGAACGGCTCCGGGTTGTCACGTGCCGAGCGGGTCAGTGCGCGGGAAATGGCGACCCTGCTGCAGGCGGCCTGGAAGAGCCCTTACGCCGCTGAGTTCATGGCCTCACTGCCGCTGGTGGCAATGGACGGCACTATGCGCAAACGCCTGCACCGCACCCCGCTGGTTGGCGAGGCGCGAATCAAGACCGGTACGTTGAATAACGTGCGCGCCATCGCCGGCTTTAGCCGCGACAGCAATGGCAACAGCTGGGCCGTAGTGGCCATCCTCAACGACCCACGCCCGTGGGGCGCCTCGTCGATTCTCGATCAGGTGCTGATCGATCTGTACAAGCAGCCCAAACTCAGCGCCCAGCGCTAGGCCTCGCTCAATCCCGCGCCTGTTCAGGGCGCGGCGTTTACTCCATCTCCCCACACAGCTGAGCCGCGCGTAACAACGCGGCAGTCAGGCTGTGACGCTCCCATTCCTGCAAACCGGCAAAGCGCGCGACAAACTCCGGCGGCAGCAGGCTCGGAGCCTGTTGCAGCAGGGTTCGGCCCTGCTCGCTGAGTAGCAACCACTGACGGCGCCGATCCTGATCATCGCGCTGACGTTGCAGCAGGCCGCGCTCCTCCAGCCGGTCGAGCATGCCGGACAGGGTCGCAGCCGTCAGGCTGACACGACCACTCAGGTCGCTGGCCGTCAGGCGCGTCTCTCCCGCCAACACCTGCAGAATCATCAATTGCATCGGCGTCAGCCCACCAAAGCGACCGAGCCGTTTGGCATGTACTTCCCCGGCCTGCTGCAAACGCCGCAACGCCTGAAACAGCGGCAGTTCGAAGGCCGAAATAGATGACAAATCTATTTCAGTAGAAACCTTTTTATCGAGCATATACGCCTTTTAATTCGATATAAAACTTTGACATGAAATCATTATTTTGTTTTGGTGTAAAAGGTTCGGCAGCCCCGAACCACTCCCCAACGGCAATACCGGTAAGGAATTATGTGCGCAATCGCTGGAGAATTACGTTTTGATCAACGACCGGCCTACCTGGCTGCAGTCGAGCGAATCACCCACCACATGGCCGCCCGCGGCCCCGATGCCCACGGCTTTCACAGCCAGGGCCCGCTGGCCCTCGGCCACCGCCGCCTGAAGATCATGGACCTGGCCGAAGCGTCTGGCCAGCCGATGATCGACAGCGAGCTGGGACTGACGATGGTGTTCAACGGCGCCATCTACAACTACCCGGAACTGCGCGAGGAGCTGAAAGCCCTCGGCTATCGCTTCTTCTCCGGTGGCGACACTGAAGTGCTGCTCAAGGGCTACCACGCCTGGGGCGCAGACCTGCTGCCCAAGCTCAATGGCATGTTCGCTTTTGCCATCTGGGAGCGCGACAGCCAGCAGCTGTTCATCGCCCGCGACCGCCTCGGGGTCAAGCCCCTGTACTTGTCACGCACTGGCGAGCGCCTGCGCTTTGCCTCCAGCTTGCCGGCGCTGATGGCCGGCGGTGACATCGGCAAAACCCTCGATCCCGTCGCCCTCAACCACTACCTGAACTTCCACGCCGTGGTGCCGGCACCGCGCACCCTGCTGGCTGGGGTGGAGAAACTGGCACCGGCCAGCTGGATGCGTATCGACGCCCAAGGCAACTGTGAACAGCAGACCTGGTGGAACCTGACATTCGGCCCGCAGCGCGAAGAAATCGCCTTCGGCCTGGAAGAATGGCAAGAGCGCGTGCTCGACGGCATGCGCGAGGCGGTATCGATCCGCCAGCGCGCCGCCGTGGACGTCGGTGTGCTGCTTTCCGGCGGCGTCGACTCGAGCATGCTGGTCGGCCTGCTGCGTGAAGCCGGGGTGGAAAACCTGTCGACCTTCTCCATCGGCTTTCAGGATGCCGGCGGCGAACGCGGTGACGAGTTCCAGTATTCCGACCTGATCGCCGAGCACTTCGCCACCCGCCACCATCAGTTGCGTATCGGTGAGCACGAGATTCTCGAACAACTGCCAGCGGCCTTTCGCGCTATGAGCGAGCCGATGGTCAGCCACGACTGCATCGCTTTCTACCTGCTGTCACGCGAGGTGGCCAAGCACTGCAAGGTGGTGCAGAGCGGCCAGGGCGCCGATGAGCTGTTCGCCGGCTACCACTGGTATCCGCAAGTGGACGCTGCCGAAGATGCCTTCGACGCTTACCGCGCGGCGTTCTTCGACCGTGATTACGACGAATACGCCGCCTGCGTGCAGCCCGCCTGGTTGACCGGCGACATGGCCGGCGACTTTGTTCGTGAGCATTTCGCCCAGCCTGGCGCCGTGGCCGCTGTGGATAAGGCGCTGCGCCTGGACAGCACGGTGATGCTGGTCGATGACCCGGTCAAACGGGTCGACAACATGACCATGGCCTGGGGTCTGGAGGCGCGCACGCCGTTCCTCGACTATCGCCTGGCCGAGCTTTCGGCACGTATCCCTGGGCGTTTCAAGCTGCCGGATGGCGGCAAGCATGTGCTCAAGGAAGCGGCACGTAAGGTGATCCCCAGCGCCGTCATCGACCGGCCCAAAGGGTATTTCCCGGTACCTGGCCTCAAGCACCTGGAAGGCGCCACCCTCGGCTGGGTGCGTGATTTGCTGCTCGACCCCAGCCAGGATCGCGGCCTGTTCAACCCGGCCATGCTGGATCGTTTGCTGAGTGACCCGCACGGTCAACTGACGCCTTTGCGCGGCTCCAAGCTGTGGCAGTTAGCCGCGCTGAATCTCTGGTTGAACGAACACGGCCTTTAGAGCGCTGCAGTGGCTGGGTACACACCCGCCACCGCAGCATCCGCCACCTGCTCACGGCAAAGGAACCCCTCCAATGCGTGCCACTGCCTTTAATCAACGCCTGCTGCGCGGCCAAGCGCCTTCCTACGAGCGCCTGCAGGCGCGCCTGGCCGAGGACCACAACGCCCCGCGCAGCGAACCTCAAGCCGTGCACTGCGGCTGGGGCCGCCTTCTGCTCGGCCACACCTACCCGGATGCTGCCGTTCTGGCCAGTGATCTGCTGACCGAGCAACCCGGCGAGCGTGATATCGCCCTGTATGTTGCTGCACCGCACCAGGTGCTCGCGCAAGCGCCGCAGCAGCTGTTTCTCGATCCTTCCGATACGCTGCGTCTTTGGTTTACCGACTACCGCCCAGCGCGCCGGGGCTTTCGCGGTTACCGAGTGCGCCGGGCACAGAATGCCGAGGACTGGCAGGCGATCAATGAGCTGTATCAACTGCGCGGCATGCTGCCGATCGACACCGGCAAACTCACCCCGCGCCACCTCGGTGGGCCGGTGTACTGGCTGGCCGAGGATGAAGACAGCGGCGCGGTGATCGGCAGCGTGATGGGCCTTAACCACCACAAGGCCTATCAGGACCCGGACCACGGCAGCAGCCTGTGGTGCCTGGCGGTCGACCCACGCTGCAGCCGGCCAGGGGTCGGCGAAGTGCTGGTACGTCACCTGATCGAACACTTTATGAGCCGCGGGCTGAGCTACCTGGACCTGTCCGTACTGCATGACAACGAACAGGCCAAGGGGCTGTACGCCAAGCTGGGCTTTCGCGAGCTGCAGACCTTCAGCATCAAGCGCAAAAACGGCATCAACGAAGCGCTGTTCCTCGGCCCTGGCCCGCATACACCGATGAACCCTTACGCGCGAATCATCGTCGATGAAGCGCTGCGCCGCGGCATCGAAGTGCAGGTCGACGACGCCGACGCCGGGCTGTTCACCTTGAGCCACGGCGGCCGGCGCATCCGCTGCCGGGAATCCCTGAGCGACCTGACCAGCGCGGTCAGCATGACCCTGTGTCAGGACAAGCGCCTGACCCATCGCACTCTGGCTCGCGCTGGCTTGCACCTGCCCGCCCAGCGCCTGGCCGGCAGCGCCGAGGACAACGCCGCGTTTCTCGCCGAGCATGGCAGCCTGGTGGTCAAGCCGGTGGATGGCGAACAGGGCCAGGGCGTGGCGGTGGATCTGCGCACGCCGCTGGATGTGCAGGATGCCATCGAACGCGCCAGTACCTTCGACAGCCGCGTCTTGCTGGAAAGCTTTCACCCAGGTTTTGATCTGCGCATTCTGGTGATCGGCTTTGCCGTCGTGGCCGCCGCCATTCGCCGCCCGGCGGAAGTGATCGGTGATGGCCAACACAGCATCGGCGAACTGATCGATGCGCAAAGTCGCCGTCGGCAAGCCGCCACCGAAGGCGAAAGCCGCATTCCCAAGGACGCTGAAACCCTGCGCACCCTGCATGCCGCCGGGGTGGACTACGACAGCGTGCTACCCGCTGGCCAACGCCTGCCCGTGCGTAAAACCGCCAATCTGCACACCGGCGGCAGCCTGGAAGACGTCACCGACATCCTCCACCCGGTGCTGGCCGATGCTGCAGTAAAAGCCGCCCGCGCCCTGGATATTCCGGTGGTCGGCCTCGATTTGCTGGTGCCTGCGGCCGATCAACCCGAGTACGTGTTTATCGAAGCCAACGAGCGCGCTGGCCTGGCCAACCACCAGCCGCAACCTACAGCCGAGCGCTTTATCGACCTGCTGTTCCCCCTGAGCCAAACGCCTAGCTAACCCCTTCCCCAGCCCTTCTCCGGCAACGACTGAGGGGCGCAATCGCCGTAGAGGAGACTCCATGCAGCAACTCCCCGAACCCAACCTCGCCTATCTGCAGAAAGTGCTGTTGGAAATGCTCGCCATTCCCAGCCCCACCGGTTTTACCGACACCATCGTGCGCTACGTCGCCGAACGCTTGGAGGAGATCGGCATCCCCTTCGAGATGACCCGCCGCGGCACCATTCGCGGCACCCTCAAAGGCAAACAGAGCAGCCCGGACCGTGCGGTTTCGGCGCACCTGGACACCATTGGCGCGATCGTCCGCGAACTGCAGGACAACGGCCGCCTGGGCCTGGCCGCAGTCGGCTGCTGGTCGAGCCGCTTCGCCGAAGGCAGCCGTGTCAGCGTGTTTACCGACCAGGGCGTGATTCGTGGCAGCGTGCTGCCGCTGATGGCCTCCGGGCATGCCTTCAACACCGCCGTGGACCAGTTACCAATCAGCTGGGACCATGTCGAACTGCGCCTGGATGCTTACTGCAGCACCCGCGCTGACTGCGAATCACTGGGCATCTCGGTGGGCGATTTTGTCGCCTTCGATCCGCTGCCGGAATTCACCGAGAGTGGGCATATCAGCGCGCGTCACCTGGATGACAAAGCCGGCGTCGCGGCGCTGCTTACCGCACTCAAGGCCATCAAAGAAAGCGGCCTGGAGCCAGAGATCGACTGCCACCCGCTGTTTACCATCACCGAGGAAGTCGGTTCTGGTGCGGCAGCAGCCCTGCCCTGGGATGTCAGCGAATTTGTCGGCATCGACATCGCTCCGGTTGCGCCGGGCCAACAGTCCAGCGAACACACCGTCAGCGTGGCCATGCAGGACTCAGGCGGGCCTTACGACTATCACCTGTCACGCCAACTGCTGCGCCTGGCCAGCGAGAATGAAATCCCGGTACGTCGCGACTTGTTTCGCTACTACCACAGCGACGCACAGTCAGCAGTCACCGCCGGCCACGATATCCGTACTGCCCTGCTGGCCTTCGGCTGCGACGCCACACACGGCTATGAACGTACGCATATCGACAGCCTCAAATCCCTCAGCCGTTTGCTTGCCGCTTACGTGCTCAGCCCACCGGTATTCTCCAGCGATGCCCAGCCGGCGCAGGGCTCGCTAGATCGCTTCAGCCACCAACTGGAGCACGATGCCCAGATGGAAAGTGACACCCGTGTACCAACGGTTGACAGCTTATTGCGCCCCCGCGATCAGGACGCTTGAAGGGCCGCACGCATCCGGGCAAAGTGACAGCATGACGCGAGGCCGGATCTGGCCTCAGATAATAATATTGAGGTCGGTGAATGCCTCGGATATGGCTGGCGATGGTGCTGTTCTGGCTGTGTGGGCCGGCGTGGGCGTTGCTGCCTGCCACACTGGACAGCGCCGATTTGCGTCTGTCACTCGGCCCGTCCATGGCTTACCTGGAAGATTCAAAAGGCATGCTGAGCGCCGAACAGGTCGGCGCGCTCAGCGATGAGCGCTTTACCCCTGTCAACGGCGAACACGCCAACCTCGGCAAAAATGATTCGATCTGGTGGTTCAAGGTACGTCTGAACAACCGCCTGGCACAGGACCTGGCCGGCTACCTGGAAGTCAACTACCCCCTACTGGACCACCTGCAGGTATACCTGCGCCACGCTGACGATCAGTGGCAGATGCAGGAAAGCGGCGACCGCTTTGCCTTCTCCCAACGACCTGTGCAGGTGCGCAACTTCTGGTTTCCACTGGAGCTGACGCCCGGTGAAAGCACCTTGCTGGTCAGGGTCGAGACCACCAGCACGATCTTTATGCCGCTGTTCTTCAGCACCTATCAAGCCAGCGCGGCCGCCCAGGAAAACCTCATGGGGTTCAATGGCGCGTTCTATGGCGTGCTGTTTGCGATGTTCTGCTACAACCTGTTCCTGTTTATCTCACTGCGCGAGTCGGCCTACCTCTGGTACCTGGCCTACAACCTCAACGTCGGCCTGCTGGCCGCCTGCTTCGACGGCATGCTGTTCAAGCTACTGCCCGAGCATGTGGTGTTCCAATCGGTGAGCATCTACATCCTGATGTACCTGCATTGCCTCACCGCCATTCAATTCAGCCGCCACTTCCTGCATGCGCCGCAGTACTTTCCACGCCTGGACACTGGCCTGCGCTTATTGATGCTGGCTTGCGCCGGCTGCCTGTTGTCGGTGCCGCTGATCGGCTTCAACGCCTGGAATATTCTGGCCAGCGTCACGGTCTCGCTGGTGTCACTGGTCTTGCTGCTCACGGGGGTCTATGTCTGGCGGCGCGGTGTACGTTACGGCTCTTATTACACGCTGGCCTGGGCCATCCTGCTGTTCGCCTTTATTCAAGCCACCACGGGCTCGCTGGGCCTGGAAGTGCTGGGTGTGTTCGGCGCAACGGTGGTGAAAATCGGCGTAACCATCGAGCTGATCACCCTGTCCATCGGCCTGGCCGACCGCATCAACCTGCTCAAGGAAGAAGGCTACCAGTCACGCCGCGCCGCTGAGCAAGCGGAAATCGAGAACCTGGCCAAGAGCCGCTTTCTGGCCAAGATGAGCCATGAAATCCGCACCCCACTCAACGGCGTACTGGGCATGTTGCAGCTGCTCAAAGAGACCCCGCTGGACCGCAGCCAGCGTTTCTATGTCGACACCATTTCCAGCTCCGGCAGCTCGCTGATGGCGGTGATCAACGACATCCTCGATTACGCACGCATCGAATCCGGCAAGCTCAGTCTGGAACACATCGAATTCGACTTGGAAGAACTGATTTCTGAGACCCTCAGCCTGTTCACCGGGCAGGCGCTGGATAAGCGTCTGCGCCTCTATGTCAGCCTGGAAAGTGGCGTGCCACGCCGTGCCCAGGGTGATCCGACACGGCTTAAGCAGGTGCTGATGAACCTGCTCAGCAATGCCTTGAAGTTCACCGCCGAAGGCCACGTGGCACTGAATGTCTGCCGGCGCAATGATTCCCAGGGCAAACCGCATCTGGTGTTCGCCATCAGCGACAGCGGCATTGGCATCAGTGACACGGCTCTGACCCAATTGTTCGAATCCTTCGCCCAGGGCGACTCCAGCACCACCCGCCGTTATGGTGGCAGCGGCCTGGGTCTGGCGATCAGCAAGGAGCTGGTGGAAATGATGGGCGGCCGTATTGAGGTGCAGAGCACCCTCGGCCAGGGCACGCGCTTTGCCTTCGATGTTCCGCAAAGCGCTGATGAACTCCCGACTGACCCACTGCACGAGCTACTCAAGGGCCGCACCGCTCTGCTGACGTCACTCGACGGTCTCGGCCTCGATGCCTTGAGCCGTTTGCTGGGACGCTGGGGCATGCGCACCGAGCGCTGCCAGAACCCGGAAACCCTGCAAGGCTACCTGGAAGACTTCTCCGCTCCGCCACTGCTGGTGCTGATGGCACCGTGGCCGGGCAGCATTCAGCACTGGCTGGATTCGCTGCGTCCACTGCTGCAACCTGGGCAACGCGTGCTGCTGCTCTGCGCGCCCGAACACTGTCAGCAACTGCCCAGCTCCGCCGGCCTGCGCCTGCTCGGCCTGCCTCAGCCGCTGGCCATCAACGCCCTGCGCAGTGCCCTACTCGAACTGTACGAAGAGCCGCGTATCGTGGAAATCCAACCGCAACCCAAAACCCACACAGATACAGGCACCGCGCCTTGCATCCTGGTGGCCGAAGATAACCCCGTGAACCAGCTGGTTGTGCAGGGCTTTCTGAAAAAGCGTGGCTATAACGTGCGCCTGGTGACCAATGGCCTGGCTGCACTGAATGAGTACCAACGCGACCCCAATGCCACGCAACTGATTCTCATGGACTGCGAAATGCCAGAGATGGACGGTTTCGAAGCCACGCGGCAAATCCGTCGCCTGGAGCGTCAGTACAACCTGCCAGCCGTACCGATCATCGCCCTGACCGCTCATATACTGGATGAGCACCGCCAGCATGGCGCCGATGCAGGCATGAATGACTTCCTCGGCAAGCCTCTGGACAGTGCCAAGCTGTACAGCACCCTGGAAGCGTATCTGCAGCCTGCAGAGCCATATGTTCAGTAGCGGCGCGCCAGACATGCTCACGCAGAGCCCTGTGAATCGCCCCTGAGGTCGTGCTCAAGTGCGTTAGTCACAAGCGGCTTTTCAAGGCAGTTTTTAACGCAGCACTACCAACGTAGGTAATTTCTCAACGGCCTGCTAGCATCCGCGCTGCGCTCTGGAGGCCTTACCGTGCTGATCCCTTATCACCTGCTCGAAGCTGACACCCTGACCCGCCTGATCGAAGACTTCGTTACCCGCGACGGCACCGACAACGGCGACGAGACTCCACTGGATACGCGTATCGAACGGGTACGCCACGCGCTGAGCAAGGGCCAGGCAGTGATTGTGTTTGATGCAGAGAGCCAGCAATGCCAGCTGGCGCTAAAGCGCGATGTGCCGAAAGAGTGGCTGGATGCGCTTGAGGGTCTTGAAGACTAAGTGGCCTGAAGCCGGCTACCCTCGCAGGCCGCCCTCGCGCTCCCAGGCACAACGCACGCGCAACTCACCTTCCTGCGGGCTGTGGAAGCCACTGTCGGACTCCCAGCGAAAGGTGTGCGTACCGTTCAGCTCGGTTTCCAGGTGCACCACCGCACTGGCCCAGTACAGACGCTTGAGCAGCGCCTCGAACTGCTTGATCCACAGGCTCCATTCATACTCCACCGTGCGGTAGCTGGCACCGAAGTGGATCACCTGGGTCTGATACAAGCCATCGCCCGGTTGTTCACAGCAGGCGAACATCTCACGCCCGAGAAAGCTCCAGGCATCGCCGGCCGGTAGCTCATCGAGCACTTGCCGATTGATTTCACGGCGCAGTCGACTCTCCGCCGGACTGTCCGATGGCCAGTCTCGGATGCAACCATAAACGATGGATTCGGACTCCACGCAGGCACTCCAGCAAATCAAGGCTGCCTTCTATCACAGCCGTCCAGAGCAAGGAAGGAACTACTGCCAAATAAGCGTCATTGCCGTGGCATAGCGACGCCTAAGCGGCGTCAGCTACAGGCACGCTTAGGCCCGCGCCGCATCATCCAGGCCAGCACCGTCATCAGCACCGCAAGCCCGGTAAGCACCATAAACGGCAACTGGTAGTTACCCGCCAGATCGCGCGCCAACCCGGTCAATACCGGTGTCAAACAAGCAATGCTGTATCCCATGCACAGCATCATCGCCGTCCAGCGACTGACCGCCAGTGGCGATCCGGCCTCGTACAACGGCAGCACCAGCGACAAAGCAAACGAGCCGCCCAAGCCAAAGCCGATGGTCACCGCCCAAAGTTCAGGCATCACGGTCGGTTGGAAGGTAATCATCGCCAAGCTGATGGACGACAACAGTCCGCAGCCGACCAGCAGCAGGTAACGGTTCTTGAAACGCTGCGCCAACCAGGGCAGCAGAAATGAGCTGGGCAGTCCCATCAGCATCGACACACTGAACAGACTATTGCTGTGCATCAGGCTCAACCCGGCTTCGTTGTAACGCGCTACGGCCCAGGTGGCGAGGGCATAAAACAAGCCGGCTTGGATGGCAAAAAATGCACTGATCAACCAGGCCCGTGGCTGCCGCCAAGGCAATCCGGTGCCACCCTCTTCGCTTTCAGCTTCGACGCGGTTAGGCAGGCACAGCCACAGCAGCAAACCGACGACCGCCGGTAGCGCCCAGATGGCCAGGCCATAGGTCCAGTCGTTCGCCAACCACTGGGTAGCCGGGATCGTCAGTACTGCACCGCCCGCACCGCCAATCGCCATGCTCAGCGAATACCAGCCCACCACGCTGCCCATCCGCCCAGCGAAGTGGCGCTTGATGAACCCCGATAACAAAGGCCCCGCAACAGCGATGGCTGCGCCCAGCAGCACCGCACTGCCAATCAGAATTGCGCTGGCATGCCCTACCGCACGCAGCAACAGCGCCACAGCAATAACCGCCAGACACAGAGCAATGGTACGTTCGAGCCCCAGGCGCATCGCCAGACGCGGCGCAAAAGGCGCGAGCAAACCCATGCATAACACGGGAAGCGCAGTAGTAAGGCTGATCAGGCTGCGGCTCAAGGCCAGTTCTTCAGCAATCCGCTCAATCAGCGGTGCCAGGGAAGTGATACCGGGCCGCAAATTGATTGCAGCCAGGATCAGGCCCAGCAACAGCAGGGCCCGCGGAAAAGGTTTCACAGTAAATCCATCAGTTTCGCGGCCATGCCGACATGGCCGCAAACCTTAGAGCGCAAGTACACACCAGACAAGCCCTAAGCGGGATAAAGTTGACCAAAAAATCAGTAATTAGAGCGCTACAGGTCAGATTACTTGGTGCGCGGTGCACGCATCTTATCGGCCATGGCAGTCATTTCGTTATAGAGCAACTGCGGGTTCTTCTGCTTCAACGCCCAAGCCATACGGCCCTGTTCGTGAGGCAGAATCATGAACTCACCTTTGCCGATTTCCTGGTAGATGTAATCGGCAATATCGGCCGCACTGATCGGTGAGCTTTCCAGCAGCTTGCCCACCTGCGCTTTCATCGCTGGCGTAGGACCGCGGAAGGAATCCAGCAGGTTGGTCTGGAAGAACGAAGGGCACACCACATGCACGCTGACTTCATGCAACTTCAGCTCGATCAACAAGCTTTCCGACAGTGCTACAACTCCGGCCTTGGCCACGTTGTAGTTACTCATGGCAGGGCCCTGCATCAAGGCTGCCATGGAGGCAATATTGACGATTTTGCCTTTGCTCTTTTCCAGTAACGGCAGGAAGGCCTTACACCCCTTGACCACACCCATCAGGTTGATCGCAATCTGCCAGTCCCAATCTTCAAGCGACAACTCGCTAAAGAACCCGCCAGAGGCCACACCGGCGTTGTTGACAATCACATCGATGCCGCCGAGCTTCTCCTCACAGGCCTGGGCAAACGCAGTCAGCTGGCTGTAATCACGTACATCACAACGCTGGGTAAAGCCATCGCCACCCGCTTCACGAACCATCTGCAGGGTTTCCGCCAGGCCCGGCTCGTTGACATCCGAAAGTGCCAACTGCCAGCCCTCACGCGCCCAACGCAGGGCCATCTCACGCCCCAAACCCGAACCCGCGCCGGTGATCATCATGCGATTTTGCATAGGAAAACTGCCTTGTGATGCTGTGATTGATGGGGCCAGTGTAGCCGGGGAAATTATCTTGCCTGCATACCATCATCCATCTGAATAAGGCGGCCTAAGCTCAACTCACGGCCGCTGCCAGCGCTGCCACAGCAGCACGCCATAAATCAGCGCATTGAGCAGCAGAACAAACACCCCCAAGCAAATCTGAATCTGCGGCGTCAGCCCAGCCGGGTAGATGATCGGCAGCAAATAGTGCTCAACAAAACCACCGCTGTACCCCGCCTGCCCTGCAGCCAGACGCAGGCTTTGTTCTAGCGGCGTCAGCGGACAGGGCCAATGCATCAACTCCACCAACACACCCCATAATGCTGCTGGCACATGCAACCAAACCAATCCGTGCCAACGCCACACCAGCAAGCCGCCCAACACCGCAAACAGAATAAACAGCAGATGAAAGACAACTACCGCATCTGCCGCCACTGCCAACCAAACCATAAAGCGCCTCGCTGTTAATCCTCAGCCCCATTGTTTCCACATAACACGCAAACAGTATTAAAAACCTGATCGCCAGAAAGCAAAAAGGCCGGTCAATAACCGGCCTTAATTCAAACTACTGAACGCGTTAGTTAATACTCAACTTATCGCGATTCTTTTCCAGCGTTGCCTCGCCAATACCCTTGACCTCCAACAACTCATCAACCGAAGCAAAGTCGCCGTGCTCATCACGGTAAGCCACAATTTCCTGTGCCTTGACCTCACCAATACCCAACAGCTCACGCTGTAGGGTGGCTGCATCAGCAGTATTGAGATTAATTTTCCCGACCGGGGCCACTTCAGCTGATTGAACAACAGGTGCTGGTTGGGTCTGCGTTTCAGCGGCGTAAACCGCCAAAGACATGGAGGCAAGAACAGCAAACAACAGAGACGACAGTTTGACTTTTAGCATGTAGTGCATCCTTTCGTTAGTTTTGTCAGAACGTGGGACTTCCCTCTCCACGCACTGAAAACTAGCTGCTGCCATGCACTTGTCAAATAACTGAATGAATCACGAAGCCAATCAATCGAAACCTGTGCCCAAGCCTAGGTCAACCGGAGCTTACGGTTCCTGCCTACGCTTCATATGTATCCAGTCGACTATCTCACCTTCGGGCTTGTAACCGCTTACTGTCTCACGGAGCAGTTGCCGAACACGCTCATAGTCATCATGTTCAACCGCATCCAGCAACTCGCCCAAGCGAACCTTTAACTGCTCCCAAGGTAGATGCTCTTCGTTTGCCCGCATGATCATTGGGTGCTCTGTCGGGCTGACGTTATCGCCAATCAATAACTCTTCGTAGAGTTTCTCTCCCGGGCGTAATCCAGTGAACTCAATAGCAATATCACCATGTGGTGCTTTATCACTCCGCACACTCAAGCCGCTAAGGTGGATCATCTTCTCGGCCAGCACAGCAATTTTCACAGATTCGCCCATATCCAGGACGAACACATCGCCACCCTCTCCCATGGATCCCGCTTGAATGACCAGCTGCGCAGCTTCGGGGATAGTCATAAAGTAACGCGTTATGTTCGGGTGAGTAACCGTGACCGGCCCACCCTTGCGGATCTGCTCATGGAATAGCGGAATGACTGAACCAGAAGAGCCTAAAACATTACCGAAGCGCACCATGGTAAAGCGCGTCTTATTGAGCTGATGTACGGCCTCACCATCAGCGAACAACACAGGGGCACACTCGCGACTGAGTGCCTGTAGCACCATCTCAGCCAACCGCTTTGTGCTACCCATGACATTAGTCGGACGCACCGCCTTGTCAGTGGAAATCAGCACGAAGTTTGTTGCCCCGGCTTTGACCGCCGCTTGCGCAGTATTGAGCGTCCCAATCAGGTTGTTCAGCACACCCTCGGCAATATTGTGTTCCACCATCGGCACATGCTTGTAAGCTGCTGCGTGATAAACCGTATTGACCTTCCAGGTGCACATCACATCAGCCAGACGCGAGGCATTACGAATTGAGCCCAGAATCGGCACCAAACGCAGCGGTAACGACTCACGCTTGATCCTCGCGTCCAGCTCACTGTGAATGCTGTATAGATTGAATTCGCTGTGCTCGAACAGCAGAAGAGTTGCAGGGCCATTAAGTAAAATCTGCCTACACAGCTCAGAACCGATAGAGCCTCCAGCCCCTGTAACCATCACCACTTGATTACGAATACAGCGCTCAAACAAAGCCTGTTGAGGCGGTACCGCATCACGGCCAAGCAGATCGGCAATGTCGACTTCCTGCACATCCTCAACCTTCACCCGGCCGCTGGCCAGGTCCATAAAGCCAGGAATACTGCGTACGTGCAGGGGAAATGCTTCCAGCGTTTCAAGGATCTGCCGGCGGCGCCCACGTGAAGTTGAAGGCATCGCCAAGAGAATCTCATCAGCCCCGGTCTCATCTATCATTTGCGAGATGTGTTTAGGGGTGTACACGCGCAATCCTGCGATGGTGCGATTGGCGATACCTGGATCATCATCAATAAATGCTACAGGTCGCATGGCACGTCCCATACGCAAAGCCGCGACCAATTGATTACCCGCTGAACCTGCACCGTAAACCGCAACTCTAGGCAGAAGCGGAGCTACTGCAGCTGTTCGCTCTGGATTTAACTCGAACCAATTACCTACAAAATACTGGCGCATGGCAAGGCGTAAACCGCCTAAAAGTAAAAGGCTCAACCACCAGTAATTGAATACCATCGAGCGTGGTACCAGAGCCGTAGGCCCGCGATACCAGTAGACCGCCAAAGCCAGCACCAAGACCGACAACGTAACGGCCTTGGCAATTGTAATCAGCGCATCATTACCCACATAGCGCATCACCGCCCGATACATACCTAAACGAATAAAGATCGGCAAAGCGATAATCGGCGCTAGGAGAAATAGCCAACCATGACCGTCAAATGGTTGGGCTGCATCCAGTTCTCCTAGGCGCAGAGCAAATGAAAGCCATAGCGCCAACCAGATCAGAGCGACGTCAGTCACCACTTGCAAAAACCGCTTTTGTCGACGCGGTAACTGCAAGAGTCCCTGACGTAGAGCGTCTATCCGCTGGCGAATCATATTTATTCCTCAATATCTGGCTTGCAATACGGTGCCCGGGGCAACCACATCACCTGATGCAACGCTAACACCATAGCTTGCACTACAACCGGCCTGCAGCCATGCCGAAGCACCCACCTGCCCGCCCTGGCCAAATTGACACCGACTCCGAAATGAGCGAAATCATCGATGTACGTAATGGGCTCATACTTGCTCCAGCGCTCCAGCTCGAAACCTCACAGCCAATATCAGTAGCGGTGTATAGGCCAGCAACAGCGCACACAAACCGTCACCACCGAAGGCGACCCAAAGTGCGATTGGTAATAACCAGAAAAAATTGATTGCAACGACGGCCAAAGTCACCGGCAAGTGACGGCTAAAGTGACGTGAGGCGTATTGATAGGCATGGCTGCGGTGGGCTTCATAAACCTTATCTCCACGCAACAACCGCCGGAAAAGAGTAAAGGTTGCATCGACAATAAAGACACCCAGCAGAATCAACCACCCCCAAAGTAATGATGCGCCGGTCCAAGCGGCTTGCAGAGAGAGAATGCCCAATACGACGCCGAGGAAACCACTGCCTGCATCCCCCATAAAAATACGCGCGGGAGGAAAGTTCCAAAACAAAAAACCCGCAACCGCCGCAGCCAACAACAACGGCAAGAGCAACATATTCGAATACCCGAGAAAGCCGTACATCAACGCGCCACCAAGGCAAACACTAATCGCCTCTACACTGGCAATACCGTCAATACCATCCATAAAGTTGTAAAGATTGAGCAGCCATACCAAATAGAGGGAAGCCAACAAATAACCGAACCACCCCAAATCAACTATATGGCCAAGTATTTGCACAGGTGGCAAACCATTGAGCCAGAACAGAACCCAAGCAGCAGCCGTGAAATGTCCAAGCAGACGCCAGCGGGCTGCGATATGTCCATGATCATCAAGAAAACCAAGCACTGCGATAAGCGCACCAGCACCGCTCAATGCATAAAAGTACTCAGTTTGAATTCCCATGCCCATGGAGAACGCTATACACAGCGCAAACAGGAAGGCCGCAACAATAGCCATCCCACCGCCCCGCGGCGTAGGTTGGCTATGGGAACTGCGTGCATTAGGAACATCCATCAAGCTGCGAGACAACGCATAGCGCCGCAACCAAGCTGTCAATATCCAGGACAACACAGCAACTAAAAAACTAAAGATCAGAACACTCATGAATGGGCGTCTTCCAGAAAGTGTGCAGCTGTTTTGGCCAGTGCCTGCTCCACAGTAAGTGGCGGCACCCAGCCTAGGCACTCGCGAGTTTTATCTATATTCACCTGTAGCGAGCCACATAACCTCTGGCTCAGTGCGCGCTGCCCCAATAACCCCGCGCCATACTCGATCCATAACTGAGGGATAGGTACCAACCTGGGCCGGCGCCCCAAGGCACGACTTAAGCGGCGCAACAACTCAGTAGTGGACAGATCCTCACCATCGCTCACAAGAAAACGCTGCCCACTTGCTGCCGGATGCGTGAGGCACAACACCAGTAAGTCCACCAAATTATCCAGCGCCACAAAACTACGATGGTTATCGATCGCCCCAAAGGGTAGTGGTATACCGCGATGCAACCAACGCAGCATGCTGTGGAAGTTTGCCTTCACGCCCGGACCATAAATCAGCGGCGGACGAACAATAACCACCTCCAGCCCTGTCTCGGCGGCCAACACCCTTAACCCTTCTTCGGCCTCATATTTGGATATGCCATATGGGTCTACAGCCTCAGGCACATCATCGGCACAATAAGCATGCCCCGGCGAGGTCTGCTCACCATTGACCTTGATCGAGCTGACGAAGATGAAACGACGTAAGCCGGCCTCCACTGCCTGGCGAGCCAGCCGCAGAGTACCCTCAACGTTGACCTGACGAAACTCGGCAAGCGGGTCAATCGATTGCTCGTTCATCACATGCACCCGAGCAGCGCAATGGATAACAGCATCGACATTGGCCAATGCCGTCGACCAATCCGCATCCGAGGCCAACCCTGGAGACAGGCAAACTTCATAATTAGCCGGGGAAGTAGGCGGTAACTGACGCATGGCGCAGCGCAATTCATGTACACCATCGACTAGCAGGCGTGCCTGCACTGCGCGCCCAACGAAACCGCTGGCACCCGTAAGCAAAACACGCATAGTTTTAGCCCTTGTGCCAGACAGTACGATTTACATAGTCCGTGTAGCTGAGCACGACTCGCACGACCTGCAACGAAACCGGGCCACCTTCATAATCAGGAACCAGCGGAATACGGCGCGAGCCGGGTTGATGCTGACTCGTAATGACCTTGACCGCCGACAACACCGAATCCTTCTTTAATCCACTCATTATCAGAGTGCCCTGGTCCATGCCTTCTGGACGCTCGTGAGCGTTGCGCAGGGTCACTGCCGGCAGGTTGAGTAAAGAGGCTTCTTCAGTAATGGTGCCGCTGTCGGATAGCACACAGAACGCATTCATCTGCAACTTGATGTAGTCCAAAAGACCGAATGGCTTGGAGAAGCGAATCAGCGGGTGCTCCAGTGATTCGCCCAGTGCCTCCAGACGCTTACGGGTACGTGGGTGCGTCGACACGATCAGCGGATAACCATACTCGTCGGCCAGCGCACGCAGAGTGGCAAGCAGATCGCGCAGATTATCTGGAGTGTCGACGTTCTCCTCACGATGAGCGCTGACAATAAAGAACTTGCCAGCCTCCAGCCCCTCACGAGCAAGCACGGCAGAGGCCTCGATCTTCGGCCGGTAGTAATCCAGCACTTCATGCATGTGCGAACCGGTCTTGATGATGGTCTCGGGACGAATGCCCTCAGCGATCAAATAGCGACGGGCATGCTCGGTGAGCACCATGTTGATGTCAGACAGGTGATCGAGCACCTTGCGATTGAGCTCCTCCGGTACCCGCTGGTCAAAACAACGATTTCCCGCTTCCATATGAAACACGGGAATCTTCCGACGTTTGGCCGCAATGACCGCAAGACAAGTATTGGTATCGCCATACAGCAACAACGCATCAGGTTTTTCTAACTCGAACACCGCATCAGCCTTGGCGATTACCTCTGCAATAGTCTGTGCAGCAGTTTCACCGGCAGCGCCAAGAAAGTGATCAGGCTTACGGATTTCCAGGTCATCGAAGAAGACTTGGTTCAGCTCATAGTCGTAGTTCTGCCCAGAGTGCACCAACACGTGATTAACCTGGCGGTCGAGTTCGGCAATTACCCGACTCATTTTGATCAATTCCGGACGCGTCCCTACCAGGGTCATAACCTTAGGCATCGAGCTGCTCCTTGATGTAGTCGAGCTTGAGCAGCAGTTGCTTGATGCCCTCGATGTCCAGGCGCTCGGTATTATGCGAGGTGTAATCATCGAACTCGGCGATCTTCTCTTCACCTTCGACGAAGTACTTCTTGTAATTCAGATCGCGGTTGTCCGCAGGAATACGGTAGTAGCGGCCCATGTCCTCGGCTTTAGCCATCTCTTCGCGTGAAACCAACGACTCGTAAAGCTTCTCGCCATGACGAGTGCCGATCACCCGCACCGGGTTATCACGACCGAACAACTCTTTGAGCGCCAGAGCCAGATCACCAACGGTTGAGGCTGGAGCCTTCTGCACGAAAAGATCACCCTGCTCACCATGCTCGAAAGCGTGCAGCACCAGGTCGACCGAGTCTTCCAACGACATCAGGAAGCGCGTCATGTTGGGATCGGTGACGGTCAGCGGCTCGCCGCTGCGTAGCTGCTCGATGAACAACGGGATCACCGAACCGCGAGATGCCATTACGTTGCCATAGCGGGTGGCGCAGACCACGGTGCTGCCGGCCGGAATCATCCTCGACTTGGCCACCATCAACTTCTCGGACATAGCCTTGGAGATGCCCATAGCGTTGATCGGATACACCGCTTTATCAGTAGAGAGCACCACAACGCGTTTCACGCCACTGGCAATGGCAGCATTAAGTACGTTCTCTGTGCCATTGACGTTGGTGCGCACGGCCTCCATCGGGTAGAACTCGCAGGAAGGCACCTGTTTAAGCGCCGCTGCGTGGAAGATGTAATCGACGCCAACCATAGCCTGCTTGAGGCTGTCGTAGTCACGCACATCGCCAATGTAGAACTTGACCTTGTCGTTGGCCAAGGCAATGCGCATGTCCTCTTGCTTCTTCTCATCGCGGGAGAAGATGCGAATCTCGCGCACATCGGTATCGAGGAAGCGGCGCAACACCGTATGGCCAAAGGAACCGGTGCCACCGGTGATCATCAATACCTTGTCGTCGAACATATAACCTTCCAGAACGTGAACGCAGCCCGGAGGCTGCGTGGATTCCTTTTCACCAGCAAACCGGAGTGATTACCGGCGCTGCTCGTACATACGCCGGATCAGCTCCGGCCACTCGGGTGCCACATAACCGGTCGCTTCGCGGAACCGCGAACCGTCCAGCGAACGATCGATTACCAGTGCATCATCCGGCCGGATGTCGATAGCCTTGCCATACTGCGTAGCCACCAGACTGAGCAGCCGGAACTTGTCGATCGGCTTAGCCGCGACATGATACAGGCCATTGAGCTGCGGGTGCGGGACAACGAAGTCCTTCATCACCCGCGCCAGCTCGACCGTCGGCAGTCCAGAGAAAATCGCCTTGGTGAAACCTTTGACCCCGCCTTCCTGGGCTAGGAACCAATCCACCAGAGCGTAGTTCGAACCCAGCTCGTGACCAATGATTGAAGTGCGCAGAGTGATCGCATGCGGCAGGTCATGAAGCTCACCGATGTACTTGGATTTACCGTAGAGGTCTTCGGCGTCCGACAGATCGCCCTCCAGGTACAAACCCTTGCGCCCGGAGAACACGCAGTCAGTACTGATATGGATGAGCCTCGCACCGGCCAACTCGCAGAGACGCGCCAGACGGTGTGGCAGAATGGCATTGATCGGCAGAGCGGTGAGCGGATCCTTGGCATCGGCCAGTTGCTTGATTAACCCGACGCAGTTGATCACCACATCTGGGCGTATTTTTCCAAGAACAGTAACCAAAGCATCGTGGTCTAGCACATCCAAGCCACTAAAAAGGCGCACATGGGTATTCTGCGGAAAATATCGCAAGGCGGCATGGCTGCGTAGTGTCCCCCATGTTTCATACGACGAATCTGCACCAAACACACGAAAAATAGCGTTACCCAACATGCCGGTAACACCTAGAACCAGAACTTTCATCATATACCCCCAACTTCGATCAATCAGCGCCGACCAAAATACCGCTTTAGCGATCCCAAACTACAATTAACCAAATGCAGCGCGAATTGACGTTCATCTGACCGCATAATGTAAACGCTAAAAAATAATGCAGGCACCACAATAATCACTGCCCATGATAAAAACCTATGCTCATCCCAACATAGCCATGAAGCTAAAATAACTATCGAAAAGCCTACCAGCCAATGCCCTATGCGAAAAGCCTCGAAACGCGCACCATGCACCAGCCACAAACGAAGACTCAATGAACCCAGATAAACTATATAACTAACCAAGTAAGCTATACCAACCCACTCTATTCCTAAAGGCAGCAGAACCCAAGCGAGCGATACAAAAAACATGCTCCAAAGAGCCCCCCCTAAAACGAAGCCCTTCATATCAGCTCGCGCAATTAACGTGGTAGATATTATCCAGCCAAGCACACGAACAAAATCACCTAGCAGAACCCACCTCAGCACATCCAAGGCAGGCATAAATTCCTTACTAAAAAGCAAGTTTATGACAAGCGGCTTGAATACAACCAAGACTACAACCAGCGGTAAAGATAACATCAAAGCGAAGTGGAAGGCCCTTGATAAGGCCGAATGCAACGCAGCGCCTCCCTCAATCTTGCCAAGTTCGGGCAATAAATAACTCTGCAAAGACGTTAGAAAAAGAGCCAAATACATGGCACTGATACTCCATGCGGCATCAAATTGGCCCGCCCCCTCCAACCCATACAGGTGAACAGCTCGAGCACGAACAACCAGCACGCAACCCAGCGTAAACATTAAAGACAGCAGCGATGGTAGAGCAACACTCAGGAAGCGTCTCACTGCATCTCTATCTACAAGACTTGGGGCCAGCACTCTCAGACTTACCAGATAACCTAGGCGTCGCACATGAATAAATGCGACCACCACGGCGGGCGCAACTCCTCCGCTAACAGCCAATACTAAAACATCCGGGTAGCCATGAGAAAAAGCAAGCCCGGCAGGCGACGCTGCTACAGCAGCACCAAGACCGGTAAGCATGGTAATTAATGCAACAGACCCATATTGCATGTCTGCGGTTAATACTCCGCGGAGAAAAAACAGCAGCGTTCCGAACGTAATAGGTATTACCAACCAGCGCACTACCGATGCATGATTCCCGGCAAGAGCTAAAGCAGCAATAAGATCAGCACCCGCTAAAACGACGCCGCACACTAGCAAGTTCATTGCCATGAACATATACAATGTAGAAGTAAATAAACTTACTCGGGCTGCACCCAACTGGCTACTAAGCCCCTGTACAACAGCGTTCTGACCACCTATCGAAGCCATCGATGAGAGCATTTGCTGCAACTGCCGCAAAACTGAGTATAGACCAACCCCGGCCGGCCCAGTGATAACGGCCAAAAGCTTGATGGCAATTGCACCAAAGAACAACCCGAAGAACTGACCAAAGGCTGTCCTGAATGTAGATACCGCCATTCCTGGCTTCACTTAGGGAAATCTTTACACAGCAGTGCAGCACCCTCATCCTCACCAAGAAATAGTGACAACACAAAATAAATGAACAACCCACCACTTAGGAGCGTCGCAGTGAGCGAACTAACCGACGCAATAATAAAGCAAACTATACTAGATACGATAAGCACCTGACTGCCCGATGTAAAAATACATGCGGCGAAAAAGGTAAAAACAAGACAATAAACAATCACACCCACCCAACCAAAGGCCAACTTAGCGTCGACAAAAAACACGGTATTTGAAGCACCTTGCCCACCCGGGGAGGCCCCATACTCATAAACGTAAACCATCTTTTCAAGCTGCATCTTCGGCTCACCAAAGAGCAGATGCACAAAACTAATCGAACGCCCGAGCGTTAACCGGTCCTCTAGCACAATACGCTGAAACTCTAACCAATCATAAGCCGTTATATAAGGCACCCAACCCACCCTATTCAGTAAAAGTGTAAATTTAGCTGACAGCTTATTCGGATCAAACTGGTATTGCTCATCACTAAAATGCTTACACAAATAATAGGGCAGCAATGCGCGAGAGGGATCTCCCATGGCCTCTTGAATTGGCATCCCTGGCGGAACAATCAAAACCTGCGAGGAATCATCAGTTGCCGCCACTGACACACTATCAACTGATGACCTTGAATTACCACCTCCAGCTAAAAATGCCAGCGCCAAAACACACCCCAACATTATGGAGGCAGTCATAAATACCGCCTTCCAACGACACACCATCACATAGTAAAACGCCAGCGGAAGTAGTACAAAGATAGGAGCTGCTTTTTCCATAGCGAGCATCGAAAGAACTAACAGCAGGACCAACAGCCAATATCTGAAGCGTGCTTTCAACATGAAAGCAGCAACCAAGATCAATGGCATTACCGAGCGCCCCAACATGAAGGCAGAATAACGAAGCAAACTCTCATACCCTACAAGCCCTGCGAGAAACTGGCTTCTGGAATGCGCAATATCCATCAACCCCGCACCCCTCAATGCAATGAACAGCGGTACCGTATCAGCAATCCACGCAGCATAAGCGAGCGTAGCAATATAAAAAACCAGCGCAAGAAGAGAAAGCAGAGTCAAGCTCTGACGAGACACGCCACAAACCGCTCTCACTCTACTAGACAACGAAACATATACCTTCGAAAAAAACCAAAACTCAAAAAGTAAACAACAGAAAAAAATTAATATATAAAAAAATCGACCGCACTGCGATCGCGCAACAAAAACAAACCAAGAAAACTTGCCGGAAAATAAATAACCAACATCAAATAAACAGGAACACCCTTCACAATCCAACTCTTAGCATTCACTGAGATACACCTTAGCCATTACAACCATTATGAATACTTCTAAAATAAATCATTATCACTGCAACATCTCAACCAATCTCTTGACTTGCGAACGCATCTCAAAATTTCTGTCAAAATAATCTCGTCCGGCTCGCCCCATCTGCTTCCGCTGTAGCGGGTTCATGGACTGCAACTCGCGAATATTTTTTACCAATGCATGAACCTGCTCCGCTGGCGACGTAAGGCCAGCACCTGCCTCAATGACAACGCGAGCACCCTCTCCATTGAGGCTAGCGAGAATAGGCTTGCCTGCGGCCAGATATGCTTGAATTTTGCTCGGAACCGTCTGCGAAAAAATATCCCGGTCACTTAGCGTCACGAGTAAAGCTGAGGAGCGCTCAAATATGTACGGCATTGCCTGTATAGGAAACCGCCCCGGGAGGACAAGATTATCCAGCCCCAATGAACGCTTTTGCGACTCCAGCCATGCTAGCCGGCTTCCGCTCCCGACTAGCACCAAACGAAGGTCGGGGTCACCACGCAACTCAATAGCGGCCTGCACTATGGTATCCAGTCCCTGCGCCGTACCTAGATTACCTGCGAAAACTACACAAAAGTGATTGTTCAGTAACTCAATAAGCTCACGAGGCACAGCGGTTGATTCTTCAGCAATGCACTCGCCCCTTATCGAATTGGGGAAGTAGTAAATTTTTTCTTTCGGAGCATAGCGTGCAACAGGCATGAAAAAAGCATGTGACTGAACTAAAAGCTTATCGCAACATCGATAGATTCCTTTTACTAACCAACCAACCATGCGCAATACATGAGGGTTCTTTACAAAGCCTGTAGCAGTAAGACTGTCGGGCCATAGATCTTGCACCCATAAAGCCAATTTTGCGCGCTTTATCCACTTTAGAGGGATGGCCGGAATAGCCTGCAGGATAGGAGAAGGTGCAAACACCAGAATGGCGTCAAACTCTCGCTTGCGCAGTAGCGACGGCAAGCAAAAGAAACCTGCGATGACAAAAGATAGATAATTGAGAATTAGATTTCTGGCTCCGCCTCCGCCTCTCGGCCAGAGCGGGACCCTTACCACATCAATGCGATCAAGATAGCGCTCCCGCTGTGTCCCTAAGGCACGGTACCCGTCAAAAACCTTTCCATCTGGATAATTAGGTTTGCCGGTAGCCACCACCACCTCGTGCCCCTGCTCGTCCAGCGTACGAACGATGTCATTGATGATGAAACTTTCGGGCCAAAAATACTGTGAAAGGACGAGAATTCTCATGGACAACCAGATGAATTAATCAAGAAGCTGGGAAACATGCAGGGCAATCGCGAGACTGGCAGTCAGTCCTGGCGATTCAATCCCGAAAAGGTTGACCAAACCTGGCAAACCGTGAACTTTTGGCCCTTGAATATTGAAGTCGACTGCAGATTGACCTGAGGCATTAAGTTTTGGGCGTATGCCACTGTATCCAGCTATCAGCCTATTTTTATCAATCGCGGGAAAATATCTGCCAATCGCGTAGGCAAATGAATCGCAAAGAGAGTCATCTACTTGATAATCCAATACATCGGTCCAAGCGACATCAGGGCCAAAGCGTACCTGCCCTCCAAGATCTAGAGTGGCATGGATGCCCAACCCAGCAGTATTGGCCTCCGGCATCGGATAGACCAGATGCTTGAAGGGCGCACGGCCGGAATAACCGAAGTAGCGGCCCTGACACCAATGTGTGGCTGGTACATACGTTTCATCAAGCCCCTCGATTCGTCCAGCCAGCTGACTAGCAAATAGACCTGCTGCATTGATCACATAACGGGCGTGAACAAAGAAGCGCTCTCCGCAACTCATGCCTTCAACCAGCCAACCTTGCGCAGTCGGCGCCAGGCTATGGACACGGGTATCAAGCGCAAGGTCTGCACCATAGCGCTGCGCTTCGGCGAGCAAGGACTCCATATAACCATGACTATCGATGATGCCGGTCTGTGGCGAGAGCAACGCCTTCACGCCGGCGACCGCCGGCTCTAGTTCGTGCAAGCGCGACTGCGAGATCATTTCAAGGCTGCACACGCCTGACTGACGAGCATTGACCTGTATCGCCTCGAGAGCTGGGATCTCTGCATCGGTGACAGCAACCAGAAGCTTGCCGATGCGCCTATGGTTCACACCATGCTCCTGGCACCAGCTATACAACAAATCTCGCCCCTCAACGCACAGGCGCGCCTTCAACGAACCGGGCGGATAATAGATTCCCGCATGAATTACCTCGGAATTACGGCTTGAGGTGTGCTCGCCAATCCCACGCTCTTGTTCGACCAACATGACACTGTTGCCAACACGCGACATCTGTACAGCGCATGCCAGGCCGACAACCCCGGCACCGATGATCAAACAATCGATATCCGTCATTGTGCACCGCTACCTAGCGCGCAGGACACATGGGCCAAATACACCCCATACATCAGGGTAGCGTTGGTGCTGATGGCAAAGTTTTCATGGGCCCACACCTGCGCCTGACGGCCCAACCTCTGGCGCAGTGCATGATCCTCGGCCAGGCGCTGCAACGCATCGGCTAGCAGCACCGGATCGGGACGCAGGACAGCAAGCCCGGTTACTTCATGAATGATCGCATCAGGCACCGGATCCTGAACGGCCACAACGCTTGGAATTGAATAGAACGCAGCCTCGAATACTGGGCGACCGGCAGCGTCCAAGTGCGAAGGGAAACAAAGTACATCTAGCTGAGGGTACAGCGTTCGCACATCCCCGACGAATCCCAGCATGCTGACATGCGATTGCAGGTCATGTTCAGCAATCAGCGCCTCGAGATCTGCTCGCACATCTCGCGCAAAACCCAGCTTGCCTAGCACCCACGCCTTTAGTCCCGACAGCTGTCGCGCATTCTCACCGGCAATTAGGCAGTGAACCGCCACACCACGCTGCCTAAGAATGCGCATGGCCTCGACCAACTCATAGACACCCTTGAGTGCAATCAGCACCCCGAGAAACCCCACCTTAACCACAGCCTGATCACAGCTGTCCCGGCGCAACGGGGGAATATCGATACCCAGACCGTTATGCACGATGTAAACGTGAAGCTGGGCATCCAACGTTTTTCTCACCGTATGATCGATCGCCACGACAGCATCGGCATAAGTGCCAAGCCAACGATTGAGCAAGCGGGTACGCAACCCGCTTCCAGGGCTGCGCTGCAAGGAGCGTACATGCACCACCATAGGGATGCGCAACAACCATTTGGCCAGCATGCCCAGTGGCAGCAAAGTGATTTCATTCACATGCAGAAGATCGAACCGCTCACGGCGCAGGCGCAAGATCGCCGCCACGCAAAACGGCAACAGCAGTAACTCGCGCAAAAGGATGATCCAACGCAGCCGGCGATAGTAACCATAGCGGGTGTTGTCAAACTGGCTAAGACCGCGCACCGGCCTGACGTCCATGCCAGCGTCGCTGAAGGCCTTACACACAGGGCCGCGTGGAGTCACCACCGTACCGCTAACACCCTGTCGCCGCAGGCAAGCAAAGAGCTCTATAAGGCTTTTGGAGGCGCCGCCAAAGGCGGCGGCCGGGTGCAGGTAAAGAATGCGCACAGCGCTCACTGTCCCCTGCGCAGGGTCAGGATCGCCTCGATGACGGCATAGGAAGCCTGGCCGGTGCCATAAGGCTGCCGATCTTCGACACCTTTGCTGTAGGCGACGTCGAATGCATTGAAGAAATCCTCTCTCATCGGGGCTGCCAGCCGATTCCAGCCCATATCGAGCAATTCCATCCACTCGGTTTCATCGCGCAAGGTGAGGCATGGAACCCGATGAAAGTAGGCTTCCTTCTGCACCCCACCGGAGTCCGTGACGATCAGGGCTGCGTGCTTCTCGAGCATCACCATGTCGATATAGCCCAACGGCTCGACGATACGCACATTGGCCGGCAGGTTGATGGCCATGTCGGCGATACGCCGGCGCGTTCTGGGGTGCAGCGGCAGCACCACCGCCACCGGTGCCCTGCCCAGGCCCTCGAAGATCCGTTGCAGTCGCACGGGATCATCGGTGTTCTCCTGGCGGTGAATGGTCGCTAACCAGTAGGTCGAAGGTACCAGCTGCAGCTGCTGGAGAATCGAGCTGGAGTGCTCGGCCGTCGCCCCGAAGTGCAGCGCGGCGTCATACATGACATCACCTACATTCATCACGTGGGCCCCACAGATGCCTTCGGCGGCCAGGTTACGAATGCCCTGTTCGTTGGGTGTCAGCAGCAGGCTGCTGACATGGTCAGTCAAGCGCCGGTTGATCTCTTCGGGCATGCGCATGTTGAATGAACGAAGCCCCGCTTCCACATGCACCACGGGTACGTGAAGCTTGGCTGCCGCAAGCGCCCCGGCCAGCGTCGAATCGGTGTCTCCGTAAACCAGCACCGCATCAGGCCGCTGCTCCAGCAGCACCGCCTCGATCGCCTCGATCATGCGCCCGGTGTTCTGACCGTGAGTTCCGCCACCGACACCCAGATGATATGCAGGCCGGGGTATTTCCAACTCTTTGAAAAACACGTCAGACATGTTGGCGTCGAAGTGCTGACCGGTGTGAATCATGACCTCGGTGCAATCCTGACGCCCGGACAATGCCCTCGAGACCGCGGCAGCCTTGATGAACTGTGGGCGCGCACCCACAACAGTGATAATCTTCATTGTTTTGTCTCGAATCTGTAAGTCAAAGCAGCCGCTCAAGCGTCGACAACAGCAACGCACCATCGTGGGCATAGCTGAGTTCATGGGCAGCAACGTGCGCGGCCTGCTTGAAGGCCATTATGTCTTCAGCGCTAAGCGCGTTCAGTACTTGCGCCAGAGCTTGCGGCTCGAACGACTGCGCCACCACCCCCAGCCTGTGCTTACGCAACAGGTTGGCCATTTCCGGCGAAGGGCCGATGGCGATGCCCAGACCCGCCTGGACGAACTCGAAGAACTTGTTCGGTAGTGCGTGCTCATGGTTGAAGTTGACGGGCGGCAAAAGGTAGACACCCACATCGAACTCGTTCAGGCGTTCACAGATATCCTGCATAGCCACCGGCTCAATGAAGCGAATTCTGGAATCCGACTGGGCCGCCGCCCGCAATTCCGTCATATAGACGGCATCTGTTTCCACCAGCATGAAATCCAGGGTAAAACGCGCATCCAAGTGCTTAATCATCTCGATCATTACGCCCAGATGGCGAGAGCGTATGGCCGAACCATGGTGAATCAGACGTATGCAATCGGCATCGACCGCAGAGGGCGACAGCTTCTGATCAAGCGGCGCATTGTGAATAACCTTGCACGGCACCCCATACTCACGCTCGTACTCGTCCGCGATGCCCTGACACACGGTAGTCATCGCCGCAGCCCTAGACAGGTAGCGCTGGCATAAGTAGTCGTGATAGCGGCCAAACAAGACTTTCCACAGCAGCTTGTCGTCAAACTCCCTGGGCGAATACTCGTGTGCGTCCATTAGCACCGGGTGCCCCTGCGCAAGATCCAGGGCCAGCGGCAGTGCCGAGATGTCGTTGGCGACGATCAGGTCAAAGCAGCGCTCACCCAACAAACGCCGGGCGTGCCGTACCTGCGGCAAACTCCAGTAGTAACTTTCAAAAGCGCCCAAAAGCAGCTTGCTAGCCCAGAGCCCCTTTAGCAACAACCCGGCCGACGGTTTGTCGAGTGCAATGAATTCAATATTCGCATCGGGGGCGCGACCGTATCCGGCCACAGTTACCCGATGAGCATGCTCCAGCAAACGCACCTGGCGCATGACGCGTGGGTCGCTGTGAATGACCGAAAACGAAATTATCAAAATGGACTTCAAAATTTATACGCTCAACGTCAAGCAATGAAATGGCTGTACCAGCGGCAAAAATTAATCCAGCGCCACACCTGCCACGAGAACGGCTTCTTGCCGGCCATGATCAGCTCGAACTCCCGTAGGGCCTCAGCCTGATCGAAGAACGGTAGACGTAGGTCATGGCGCAACCAGTCGCGTACGACGTCGAGCATCGAGCCGAGCCAGACCTGCTCAGGTGTGGCAAAACCGATCTTGTCGCGCCTATCGAGTACGTCATCGGGAACAATACCGCGCATGGCCGCACGGAAGACTGACTTCGTCTCTCCCTGAGGAGAAATCAAATAGGACTCTGGAAGAGAAAGCAGCAGATTAACCATACCCAGAGTTAGAAACGGTACCCGGCTTTCCACGGAAAACCGCATCGAGTTGCGGTCACCGTGGCGCAGCAGCGCAGGCAGACCGCGCCGAGTGAGCGAAAGCCCCAACTCCGCCATCACTCTGCGTCCCGTAGCCGTCACCTCGGCACGCTGATGCGGAAATTGCTGTAAAACGCCCGCCTCAACTAGCGGGTCACGCCTAATCCAGGCGGGGAGTGAGCCCATACCATTCAAAGAGCGTAGTGCCTGATACAACGATCCTTGAGTCATCTCCGCTACACAGCGTTTGGCACCCGCCATCCGGCTACGACCAGGCCATTTGGCCCACTGCTCCAGAAAACTCCAGGCTTCTGACAACTGGCCCTTCTCCACCAAGCTATGCAGGCGCTGACCTGGATAGCCGTTGTAGCCAGCTAGCATCTCATCTGCGCCCTGGCCATCCAGAGTCACAGTCACGCCTTGCTCTTTGGCTAACTGGAAGACACGGTACTGCGCGTAGATGCTGGTACTGCCGAAAGGCTCGCCTTGTGCAAGGATCATCGCGTCAAGATCACGCGCAAGCTCCTCGGCACTGACCACCACTTTATGCGGCACCGCTCCAACGTGTTCATTGACCCGATCGACCCAGGCTTCCTCACTGACCTCACTGCCACGCGCGATGTAGCTGAAGGTATTGATCGGCAAGTCAGGCTCGACATGACGCATAGCGCAGACGACCGCAGAGGAGTCAATGCCGCCGGAAAGAGCCGCACCGATGGCTACGTCACTACGCAGATGCAAACGAATACTGGAGAGGAACTCCTCGCGGACTTTCTCGGCAGCATCGGCAAAGCTAAGGTCATGGCGCTCGTCGATTGTCGGGCGCCACCAACACGCCGGCTCACCAAGGCTACCTGCACTAAGGTCCACACGCATGATGTGACCTGGCGGCAAATGCGAAACACCATCGAAAAAGGTCTCTGCACAACTGTCGTAATCGCCATGTACAAGATAGTCGTACGAGCGTTGCCAGTTCAGCTGTACCTTTTCTTGCTTCAACGCCTTGATCGCCGAGAGCTCCGACGCAAAAAGAAATCGCCCCTGTTCCTGCGCATAGAAGAACGGCTTGATACCGAACGGGTCGCGCACGCAAGTGAGCGTACCGGCATTACGGTCAAGAACCACGAAGGCGAACATACCCACCAGCCTATCTAGGCACGCAGCACCCCAGGTACGCCAGGCCGCAAGTAGCACCTCGGTATCAGAGTCCGATTTGAAAGTCAGGCCCGCAGCTTGCAACTCGGTGCGAAGCTCTCGGTAGTTATAGATCTCACCGTTGAAAACGATCGACAGTGACTGGTCTTCCGTGGTCATGGGCTGATGGCCGCCAGACGACAGATCAATGATCGAGAGGCGCGTATGACCCAGCGCAACATTCGCCCCAGCACAGTTATAAAGCTCTCGCCCGTGATCGTTAGGGCCGCGATAACGCAGTGTATGCAGCGCCTCATCCACTTTACTTACGGGCACCGAGGCGCCGTTAAACCAGGCACCACCTAAAATTCCACACATGCAAACTTATCTCGTAAAAGCGTCAGCCAGACGCTTGAAATCGGAATACACCGTCTCGGCGCAATAGCGTTGCGCAGCCACTGCGGAAGCTCGCTTCATCGACATGATTGTTGCTTCGTCCAACGCATTGATTGCGCGGGCCAGCGATGCCGAAGAAAAGTCTTCGGACACAACACCAACGCTAGTCGAGCGCACCAAACGAGCCATTTCATGATTGGGTGAAACAACGACCGCCAGCCGTGCCTGCATAAACTCGAAAAGTTTATTCGGTAGTGCATATTTGTAGCTGATCGCCTCAGGCTCCAGCAGGAATACGCCAATGTCATAGTCACGATTGAGGACTTCAGAAATCAACGGCATCGGCACAGGCTCTCGAAAGCGAATGCGCTGACCCTCATAGGTTTCTTTCAACCAACTACAATAAGCGCTGTCTGACTCGACCAGCATAAAATCGAACTCGAAACGCTCATCGAGCAGCAATGCAGCCTCCGCCATAAGCTCCAACTTGCGGCTAGGGCAGCCAGCGCCATGGTGAATCAGACGAATCTTTTCCCCAACCTCCTTAGGAACTGCCTCTAGATAGGAAGGACAATTCATCAAAACGCCAGGCAAAGTCACAAGGAATTCTTGGCGATAGAGCTCAGCGATCGAGTCACATACCGTCAGCACATGGTTGGCTCGAGGCAGGAACCGACGGCACAGGTACTGCGGATAGCCTTTCCAGAACAGGTTCCATTTCCAGCCGGGAAGCTGCTCGCCCGGCGCAAATTCGTGCATGTCCGCAACCACAGGCACACTAGTTCCTGCTGAAAAAAACGCGACAGGCAGAGAGGGGGCGTCATTGGCAATCACAAGATCAAACGCCTCCAAGCTTTTCAACAATTTTAGAGCTGCACGCTTATCATCATCTAACCAATAAACCGGTGAGTAGACACGCAACAGGAGAAATACAGCCTTGAGAAATTTCTTAAAATAACAGGTCGGAGTAGGCCTCGGAATCTGAATGTGCTCATTACCGTAGCCCGGCGCCTCACCGTAGCCTGCAGTCACCACATAGTAACTGTCTGCCAGTGCCAGAGCGTGCCGACGCACCCTAGGATCGCTAACTAAGGTTGAGAAACTCAGCAACAAAACTCGCTGCATAGCCACCTGCCATAAAATTAAGTATCTTTTGGAATGATCCGAATCAGCATATAACTTTGCTGGCTTAAGCTGCCCGCAATTTAGAAAGCAACGACTTTCGCCCGAACGACCAGATCGCCCATCAACATTCCATTTCCGCCCAATGCAAGCATTCCGCAGCGACAGCCCCCCGCATTACAGGAACACATCTTATAAATATGTCAGCAAAAATCTCACTAGACACCACCAACACGCTTCCAAATGCGGAGCAACATCCTCCTCGCCAAACAAAGATCATGTAAGGAAACAAGATCCAGAGCAACGAAAAATAAAGCCAACGCTAAAACAACTGCACAGTTAACAACCCAACCAACCCAACCTATCAACTCTAAGAATGTCACACCAAACACAACAAGGAATGACAAAAACGACGCAACAATCAACCGACACCAACGATGGGGGACATAGTAAAGTCTTTGACTAACACACACATAAAATACAAAAACAATAAAATTGCAAGCCAAAGTCGAGAAAGCAGCCCCCTCTATACCAAGCACCGGAATTAACAAATAATTAAGCACCACCCCCACAGCAACACCAAGCAAGTTTATCCAAATGATCCAATGCGTCTTTTTAGCAATCCCGATACCCGGCGCAAATATATACATTTGCGCCAGCAACATAGCAGGCGCAAGAAAGGCAACCACCGTTTCTGCCTTATAGTATTCAGGCGTAGTCAACAGCACCAAGATATCTCTCGCGAATAGGGAAACGCTGACGCATACGAGCAAGGCTATGGCGACAAAATATCGAAAGATGGCTGCCAAATTGTCAGGAGTCTTGGCCTCTCGGTAATGGGCATAAATGAGCGGGGTCAAGGCTCCCTGAAATCCAACCACCAACAGCCCCACTATACCCGCCAATCTGGCCCCGACACCAAAAAGACCAACGTCTTCAATAGTCATTAAATTACTGATCATGATCCTATCAATATAAATACCTGCAACAACCAAGAGACTGGCCGGAACCAACGGCAATGAAAAGGCAAGCATTTCACGCAACAACGCCCAGTCAAACTGGAAGCGTAAGCTATGACGCAGATTGATCACACCATAAGCAACCCCTAAAGCTGCACCTATCGATAGCCCGGTCAACAACCCCAACAACCCCCAGCGAAGATAGTACGCGAAGAATACTGCCCCCGCCGCAGACATCAAACTAAAGATGAAGCTTGCTACAGCGTAATCTCGCGCCCTCAACTCCCAACGAAACTGATTTTGCAAAAAACTGAAAAAAGCATTTAGGACGATATATATAACACCAACATAAAACTCACACACAAGCCCAGCTTGCCCCATAAAAAATCTTGAAAGGGGCTCAGCAAACTTAAACAACACAATGGAAAACAGAAAGTAACAGCAGAGCGTAAACCAAAACGCGCTCGATACATACCGGACCCTAGTTGCACCGCACTCTGAAGTTGAGTAGAACCTAGCTACACCTTGGGAAATCTCCATAGCAACCACAAGCAAAGCGACGTTCGAGAAGATCATTAGCAAGTCGAACGAGCCATAATCACTGGCGGTCAACACCCGCGTATAGAGCGGCACCAAGAAAATTGATATACCTCGGGTAACAAGCGCCGGGATCGCGTAAATTACGCTGTCCTTGAGAAACGCTCGAATCATAGGCCTCTTACTTCTATGTCAGCGAGCTTGAGAAATGCAGCCTCCAAATCAGGCCGATGCGAAAGTTGCAAAGAGGCGACCCCATAGAAATTAACCATCTGACGGATATTCTCCTTTGTGCGCAATAGAGACTGACCGGAGCCCTCAAGCAACAATATACTATCAGGATGCAACCACCAGCTTACTGGCACGTCTTGATCCATGAGTCGGTTATAGCGGTGAGCAACCTCTGCGCAATTCCACATCTCTCTAACAAAACGCTGCGCTTCACGACCTAAACGTAGACGCTCCGCACGGTCTACGATTAATTCCTCAATCGCAACTTGAATATCATCAGGTGCACATATTTTTGAGACAGGACACATTCCCGAGGGGGCTAATTTTCTGATGGTGTCCAGAGAGTAACCGCCCACAATAGCGGGCTTTCCAAACCAAGCCGCCTCAGTGGCGAAACCAGCGAGAGGCCCATCTGAATAGAGTTGATCCACTACGAAATCACACTTCTGGATTTCGTCCAAAACCTCGGAGTGCGCACGCCCATGGACAAGCACAAACTCAATCTTGTGTCCCTTGGCTATCAGATTGGAAATCGCTTGTTTAATTTGAGGAGTGCCTTTAGCAGCAGGATGGCTAGGGCAGTGCAAAATACGAACATGATCTGACGGTTCAAATGACCTCTTTTCCGCCGCCAAAGAACCAATTGCTCTTTCGGAAGCAGTAAATGGGATACCCAAAGCAAGAGTATTGATGAATTTATTATTTGAGAAATGAGCACTCGATGCTGCCGCACCTACTACATATGTTGAGTATCTTTCAAATTTTCTATAAAGGGCAGCCTTCTCTTTCTGCAAGCGCACGAGCTGCTCCACGCTCAAGGATACGCTACCGTCGTGCCTGAGATATGCACCATCAGTGAAAACAGATCGTGCCTCTGATCCGTGAGCGAGATTTGAAATTACGACTTTACCCAAACGGCGAAGCAACCACAGATCACGATTGCCAGTAGTCAAACTTTGGCCAAAGCCAAAAATAAATACATCATATTTAGCAATTGCGAGAGCTACCCACAGCCCTTTTACAAGCATTCCCAGCAAGACAAGAGCAGCCCTAACCAAATATAAACTTTTGGCTCCGACACGAAATCCGTCCAGGTATGCTGACCAACGGAGCAATCGCGGCATAGGCTTTTCGCCACCATAATTGAACGGGTGATGCGCATACGTTATGTAGTCACACGACACCCCAAGCTCTGAAAACCCTTTTGCCAAATTCGCATAATAACCGGCTATTTCACATGGCCCCAGAAAAACTCTTTTTTTTCTCATAAACCTTTAACTCTGGAACATGCGACTCAACAACGGCGAAGAAATTTCGCGGGATTTCCAGCCCACACCTCACCAACAGGAACATTCTTAGTCAGCACGGCACCAAGACCAATGAACGACTTATCACCAATCGACAGACCATCGCGAACCGTTACACTTGGAGCAATCCACACATCCTCACCTAAAACTGCACTCCCCCCAATCATTGCATTAGCTGCAATCATCGTTCGCGCCCCTACTTCAACATTATGAGCAATGTGGACAAGATTATCGATTTTTGCAAAAAACCTAATAATTGTACTACCCAATGTCCCCCTATCAATGCAAGTATTGGACCCTATCTCCACATCATCTTCAATAATTACGCTACCAACATGAGGAAACCTAAACGGCTCACCACATTTTTGCTTCACGAAACCAAAACCGTCACCGCCAACAATTACGCCATCAGCAATGCTTACTCTTTTACCAATAACTGTCCCGTTTTTAATACGACAATGACTTCCAATCCTGGCACCGTCTCCTATGGCACACTCGTCGACTACAGTATAAGCACCTATAGAAACACCTTTACCGACAACCGCACGCTCATCAACAATAGCGGTAGGATGAACTCCTGAAACTAATGAGTCTTGAGTCAGTTCACTTAGCAACCTCGCGTATAAGAATCTCGGTTCCTCACAACGAATTAAAAGTTGATCTTCGCGCGGCTGGTAGGCCTCAAACGCACTTACGACAACGCAATTGGAGCGAGTTTCCTGCAGTAGTTCATGCTGGTCTTTACGCGCTGGATTGATCCACACCAACGACTCGGGGCCTGCATCTTGAATTGTCGACACGCTTGAGATCCAACCCTCACCGCATCCTTGCAATGAAGCGCCAGCAAGCAAGTTCAGACTTCGTACATTGACTCGTGCAAAGTTCAATTATGCTACCCCACACACTCAATAATCATCTAACCCCGAAACGCTCTACCCACTGAGCCCACCCGGGCAGAATTTGCAGCGGCATTGAGGTCGACTCCTGATATTTACCGAAACCAGAACCAATACGTTGCATTTGCCCCCAGGATGAAAGTCGCTGCATTAAACTTGCGACAACCGTACAATACCCTTCGTAACTTTCGCCTAAGGCATTTAGCCGCCCACCAACCCGCAGGTCCCGAGCACTCAAGAGCAAACCATAGTGCTCTCTTGAGCACTCAAGGACCTCATGCAAACCACGACCAAAAATATACTCAAACAACTCCGGGACTGTGAATAATGGGCGCGCCGAAAACGCAAGGCGCACTTGATCTACCGATACTTCGTACACTGTCGATAAGTAGTCCTCACACAGCCTTTTTGCTTGCTGCTCGTGAATATTCATGAGATGAAAAAAAAGAGCATCAAAACGCTGTTTATTCCACATAAAATCAATAAGTTCAAACTCCTCGGGAGCAATTTTTTCAATAAAGCAGATGGCAGATGATGCTCCAATGTGATTAATTCGCGCATGCGCGCGCATACCCTCATCATAAGAACACATGAGTGCGCGCGCCCGGCCAAATATACTTCTGAATATCCGTTCCCGTGGAGCCATCGATTTCTTCTGCCACCAACCAGGATGAGTGAGCACCTGCAGGCAACGGTCTGAAGCGTCGCTTAATACATCGTGCAATCGCCGAAATCTCCAATACCCGTTCGAGTCAGAGCAGTAGGGAACCTCACGCTTGAACCGAGACGAATAGCAGTTAACAAGCCCACCATAAATGTCAGCTTCACAATTTAGATGTGCCGAAACAGGGTTATGAAAACTAAATGCCGTAGGCTCCACCCCAAAATTATTACGAATCAAGTCAGCTTCTTGACCAACTAGACTATCTAAATCTTCTTCACTACTAACATCATGGAACGTCCCGTCAAAGTGCACACCAAGATGATGCCCAAGCGCTAGAATACTCTTAATGATCTGAAACTGGCCAAGCTCAAGCGGATTGTAGAACTCGGAATGAAAGTTTATAAAGTAAGTGGCCTTAACCCCACAATCATGCTCTATTCTCGCCAATGCCAAAGCTCTATTGAGGGAGAAGTCAAGGTCATGGCGCCACAGCAAAAAATTTTTATCCCAAGGAACCGAATCATAGGTTGAGAATATATAATTCTTTTTTGCAATTTCTAGCAGAGCGCTGTAATGCGCTTCGGTAAAATCCTCATCCGCAGGTGAATCGTTCAATGCCTTGTTATCGGCCGATATCATAAACCCTCCAGCCAAAGCCTAATCAAGCCAAGAACACTATACTGACAGCAAAAAACTCTGCTTGAATTCAGCCAGTAAGAATTAGTTAAGTCGCGCTATACCAAAGCCATCTCGACCAAAGGCATCCCCATTGAAAAGCATATATCGATCATCACGAAAGTCGAAAACGCACGGGTAACAGATCATCTCCTTACAAGCTTCAAGATCTACATCAATTCCTGCTAAACGGTCGTTTCTTTTCCAGTTCCACCCATCCAAAGATGATGCATAGCCAATCCGGTACTTTCCAACCTTTTGATTTACATATGAAAACCACATGTCATATGAATCTTCTTTATTTTTAATAACAGACGAGCGAGCGATATTAGTTTCGCCTGGCGAAAAATCGATGGCAACTCTGCCCTCACGCAACCAATCTATGCCGTTTGAAGATAACGCATGCTTAATGTGGTAATGAGACTGCAATCCATAAGACTCACGAGTCCACCTGACACCTGAAACATAGGTCATCCTGTAAGATTCACCATCGCGATATACATGTGGCGAGGTCACTAGACATGGGTCGTATTCGCTACGCCCCATAATTGGAGCAACCGAAAAACGTTTAAAATTCAGACCATCATCACTTAAAGCCAGACCAATCGCCGCGTAAAATAACGGCGGTGTCGCACCTTTGTTCCAACCTATAAAATAAAGATGATAACGTCCATCAATAGCTATGATCGACGCTGGAAATACACCATGCTCGTCGAATTGACCAATGTCACCCGGCGCCAAGCAAAGCGTAGGTGCTTTGCTGAGCACTCGTACTTCAGCGCCTTCTAGCGCAAGATCCACGGAGTAGATGCTGGAATACTGACGCTCGTCACGGACTGCAAAAAAAACCCTGATGAAGTCATCAAAGCATAACACTGTAGGTAGCTGAGCATGTGACACCGCCGACGCTGGCAAATCTGAAGGTAGGTGATAGAAAAAGATCTTCTCCCACATTATTTTTTCACCACAATGGTCCATTCCCACAGCTCGTAATCGTGCAGTAGAGCCACTTTGCGCGAGAAGTGCTTCTTGCAGTAATCAAACCACTCAACGGAATTACCGTAGAACAAGTGCGGTTCTTCCCAGTCGACATAGGACGTCAGCAAGTTGAAGGCGAAGCCTTTCGTACTGTGCTTGTCGAGCGCGTGGAGGCTTTCCTTGATGTACGCTTCCCACGCTTCATAGGAAGCATCGAAGCGAACATTGTAGGTCCCTGAAACGAATGAGTAGTCCGCCACGCTGGTCACTTCCTTGGCGAGACGCAGGTCGATCTTGTCGGCGGAATAGCCTGAAAGACGCTTGGCTGCGGCATCGAGCATTTCCTGACTGATGTCATAGCCGTGGTAGCAGGACACTTCGCAGCCCAAGTCCTTTTCCAGAAAATCCAGAATGGACCCGTAGCCACAGCCCAGGTCATTGATGGAGAACGGCTCTCCTGCCGCATTGAGTACCGCCGCCAATTTGGAGAAGCGCAGTTTCTGGCACGCTTCCGTGTTCCAACCTACCGAACGCGAATCATCACCCATCTTGCGTAGGTTATCGGAATACATCGCTTCAATTTTTTTAAGTTGCGAATCAACGGCCATCAGAAACCAATTTCCTCAGAGTTCATTTTGTGGGCGCGTGTTCTTTCTTCTATGTAGACCTCTTTGGGCTTCGTGTTCTTCATCAACAAGGCGCCGGCGCCGATCAATGTTTCGTCGGCAATTGTGAGGCTGTCTCTGAGCGTCGCATTCACCCCAATGAACACGTGATCGCCGATCACGCAGGAGCCGGAAATCACAACATGGGAACTGATGAAGTTATGGTGCCCGATCTTGCTGTGGTGACCGATGTGGTTCCCACTCCAAAGCATGGTGTTGCTGCCGATGGAGACGTAGGGCTGCAGGGTATTGTCTTCAAATATGAAGACATTGTCGCCCAAGGTATTGGAACTCCAGACCTTGACGCTGGGGTGCACGAACGTTGCACAGTGGTAGCCCGCCGCGAGCACCTCTTCATACACCCGTCGACGCATATGGTTCATTTTCGCGTAGCCAATGGCCACGAATAACTCGACCTCAGCCGCAGGGTAAAGGATGGGCAGATCCTCAACGGCGACCAGCGGCATCCCGTAAATCGCTTCGGCGTCCTTGTACTGACGGTGGCAGGCGTAGGCAACAACCTGATAGTCGGAGAACTCATTGAAGTAATCGCCGGCCAACTCTGCAAAAAGCCCGGTGCCTACAATCACCAATTTTTTCGATTTCATCACGCCTCCAGCTCGGAAAATGGAAGAAGGAAAAAGCCTTGATAGCCCTCTAGAAGCTCCTCTCGGGAGCGCATTTTCAACGACGCTTCAAAGAGCCGGGTGTAGTAATAATATGGGTAATCAGATGTGCCCCACTTCTTCTTGAAGTCGTACACCCCTCCCTGGGAAAGCCAGGTGCCGCCCCAGTTCCAGTTTGCAAAGCCATTAGAAATGGCATCCTGCATCGCCGTGTACACGATCAAGGCAAGCGCCTGCGTGCTGCGTGCCGACTCGACGATCACCGGCGTAAAGTACTCGACGGTACGGTTGTGGTAGAACAACAGCAATGCCGCGACGGGCTGGCCGTCTTTTTCTGCAACGAAGATCTTCCAGTTCTGTGCATCGACAAACGCCGGAATGGCATCGAAGAACGAACGCTGCTTGCTCAGCCCGCCAATCGCCGTGATGTTCTCGACGTGGGTAGTGAACAGGAAGTCCACATCCGCCTGGCTGCGGCCTTCGCGGATGGTGACACCTTCCTTGATTGCCTTGCGAATGTTGCGCGGCCGCGGGTCACTGAAACGGCTCATCAGTTCATCGATGTTCGCCAGTGCCGGAAGATGGGTGATCTGCCCGATGCGCTCATCGCGGCAATCGTATTTGCTGTGACGCTCATAGACGGCACACGGCTCCAGCGGGTTCGAGATCAACGTGGCGGAAACCGCGCCCTCGCGCTCGGCTAACCGATAATAGAACTCAACCAGCGCACCTGCGACGTCATCGTTGCGCTCGTTCTGAATCACGCCGCCATTGCTGCCGTAGTAAGCAAGCGAGTTGTAGACCTTGCCGAGGTGCCCTTCCTTTACCAAGTACGGAAGGACCGCTACTACACGATCCCCTTCGAGGCAAAACAGGCAACGCGCCTGGGCCTCCAGGTGGTTGGCGACCAACCTCATGAAGCCGGACGTTGCATATATAAGCGACGTGGGGATGCCGACGACGAAAGCATCCAGTGCCTCTGCCATCGCTGCGCCTGAACGATCCTCAATAAACACCGGATTGCTCCAACCAGGAATTAACGTTAAGCAACGACCAGATCAAGAGTCGGCGGTTGCTGGTACCGGTCAGGTGCTCGTCCACCAGTCCTCTGATGGCTTTTTTGTCCATGACTTGATACAGCGGCGATCGCTCGCTATCGATGGTCGCCCGGAGAAAATCGATACTCTCGCCTTTAAACCAGCTGGCGTCCGGGGCAGAGAATCCCTGCTTTTCAGCCTTGGTGACATCACCGGGAATGTAACTCGACATCACATCTCGCAGGATCTGCTTGCCGTCGCGGGTCTTTTCGAAATACTTGGCGGTCTTGCTACCGGCCTCGTTTTCGTTAAGCCTAATGACATTCGACAGGTTGTTCAGTTTCAGATGTACCGGGCAGCGCATGGCAAAATCAACCAGGTCATTGTCGAGGAACGGCACACGGCTTTCGAGACCATGGGCCATGCTCAGCTTGTCTTCAACCACCAGCAAGCCGTGCAGAAAGGTCTTCGCTTCGAAGTACAAAGAGTGATTGATGTAATCCTCTGGCGTGTACAGGTTATCCGCATGATGCTTGAACACATCGCGGAATATGTCGCGCGTCCACACATGCTTCACATCCTCCCAGATGGGTGCGAAAACCTGCTTAATCTGACTGTTCGGGATCAAGCGCTGCCAGAACTGGTAATACTTGTCGATGTAGTGTTCGAAGTCATCGTTGACAACCGCACGGTAGTACCTCCACGGATAGCCGCCAAATAACTCATCGCCGCCGGCACCCGACATCACGACCTTGACGAACTTGGAAGCTAGTTGCGCAGCGTAGTAGTTAGGGTAGCTCTGTCCCACCCGTGGCTCTTCCAAGTGCCAGGCCAGCTTGGGCAACACCCGCTCCATGTCGCCCGCCTTCAAAACCATTTGGTAATGCTCGGTCTTGAAGTGGTAGGACATGTACTCGGCCTTACTACGCTCGTCGTAGCCCATCTCGATGCCGGAGGCAGAGTTCAAGTCAAAACCGCAGGTAAAGGTCTTCATATAGGGCAGCGACTGTGCCGCGATCGCAGTTATCGAGCCTGAATCCATGCCTCCACTGAGATAGCTGCCCAACTCCACGTCCGTCACCAGTTGGCGGTTGACTGCCTGACGGAACAGCCGGTCCAGCTCTTCCCGGTATTCCTCGTCGCTAGCCTTGTGTTCTGGCTCCCGAAAGTCATAGTCCCAGTACTGCGTCAGCTGCAAGGCTGGCAACTTGCGCTTCATGTCGAGTACAGCGTAGTGCCCGGCTGGGAACATTTTGATGTCGTTCAGCAGCGTCTTATCGGTGAAGATGTTCTGGAAAGTGAAGTACTCCAGCAGCGCTTCCTTATCGAGGCTGCGACTAAAGTCCGGCATCGCCAGAATGGCTTTCTGTTCGGAGCCAAAGGCCAGTGCGTTGCCTTGCTGGGAATAATAGAGCGGCTTAATACCATAACGATCACGAGCCAAAAGCAGGGTCTGCTCTTGGCGGTCCCACAATGCGAGGCCGAACATACCGTTGAAACGCTCCAGCCCCTTTGGGCCCCACGCGATCAATGCATTCAGTACGACTTCACTGTCGGTACGGGAGCGAAACTGATAGCCCAAGGCCTCGAGCTCGACGCGAAGCTCGCGGTAGTTGTAGACCTCACCGTTGTAGACCATCACATAACGTTGGGACGTGGATGCCATCGGCTGATGACCAGCAGGCGATAGGTCAATGATTGCCAGGCGGCGATGGCCAAAACCTACGTTACCCTCGATCCAGTGCCCTTCTCCATCAGGGCCTCGATGGGCGATGGCGTCCGTCATACGCTGCAGAACTACAGGCGATACCGGTTTGTTGTCGAGATAGATGAGGCCGGCAATACCACACATGCGCGTTGTTGCTCCTAAAAAACGGGGAAGGTGATGACCCTGAACTACCCTGCTCAGGTTCATCACCTTTACTAGCGCCCCAGGCATACACCCAGGGAATATAAGCGTTAGCCCAACTGGCGGATCGCTGCGACTACATAAGCATAATCTTCACCAGTCATTCGGTTGTGTAGCGGAATTGCCATGGTGTGATCATTGCAATCACGCGCACCTGGGAAGTCTTCCGGATTGAACCCAAAGCGATCACGGTAGTAAGCCAGCATGTGGACAGCATGAGTACCAGGACGGGTTGAAATACCCTTGGCCTGTAAGATCTCCATCATGTCGTTACGGGGCATTGGTGCCTTGGCAGGGTCAATATACGTGACAAAGGCTTGCCAGCCGTGTCGCCCACCTGGCGGGGCAGTAGGCAGACGCAACCAGTTGATGCCGGCCAGTTGATCACAATAGTACTCGGCCCAACGTGCACGCTCATCAATAAAGCCATCAAGCTTGCCTAACTGGACCAGACCAACAGCACCCTGCAGGTCAGTCATTCGGTAGTTGAAGCCCAACAGGTTGAATTCAGGCAACAGATAAGGGCGCGGGCCGTGATGCCGCTGTTCTTCAGACAACGTAGCACCGTGGTTACGCAGTTGATTCATGCGTTCAGCGAGTTCGGCATCAGCCGTAGTGACCATGCCGCCCTCACCTGTCGTTACCGATTTGCGAGGGTGGAAGGAGAACGCCGCAACATCACCCAAACTACCGGATGGCTTGCCCTTCCAACTTGCACCAGCTGCACAAGCAGCGTCTTCGACGATAGCGACATCAGCTGGCAGGCCAGCACGCAGGGCGTCCATGTCCACACAGCGCCCAAACAAGTGCACGGCAATCACTGCACGAGTCCTGTCGGTCACCTTGGCAGTAATCTGCGCGACATCCAGGTTGTAAGTCTGTGGATCGACGTCGATAAAGACCGGCGTTGCACCGCAGTACAAGACAACGTTTGCCGTGGCAACCCAGGTGAAGGCCGGCACGATGACTTCGTCACCCGGTCCGATCCCCAGACCAGCAAGCGCCAAATGCAGGCCGGTGGTACAGGAGGTTACGGCTAGGGCATGCGGTACCTGGTGACGCTCGGCAAAGGCTTTTTCAAAGGCAGCAACCTTCGGCCCCTGGGTCAGCCAACCGCTCATCAAAGGCTCTCGAGTAGCCTGCCACTCTTCTTCGCCAGTGCAGGGCAACGAGATGGCGATATTGCGTTTTTCCATCACACTCACTCCGCCCCGTGCTCAGCACGCCAGTCGATCAGTTTTTGCAGGCCTTCCCGTAGCTCGTAGGTGTAGGTGAAGCCAAGGTCTTCGGTCGCTTTCTTCGGACAGCCAATGCGGTTCTGCACCATACGACGCGCATCGTCAGCACTGTAAGGACGGTACTCAACTTTCAGGTCAGATGCTTTCAGGTCCAGAATGCTATCGCACAGTTGCTTGATGCTGGTTTGCACGCCAGTACCTACGTTATAGAACTGATCAGTAGCCTCCGACTCCAGAGCTGCAACGTTGCAGCGGGCTACGTCCTCTACATAGATGAAGTCATATGCCTGGGTACCGTCACCATTGATAACCGGTCCCTCGTTGGCGTCGATCTTGTTCAGCATGATCGGAATAACGCCTGTATAGGCTGCGGTTTGGTCCTGATGCGGGCCGTAGACGTTCATGTAGCGCAGACCGACATAGCTGAGACCGAAGCGATCATGGTAGGCGTGGCACATGGCTTCGCCGGCTATTTTGGTGGCACCGTAGAAGTTGCGGTTGTTGAACGGGTGATCTTCGGTCATTGGCACCTGCACAGCATCGCCGTAGACCGATGCCGAAGACGAATAAACCAGGCGCTTGATGTTGTTGTTCACGCAAGCCTCGAGCACGTTAAAAGTGCCTTCGATGTTTACGTGGAACGCAGTACGCGGGAAATCTTTGCAGTGCAGTAGCCACATGGCGGCCAAGTGGATCACACCGTCCATGCCTTTCATAGCATCGTTGAGCAAGTCGATCTCGCGAATATCGCCACCGTTCGGGTACATGGTGCAGCGAGGATCCTTGAGCTGTTCAGCAATGTTGCTTAGCTTGCCGCGGGCAAGGTTGTCATAAATGACGACCTGCCCGGCCCCCTCCTTGAGCAGCTCGGAAACCACGAAGCTGCCTATGAACCCGGCACCACCGATGACGAGAATCTTGGAACCTTGAACTTTCATGCCGGTTACTCCATTAGATACGGATGGCGGCCGCCAGGGCGGCGCAGATCGCTTGTTGTTCGGTTTCGCCGAGGTAGGGATGCATCGGCAGGCTCATGACCTTGCGGGCAATTGTGTCGCCTATTGGCAAGCACGCATGCTCGTCCTTGACGGCCGGCTGCTGGTTGAGCGGAATTGGATAGTGTACGGCCGTAGGAATTCCGGCTTCCTTGAGCTTTGCCTGCACACTGTCGCGAGCTTCCACTTGGACGGTGTACTGGGCCCAGGCACAAGTGTTGCCTGTCGCCACAATGGGTGCGGCTATGCCTTGTTGCTCAAGTAGCTGCGCATAACCAGCGGCTACCTGCTGACGCAGCGCCAACTCGGCCTCAAAGATTTCCAGCTTGGGCAACAGAATCGCGGCCTGCAGAGTGTCCAGACGACTGTTCACGCCTACACGGACATGATGATAACGACGATCCTGGCCATGCCGAGCTATCTGCCGTATTACCTTGGCTAGATCATCATCGTTGGTGAAGATCGCGCCGCCATCGCCATAACAACCCAACGGCTTGCTGGGGAAGAAACTAGTGCAGGCGATGGTCGTCAGGTTGCACGAACGCTTGCCCTTGTAGGTGGCACCGAAGCTCTGCGCGGCGTCCTCAATGACCGGGATGCCGTGTCGCTCAGCAATGGCGTTGATCGCATCGAAATCAGCGCACTGGCCATACAGCGAGACTGGGATGATCGCCTTTGTACGCGGCGTGATAGACGCCTCGAGTAATTGCGGATCAAGGTTGTAGGTACGCGGGTCGACATCCACGTACACCGGTTTGGCACCTAGCAGAGCAACGGTCTCGGCGGTGGCGATGTAGGTGAAGCCAGGGGTAATGACTTCATCTCCCGGACCGATACCAAGCGCCATTAGGGCAATCTGAAGGGCATCAGTGCCATTGGCAACGCTAATGCAGTATTTCGCGCCGACAAAGGCCGCGAGTTTTTCTTCCAACTCACTTACTTCCGGGCCGAGGATGTATTGACCGTGCCCCAGCACGCGCTGGATACCAGCGTCGATTTTTTCCTTTATCAGCGCCTGCTGCGCCTTGAGGTCGATGAACTCGATCACGCCACGTTCTCCTTGCTCAATACATTGCCACGCAGCACGTAACACGCACCGGTATGGATACAAGGCGTACTACCCTCTCCCTTCAGGGGTAGTTCCAGCTGTTCGCCAAACTCGCTCATCCAGCCAATCTGCCGGGCCGGCACACCGACCATCAACGCGTAGGCAGGCACGTCCTTGTTGATTACCGCGCCGGCACCGACAAAGGCGAACTCGCCGATGGACGCACCACAGACGATGGTGCAATTGGCACCGAGCGTGGCGCCTTTCTTCACAAGGGTGTCACGGTACTCACTCTTGCGCTCGATCAGTGAGCGCGGGTTGTAGACGTTGGTGAAGACCATGCTTGGACCGCAGAACACGCCTTCTTCCAGGGTGACACCGTCATAGACCGATACGTTATTCTGGATCTTGCAGTTGTCACCGATGACGACCTTGTTGCCGACGAAGACGTTCTGCCCCAGGGACACGCCCTGACCAATACGTGCACCGCCACAGACATGCACGAAATGCCAGACGCGCGAGCCTTCGCCAATTTGTGCGCCCTCATCGACGATGGCGCTAGGGTGCTGGTAATGGCTCATGGCTCACCCCAGCAATCGAGCAAGGAACGGGTGCCCTTCGCCATCTTGGGCACGACTCAGCGCCAGGGTGCGGATGGTTTCGACGGTTTCCACGCAGTGCCGTGCATCTTCGATGCCGTAGCCCTTGCCATCGAGGATGGCCTGGTAGCTGACGGTATGCAGGTCAGTAAAGCCCTCGGAGAACTCGATTTCGGCACCATCACAGGTGATCGAACGATAGGTCGGTTTTTTACCTTTGACCGAGTCAGGCAAGTCGTCGGCGTCGATGGAGAGGAACCAGCGCACCCGCGCGCTCTCGTACTCTAGGTAGCCCGCTGCTTTGGATTCGTTGACGTAATGCACGACATTGCGCTGCAGTTTGCCGAAGATGAAGTGCAGCATGTCGTAAAAATGCACACCGATATTGGTGGCTACGCCGAAGGATTTTCGCGGGTCGCCCTTCCAACTTTCCATGTACCACTTGCCGCGGCTGGTGATGTAAGTCAGCTCGACGTCGTGCTTGTGATCCTGCTTGCCAGCTTCGACCAGCTGTTTCAGATCTATGATCGCCTGGTGGTGGCGCAACTGCAGGATGTTGTACAGACGACGACCAGTCTCCTTCTCAGTGAGAAGAAGGTCGTCGAGCATCGCGGCGCTTGGCACCAGCGGCTTTTCGCAGACCACATCACAACCCAGACGCAGACCTGCGTTGATATGCGCGTGGTGCAAGTAGTTGGGCGAGCAGATCGACACAATATTTAGGGCGGTAGCCGGATCGCGCTTCAGGCGCCAGGCATGATCGTAGAAACGTTCGAACTCGGTGAAGAACTCGCTCTGCGGCGAAAGGCTATCGATAACACCTACCGAATCATTGATATCGTAGGCACAAGCGAGCTCGTTGCCGGTATCCTTGATGGCACGCATGTGGCGCGGTGCGATATAACCGGCAGCGCCGATAAGGGCGAATCGTTTCATGTTGTCACTCGTTAACAGTTGGGCTAGGGGCAGTGCGCTGGACGACTTCCGTCCAGCGCACTGCCCCCTTACAAAAACACTTAGGCCTTGATGACGTTCGCCTGCGGCGCTCGATACTTGCCTCGACTATCGACAATAAGGCGTGCATGCGCCTGAATCAGGGGATAGTCGAATTTTTCGTGATCGGTTGCCAGTACCACGGCGTCGAACGAGGCTATATTTTCAGCGGAAATGAGTTCACTTGAGAGTTCAAAATGATGCTCACGCATCTTGGGGAACACTGGCACGTGCGGATCGCTGTAGGCGACAATGCCACCTTTGGCCTCAATCAGCTCCATGATTTCCACCGAAGGCGATTCGCGCATGTCATCGACGTTCTTTTTATAAGCGATACCAAGCACCAGAACGCGACTGCCCTTGAGAGCCCGACTGCGATCATTGAGACCGTCCATGAGCTTGCCCACCACGTATTCGGGCATAGCCTGATTGACCTCGCCAGATAGCTCGATGAAGCGGGTGTGCAAGCCATACTCCCGAGCCTTCCAGGTCAGGTAGAAGGGATCGATCGGGATGCAGTGACCACCCAGGCCGGGGCCAGGATAGTAGGCGGTGAAGCCGAATGGTTTGGTCGCCGCGGCATCCACTACCTCGAAGATGTCGATACCCATTCGGTCAGCGACAACTTTCATTTCGTTGACCAGGCCGATGTTCACAGCTCGGTGAATATTCTCCAACAGCTTGGTCATCTCAGCGGCCTTGGTCGAGCTAACTGGCACAACCTGATCTATTGCCTGCTCATAGAGCGCGATACCAACTTGCAGACAATTAGCAGTGTGCCCACCGATAACCTTAGGAATAGTACGAGTCTCGAAGTCTGGATTACCCGGGTCTTCGCGCTCTGGTGAATAGACTAGGTAGATATTTTCGCCCACCACCAAACCATTTTCTTGCACACGTGGCAGCAACTCCTCCTCGGTAGTACCCGGATAAGTAGTGCTCTCAAGCGATACGATCTGGCCTGCACGAAGGTACGGTTTGATTGCGTTCGTAGTATCGATCACGAAGCTCATGTCTGGCTCGCGATACTTATTTAGTGGTGTCGGCACACAAAGGATGAGCGCATCACACTCGCTAGCACGACGAAAATCGCTAGTCGCCTCGAAGCCAGAGTTGCGTGCCCTGGCAACATGTTCACAGGCTATATGCTCGATATAACTACGGCCCGCATTGAGTTTCTCGACTTTGCCAGTATCAATGTCGATCCCTAGAACGCGAAAGCCAATCGCGTTAAAACGAAGCATCAACGGCAGACCAACATAACCGAGACCAACGATCCCAATAACTGCTTCCCTACTTTTGAATTTATCGATACACGCCTGCAGCGAATCAGCTTTCACAATCACACTCCATTTTCAATACTTAAAAAACCGCTTTCCAAACAACGGCGATACTGTCGCTGCAATGCTTACAAAAAACATTAGCTAACTCATGCTTGACCGCAGAATCACCTGTGAATGAAACAAATCGCGGTTGGCTGTGCCCACCCGACGGCAACCTCACCGACCCGCTCTAGTCGAAAGGGTCGTGTAGCCGCTTATGGTATGCACTCGAACACAAATGACATAGCGCAGCCCGTCAATTTCCTTAAATCTGCCCTACGAGTACAGTGCTGGACTTAACGGTAACCACAAGCCACACCACGGTTAACCCACAAATAGCAGGTCATGGCGGCCGCACGCACCCGGAAAATACAAAAAAGCAAGCTCAACAGTGAGCTTGCTTGCATCTATTGCCCTTACCAGGGCGAAGATAATGAATTTAACACCCGCAATCGATCAACACACTGCTGCCAGAAATTACATGCAGCCATGATAACGCCCGCACATCTGGCACAGCTCAATGATGAGAGAAACAAAAAGGGAATAAACACGTCAGCTAATCCATTAACTCGGAGCGGCAACATCCATAACCGATCGATAGAAAACAGCAGAAACGCACTGCGCGCATACATCAAAGGGGAATATTATGCCATGAGAAAAACTCGGAATCAGCCTAGATTGGCATCATATTGCGTTGCTCAAAGGACTCAGGTGAAAAGCTGAGTTCGGCCTGCCCTAGCGCCCTACTCGTCTTCATTTACTCGATCACGCAGCTCTTTCCCTGGCTTGAAATGTGGAACAAACTTGCCATCCAGCGTGACCGAGTCACCCGTCTTGGGGTTACGCCCGACGCGCGGCGCGCGATAATGCAGTGAGAAGCTGCCAAAACCACGGATCTCAATCCGATCGCCAGTGGACAATGCCTGAGACATCTGCTCCAGCATGGTCTTGATCGCCAACTCAACATCCTTCGACGAGAGCTGCCCCTGATGGGTGACGATGCGCTCGATCAACTCCGACTTGGTCATGGTTTTCCCTTCTTTTTCAAGCGGCTAGATCACTAGATAAAAAGGTTTTAGCACGCCTCGTCAGATTTGAACAGCCTATAAAACAACACCTTAGCGATTTTTAGGCACAAAAAAGGACGACCGAAGTCGCCCTTTTTCTGGATCACCTGAACTTAGTTCTGGTTTTCCATTTGCGCACGGATCAGATCACCGATGGTGGTCGGACCAGCAGAAGCAACTTCGTCCTGCTTAGTACGCATTTCTTTGATAGCTTCTTTTTCGTCTTCAACGTCTTTCGACTTAACCGACAAGCTGATTACGCGGCTCTTACGGTCAACGCTGATGATTTTAGCTTCGACTTCTTCGCCTTCTTTCAGGACGTTGCGCGCGTCTTCAACGCGGTCACGGCTGATTTCGGAGGCTTTCAGAGTGGCTTCGATGCCGTCGGCCAGGGTGATGATGGCGCCTTTGGCGTCAACTTCTTTAACGATACCGCGCACGATGGTGCCTTTATCGTTAACAGCAACGTAGTCGGAGAACGGATCTTCTTCCAGCTGCTTGATGCCGAGGGAAATGCGCTCACGCTCCGGATCAACGGAGAGGATAACGGTTTCCAGCTCGTCGCCTTTCTTGAAGCGGCGTACAGCTTCTTCGCCTACTTCGTTCCAGGAGATGTCGGACAGGTGAACGAGGCCGTCGATGCCGCCATCCAGACCAATGAAGATACCGAAATCGGTGATCGACTTGATTGTGCCGGAGATTTTGTCGCCCTTGTTGAACTGACCGGAGAAATCTTCCCACGGGTTAGTTTTGCACTGCTTGATACCCAGGGAGATACGACGACGCTCTTCGTCGATATCCAGAACCATAACTTCCACTTCGTCGCCGACGTTAACGACTTTCGAAGGATGGATGTTTTTGTTGGTCCAATCCATTTCGGATACGTGCACCAGGCCTTCCACGCCTTCTTCCAGCTCTGCGAAGCAGCCGTAGTCGGTCAGGTTGGTTACGCGCGCAGTAACACGAGTGTCCTGCGGGTAACGCGCCTTGATGGCAACCCATGGATCTTCGCCCAGCTGCTTGAGGCCGAGGGAAACACGATTGCGCTCGCGATCGTACTTGAGGATCTTGACGTCGATTTCATCGCCAACGTTGACGATTTCAGACGGATGCTTGATGCGCTTCCAAGCCATGTCGGTGATGTGCAGCAGGCCGTCGACGCCACCCAGATCCACGAACGCGCCGTAGTCGGTGAGGTTCTTGACGATACCTTTAACTTGCTGACCTTCCTGCAGGGACTCCAGCAGAGCTTCGCGCTCGGCGCTGTTCTCGGCTTCCAGCACGCTGCGGCGGGAAACGACAACGTTGTTGCGCTTCTGGTCCAGCTTGATAACTTTGAATTCGAGCTCTTTGCCTTCCAGGTGAGTGGTATCACGCACCGGACGGACATCGACCAAGGAACCTGGGAGGAACGCACGGATGCCGTTAACGTCGACAGTGAAGCCGCCCTTAACCTTACCGTTGATAACGCCCGTAACCACTTCCTCAGCGGCGAAAGCTGCTTCCAGAACGATCCAGCACTCGGCACGTTTGGCTTTTTCGCGGGACAGCTTGGTTTCACCAAAGCCATCTTCAACCGCGTCCAGGGCAACGTGAACTTCGTCACCGACCTTGATGGTCAGCTCGCCAGCGTCGTTGTGGAACTGTTCCAGCGGGATGAGGCCTTCAGACTTCAAACCAGCGTGAACGGTTACCCAACCAGCTTGGTAATCGATGTCGACGATGATAGCGGTGATGATCGAGCCAGCCTGAAGATTCAGGGTTTTTAGGCTTTCTTCAAACAGTTCAGCAAAGCTTTCGCTCATTTTAATTCCTGTTGATTCAGGGCAGGGAATCCGCCCAAACCACATTCCAGACAATGTGGGTACGTTCATTTAAAAAGAGGCTAACGGGACTAGGACTGGGTTCCCGTACGCCTCCTTGCGAGCCGGTCAGCTTAAAGCAGCTGTGGCTCTTATCATCCGGCGAGATCGCGATTGGCGACTTCACTCAGAATTCGTTCAAGCACTTGTTCGATGGAGAGTTCAGTGGAATCCAGCTGGATCGCATCGGCTGCCGGCTTGAGCGGAGCCACTGCACGCTGGGTATCGCGCTCATCGCGCGCCTGAATCTCATCAAGAAGACTCGTGAGGTTAACATCATCGCCCTTAGCCTTCAACTGCAAGTAACGGCGACGGGCACGCTCCTCGGCGCTGGCGGTGAGGAAAATCTTCAGCGGCGCATCCGGAAACACCACAGTGCCCATATCGCGGCCATCGGCAACCAGTCCTGGCATTTCTTGGAAGGCCTGCTGACGCTGCAGCAGTGCTTCACGCACGGCAGAGAGCGAGGCCACCTGCGAAGCACCGGCCCCAACCTGCTCATTGCGGATGAGATCAGTGACCTCTTCGCCCTCAAGAATGATGCGCTGACCATGGCCATCGCCCGCAGCAATAAATTGCACATCCAGATGAGCAGCGAGCAGTTTCATTGCTTCTTCGTTGGTCAGATCAACGCCGTGATTACCGGCGGCAAAGGCCAGCAGGCGATACAGCGCGCCCGAGTCCAACAGATTCCAGCCTAGTTGTTTGGCCAGCAGGCCAGCAATGGTGCCCTTGCCCGAGCCGCTCGGCCCGTCGATGGTGACAACCGGCGCGACGATCATGCCTTGCCCTCCTCGGCCACACGAATGCCAACCTGAGCCGACAGCGCGAGGAAGTTAGGGAACGAAGTGGCAACGTTGGCGCAATCATGGATGCGGATCGGCGCAGTGGCGCGCAACGACGCCACGCTGAACGACATGGCGATGCGGTGATCGCCGTGCGCCCAGACTTCGCCACCACCGATGCTGCCGCCCTCAATGATAATGCCATCTGGCGTTGGCTCGGCCTTGACGCCCAGAGCAATCAAACCATCAGCCATCACCTGAATCCGGTCGGATTCCTTGACCCGCAGCTCTTCGGCGCCACGCAGCACAGTACGACCTTCAGCCACCGACGCAGCAACAAACAGCACCGGGAACTCATCAATAGCTAGGGGCACCAGGTCTTCGGGGATATCAATACCTTTGAGCTTGGCGCTGCGCACGCGAATATCAGCCACGGTCTCGCCGCCGACTTCACGTTGGTTTTCCAGGGTGATGTCGCCGCCCATCAGCTTGAGGATATCGATGACGCCAGTACGGGTCGGGTTGATGCCTACGTGCTCAAGCACCAGCTCCGAGTCTTCGGCAATGCTGCCGGCCACCAGAAAGAATGCTGCCGAGGAGATATCTGCAGGCACTTCGATATGGGTCGCGGTCAGCTTATGGCCTGATTCAACGCTGGCAGTACTGCCATCCACGGTTACCGGATAGCCAAAGCCGCGCAGCATGCGCTCAGTGTGGTCGCGGGTAGGCGCAGGCTCAGTCACTGAGGTGGTTCCGGCGGCGTAAAGCCCAGCAAGAAGCAGGCAGGATTTAACCTGAGCACTGGCCATGGGCATTTCGTAATCCATACCGGTCAGGCGCTGGCCGCCTTTGATCATAAGTGGCGGGCGACCATCCGGGCCTGTTTCGATCACTGCGCCCATTTCGCGCAGCGGCTTGGCGACACGGTTCATCGGCCGCTTGGACAGCGAGGCATCACCGGTCAGCGTGGTGTCAAACGGTTGCGCTGCCAACAAACCCGAGAGCAAGCGCATCGAGGTGCCAGAGTTGCCCATATACAGCGGACCGGCCGGCGCCTTCAGACCATTCAGACCCACGCCGTGAATGGTCACTCGGCCATGATGCGGGCCTTCGATGACCACCCCCATGTCACGGAACGCTTGTAGCGTTGCCAGGGCGTCCTCACCTTCCAGAAAGCCTTCGACATGCGTGGTGCCTTCAGCCAGCGAGCCGAGCATGATCGAACGGTGAGAGATGGACTTGTCGCCCGGAACGCGAATACGCCCGGAGAGTTTGCCGCCAGGGTTAGCCAGAAAAACCAGATCGTTCGAGTGCATAGCGTCCACATAGGCCCTACGGGCCAAAATTTTGCCGAAATGCTCACGGGCCACGCGGGCGCGGGTGAATACGCCCAGCAATTGATGCCCATCCCCAGCGTCGACCGCGTCGCGCAAGGCGTCGAGGTCGTCGCGAAATACGTCCAGCGTGCGCAGCACCGCCTCGCGATTGGCGAGGAAGATGTCATGCCACATGACCGGATCACTGCCGGCGATCCGCGTGAAGTCGCGAAAACCGCCGGCGGCGTAACGAAAGATCTCCAGGTTCTCACTGCGCTTGGCCAGCGAGTCAACCAGAGTAAAGGCCAGCAAATGCGGCAGGTGACTGGTCGCGGCCAGCACCTGATCGTGATGCTCGACCTCCATATGCTCAACATCCGCGCCCAGCTCGCGCCACAGCGCATCGACCAGCGCCAGAGCCGCATCATCGCTCTGCTCGCAGGGCGTGAGGATGACCTTATGGCGGCGGAACAGCTGCGCATTGGACGCTTCCACCCCGCTCTGCTCGGAGCCGGCAATCGGATGGCCCGGAACAAACCGCACCGATTTACCGGTAAAGGCCAGGCGCGCAGCGCGAACCACATTGCCCTTGGCGCTGCCCACATCGGTGAGCACCGTCGTACCCAGGTCAAGTTTAGCCAGCTCTGTGAGCAGCTTTTCCATGGCCAGGATAGGCACCGCCAGCTGGATAATATCGGCACCCTGACAGGCGGCAGCCAGATCGATCTCACAGCGATCGACCACACCCAGCTCAACCGCCAACCGGCGCGACTCGGGATCGAGATCGACACCTATCACTTCGCGGCACAGGCCGCGCTCACGCAAACCCTTGGCGAAAGAGCCGCCAATCAGGCCCAGGCCAATAACCACCAGGCGGCCGAGCTTAGGGGCGGCAGGTTGCACCTGAGTGACAGCAGAGTTGGCTTCACTCACGCGTTCAGCACCTTGGCCAGGGCGTCAAGGAAGCGCGCGTTTTCAGCAGGCAAACCAATCGAAACGCGCAGGAAATTTGGCATGCCGTAACCGGCCACTGGGCGCACGATCACCCCAGCACGCAGCAGCGCCTGGTTGATCGCAGCGGTATCACGACCAAAGTCCACGGCAATAAAGTTGCCTTTCGACGGGATCCAGCTCAGGCCCAACTCGCGCAAGCCTGCTTCCAGCTGCGCCATGCCGGCGTCATTGAGCTGACGGCTTTGCGCCAGGTAATCGGCATCATCCAGCGCCGCACAAGCGGCGGCCAGGGCCAGACTGTTGACGTTGAACGGCTGGCGCACACGGTTGAGCACATCAGCAATCTGTGCCGAGCTGAGCGCATAGCCAACGCGCAGCGCCGCCAGGCCATAGGCCTTGGAGAAAGTGCGCGAGACCAGCAGGTTGTCATAGCGCGCCAGATACTTGAGGCCGTCCGGCAGCTCATCACCTTCGGCGAACTCGATATAAGCCTCATCCAGAACCACCAGCACATTGCCGGGTACGCGAGCGAGAAAGCGCTCCAGCGCGTCGGGGCCGAACCAGGTGCCAGTCGGGTTGTTCGGGTTGGCGATAAACACCACGCGCGTATTGGCGTCGATGGCCGCGAGCATAGCCTCCAGGTCGTGGCCGTAGTCCTTGGCCGGCACCACTTTGCCCTGGGCACCTACGGCCTGGGTCGAGATGGGGTAAACGGCAAAGGCGTACTGGCTGAATACTGCATTCAAACCCGGCGCCAGATAGGCACGGGCAACCAGATCGAGAATGTCGTTGGAACCATTGCCCAGGGTGACCTGATTGATCTGCACGCCGCAGCGCGCAGCCAAGCGACTTTTCAGCTCGAAACCATTGCCATCGGGGTAACGGGTCAGCTCGGCCAACTCGCTGCGAATCGCTTCCAGCGCCTTAGGGCTTGGGCCCAGCGGATTCTCGTTGCTGGCCAGCTTGACGATGCTGGCCGGGTCCAGATCCAGCTCACGGGCCAGCTCATCCACCGGCTTGCCCGGCACATAGGGCGACAGCTGCTGTACGCCTGGCTGGGCCAGGGCGAGGAAATCGGTCATAGCAAAGCCTCACGCTTAAAGCCGCAAGCCCCAAGTACAGCCCGGCGTCGATGCGCGTGTAGCTTGAGACCTGAGGCGTGCCGCAGCAGTTTTAAAGTACCGCTTTCGGGTAGGAACCCAGCACCTTGAGCGCCACGGCTTCCTGATTGATCTTTTCCAGCACGTCCTTGATCAGCGGGTCGCGGTGGTGACCAACGAAGTCGATAAAGAACACGTAGGTCCACTTGCCGCTGCGCGACGGGCGGGTTTCGATGCGGGTCAGGTCGATGCCGTTGTTGTGGAACGGCACCAGCAGCTCATGCAGCGCACCCGGCTTGTTGCGCATGGAGACGATGACCGAGGTCTTGTCGTCGCCAGTCGGCGGTACTTCCTGGCTGCCGATGATTAGGAAGCGCGTGGAGTTATCCGGACGGTCTTCGATCTTCTCCGCCAGCTTGGTCAGGCCGTACAGGCTGGCTGCCATATCGCCGGCAATCGCCGCGCTGTTCCACTCGCTCTTCACCCGTTTGGCTGCATCGGCGTTGCTCGACACCGCCACGCGCTCAACATTCGGGTAGTGCGCGTCCAACCACTTGCGGCACTGCGCCAGGGACTGGGCGTGGGAATAGATACGGGTGATCTTGTCGGTCTTGGTGGTTTCACCGACCAGCAGGTGGTGGTGAATGCGCAGCTCGACTTCGCCACAGATGACCATGTCGTGTTCGAGGAAGCTGTCCAGGGTGTGGTTGATTGCGCCTTCGGTGGAGTTCTCCACTGGCACCACGCCGAAGTTCACTGCACCGGCAGCCACTTCGCGGAAAACTTCATCGATAGCCGCCATCGGCACGCTGATCACTGCGTGACCGAAATGCTTCATCGCCGCAGCCTGGGAGAACGTACCTTCCGGGCCGAGGTAAGCCACCTTGAGCGGATTTTCCAGGGCCAGACACGAGGACATGATTTCGCGGAATAGCCGCGCCATTTCCTCGTTGCCCAACGGCCCCTGATTGCGTTCCATGATGCGTTTAAGCACCTGAGCTTCGCGCTCTGGGCGATAGAACACCGGCTTCTCGCCTTCCGGCAGGGCCTTCATCTTCACCCGCGCGACTTCTTCGGCGCAGCTGGCGCGATCACTGATCAGCGCGAGAATCTTCTCGTCGAGGTTGTCGATGCGCAGACGCAGGGCCTGCAGTTCCTGCTCGGAAATTGGATCGGTCATCAGCCGTGCTCCTTCTCGAACTCGGCCATATAGGCCACCAGCGCTTCAACGGCGTCCAGGCCCACGGCGTTATAGATAGAGGCACGCATGCCGCCGACCGAACGGTGGCCCTTAAGGTTGAGCAGGCCGCGCGCATCGGCACCAGCGAGGAACGGCTTATCCAGCTTCTCGTCGGCCAGGCGGAACGGCACGTTCATCCAAGAGCGGGCGTTATGGGCAATCGGGTTGCTGTAGAAATCGCTGGTATCGATGGCCTTGTACAGCAGATCTTTCTTGGCGCGGTTGATCCGCTCCATGGCTGCCACCCCGCCCTGCTCTTTCAGCCACTCGAACACCAGGCCGGACAGATACCAAGAGAAGGTCGCCGGGGTGTTGTACATCGAGCCGTTATCGGCCGCGATCTTGTAGTTGAGCATGGTCGGGCAGACGCTGCGGGCACGACCGAGCAGGTCTTCGCGGACGATGGTCACCACCAGGCCGCTGGGGCCGATGTTCTTCTGCGCGCCGGCGTAGATCAGGCCGAACTTCGACACATCGATCGGGCGCGAAAGGATGTCGGAAGACATATCCGCAACCAGCGGCACGTCACCGACTTCGGGAATCCAGTCGAACTGCAGGCCACCAATGGTTTCATTGCTGGCGTAGTGCAGGTAGGCGGCGTCTTTCGACAGCTGCCACTCGTTCTGCCCAGGAATGGCGAAGTAGTCATAAGCCTTGGCGCTGGCGGCGACATTGATGTTGCCGTAGCGGCTGGCTTCTTCGATGCTTTTCTTCGACCAGATACCGGTGTCGATATAGTCGGCAACGCCATCTTCCGGCAGCAGGTTGAGCGGGATTTCAGCGAACTGCTGGCTGGCCCCGCCCTGCAGGAACAGCACCTTGTAGTCGGACGGGATCTCCATCAGGTCGCGCAGATCCTGCTCGGCCTTTTCCGCGATAGCGGTGTATTCGTCACTGCGGTGACTCATCTCCATCACCGACAGGCCTTTACCCTGCCAATCGAGGAGATCCGCCTGGGCGCGTTGCAGAACAGCTTCAGGAAGCGCGGCCGGGCCGGCGCAGAAGTTAAAGGCTCGCTTGCTCACATCCACTCTCGCTCAAAATAGTGGGCGGGCTGGTGCGTGCCAGCAGCCGCCAAATCCTACGCCGTCAGAGGCGAGCGCACTCGCCCCGACAGATCACTCTTCGCTGATTGGGCTTTCGTCAGCTGCGGCTTCGGGTGCATCACCTGCATCCGCAACTGCGCCGTCAAAACCCTCTTCGCCTTCCAGCAGCTCTTCGTCGTCTTCCGCCGAAGGCTCCTGCACACGCTCAAGACCCACCAGGGTTTCATCCTTGGCCAGCTTGATCAGGGTCACGCCCTGGGTGTTACGACCGAGGCTGGAGACTTCGCTGACACGGGTACGTACCAGGGTGCCCTGGTCGGAAATCAGCATGATCTCCTCGCCTTCAAGCACCTGCACGGCGCCGACCAACTTGCCGTTACGCTCGTTGCTGACCATGGCGATTACGCCCTGGCCGCCACGACCGCGACGCGGGAACTCGGCCATCGCGGTGCGCTTACCGTAGCCACGTTCGGAAGCGGTGAGAATCTGCGCGTCGGCTTCAGGAATCAGCATGGAGATGATTTCCTGCCCTTCCGGCAGACGCATACCACGCACACCGCGAGCGGTACGACCCATGGTGCGGACCTTGCTTTCCTTGAAGCGAATCACCTTTCCGCCGTCGGAGAACATCATCACTTCGCGGGCGCCGTCAGTTACGGCAGCGGAGATCAGGGTGTCATCTTCGTCCAGCTTGAGGGCGATCAGGCCCGAGCTGCGCGGACGGCTGAACTGCACCAGCGGCGTCTTCTTCACAGTGCCTTTGGCCGTAGCCATAAAGATGTAGGCACCGGTCGGTTCATCCGGGGTCTCGTCGTCGGCGTCATCGCCTTCGGCCAGGTCTTCGACTTCTTCAGCCTCGACCACTACGCCTTCGATATCGTCCGCCTCGTCGCCTTCCGGCGCCTGCTGACGCAGCGCTTCCAGGTCGACCTGGAGCATGGCGGTAATGCGCTCGCCGTCGTCCAGCGGCAACAGGTTGACCAGCGGACGACCACGGGCGGCGCGCGAGGCCTCCGGAATTTCGTAGGTCTTCAGCCAGTACACTTTACCCTTGCTGGAGAACAGCAACAGCGTGGCGTGGCTGTTGGCGACCAACAGGTGCTCGATGTAGTCCTCATCCTTCACGCCGGTGGCCGACTTACCCTTACCGCCACGACGCTGCGCCTGGTAGGCATGCAGCGGCTGGCTCTTGGCATAACCACTGTGGGAGATGGTGACCACACGCTCTTCTTCGGTGATCAGGTCAGCCAGGCTCAGGTCCAGACGGTTGTCGAGAATCTCGGTGCGGCGCGCATCGCCGAACTCGGCTTTGACAGCTTCCAGTTCTTCGCGGATCACTTCCATCAGACGCGTGGCGCTGGTGAGGATGCGGATCAGCTCGCCGATCTGGGTGAGGATTTCCTGGTATTCGGCCAGCAGTTTTTCATGCTCAAGACCGGTCAAACGGTGCAGACGCAGCTCGAGAATGGCCTGGGCTTGTTCCGGCGAGAGAAAATACTTGCCGTCACGCAGACCGTACTGCGGATCAAGATCGTCCGGACGGCAGGCGTCGGCACCGGCGCGCTCGACCATGGTTTCCACCGCACTGGATTCCCACGGTGTGGCGATCAGCGCCAGCTTGGCTTCGGCCGGGGTCGGCGAGGCCTTGATCAGAGCGATGACCGGGTCGATGTTGGACAGGGCAACCGCCTGGCCTTCAAGGATATGGCCACGCTCACGGGCCTTACGTAGCTCAAATACGGTGCGACGGGTGACCACTTCACGGCGGTGCAGAATAAAGGCTTCGAGCATGTCCTTGAGGTTAAGGACCTTCGGCTGGCCGTCGATCAGCGCCACCACGTTGATACCGAACACGCACTGCATCTGGGTCTGGGCGTAGAGGTTGTTAAGCACCACTTCCGGTACTTCGCCACGACGCAGCTCGATGACGATGCGCATGCCGTCCTTGTCAGACTCATCACGCAGCTCAGTAATGCCTTCGAGCTTCTTCTCTTTAACCAGCTCGGCGATTTTCTCGATCAGGCGCGCCTTGTTCAGCTGATACGGCAGCTCGCTGACGATGATCTGCTGGCGGCCACCGACCTTGTCGATGTCTTCGATAATCGCCCGGGCGCGCATATAGATGCGGCCACGGCCGGTGCGGTAGGCCTCGATGATGCCGGCGCGACCGTTGATGATCGCTGCTGTCGGGAAGTCCGGACCTGGGATGTATTGCATCAGCTCATCGACAGTCAGCTCGCCGTTGTCGATCAGCGCCAAACAACCATTGATCACTTCCGTGAGGTTGTGCGGCGGAATATTGGTGGCCATGCCCACGGCGATACCGCTGGAGCCGTTGACCAACAGGTTGGGGATCTTGGTCGGCATAACCGCCGGGATCATCTCGGTGCCGTCGTAGTTCGGCACCCAATCCACGGTTTCTTTATGCAGGTCAGCCAGCAGCTCATGGGCCAGCTTGGTCATGCGTACTTCGGTGTATCGCATGGCGGCTGCGTTATCGCCGTCCACCGAACCGAAGTTGCCCTGGCCGTCGACCAGCAGGTAACGCAGCGAGAATGGCTGCGCCATGCGGACGATGGTGTCGTACACCGCGGTATCACCGTGTGGGTGGTACTTACCGATGACGTCACCGACCACACGGGCGGACTTCTTGTAAGCCTTGTTCCAGTCGTTGCCCAACTCACTCATGGCAAACAGCACACGGCGGTGCACGGGCTTCAAGCCATCGCGTGCATCCGGCAGCGCTCGCCCAACAATTACGCTCATCGCGTAATCGAGGTAAGACTGCTTGAGTTCGTCTTCAATATTGACCGGGAGGATTTCTTTGGCCAGTTCGCCCATGAGTAGCCTTGTTCCTTTTTCTGGTGAAACTCCGCGCCGCTCGTCCTGAGTGGTGTGGAGCCTGTCGCCGTGCCTTGAGGCTCATAGCGACTCACGACAAATCAATAAGTTATGCCATGTATCTGCGCAGGTAAGAGGCCCATAACGGGCACCCCCGAAAACCGCCGGAGCTTACCACAATCAGTGCGTCGCACCTATCCCCAGCGCCACCCTACCGACTAGGTGTGCGCACCCGCAGAAAAACTCAGTGCAGGCGCTTGCGGCACATCAATTGCGCCATTTTTTCCGCATCCGGACGATCAACCACACCCTTCTCGGTGACGATAAAGTCGATCAGGTCCGCCGGGGTCACATCGAATACCGGATTGAGCGCTTCGATACCGCCAGCGATGCGCTTACCGCCCAGCTCCAGCAGCTCGCTTGGGTCGCGCTCTTCCAGGAAGATATCGTCGCCATGCTCCATGGCCATGTCGATGGTCGAGCTGGGGGCGACCACCATAAAGCGCACGCCATGGTGCATGGCGTTCACCGCCAACTGATAGGTGCCGACCTTGTTGGCCACATCGCCATTGGCAGCAATGCGGTCCGCGCCGACGATGACCCAAGTGATGCCACGGGTTTTCATCAGATGTGCGGCAGCCGAATCGACATTCACCGTCACCGGGATGCCGTCAGTCGCCAGCTCCCAGGCAGTCAGGCGCGAGCCCTGCAACCAGGGCCGGGTTTCGTCGGCATATACCCGTTCAAGCAAACCCTCATGAAAAGCCGCACGAATCACCCCCAGCGCGGTGCCAAAGCCACCCGTGGCCAGGGCGCCGGCATTGCAATGGGTCAGCAGGTTCTGCTGATTGCCCTGGTGCTTGCGAATCAAATCGACGCCCAACTGGGCCATGGTCAGGTTGGCTTCGCGGTCACTTTGATGGATGCCGATGGCTTCAGCCTCCAGCAGCGCCAGCGGGTCGTCATGGATTTTCAGCCGTGCAAGACGATCACGCATGCGTTCAAGCGCCCAGAACAGGTTGACCGCCGTCGGCCGCGATGCAGCCAGCAGGTCGAAATCCACCTGCAATGCCGCTCGCCAGTCGCCGCCCTCCTGCAGACGAGCCCTTACAGCCAGGACAATCGCATAGGCCGCACTGATGCCGATGGCCGGCGCGCCACGCACCACCATGCTACGGATCGCCTCGGCGACATCCGCAGCCGAGTGATAGCTCAGCCAGGTTTCCTCGAAAGGCAGCGCGCGCTGATCCAGCAAGTGCAGAGCGCCGTCACGCCACTCGATGGCCCTGACCTTCTCTGCCGCTAGCAGTTGCTCGCGCATGACATACCTCCGCCGGAAAAAGCCGGCCATTATACGCACAGCATTGGGCACATCGCGCCAGATCAGCTGCATGCAGCTTCAAGCCTAGGGCGTTCCCCTATAAACTCGCCACTCTATTGACTGCCGGAAGCCTTCCCATGCCCCAAGCTCCGCTCGATTTGCTGCTGCTGCCCACCTGGCTGGTCCCGGTCGAGCCAGCTGGCGTGGTGCTGCTGGAGCATGGCCTGGGCATCCGCGACGGGCGCATCGCACTGATCGCACCGCGCGCTGAAGCGCTTAAACACGCAGCCCTGCAGGTTCTTGAGCTACCCGGACGACTGCTCACGCCAGGCCTGGTCAACGCCCATGGGCATGCGGCAATGACCCTGTTCCGCGGCCTGGCCGATGATCTGCCGCTGATGACCTGGCTGGAGAAGCACATCTGGCCGGCCGAGGCCAAATGGGTCAACGAGCAGTTTGTGCAGGATGGCACCGAGCTGGCCATCGCCGAACAGCTCAAGGGCGGTATTACCTGCTTCTCCGACATGTATTTCTTCCCGGAAACCGCCAGCCAGCTGGTGCACAGCAGCGGCATCCGCGGGCAGATCACCATTCCGGTACTGGATTTTCCGATTCCCGGCGCCCGCGACGCTGACGAAGCACTGCGCAAAGGCCTGAATCTGTTCGACGACCTTAAGCACCACCCGCGCCTGAGCGTCGCCTTCGGCCCGCATGCGCCCTACACGGTGAGTGACGACAAGCTGGAAAATATCCGTATGCTCGCCGAAGAGCTGGACGCCGGCATTCATATGCACGTGCACGAAACCGCCTTCGAAGTGCAGCAGAGCCTGGAGCAGCGCGGCGAGCGGCCACTGGCGCGCCTGGCGCGCCTCGACCTGCTCGGCCCGCGCTTCCAGGCCGTGCACATGACCCAGATTAATGATGAAGACCTGGCCCTGCTGGTGGAGAGTAACAGCAGCGTGATCCATTGCCCGGAGTCCAACCTTAAGCTGGCCAGCGGCTTTTGCCCGGTGGAAAAACTCTGGCAAGCCGGGGTCAACGTCGCCATCGGCACCGATGGCGCAGCGAGCAACAATGATCTCGATCTGCTTGGCGAAACCCGCACCGCCGCCCTGCTGGCCAAGGCCGTTGCCGGCTCGGCCACGGCTCTGGATGCCCACCGCGCGCTGCGCATGACCACCCTCAACGGCGCCCGTGCTTTGGGTCTGGATGAGCAAATCGGCTCGCTGGAACTTGGCAAGGCGGCCGATATCGCCGTATTCAACCTCTCCGGCCTGGCCCAGCAACCAGTTTATGACCCGGTTTCGCAGCTGATCTATGCAGGTGGCCGCGCCTGCGTCGAACACCTGTGGGTCGGCGGCAAACAATTGCTCGATGGCGGTCAACTGACGCGCCTGGACGAACAACGGATCATCGCCAATGCCCGCACCTGGGGCGCGAAGATCGCCGGCAAGTGACAGCCAGCCCAGAGAATTCTGGGCACTGCGACAAACTGACATACATTGGACGCATAACAGGCGTCCAATCCACCCGGCGAAACTGGCAACATGAGTCTCCCGCCGCCGCCTGATTCAGGGATTTATATGAGCAACGTCGACCGCGCCGAAATCGCCAAATTTGAAGCCCTTGCCCACCGCTGGTGGGACCGTGAAAGCGAATTCAAACCGCTGCATGACATCAACCCGCTGCGCGTCAACTGGATCGACGAACGCGTCGGCCTGGCAGGCAAGAAGGTGCTCGACGTTGGCTGCGGTGGTGGCATTCTCAGCGAATCCATGGCCCAGCGCGGTGCCAACGTGACAGGCATCGACATGGGCGAAGCACCGCTAGCAGTAGCCCAGCTGCACCAGCTTGAGTCCGGCGTCAGCGTCGAATACCGGCAGATCACTGCTGAAGCCCTGGCTGAAGAAATGCCGGAACAGTTCGACGTGGTCACCTGCCTGGAAATGCTTGAGCACGTGCCCGACCCGGCGTCGGTGATCCGCGCCTGCTACCGCATGGTCAAGCCTGGCGGCCAGGTGTTCTTCTCCACCATCAACCGCAACCCCAAGGCCTACCTATTCGCCATCATCGGTGCTGAGTACGTGATGCGCCTGCTGCCGCGCGGCACCCATGACTTCAAGAAATTTATCCGTCCGTCCGAGCTCGGCGCCTGGAGCCGCGAGGCGGGCCTTGAGGTCAAGGACATCATCGGCCTGACCTACAACCCGCTGAGCAAACGCTACAAGCTGGAAGCCGATGTCGACGTCAATTACATGATCCAGACCCTCAAGGAGGCGTGATGCGCTTGCGCGCGGTTTTATTCGATATGGACGGCACCCTGCTCGACAGCGCGCCGGACTTTATCGCCATCAGCCAGGCCATGCGTGCCGAACGCGGCCTGCCACCGATTGACGACAAGCTGATCCGCGACCAGGTGTCCGGTGGCGCGCGCGCCATGGTCGCTGCCAACTTCGCCATGGACCCCGAAGCCGCAGGCTTCGAAGTCCTGCGCCTGGAGTTTCTCGACCGCTATCAGGCGCATTGCGCTGTACTGACGCGGCCGTTTGACGGCATGGATGAGCTGCTCAATGACATCGAACAGGCCAAGCTGATCTGGGGCGTGGCAACCAACAAGCCGGCGCGCTACGCCGAACCGATCATGCAGCAACTCGGCCTGGCGCAGCGCTCGGCGGTACTGGTCTGCCCAGATCACGTCAGCCGCAGCAAGCCCGACCCCGAGATGATCCTGCTGGCCTGCGCAAAGATGGGCGTAGAACCTGCCGCCACCCTGTTTGTGGGTGATGACGAGCGCGACATCGAAGCCGGTCGCGCGGCAGGCTGCAAGACCGCCGCTGTCACCTACGGCTATATCCACCCGCAGGACAACCCACGTAACTGGGGCGCCGACGCGGTGGTGGACCACCCACTGGAACTTCGCACCGTGCTCGAACAAGCCCTGTGTAGCTGTTGAAGACGGTTTACCGGACGCGCATCACGTGCCACCCGCTTTTGAATTAATGAGGCTTTACCCATGCATGACTATTCCGCCCGCCCCGACCTGCTAAAGGGCCGCGTGATTCTGGTGACCGGCGCTGGCCGTGGCATTGGTGCAACCGCCGCCAAGACCTTCGCCGCCCACGGCGCAACGGTGCTGCTGCTGGGCAAGACCGAAGACAACCTCAGCCGCGTCTATGACGCCATCGAAGCCGCAGGCCACCCGCAAGCGGCAGTGATCCCGTTCAACCTGGAAACCGCCCTGCCGCATCAGTTCGACGAACTGGCAGCGATGATCGAAGCCGAATTCGGCAAACTCGACGGCGTGCTGCACAACGCCTCGATCATTGGCCCGCGCACACCGCTGGAACAGTTGTCCGGCGACAACTTCATGCGCGTGATGCAGGTCAACGTCAACGCCATGTTTATGCTCACCAGCACCCTGCTGCCGCTGCTCAAGTTGTCGGCAGACGCCTCGGTGGTATTCACCTCGAGCAGTGTCGGGCGCAAAGGTCGCGCTTACTGGGGGGCCTACGCAGTATCCAAGTTCGCCACCGAAGGCCTAATGCAGGTGCTGGCCGATGAAGTCGACGGCATTGCCAACGTGCGCGCCAACAGCGTCAACCCAGGTGCAACACGCACCGATATGCGCGCCCAGGCCTACCCCGGAGAGAACCCACAGAACAATCCACTGCCTGAAGCCATCATGCCGGTTTACCTGTACTTGATGGGGCCGGACAGCACAGGCGTTAATGGCCAAGCATTTGACGCGCAATAAACCATGACGGCTACCGCCGGTTTTCCGGCGGCAGCCCGATCCACTGGCATCAGATTGCCAGCAGTCCCGCCAGTTAACCGGCAAATCCTTGCCGCACGCCCGCCTAATGAATCGCTAAGCCAATGAATTAAAAGCACTTTTAAAGTGATTTTGAAATTGGCACGGAATTCGCTCTAGCCCAACTATCGCCGCGTACTGCGCTAGAGGTAGAGCTTCATGGCCCCGCACAACCAGTCCAACACCATTGATTTCGACGCTGCCAAACTACAGCGCCTCGGCTATGCCGGCCGCCTGCAGAAAAGCCTGAAACCAGTCAGCCTGGCACAGTTGCGCCAACAGCTTAGCCTGCGCCTGCAGACCTCACTCGAAGCCGAACGCATTCTTGAGCTGTTCTACAGCGAAGTGCAGCGCCTGGTGCCGCTCAGCTCCTTGAGCTACCAGCTGGCCTCCTGCGACCTGCGCCTGGAGCTGGGCGAGCGCGCAAACCATTCGGCTGGTTATCGGTTGAATCACGACGGCGAATTCCTCGGTGAACTGACCTTCCGCCGCAACGTGCGCTTCAGTGAAGATGAGTTGGGCCAACTCGAATCGCTTCTCGCCAGCCTGCTGTTCCCGCTACGCAACGCCCTGCTCTACCGCGCAGCCGTGCAAAGTGCATTGCGTGATCCGTTGACCGAAACCGGCAACCGTATCGCCATGCAGCAAACACTCAAGCGCGAAGTCGACATCGCCCGACGCACCCTGCAGCCACTGTCCGTGCTGATGGTCGACATCGACCACTTCAAACGCATCAACGACACCCACGGTCACCTGATCGGCGACCAGGCGCTCAAAGCCGTCGCCAGCGCACTGAAAGAAAGCCTGCGCAATGTCGACATGGTGTTCCGCTTCGGCGGCGAAGAATTCATGGTGCTGCTCTCCAACACCAACCGTGAAGCCGCCTCCATGGTTGGCGAGCGCCTGCGTATGGCCGTTCTCGGCATCCAATACCTGGTGGAAAACCGTGCCATCGAGCTGTCGGTCAGCCTCGGCTGCGCCACTTTGCTGCCGGGCGAGTCCATGGAAAGCCTGCTGCGCCGTGCGGATAACGCGCTGTACGTATCCAAGCGTGATGGCCGCAATCGCCTATCAATGGCTGGATAAAACCGCCGACACACAATGGCTGCGAAACATTTTTAATGTCGCGCAGACACGACCCGCAAGGTTGGCAGCCATGAATGGCAGGACATAAAAAAGGCGACCCGAGGGTCGCCTTTTTACATCCACCGTAATGGATTACTCCGGCTTAGGACCGCGACCAAAACCTGGACGCTGACCGTCGCGGGTTGGCTGGCTGCGGCGCTTGACTGGCGCACCCGCTGGCTTACGCGAAGGGCGATCAGTCAACTCAACACCTGGACGTTGCGCACCCGGCTTGGCCGGGCGCTTCTTGTTGACATCACTCGGACGCTCAGCAACCGGCGTCCCCTTGCTCTGATCCGCACGCGGTGCACGCGGGGTGCGTACTGGACGCTCGCCACGCTCATCACCTTCACCACGAGCAGGACGCGAGCGCCCCTGATCACCGGCCGCTGCCGGGCCGCCGCCATGAGCCGGACGTAAAGTCCGCTCTGGACGTGCCGCACGCCCCACCGGCTTCGCCGATTTGCGCTGCAGACGGTCGATCTTATCGCGGGCTTTTTCCTTCATATCCGGCAAGGCGACCGGCTTGAGGCCGACTTCCTCGCTGAGGATATCCACTTCGCGCTGGCTCATTTCGCGCCAGCGACCCATGGTCAGGTCCGATGTGATGAACACCGGGCCGAAACGCACACGCTTCAGACGGCTGACCACCAGGCCCTGGGACTCCCACAGACGACGCACTTCACGGTTACGGCCTTCCATGACCACGCAGTGATACCAGTGGTTGAAGCCCACGCCGCCCGGTGCGACCTTGATGTCGGTGAACTTGGCTGGGCCATCTTCCAGCATCACGCCGGCTTTCAGGCGCTCGATCATCTCTTCGTCGACTTCGCCACGCACGCGCACGGCGTACTCGCGGTCCATCTGGAAAGAGGGGTGCATCAGGCGGTTGGCCAGCTCACCGTCGGTGGTAAACATCAGCAGACCGGTGGTGTTGATGTCGAGGCGACCGATATTGATCCAGCGGCCATCTTTCGGCCGTGGCAGACGATCAAATACAGTCGGACGGCCTTCTGGGTCGTCACGGGTGCAGATCTCGCCTTCAGGCTTGTTGTAGATGATGACGCGACGCACGTTTTCGGCAGCTTCTTCGCGGCGGATCACCTTGCCATCGACAGCAATCGCATCGTGCAGGTCAACGCGCACACCGAGGCTGGCGACTGCGCCGTTGACCTTGACGCGGCCAGCGGTAATCCAGGCTTCGATTTCACGGCGTGAAGCCAGGCCCATACGCGCCATAACTTTCTGCAGCTTTTCGCCTGCGGGGCTGTATTCTTCGATTTCTTCACTCATCTGGGCACCTCCCGGTGTTTTCTTTAGTGATTGGACGACTCGAGTCGTCGAAGGGCCGCGGAGCATACGCGAAACGCGGCGCTTACGCACGGGTTGAGGCTAGTCGCCTGATCGGTGGCCGTCAGCCTTTGCGTCGACCGATGGTCGCCAAACTTAGCAAGCGCATATCCGCTTCGGCCAGAACGGCACGTCGGGCAGGCTTGTCGAGTTTCTTCCAGCCTTTGATCTCGGCCTTGCTGCGCCCGCAACCGAGACAGATATCGCGCTCGAACTTGCACAGCTTGATGCAGGGGTCTTTCACCGCGCTAACGCCTTCACTGGTGCCACCAGCACTTCAGTCAGGCAGCTGCTCTTTATCCAGGGTTTCGTGAGGATCTTCGGCATCGTCACGCTCATCGTCCTGCTCGGGTAAGTCGTCAAAGTCAGTCTTCAGACCCTGCTCCATCGAGTCGAGTTCAGCCAGCAGGCTGCTGAAACTGGTTTCTTCGCTCGCTTCCACCGCGGGCTCATCGGCCAGGGCCAGGTCAGCACGTGCCTGCAAGCTTTGCGGCGCCTCCAGATCATCCTCGAAGGCAAGCGCCGGCTCCGGTTCCAGTTCGCGCAGGGCGGCCAGGGGCGGTAACTCGTCGAGGCTTTTCAGGTTGAAGTGATCAAGAAAGGCCTTGGTGGTGGCGAACATCGCCGGTTTGCCCGGCACATCGCGGTAACCCACCACACGAATCCACTCACGCTCCAGTAGGGTTTTGACGATATGGCTGTTGACCGCCACACCACGTACATCCTCGATCTCACCACGGGTGATCGGCTGGCGGTAGGCAATCAGCGCCAGGGTTTCCAGCATGGCGCGCGAATAGCGCTGTGGGCGCTCTTCCCATAGGCGCCCCACCCAAGGCGCAAACTTCTCGCGCACTTGCAGGCGGTAACCGGACGCCACCTCGATCAGCTCGAAGGCGCGCCCTTCGCAGGACTTGCCCAGATGCGTCAGGGCCTTCTTGAAGACCGCCGGTTCCGGCCGCTCGGCCTCTTCAAAGAGTTCGAACAGACGCTCCAACGATTGCGGCTTGCCGGATGCCAGCAGAAAGGCTTCGAGCAGGCTGGCCAGCTCACGAGGTTCGTTAAGGTTCATGCTTATTCAGCTCGCGCACGCACATGGATTGGCCCGAAAGCCTCATTTTGCACCAGTTCAACCAGGGATTCCTTGATCAACTCGAGCACCGCCATAAAGGTCACCACCACCCCTAGCTTGCCCTCTTCAGCGCTAAACAGGCTGACAAACGGCACAAACGCGCCGCCTTTGAGACGTTCAAGCACTTCGCTCATGCGCTCACGGGTCGACAGCGCCTCACGGGTGACCTGGTGGCTTTCGAACATATCGGCGCGGCGCAGCACCTCAGCCATCGACAGCAGCACTTCTTCCAAGCTGACATCCGGCAACAGCTTGCGCGCCCGCGCTTCGGGCGCGTCCAGACGCGGCACCGTGACGTCACGGCCAACCCGGCTAAGGCCGTCGATACCTTCCGCGGCGGCCTTGTAACGCTCGTATTCCTGCAGACGGCGGATCAGCTCGGCGCGCGGGTCGTCTTCCTCCGCTTCCGCCTCACTGGAACGCGGCAACAGCATGCGTGACTTGATCTCGGCGAGCATGGCCGCCATCACCAGGTACTCGGCTGCCAGCTCCAAGCGCACCGACTGCATCAACTCGACGTAGCCCATGTACTGGCGGGTGATTTCCGCCACCGGGATATCCAGCACGTCGATGTTCTGCTTGCGGATCAGGTAAAGCAGCAGGTCCAGCGGCCCTTCGAAGGCTTCGAGAAACACCTCCAGGGCATCCGGCGGGATGTACAGATCGAGCGGCATTTCAGTGACCGCCTGGCCATACACCAGGGCAAATGGCAGCTCCTGCTGCGCATTGGCCTGATCGTGGGGATGGCTCTCGGGATGTTCCTGGGCTGGCACGCTGGACATGGTCATTCTCGAAGGTAGATACAGCGTCAGGTTCAGCGGTAATTCAGGCCAAGGGCCAGGCGCACTTCAGTGAGGGTTTCGCGCGCTTCAGAGCGCGCTCGCTCGGCGCCATCGGCGAGAATCTGCCGGACCAGATCAGGGTTGTCCTGATAATCCGCAGCACGCGCCTGCAGAGGTTGCAGTTCCTGCTGCAGCGCTTCGACCAAAGGTGCCTTGCACTCCAGGCAGCCGATGCCGGCGCTGCGACAGCCTTGCTGTGCCCAGTCGCAGGTTTCATTGCTGGAATACAGCTGATGCAGCGACCACACCGGGCAGTTCGCTGGGCTGCCCGGATCATCACGATGCACCCGCGCCGGATCAGTCGGCATGCGACGGATCTTCTCCTCGATCGCCGAACCGCTGTCACGCAGGAAAATCGCATTGTTATTGGATTTGGACATCTTGCCGCCATCAAGCCCAAGCAGCTTGGGCGAATCGCCCAGCATGGCCTGCGGTTCGATCAGCAGAATCTTGCCGCCACCTTCCAGGTAGCCGTAAAGGCGCTCTTTATCGCCCAGGGTGATGCTCTGCTGATCCTTGAGCAGCGCTCGCGCGGTTTCCAGCGCCTCAGCGTCGCCCTGTTCCTGATAAGCCCTGCGCAGGTTGTTGTAGAGCGTCGCGGTTTTTTTGCCCAGTTTGATGATGGCCGCCTCGGCTTTTTCCTCAAAACCTGGCTCGCGGCCATACAGATGGTTGAAGCGCCGCGCCACATCCCGGGCAAACTCGATATGCGCCAGCTGATCGCTGCCGACCGGCACCACGCCTGCGCGGTACAGCAAAATGTCAGCCGCCTGCAGCAAGGGGTAACCGAGAAAGCCGAAGGTGCTCAGGTCCTTGCCGTGCAGCTGCTCCTGCTGTTCTTTATAAGAGGGCACGCGCTCCAGCCAACTGAGCGGGCAAATCATCGACAGTAGCAGGTGTAATTCGGCGTGTTCAGGGACTTGCGACTGAATAAACAGCGTCGCTGAGCTGGGGCTCACGCCGGCAGCCAACCAGTCCACCGCCATGTCCATGACGCGCTGCGACAGTGGGCCGACATCGTCGTAATCAGTGGTCAGGGCGTGCAGGTCAACGATGCAGAAGAAGCATTCATAGGTGTGTTGCAGCTTCACCCAGTTCTTCAGCACACCTTGGTAGTGCCCCAAGTGCAGCAAGCCACTTGGGCGCATGCCAGACAGCACGCGGCGTTCAGCGTCAACAAGACTCAAAACGGATTACCTGAAAACTCAAAGGAACCCGATTATAGCCAGGATCAGTTGCCATTCGTAAAAGGCGACGGATCACCGCACCCTACTCGAAACACCTCGGGCTCATCGTTGAGCAAGCTGACCACAGTGGAGGCTTCCAGGCCGCCGAAGCCGCCATCGATGATCAGATCGACCTGATGCTCAAGCATCTGACGCATTTCGTAAGGATCACTCATCGGCAGCGTTTCGCCCGGCAAAATCAAGGTCACGCTCATCAATGCCTCATCCAGCTCGGCCAGCAAGGCCATGGCAATCGGATGATTAGGCACACGCAGGCCAATGGTGCGGCGTTTGGCATGCAGCAGCATGCGCGGGACTTCACGTGTGGCATTGAGAATAAACGTGTAAGGCCCGGGCGTATGACTCTTGAGCAGGCGGAAGGCTGCAGTATCAACCTTGGCAAAGGTACTGAGCTGCGACAGGTCGCGGCATACCAGGGTGAAGTTGTGCTTGTCATCCAGTTGGCGCAGGCGGCGAATACGCTCCACGGCGTTCTTGTCGCCAATATGGCAGCCGACGGCATAGGAAGAGTCGGTCGGATAAACCACCACACCGCCGTTGCGGATGATTTCCACGGCCTGTTTGATCAACCGTGCTTGCGGGTTTTCCGGATGAATCTGGAAGAATTGGCTCACGCTAGGCCCCGGGTCAAAGTGCAGTAGGCTGCTGGACATGTTGGAACCGTGCCCATAAGGGCGGTAGATCCTCGGGCACCGGGCGGTAAACGCCCAGTTCAGACCACTGGCCAGGCGCATGGAAATCACTGCCAGCGGTGACGAACATACCGAACTCCCTCGCCAGAATCGCTAGACTGCCCACCTGATCAGCGGGCTGCATGCCGTTGACCACTTCCAATGAATGCCCACCCGCGCCGACAAAATCGGCAATTAACTTACGCCGTTTACTGCGAGTAAAGTCGTACTGCCAGGGATGCGCCAGGCTGACCCAGGCACCAGCTCGGCGCAACGTATCCACAGTTTGCGCCAGCTCCGGCCAATGCTGTTTCACATCCCCCAACTTGCCTGAACCCAACCACTTGCGGAACGCTTCAGCACGGTCCTTGACGTAACCACTGCGCACCAGAAAGTCGGCAAAATGCGGGCGTGCCGGAGCATTACCACTGTCGCCCAACTCCTGCTGCAGAGCACGCGCGCCTTCCAGTGCCCCCGGCATACCTTTGGCTTCCAGACGCTTACTGATTTCCGCAGCGCGCAGCCAGCGCCCATCGTGCAATTCAGCAATTGCCTGCTGTAACGCCGGCGCATCGCGATTAAAGGCGTAGCCCAGCACATGAATCGTCGCTCCGCCCCAGGTGCAGGACAGCTCGATACCGTTGATCAACTGCATGCCCAATGCCTGGGCCGCTGCGCCCGCTTCATCGAGGCCATCAAGGGTGTCGTGATCGGTCAACGCCAGCACACGCACACCGCGCTCAAACGCCCGCGCCACCACCACAGCGGGCGCGAGAGCGCCATCTGAAGCGGTGCTGTGGCAATGCAAATCAACATCCATAAGGGGCGCTTTCCGAGTCATTTATGTTTGATATTATGCCGCCAGATGCGGATTCTTGCTGGCTTGCACCAATATTTCCTCGACTTTGCCTGACCGGGCTGCTTTTCTCCCCAGGCAGCGGCCTGCGCCGACGACCTTATTAAGGATTGAAATGCTCTACGCGATCATTGCCACCGATGTGCAGAACTCCCTGGAAAACCGCTTGAATGCCCGTCCGGCGCACCTTGCGCGCCTGGAGCAGCTGAAAAACGAGGGGCGCCTGATCCTCGCCGGACCGCACCCGGCCGTCGACAGCAATGATCCAGGTCCAGCGGGGTTTTCCGGCAGCTTGATCGTCGCAGAGTTCGACTCGCTGCTAGCCGCGCAACAATGGGCTGAGGCCGACCCTTACCGCGCCGCCGGGGTGTACGCCTCGGTGCTGGTAAAACCCTTCAAATTGGTCTTGCCTTGAGCCAATCTCCCGCTGAATAACCCATAACAACAATTACAAAGATAGGAGTTCCGATGCGTCCAGGCCCGCTGTTTCTGCTCTTGACCCTGTGCTTGCCAGCCGTCACTCAGGCCGAGGAAAGCCCTCAGCTGCCATTGGCAGAAGCCACTTCAGCGCAGACGCAGATTGATGAACTGGAGCAGCGACTGGCGCTCAGCGAAGAGCAACGCGAAGCCCTCGCGACTGAACTGCAGACCAGCAGCAACGAACGTGACACCGTGCAGCTGCAGCGCCTGCGCCAGGAAAACCAGCGCCTCAAGCTGCAGCTGAAAAAAGCCATCGCCAGCGCCCCGCAACCGCTGATCAGTGAACAGCAGATGTGGTTTGCCACGGGTGCCGGGGCCGGCTTACTCGGGGTGATCATCGGCGCCCTGCTACGCCGTGGCCGTCGCTCACGCAGCGAGTGGCTTAACTGACCCATGAGTGATCTGCTATTAATCGACGACGACGTCGAACTCTGCGAACTGCTGACCAGCTGGCTGACCCAGGAAGGCTTTCAGGTCAGCGCCTGCCATGATGGCCACAGCGCGCGCAACGCCCTCGCCAAACACAGCCCGGATGCCGTGGTGCTGGATGTGATGCTGCCCGATGGCAGCGGCCTGGAGCTGCTCAAGCAGTTACGCAGCGACCATCCGGAGCTGCCGGTGCTGATGCTCTCGGCGCGCGGCGAACCGCTGGACCGGATTCTCGGTCTGGAGCTTGGCGCAGACGATTACCTGGCTAAACCCTGCGACCCCCGCGAACTCACCGCGCGCCTGCGCGCCGTCTTGCGCCGCAGCCTGCCAGCCACACCCAGCAGCCCACTCGACCTGGGTGACCTGCATTACAGCCAGGCCCGTGGCACCGTGACCCTGGGCGAACAAGAAGTGCTGCTGACGCTCTCGGAAAGCCGCATCCTCGAAGCCTTGCTGCAACAGCCGGGCGAACCAGTGGATAAACAGGAACTGGCGCAACTGGCCCTCGGCCGCAAACTGACCCTGTATGACCGCAGCCTGGATATGCACGTCAGTAACCTGCGCAAAAAACTCGGCCCGCACACCGACGGCCGCCAGCGAATTTTGGCGCTGCGTAGCCGCGGTTACTACTACAGCGTCTGAGCCGTAGTTGTGTAAATCAGCCGCGCAGCGCTCTTTACCTAAGCTTTACCTTGCCCTGACCGCCCTTGACCTTGACCGCCCTAGACTGGGCTCATCCGGTGTTTACCGGTTTCAGACAAGGAGACACACCATGCGTAAAACCCTGACCGCAGTAATGCTCGCGCTGACGCTCCCAACCCTGGCCATGGCCATGCCTGAAGACGGTCCACGGCACGGCGGCGGCCATCATGGCGAACATGGCTCACGGATGTTTAAAGAGCTCGACCTGAGCAAAGAGCAACACCGGGAAATCCGTAAGCTGATGGGCGAGCAGATGCAAGGTCGCCATGAGATCACCCAGCGCTACCTGGACAAGCTGCCCGCCGCTGAACAGAAAGCCATGCAGGACGAGTTGCAGGCCGCCAAGGACAAACAGCACAGCGCCATCCGCGCCCTGCTCAAGCCTGAGCAGCAAAAAGCCTTCGACGAACACCAGAAAAAGATGGAAGAGCGCCGCGCCGAGCACCAGGCATTCAAGGCTTGGCAGGCAGACCAAGCGAAAAAGAACTGATCCAGGCATTGTTGCCGCTACGCCCACCCGACTTTCCAGCCGGGTGGGCGTTAGCATTTCTACTACTGCATCACTAAGGAGCCACCGTGCGGTCACTGTTCTGGCGTATTTTTGCCAGCTTCTGGCTGGCCATTGCCCTGGTTGCCGGGCTGTCCATGTTGCTTGGGCGCATGCTCAATCAGGATGCCTGGCTGCTCAGCCAGCACCCCGGCATGGACGACCTCGCCGAGAAGTGGACGCAGCGTTATGAGAAGAAAGGCCCGCGCTCCGCCCAAGCGTTGCTTGAGCAACGTAAACGCAAGTTCCGCATTGATGTTCAGGTGCTCGATGACAGCGGCCAGCCGGTCGTTCAAGGCACCTTCCCGCCGCGTGCGGCGGCTTTTGAAGCCCGTCACCGCAATGAGAAGCGCCTGCCCTGGCGCCGGTTGAGTGTCGATTACACCAGCCCACACAGCGGCGAAACCTACCTGTTTATTTACCGCATCCCGATTCCAGAAGTTGCCGCCTGGCAACGCGACAGCCTGCTCTGGCCGCTGAGCGCGCTGGGCATCGCCATGTTGGTGCTGACCCTCTTCAGCCTCTGGCTGACGCTGTCTATCACCCGCCCACTGAATCGCCTGCGCGGCGCCGTGCATGATCTGGGACAAACCGCCTACCAGCAGAACAGCCTGGCCAAACTGGCCGAGCGACGTGATGAACTCGGCGTACTGGCGGCTGACTTCAACCGCATGGGCGAGCGTGTTCAAGGTTTGATCAGCAGTCAGCGCCAGCTGCTGCGCGACGTGTCACATGAGTTGCGCTCGCCCCTGGCCCGCCTGCGTATCGCCCTGGCGCTGACCGAGCGCGCCGATGCAGTGGAACGGGAAAAGTACTGGCCACGCCTGAGCCAGGAGTGTGACCGCCTGGAAGCGCTGATCAGTGAAATTCTCGCCCTCGCCCGCCTCGACGCCGAACCCGGCGCAGCGCAGCCAATCAACCTTGGTGAGCTGCTGCACAAACTGCAGGACGATGCGCGCCTGGATGCGCCCGAGCAAACAATCGAGATTCAGCTGGAAAGTGGCCTGCAGCTCAATGGCTGGCCGGACATGCTGCAACGTGCGCTGGATAACCTGCTGCGCAATGCCCTGCGCTTTAACCCGGTCGGCCAGACTATTGAACTGACGGCCAGCCGAAACGCCGAGCAACTATGCCTGAGCGTACGTGACCATGGCCCCGGCGTTGCGCCTGAACTGCTGACGCGACTTGGCGAACCCTTCTTCCGCGCGCCCGGCCAAACCAGCAGTGGTCATGGTCTCGGGCTTGCCATCGCGCGCCGCGCCGCGGAGCGGCATGGCGGGCAACTGGAGCTGAGTAATCATGCGCAAGGCGGCTTTATCGCCACCCTGCGCCTACCGCTTACTCTGCCGAATCAGGTGCCGACCAGGCCGTGACAAAATCATCGACCTGAACCTGCGGCACCGCACGCAACTCGCGCTCCGGCGTACCCAGGTAGAGGTAGGCAATAACCTGCTCATCCGCGCACAGGCCCAGGCCAGCGGCGACCTGCGGGTTGTAGGCCATATCACCGGTGCGCCAGACCGCACCAATACCTTGCGCATGAGCAGCCAGCAGAATCCCGTGGGCAGCGCAGCCAGCGGCTAGCACTTGCTCCTGTTCTGGGACTTTGGGGCTGGCTTGTACGCGGGCAATCACCACCACCAGCAACGGCGCACGCAGTGGCATGGCACGCGCTTTGGTCAAGGCTTCAGGGCTGGCATCAGCAGGTAATGCACGGGCAAACAGTTCACCCAGTTGCACAAGCGATTCGCCTTCCACTGTGAGGAAGCGCCAGGGTTTGAGCTGACCGTGATCGGGCGCGCGCAAGGCGGCACGAAACAGCAGCTCACGCTGAGCAGCATCGGGGGCCGGCGCCATCAGGCGCGGCGCAGAAACACGGTTTAGCAACGCATCAAGAGCGTCCATCAGACACCTCGGCAATTGAGACAGTTGGCCATTCTAGTGCCTGCGCGCAGCTGAGGGGCAATCCGCACAGACTCTCAGGCTACCCGCTCGGGAGAAACGCTCGGCAACACCGGCGGCATTAACGGCGGCAAGCCGTGTGCACTGCGCGCCGCATCGCAATGCGGGTTGTGCTCGCCATTGGCCCAGGAGGCCTCGAATTCGCGACAGGTGCTGGAGCGCTGTTCATACAGCGTACAGCGCACCCCCTGGCCAACTTCACCCAGTAGGGCGTTACAACGCGTGGGCTTGCTCTCCGTGCCACGCATGGCAACACGGTGCGGGGTGATCAGCACAACCTGATCGTCCGGCATCAAACCACCGGCCGATTGGCACTCCCCCCAGAAGAAAGACACACGAAAATACGCGCAGCAGGCGCCACAGCTAAGACAAGGATTACTATCGGACATGATTTGGCGGGCTCAGAAACCGGCAAGGGCCGGCACCTAGTGGCTATTCTATGCAGCGCCAAGCGCTTGTAAAGCACGCATTACGACAGCTGTACAGCGGCTGCAGCGCGCGTAGAATAACGCCCCTTTGCCCTACAGAGCCCGAGCCGACTCCATGTCATTGCCGACACTGCGCATCATTGCTTTTATTCTCGGCATCTTCCTGATCACTCTGGCCGTCAGCATGCTGATCCCCATGTTGACGCTGCTGCTGTATTCACGCACCGACGACCTCAACGCCTTTCTCTGGTCCAGCCTGGTAACCGCAGTGGCTGGCATTGCCATGGTCCTCCCTGGGCGACCGAAAGAAGCGCATCTGCGCCCGCGCGACATGTACCTGCTAACCACCGGTAGCTGGCTGGTGGTGTGCATCTTCGCCGCCCTACCGATGGTGCTGATTCAGCACATCAGCTACACCGATGCCTTCTTCGAAACCATGTCCGGCGTTACCACCACCGGCTCAACCATTTTGGTTGGATTGGATAAGGCATCGCCGGGCCTGCTGATCTGGCGTTCGATGCTGCACTGGCTGGGTGGCATCGGCTTTATCGGCATGGCGGTAGCAATTCTGCCGCTGCTGCGGGTCGGCGGCATGCGCCTGTTCCAGACCGAATCCTCCGACTGGGGCGAAAAGGTCATGCCACGTTCACATATGGCGGCCAAATATATTCTGCTGATCTACAGCGGCCTCACCTTGCTCGGTTTTTTGGCGTTCTGGATCGCTGGCATGACGCCCTTTGACGCTATCAACCACTCCATGGCGTCGATCTCCACCGGCGGTTTTTCCACCTCGGATTTGTCACTGGCTAACTGGAGCCAACCAGCTGTGCACTGGGTCGCAGTTGTCATGATGATCTTCGGCAGCCTGCCATTTACCCTGTATGTGGCAACCCTACGCGGCAATCGCCGAGCACTCTTCAAGGACCATCAGGTACGCGGCTTTCTCGGCTTTCTCGTGGCCACCTGGCTGGTTTTCGGTACCTGGCTGTGGCTGCACTCGGATAACACTTGGTTGGATGCGTTTCGCATCGTCGCAGTGAATGTCACCTCAGTAGTCACCACCACTGGCTTTGCCCTGGGCGACTACACCACCTGGGGCAGTTTCGCCGTGCTGCTGTTCTTCTACTTGACCTTTGTCGGTGGCTGTTCGGGCTCCACTGCTGGCGGATTGAAAATCTTCCGCTTCCAAGTGGCCTATGTACTGCTCAAAGCTAACCTGCAGCAACTGGTGCACCCGCGCGCAGTAATCAAGCAGCAGTACAACAATCACAATCTTGATGAAGAGATTGTCCGCTCGCTGATCACCTTTTCGTTTTTCTTCACCATCACCATTGGCGTGATCGCACTCGGCCTGACTCTGCTTGGCCTGGACTGGGTAACCGCGCTAACCGGTGCCGCGACAGCCGTCTGTAACGTGGGCCCAGGACTAGGGCCAATCATCGGCCCGGCAGGTAATTTTTCGACCTTGCCGGATGCGGCCAAATGGCTGCTGACCATCGGCATGCTGCTCGGCCGACTGGAAATCCTCACCGTACTGGTTCTGGTTACGCGAGCATTCTGGCGCCATTGAGTGAAATCGACCGAGCGAAAAGCCAGCCCGATCACCTAGACTCCTGCTATTCATGGAATGGAACACGCTTAAATGGCTTGGCCGACCTTGCGGATTATCGCGTTTATCAATGGCATCTTTCTTCTGACCCTGGCGATCAGCATGGCCGTTCCCATGCTGACCCTGATGCTGTTTGCGCGGCCTGACGAACTCAACGCCTTTCTCTGGTCGAGTCTGATCACTTTTATCGCGGGCATCGCGATGATTGCCCAAGGGCGGCCCAAGGATGTGCAACTGCGCCCACGCGACATGTACTTGCTGACGGTGTCCAGCTGGATTCTGGTGGGGCTGTTCGCCGCACTGCCGTTCATGTTCTCCCAACACCTGGGCGTGACCGACGCAGTGTTCGAGAGCATGTCGGGCATCACCGCCACCGGCGCCACGGTCCTCACGGGACTGGACAGCATGTCACCGGGGATTCTGATCTGGCGCTCCCTGCTGCACTGGCTCGGCGGGATTGGCTTTATCGCCATGGCCGTGGCGATTCTGCCCATGCTGCGCATCGGCGGCATGCGCCTGTTCCAGACTGAATCCTCGGACCGCTCCGAAAAAATCATGCCGCGCTCGCACATGGTCGCCAAATACATGATCGCGGCCTACCTGGGCATCAGCCTCATCGGCTGCCTGGCACTCTGGACCGCTGGCATGGGCGTCTTCGATGCGATCAATCACACCATGTCAGCCATCGCCACCGGCGGGTTTTCCACCTCTGATCAGTCCCTGGGGAAATGGACCGAGCCCGCCGTGCACTGGGTAACCATCGTGCTGATGATTCTCGGCAGTGTGCCGTTCGTGCTGTTTGCCTCAATGCTGCGCGGCAATTACAAAGCGCTGATCCGCGACCAGCAGGTACGGGGCTTTCTCGGCATTCTGCTGAGCACCTGGCTGCTACTCGGCACGTGGTATTACATCAGCACCGAGTTGCACTGGCTCGAAGCCATTCGCCACGTGGCGTTCAACACCACCTCGATCATGACCACCACCGGCTTTGCCCTGGGTGACTACACGCTATGGGGCGGTTTTGCCGGCATGCTGTTCTTCTATTTGGGGTTTATCGGGGGTTGTTCGGGCTCAACTGCCGGCGGCCTGAAGATCTTCCGTTTTCAGGTAGCCTACGTGCTGCTCCGGGCCAACCTGATGCAGCTGATTCATCCGCGCGCGGTGATCAAGCAGCAGTACAACCGCCACCACCTGGATGAAGACATTGTCCGCTCGATTCTGACCTTCTCGTTCTTCTTCACCATCACCATCGCCGTGCTGGCATTGGGCCTGACGCTCTGCGGCCTGGACTGGATCACCGCACTCAGTGGCGCGGCCAGCACCGTCTCCGGCGTCGGCCCGGGCATGGGCCCGATCATTGGCCCGGCGGGTAACTTCTCCAGCCTTCCGGACACCGCCAAATGGCTGCTGACCTTCGGCATGCTGCTCGGCCGCCTGGAAATCCTCACCGTTTTGGTGCTGATGCTGCCGGCCTTCTGGCGCCATTAAGCGCGCCGTTAAAGCCGTGCGCGGTACTCGCCCGGCGTGCTGTCAAACCAGCGACGGAAAGCGCGGAAGAAGTTGCTCGGATCAGAGAAACCCAGCAGGTAGGAAATTTCCAGCAGGGTCAGGTTAGCCTGCCCCAGGTACTGGCCGGCTAACTCACGGCGCGTATCGTCGAGCAGGTGCTGGTAGCTGGTGCCTTCATCCTGCAAGCGTCGCTGCAACGTACGCTCCGACAGCAACAGCGCCTGCGCCACCGCCTCACGCTTAGGCTCGCCCTGAGGCAGCAGGCGGCATAGCACCTGACGCACCTGATGGGTCACCCGTGTACCGGAAAAACGCGCCAGGTAATCGCCGGCAAAGCGGTCATGCAGCTGTGCCAGCGCCTCATTGGCTGACGGCAGCGGAGCATCCAGGTCAGCGCGCTCGAACAGCAAGGCGTAATGCTCGGCATTGAATTTCAGCGGACACTGGAACACTTCGTCATAGGGCGCCATGTCCTCCGGCGCCGGCCCGATAAAGCTCACCCGCCGCGGGCGCAGCGGCTTGCCGGTCAGCCAACGGCAAAACGCCAGGGAGTGCGCCAGCGAGGCTTCGGCGCTCTGCCGGGCCGACGGTAGCCGGTCACCATGAATCGCCAGCAGCATTTCATAGCCTTCCGGGGTGGGATGAAAGCTGAGGTCGGCGCCTTCGCCAATAATCCGCTGATAACGCACCAGCCGGGCAAAGCCTTCCTGCAGGTTGCGACTGCTCATCACCGCATACCCAACCACATTGAAGGACGATGGTCGCAAGATCTTCGCCATATTCAGGCCAATGGCCGGATTGCCCGAGGCCTCCACGGCCATGTGCCAGAGTCGGGTCATCGCATCCTGGGCAAACCGCGCGTCGGGATCGGTCAGGGCCGCATAGTCGAGCCCCAACTGGACAAACAGGCTGCGGCAATCAACCCCGCCAAGCTCCAGGGCCGCGACAATGCCCGAGGCCCAACTGGATGAAGTGGTACGTTCGCTCATGAGTTGTTCTTATAAGGAAATCTAGGGGCGACAGAAGGATACTAAACTGGCACCTAATGTCAGTGGCCCAGCGCGTCAGTCGACCTAGACTGCTAGTAAGCCGCCACAGCTGCAAGCTGGGTGACGCTCAAAAGAATAAGAGGAGCCCCCGATGAGTACTGAAACCCACGAACGCTTCAGCTGCTTCGCCGAGTTTTACCCCTACTACCTGCAGGAACACAGCAATGCTACCTGCCGCCGGCTGCATTACGTTGGCAGCCTGTTGGTGCTCTGCGTATTGGGCTATGCACTGGTGACTCAGCAGTGGCTGTGGCTGCTGGCCATCCCGCTGCTGGGCTATGGCTTCGCCTGGGTCGGCCACTTCGTTTTCGAAAAAAACCGCCCCGCCACCTTTGACTACCCGTTCTACTCGCTGATGGGCGACTGGGTCATGCTCAAGGATGCCTTTACCGGGCGCATCAAGTTTTAAGCGCTCGCTGCTCGCGACCACTGACCCACGCGGCCCTGCCGTTCAGCCGCCGCGCTTGGCGGTTGCGGTGGGCTTGGTTATGATCCCTGGCTTATTTCGCGCAGCCTGCACGGTGCGCCACCCAGGCACCCAGCAGAGGTGCCAGACGAGCAGCAGGGATTGTCCCATCGGATGAATGTCAAAAGCGCCCCCCGAATTTCCGCACTGCCGGCACCACCGTTGCGTGAGTACTACTCGCGCGTACTGGCCTATATCGCCATCGCAGCCAGCATTGCCGCCGGCACCTACACCCAGCATTTCAGCTACGACATTCTCTGGATGGTGCCCTACGCTCTGCTTTACCCGCACCTGGCGCACCACCTGAGCCTGCGCTTCAAGCGTGATCACCCGCAGCGCACGATGCTCAGCCTGCTGTTTATTGATGCCTTGCACTGCGGCGGCGCGATTGCCCTGCTGGGTTTCTCAGTGGTTCCCAGTTTGATGGCGCTACTGATCATGACGTTCAGCGCCCTGGTCATCGGCGGCCTGCGTTACCTCGGCCTGGCTGGCCTGATCGCTCTAAGCAGTGCCGTTTTCATCCTGGCCATGATAGAGGCCAAGCCCAACGTGCACACCCCGGCACTGGTGGCACTGGTCAGCATTGCCTTCACCACCCTGTACATCTGCATCACTGCCTATTTTGTCCACCAGCAGGGCCTGCGCCTGGCGCAAGTGCGCAGCGAAATCAGTCGCGAACAGGAAAAAGCTGCTCGGTTGGCACGCAACCTCGCCAAGTACCTGTCACCGCAGGTGTGGGAGTCGATCTTCACTGGCAAGAAGAGCGTGCGCCTGGAGACCCAACGTAAAAAGCTCACGGTATTCTTCTCCGACATCAAAGGCTTCACCGAGCTGTCAGAGGAGCTGGAAGCGGAAGCCCTGACCGACCTGCTCAACACCTACCTCAACGAGATGTCGAAGATCTGCCTGAAATACGGCGGCACCATCGACAAGTTTGTAGGTGATTGCGTGATGGTGTTCTTTGGTGACCCAAGCAGTAAGGGCGCGAAGAAAGATGCGGTGAATGCCGTCTCCATGGCGATCGCCATGCGCAAGCATATGAAGGTACTGCGCCAGCAGTGGCGCGCCCAGGGCATCACCAAACCACTGGAAATCCGCATGGGGCTGAATACCGGTTACTGCACGGTGGGTAACTTCGGCGCCGATACACGCATGGATTACACCATCATCGGCCGCGACGTTAACCTCGCCAGCCGCCTGGAAAGCGCTGCTGAATCTGGCGAAATTCTGATCTCTCATGAGACCTATTCACTGATCAAGGACGTGATCATGTGCCGCGACAAGGGCCAGATCACCGTCAAGGGCTTTACCCGCCCGGTGCAAATCTACCAGGTGGTGGATTTCCGCCGCGACTTGGGCGCCACGTCGAGCTATGTCGAACACGAACTGCCAGGCTTCTCCATGTACCTGGACACCAATGGCATCCAGAACTTCGACAAGGAAAAAGTCATCCAGGCCCTTAGTCAGGCAGCCGACAAGCTGCGTGACAAGGTGATCATGTAAGCGCCTGCTTATGCCCCGCTGCGTGTGAGTCCTGCACAACAGGCATACACAACTCACCATCCAGCAGCGGCTGCTGCGCCAGAAACTCCAGTGCTGACACCCGCCAGGATTGTCGCGCGGCTAACTCGGCGCAACGCCCCCGATCCAAGCTCAAGGCCGCTAAACAGGCCGCGCGCAAGTCCTCATGCATGACCCCGCTGACGCCCGCCTGCAACACGTCAAGCGGCCCGGCTACCGGAAACGCTGCCACTGGCGTACCGCAAGCTAGGGCCTCGAGCATCACCAAACCATAGGTATCGGTACGCGAGGGGAATACCAGCACGCTGGCGGCCTGAAACGCCTCAGCCAAGGCCTGGCCATGCTGGTAGCCGAGAAAATTCACCTGCGGATAAGCCGCCTGCAATGCCTCGCGCTGCGGGCCATCGCCGACCACCAGCTTTTGCCCCGGCAGATCGAGGACCAGAAACGCCTCGATATTCTTCTCCGGGGCGATCCGCCCGACATACAGAAACACTGGTTCGGCAGGGCTTGGCAGCGTTTCGGATGGCCGAAACAGCCGTGTATCGACACCCTTACGCCACAGCACCAGGCGCTTAAAGCCCCAGCAAGCAAACTCGTCGCGCATACGCTCGGTGGTCACCAGCACCGCCTGACTCGGCCGGTGAAAAGCACGCAGAAAGGCATAGCCCCAACGCAGCGGGATCCAGGGCCAGCGGGTGTGCACGTATTCGGGAAAGCGCGTATGAATAGCACTGGAGAAGGCAAGACCGCGCTTGACCAGCCAGCGCCGTGCCGCCCAACCCAATGGCCCTTCAGTCGCCAGGTGCACGCAATCCGGCTGAAACGCGCGGATCGCCGGACCAACCTGCCAGAGGTTCCACACCAAGGGAATTTCCGGGTAACTGGGGCACGGCACAGCGCGAAAGTCCGCCGGTGACAGCAGCTTGACCTGATGGCCAAGGCTACGCAATTCGCTGATCAACGCCTGCAAACTGGTGACCACACCATTGACCTGGGGTGTCCAGGCGTCGGAGACGATCAGAATCCTCACAGAGCAGGCTCGGCAGCCGCAACTGGAGCTGCTTGCAGCTGGCGCGCCTGATCATCGGCCAGGCGATACAACTCGATGCTGCCATCCAGATGCTCGATCAAGGCCGTGCAGGACTCCACCCAATCGCCGCAATTCATGTACTCGACATCACCCATCGGGCGGATTTCGGCATGATGGATATGCCCACAGATCACGCCGTTGAAGCCGCGTTTGGCGCATTCATGGACGATGGCTTCTTCAAAGTCGCTGATGAAATTCACCGCGCTCTTGACCTTGTGCTTGAGGTACGCCGACAGCGACCAGTAGCCATAGCCATAGCGGCTACGCCAGAAATTCAGCCAGCGGTTGAGTGTCAGGGTAAAGCCATAGGCAGAGTCGCCAAGAAAGGCCAGCCAGCGGTGATAGCGGGTGATCACATCAAACTGGTCGCCATGAATCACCAGCAGCCGGCGACCATCGGCAGTGAAGTGCTCGGCCTCGTCGACCAACTGAATATTGCCGAGCATCAGGCTGGAATAGCGGCGCAGAAATTCGTCATGGTTGCCGGTGACGTAGATCACCTCGGTGCCGCGCTTACTCATGGTCAGCAGGCGGCGGATCACGTTGCTGTGCGACTGCGGCCAGTACACCCCGCTGCGCAGCTTCCAGCCGTCGATGATGTCACCGACCAGGTAGATCTTGTCAGTCTGGTAGCGTTTGAGAAACGCCGCCAAATGTTCAGCCTGACAATCCCGGGTGCCCAGGTGCACGTCGGAAATCCACAGGGTACGGACACGTTGCTTGCGGCTGGGCTTGGCGAGCTGAGCGCTGGTCATGGACGACCTCCGGCTGGGTTTGCTCGAGTCTGCGCAGACGGAGTGAAAGACGCATGACAGCGCCGTGGCAATTCGGTGACAACCTCTAAAGGGTATAAACTGGCTAGCCGAACAAGGAGCCCACCATGTCCTCGCTGCTCTCGCTGCGTCACTACAGCCATGAACTGCTCAGCCACAGCCATGACCATGCGCAGCTGGTGTTTGGCTTGAGCGGCCTGCTGGAGTTCGAGGTGGCAGGCCAAATCAGCCAGGTGAAACATCAGACCCTGGCCGTGGTACCCAGCGCTGCGCAGCACGCCTGCGGTAGCAAAGACGGCAGTCATTGCCTGGTGCTCGACGTACCCGCAGACAGCTGGCTGCAACAACAGCTGGGCCGGCACGTGGATGCCACTCGCCGCCTGCTGGACAAACCTGCCGCCGTCAGCCTCAACCCTGCGCAGAGCCAATTGGTCAGCTGGCTGGCCGCCAGCCCAATCAATGACCCGGTCATTGCCCAGCAAGGCGCCGCTCTGCTCTTGGCCAGCCTGGCCAATGGCGAGACTTCTGCCCACGCCGCCAGTCGCCTACCGCTGGCGGCGCTGGATGCGCATATCGACCAGCATGCCGCGCACCCCTTGCAGGTGGCCGATTTGGCGCGCCTGGCCGGCCTGTCGGCAGCACGTTTTCATGCGCGCTTTCTCGCCGAGACCGGGCAAACACCGATGGATTACGTGCGCAGCCGTCGCCTGCAGCTGGCACGTCAACTGCTCCAAGGCAGCAACCTGGCAATTGGCGAGATTGCTGCGCGGGTCGGCTACAGCTCGCAAAGTGCCTTTAGCGCCGCCCTGTCACGGCATCTCGGCGTTACGCCTCGGCAACTGCGCCGCACTGACTAATTTGAAGGCACTCTCTTGTGAGAGCCTGGCGACAAAACCCACGATTCCCGCGACAGACAACGGCGCAGATAGGCACCTAGACTGCCCGGCAGAATCGAGGAGTCGCCTATGCAAAACATCGAATGGCAGGACTTTGAAAAAGTGGAGCTGCGCGTCGGCACCATTCGCACCGCCCGACCTAATGAACAAGCCAGCAAACCCGCCTATGTGCTGGAAGTGGATCTCGGCGAGCTGGGCATCAAGACCTCCAGCGCCCAGCTCACCGCCCATTACAGCTGCGAGCAGCTAGTCGGCCGCCAAGTGCTGTGCGTGTGCAACTTCGCCGTCAAGCGCATCGCCGGCGTGCGCTCCGAAGTGCTGGTGACCGGCGTCTATGACGCCGACAACAAGGTCGTGTTGGCCGGCTTCGACAAACCGCTCCCCAACGGCGCACGCCTGGCATGAATCAACGTAATGCACTGTTGGCGATCCATCTAGGCGCCCTGCTGTTTGGCCTATCCGGCATATTCGGCAAGCTGGCCAATACCACACCGCAGATGATCTCCGCCGGCCGCGCTGCGTTCGCTGTAGCGGCCTTATTGCTGTTCGCCAAGCTGATCAGCAACGCGCGCCTGGTACGCCTCGGCTTGCGCCAGACCAGCCTGCTGGCCCTTGGCGGCCTGCTGCTTGGCGGTCACTGGTGGAGTTTTTTCGAGTCCGTGCATATCTCCGGCGTGGCCATCGCCACCCTCGGCTTCGCCAGTTTCCCGGCCTTTACCGTACTGCTCGAAGGTTTGCTGTTCCGCGAGCGCACACGCCCAGTCGAATACGCCATGGTGGCGCTGGTGTGCCTGGGCCTGGTGCTGGTCACCCCGCATTTCGACCTGAGCAGCCAGGCCACCAGCGGCCTGCTCTGGGCAGTACTTTCCGGCCTGCTATTCGCCCTGCTGTCGCTGCTCAACCGCGCCAGCACCCGTGGCATCGAGCCAGTCCAGGCGGCGCTGTACCAGAACCTCACCGTGCTACTGGTATTCCTGCCGCTGACCTGGCCAACCCTGCCCAGCGTGCAGGCGCAGGACTGGTTGTGGATGGCGATGCTTGGGATCTTTTGCACGGGCCTGGCGCACAGCCTGTTCGTCGCCAGCCTGCGGGTACTCAAGGCACGCACTACGGCGGTGATTTTCGCCCTGGAGCCGATCTACGGCATTGCCTTCGCCTGGCTGTTGTTCAGCGAAGTGCCGACACTGCGCATGCTGGCTGGCGGGCTGCTGATTGTCAGCGCGATCTTTCTATCGGCGCGGATGGCCAAGTGATCAATGGCTGCGGTCGTTATGACCCAGATCCCGCGCCGGATCAATCTGATCGCGCAAGCGCTGCTTGAGCACCTTGGCCTCGGGAAAACCGCCATCGGCCTTGCGCTCCCAGATCTGCACACCATCACAGGTGATGCGAAACACCCCACCTGTACCGGGCTCCAGGCAAACCCTGGATAAATCATCGGTAAACGTCGACAGCAGTTCCTGCGCTAGCCAGGCAGCGCGCAGGAGCCACTGGCATTGCGTGCAATAGGTGATAACGACTTCGGCTTTGGGGTTGGACATTGGCAGGCTCACGACGGATGAAAAACCGATGATAACGCGCAGCTGCCATAGGTCAGCAGAAGAAAAACGCCCGCTTAGCGCAAGCTAGCGGGCGTTGAGCAACAGCGTTCTGAATCAGGCGATTTTAGCCAGCAGCTGACGCGCCTCCTGCTTCTGCTCCTCATCGCCTTCGTTGATTACTTCATTGAGGATCTGGCAGGCGCTGTCCAGGCTGCCCTGCTCGATATAGGCCAGAGCCATGTTCAGTTTGGACAGGTTTTCGCGGTTGCTGGCCAGCTCATCAAAATCATCCAGCAGCTCCACATCGAGGACGTCACCACCCCAACCGTCATTGGATGTTTCTTCCACCAGCATGGACTCGGCAAACGGGCTGCGGGCATCACGGCTGCTGGACAGTTCGAAGATATCCGAAGTCTTACGCTTGGCCGCAGTACTGCTGCCGGTCTTGTCCGCCACTTTGTTCGGCGCAGTTGGGGCAAAGGGGCTGACCAGATCCCAGTCGGCATCCAGCGACATATCGTCCAGATTGAGCTGGCCATCATTGGCAGCATCCACCAACGGCTGCGCCTCGACCTCATCCAGCTCCAGCACCACATCGTCCAGCAAACTGGCCGGCGGCGCGCTGAACAACTCGGCATGCCGCGCCTTCAACTCGTCGATCCGCGCCGGAGTAAAGCCGGATGCCCGCACCACGGCTTCATGGTCGATAAAACCTTGGGCATCCCCCAACAACGCCAAAACTTCCAGCAAGCGGAAACCGATATCACTGCGCTGCGGCTGAGCCTCCCAGGCCTTGCGTAACGTGCTGGCGGCCTCATTCAGGCGGCCATAAGCGATATACACGTTGGCACTTTGCAGCGCATCCTCACCCGCTGCTGGCCATACCGGCCCACCACGCGGCACCTCGCGCATATTGAGCGCCACTGCAGCGGCCGGCGTTACAGCTGCCGCTGGAGCAGAGCTGGGCACCGTCGGCATAACCGGCATTACGGCAGCGGCGACCGCAACAGGGGCTGGCTCAACGGGTTTTCTGCTGCGCCAGAACAGCCCCACGACACCGGCCAGTAACAGCGCCAGTAGACCGGCAATAATCGCCAGCCAGTTGCTACCTGATTCCGCCGTAACCGGTGCGGTTACCGCGACCGGAGCAGGCACAGGCGCGGCACTTGCTTCGGCGCTCGCACGACGCGCGGCCAACTCGGCCTGCAGGCCAGCAATCTGCTGATCACGCGCTTCCATCTGCTCCTGCAGCTGCTGAACCTGCAAGCCCAGCTGCGCCAGGCTCTGTTGCAATTGCAGGGTCTCACTAATCTGGCTGGCCAGCTCCTGCTCGACGCGAGCCTGTTCCTGAATCAGCAGCTCGGCTGGCGGGTCGACCGGCAGCTGAGCACTAGGCGCAGCCAAAGTCTCGGGCGCAGCAGTTGCCGCTACTGCCGGCTCGACCACTGCAGACGGCACACCCGCAACACTATCGGGCAAGAGCAATTGCGCACCGGCACGGAGGCGATTGATATCACCGTTGATGAAGGCTTGCGGATTAAGCGCATGGATATCGTTCATCAGCACCTGAGGCGTCACCTGCCCTGTCTCAGCGGCCAGACGCTCGGCAATCTTCCACAAGCTGTCGCCGCTGACCACGCTGTAGCGATTTCCCTGCTGCGCGGCGGGCAATACCTCTCGCCGTGCAGGCTCAACAGCCTCGGCACGAGTCACAGTTGGTGCCGATACAGGTACTGTAGATGCAGCAGGCGCCGCTAGGCTGCGGTAAGCCGCAGAGCTGGGTGGGTCAAGCAATACGGTGTACTCGCGGTACAGCTGGCCGTTGGGCCTGACCACTTCAACAATAAAATTCAGGTAAGGCTCACGCACCGGCTGCGTCGATACCACGCGAATCACACTCTTGCCGCCCCGCAGCAACGGGGTAAAACGCAGGTCATTAAAGAAATACAGACGGTCGACGCCGGAACGGCTGAACACTTCGGCAGGCGCCAGGCGCACACGCATGTCTTCAGCGGTCAGATCGCCTACATCAAACAGTTCGATTTCGGCATCCAGCGGCTGACTAAGTGCCGAATGCAGGGTGATTTCACCCAAGCCAAGTGCAGGGACTAAACCTGAATACAATGCTGAACTTGACGCCAAACTTAGTAGTAACTGACGAACCTTTGCCATAAAAAACGCTCCCGTGACTCCGCCCCCTAATCCCTCGCCACTTCACGTCCAGGACGTGCGCTTCCAGCGCTTGCGACAGAGTAGGAATCGGCAAATGTTGCCTTGGGAAGTACGTTCCGTGTTTAACCCGGCTGGTGCATGGCCATAAATACGGCGCACTGAATAGACGAATAACCGACGCCGCTCGGCAAAAAGCCATTACAGGTGCAAGCATAGGCGTTTAGCCAAGAAAACGACAACTCCGTCACACAATCGTTTAGCTGTCAGCGCCTGGTTGACTTGACGCCCCAGGCCGCCAAAACCGTGATCGCGAAAACGCCAGCCACCAACCAGAAACTCTGCTTGAAGGCGAGCATCTCCGCGAAATGATCGCCGCCTTCGGCGCTGTGCCGCCACTCCAGAAAGAAGGTCAGCAGATTGACCCCGAACGCACCGCCGAGCTGACGCACGAAGGTGATGGCGCCAGCGCCTTGAGCCAGTTCCTCAGGGCTGAGGATATCCAGCGAACCGGTACTCAAGGCCGGCAGCAACACGCCCAGACCAATACGCCCGACACAGGCCCAGAAACACAGTTGAATGAATGAGGCGCCCTGCTCAACCCAAGCCATCCCCGCCGCCGACAAGGCAAAGATCAACAGCCCGCCACTCAGCAGCACTGCCGCAGACAGTCGATCACTGAGCCAGCCGCCGAGAAAGGACGCCATGCCCATCAAGATTCCCGCCGGCAACAGCAGCAGACCCGAGCGTCCGGCGCTGAAGCCTTCAACGGTTTGCAGATACAGCGGAATCAGGTAGGTGGAACCATACAAACCCAACCCCAGGGTCAAGGCGACCCAACTGGCGCTGCGGAACCCGGCATGCCGCCATAAGGCAAGCGGCAACAGCGGCTGAGCAGCGCGCCGGCTGCGCAGGATAAACGCCACACCTGCCAGCAGTGCGAGGCAACCCGGTAACCAGACCCTCGGCGCCGACCAGGCAAAACGCTGCGCCTCGGCAAGAAAGCCCAACGCTGCAAATATCGCCACACACAGCCAGGCAAAGGCCTGAATATCCAGACGCGGAGTGCTAGCCGCACGTTCACTGGGCAACAACCACTGCCCGGCGAGCATGGCCAGCAGGCACATTGGCAGCGGCATCCAGAAGATCGACGGCCAGCCGAAATGATCGACCAGGTAACCACCGATTCCCGGCCCCAACGACGGCGCCAGCATAACCCCCAAGCCGTAGATGCCCAGCGCCATGCCGCGCCCGCCATCGGCGAACACGCGGAAGATCAGCACCATGGCCAAGGGCTGCACAACCCCCGCACACAGCCCCTGCACGATGCGCAAGGCAATCAGTTGCCAAGCCGCATGAGCCACCAACGCCACCAGCGAACTGAGGATAAACAGCAGCAGACCAAACTGCGCCGTACGCCGCGCACCAAAGCGCGCCTGGGCCCAGGCGGCAAGCAGCAGGCCAGCGGTCATGGCCGCTAGAAACCCCGTGGATAACCACTGCGCCAGCGGCCGCCCAATGGCGAAGTCCGCCATGATTGCCGGCAAGGCGACGTTGATACTGGTAGAGGCCAAGACCATGGCCATGCTGCCGACCATCAGCAACGCTAGCAGCCACTGCGGGTAGCGCGGACCGAAACGTTGCTGCAGGGCCTGCAGGTCGTCACGCATCAGCGTTTTTCCAGGTTACTCAACACCTGGGCATGAACCTTCTGGCAGCGGCGCAATTCGTCTTCATCAATGCCAGCGAACACTTCCTGGCGCAGTTGCGCAGAGATCGCTTCGATCTTTTCAATCAATGGGCGGGCCTGCGGGCTGAGGGCAATCTTCTTCGCGCGGCGGTCTTCAGGCACCGCCTGGCGGCTTACCAAGCCTTGGGCCTCAAGACTGTCGAGCAGACGCGCCAGGGTCGGCCCTTCGACACCGACGCTCTGCGCCAATTCGCGTTGGGTCGGCAATTCGGCAAAGCGCCCCAGATGCAGCAGCACCAGCCAGCGAGCCTGGGAAAGCCCCAGGCCGACGAGGCGGCGATCCAATTCGGCGCGCCAGGCACGGGAAAGCTGGGCAACTTGCATGGCAAAACGGTGTTGATCGGTATGCGACATGGACAACGGCTCTTAACTATAAAAAACTAATTATTAGCCAGCTAACCATAACCCTTTTCATGAGGCAAGCCTGCAGAAGGCTTACAACCGTTTCACCACTTTACATACTGATCTTCAACAAAGCCCCAGAGGTTGTCGATGCGCACTTCGGGCCGGCCAGTCGGGCGCAGCACGCCGGTGAACTGGCCAAATATCTGTTTGAAGTTGCTCGCCAGCAGCCCCACGTTCAATCGCTCCTTGTGCAGGCCACGTCCCTCGAAGCGCAGCTCCACCTGGCCGTCATAGGAGTTGATCAACCAAGGCTGCAGCGGCTGATCACGATCAAAGGCAAAGCGTACGGTATCGACCTTGAGCAGCTCGCCATCCAGCCAGAAGCAGTTCTCGGTAAAGCTACTTTCATTGACCCCGCAGGACAGATTCAGCCCGACCCGCTGCTCCCCGGCCGGGCCGGATAAGCAGGCCCAGTTCCAATGGGTCTCCGGGCGCATATAACCGGCCGACCAGTCGTGGTGGGCAAATGCGCCGATCTGCGCCAGGTCGAAATCCCCCAGCGCACTGCGCACTTGCCCGGTGCAGCGTACCCCCGCCACTTTCTGTGCATAGACCCAGCCATTGACCGCCGTCGGCGTGTTGATGCACATCGGCTGAAAAGCAGGTTCTGCCTCAGAGAAACAGGCGTCGATGCGAGTGCCGTCATCCAGTTCCACCAGCAGACGCTTTTCCTTCGATACGGAGCTGTTCTCCAAGCGCAGCAGATTGCCGCCGCTACGCACCTCGCACACGCCCTGATCTGGGGTCTGCGAGAACTGGCTGCCAAAGCCCAGCGGCAGCTTGAACTGACGCTCGATCATGCGCCCGCTGGCTGGGTGGAACAGGTAGACGAAACCCACACCCAACAGGCTGAGGTTGGCCAGCGCGCAGCCGCCAATCAGCTCATCGCTGATCAGGCCGAAATACTGGAATTGATGAAAACGCCGCCATTTGGCCAACGCACCCAACTTGCGCCCCATAGGCGAGCGGAAATCAAAATCGCGGTAGTTGATCAGCCCCGGCGCGGCGGGAAAGATGCCGTAATGCGGCTGGCCGTTGGCCTGAATCAGTCGATCCATCGGAGCAATCACTCAAGGAAAAAACCTCAGCGATGCTAGCACCGCGACTTTGCTCCAAGCATTCACCGCAGGCGCCAAGCGCAGCGGCAAAATCGGCCACCTCAAGCCCAGACTCTCAGGCCACGACCTGATTACGGCCAAACGCCTTGGCTTCATAAAGAGCGCGATCTGCATGCTCATAGAGCTGCGCCAACGCCCCCCCAGCGGCAGGCTGGATGCAGGAAATACCGATCGACATGGTCAGCATGCTTGCCGTATCCGAGCCGGCATGTTGGATGTTCAAGGTCTGCAGAGTCTGACGCAGGGCTTCGCCGTGATGCCGCGCTTCGGCTTCACCGATGTCGTAAAGCAACACGGCAAACTCCTCACCGCCCAGACGCACAGCAATGTCCAGTGGGCGCCGTGCCGCGTCCTGCAGCAGGCTGCCTATGCGCTGCAACACGTTGTCGCCAGCTTGGTGACCGTAGTGGTCGTTGTAGGCTTTGAAGTGATCAACATCGCAGAGCAACAGCGCCAGGCTGCGCTGTTCGCGCTGCGCCTGACGCCAGAGGCGCTCGAACTGGCGGTTGAAACTGCGGCGGTTGTGCAAGCCGGTCAGGCTGTCGTGATCGGCCAGTACGCGCATCAACCGGCTGATCAGAAAATGCTCGCGCGACTTGAACTCCAGCAAGTAACACCCTACTGCGCCCATCAAGTTGCCAAACAGTAGAAACAGGGTGTTGTTGATCAACCGAGGCATGGGTAAATCGGCGACCAGTAGCTCGACACAGACGTATACCAACAGCACCAGCAAAGAGCAGCACAACGCCTCGATCAGGCGTAACCCGGCCAGAAAGTAGGCGGCCATACAGACCAACAACAGCCCTTCATAGGGGTAACTGGGGTCCACTCGATGGGCAATGCCCACCACCAGCGATGCTGCCGCGCCAAGTGCAAGCAGGCTGACCCAGCTAAGCGGTTGCAGCAAATGAACATGCTTGCGTTGAATCAGCAATACACCAAACAGGCACAGCAACAGTAAGACGGCGAGACGGATGCCCAGCATCCACCACACCTCGGGCGCCCGAATCAGGACGAAATCGAACGCGGCAAACGCCAGCCACACCAGAATGCCCACAACCAGGGCAATGCGCTTGAGTTCGAAGGTGTCGTCACGCACATAGTTGCGGTACTCCTGCTCCAGCGGCCGAGAGAAACGCAGCAGTCGAAAGCCCAAGGCGAGCTGATCGGCATAGGGGCTGGGGCGAACATCGTCTAGCCAGGCATGGGAAAGCGGCACCGGAACCTCTGCAGCGGAGTGGCTGAAACCACCTTAGCCGCTCATACCGGGTGCCACAAGCCGAACCATCCGCGGGGATAACAGCCCCACGAGGCGTGTCAGGCCTCGAATTCGGCCTGCAAGGCAGCACGTACGCAGTGCAGGATGCCCAGCTCAACCCGCCCGGCAAACTGCTCACTGATCGCCGCTACCGGTGGCAACTCTCCTTCGCCATCGAGGAAGGCATCCTGAATTTCGCCAAGCAATCCCTCAGGCACATCCAGCGCCTGCTCCAGGGACAGCTGCTGCCGACCAATGGCTTCGGCCAGCAGACCGTAAACATTCTTCTCGCTGCAACTCAGCTGGCTGGCAATCTGCGCGGGGGTCATGCCCGCGCGGGCCAGGCTGACCAGCTCGTGACGCAAGTCGACCACTGCACGCGGTGCTTCATCATCCGCACCGAGCACCGCCAGGAAGGCCTCACCATAGCGTTCCAGCTTGCGCGCACCGACTCCACTGACCCGCGCCATTTCGGCCAGAGTGCTGGGCTGGCTACGCAGCATCTCCAGCAAGGTGGCATCCGGGAAGATCACATACGGCGGCACGCCATGCTCTTCCGCCAGTTTGCGCCGCAAGGCGCGCAGCGCTTCCCACTGGCCGCGTTCCTCACCACGCACCAGCTGGCTAGCCGCACTGCTGGAGGCCTTGGCGCTTTGCTGCGGTTTCAGATCACGGCGTAGCTGCAGGCTGACCTCTCCCTTGAGCAAAGGCCGGCAACTGTCAGAAAGGCGCAGCCCACCAAAACCGTCCAAATCAACATCCGCCAAACCGCGCGCCACCAACTGACGAAACAGCGAACGCCACTCACCCTCGGCCAGCGCCTTACCGATACCAAACACGGCCAAATGCTGATGACCCACGGTGCGAATTTTCTCGTTATCACGCCCGAGCAATACATCAACCAGATGACCCACACCGTAACGCTGGCCGGTGCGGTAGATCGCCGACAGCGCCTGACGCGCCGGCTCGGTGGCATCCCAGGTCTGCACGCCATCGATGCAGTTGTCGCAGTGTCCGCAGGGCTGCGGCATGTCCTCATCGAAATAGGCCAGCAGCGCCTGGCGCCGGCAGCGAGTTTCCTCGCACAGCGCCAGCATGGCATCGAGCTTGTGCTGCTCGACGCGCTTATGACGCTCGTCGCCTTCGGAGTTGTTGAGCATCTGCTTGAGGAAGATCACATCCTGCAGGCCGTAAGCCATCCAGGCATCTGCGGGCAGGCCATCACGGCCGGCGCGACCGGTTTCCTGATAATAAGCTTCCAGAGATTTCGGCAGATCAAGGTGGGCGACAAAGCGCACGTTGGGTTTATCGATGCCCATGCCGAAGGCGATGGTCGCCACCATGATCAGCCCTTCCTCATTGAGAAAGCGCTTCTGGTGATAGGCGCGCAACTCGTTGGCCAAGCCGGCGTGATAAGGCAACGCGGGGAAGCCTTGCTCAGAGAGGAACGTGGCCACTTCCTCGACCTTCTTGCGCGACAGGCAATACACGATGCCAGCATCGCCTTTGCGCGCAGTCAAAAAGCTCAGCAGCTGCTTGCGTGGCTGCTCCTTGGGCACGATGCGGTAGAAGATGTTCGGCCGGTCGAAGCTCGACAGGAAACGCTCGGCATTCTGCAGGTGCAGGCGCTGAACGATTTCCTCACGGGTGCGCATATCGGCCGTGGCCGTCAGAGCAATACGCGGCACATTGGGGAACAGCTCGGCCAGCTGGCCCAGCTGCAGGTATTCGGGGCGGAAATCATGTCCCCACTGCGACACGCAATGCGCCTCGTCGATGGCGAACAGGGCAATGTCGAGGTTCTGCAGAAAGCTCAGCATGCGCGGCTGTACCAGCCGCTCGGGAGCCAGGTAAAGCATCTTGATTTCGCCGCGCTTGATTCGCTCGGCGATCTCGCGCTGCTCATCGGCGCTCAAGGTCGAGTTCAGCGCCACCGCGGCCACGCCCAGCTCATCAAGGGTGGCGACCTGATCATCCATCAGCGCAATTAGCGGCGACACCACCACCGCCAGGCCATCGCGTAACAGGGCCGGCACCTGGAAGCACAGCGACTTGCCGCCACCGGTGGGCATCAGTACCAGGGCATCACCACCGCTGGCCACGCGCTCGATAATGGCACCCTGACGGCCACGAAAACTGTCGTAGCCAAAGACGTCTTTGAGGATGCGTTGCGCGTGTTCGAGCATGAAGGGTCTCCGAAACAAGCCGCGCATTATACGCAAGTGCCGCTTGGGCACGCGCAGGCATGCTGGCGTTTGATCCGATTTTCACCCGCCATGGCCGCGGCTATGGCTGCACTGGCCGCTCTAGACTAGAATTCAGCCTCGTTTACTCCTTCAAGGTAGCCCCCGATGTCCTTCGCCGAGCAACTCTCCCGCCTGCAAGCCTTCCTCGATGCCGATGAGCTGCATGAAGAGGCACTGGACTACATCGCCGCCCACGGCTACCTGACCGCGTTGTCGATCTGCCCAGAGCCGGTGCCTGAGCGCGAGTGGATTGACGCGCTGTTCTCCGAGGCGCCGCATTACCGCAGTGATGCCGAGCGTGAAGAGATCGAAGCGACCCTGATCCAGCTGCAAAGCCATATCGCCCGCCAACTGGCCAGCGACGATGAACCCGATGTACCGTGCGACCTCGACCTGGGCGAAGAGCCAGACGATTCCGACCTGCGCGGCTGGTGCATCGGCTTTATGGAAGGGGTGTTCCTGCGTGAAGCGGTATGGTTCGACGACGCCGAAGATGAAGTCAGCGAGCTGCTGCTGCCGATCATGGTCGGTTCCGGCCTGTTCGACGAGCAACCTGAATTCGCCGAGATCGCCCGTGACCGCGACCTGGTCGACAGCATGGTCGAGCAGATCCCTGAGCTGCTGACCGCACTGTTCCTGCTGTGCCATGCGCCGGAAGAAAAGCCGGCTCTTCTGAAGCCTCGCCACCACTAAGCACGCGCCATGGCGCGTGAGATTCCGGTGCCGCCTGTTCAAGAGCAGCGCAACCCCGTTATTCGCTACGTTCTGCTGGCCATCGGCTGGCTGAGCGTGGCACTGGGTGTTATCGGCATCTTCCTCCCAGTACTGCCCACCACGCCTTTTCTGCTGTTGGCGGCAGCGTGCTTTATGCGCAGCTCGAAGCGCTTCTACCTGTGGCTGGTCAATCACCGCCAGCTTGGCCCATGGATCGTTGATTACCTCGAAGGCCAGGGTATTCCACTCAAAGGTAAGGTCTACGCCATAGGCCTGATGTGGCTGAGCATCGGCCTGTCGTGCTACCTGGTGCCGTTGTTCTGGGCCCGTGCTTTTATGCTGACCAGCGCGGTCGTGGTCAGCTTGTACATACTCAAGCAGAAAACCCGGATCAAACCCTAAGCCCGCACTTCTGCCATCACCGACAGCGCTCAGCACAGATTCAGGTTCTAAGCGGCAAAAAGCACAGGCTGCACCTAGACTTGCCTGATCTCTGGTCGAGGCGCGTTACATGCCAGCCCGTCAGTACCTTCCACTAAAGCTGATACCGCTCAAGCGAGCCGCGTTAGGCTGCAGTGCACTCTTGTTTGGCTTGGCCAGCGCCCTGGCCAACTGGGATTTTGCCGTCATCCTTAAAAATGCTGAAACCCGGTATGGCAACCTCGGTGCCGCCAAGCAGCGTATCCAGGCCTGGGAAGCGCAAATCATGGCCAGTGGCAGCAGCAGCGAAAGAGATAAGCTCACCGAGGTCAACCGCTTCTTCAATCGGCAGATCCGCTTTACCGACGATATCCGCCTGTGGAAACAGAACGATTACTGGGCCACGCCCATCGAGATGCTGGTCAAGGGTGAAGGCGACTGCGAAGACTATTCCATCGCCAAATACTTCACCCTGCGCCGCCTCGGTATCCCCAGCGACAAACTGCGCATCACCTACGTCAAGGCACTCAATTACAACCAGGCGCATATGGTCCTGACCTACTACGCCAGTCCCGGTGCCGAACCACTGGTGCTGGACAACCTGATCAATGAAATAAAACCCGCCTCGCAACGTAAAGACCTGCTGCCGGTCTATGCATTCAACGCCGAAGGCCTCTATCTACCGGGTTCCACCAGCAGAAAGAGCGATTCCAAGAAGCTCTCACGCTGGCAGGACATCTTGAAAAAAATGCGCACGGAGGGCTTCGCCATCGGCGAAGGCTAGGAGGAACCTATGTCTCTACTCAAGCAGCTATTTCTCGCCATCTGCCTGTTCCTGGTAGTGGCCTTTACCGGCAGCTTTATCGCCGGGGTGGAAAGCTCGCGTGAGCAATTGCTCAGCCAGCTGCGCTCCCATGCCCAGGACGCCGCGACCGCGCTGGGCCTGTCGATGACCCCGCACGTGGATGACCCGGCGATGATCGAGCTGATGGTCAGCTCGATCTTCGACAGCGGCTATTTCACCAGCATCCGCGTGGTGCGCATCCCTGGCGGTGAGGTGATTGTCGAGCGACGCAGCGACGAGGCCAGCGCCGACACCGTTCCGGTCTGGTTCAGCGAGCTGGTCAACCTACAGCCCCAGGGCGGTGATGCGCTGATCATGCGCGGCTGGGAACAGGCCGCACGGGTTGAAGTCCTCAGCCACCCGCAATTTGCCCTGGCTAAACTCTGGGACAGCGCTATTGGCAGCCTACTCTGGCTGCTGCTCTGTGGTTTGGTTAGCGCCGTACTCGGAGGCTGGTTACTGCGCACCCAACTGCGCCCGCTGGACAACATGGTGCAGCAAGCCCAAGCCATTTCCCGTCGTGAGTTTCTTACCCTGCCCAAAGTACCCCGCACACCCGAGCTCAAACGCGTCGTCACCGCCATGAACCAGATGGTGGAAAAACTAAAAACTCTGTTCGCCGAAGAAGCCGCGCGCAGTGAAAAACTGCGTGAAGAGGCCTATCAGGACAGCATCACCGGCCTGGCCAATCGCCGCCTGTTCGATATACGCCTGGCCCATCAGCTGGTCGTCAACGACCAGAATGCCGATGGCTATCTCGTTCTGTTGCGCGTCAATGATCTCAGTGGGCTGAACCAACGCTTCGGTGGCCAGCAAACGGACGCGTTGATTGCTGCCATCGGTGAGCTGCTCAAACGCCTGCTTCATCAGCCTCAGCGCGCCAGTTGGTTGGCCTCACGCAGCCGCGGAGGCGAATTCAGCTTGCTGGCACCGGGCATTGGCCGTGAAGAGGCCGATCTGCTGGCCGGCGAACTGCATGCAGGCCTGGAAAGCCTTTGCCAGACCGGTGCCAGCGACTGCACACCGGTAGCGCACATGGGCATTGCCGCCTTCCGCCCAGGCGAAGAACCCGGCCAAGTCATCAGCCGCGCTGATCAGGCCCTGGCGCAAGCGCAGAACGACCCGAGCCGCGACTGGGTACGCCTGGATGATTACAACGCACAACCGACTCAGGGATTGCACGACTGGCGCACCTGGATCGACGAAGCACTCAACAAGCGCAAGCTGCAGCTATATTTCCAGCCGGTCACGCAATGCGCGGATCGCAACCGGCTGCTGCATCACAAGGTTTTGGCGCGCCTACTTGACCCGCAAGGCGAGGCCATTGCCGCTGGCCGCTTCCTGCCCTGGATCGAGCGCCTGGGCTGGACCGCGCGCTTTGACCTGGCCATGCTCGAACACAGCCTGGCGCATCTGAGCCAGCATTCAGCGCCGCTGGCCCTCAGCCTATCGGCAGCGACCCTGCGTGACACCGAAACCCTCAAGCGCATGTTCGACATCCTCAGGCAGCACCCGCAGCAGGCCAGCCTGCTGACCTTGGAGGTGGACGAGCGTCATCTGCCACCTGCGGCCGAGCTGGAAGCGCTTAGCCAGGGCATCCGCGACACCGGCTTCAGCCTCGGCCTGCAACACTTTGGCGGGCGTTTCAGCCTGATCGGTAACCTGACTCACCTGGGCCTTGCCTACCTGAAACTCGACGGCACCTACATCCGCGCCATCGATCAGGAAAGCGACAAACGCATGTTTATCGAAGCGGTGTTCCGCGCCACCAACAGCATCGACCTGCCGTTAATTGCCGAGATGGTGGAGACCGAGGGCGAGCTGGCGGTGCTCAAGGAGCTGGGGCTGTACGGCGCAATGGGTCGCCTGCTTGGCGCGCCAGAACCCTGGAAAGACTGATCCAATAACGCAAACGGGGTAGTCCGATTACGGCCTACCCCGATCAAATACAGCGCTTAGAGCCCATCCACAGCGGCTCAGCTGGCAAACAGATAACCTTCCACATCCATCCCGGCATCACGCATCTGCGCCAGCTTGTAGCGCAAGGTACGTGGGCTGATGCCCAGGCGCTCAGCGGTTTCCTTGCGACGACCACGCTCGGCACGCAGGGTATCGATGATCATCTGAAATTCATGCCTACGCAGATCATCGCCCAATGCGCCAGCTTCAGCCGGCGAGGCGTCCTGCGGCGCAGGTGCGCTATTGACCACCACCGACAACAGCGGTTGCACGGGCGGCGTAACGGCCGAACCAATAGGCGCCAACAGGCAAAGATCCTGTGGCTGAATCAGCCCGCCCTGCTGAAGGATCAATGCGCGCTGAATGGCGTTATCCAGCTCGCGCACATTGCCCGGCCAGCTATGGCTCATCAGGCTCATCTGCGCCTGTGGGGAAAGCCGAATCGGCGCGTGGTTCATTTTCTTAACGTACTTGGCCAGCAGACGCTCAGCCAGCGGCACGATATCCGCCGGGCGTTCACGCAATGGCTGCCAGGCCAGTGGGAACACCGACAGGCGATAGTAGAGATCTTCCCGGAAACGCCCCGCCGCCACTTCTGCGGCCAGGTCACGGTTACTGGTGGCCAGCACGCGGATGTCCAGGGTGATCGGCTTACGCGCGCCAACCCGCTCCACTTCGCGCTCCTGCAGTACGCGCAGCAGCTTGGCCTGCAGGCCCAGTGGCATCTCGGAAATCTCGTCGAGCAGAATGGTGCCGCCCTCGGCCAGTTCGAACTTGCCCGGCGCGCTGGCAATTGCCCCGGTGAACGCGCCTTTTTCATGGCCGAACAGCGTGGCTTCGAGCATGTTGTCTGGAATCGCCGCACAGTTAATGGCAATGAAGGGTTTGCTGCCGCGTGGCGACTGCTGGTGGATAAAACGCGCCAACACTTCTTTACCCGTGCCGGACTCGCCCGTGATCAACACTGTGGAATCGCTTTGTGCCACCCGCGTGGCCAACGCCAGCAGTTGCACGCTGGCCGGCTCCTCAGCAACGGGACCATCCTGCTCGCTGACAGAAATACGCCCCAGTGCATGCCGATCCACCAGCGTCAGTAATGCCTTTGGCTCAAAGGGTTTGACCAGGTAATCCGCTGCGCCCTGGCGCATGGCATCCACCGCCCGTTCCACCGCGCCAAACGCAGTCATCAGCAGCACCGGCAGTTGCGGCTGACGCTGACGAATCTGCGCGAGCAACTGATGGCCATCCATGCCGGGCATGTTTACGTCGCTGACCACCAGACCGAAAGGTTCTTCGGCAATCGCCAGCAGCGCCGCTTCGGCGCAATCCACCGCACGGTAATCATGCCCACCCAGCGCCAGGGTATCGGCCAGGGCTTCGCGCAACGCGCGGTCATCTTCGACCAGTAGAATTTTGCTCGCCATGGATGGTTACTCCTGAATCAAAGGGTGCGTAGCACCAAGCAGCGGCAAGGTGAGGATGGCGCAAGTGCCACGCCCTGGCCGCGAACGCAGCTGCACATCACCCTGATGGGCGCGCGCCACTGCCTTAACCACGGCAAGGCCAAGCCCGGTACCGGTGGTTTTGGTGGTAAAGAAGGGTTCGCCAAGCCGCGCCAGTGTCGCGCTATCGATGCCTGGGCCGTTGTCGCTGATGCACAGGCGCAGCGTTTCGCCGCGCTGGTACAGATGAATCTTCAAGCGCGCCTCACGGCCGCCGGCCTGAATCGCGTTCTCGATCAGGTTGAGCACCGTGCCCACCAAGGTGTCACGGTTGCACAGCAGCTCGCCTGCGCGGCTGTCGCATTGCCAGCGCACCTGCATATCCAGCACATGGGGTTCGGCAGCGCTGCGCAGAGCCTCGAACAGTGCCTTGGGCGCCAAGCGATCCGGCAACGGCAGTTCGCCACGGGCGAAGATCAGCATGTCACGCACCTGATGCTCCAGCTCATGCAGACGCTCTTTCAGGCGGCCAGCAAAACGCTGCTGCTGCTCAACCGGCAGTACCTGTTCAGTCAGATGACTGGCATAGAGCAATGCGGCAGAGAGTGGCGTACGAATCTGATGCGCCAGAGAGGCAACCATGCGGCCGAGGGCAGACAGACGCTCGTGGCGAGACAGCTGATCCTGCAAACGCCGGGTTTCTGTCAGGTCGGTTAATAGCACCAGCTGACCAGGCTCGGCATGCAAGGAACGGGTGGCAATCGACAAACGCCGGCCATCCTTCAGGGAGATTTCGTGACCGTCATCCTCACGCGGTGCGAAGTTGCGCGCGATCACCTGGCGCCACAGCATACCCACCAGCGGTTGGCCGAGCAGGTTACGCGCTACCGGGTTGGCCTCACGCACCACGCCCTGACCATCAATCACGATCACCCCGCCGGGCAGCAGATCCAGCAGGCTTTGCAGGCGATGAGCCAGGCGCTCTTTCTCGGCCAGCTCTTGCATACGCTGAGCACTTACCAGCGCCAACTGGCCCTTAAGCTCAGTTACCCGCGCCTCCAGCATGCTGTAGCTGGTGCTGAGTTGAGTCGACATCTGGTTGAACAAGGCAAAAGCCTGTTCGAGCCCGGCACGGCTGGCCTGCTCCACGGGAGCCGGCGCTTCGGATTCTTCAGGGCGTTGGGCGTTAGCGTTCATGGTTCTCTCTCGCGCAGCGAGCCGTCATAAGACAGTCAGTTGCAAGAGAGTTAGCAATACCCGTGCCTGAAAAAATACCCTTTTAAATCAATACTATAAAAAACAAAGCCGAAGGTTTCGTCAAACCTTCGGCTTTATTAGGGGGGCTGCGCCAAGTCACTGACGATTGCCTGACGCAGAAAGGTCAGTCGTCCAGCCCCTCATCATCACGCCGGCTCATGCCGTACTTGCGCATTTTCTCGACCAGGGTGGTGCGCCGAATACGTAAACGTTCGGCAGCACGCGCCACCACACCACTGGCATCGTCGAGCGCCTGTTGAATCAAGCCCTGCTCAAGGTTGCCCAGGTAATCCTTCAGATCCAGGCCTTCCGGCGGCAGCATGGCCATCGAATCCACACCCGGCAGGCCGGCCAGGATAGTCGCGCGCTCATCCAGCTCATCACGCAAGCTGGCCACCATGTTCTCGTCTTCATCGTCGACATGGCGAAATTTCTTCGGCAGCTCGCCCACGCCAATCACGCCATAGGGATGCATGATCGCCATGCGCTCGACCAGGTTGGCCAGCTCGCGCACGTTACCCGCCCAGTCATGCCGACACAGCGACATAATCGCCGCCGAGTTAAAGCGGATGGATCCGCGCTTCTCGAACTCCATCCGCGAGATCAGCTCATTCATCAGCAGCGGAATGTCCTCGATACGCTCACGCAGCGGGGCCATCTCGATTGGGAAGACGTTGAGGCGGTAATACAGGTCCTCACGGAAGCTGCCGTCCTCAATCATTTTCTCGAGGTTCTTGTGCGTGGCCGCAATGATCCGCACATCGGCACTCTGGGTCTTGTTACTACCCACCCGCTCGAAGGTGCGCTCCTGCAACACGCGCAACAGCTTTACCTGCATGGGGAGCGGCATGTCACCAATTTCATCGAGAAACAGAGTGCCGCCATTGGCCAGTTCAAAGCGCCCTGCCCGGCTAGTAATCGCACCGGTAAAAGCACCCTTCTCGTGACCGAACAATTCACTCTCTAGCAACTCGGCAGGGATTGCACCGCAATTGACTGGAACAAAAGGCGCTTCACGACGCTTGGAGTGGTAATGCAGATTGCGCGCGACCACTTCCTTACCCGTGCCCGACTCACCAAGGATCAGCACGCTGGCCTCGGTATCAGCCACCTGCTGCATCATCTGCCGCACCTGCTGAATGGCCCGACTGGTGCCGACCAGACTGCGGAACAGATTGGTCTCGCGCTGACGACCACGCTCACGGGCCTGGTCGTACATTTCGCGATAAACCTGGGCGCGGTGCAACGAGTCGAGCAACTTGTTGTAGCTCATCGGCATTTCCAGCGTCGCCAGTACACAGCGGCGCTGCTCTTCTGGCCACTCGGCAGCGACCTGATCGTTAATCAGCAGCGTCGGCAGGAACTCATCCCAGACGGCAAGCTGTTTCAGCATCTCTAGCACGCCACCTTTGGCTTTCACTTCACCAAGCAAGACGCTAAGTACTTCACGACTAGACCCCAATTCCGCGACGCATTGGCGCCAGTTTTGACTGTCACACGCCAGATGATCTTCACCGAGAAAATTCAAGATCACCGTCAAGTCGCGACGGCGCTCGCTGTTATCGTCAATCAGGAGGATTTTGGTTTCACGCCACATAATTTATTTACTGATCCTGGAGTGAAAAACGCGCCCGCCGCACAAACATCGCTCAACCCAGCGCCGGCAATTGGCCAGTAGTTAAGTCAATTTTTTGTTAACAGTCAATTTAATGGCGTGCTTTTTATTGGACTCGCCAAGCAAACTCAGCTTGAGCAACAACTTAGGGGGAATGGAGAGAAGATGAAGCGTTACCAGAAGGTCGATACTGGACAGCATCGACCGAAGACAGCCAATCAACCAAATAGTTGATAGACCTTGGCACCTTGTTGCGACTGGTTCAGCTGAACGAGCTCATGGGCCAAGCGCTGCTGTTCGGCTTGGCACACATTCACCAGCTCGCGATAAAGATCCAGCAACTCCTGCATGCGCGCACGCAGGGTTTCTTCATCGTTCGCAGATTCAACCATCGCTTCGTCAACAGCCAGGCGGCACTGCAGGTCTAACTCGCCAATGGCGGCCCAATCCTGACTGGCCAACGCAGTGCGCAATGCGCTACCGGTTTCTTCAAGACGCTGCACGGATGAACTCATAAACAATTCCTCAGGCGGGAAACAGCATCACTCAGCGATAGCATCCCAGCCAGCTTTTACATTACGCAGCAGGCCTGCAACTTCATCAAGCGGCGCGATCTCATTCTGCACATTGGCATCCACCAAGCGTGTGGCCATGTATTCGTACAGACTATCGAGATTGGCAGCGACTTCACCGCCTTGCTCATGGTTAAGACCTTCACGCAAGCCGCCAATAATACCAATAGCCTTGCTGATCAGCTCGCCCTTGAGGGCGACCTGGTTGCGCTCCATCGCACCACGCGCTTGCGCCAAACGCGCCAGCCCACCTTCCATCAACATCTGAATCAAGCGATGCGGGCTGGCTTCAACAGCCTGAGCCTGAGTGTTGACGGTTTGATACTGCTTGAGAGCCGCCATAGCGTTCATCGTTGTTCTCGCTGTTCTGTTTACTGAATACCTTGGGTATCGGCGCTGCAGAACAAAGCTTTAGCAACGAAATCAGTTTCATACAGCTGGCTCAACCTCTGGACCGATGGCGTCCCATGCGCTCTTGATTTGCTCAAGCAGCGCCTGAACCTCATCCAGCGTACGCGGCGTATTGTCGACTGCTACGCCCGCCAAACGACGCGTCATATAGTCGTAGAGTGAATCCAAATTTTCGGCAATTTCACCACCCAGCTCTTTGTCCAAGCTGGCCTGTAATACACCCAGAATAGTAATGGTGCTACCAACAGCCATACCGCGAATCTCGGCATCGCCCTCAACCTGGGCATGCTTAGCCAACATCACACGTTGCAGAGCCCCCTCAAGCAGCAGCTGAACAGTGCGATAGGGCGAAACATCATGACTGGTATTGACCTGTTTATAGGTGTCGATCGGTTTCTTGCTCATTACTAATCCTTTTTAACGAAGCCTGGCAGGCTGGCGAGCTGGCCGGCCAAACTTTCGCTGGTTTTCTGCAGACGCCCTACGAGGGAATCCATAGCGTTGTATTGGGCATAAAGGCGCGTTTGCAGACTCTCGACTCGAACAGCCAATGCTTTGCGCTGTTCATCGACGCCAGCCTTGGTGGCTTGCAACGCATCAGTACGCTGCTTGAGCACGCCCGAGGCGCCGACATATGCGCCAACGGATTTGGATAGACGCCCCATCAGTCCATTATCACCTGCAAGATAACCGGCCACTTGATCGAAATTGCTATCCAGCGCCTTGGTTAAAGCGGTGTCATCAATCTTGAGCTGGCCGGTTTTCCAATCAGAGGTAATGCCCAAATCTGCAAGCGCCCGCACACCGCCTTCACCGGTCAGATTGACCATTTCATTACGCAAACTGGACAGCACATTGCGTATAGATGAGTCGCCGAGCAGAGGGCCGGTGACTGGATTACCACCATCTACTGGAACGACAGCAGTCAATTGAGACGTCGTGCTGATCAACGCGTTATAGGAGTCGACAAACTTCTGCAGGTTGCTTTTCACTGCGCCTTTATCGACGCCAACAGTGACACTAATGGTTTTACCATCGGCTAAATCAGTGGCGCTCTGCGCTGCAGTCAGATCCAGCGTCACCCCTTCTAGAGCGTCTTCAATGCGGTTGGTATTGCGCACCAACTCCAAACCATCAATCGATATCTTGGCCGACTGGGCCTTGGTGATCACACCACCAGCACCCGTAGTGGAATTAGGTTTAAGGAAGGCATCGGCATTGCCGGGGTCGACCGTCGGAGCAAACGCCTGAGAGGTCAACGCATTGGCTCCAGTGGTGACATTGTCTTCGCTGGCTACGACCTGAATATCATTGCCTGCACCACTTTTGGTTGAGTTCAGCACCAGCCGCGAGCCCGAATCATCCGTGATGATGGTTGCACTCACACCACTGCTTTTACCCGCCTCGTTGATTGCATCGCGCATACCCGCCAGGGTGTTATTGCCTGAGGTAATGTTGACACCGAAGCTCGAACTGCCCGTAGAAATAGTCAGTGAACCGCTGTTGAATGTAGCGGTATTACCACCCGTGACCGACTGCAACGCCACCTTGCTGCTGGTCGCCAACTGCTTGACCTGCACGTTGTAGTTGCCTGCCGGGGCGGTAGTAGAGGCGGTGACTTTAAGAGCGCTGGTATTGGAAGAACTCGCCGTTCGCGACTCGAATAAGGAAGGCTTATTCAGCGAGTCGACGGCAGTTTTGAAGGTATTGAGCGCGCTGGTCAGCGAGCCCATGGCTGAGATGCGTGCAACGGTGGTTTTCTCGAGACGGTCCAGCTGATTGGTCTTGGGTGCCCTTTCGGCATTGACCAACGCTGTGACGATTTCGTCGATTTTGATTCCTGAGCCAATGCCCGTAATCCCGACCATGCTTCACCTCGCCAAAATAATGACTGCAATCACGCTAGATAAGCGTTAACAGTCAAAAGCTGTGCCAACCTTGTTGGCTAGGCCTCAGCTTTGAATAACAAACTACGAACCTCCGAGAGATTCTCTGCTAATTGCAGCGCTTCCTCAGAAGGGATCTGCCGAATCACATCGCCTGACCCTGCATCAGTCACTTTGACCACGACACGCCCACTGCCTTCTTCAAGGGAGAAATTGAGGCTGCGACGAACTGATTGGACAAAGTCCTGAATCGTCGCAACTGCCGCTTCAACCTCTTCACGAGAAGCCGCAGGGCCACTCTCTACCTGTGTAGCGCTTCCAGTTGTAGCGTCTTCAGAAGGCTTACGCTCAACACCATCGGCACCAACCTTGGCAGATGGACTGGGCGCACGCTCTGCTTTAGAAGCAACAGCGGTGGATGCCGACGAAACCTGAATTGAACTAATGTCCATAACTTTCTCCTCAGAATGAGGGAACGGGGAGAAGAGCTAAGCCCTTCTCCCCGCAGTCTAGCGCGTTTACCCTTAGCCGAGCAGGCTGAGCACAGCCTGTGGCAACTGGTTAGCCTGGGCCAAGATCGCAGTACCAGCCTGCTGCAGGATCTGATTTTTGGTCAGTTCCGAGGTTTCAGCAGCGAAGTCAGTGTCACGGATCCGGCTGCGAGCTGCAGAGGAGTTCTCAGAAATGTTCTGCAGGTTCGAGATGGTGTTCTCGAAACGGTTCTGAACAGCACCGAGCTGAGCACGCTGGCTATCGATGTTAGAGATCGCACCGTTGATGATACCCAGAGCGTCCTGCGCACCTGTGGCCGTACCGATGTCAATGGTATTGACCGCATCCAGCTCACTGAAGCCATCAGTACCCAGAGCGCCACTCAGCCCATTCACGCTGAAGGCATCGGCTGCTTCAAGCTGAACTTGACCGTCAGCACGTGCACCGCCGCCAACAGCGATGGTAGCTGCAGTACCCACGTCATCTTCACCGTCGAAGCTCTTCGCCTGCAGAGTCGCACCACCGGAGCCCGCGTAGTTGCTGATGCTGATCGCATCGCCACGGGAGCTGGTCAGCTCAATGGTGCTGCCTTTGGAAACAGCCGAGATGCCCGTTTTACCGGTTTCACGGTTGATCGCATCAGCCAGGGAAGACAGGTTGGTCAGGTCGCTCACTACAGCAGAAACTGTGGAAGAGTCAGTTTCAAGCGATTTGCTGGTCAGGCCAGACAGGTCGAAGGAAACAGTACCCGAAGCAGTGATACCACCCAATGTGGCAACGGTACGAGCGTTGGCAGTTACGCCGGTTTCGTCGCTCTTAGCGTTGATGGCACGAGCCACTTCACTCGCCGAGCCGCTGGCTGTACCGGCAATGGCTACATCACCATCGGACAGCTTGGAGTTGATATTGAAGGACGCATCACCGTAGGCACTACCCGAGGTGGCGCTGAACGCAGCACCCGACGCAGTAGCAGCTGCGGCTGCACCATCAGTGGTGAAGCGGTTGATACCGATACGATCAGTGGCTGCAGAACCGATCGAAACGCTGATGGTTTCGTAGGCGTTTGCACCCACCTGGAAGCTTTGCGAACCGAAAGAACCATCAAGAATCTTACGACCACCGAAGCTGGTGGTTTCAGAAATACGGTTCAGCTCTTGTTGCAACTGCGACACTTCGCCTTGCAGAGCGGCACGCTCGGTAGCACCGTTGGAACCGTTGGCCGACTGCAGAGCCAAGTCACGAATACGTTGCAGAATGCCAGTCGACTGCTGCAGTGCACCTTCAGCGGTTTGCGCCAGGGAGATGCCGTCGTTGGAGTTACGGGTCGCAACGTTCAGACCGTTGATCTGGCTGGTCAGACGGTTGGAAATCTGCAAGCCGGCGGCGTCATCCTTGGCGCTGTTGATGCGGAAGCCAGTGGACAGGCGCTGCAGCGAAGTGTCCAGGCCTTTGGATGAGCTGTTGAGGTTACGCTGGGTGTTGAGTGACGCTACGTTTGTGTTGACTGTAAGGGCCATGGTGTTTGCCTCCAAAGGACCGTGCTACTGAGTTTGTCTGAGCCTGCGAGCTTCGGGCCTGCTTTGCTCAGACGCCCCATAAAGTTCGCATTCGATCTTTATATCGGCGGCCTTAGGAACAGCTTTAGCAACTCGTTCTATTTTTTTTTCCGCAGATAGAACAATTACTTAAGCGGCAACACCGAGAAAAATTGGGTATATGCCGACATCCCGACGGCAAATACCGAATTTTTTCACACATCAAGACAGCTTTATTAATGCCTCACACAAACCGACAGCATGTTGTCGGCATCAATCGGGCAACCATGAGGCTCTCCAAGCCTCAATATTTGCCCCATCCAGCATCCAGCCACCCTGCACCTGACGACGCAGCTCATCGCCCATCCTGGCACTCGCCTCCAGATCACTGATGTGCATACGAATGGCGTCGACCCAATCCTTGAAACGGTTTTTCACCCGAGTTACCGGCAATGCGCCCTGGTAGCACACCAAGTCACTGCAAACCACCGGGAAACCACACGCGCCGTACTCAAGAAGACGCAGGTTACTTTTGCATTCGTTGAACAGGTTCTGCTCCACTGGCGCCAAGGCCAGATCCAGATCCAGCCGGGCCAATGCGGCTGGGTACAGATCAATTGCAACGCCGGCATGCAACTCATCTACATAAGGCCGAATTCGGTCCGGGCACATCCCCATGAACACCCATTCGACTTCACCTGCCAGCTCTTTGACCACGTCAGTGATCAGCTCAAGATCACCGGTATGACTGATACCACCCGCCCAACCAACGCGAGGTTTCCTGCCGCGTTGCCTCCTGGATGAGAGGCCGCTCCACCAATCCACCGGCAAGCGGTTCTCAACCACTCGAATGTCCTCATGCAAGCCGGCAAAGGCCTCAGCTAACGGCGCAGTGGATACCGTGAAGCGATCAACAAAGCTCAGCCCCTTGCGCAGCGACTTAAGTATGTCTTTTGGCATTTGCGGACGATGCGCGCTTTTGAGTGGCAGGTTGGGCAGGTAATCGTCCAACTCATAAATGGTGAAAGCGCGGGAGAACTTCTTGATCCGCCGCATCGCATCCAGCCGCTCATCACCTATTTGTCGTTGCAGCACAATCACGTCAGGATCAAGACGTTCCAGATCCGGCACCTGCAACAGCCCAATAGACATCATGCCATCGACCATTCCGTGCTCTTTAAGCGCCGAGAACGGTTTGATCACACGGTAGTTACCGCAGCCAAAGGGGTCCGCCGGATGCGCCAGTATCACTGGCAGCGGGCGCCAGCTCAGTGGACGCCAGGTCAAACCGGCGTCAGCTTCTAAATCAAAACCGCGCCCGCTGAGCGCCAGATTACGGTTGTAAGCAGGATCACGTGCAATATCGGGCAGGTGACGCTCGTAGAGAGCGTCCTGCTCAGCCACGTCAGGCTCTCGGTATACATGGTCATGCATTAACACCGCATGAGCAGCCCATACGGTCAGGTAACCCGCTGAACGCACCCGAAGGCAGAAATCGACATCACGGTAGGCACTCAGCGTGGTATCCAACCCGCCGACTTGATGATAGATCTCAGAGCGGACCATCAGGCAGGCATCGCTGACGGCGCTGTAGTTCTGATCGACCTGCAGACGCTGCAGGTAACCCGTGCTGTCCATTGCCTCACCGGCAAAAGCACGGCCTGCAGGACCGCGCAGCCCGAGCAGCAAGCCAGCTTGATCAATACGCCCATCACCGCTCAGCAGTTTGCCGCCGACGACACCAACTTCAGGACGCTGCGCATGATTGAGCAATTCATCCAGCCAGCTGTCGCTCACCGCGACCGCCTCACCAGACAACAACAGCAAGTACTCGCCTTGAGCTGCCAGGGCTGCCTGATGCTGGGCCTGGGCAATATCCGCAGCTGCAACAACCCGGAGCCGGGCATCTGCCAGATCAGCAATACCCTGCAGCCACACCTGAGTATCCGCATCCATCGCTTGATGGGCGCCGAACAGGATCTCGTAATGCCCGTAGCGGGTTTTCTCAAGCACACTGTCCAGGCAACGCTGTAGACAGACAAGGGACGTGTCGACCGCAATAATGATCGACACCAGCGGTGTATTCGAATGGCCGTAATCAATGCGATAACGCGCAGGCAACCCCGGAACAACCCGAGCCTGATAGCCACGCTGAGCCAGATGACGCTCAATAACGCGCCGCTCATCCGGGTTATCCTGCAGCGCAGGCGCATCCGTGATCAGCAGTGGTTCATCGACATGCCCGAGACCAACCAACCCTTCCTGCTCGATGAGCCGGGTCAACAGCTCGAACTCAAATGCCTCGGGAAACTCGGCGTCGAAGCCACCGGCAGCGAGGAACAGATCTCGGCGATACAGCCAATGACGCGCCATGACCAGCGGGAAACTGAGCAGCAGATCGAGGTTGAACCCTGGCAGAAAGGCGCCACCCAGGCTGCCATCAGGCAAGCGCTGCAATTGGTCACCATAAATTGCACGGCACTCCGGGTTTGCCGCCAGCTCGAGCCCGGCGACCATCAGGCCACTGGGGGTGAACTCATCGCCGGCGTGGGCCAGCATGAACCAGGCAAAATCGCTCTCATTCACTACGCGGTTAATCTGAGACGCCAGGGTTTCATCGCTCAGTCGAACGAAATGCAACTTATCCGCCGCAGAGGTTTTCGGTACATCAGCACTACTGGTCAGTACCACGATCTTCAGAGTGGCATACAGGCAGCGCTCGCCGATCAGGCTCTTTAGGGTTTGCATCAAGGGCGGCGATTGCCCGTCCAGATCAAGCACGATGATGCCGATTAGCGGGCCGCCATTTTGATCCTGAAGGTATTCATTAATCAGGCGATTTTCCGTCTCGGTCGGAATACGCTCCGACAGCCAACGCTGCAGAGTAGGTATTTTGGGGCGTACTTCCACCGATACGCCCAGACGCTGCAGCATATCCCCACGTTCATGCGTCAATACCTCACTGCCAGAGCCGGGATAACGCTGATATAGCAGTTGATAAAGCGCCGGGAAGTTCTTCCGCTCCCGGCCCAGCATGTGATCGTCACTAGTACTCTGCTCACGCGTATGTACTTCACTGGTCACAACCGGCACATGGACAAAGGGGTAGCGCGTGGCCAGACGAAGGAGCATGTCCCAGTCTTCGAACGCAGCCAGCCCAGTATCAAATTCGCCGACTTCACCTAGCATGCTGCGCGGGTGCGCCCAGGTATTGACCGGGATGTAGTTCTGCGTAAACAGACGGTCGCGATCAAACACCTCGTGCTTGAACGGCTGGCCACGGCCTAGTTCGATGCGCTGGCCGTTCTCTAGCTTTTCGTTAACGTACTCGACGCCGGTATAGATAACGCTGCCCAGATGCTGTTCAAAGGCCTCAGCCAGCACGGTCAGGTGATTGGGCAGGTATATATCGTCGTCGTCGAGATAGACGACATAGCGTCCGCGCGCCTGTTTGAGACCGGCGTTACGCGCGGCCGATAGGCCCTGATTGCGCCCCTGACGGATATAGGTGATGGGGAAGTCGTAGACCGCCAGCAGGTGCTCAACCGGCTCCCCATTATCGTTGATCAGGATGACTTCAAAATCGCGCAGGGTCTGGCTGCCGACACTGGCCAAGGCGTCCTTGAGCAGATCGGGGCGGTTGTAGGTGGTGAGGATGATGGAGAACAGAGCGCGCTCGCCAAGCGCGGCCAGTGCTTCGAGCCGCACACACAGAGACTGCACGCGCGCACCCAACGGCGAATGCTTTTCATTGGGGTACTGGCCAAGCCGTCCGCGAAGATGCGCCGCGACATCCAGTTCTCGCCCGCTTAACTGACGTTCGGCGCCGCGCTCGAATACACCCTCGACAATGAGAATGTGGTCTTCGAGTGGAGCGGTGGAGGCATAAAACTCCGTGGAATGTTGTTCAGAGTGGACACGATACCCAACACCCGGAATATGAGTGAATATGAAATCCGGGTTACGCTCCGCTAGCTGTACGGCCATATCCCAGTCACCGGCTCCCTTCAGCCTGGGATTCCAAGACCAGCCTGACAACAACGCCTGACGCCTAATGATGGCGGCAGAAGGCGTGATGTAGTTGTCGTATACCAATAAATCAGCGACTTCGTTTCGGTCACCCACATAATCCGTGAGCCGGTGCCCCGGATGGCGTGGCGAAGCCAATGATGCGGCCTGGTCGTCGATGTAATTTATAGGCGCGTAGCCAAGCGCAGACTCAGGGTGTTCCTGCAACAACGGCAACAATCGAAGAAAATGACCGCTGAGCAATATGTCATCGGCCATGAGTACTGTCATGAATTGCCCGGTCGCAATACGCATCCCATTGAGTACATTGTGGCTCGGGCCAATATTCCGACGGTTGCGCATGAAGCGAACTCGCGGATCAGTCGCAAAAGACTTCATCACCTCGGATGTCTCGTCTGAGGAGGCGTTATCCAGGACCAGAACCTCTAGAGACTGGACGCCCTGAGACAAAACCGAAGCGACGGTCTGCCCAACGAAACGTCCATAGTTGTATGAGGGGATGATGACACTGATCAATGGAGTGCCTCCCCTGACCTGAATCGCATCAGCGGCAACAGCCGCCGTCAGAGCATTGATCCAGGCGTCAATGGAGTATGGATAGCTATCCGAACTCGCCCAAAAGTGCCGCATCGCCTCCACCATCGCCCGATAATCCTCAGGCGCCATGGTGTCGAGAAACAACTCAAGCGTATCGCGATCAGGAAAGCGCCTGCCGTCCACATAGCTGTTTTCCGGGATCCAGGCAGGCACCGGCCAGTCCGCCACGTGCACAGGCACCATGCCATTACGCAAACAATCCAGCCAACAATCGGACAGCCAGCCCGAGACGCGCTCAGCGCCCTCGCAATAGGCGAAATGCGCTTTGCTGACATCATCTATGCCCTCTCGGCCATAAACGGCTACCTGTTCGGTAGCGAATGGACGCGACGCGGGCTGCTCAGCCATCTCAATAGACGGGTTCAGACAAATCTGGCGCTCGTCGCTGAGGGGGTTGCAGCCCGGCATGAAGATGCGTGCAAAGTGGTGCTCATAAACTGCTTCACAGCGCTGTCCGGCATCCAGCAACAACAGGTAACGACGTAGCGGCGACTCGAAACAGACTTTCGGTTCAGATTCACGAGTGAGCACAACCTGTAACAAAGCGTCGAAGCCCTGTGTATCAACGGCCTGCAAAGGCTCGAACAACAAACCATTGGCATCGCCGTATTCGCGCAATTGCGACCAAGGCAATAGCTCACTGAGCCTCTGCCAGTCTTTTTCGTTGAGCAGGAATATCCGCTGTGGATCAACCACTGAGCTACCAGCGACGCCAATCCGCCAAGGCGCCCCAGGACACCGTCCGCCTGCTATGCCTGCCCACTCCATTACGCTTACCTCTTCATATCCCTGCCATCCGGCAAGGCTTATCAATCTACGGTCGATTCACCATAACCATGGGCTCGAGCCCATGCAGCCATGCTGTCTATGGACGCATCCAACGACGTCCACACGTCTAATCCCAGACCACGTGCTCGACTGACATCAGGCACGTAGAACGATCGTCCGCAAGTGTCAGCATTGCCCAGAATCTTTATCGACTTGTCTGGCGCGATTCTGGCCACCACACGCCTTGCCAGGTCAGCGATGCTGATGGCCTGGTCGGAACCCACGTTATAGACCTGCCCTGACTGGCCGCGCAGCAATAGAACCAATAGCCAGCAAGCCAAGTCGGCTCCATGCAGGTAGCTACGCACGGCCTGCCCAGCAGACTTCAGAACGATTGCATCGGCACACAATGCATCGCGGACAAAATTGCCGATTGCAAAGTGTCCGTCGAGCGGCAGCCCCGGACCAGAAAATGCGAAACAACGTGCCATGACTACATCAAGTCCATGATCCTTTGCATAAATCGCTCCCAGTACTTCCTGGGCACGCTTGGCCTCGCCATAAGCACTACTGACGCATGAACTTTCACAAGCCCCCGAATAGTCCTCGCCCACTAGCTGAAAAGCAGACATGACACCGTACTGGGCGCCTGAACCAATGAGTAGAATGCGATTCACGCCACTTTGCGCCCCCAACTCAAGCACCCTCCGTGCCCCGCCGATGATGCTATCGAAAAGTTCCAAGGGGCGTGCATGCGCCGCAGCGGAAGTATCAGCTGCGGCATGCAAGATCATATCCGGCGTTCTTTGCATGGGTATCTGCAGGTCACGCACGTCCCCCTGCTCCCAGTGCAGCCAAGGTAAGTCGCGAAAATACGGCTGCAGTGCGAGAAAGCTCGACGGATTGCGCGACAACGCTGAGACATCGACCCGCATCCCCTGCCCATTGAGCTGCGCCAGGAGAGCCAATAACCACCGCCCAAAGAACCCGGTGGCGCCGGTGAGCAGCAAGTGTTTACCGTCTAACGCCTCGTGCAGACCGAGAGTTTCAGGAATGTTCTGCAGATCAGCACGGATCTGTGCCGAATCAGGTGAAAAGGCTAACTCTTGCATTTCAGGCGCGCCTCGCCAGTACACCGATCACCTGGCTTTGCCGCCACCCCAGCTCCACCGTCAGCAAATGGCTATCGACCAGTACCAATTCCGCACTCTCGAGCAGGCAATGCAAAGCCTGTGGGGTGAAGAAATTGATATGTTCATGCCAATGACGTTTGAGAGCGGCAAGGCCCAGGCTACCTGGATGCCCACGCACGAGAGCTTCATACGGCACTTCCAGATAAACCAGTGTCTGTTCATCCAACGCGGGAAGAATCTGCTTGATCAAGGCCAATGGAAACGGTACGTGCTCCAGTACCTGACTGCAGACGACCAAGTCGTAACACCCTGCAGCGAGTTGCGAAGCGCTTATCCGTTCAACACCCGGCATGAGCTCTACCGAAGAAATATCGTGAACATATAACGCGTTGCTCTGCTGAAGAAAGGGCGTGTTCGACCCACTACCGCCGCCCCAGTCAAGCACGACTGGGCGCTCGGGCAAGTGCGGAGCCAGCCATGACTCAACATCACCGATGTAAGCCTCACGTTGATGATAGTGGCTGGCAATAACGGCATAACCCGGCTCGTAATGATCACGTTGGCGGGTATACGCCTCGTCCCGATAGCCATGGTATAGAGCCGCCATTTGCTCATCGGTAAAGCGATAATCGAGAAACAACACTCCGCAATGCTGGCACTGTAAAGAGTTGCATAGGGTATAGGCCATGCCCGGTCGTAAATCGCGCAAGCCCCACTCCTCGGTTATCTCCACGGGCTCGTGACCAAAAACCCGGTGCGCGACGAAGGGCATCAACACCGCTGGCGAACGCTGCAGCTGATTGCCACCACAGCAAATGCAATGCCGGGCGATCAACTCGCAACTCACCATGTGCTACGTCCTCCATCCATCACCAGATTGGCGCCGTTCATGTAGGTGGACGCATCGGAGCAGAGGAAGGCGATGGCGCCCCGGTACTCGTCGGCCTCCGCCATGCGGCCCAGCGGGATCAGTTGCGTCAGTTTGCTGACGAACACATCGTTCTGCCCGGCGTAGACGCCACCAGGCGAGAGCGCATTGCAACGCACGCCCTGTTCGCACCAGTAGGTGGCCAGGTACTTGGTCAAACCAATCAGTCCATGTTTGACCACCGAGTAAGTCACCGGCTTGACCGGCTGCTGCTCGGCCTCACGTCCATCCACCCGGTACAGCCGTTGATCCGGCGCGATGACGCCCAGGTCGGAGGCGATATTGACGATCACCCCACGTCCCTGCCGCGCCATCTGCGTGCCAAAGATCTTGGCGCAGTTAAATGCACCACCCAGCCCGACGTTGAGGTCGAGTTGCCATTGCTCCCAGGGGAAGTGCTCCAGACGGGAGAAGTCCTTATCGCCGGCACTCTCCACCTTGGGGTTGCGTGCGGCATTGTTGATCAGGATGTCCACCCGGCCATGCTCGGCCAACAGTTGCTGCCCAACGGCCTCGAGTGCCTGCAGGTCGGTGATGTCGACCTCGTAGCTCGGAGCCTGGCAGCCGGTTTCCTCGGCCAGCCTGGCGCCGTTGCTGGCCAGGGCTTCGGCGTTGATATCCAGCAGCACCGGGATGCCGCCGAGCCCGGCGATGGTCGCGGCATGCTGGTAACCCAGCAGGCCGGCGCCGCCCGTTATAACGGCCACGCGACCGTCCAGACGAAACAGGCTGTCCACGCTAGCCATGCACGTTCACCTCGCTCAGCGCCACTTCCCTGGCCTCCTTCAGCGAACGCAAAGCAGCCAATGCCAGACGCAGGCTCTGCAGGCCATCGTGCAAGCTCACCTGCGGGGTGGCCGAGCCGTTGACGCAATCGAGGAAATGCCGCGCCTGAGCCAAGAACATATCGTTGCGCACGAAACCGGGAAAGTCGTTTTCCTCGCTCAACTCGCCCTCGGCGCCGTAAACCCGCAAGCGGTTGGCCAGCAGGTCGATCTCGGCGTAGCCGGCGTCGCCGACGATCTTGAAGCAGCGCACCGGCGGGCGCTGCAGGTAATCCTGATGCAGCAGGATGGGGAAGCTGCCCATGGCGTTGTCACAGCGCATCAGTGACGAGGCGGTGTCCTCGACGTCGATCTCCAGGTGGCTGAGCTGGCCGCCATGGGTGACGATGCTGCGTGGCAGGCCGAAGAACCAGTAGATCAGGTCCATTTCGTGAATCTGCGACAAAACCACACCGCCGCCCTGATCGGCGCGCGCAGCGTACATTTGCCGGTAGTCCTCGTAGCGGTGCCAGTTGGGCAGGTATTCGCCGATTTCCGAACGCACACTCAGCAGACGGCCGAAGAAACCGCTCTCGAGCAGCGCCTTGAGGCGCTGCAAACCGGGGTGGAAGCGGAAGTTGTAGCCAACGTGGAACGGCAAGCGGCGCTGCTCAACCTCGGCCAGCAACTGGTCGATGCCGGCAAGATCGCTGGCCAGCGGTTTTTCCATGAACACCGGCACACCGGCACGCACGCACTCGAGCGCCACCGGCACATGCAGCGAGTTGGGGTTGCAGATGAAGGCGGCAGCCGGCTTTTCCGCCAGGGCCGCGGCCAGGTCGTGATGCACGACGATGGCATAGTCGCGCTCCAGGTCGGCGCCTTCGTCGACGGTCAGGTTGTCGCGCAGCTTGATGCGCTGACCACGCACACGATAGGCATGCACCTGCAGCTCATCACCGAGCAGTTGACGCAGGTTGCGCAAGTGGCGCTGACCAATGCCGCCCAGGCCACAGAACAGAATCTTCACGATGTCTTTCTCTCGTTGAGGGCTGTACCGCGCAGCCAGTCGGCCGCCAGCGCTGCCATGCTGGCGAGCCAGCGCGGTTCGTCACCGGCCTCGCCACGGGCGACCTGCAGGACGAAGTCGCCGCGGTAGTCGTACTGGATCAGTTGCTCGCGCAAGCTGGGAAAGTCGGTATCACCCTGCCCCAACGGTACGGTCGTGGCACCCAGGCGGCGATCCTTGATGTGCACGCTGCCGACGCGCGCGCCATAGGCAGCGAATTCATCCGCCGGGCGATAGCCCAGCGAGGCGCTGTTGCCAACATCGTAGTTGACCTTGACTAGCGGGTGATCGAGCAGGTCGAGCAGCTCACGAAACACCTGCGGCGCCAAGTCGGTTTCTAGATGCAGTTCAACGCCATAGCGCTCGGCCTGCGGAAGCACCTGGCGCAGATTGGCCACCACCTGGTCGCGCTCGTTTTCGTCGCGAATGCGCGAGGCATCGACGAAAGGCAACACCACGCGTCCCACGCCCATTTCCGGGCAGATGCTCAGCAGCCACTGCAGGCGTTCGATCAGCTCGGCGTTCTCGGCCAGGCTGCAGCGCAGCAGCGGACGATCCATGAAGTAGTCAGCGCAGATCGACACCACGGCGACGCCGTGCTCAGCCAGCAGACCGCGCAGTTCCTCACGCCCTTCGGCTGTCTCCAGCGGGTTGGCGCCCTCGCCGAATAGGTCATAGATCCATTCGATACCGCGCAGGCCGATCTCGGCGGCGCGAGCGATTTCCAGGCGCCAGCCCTGACGCGGGAAAGACTGGAAGCGCCCCGCCTCCGGCGCGCCCAGGCGGCCCTGCATGGTGTAAAGACCGGCGTCGGCGTATTGGCTCAGGTAATCACTCATATTCAGTCGTCCACCAACGGAATCAGCATGTTGGCGCGCAACTCGTCGCGTTCCAAGAAGGGGAAGAGGTCTTCCAGCGGGCTGGAAACCATGGCGCCGTTCTGGCCGATCTTCGAGGTGATGCGCGGGCCGATGGCCTGGTCGGACTCGACCATCACCTCGCACAGTACCGGGCCCTCCAGCGCCAGTGCCTCATCAATGGCCTGACGCAGGTTGGCCTTGCCGTCGATGCGCCGTACCGACAGGCCGAAGGCTGCAGCCAGGGCGGAAATGTCCGGCAGGGTCAGCCCAGAATCCGGGTCGCAACCGATGGTCTGCTTGAAGTAGCCACCTTGCGAAGCGCGGATCGAGGCATAACCGTTGTTGTTGAGCACGAAGTATTTGATCGGCAGACGCAGGCGGCGCACCACTTCCAGCTCCTGGATGTTCATCACGAAACCGCCATCACCATCCACCGAGATAGTGCGTCTACTGCCGCTGCCCAGGCAGCCGCCAATGGAGGCCGGCAGGCCATAGCCCATCGAGCCCAGCCCACCAGTCGCCACCGCGCGCTGACCGCGCTTGAGGCGCACCGACAGCCAGAAGGTGTCCAACGCGGCACCGGAACTGCCGGGGATAATCTGATCGCCTTCGGCCATGGCCTCGGACAGCGTTTCGCTGAACACGTAGGTGTTCACGTAGTCGCTCGGTTTGCGGTACTCGGGCAGCACCACCGGGTAGGCGGCCTTCCAGGCCTGGCAGCGCTCGCGCCAGCTCTGGCAATCCAGCGCCTGCGAGCCGTTGGCGGCAAGAAGTTGCTGCATGAGCACGCGCGCATCGCAGACGAAGCGCTCGTCAGGCATGTCGCCCAGTTTGACGATTTCCGCCGGATCAATGTCCACCACCACGATCTCGGCCTGACGCGCAAAGTGGCTGCGGTTGAAGCCAGTGATGGAAAAGTCCATGCGGCAACCGATGGCCAATACCAGGTCGGCGTTCTGCACGCTGAAATTGGCACCACGCTGCGCCACAGTGCCACAGCGGCCGACGTAAAGTGGGTGTTCGTATTCGAGCAGATCCGCGCCGATCCAGGTGGTCAGCGTCGGCAGTCCCAGCGTCTCGATCAGCTCGCGCATGGCGATTTCGCCGCCGGCAGCATGCACGCCATTGCCCACTAGCAGCACAGGGCGTTTGGCCTGACGCAGGCGTTGCACCAGTCTGTGCACGGCGGCTTCGTCCGGCACTGGCGACTGTTCATCCGCTTCGGGGGTAAAGCCGACCAACTGCTCCGGCGCGATCTCGGTAGCCTGCACATCCAGCGGCACATCGAGCCATACCGGGCCCTTGCGCCCGTTGAGCATCAAGTGCAGCGCCTTCTCCAGCTCATAGCGCACGCGCAGCGGATCGAGCAGGCACACCGCATACTTGGTAAGTGGCGTGACCACACTGACGATATCCAGCTCCTGGGTGCCGAGCTGACGCAGGCCGCTATCTCCCTTGAGGTCGGCACGCTTGACCTGGCCGGAGACGAACAGCGCCGGGGTCGACTCGAACCAGGCACCAGCCAGGCCGGTCATGGCGTTGGTCGCGCCGGGGCCGGAAGTGACCAGGCAGGCACCGAATTTACCGCTGGTACGCGCATAGCCTTCGGCGGCGATCGCGGCGCCCTGCTCGTGGAGCATGCTCACGGCAGTCAGCCGTGGTTGACGCAGCAAGGCGTTGTTGAGGTGCATGGCCCCGCCACCCGGCAGGAAGAACACATGCCCGACGCCCTGGTTGGCGATGAATTCGAAGATGTAATCGGCAACGCGCATGGGAATTACTCGGCAGCGGAATGCAGGGGAAGTCGGTTATTGGGAACGGCATAGAGCACCAGATCCCAGCCCTCGGCCAGATGCGGGCCAAGACGGAAGTGGTAGCCAGGTTGATAGGCGTGAAGTTGCAGCAAGATCGTCCATAGGTGGTTCTGCTCGTGGTAGACGCACACCGCAATCAGTGGCTGTCGCTCACTGATCAGCTTGCGTCCCCCTTCGAGACATTGCGGCTCGAAACCTTCGATATCGATTTTGATGAATGTGGGCGGTACGATGCGTCCGCAAAGCGTATCCAGTGTGGTCACCGTGACCCGCTCGCTACCACTGCCCACGCGCGCGGCCGGACCGCCCTGAGCCTCGATCAACACCTCGCCACAAGCATCGCCTACCGCCATTTGGTGAGCATGAAAACTGCCGTGCCCTTGCAGACGCTGCAAAGTCTTGACCAGTGCCTGGTAGTTGCTCGACGAAGGCTCAAACGAGTGAATTTCGCGAAAGGGGCGACCACTTTCCAGATAGCCCAACACCGAGTCACCGTTGAAGGCACCGATGTCGTACACCACCTCGTCGACGTTCTCGTTGCTGAAATAGCGGTCGAAATAGATCGACTGTGGCGCAGCTGGCGGTAATAGGTCGTAATCGAGAAACAGCCGCCATTCGACGTGATCGATAAACAACTGTCGTGACTCATCGTCCCCCAGCAGACCAAATGCCGTACGAATGCGCTCGGCATCGGCCAGCACCTTCTCTGGCAAATCCAGGGAGTAATGCGGCAGGAAGCTTTGCGGGTAACGCCAGGCCAGATGGCCGAACAGAGCGATGCGCTCGAACCCTAGAGCGCGTAGCGGGTCCAGTCGGTCGACCATACGGTCGCTCGCCTCGCCACACCAGATAGTTGCGATTACACCTGGCAGTGGCCCCTGCCATTGCTGGGCCAGCGCTGCTGGTGCGAACACCGGCACCTGCTCGATCTGCGTCCCCCACAGCACGGGGTTGTTGTCGATAAAGGCCTTTGGCTTGACGCCCATTGCCTGCAGTACGGCCAACGCCTTGCGCCCCAGGTTGCCGGCACCGAACAGGATGAATGGCTGATCCAGCCCGCCCAGCAAGCGATCCAGGGCTTGCGTCTGGCGCTCACGCACTTCATCGAGTGGCTCGGCCAGCAAACGATCAAGGCGCTGAATAAATGTTTCGCTATACATGGCTGCTGCCTCGCAATGATTGCAGGTAACGCAAAGCCGACCAGAATCCTGCGCCATGATCCTTGTGCCCCTGCCAAACCTCGGGAATGAAGCTGACCTGCGGGTGCTGGCGAATCTGCGCCCAAGTGGCCGGCCAATCGATGTCGCCGGTGCCCATCAGCACGCCCTCACCGTTGGTGCCTTTGGCATCGGCCACGTGCAGGTGCGCGGAATGGGGCAGCAACAGCGCCAGCGCTTGCTGGAAGTCGAGGCCGAAGTGGAAGCAGGTCATCTGCAGGTGCGACAGGTCCAGACACAGGCGCAGACCATGGTCACGCGCCTGAGCGGCCAGTTCCTCGGGCATCATGAAGATGTTCTGATGACGCTGACCGCCGAAGTGCCAGGGGAACGGCGCCATGTTCTGCGGAATCAGCTCGGTGCCGGCGAAATCCACCTGACGGCAGGCCTCGTGGAAGCGCTCGTAGAGTTCCGGGCGCATGGCCAGCGGGCGCGGCTCGTCAGCGGAAAAACCACCGATGTTGGCCACGATCAAACGCGCATCTGCATTGGGGAAGAATTCGCCGATTTCCAGCGTGGCGTCCACCACCCGCTGCAGATTGTCGATCGAGCGCTGGCGATAGGCAGGATCATCCGACGCCAGATCCAGCAGCTCGCTGTTCTCGAATAACTCCGGCGCATGCACCACCAGGCGCGAACAGTCGACCTCGGCGAGAAACGGCTGCGGCTTGAGGCTGAGGTCGCGGTAGGACAGGTGAAACTCGAACAGATCCGGGCTGATCCGCCGACGGTAATCTCGGAAGTCATGATAGCGCACCGGCACACCCCAGCGAATCGACAGGTCGAACGCCAGCCGCTGCTCCTGAGCCTGCTCGTTCAGGTCGCTATCGAAGAGAAAATCCCCCAGAGCGATATCGCGCCCGGCCGGCTTGCCCAGTAATTCCGGCAAACGATACGGCGGGAGGCCCTGGCCAGGGCTGGCGATGCGCAGCATCGACGCCTCCATGACCGTGCCACGGGCGATGTCGCATGCAGCGATCACGCTCTTGCCGAGATTCTCACGGTTGAGCAGCTCGCCCTGACTGGCATGGCGACCCGGACCTTGCCAAGGCAATGCCAGCTCCAGTTGACGGATGCCGTCGACCAGTTGGCGAAACTCGCTCGGTTCCAGGCTGGCCAAGTGATCCGGCCCTTCCATCCCCCTATCCAGGGTGATGTGCCGCTCCACCAGCTTGGCGCCCAGTGCGACTGCGCCGAGCGTAATGGCGATGCCACGCTCATGGCCGGAGTAGCCAACCAGATCATGCAGTTCCTGCAACCGGCGTAAGTAGCCAAGCTGGATATCGGACTCGGGGGCCGGATAGGCGCTGTTGCAATGCAACAGCGCGAATGGCGTACCAAGCGCATTCAACTGTTCAATGGCCCGAACGATTTCGTACTCAAAGGACATGCCGGTAGACAGAATCAGGGGTTTGCCCAGGCTTGCGGCCTTGGCAATCAGGTAGGGATTGCACAGATCGGCCGAGGCAATCTTCAGCGCGGCGACGTCAAAATCCGCCAACACGTCGACACTGGGCTCATCCCAGGGTGTGCAGAGGTAAATAATGCCCTTCTGTTTACAGTACTCACGCACCTCACGATGCTCTTCGACGCTCAGCTCAACCTTGTCCAGCAGGTCCTGAATGTACTCCACGCCGAGGTCTTCGGCCCTCGAGCCATCAGCCTTGCGCCGGTACAGCGCCTCACGGTTGCGCAGCTGGAACTTGACGCAGTCGGCTCCTGCATCGAGCGCTGCATCCACCAGGTGCTTGGCCAGCGCCAGCGAACCATTGTGATTGTTTCCGGCCTCGGCAATCACAAAGACGCGCTCGCCGCCCAACGCAATACCGTCAAGAAAAATAGGAGTCATTGGATTTTTGTTCGCCATGAAGTTACGCCGCTGGATTCAAAGCGGAAGTTCTGGGTCTGACAGCCCAGTGCACGCACTGCATGCACCACCCGCTGCCGATACTGTGGCTGTACGTAGAACAGGAAGAAGCCTCCCCCACCCGCGCCAAGCAACTTGCCGCCCAATGCGCCGGCCGCAAGCGCAGCGGCATAGATGGCATCCAGACGACCATGGCTGATCGCAGAGGAGAAACGCTTCTTCAACTGCCAGGCTTCATCGAGGCACAGGCCGAAATCACGCAGCTCGCCACGCATCAGGTAACGGTGCATACGTCGACATAGCGCCACACTGGCGCTGAGCAGCTCAGTTTGTGACGACTCGGCCTCTATCTCTTCACGTTGCAGCTCATGCAAACGCCCCGAGTCATGGGAAATACCGGTGTCACACAGCACCAGGCAAGACTCCAGTTCATTGCGGATAGCTTCTTCCAAGCGAATCGGGTGAACCAGGTTGCGCTGGTTCTCGAACTCAATCAGGTTGAAGCCACCAAAAGCTGAGGCGTACTGATCCTGCCAACCGCCAGCAATGCCGAAGCACAGGCGTTCGGCCTGGAAAGCGAGTTCGGCAATCTCATAAGTGTTCCAACGATCCTGACGCAACTCATTGAACGCCGCGATGCTAGCGATGGTGGCCGCAGAAGACCCTCCCAATCCAGACCCCACTGGAAAGTCTGAGCGCAGGTACAGATCAAAACCGTACTTGGGCTTGATCACCGAAACGATGGTTGCCAGCAAGCTCTTCTCTGCAGTCGACAGCAGTGCTGGCAGCGAATTGAAGTGCTCTTCACGCCCCAGATCTTCGGAAAAAATATGGATCTGCCTATCGTCACGGGGGACCAAGGTTGCGTGAGCATAGAGCCCCACGGTGCAGCTGAGCACAGCCGCTGGGTGGTCGATAAAAAAGTAGGTCAGATCAGCACCGCCGCCACAAAAACTCATCCGCACCGGAGCACGCGCACGTGCCAGTACAGGCACCTCTGCGCTGGCTGCCATCTGGCGGGTGTAGACCTCAACAAGGCGCCCTTCGGCATCCAGACCTGGCAAAGCGTTATGCCCGAGATCGAACGCTTTCAACAAGTCTTCACGCGGGGTGGTAATCGATACGCTACGAAACTCGCGGTTCATACAGGCTGTGACGGGCTGATCGGTCAAGCCACCCTGCAACAGGTAACGGCGTACATCGCCATTGGTCACAACACCGAGCAGACGCATATCCGCGGCGACGACAAAGGCGATCTGCAGATTCCCGGACTCGATGCATTTGATGGCATCAAGAATCGTCTGCTGCATGTCGATCGTGAGTTCCTTGACCAGCACGCTCATCAGACGGCACTCCCGCGCAATTTAGACTTGAACGCATCCAGAGAATCAGGGGTACCTATGTCCACGAACGCTCCGCTGTACTCACGTACATACAGCCTGTGCTGACGCATAAGTGACGGCAGTAGGTCATGCTCCATAGAACAACTTGTGACAGGCATATTCTCTAGCGCGCCAGCCGTAAAACCATAGACGCCAGCATTGATCAAACCAGGCCCCACCTGACCTTTTTCCTCGAAACCAAGTACTTCGCCCAGCGCAGAGCAATCCAAACTGCCATAGCGCGAGCGATCCTCGACCTGCACGCCGACCAGAACGTCTCGCTCGCTGTCCAGTGCAAGACGATACGCGCAGGGATCAAGGAAAGTGTCCGCGTTAAGCACCAGATAACGCCCGCCAGGCGGAACTTGAAGTAATGCGTTCAGCACAGCACCACCGGTGCCAAGCGGGGTTTCCTCGATCACCAACTGCAACGGCAAACCAGACTCCGCCTCTAACGAGGGCAACAATGCGGCCAGTTGATCAGCACGATAATGCGCGCAGAGCACACCCCGACTGACACCGGCCTCACGCAATTGCGCCAGCACCAGAGCCAGGAATGGACGACCGTGAATATCCACCACGGCCTTCTGCGTGTCATTGATCACACTGCGCAGGCGGGTGCCAAAGCCACCGCAGAGGATATAGGCATTCATCAGCCCGCCCTCAAGCCGAAAAAAGTCTCTAGACAACGCGCAGCGTGCTCCAAATGTTCCTCGCCAAGCCCAGGCCACACACCGATCCAGAAGGTGTCGTGCATCACTTTATCGGTTACCGACAACTCACCTGAGACCCTGAAATTGCGGCCTTGCATATAGGGCTGACGCACCAGGTTACCGGCAAACAGCAGCCGTGTACCGACACCTTGCGCATCCAGATATCGCAGCAACTCAACCCGACGGATACCGCAACCATCACGCAAGGTCATGGGGTAGCCAAACCAGGAAGGGTCACTACCAGGCGTGGCCTGCGGCAGAATTAGAAATTCCTGACAGCCGGCCAGGCGCTCACTGAGCCAGGTGAAATTGCGCTTGCGGGCAACGATGAAGTCATCAACGCGGTCCATCTGCGCCAACGCACAGGCAGCCTGCATATCGGTGATCTTCAGGTTGTAGCCCAAGTGTGAGTAGGTGTACTTGTGGTCATAACCCTCTGGTAGATCGCCCAACTGCCAGCAAAACCGCTTGCCACAGGTGTTGTCCTCACCTGGCGCGCAATAGCAATCACGCCCCCAGTCACGAAAGGATTCGATAATGCGTTTAAGCGCCGGGTTGTTGGTAAATACAGCACCGCCCTCACCCATGGTGATGTGGTGAGCCGGATAAAAACTGAGGGTACCGATATCGCCGAACGTACCGACCATATGCCCTTGATAGATCGACCCCAGTGCATCGCAGCAGTCCTCGATCAACCACAGGCCGTACTTATCACACAGGGCGCGAACCACACTCAGATCGAAGGGATTACCCAGCGTGTGGGCCAACATGATGGCCTTGGTTTTCGGGCTGATTGCCGCCTCGATCTTCGCCGGATCGATGTTGTAGGTCGGCAATTCAACATCCACAAAAACCGGCACCGCACCGAATTGCAAGATCGGATTGACGGTAGTCGGAAAGCCAGCCGCTACACCGATCACTTCGTCACCGGGCTTGATCGCCCGATCACCGAGACGCGGCGAGGTCAATGCGGAAAATGCCAGCAGGTTGGCTGATGAACCTGAGTTGGTGGTGAGGACGCAACGGCGTCCAAGGTACTTGGCCAGACGCTTCTCGAACGCCTCATTGAAGCGCCCGGTGGTCAGCCATCCATCGAGCACAGCCTCGGTCATTGACTGCAACTCACCTGCGCCAATCACTTTTCCCGATGGCGGCACCGAGCTCTGCCCCACCACAAATGGCTTAGGCGCCATCTGCAGTTCGGCATAGCGTCCGACCAACTCGGCAATCTGTTGGCGCAGCTGTTGCGCGGTGCTGTCACTCATTGAATTTCGCCTTGGTGAGCCGCGATCTGTTCGCGGGTAACGCATGCCATGTCACGCCCGTTTTGCCAAGCCAACTGCCAGTCCAGTGTGTGCTTCAGCGTCGTATCCAGTGACCAACGCGGCGCCCATCCCAGCGACTGTCTTGCCTTGCTGGAGTCCAGCGCCAGTAAGCCCGCCTCATGCGGCTGGGCATCGGCAGAGGCAGACCAGCGCGCCTCACCCGGCCAGAGCTCCGCAAGACGCCCCACGACGGCCTCCACTGTCGCGAGCCCGGCACTGTCTGGTCCAAAATTCCAAGCAGCAGCATGACGTTCAGGATCAGTCAGCAGTCCTTGCGCCAGTTGTAAATACCCCATTAATGGATCAAGCACGTGCTGCCAGGGACGAGTTGCATGGGGGTAGCGCAAAATCACTTCTCGACCTTGCTGCCAAGCGCTGAAGATATCGGGGATCAAGCGCTCCGCAGACCAGTCACCACCACCCAGTACATTGCCCGCACGAGCAGTTGCCAAGGCAACACCTGAAGCCCTGAGGAAGGAGTCTCGGTAACTGGCGCACAGCACTTCAACACATGCCTTGCTGCTGCTATACGGATCAAAACCTCCGAGAGCATCTTGCTCCCGATAAGGCCATGGCCACTCGCGATTCTCGTAACATTTGTCAGTGGTCACCACCACAACAGCGCGTACAGAATCAGTAGAGCGAATGGCCTCCAGCAGGTTGAGCGTACCCATGACATTGGTGGCATAAGTCTCCGCTGGCGCTCGGTAAGACTCACGTACCAAGGGTTGCGCAGCCAAGTGCAGAACCAGTTCAGGCTGAAACTCCTGCAACGCATCACTTAACCTGGCGGCATCACGAATATCCGCAAACTCACCCGTGATCTGCTGATCCAGTTGCGCCACCTGCCACAGCGACGGTGTGGTAGCCGCGGGCAAGGCAAAGCCACGCAGATCAGCCCCGAGCTGACGCAACCACAGCGCCAGCCAGCCACCCTTGAAGCCGGTATGCCCGGTCAGCAGGACTTTACGCCCTCTCCAGAAGTCCGGGCTCACCGCCATAGCTGCCACTCCGCCTCACCGCTTTTCCAGCGATCTTCCAAGAACACCCGATCACGCAGAGTGTCCATCGGCTGCCAGAAACCACGATGCAGGTGACTCATCAGCTGTCCTTCGCTGGCCAGCGCACGCATGGGCTCAAACTCCCAGGTCGTGGCGTCATCCTCGATATAGTCGATGACTGCCGGTTCCAGTACAAAAAAACCGCCGTTTATCCAACCGCCATCACCCAGCGGCTTCTCCTGAAACCCACTGACCACCTGCCCTTGGACATCAAGTGCACCGTAGCGACCTGGTGGCTGTACTGCGGTAACAGTGGCCAATTTGCCATGCTGTTTGTGGAAAGCGATCAGTGCTGGGATGTCGATATCGGAGACCCCATCACCGTAGGTAAAGCAGAAGGCCTCATCACCCAGGTAATCGCGTACACGCTTAAGACGACCGCCTGTACCCGTTGATTCACCCGTATCAACCAGCGTTACGCGCCACGGCTCAGCGTGACGCTGATGGATGTGCATACGGTTTTCGCCCATGTCAAAAGTGACATCCGACATGTGCAGGAAGTAGTTGGCAAAATATTCCTTGATTACATAGCCCTTGTAGCCCAGGCAAATAACGAAATCATTGATGCCATAGTGGGAGTAGATTTTCATGATGTGCCAAATGATCGGCTTGCCACCAATTTCGATCATGGGCTTTGGCTTGAGATGGGACTCCTCACTGATGCGAGTGCCCAACCCACCAGCCAAAATCACTGCCTTCATTATTCAAACCTCAAACAGGGCATCACTGAAAAATACCTTTAGGCCATAAATACAGGCCGTATTGGAAAGTGCCAATAAAACAGCACATTGCCCACTCTACTACCGATTAAGCAAAACCTTGGCCAACTATGTTTGATTAAACAGTAGCAACCTACTGGCTAGGTCAAAACACCTGATCACAATCCTTAAGCGCAACAGTCCAGACAGGTTAAACAGCCACCTTCCCACACACCAGAAACGCGAAACCCCAGCAAGCTGGGGTTTCGCGTTAAGCAATCAACATATTAGAACCTGCCACATGGCTCCAGAGCCTATTAAGGCCACTGCACCAGGGGAGCGCTAGCGCAACTGATTAAATAAATTTAACCCCGCGATCTTCACATAGCTTTGCTGCGCAGCCTCCAACACGATCGTTTGAAATGACAAGCGAGACAATGCCTCTGCATAGTCCAGCTCACGCAGATCAGCCTGCACGGATTTGTTTACAAGAGTGACATCTTCGTTATCAATTTCGGTGGTTTCGATGAGGTTCATCCGCGCACCGATTTCAGTCTGCACCTCCAGCACCCTGCCCATGCCGTTGTCCAAGTTAGTCAGGGCAATTGCCACTTCGTTGCGAACACCGAGGTTACCCGCTGGCGATGTAGGGGAAGACTCGAGTGCCTGACGCAGGCGGCTGATGGTGTTGAGAATGCTGCGCTGTTCTTGAAACTGCGGCTGCACGCCGAATTCGTCACCGCCGGCGACCGCCGCCGGAGCGGACAAGGTGAAATCAGCACCGAACACGCTGAAGGTTGCCGGATAAGGCCCCGCCACGGCACCAGTCGTTAATACCGGGCTGCCCGGTCCCACTGGCTGAGAGTAGACCTCGTAATTGGTGTCGTCGGTAAACCGTATGACAACCCCGGATGTCGGAAACTGGCTGTCAAAGGTTGCCTGGTTGCTGATCCCTGCTGGAGCAACAATGGCAGCCGAGTTGTTGGTGGATGAGCGATTAACTGAAAAGTCCGTGGGCGCGGACTGCAGGGTAAAACTGTGGGTATTGATACCTGGGGTCCCCGGTGTGGCGGTATCAGCCAACAGGTTGTCTAGGTCGAGCTCATTATCCCCAGGCTGCAGGACCACGTCTAACTGGAAACGCATGCCACGAAAATTGATGGTGTTACCACTATTGATCAGGGGGTCAATCACGCCACCGCCGGGCACCTCAGATGTGACGTCCGCACCAGCACTGTCATAGATGCGAAATTCAGTACCGCTGACAAACGCCAGCGAATAGGGCTCGCCAGCGCGAAAGTTACTGTTGAAGGCTTGATTGTCCTGCACCAGTCCTGGAGAGATAAACACCCGCTGATCTGCCGCCGGCAGCGCTGGAATAGTGGTGGCAGGTAACGGCGGCGTTGGTAACGCAGCGTTATTCACGCCAAGCCCATTGATAATCCGATTCGCATTAGCCACATCTTCAAAGAGGCGTTTGCCGTTATCGTTGATTGCCACGTTGCTCGAGCCGGCCACCTGCAGGCTACGCTGGCCCTCATCACCCTGATAGGAATACGTGCCGTCTGGGTTACGCAGAAAGGGTTCGGTTTTGCCAAGAAAACCGCTAAACAAATACTCACCACGGGCGTTACGACTGTTCATCAGGTTGAGCAGCTCACCCTCGCGCTCGCTCAGCTCTTTGGCGATTGAGCGACGGTCATTACCTGACAGTGCGCCGCCACCGGCCTGCACTGCAAGCTCACGGATACGCTGCAACACGTTCACCACCGAGGTGATCGTGGTTTCTTCCTGAGTCAGACTGTTCTTCGCCGCCGTGAGGTTTTCCTTGTACTGACCCAATACCGCCTGCTGCTGTTCGAGCTGTAGCAAACGCACCGAGGCAACCGGGTCATCGGCCGGGGTAAGAATACGGTTCCCGCTGCTGATCTGTTCCTGGGTCCGGATCACATTGGAATAGTTGCGCCCAAGGCCATTGACGCCGTTGTTAAAGGCCTGGATCGAAGAGATGCGCATCACCATAAAACTAACCTCGAAGTTCTAGACGGCGCGTCAGAACGTATTAATCAGTGTATCGAACAGGCTGCGGGCAACTTGAATGATCTGCGCTGAGGCCTGGTAGTACTGCTCGAACTGAATCAATTTGGCCGCTTCTTCATCCAGATTGACGGCTGAAATCGAATCACGGTTATCGGTAGCCTGTTTGAGAATGGCGCCCGTGGCTTCACCATCAACCCGCGCCTGGCTGGTCAGGGTGCCCACCCGCTCCACCAGATCGCCGTAAGCATCGGTAAAGCTTGATCCAGTGGTTGCTGGAGCCAATGGGTTGATCCCAATGGTCGTGCGATTTTGCAGATCAATCAGCTTTAGGGCATTACGGTTATCAGACACCCCATTGGTGTTGAAGGAAACCGAAAAATTGTCACCCCCTTGCGGCCGGCCACTGATGGCCACTTCATAGTCAAAGGGCACCGGGACGGCGGGTGGGCCAGCGGTCGCGGGCACGGTAATCGTGATCTTGTTGTTCTGCCCCGGCACGATTACCCCGGTATCAATCACGTTGCCATTGATATCAACGACGTCATAGCCCTGGGTAGCACCGCCACCGGCGCCCATGACAATACGCAGCGGCGGCGCATTGCGCAGGCTGGTTTCCAGGTTGGTTTGAGCCACTGGATCATAGATGTCAATTTCAGTCAGCAGCGTGGGCTGGCTGATTACCCCAGTGCCGATATTGGCCGGGCTGGTTTGCGATTTCAGCGGCGCGGCAAAGGCCAACTCTTCAGGCCGTTTCATATCGGCACGGATGGACTCACCGGCGTTGCGCGTCGGCATCACCCGAAAGCGATCACCGGCAGCAAAGGTGCCACTGGCGACGTTCAACGACACGCCATCAAACTCCGCCGCTGGCACTACGGTAATGTCGAAGGGACCAAAGCTGGTGCCATCACTGACACGTCGCACGGTGTAATCCGTGGCGCTGGTGAACTCCACTTCATAGTCGCTGGTGGTCAGCTGGGTGGTGTCTTCAATCAGTACATTCAGGTTGGCCGTGGTATCGCTATTACCGATACGCGCGAGACTGCGCTGACCAATCAATTCTGGGTCATTCAGCTCGCGAAACAGCCCATTGCCAAACTGGCCGTTGAGGTCCAGGCCCTGACCCAATTGGCGGTTGACCTGATCAGTAACGGATAAGGCCAGGCGTCCAACCGAGTTCAGCGTGGTGTCCAGTACATCCTCACGGTAGCGAATCAGCCCGCCCATCTCGCCGCCAGTGATCAGCGAGGTAATGCCCTGGCGTGAGTTACCACTGACGAACTGAACTTCACTGCGCAGCGGGTCAGACAAGCCCGGTACAACTTCCAGGCGCGATGCCGTACTGCCCACTACCAGCGGCTGACCGGAGCCCACAAACAGGTTGTAGCTGTTGTCATCTTGCGCAACCACCGTCACGCCAATAAAGGTCGACAGCTTGCGCACGGCCTCTTCACGGGCATCCAACAAGTCGTTGGGTTGCTGACCATTGGAGGCGGCAACCGCGATGGCCTCGTTGTACCCGGCGATTGAGGTGGCCAACTGATTGACCTGATCCGTCACTGCCGAGAGCTGTTTGTTGATAAAGGCATTCTGCTCGTTTAAGCGGTCGTACACAGTATTGAAGCGCTTGGCTAAGCCCTCAGCTTCAGACAGCGCCAGCTGCCGCGCCGGGATGTTAGCCGGGTCTTCAGCTGCGGTTTGCAGCGCGGCAAACACCTTCTGCAACCCCGGATTGACGCCGGTGGTGCTGCCAGCCAGCAATGAGTCGAGCTGATTGATCTGCCCCAGGTAGCTCTGGGTATCGCTGTTAAGCGCCGTGCTGCTGCGTACCTGGGTATTGAGAAATTCGTTATAGATGCGCCGTACATCGACCAGCGTGGTGCCCGAGCCGATATAGCCGGCACCGCTAAACTGCGGAATACGCGTGGCCTGGACAGTCTCCTGGCGCGAGAAACCCGGTGTGTTGACGTTGGTGATGTTGTGACCGGTGACCGCCAACGAGGTCTTGTTCGCGGCAAGACCGGACAGGCCAATATTGAGTAAGTCAGCCATGGTTCATCATCCGTTGGTGGACGGCGTACTGACGGCCGCGACTGTTTGATAGGTCTGCATTTGCCGCGCTATCTGAGCAATCTTGCGGGCGTATTGCGGGTCCGTGGCGTAACCGGCTTTCTGCAGCTCTCGGGCGAACTGTTCAGGCTTGTCAGTGCTGGCCAGGGCTTTCTCGTAGCGACCATTGCCCTGCAGGAAGCTCACAAAATCGTTAAAGCTGTGCTCGAAGGAGTCATAGGCGCGAAACGAAGCGGCTTCCTTGACGGCTTTGCCACCCTTGAATTCAGTGGTTAGCACCCTCGCCGAGTCGCCTTCCCAGGTGTTATGGGTCTTGATGCCAAACAGGTTGTGGCTGCTGGTACCGTCCTGCTGACGAATGATCGATTTGCCCCAACCGGTTTCCAGTGCGGCCTGAGCCACCAGGTAACGCGGATCGACGCCAATCTTCTCGGCGGCCTTCTCGGCCATCGGCAACATGGCAGCAATAAACTCATCCTTCGAACCGAACGCGGCTTTGCCCGGCGCCAGCGGTGGTTGAGCAATGCGCCGGCCGGTGATCGCATCCGTGCCGTTGAGCCCCAGCGCGGTATCGGCGGGGGCGGCAAAAGCCTTGGCCGGAATCCAGTCATTCTGTGCCAACGGCTGACCTTCGGCGGCCGTGGCCGAAGGCACGATGCCCGCCAGCAGACGGTCCGTCAGCTTGCCCGGCAGAGACAGGCGCCGCTGGTTGATCAATGAGGTGTCGTCTCGCGCACTGTCGACCTTGGCCAGGGGCTTGCTGGGTGCGCTCGGCACCGGCTCATCCACCTGGGCAAACGGGTTAGGCCGGCTGCTCGCATCCTTGATCTTCGACATCTGCCGCACCAGCACATCGGCCAGACCGATGCCGTTCTGGTGGTTGGACAGGGTCACCGACAGCTGTTGATCGTGCATGTCCTGATAGGTTTTGCTCTCGCTGCTGTTCATGAAGTTGCCTTCACCGAACACTTCGTTGGCCGAACGCATGGCCTTGAGCATTTCATTAAGAAACAGCGACTCGAACTCCTGAGCCACCTTCTTGATGTTTTTTTCGCTGTCACCGCCAACCTTGAATTGGTTGAGGCGATTGAGATCGTTATAGGCACCACTGTCGACAGTGCTGGTGCCGCCGAGCAAACCGGCTGAAAGGCGAGAGTCCATAGCGCGCGCTCCCTTAAATCACGATCAGATCAGCCTGCAGAGCGCCGGCTTGTTTCAGCGCCTCCAGGATGGCCATTAGGTCGGAAGGCGAAGCGCCCACCTGATTCACCGCACGGACGATTTCATCCAGCGTGGTCCCCGGGCCGAACTTGAACATCGGTTTGGCTTCTTCTTCGGCATTCACCTTCGACCGCGGCACGACCGCCGTCTGGCCGCCCGACAAGGCATCCGGCTGACTGACAATCGGGTCTTCAGTAATGGTCACAGTCAGGCTGCCGTGGGTCACAGCAGCAGGTTGTACGCGCACGTTCTGGCCAATCACGATGGTGCCGGTACGCGAATTGATGATGACTTTGGCCACGGCCTGGCCGATTTCAACTTCGAGGTTTTCCAGAATCGACAGGTAGTCCACCCGCTGACCCGGATCAAGTGGCGCACTGACGCGAATCGAGCCGCCATCAACTGCCTGAGCCACACCGGGGCCCAGCAGTTCATTGATGTGATCAACAATATTCTTGGCAGTGGTGAAATCCGGGCGATTGAGGTTGAGGGTCAGGGTGTTGCCCTGATCGAAACCGCTAGGCACCGGGCGCTCGACCGTTGCCCCGCCGGGAATGCGCCCCGCTGAGGGTACGTTGACGGTAATCCGTGAACCATCGCCGCCTTCGGCGTCGAACCCACCGACCACCAGATTGCCCTGAGCAATGGCGTAAACATTGCCGTCGATCCCCTTCAGCGGCGTCATCAACAGGCTGCCTCCACGCAGGCTTTTGGCGTTACCGATGGAGGACACGGTGATGTCGATGGTCTGCCCGGGCTTGGCGAACGCCGGCAGGTCAGCATGGATCGACACTGCAGCCACGTTCTTCAACTGCACGTTGCCACCCTGCGGCACCTTGATGCCGAACTGCGCCATCATGTTGTTGAAGGTCTGTACCGTGAACGGCGTCTGGGTGGTCTGGTCGCCGCTGCCATTAAGGCCGACCACCAGGCCGTAACCGATCAGCTGGTTAGAACGCACGCCCTGGATGCTGGCCAGGTCTTTCAAGCGCTCGGCCTGCACCAGCGACGCCATCAGCATGGCCGCGATCACCACTAGGTATTTAGGAAGCGTCATGGTGGCCATCCTCAGAACGGCCACATTGGGCTAATAAAGAAACGACTCATCCAACCGGGCTGGCTGGCATCGGCGAAGGCGCCAGTGCCCGAGTAGGTGATGCGTGCATCGGCAATACGGGTCGAAGACACAGTGTTGTCGGTGGCGATGTCATCCGCGCGCACCAGGCCAGCAATCCGCACCAGTTCATCGCCGGTATTGAGGGTCATCCACTTTTCACCGCGTACCAGTAACACGCCGTTAGGCATCACTTCGGCCACCGATACGGTAATCGATCCGGTAAGGCTATTACTTTGCCCGGCAGCACCAGAGCCATCCGCCGAGCGTGCGGCATCAAAACTTGAGCCCAAACTCAGGTTATCCGCAGTCATACCAAGCCCTTCGGCAACACGCCCCAGGCCACCAATAGCGGTCAAAGGATTCTGCGGAGAAACCGTCATACCGAACAGATTAGGCACGCCGATATTGGCGGAGCTGTCTTTGCTGATCTGGCTGTTGCTGTTCTTACTGGCCTGGGTGCGCTCATTCAGGGTGATGGTGATGATGTCACCCACGCGGTAAGCCTTGCGATCACCGAACAGACCATTCTCAAAACCGGCCTGATAGATCGAGCCGTTGTTCTGCGCAGCCGGCAGCGGTGTACGTGGCATCACAGGCGCGTAATAGGGATCATCCGGCTTAGGCGCGGGAGCCATGCAGCCGCTCAAAGCCAAAGGGCCAAGCAGTGCACTTATGATTATCAGCCGGTTCATATCTACTACCTCATGCGTTGCCTGGGGTGGTGCGCAACCTGAGCCACCAGTACCCGTTCAAGCATTCCTTGCCATATCCAAAGCCGAGCCCGTCGCTGAGCGACTAACCCGCCTTACCTATCAGAGATTCTGCGAAATAAAGCCAAGCATCTGGTCAGCGGTGGAAATGACCTTGGAGTTCATTTCATACGCACGCTGCGTGGTGATCATGTTCACCAACTCTTCAACCACGCTTACGTTGGAGTTTTCCAGAGTGTTCTGCAGCGTGGTGCCCAGGCCGTTCAGGCCCGGTGTACCGACTTGCGGCGCGCCGCTGGAAGCTGTTTCCAGAAACAGGTTGTTGCCGATGGCTTCCAGCCCCGCCGGGTTGATGAAATCTGCGGTCTGCAAGTTGCCAACGATCTGTGGCTGCGGGTTACCGGCGGTGGTGACTGACACAGTGCCGTCTTCACCCACGGTAAAGGTGCGCACCTCGTTGGGCAGCACAATGGCAGGCTCTAGGGCATACCCGTTGGACGTCACCACCTGGCCATCGGAGTTCAGGTGAAAGCTACCGTCGCGGCTATAGGACACCGTGCCGTCCGGCAGCAGCACCTGGAAGAAACCCCGGCCATTGATCGCCATATCCAGTGGCTGCTCAGTGGTTTGCAGGCTACCGGCGGTGAAGATCTTTTGCGTGCCGACCACCCGTACACCCGTACCCAGCTGCAGACCGGACGGCAGTTGGCTGTCCTGACTGGATTGGCCACCCGGCTGACGACGGATCTGGTACAGCAGGTCCTCGAACTCGGCGCGATCACGTTTGAAGCCCGTGGTCGAAACGTTGGCCAAGTTGTTGGAAATAGTGGTCAGGTTCATGTCCTGGGCGGACAGACCGGTCTTGCTGACCCACAGTGCCGGAAGCATATCGATTCTCCTCGGGCGCCGTTTTAACGGCGCCGCGTGCTGATAATTAGGTCATCTGCAAGACGCGCGCCATGGCCGACGAATTGTCTTCGGCGGTGCGCATCATCTTCACTTGCAATTCGAATTGGCGTGACAGCGAGAGAATTGCTGTCATTTCTTCCACTGCATTGACGTTGCTTGACTCGAGAAATCCCGAAGTGATTTCCGTAGTGGCGTCCGCCAACACCGGGCCTTGGCCCTTGAAGCGGATCAGGCCGTCGGTGCCCTTCTCCATCTGCTTGAGGTCCGGGTTGACCAGTTTCAGACGGTCCACCTCGGCCAACACATTGGGCGCCTCACCCAAGGCACGAATGCTGATGGTGCCGTCCTTGCCGATTTCGATTTTCTGCTCTGGCGGCACCGCAATCGGCCCGGCGTTGCCCATCACCGGCAAGCCATTGCCGGTACGCAACACGCCCAAGGCATCGACATTCAGGCTGGCGGTGCGTACGTAGGCTTCGCTGCCGTCAGGGGCCTGTACTGCCAACCAACCCTTACCACCTACGGCCACGTCCAGATCGCGACCGGTTTCCTGCAAAGAGCCGGGAGTGAAATCAGTACCCGGGCGTTCGCTCATGGCGTAAACCCGCGACGGATAACTGTCACCAAAAATCGGCATGGAACGCGCCTGCTCGAAATCCCGGCGGAAACCATTGGTGGTGATGTTCGCCAGGTTGTTGGCGTGGGCACGCTGGGCCAGGGTGTTGTTGTGGGCACCAGTCATGGAAACGTACAGCATCTTGTCCATGGTTATTCTCCGAGTGGGCTTGCCGCCCTGCTGCTCTATGCAAGCTCTAAAGCAATGGCTGTGCCAGCACTCAAAAAATAAATATAACTAATTGATTTATATGTAATTTATAAAATAAAAAAGGCTCCGAAAGGAGCCTTCTAAATGCCAGCGCGGCGTACTTTTGCCGCCCGCGACAGGCACGCGCCTGCCGCAGGCAACACCTATCAACGCAGGTTGATAATGGTCTGGGTCACCGCACTTTCGGTCTCAATCGTCTTGGCATTGGCCTGGTAGTTGCGCTGCGCCACGATCAAGTTGACCAACTGATCCGACAGTTCGACGTTGGAGTCCTCCAAGGCACCGGACTGCAGAGCACCCAGGGTGCCGCTGCGCGGGGTTCCGCGTACCGGCTCACCCGACTCGAAGGACTGCACCCAGGCAGTTTTGCCCACCGGCGTCAGGCCTTGCACGTTGGCAAAGTTGGCCAGAATCACCTGCCCCTGCACCTTTGACTGGCCGTTGGTGTAGCGCGCGAAGATCACACCCGTATCATCGATCTCCAACCCTGCCAGTTGACCGGTGGTGTAGCCGTCCTGACTGACCCGATTGACCGCAAAGTTGCTGGAGAACTGTGTCGATGGGCGAATATCGATCGCTACACCCGCAGCGCTGGCATCAGCACCGTTACTGCTCCACACCGGAGGAATAGAGGTATCCGGCGCAGCAGGAACCCAGGTGGTCAGGTTAATCACACCATTTGCATCCACCGCAAAACCTGTCGGTGTCGAGGCGATCAGCGCAGGAATATCCAGCTGCCCAGCAGTGGTGAACTGCAAATTCACGGACGACGGCGTGGTCAACGTCGGATCATCTGGATTACGCCCATCGATCAGTACATTCATCTGCCAGGTATTGGGGCCCGTCTTGAGAAAGTACTGGGTGAATACGTGTGAGTTACCTTGAGTGTCGTAAATATTGGTTGAGGTTGACGAGTTATAGGTTGTGGGGTCCGATGGGTTGAACGGGACGGTGGTCGGTACCTTATTGGTCGAGTTGAGGTTGAACACCTGCTCAAGTTTCTCGGTTGCACGGGGCTCTTGACTGGCCGTCTCGATACGTAAGTCATTCACGATGCCATTCTGCAAATTGCCGTTGGCATCCACCGCATAGCCCTGCAGCCGATAGCCAAAGTTATTCACCATAAAGCCATCGCGGTCTGTACCGAAGTAACCCGCACGGGTGTAGCTGACGTCGCCGTTGTTGCTGGTCTGAAAGAAACCATTGCCATTGATCGCCAGATCCAGGGCATTCTGCGTGTAATTGATGTTGCCCTGATTGAATAGCTGCGACACATCCGCCAACAGCACGCCACTGCCCTGCGGGTTCGAACCAGTACCCAACACAGATGCGGCATACACATCGGCAAACTCGGCACGTGACTGCTTGAAGCCCGCAGTACCGGCGTTGGCGATGTTGTTGCCGGTCACGTTGAGGTCGCTGGTGGCGGCACGCAGACCGCTCAGACCGATATTGAAACCCATAGAAGACTCCTTTGCCGGACAGCCGGCGGCTATAACCTGGCTAAAACCTGTTAATTACTGACCGATCACCTGGACTTGCGACATTGGCACGCTGCCGAGCCCAGCCAGGTTCAACATCAACTCTTTGCCGCCTAGGGTCACACTGTCGACGTTAGCCGGCAGCATGGTGTAAAGCCCCTTGGTGCCATCGGCGTAGGTAGCCTGCGCCTCGAACTTGTATGTGCCAGGCGGCAACAGATTGCCGCTGGCATCCTTGCCGTCCCAGATAAAGCTGACATTGCCGGCCGCCTGCTCACCCAAGTTCACACGTCCGACCGCGGCACCGGCCTTGTCGTAAATGTTGACGTAGACGTTGCTGCTGCTCGCCGGCAGCACCAGGCTGGCTTTAAAGCTCTCGCTGGTATCGACCACCGCCTTGTCGCTCGGAATGATCACCTTACGCCCGACCAGCGAGGACGCCTGCAGCGCCTGGGACGACTGATAACCAGTGAGCAGCGAACCCATACTGGTATTCAATTTCTCGATCCCCTCAACTTGGCTGAACTGCGCCAGCTGGGCGATAAACTCGCCGTTGCCTTGCGGCTCCAGTGGGTTCTGGTTATTCAACTGGGCCACCAGCAAGTTAAGAAACTCGTTCTTGCCCAGGTCTTTGTTCGTCTTGGTTTCGTTCTTGATCTGGTATTGATCCAGTGCCGAACCAGTCACATCGCCAACAGTACTCATCGGTCTGCGCTCCTTATCCGCTGGCTTACTGACCCAAGGTCAATACGCGCTGCATCATCTGCTTGGCGGTATTCATCATTTCGGTATTGGTCTGGAATGCCCGGCTGGCAGAGATCATGTCAGCCATCTCCTCCACCACATTGACGTTGGGGTAGTACACATAACCGCCGGCATCGGCCGCCGGATGATTCGGCTCATAGCGCGGCATCAGGCTGCTTTGATCTTCGACCACACCCAGCACCTGCACGCCTACGCCAGCTTCATCCTGCTCGGCAAACAGCGAGCCACGGTCGCCGTTCTGCGCGGACTGGAACATGGTGGCGAATACCGGATGGCGCGCGCGGTAGGTTTGATCAATGCTTGAAGAAACCGATTCAGCGTTGGCGATGTTGCTGGCGATGGTATTCAGGCGAGTGCTCTGAGCGCTCATACCTGTTCCGGCAATGTTGAAAACACTGGCTAGTGACATGGCATCAGGCTCCTGTTATTCGCCGCGCAGGGCGTTGACCAGCCCTTTGAACTTACTGTTGAGGAAAGTGAAGCTGGCCTGGAACTGCACCGAGTTCTCGGCGTAGTTGGATTGCTCGATCTGCAGGTCGACAGTGTTCTGATCAATCGACGGGCTGAAAGGAATGCGGTACTCCAGGCTGGCATCACCGCCGGCCACCCCCTCGGCAGCGATATGCTGGCTATCCGTACGGTTCAGGCTGACCGGGCCGCGCTGGCTCTTTGCACTCTGCTCCGCCAGCACATTGGCAAACTGCAGATCACGCGCCTTGTAGTTCGGCGTATCCGCGTTGGCAATGTTGTTGGCCAACACTTCTGCGCGCTGAGCGCGAAAGCCCAGTGCTTGTTCATGGATGCCGAGTGCCCGATCGAAACTGATGCTCATGGTCTAGAACCTTTGCCGGTGGGTGGTGCGCCTTTCCGTGCAAGACCATAAGCAATGCTTGTGCCATATTAATTTTTACTTATTTATCAATTACTTAATTGATAAATAAGACGCCGAGTGTGGCAAAGCGGCAATTGCTTTCCGCCTATGGGCAAGCAGACGGCAACGAATTTCGGTCGATTGCCGCACGCCCGATCACTCACAGCTAACTGCCACACGGGCCGCGATGACTCAAAGCAAATCACCTCACCCGCTGGCAGACGCTCACGTGCACCGTCCGTCAGGCAATTCGCAATCAACCACACACAGTTTTGACAAGCATTCTCATTAACATTAGTATCCTTCGCACTAGCCACTGCCCTGCCACGAGCCTTAACCATGTACGTGTGTCTCTGCGAAGGTATTACTGACGGTCAGATCCGCGAAGCCATCTACGAAGGCTGCTGCAGCTACCGTGACGTGCGCGCCACCCTGGGTGTTGCGAGCCAGTGCGGTAAATGTGCTTGCCTGGCCAAACAAGTGGTACGCGACACCCTAAGCGAAGTACAAAGCAGCCAAGCGGTCATGGCCTACCCGGCAAACTTTGTTGCCGCATGAATTTAGCGCTATAAAAAACCGGACCTAGCGTCCGGTTTTTTTATGCCTAAAATTCAACACCTTAGCGCCCAAGCGCAGAACTTAAGCATTCGTATTCATATTAATTTTAACTTTAAATTCAAATACTTAGGTTTGACAGCCGAAAATCATCGGCCCAGAATTTGACGCTAACTCCCCTGCAAGGCAGACGCAGACATGAAAGGCGACAAGAAGGTCATCCAGCATCTGAACAAGATCCTCGGTAACGAGCTGGTCGCGATCAACCAGTACTTCCTGCACGCACGCATGTATGAAGACTGGGGCCTGAAGAAACTCGGTGAGCACGAGTATCACGAGTCCATCGACGAGATGAAGCATGCGGACAAGCTGATCAAGCGCATCCTCTTCCTCGAAGGCCTGCCAAACCTGCAAGACCTCGGCAAGATCCTGATCGGTGAAAACACCAAGGAAATGCTCGAGTGCGACCTGAAGATTGAACACAAAGCGCATATCGACCTGAAAGCGGCGATTGCCTACTGCGAAAGCATCGGCGACTACGCCAGCCGTGAACTGCTCGAAGAAATTCTCTGCTCGGAAGAAGACCACATCGACTGGCTGGAAACCCAACTCAGCCTAATCGAAGCCGTAGGCCTGCAGAACTACCTGCAGTCGCAGATGGACGAATAAGCGCAAACCACTGCGCCATAAACAACAAACCCCGCACTTGGCGGGGTTTGTTGTTTATGGCGCAGACGAATTAAGCGCTGGCTTTCTGCACGGCGTCCTTGATCAGGGTCTGCAGCTCACCCTTATCAAACATTTCCGCGAGGATGTCGCTGCCGCCGACCAGTTCACCGCCCACCCACAGCTGTGGGAAGGTTGGCCAGTTGGCATACTTCGGCAGGTTGGCGCGGATTTCAGGGTTTTGCAGGATGTCGACGTAGGCGAATTTCTCGCCACAGGCCATCACAACCTGCGCAGCTTTGGAGGAAAAGCCGCACTGTGGAGCGTTCGGCGAGCCTTTCATGTACAGCAGAACGGTGTTATTGCCGATCTGTTCTTTGATAGTTTCGATGATATCCATTGGGCACCTCAGGACTTAACTTCCCGACTCACGGGTCGGCACGGTGGCGGCATTGTAACGAAAAGCCGAGCGTGATGCTCGGCCTTCCCTGCCACTTTACTTATGCCGAATATCGCCTGATCAGGCCGCCTCAACCTGCACCGGCACACCGTTAAGCGCCGCATTACCGGACAAGGCGTCGAGTTGTCGCTCATCGGTCAGGTCATTGGCGCTGGCACCTGGCTGTTCACTGGCGATGCTCATCTGCACGCCGGGGCGCGCATGCCCCCAGCCGTGCGGCAGGCTGACCACACCGGTCATCATGTCCTCACTGGCGGCCACTTCTACCTCGATGACCCCGACCCGCGAACGCACGCGCACCAATTGGCCATCGGTCAGCCCCCGCTGGCTCAGATCCACCGGATGCATCAGCAGCTGATGGCGCGGCTTGCCTTTAACCAGGCGGTGGTAGTTATGCATCCAGGAGTTATTGCTGCGCACATGGCGGCGGCCAATCAGCAGCAGCTCATCCGCCTTGGCAGCAGGCTGCGCGGCAAAGCGCTGCAGATCAGCCATGATCACCGCAGGTGCCGCTTGAATCTGCTTATTGGCGGTTTTCAGACGACCGCTCAGGTTGGGTTTAAGCGCCCCTAGGTCGAGACCATGCGGGTGCTCACGCAGAGCAGCCAACGACAGTTTATGTTCCGACTTGTCGCCGTAACTACCAAACCGCAGACCCATGTCGATCATCTGCTCGGGAGCCATGGTCGGTTTCAGCTCCACGCCCGTCTTGGCGGCAAAGGCGTTGGCCAGACCGACGAAGATTTCCCAGTCATGCAGCGCGCCGACAGGTTTGGCCAGCACCGCCTCATTGAAGCGGGTGACATTGCGCACCGCGAACATATTGAACGTGGTGTCGTAGTGATCATGTTCCAGCGGCCCAGTCGGCGGCAGGATCAGGTCGGCATAGCGGGTGGTTTCATTGATGTAGAAGTCGATGCTGAGCATGAACTCCAAACCATCCAACGCTTGCTCCAGCTGACGACCATTGGGCGTGGACAGCACCGGGTTGCCCGCCACTGTGACCAGCGCACGCACCTGCCCTTCGCCCTCATTGAGCATTTCCTCAGCCAAAGCCGACACCGGCAATTCGCCGCCGTACTCCGGCAAGCCGGATACGCGACTCTGCCAGCGGTTGAAATGCCCACCGGAGGTTGAGGCCACCAGGTCCACGGCCGGCTCGGTGCAAAGTACGCCACCCACGCGATCCAGATTGCCAGTGACCAGGTTGATCAACTGCACCAGCCACTGACACAGGGTGCCGAAGGCCTGGGTCGACACGCCCATGCGCCCATAGCAGACCGCCGATTCGGCAGCGGCAAAGTCGCGCGCCAACTGGCGGATCGTTTGCGCCGGCACGCCGCATTGGACGCTCATGCTTTCGGCGGTGAAACCGGCAATCGCCTGACGCACCTCATCCAGCCCATCAACTGCCAGGTGACTGGCACGGCCGAGGTTTTCTTCAAACAGGGTATTGAGCAAACCGAACAGCAACGCGGCATCTTGCCCCGGACGCACGAACACATGCTGGTCGGCAATCGCTGCTGTTTCGCTGCGCCGTGGATCCACCACCACCAATTTACCGCCGCGCTTCTGGATGGCTTTCAAGCGTTTTTCCACATCCGGTACGGTCATAATGCTGCCGTTGGACGCCAACGGGTTGCCGCCGAGGATCAACATAAAGTCGGTATGGTCGATGTCCGGAATCGGAATCAGCAGGCCATGGCCGTACATCAGGTGGCTGGTCAGGTGATGCGGCAGCTGATCGACCGAGGTGGCGGAATAGCGATTACGGGTTTTCAGCTGGCCAAGGAAGTAGTTGCTGTGGGTCATCAGGCCGTAGTTATGCACACTCGGATTGCCCTGATACACCGCCACGGTGTTCTGCCCGTGCCGCGCCTGCAGCTCACTCAGGCGCGTGGCCACTAACTCAAAGGCGTCATCCCATTCGATGGCTTGCCACTCATTGCCCACTCGGCGCATGGGCTGCCGCAGACGGTCAGGGTCGCTCTGGATATCCTGCAGGGCCACGGCCTTGGGGCAAATATGGCCACGGCTGAAGCTGTCCTGGGCATCGCCCTTGATCGAACGGATCTGCGTGGAGCCGTCGTCCTGCACTTCGGTCTCAATGGTCAGGCCACAAATGGCTTCACAGAGATGGCATGCACGGTGGTGGAGGGTTTTGGTCATGGCCGAGCCTCTTGTTTTGATTCGATGCACGCAGCACCGTAAACCATGACTATGGCGGCTGCCTGCCCTCTGTACCAGCAGGGTTCGTTACGTGAATTGCCCGGCATCAGGTCGACCGATAGATGGTCTTGCACACAGCCCCTGTCGCTGTGACCGTGCAGGCAATTTGCGCCTGATCGGCGTTTGCTTATAAGATCGCGACTTCCCCGTTTCGTCGCTTAGTGCGGCCCCCCAGCCGCAGGTTCTGCCGTTTCTTCTATTTAATTAGGCCATTGAACCTGCGCCCAGCTGTCAAAAGGTAGTTAACGATGAGCGCAAGACACTTTCTCTCGCTGATGGATTGCACACCGGATGAACTGGTGAGCCTGATCCGCCGCGGTATGGAGCTGAAGGACTTGCGCAACCGCGGTGTACTCTTTGAGCCGCTGAAGAATCGCGTACTGGGCATGATCTTCGAGAAGGCCTCGACCCGCACCCGCCTGTCGTTTGAAGCCGGCATGATCCAGCTCGGCGGCCAAGCCATTTTCCTCTCCCCACGTGACACTCAGCTGGGCCGTGGCGAGCCGATCGGCGATGCCGCCATCGTCATGTCGCGCATGCTTGATGCGGTGATGATCCGCACCTTCGCCCACAGCACCTTGACCGAATTCGCCGCCAACTCAAGGGTCGCAGTGATCAATGGCCTGTCCGATGACCTGCACCCCTGCCAACTGCTGGCCGACATGCAGACCTATCAGGAGCATCGCGGCAGCATCAAAGGCAAGACCGTGGCCTGGATCGGCGACGGTAACAACATGTGCAACTCCTATATAGAAGCGGCGATGCAGTTCGACTTCCAACTGCGCGTCGCCTGCCCCGAGGGTTATGAGCCGAACGGCACGTTCCTCGCCGCTGCCGGCGAGCGTGTGCAAATCGTGCGCGACCCTCGTGAAGCGGTTGCCGGCGCACACTTGGTAAGCACCGACGTATGGGCCTCAATGGGCCAGGAAGACGAAGCTGCCGAACGCCTGAAGCTGTTCCAGCCCTACCAGGTCAACCGTGCACTGCTCGATGCCGCCGCCGACGACGTGCTGTTCCTGCACTGCCTGCCGGCTCACCGTGGCGAGGAAATCAGCGAAGACCTGCTCGACGACCCGCGCTCGGCCGCCTGGGATCAAGCGGAAAACCGCCTGCATGTACAAAAGGCACTGCTCGAATTTCTGGTTGAACCGGCGTACCACCACGCATGAACCAGCCCCTGCTGAACCTACGTGACCTGAGCTGCGGCTACCCCGGACACACGGTGGTACAGAACCTTAATCTGCATCTGAATGCCGGCGATATCGGCTGCCTGCTCGGCCCTTCGGGTTGCGGCAAGACCACGACATTGCGCGCCATCGCCGGTTTTGAGCCGGTGCTGGAGGGCGAGATCCAGCTGGCCGATCAGGTTATCTCCAAAGCTGGCTTTACCTTGGCCCCGGAGAAACGCCGGATTGGCATGGTGTTCCAGGATTACGCGCTGTTCCCGCACCTGAGCGTGGCGGAGAACATAGGCTTCGGCATCCGCAAACAACCTAATTGCGAGCGGGTTACCCAGGAGCTGATGGAGCTGGTCAAGCTTGGTCACCTCGGCAAGCGCTACCCGCATGAACTGTCCGGCGGCCAACAGCAACGCGTGGCCCTGGCCCGTGCTCTGGCGCCGGAACCACAGCTGCTGCTGCTTGACGAGCCGTTTTCCAACCTAGATGGCGAGCTGCGCCGGCGCTTGAGCCATGAAGTGCGCGATATTCTCAAAGCCCGTGGCACCAGCGCGATTCTAGTGACCCATGACCAGGAAGAAGCATTTGCCGTCAGCGATCACGTCGGCGTGTTCAAGGAAGGCAAGCTGGAGCAGTGGGATACCCCATTCAACCTCTACCACGAACCGCTAACGCCGTTTGTCGCCAGCTTTATCGGCCAGGGCTACTTTATTCGCGGCCAGTTGCTTAGCCCGGACTCTGTTCAGACTGAGCTGGGCCTGATTCGTGGCAACCGTGCCTACAACTGGCCAACCGGCAGTGCGGTCGACGTGCTGCTGCGTCCAGACGATATCGTGTATGACCCGGACAGCACGCAAAAGGCGCTGATCGTCGGCAAGACATTCCTCGGTGCAGCGACCCTGTATCGCCTGCAACTGCCCACTGGCAGCCAGCTGGAATCAATCTTCCCCAGCCACGCCGATCACCTGCCCGGCCAGCAGGTCGGCATCCGCGTCGCCGCCGACCATCTGGTGGTATTCCCCGCCCCCGGCAGCATCGCCGCCCAGGTCAACCTGGGTGAGTCGGGCGTGCGTCGCTACAGCAGCGACAGCTGACCTACCCCAACAGTAACCGGCCACTGGCAATCAACAGCGCCTGGCCGGCAATCTGCACACGCTCGCCAACCAGCTCACAGTGCAACTCGCCGCCGCGCGCCGAACACTGGAACGCACTCAGCCGGGCCTTGCCCAGACGCTGCGCCCAGTAGGGCGTAAGGATGCAGTGGGTTGAGCCGGTCACCGGGTCTTCATTGATACCGATAGACGGCGCGAAATAACGTGAGACGAAGTCATGCTGCTCACCAGGCGCGCTGATCAGCAAGCCCAGTCCGGGCAGCGTGGCCACAGCGGCTAGATCGGGCTTATACGCTCGCACCGCCGCTTCGCTCGGCAGAACCGCTAGCAGCTCCTGAACCCCCTGCCCTTCATGCAAAGCCAACACACTGTCCACCGGCAAACCCAGCACTCGCTCAACCTCTGCGTGTAAGTCGCACTGTTGCGCGCGGCGCACAGGGAAATCCAGCACCAGCATGCTGCCTGCTCGGCTGACCCGCAGCGCACCCGACAGGCAGGTGAAATCAAGTACATCACCCGGCTCACCGTAGACCTCGAACAGCACATGGGCACTGGCCAGGGTGGCATGGCCGCACAACGGCACTTCGGCCGTTGGAGTAAACCAGCGTATATGCCAGGCCGCGCCTTCCTTCACTACAAAGGCGGTTTCCGCCAGGTTGTGCTCGCCGGCAATCTGCTGCATCAGGGCATCGTCCAGCCAACGATCCAAGCGATAGACCATCGCTGGGTTACCGGTAAACGGTTGCGAGGCAAAGGCATCGACCTGGTGAAATTCAAGCTGCATGGGACGCACTCCGGATTCTTTGTGCGTTAAAGCATGCCGAAAACAGACTCGACATGACCACTACAGCGGCGGCCAATTACAGCCATACAGCGCGCCCACAAGCCTTGCTCGGCAAGCAGACACCAACCACGGTCAGGGACCCTGCACCCCATACTCCGCCAGTAAAGCCTGCAAACGACCATTGGCCCGATAACGCTGCACGCCCTGCTCAAACAACGCGACATAGCGTGGACTGCTTTCCAGTGCCGGGGAGAACGCCAGGTAGATCGGCACATCCGGAGCGCGGCATCCGGCCTCACGCAAGCCGCCCGCCTGCCCCTGACTGGCCAGCATGGCCTGCATCACCCAGGCGTTTTCCAGCACTACATCCACCCGACCGTGCATCAGCTTGCCGATGTTCAAGGCCAATGCCGTATCACCGGCGGCAATCTGGATGCGCTCGCTGTCACCATGGTGCAAGGCGATATACGTGTTCAGTTCATCGCCATAGCTGTAGTCATTGATGACCCCCAGGCGTTGCTCGGCGAGTGATTCAGTACCGCTAAAGTGCCAGGTGGAATCCGGCAAGGTAAAAAAGCAACTACGCGACGACGCCACGGGGGTAGAGCCAAAGAGAAAATCCGGCGCATCCTCAACGCCCGCGCCGATAGCCGCATTCAACTGACCACGGCGCACCTGTTGCAGCGTACGCGCCCAGTTCAACGCCTGGTACTGCACCTCGATACCGGCTTCGGCAAAGATCTCCCGCGCCAGCTCAACAAATATGCCTGGCCGCTCGGCGCCTGGCTGGCAATTCACCGGGCACCAGATATCCCCGGCGATCACCAGCGTCTCGGCCCGCGCCCAGCCGGCTAAGCCCAGCAGCGTCAACAACAATCCACGAGCAACCAGCTGACGGCATATCGACATGCAGGGCTCCAGAGACCAATAAGCTTGCAGCGAGTTTTACCATCCTCAGCCTTCGCTGCGCACCCTTTTCACCGCATCCAGCCACCCGTCATAGAGTTTGCTGCGATGACTGTCCGCCATGCGCGGATCGAACCGCTGCTGACGGTGCCAATGCCGGGCAATGCTCGCCAGGTCTTTATAAAGCCCGGCTTGCAGGCCGGCCAGATAGGCAACGCCAAGCGCGGTGGTTTCCGTCACTTCCGGACGTTCCACCGGTACCCCCAGGATGTCGGCAAGAAACTGCATGACCCAGTTGTTTTCCACCATGCCGCCATCGACCCGCAGCGCACTCGGTTCGGCCGCGCCGTCCTGGCGCATGGCTTCGAGCAGGTCACAGGTCTGATAGCACACTGACTGCAAGCCGGCGGTGACGATTTCCTTGATCCCGGTATCGCGGGTCAAACCAAAGATTGCACCACGGGCTTTCGGGTCCCAGTACGGCGCGCCCAGGCCGGTGAAGGCTGGCACTAGGTAAACTCCGCAGGCATCACCGGTCTGCTCGGCCATGGCTTCGGTATCGCGGGCATGACTGATCAGCTTGATGCCATCGCGCAACCACTGCACAGCAGCGCCCGCGACAAAGATGCTGCCCTCCACTGCATAGGTGACCTGGCCATTCAGGCGATAGCCAACCGTGGTGAGCAGGCGGTTTTTCGAGATCACCGGCGTGCTACCGGTGTTCTGGATCATGAAACAGCCGGTGCCATAGGTGCTTTTGACCATACCTGGCTCGAAGCACGCTTGACCGATCAGGGCTGCCTGCTGATCACCGGCCATGCCCAGCACCGGAATCGCCGCGCCGAGCAGATTGGCATCGGTAATGCCGAAATCAGCGGCGCAATCGAGCACCTCTGGCAGCAGGCTGGCGGGAATCTCGAACAGCTTGAGCAGCTCTTCATCCCACTGCTGGGTGTGAATATTGAACAGCAGGGTGCGCGAGGCGTTGCTGGCATCTGTCTTGTGCGACCTGCCACCGGTCAGGCGCCACAGCAAAAAGGAATCCACGGTGCCAAAGCGCAGCTCGCCACGTTCGGCGCGCTCAAGGGCGCCGGGCACTTTATGCAGAATCCAGCGCAGCTTGGTGGCCGAGAAATACGGATCAATCAGCAGCCCGGTCTTGGCCGCTACCGCGGCTTCATACCCGGCGTCTTTCAGCTCAGCGCAGTAGTCAGCGGTACGGCGGTCTTGCCAGACAATCGCCGGATGGATCGGTGTGCCAGTCTGCGCATCCCACACCAAGGTGGTTTCACGCTGATTGGTGATGCCGATAGCCGCCACATCACTGGCACTCAAACCGCTCTGCTTGAGCGCCTCACGGCATACTTTGAGGGTACTCAGCCATAGCTCTTCGCCGTCATGTTCAACCCAGCCATCCTGCGGGAAGTATTGCTTGAACTCCTGCTGCGCACGCGCGACGGGCAGCCCTTGGGCACTGAAGACAATTGCCCGGCTGCTGGTGGTGCCTTGGTCGATGGCAAGCAGGTAATGAGACATGCAGATTTCCTTATTTTTATAGGCTGTAGAGCGGCTGCTAGCCGCGACCAATTGGTGCAAAGATTGCCTGCGTCAGCTGGGCCAGCACGGTAGCTTCCAGCTGCACCTCCAGGCCGCGCCGCCCGGCGCTGACGTAGATATTCGGAAAGTGCTGCGCCGATTCGTCAATAAAGGTACGCAGGCGCTTCTTCTGCCCCAGCGGGCTGATGCCGCCGAGCAGGTAACCGGTAGCACGCTGTGCAGCAGCGGGGTCGGCCATATCGGCTTTCTTCACCCCGGCTGCCTGCGCCAGGGCCTTCAGGTCAAGCGTGCCGGCCACCGGCACCACCGCCACCAGCAGCTCGCCTTTCTCACTGGCGGCCAGCAGCGTCTTGAATACCTGAGCGGGCTCAAGGTTGAGCTTTTCCGCCGCTTCAAGGCCATAGGAAGCGGCTTTGGGGTCATGGTGATAACTGTGCACCTGGTGCGCAGTTTTAGCCTTTTTCAGCAGATCGATAGCAGGCGTCATGTTCGAATGTGAAAACAATCTGACAAAGTTGGCGTACCTTAGCCGAAAAAACTGCCGGGAGCAGTTTTTAACGTCGCGTAGCGACGGCCCGAAGGGTGGCCGCTGCGGACGGTAGGCCATAAAATCCGCGCGGCAGCCTATAATGGCGCGCACTTTCAAGGAGTTTTCATGACCCTGCCGCCACGCCAACACGACATTCTCGAACTCGCCCGCGAACGCGGCTATGTCAGCATCGACGAGTTGGCCCAGGCGTTTGCCGTCACCCCGCAGACCATCCGCCGCGACATCAATCAGCTTGCCGAGCAAGGTCTGCTGCGCCGCACCCATGGCGGAGCAGCCAGTGAAAGCTCCAGTACGCAGAACACCGCCTACAGCATGCGCGCCGGGCAGATGCGCGATGAAAAGCAACGCATCGCAGCAGCCATTGCCGCACAGATCCCCAACCACGCTTCGCTCTTCATCAACATTGGTACCACCACCGAAGCCATTGCCCGTGAGCTGCTCGGCCACAAGGGCCTGAAGATCATCACCAACAACCTGCATGTAGCGGCCCAGCTCAGCGCCAAGGCCGACTTCGAAGTGCTGCTGGCCGGCGGTACGGTGCGCAGCGACGGCGGCATCGTCGGCCAAGCAGCGGTGGATTTTATCCAGCAGTTCAAGGTCGATTTCGCCCTGGTCGGCATCAGTGGCATCGATGAAGACGGCAGTCTGCTCGACTTCGACTACCAGGAAGTGCGGGTCTCCCAGGCTATTATCAGCAATGCGCGCCAGGTATTTCTGGCCGTCGACTCCAGCAAGTTCGGCCGCAACGCAGTCGTGCGTCTGGGCTCGGTCGCCCTGGTCGATCGGGTGTTCACCGATGCCGCGCCGTCCGCAGCCATAAACCGCCTACTCACCGAGCACAAAGTACACCTCGACCTGGTGTAAGACCGCCAGCACTCGCCCACTCACCTGCCTAGCCGATATCCCGTTACCAATTCCTCACAACCGCTGAGCGCGAAAGCGCACTTCGGGGTGGCGAAGCCGTGCATATTCGACTAGCATATTTTCGAAAGTGAACATTTAAAGTTCAATACTGACTTTCGGTGCCGCCATGCCTACTCGTCCCGCCAGTAACACTCCACTCGCTGAAGTCTATGACCTTGCCGTGATCGGCGGCGGTATCAATGGTGTCGGGATTGCCGCCGATGCGGCCGGGCGCGGTTTGTCCGTGTTCCTTTGCGAAAAGGACGATCTGGCGCAACACACCTCGTCAGCCAGCAGCAAGCTGATCCATGGCGGCCTGCGCTACCTGGAGCACTACGAATTCCGCCTGGTGCGCGAAGCACTGGCCGAGCGGGAAGTGCTGCTTAGCAAAGCCCCGCATATTGTCAAACCCATGCGCTTTATCCTGCCGCACCGTCCACACCTGCGCCCGGCCTGGATGATCCGTGCTGGGCTGTTTCTCTATGATCATCTGGGCAAGCGCGAGCAACTGGCAGGCTCGCGTAGCCTGCGCTTTGGCGCCGGCAGTCCGTTGAAAAGCGAGATCAGCCGCGGTTTCGAATATTCCGATTGCTGGGTTGATGACGCCCGCCTGGTGGTACTCAACGCCATGGCCGCCCGCGAGAAAGGCGCCCATGTGCACAGTCGCACCCGTTGCGTCAGTGCGCGGCGCAGCAAGGGCCTGTGGCATATCCACCTGGAACGCAGCGACGGTAGCCTGTTTTCAATCCGCGCCCGCGCTCTGGTCAATGCTGCCGGCCCTTGGGTCGCGCGGTTTATCCGCGAGGATCTGAAACAGGAATCGCCTTACGGCATCCGCCTGATTCAAGGCAGCCATATCGTGGTGCCGCAGTTGTTCGAAGGCGAGCAGGCCTACATCCTGCAAAACGAGGACCGCCGCATCGTCTTTGCCATCCCCTATCAGGAGCGTTTCACCCTGATCGGCACCACAGACCGTGAATACCAGGGCGACCCAGCCAAAGTGGCGATCAGCGAGGAAGAAACCGACTACCTGCTGAACGTGGTCAACACCCACTTCAAGAAGCAGCTGCAGCGCAGCGACATCCTGCACACCTATGCCGGCGTGCGGCCGCTGTGTGATGACGAATCGGACGACCCATCGGCGGTCACCCGTGACTACACCCTGTCGCTTTCCGCTCATCCCGGCGAAGCGCCGTTGCTCTCGGTGTTTGGCGGCAAGCTCACCACTTACCGCAAGCTTGCCGAATCGGCGCTGGCGCAACTGGCGCCCTTCTTTCCCAAGATGGGCCCAAGTTGGACCGCCAGCAGCCTGCTGCCCGGCGCCGAACAACTGGACAGTCAGAGCGCGCTGATTGAAGCCCTGTGCGCCCGCTTTGGCTGGCTGCCCACCTCACTGGCGCGGCGCTGGGCCAGCAGCTACGGCAGCCGCAGCTGGTTGATGCTCAAAGGCGTGAGCAACCTCAGCGACCTGGGCGAACACCTGGGCGGTGGCCTGTACACCCGCGAAGTCGACTACCTGTGCCAGGAAGAATGGGCCATGCAGGCAGACGATATTCTCTGGCGCCGCAGCAAGCTCGGCCTGTTCACCACCCCGGCGCAGCAAGCCAAACTCGACAGCTACCTACGCATCGAATCACCGCGCAGCCCGGAAGATGCGCACGCCGCCTGAGCACATGCGCCGATATGTCTGAGGCCATAAAAAAGGGCGACCGAAGTCGCCCAAATTGCCTTGCGTGCCCCTGACGGCAGAATCAGCCCTGCTTGCGCTTGTGCGAATCCTGCCAGATGAAATAACCGACACCGGCGAAGAAGGCGACCATCAGACCGACGGTGCCGATACCGGCGAGAACTACGACATCGATAAACATGGTTGCCTCCTGCTGTGAAGCCTGTGTGGGTATGGCTTCAAGTTAACAGGGGCTGCAGGGGCGCCATTGATCCAGATCAACAAGCGGCGGGCGCGGGCCAGATGAGGCTTTGATTAGCTGATCCAGATCAACAAATCAGCCTGTGAAGGAGCCGCCTCAAGGCTTTTTCGGTTTGCCCTTGGGCTTTTTCTTGCCTTTGGGCAGCGGCAGGGCCTGTTCGAAGGCATCGCGCATTTCATTGAGTTTCTTGTCGCGCAGGTCATGGATGCGCTTGTCGCGCTCGGCGGCGAAATCAATCAGCTTGTCGTCTTTGCTCATGGTCTCGGCTTGATCAAACGAAAGGTCAGGTTCAGGCGTGGCGCGCAGGCGCTGCGCGTCTTCGCCACTTGATGCTGCCAATAATGCTGGGTTGGCCCGCGCATGACCAGCAGCGAACCATGCTGCAGCAGCAATGAGTGCTCGATACGGCTCTGCCCTTTTCGGCGCAGATCAAAGCGCCGGGTGCCACCCAGATTCAGCGAGGCGATTAGCGGGTTGGCGCCCAACTCGGCCTCATCATCACTGTGCCAGCCCATGGAGTCCTGCCCATCACGGTAATAATTGAGCAACACGCCATTCAGTGGTTGCCCCACGGCCCGCTCCACCTGCGCACGAATCTGCGCCAGCAGCGGCGTCCAGGACAACGGCTGATGGGTCAACCCGGAATAGCGATAACTAGCCTCGTCGTCACCGTACCAAGCCACCAATCGCGGCACCGGCAGTTGCCGCCCATATATCTGCACCTGCGGCTGCTGCCAGGGCGTCTGCGCACTCAACTCGGCCAGCCAATGATCGGCGGTGGCTGCATCAAGCCAGCTCGCGTGCAACTGCAAGTCAGCATCAGGCAACTGCAACGGGCTGTCGGCAAATAGATCCACGGAACAAAACTCGAACAGGCGGAACACCTAGTGTGCCCAGCTCAGACTTCCACATCCACCCACAAACCCTGACGTGGCAGTTCACTGACCACCGCCTCATCGGCCTCGGCCACTTCACCTTCGGCCAGTTCTTCCGGGGTGTAGCCATGACGGCGCTGGCGACGGCGCTGCTCTTCGCGCAACAGCATTTCCGCTTCCTGCGGATGGCGTTTATCCAGGCTCACGCCACTTTCCTTGGAGCTTTCCGCAGAGGCTGTAACCGGCGGGATTTCCGGGCGCGGCTTGACCACGTCCTGCTGGACGGTAACCGGAACCAGACTGTGGGGGATCGGCGGCAGCATCTATTTAGCCCTCCTTTGGTCAGACTGTCGGCCAGCCAAGCCGCGACTTGAGCCTTGCCTCGCTACACTTTTGATCAACCTAATCACACAAAGTGCCCGATGCGTAGCAATGCGCCTTTGGCCACGGCCCGGCGCTGCGTTAACATAGTCGGCTTTTTCACGCGGGAGACAAGCATGGCGCAGTATGAACCGGGGCAACGCTGGATCAGTGACAGCGAAGCGGAGCTGGGGCTGGGAACCGTTCTGATGCAGGACGGCCGCATGCTTACCGTGCTCTACCCGGCCACTGGCGAAACCCGCCAGTACGCCCTGCGCAATGCGCCGTTGACCCGCGTACGCTTTTCGCCGGGCGATGAGATCACCCACTTCGAAGGCTGGAAACTGACCGTACAGGAAGTCGACGACATCGACGGCCTACTGGTCTATCACGGCCTCAACGCGCAGCATGAAAGCGTTACCCTGCCGGAAACCCAGCTGTCGAACTTTATCCAGTTCCGTCTGGCCAGTGATCGCCTGTTTGCCGGGCAGATCGACCCGCTGCCCTGGTTCGCCCTGCGCTACCACACCCTCGATTACACCAGCCGTCAGTTGCAATCCAGCCTCTGGGGCCTAGGCGGCGTGCGCGCGCAACCGATTGCGCACCAGCTGCACATCGCCCGCGAAGTCGCCGACCGCATCGCCCCGCGCGTATTGCTGGCCGACGAAGTAGGCCTGGGCAAAACCATCGAAGCTGGCCTGGTGATCCACCGTCAACTGCTCTCAGGGCGCGCGAGCCGGGTGCTGATCCTGGTACCGGAAAACCTCCAGCACCAGTGGCTGGTGGAAATGCGCCGGCGCTTCAACCTGGATGTCGCCCTGTTCGATGAAGAGCGCTTTATCGAAAGCGATGCCAGCAACCCGTTTGAAGACTGCCAGCTGGCCTTGGTTGCGCTGGAATGGCTGTGCGAGGACGAAAAGGCCCAGGACGCGCTGTTTGCCGCCGGCTGGGATCTGATGGTGGTCGACGAAGCGCACCACCTGGTTTGGCATCCGGAACACGCTAGCCCTGAGTACGCCCTGGTCGAACAGTTGGCTCAAGTCATCCCGGGCGTGCTGCTGCTCACCGCGACTCCGGAACAGCTCGGTCAGGACAGCCACTTTGCCCGCCTGCGCCTGCTCGACCCGAACCGCTTCCATGATCTGGCCGCCTTCCGCGCCGAAAGTGAGCACTACAAGCCGATTGCCGAAGCCGTGCAGGAACTGCTCGACCAGGGGCGCCTGTCGGATGCCGCGCACAAGACCATTCACGACTTCCTCGGCACCGGCGGCGAAGAGCTGCTGGCCGCCGTCAATGCCGGAGACAGCGAAGCCTCGGCGCGCCTGGTGCGCGAGCTGCTGGATCGCCATGGCACCGGTCGCCTGTTGTTCCGTAACACCCGCGCCGCCGTGCAGGGTTTTCCGGACCGTGAAGTGCACCCCTACCCGTTGGCCAGCCCCGACGAATATATGGAGCTTCCGATTGGCGAGCACGCTGACCTGTACCCGGAAGTCAGCTACCAGGCGCAGCCGGATGTCGATGAAGAACAGCGCTGGTGGAAATTCGACCCGCGCGTCGAGTGGCTGATCGACACCCTGAAGATGCTCAGAAAGTTCAAGGTGCTGGTGATCTGCGCCCACGCCGAAACCGCCATGGATTTGGAAGACGCCCTGCGTGTGCGCAAAGGCATCCCGGCCACGGTGTTCCATGAAGGCATGAGCATCCTGGAGCGCGACCGCGCGGCGGCCTACTTCGCCGACGAAGAGTTCGGCGCCCAGGTGCTGATCTGCTCGGAAATCGGCTCGGAAGGTCGTAACTTCCAGTTTGCCCACCACCTGGTGCTGTTCGACCTGCCGGCTCACCCGGATTTGCTTGAGCAGCGCATCGGCCGCCTCGACCGTATCGGTCAGAAGCACCGTATCCAGCTGCATGTGCCGTACCTGGAAAACAGCCCGCAAGAACGCCTATTCCAGTGGTATCACCAGGCACTGAACGCCTTCCTCGCCACCTGCCCGACCGGTAACGCCCTGCAGCACCAGTTCGGCAGCCGCCTGCTGCCGCTGCTGGAAAGCGGCGACGACGGTGAATGGCAAGCGCTGGTTGATGACGCCAAAGCTGAGCGCATTCGCCTGGAAGGTGAGTTGCACGCTGGCCGCGACCGCCTGCTGGAACTCAACTCCGGCGGTGCTGGCGAAGGCGAGGCATTGGTTGAGGCGATCCTCGAGCAGGATGACCAGTTCGCCCTGCCGATCTATATGGAGCAGCTGTTCGACGCCTTTGGTATCGACAGCGAAGACCATTCCGAAAACGCGCTGATCCTGCGTCCCAGCGAAAAGATGCTGGATGCCAGCTTCCCGCTGGGCGACGACGAAGGCGTGACCATCACCTATGACCGCGACCTGGCCCTGGCCCGCGAAGACATGCAGTTCCTCACCTGGGAACACCCTATGGTGCAAGGCGGCATGGACTTGGTGCGCTCCGGCTCGATGGGCAACACCGGCGTGGCGCTGATCAAGAACAAGGCGCTGAAACCCGGCACCGTGTTGCTGGAACTGCTCTATGTCAGCGAAGTGGTGGCGCCGCGCACCCTGCAACTGGGCCGCTACCTGCCGCCGATCGCCCTGCGCTGCCTGCTCGATGCCAACGGCAACGACCTGGCGGCCAAGGTTTCGTTCGAGAAGCTCAACGAGCAGCTGGAAACCGTGCCACGCGCCAGTGCCAACAAGTTCGTCCAGGCCCAGCGCGACAGCCTCAACCCGCTAATTAATGCCGGGGAAGGCAAGGTTGCTGAACGCCACACGGCGCGCGTCGACGAAGCCAAGCGTCGCCTGGCCGCCGAAACCGATGAAGAGCTGGCCCGCCTGATCGCCCTGCAAGCAGTTAACCCCAGCGTGCGTGACAGCGAACTCAACGCCCTGCGCCAGCTGCGCGAGCAAGGCCTGGCCATGCTCGACAAGGCGGCGTTGCGCCTGGAAGCCATACGCGTCTTGGTTGCCGGTTAATTTCGCCGAGAAAACAAAAGGCCCGCAGATGCGGGCCTTTTGTTTTTGGGGTCAGGCAGGCACCGCCTCAGTCATACCCTGCTGCATCTTGGCCGCATCGGCGACGAAACAGCGCGAGGCTTGCAACAGCGCCACCATGGTCAGCATCAAGGCCACGGGAATCAGATACATGGCGTTATGCAGGCCAACCGCCTTGAAGGTTTCGTTCATTTCACTGGCCCCAGCAGCGAGCATTGCTGCATGGGAGTAGTGATCCGACAGCATGCCCACAGCCAATGGGCCAAGGCCGCCACCAAGCAGATACAGGCCGGCGAAGAACAGCGCCATGGCAGTGGCACGCAGACGGGGCTCGATCACATCCTGAATCGCGGTGTAAACACAGGTGTAGAAGTTGTAGGCAAACAGCCAGCCAATGCTGAACAGCGCCACGAACACAGCGATTTCAATTTGCCCGGCCAGCAGGGCGTAGCCCGTGGCGACAGAGGCAATCAACATGCTCAGTGCGGCAAACAGCAGCCGCCCGGTCTGCCAGCGCTGGTGAATCTTGTCTGCCAGCCAGCCGCCCAGAGTCAGGCCGACCAAGCCGGTTAACCCAACGATTACCCCGGTGGCCATTGCGGCCTGCTCCAGCGGCATCAGGAAGTAGCGCTGCAGCATCGGCACCATGAACGAGTTGCAGGCATAGGTGGCGAAGTTGAAGGCCAGGCCGGCCATCACCAGCCACCAGAAGGTACGGATCGCCATGACCTTGCGCAGGGGTTTTTCCACCGGTGTAGTGCGCGACTGCACCAGCTCGGCCGCGCCGCGTTTGGGTTCTTTGATAAAGAACATAAACAGCGCGAGTATCAGTCCCGGTACGGCGGCAATAAAGAAGGGGGCGCGCCAGCTGTCGAACGCCTTGACCATCGCACCAATGGTGAAAAACGCCAGCAGCAGGCCAATCGGCAGGCCGAGCATAAAGATGCCCATGGCCCGCGCACGTTTGTGCGCAGGGAACAGATCGCCGATCAGCGAGTTGGCCGCAGGTGCATAGCTGGCCTCACCAATGCCGACGCCCATGCGAATCAGCAGGAAGCTCCAGAAGTTCCAGGCCAGACCGTTGACCGCCGTCAGGCCACTCCAGACCGCCAGGCCCCACCCCATGATCTTGCGCCGCGCACCAGTATCGGCCATGCGCCCAAGCGGGATGCCGGCAATCGCATAGACGATGGTAAAGGCGGTACCGATCAAGCCCAGCTGCAAGTCACTGAGATTCCACTCCATGCGGATGGGTTCAATGATGATCGCCGGAATGGTGCGGTCGAAGAAGTTGAACAGGTTGGCGAGAAAAAGCAGGAACAGAATGCGCCAGGCATTCGTCGCTTGAAGGGACTGCTGCTGCATGGAATCCATCTCTATTGTTGTTATCGAAGCAAGTCGGTGACGCTTGGCCAACCGCTGTATCCAGCACGTGAAGGCGCAATCTAGAGCCTTGCGACTATGCTGTCTGTGACTATTTGTGGTGTGTATGCCGGGTAATGGGCGCCCGAGCAAGCACCCAGGTCACAAAGCGCATCGGAAAAACTCCGAATATGCCTAAGTAAAACCATGTGAAACCGCGAGATTTTCCATTTTTCATGCTACAAACAAGCCTGTTGAGCGAAATGTGGCCATTTGCCGCTCCACCCTCGTTAGCCGCCGGACTGTCTCCAAATGAAAACAAAAAAAGACGCTGTGACCCCACCTGCGACCGAAGCCACACTGGCGGGCTTGGCTGATACGCTGCTGGCCCCGCTTGAACCGTTGCCGCCCCCCGCACCGCTGGTACCGGTGCGCATCGACAGCAGCGGTGAGCAATACATGTATTTCACCGAGCGCGACATTGATCGCATCCTCGACAACCTCGACGGCCTGCGCAGCCTGGTCTTTCCTCCAGCGCCACATGACGAAGAGAACGACCGACGGGTACAGCATTTCCCATCGGTGTGCCTGATTGGCCTTGGCCGCTGCGGCTCGAACATCGCCCTAGATGTCGCCTCACTGGTCTACAACGCCCGGCAGTTCTACCTGAGCGAATTCAAAAGCGAAGAAAAAACCGTTGCCGAACAGGACTTCCGCCCAACTCGCTGGATTCGCAGCAACCTGCTGCGGGCACCGAGCAAGGACAGCAAACCAGTATTTCTGATCGAGCCACTGGTCATGCTCGGCGATCTGGATAAGGACATCGAGGGGCGCATCCGCTTCTCGCGCAAGGGCGAAACCAGCGGGTTCCTCAGCGACTACAGCAAGATGAAGATCATGGACCTCTCCGAGGTGCATGCCGGCGGCGCCGGTAACGCGCCGATCCTCGGGCAATACCTGGCCAAGATCATCCTCAACAAGGATACCCAGCGCTTTACCAATGAAGACTGGAAATTCATTCACAGCTACCTGATCGACTCCTGCGGCATCAAGGCCAACCAGTCGCGCCTGTACTTCTACATTTTCAGCGCCGGCGGCGGCACCGGTTCGGGCATGGCCTCAGAGTTCGGCCTGGCCCAGCAATTCGCCTACATGAGCAAGACCTTCGACACCAAGAGCTTCGACGAAACCCCGGAAAACCGCGACCACAGCTTTGTCTTCGAGCCGATCTTCACGAGTGGCATCTGCATCCTGCCGAACATCTCCGACCAACGCAGCGAGATGTCCGAAGCCCTGCACATCAACGCCGGTCGACTGCTATGTAAGTACCTCGCCGAGGAGTGGGACTTCTCCTACAACTTCGATAATGAAGAGAACAGCGAAGAAAGCGTGATGCGCCGCATCCGCCCCTGGAACGCGATGATGCTGATTTCCAACGACATCATGCGCTACGCCGAGGAAAGCGATGACGGCAATATCCAGAACATCGACGTCAACGCCATGGAACGCCACGCCAACCAGTACATCTCGCAGCAAATCTTCAACATCCTCACCGCCCAGGCAGTGACCACCGACTACGACCAGAACTACTTCCGCCGCGCGGGCATCGACATCGGCGAAACCATTCGCCTGGACGCCAACGACCTGTTTATGAGCTTGGCCGGCCCAGTGGCGGTGGCGTATGCCGAATCAGTGGTGCCTGAACAAAGCACCGCCGCGCTGGACAAATTCCGCGTACTGGACAAAGAGCCGTCACGCCTGAATATCGACGACCTGTTCTTCCGCTCCATCGACCTGCCGCATTTCAACAAGGTCACCCAGGCCATTGAGGGCATCAGCCTGCTGCCGATCGAGTCCAAGCGGTATCGCGAAGCGCTGGATGAGTACAAGAAGTCCGATTACAACGCCGCCAAACTCAGCGACCTGCACTTCTTCAAGAACTGCTCCTCGGTGGTGTCGATCGTTTCACTGCCGAAAGACTACAAGCTGTCCTACATGGACCTGAACCGGCTGAAGACCCACCTCAATAGCTTGTTCCCTAACACCACATTGAAGCGCTATGCATTGGTCATCGGCGCGTCGGCCAACCTGTCGCTGACCACCTTGATCGCCAAGAGCCCGTGCCTGTCGGACGACTTCCTGACGCTGATCGTGGCCTTTATCAAGCGTTGCTTCGCCCGCGACCCACATCGTTTCGATGAAAGCCTAGACAACGCCATTCTCGATTTCATCATGAGCGAGGAGTTCGACGAAGTGCGGGTCGACGCCATGCTCAACGAGTACGAGAACCCAGCGAAAATCCTCGACACCAACTGGTATGCGATCAAGCCGATGTACGAGAAGAAGTACCGCGAGTTGATCCACGACCAGGACAAGTTTGTCTCGATCAACGACATCCGCCTGTCCCGTGAAAGCGTGAAAAAGGCGATCAAGTATCTGCGCGAGATCTACCGTCACCGCATCGGCAAGACTCGGGTTATCTCGCTCAATAAGTACCAAGAAGACCCGCAAGAGTAAGGCCGAAGCGCCTGTTTTTCGCTGCAGTCGCTGCGAAAAACAGGCGCCTCACTCAGGCGAGCATGGCTCGCCATTCACTCAGCCAGTTCAGGCTGGCCTGGGTGCCCGCCTCTCCCGGTCGATATTCGGCCGCTATCCAGCCCTGATACCCACCGTCACGCAACGCCATCAGCAGCGGCGCGAATGGCAGCTCGCCAGTGCCCGGCGCACCGCGTCCGGGATAATCGGCAAACTGCACATGGCCGATACGCCCTGCCAACAGCGCGATACCAGCCTGAATATCCATGCCCTGTCGCGCCATATGGTAGAGGTCGTACTGCGCCGCCAGGTTGGGATGACCCACAGCCCTGAGCAACTCATCCAGTTGCTCAGGGGTATTGATCAGAAAGCCGGGCATATCCAGCGGATTGATCGCTTCTACCACCACGCCGATCCCCAATAGCTGAAAAGCTTCGGCGGTCTTGCGTAGGTTGGCGATCAAACAAGCCAACGCTTGCTCAGGCTCAACGCCCTCAGCCAGGCGACCCGGCAACACATTGACCAACGCCGGACGCACCATCGCGGCGTAGCTCAACGCCTGCTGCAACGCAGCATCAAACTCGGCCTGTCGCTCAGGCACTGCAGCCAGACCTAGCCCGCCGCTCATCAGGTCGCCGGCTGGTAGGTTGATCAGGCGCAGCGGCATGCCTGCAGCCTCCAGCGCCTCTTTCAGGCGAATAGCCGGTAACTCATAGGGAAACTGGATTTCCACGCCATCAAAGCCTGCTGCAGAGGCAGCCACCACTCGTTCGATGAGCGGCAGCTCAGTAAACAGCAGCGACAGGTTAGCCGCGATCTTCATGACTGTGGCCCTTGAGGCTGCTGCGCACGATACAGCTGCACCAGCGTCGCCGGGTCACGCTCCAGATTGCCCTTGCTGCCGTGTTGGCGCATCAGCTGCGCGGCCAGACCGCTGAGCGGTGTAGCAGAGCCGACCTGCTGCGACAGTTTGACCGCCGTGTCGAGATCCTTGAGCAAAGTGCGCACATGCCATTTAACCGGCTCGAACTGACTATCGGCCATCTGCGGCGCGAGAATCTGCAGCGGTTTGGAATCGGCAAAACCGCCGGCCAGCGCCGGTGCAATCAAGCTGGCATCAACCCCAGCCTGCTCGGCCAGAGCTACCACTTCGGCGATCACCAACGCGTTACAGGCGACGATCATCTGGTTGCACACTTTGGTTACCTGGCCCGCACCGACATCACCCATGCGCGTCAGGCGTTGCCCCAGGTGCGCGAGGATCGGCCGCACCCGTTCGATGTCCTCAACCCGCCCTCCGGCCATGATTGCCAGCGTGCCATTGGCCGCACCCGGCGTGCCGCCGGACACGGGCGCATCGACCCAGTGCATGCCGCAACGGGCGTGCAACTCAGCTGCCATCTCACGGGTGGCGGCCGGTTCCAGGCTAGAGAAGTCCACCAACACCTGTCCGGGCTTGGCCGTTTCCGCGATGCCGCCAGGGCCAAACACCACCTCGCGCACCACCTCAGTATTGGCCAGGCAAAGCATGACGATATCGGCCCGAGCACAGAGTTGCGCCGGACTGGTCATCACCTGTGCCCCCAACGCTTGCAGTGGCGCGCACTTATCAGGGGAACGGTTCCACACGCTCAGCGGATAACCAGCGGCCAACAAGCGCTGGGTCATAGGCAGGCCCATCAGGCCAATACCAGCAAATGCCAAAGCAGGAAGGGAGGTGGACATAGGCAGACTCCGACTCATTGATGGTCGCCATCTTAACCTAGTGACTGCGGAACCTGTCCCGCCAGTCAACGCCCGAGCAGCGACCTACAGGCCGTCTTTTTCCAGATGATCGAGGTTGACCGGCTCACCGCTATGCGCGCCGAGCTTGGCGCGGATGTCTTCGAACATCAGGTCGTACTCGGCGTGGCTGCGCATGATCAGGCTGCTGTTGGTCGGCAAGCCATGCTTGTGCGCCAGGCGCGTGGCCACGCTGGCGAAGTTGAAGGCGGTATCGCGGTGCAGTTCGAAGATTTCCTCAAACGCTTTACCCTCCACCTGACCGTGCATGCGCATGTGCAACATCGGGCCTTCAGTCGGGTCCTGGCGTACCTCGTAATGAAGGTCGACGCTAAACAGCGGCGCCTCAGTCGTGGCCACGGTATTGGCGCGATGCAAATGTCCAGGTTCAAACATGCTGGCAGCTCCTGCAATCAGTCCATGGTGCTGCCAGCATAGTTGCTCTGGATAAAGCGTGATACGCGCGCCAGATCAGTGCAGCGGCGCGCGCTCAATGCGTTCCTGCGCCAGCACCCAGGGCGCCACTACCACCGCCCACAGCTCTGGATCGCGGGTTAGCAGGTCTTCGGCGCGGCTGTCGTCAGCCTTGCTCAAGATACCTGCAGCCAGCCAGGCGGCGACTTTTTCCTGGTCGTTCTGCGCCACAGCCTGCGCCACTTCGATCAGATCCTGAGTGCCGTCGACCAGCAGCAAGGCGCCACGGGCGAAGAAAGGTTGCAGCTCCTGCCAGGTAATAGCTGCAGTTTCACCAAGCAGCTTGGCATAGAGGGTGCTAGGTTGTTCTGTCATGGATTGCCCTGTCATTGGTGACCGCTTTTTTAATCGGCCGCCATGATAGCGTCGACCAGCCCGCTGGCAAATTCGCAACGCTGTTCGCGACGTTGCCAACGGCGATCAAGACACGCCGTTTTTCTATACGTTTATTGCGTTAAAGCGACACCTCAGGGTTTTGCCCCCAGCAAGCCGCTTTTCAAGCCGCAAAGCCGCGCTCTACACTGCACCGGTACAGTTGCCGGGGGGATGACCGGGGGAACAACCCGGTTCTGCAGCTTTGGCCGCCAGAACTACAACAATCAAAACCAATAAGAGTGGAGCACTATGAACAAGGCTACTAAGCAGATTTCCAAACTGTTTGCCGCCATGGCCATGGCTGGCGTTGCCAGCTACTCGGTAGCGGCTGACACCATCAAGATTGGCCTGGCAGGCCCAGTCACCGGCGCCGTCGCGCAATACGGTGAAATGCAGTTCATCGGTGCCAAAATGGCTATCGAGCAGATCAACAAGGCCGGCGGGGTGAACGGCGCAATGCTCGAAGGCGTGGTCTATGACGACGCCTGCGATCCAAAGCAAGCCGTTGCCGTTGCTAACAAAATCGTCAACGACGAAGTTAAATTCGTAGTTGGCCACCTGTGCTCCAGCTCCACCCTGCCAGCGTCCGACATCTACGAAGACGAAGGCATCCTGATGGTCACCGCGGCTTCCACCAGCCCGGATATCACCGCTCGCGGTTACGAGCTGGTGTTCCGCACCATCGGTCTGGACAGCCTGCAAGGCCCAACCGCTGGCAACTTCATCGCTGACCACGTCAAGCCGAAAGCGGTTGCCGTGATCCACGACAAGCAGCAGTACGGTGAAGGCATTGCTACCGCAGTCAAGCAGACTCTGGAAAGCAAAGGCACCAAAGTCGTTATGTTCGAAGGCATCAACGCCGGCGACAAAGACTTCTCCGCAATGATCGCCAAGCTCAAGCAAGCCGGTGTGGACTTCATCTACTACGGTGGCTACCACCCAGAGCTGGGCCTGCTGCTGCGTCAGTCGGCTGAAAAAGGTCTGAGCGCCAAGTTCATGGGCCCAGAAGGCGTAGGCAACAAGGAAATCTCGGCCATCGCTGGCCCAGCTTCCGAAGGCCTGCTGGTTACCCTGCCGAAGTCGTTTGATCAGGACCCACGCAACAAGGCGCTGGTTGATGCGTTCAAAGCCAAAAACGAAGACTCCAGCGGTCCGTTCGTGTTCCCGGCTTACGCCGCGGTACAAGTGATCGCCGAAGGCATCACCAAGGCTGGCGACACCGACACCGCTAAAGTGGCCGCAGCCCTGCGCGCCAACAGCTTCGACACCCCAACTGGCACCCTGGCCTTCGACGAGAAGGGCGATCTGAAAGACTTCAGCTTCGTCGTCTACGAATGGCACCAGGACGGCACCAAGTCCGAAGCCAAGTAAGTTCTTAGCCTGAACCCAAAACCCACTGCTTCGGCAGTGGGTTTTGTTTATTAGAAGAATTCCGGTTGCATGCTGCGCCAAAAGCGCTGCCTTGCGTGACAACCCAGGAGTTAGGCAATGCCTGATCTTTATCACTACCTGCAACAGCTGGTTAACGGTCTGACCGTTGGCAGCACCTATGCCTTGATCGCCATCGGCTACACCATGGTTTACGGCATTATCGGCATGATCAACTTCGCCCACGGCGAGGTTTACATGATTGGCTCGTACGTAGCCTTCATTGTGGTCGCCGGCCTGGCCATGTATGGCCTGGACAGTTTACCCATCGTGATGATTGCGGCCTTTGCCGCCAGCATCATTGTCGCCAGCGCCTATGGCTACAGCATCGAACGGGTCGCCTACCGCCCTCTGCGCGGCGGTAACCGTCTGATTCCGCTGATTTCCGCTATCGGCATGTCGATCTTCCTGCAGAACCAGGTGCTCCTGGCGCAGGACTCCAAGGACAAATCGATCCCCAACCTGCTACCAGGCAACTTCGTCTTCGGCGAAAGCGCCATGAATGGCGTGGTGATTTCCTATATGCAGGTACTGATCTTCGTCGTCACCTTCTTTGTCATGGTCGGCCTGACGCTGTTTATCTCCCGTTCACGCCTGGGCCGCGCCTGCCGCGCCTGCGCTGAAGACATCAAGATGGCCAACCTGCTGGGCATCAACACCAACAACATCATTGCCCTGACCTTCGTCATCGGCGCCGCACTGGCTGCCATCGCCGCCGTGCTGCTGGGCATGCAATACGGCGTGATCAATCCACACCTGGGCTTCCTCGCCGGGATCAAGGCCTTCACCGCAGCGGTACTCGGCGGTATCGGCAGCATTCCCGGAGCGGTACTCGGTGGTCTGCTGCTGGGTGTGGCCGAAGCTTTTGGTGCCGATATCTTCGGCGACCAGTACAAGGACGTGGTGGCCTTCAGCCTGCTGGTACTGGTGCTACTGTTCCGCCCAACCGGTATTCTCGGCCGTCCGGAGGTTGAAAAAGTATGAAGACCTCCATTACCCAAAACCTCAGAACCGCGATCTTCAGCGCCTTACTGGTGCTGGCCGTGGCCTACCCGGTTATCGGTCTGAAGCTCTCCACAGTCGGCATCAAGCTCGAAGTGCAAGGCGCCAGCCCAGCCGTGCTGTGGACCATCTTCGGCTGCTCGATTGCCATGTTCTTCTGGCAACTGTTCCGCAACCAGCTGAGCGCGGTCTGGAGCAACGCCCCCAAGCTGCCAAGCATGCCGGGCAAAGCCAGCGAGTTCCTCACCCTGCCTTCGACCCAGCGCTGGATCGTCCTCGGCCTGATCGTCGTCGCGCTGGCCTGGCCGTTCTTCGGCTCGCGCGGTGCGGTGGATATCGCCACGCTGATCCTGATCTACGTGATGCTCGGCCTCGGCCTGAACATCGTGGTCGGTCTGGCCGGCCTGCTCGACCTCGGCTACGTGGCCTTCTACGCCGTGGGCGCTTACAGCTACGCGCTGCTTTCGTTCTACTTCGGCCTGAGCTTCTGGATCTGCCTACCGATTGCCGGCCTGATGGCGGCATTCTTCGGCTTTATCCTGGGTTTCCCGGTGCTGCGCCTGCGCGGCGACTACCTGGCCATCGTGACCCTGGGTTTTGGCGAGATCATCCGCATCCTGCTGAACAACATGACCTGGCTGACCGGTGGCCCCAACGGCATCGGCTCGATCCCCAAGCCAACGCTGTTTGGCCTGTCGTTCGACCGCAAGGCCGCTGAAGGCATGCAGACCTTCCACGAATACTTCGGGGTGGCTTACAACTCGATCAACAAGGTGATCTTCCTCTACCTGATCGCCCTGCTGCTGGTGCTGTTGACCCTGTTCGTGATCAACCGCCTGCTGCGCATGCCAATCGGCCGTGCGTGGGAAGCGCTGCGTGAAGACGAAATTGCCTGCCGCGCCCTGGGTATGAACCCTACCGCGATCAAGCTCTCGGCCTTCACCATCGGTGCGTGCTTCGCAGGTTTCGCCGGTAGCTTCTTCGCCGCGCGCCAGGGCTTGGTCAGCCCACAGTCGTTCACCTTTATCGAATCGGCGATCATTCTCGCTATCGTCGTACTGGGTGGTATGGGCTCGCAGCTGGGCATCATTCTGGCTGCCATCGTGATGATTCTACTGCCGGAGCTGGCACGTGAATTCAACGAATACCGCATGCTGATGTTCGGCGCGCTGATGGTATTGATGATGATTTGGCGTCCGCAGGGCCTGCTGCCCATGCAACGTCCGCACCTGGAGCTGAAGCAATGAGCCGCCCGATCCTGGAAGTAAGCGGCCTGTCCATGCGCTTCGGCGGCCTGCTGGCCGTCAACGGGGTGAACCTGCAGGTCAAGGAAAAACAGGTTGTGTCGATGATCGGCCCGAACGGCGCCGGCAAGACCACCGTATTCAACTGCCTGACCGGCTTCTATCAGCCTACCAGTGGCAGCATCCGCCTCAATGGCGAGCAGATCGAAGGCCTGCCCGGCCACAAGATCGCCCGCAAAGGCGTGGTGCGCACGTTCCAGAACGTGCGTCTGTTCAAGGACATGACGGCGGTGGAAAACCTGCTGGTCGCTCAGCACCGCCACCTCAACACCAACTACCTGGCGGGCCTGCTGAAGACCCCGGCGTTTCGCAAGAGCGAACGCGAAGCCATGGAGTTTGCCGCGCACTGGCTGGATCAGGTCAACCTGACTGAGTTTGCCAACCGCACGGCCGGCACCCTGGCCTACGGTCAGCAACGTCGCCTGGAAATCGCCCGCTGCATGATGACCCGCCCGAGCATCCTGATGCTCGACGAGCCAGCCGCTGGCCTCAACCCGCGCGAGACCGACGACCTCAAGTCGCTGATCCGCGTGCTCAGCGATCAGCACAACGTCACCGTGCTGCTGATTGAGCACGACATGAAGCTGGTCATGAGCATTTCCGACCACATCTATGTGATCAACCAGGGCACGCCCCTGGCGGACGGCACGCCGGAACAGATCCGCGCCAACCCGGACGTGATCAAAGCCTACCTGGGGGAAGCGTGATGCTGTATTTCGAGAACGTTTCCACCTTCTACGGCAAGATCCAGGCGCTGCATGACGTCAACGTCGAAGTCCGTCAGGGTGAGATTGTCACCCTGATCGGCGCCAACGGTGCCGGCAAGTCGACCCTGCTGATGACCCTCTGTGGCTCGCCCCAGGCGAGCAGTGGCAGCATCCGCTACCAGGGTGAAGAGCTGATCGGCCAGGACACTCCGAGCATCATGCGCAAGAGCATTGCCGTGGTGCCGGAAGGCCGCCGGGTATTTTCCCGCCTGACCGTGGAAGAAAATCTGGTGATGGGCGGCTTCTTCGGCAGCAAGGCCGACAATCAGGAACAGCTGGACAAGGTCCTGCACCTGTTCCCGCGCCTGAAGGAACGCTTTGCCCAGCGCGCCGGCACCATGTCCGGCGGTGAGCAGCAGATGCTCGCCATCGGCCGCGCGCTGATGAGTAAGCCCAAACTGCTGCTGCTCGACGAGCCGTCGCTGGGCCTGGCACCGATCATCATCCAGCAGATCTTCGACATCATCGAACAGCTGCGCAAGGACGGTGTAACGGTGTTCCTGGTCGAGCAGAACGCCAACCAGGCGCTCAAGCTGGCCGACCGTGGTTATGTCCTGGAGAACGGCCGGATCGTCATGCAAGGCAGCGGTGAACAACTGCTGAACGATCCAAAGGTACGCGACGCCTATCTGGGCGGTTAAGCGCTACCTCGCTGAAAAACCGCTCTTCGGAGCGGTTTTTTATTGCCGAAGACAAAGCCAACCCTGCCCGCCTGTCTCTGCCTCAATACTGACAACAGCTTTTATCGCCGCCGTTCGCCCGATGTTCCGTGCACCGGGGGCCTGTCCGGTTACAATGACGGCCCTTTTTTTGCCGATGACCGCTTTTATGACTGACCCCATTCGCCTGTCCAAACGCCTGATCGAAGTGATTGGCTGTTCGCGCCGCGAGGCCGAACTCTACATCGAAGGCGGCTGGGTCACGGTGGATGGTGTGGTCGTAGAAGAGCCCCAGTTCAAAGTCGCTGAGCAGCGCGTGGAACTGCTGCCCAATGCCGTCCTGGCGCCGATCGAGCCAGTCACCTTGCTGCTGAATGTGCCCAATGGGCATAACCCGGAACGCGCAGTGGAAGGCATCAGCTCGGCCAATCACTGGCCGGAAGACAGTTCGGGGATTCGCCCGTTAAAAGGCCATTTCGCCCGTTTGATCAACTGTGCACCGCTGCAAGCTGGCGCAGATGGCCTGCATGTACTGACCCAGGATTGGCGCATCGAGCGCAAGCTCAAGGAAGACCTGAGCAAACTGGAGCAGGAATATGTGGTCGAAGTCGTCGGCACCCTGAGTGCAAGTCAGCTCAAACGCCTGGCACACGGCCTGACTTTTAATGGCGTGGCCTTGCCACCCTGCAAGGTCAGCTGGCAGAACGAAACTCGCCTACGCTTCGCTTTGAAGAACCCGCTGCCCGGACAGATCGTGTTCATGTGCAACAGCGTCGACCTCAAAGTGCTGGGTATGAAGCGCATCCGTATCGGCGGTGTGTCGATGGCCAAGGTTCAGCCTGGGCAATGGCGCTACCTGGCCGGCAAAGAACGCTTCTAATCATTTTTTAACGGCTGCTTTGAGCCGCCGCCTTTTCAGGACCTTTCCATGCTTAACAACGACGTACTGCGCAGCCTGCGCTACACCCTCGACATCAGCGACGCGCAGATGGTCGACATCATTAAGCTCAGCGGCAAACAGGTTGCTCCCAGCGACCTCGCGGCCATGCTCAAGAAGGAAGACGAAGAAGGCTTTACCCCATGCGACGACGAGCTGATGGCACATTTCCTCGATGGTCTGGTGTTCTTCAAGCGCGGCAAGGATGACAGCCGCCCCGCTCAGCCACTGGAGCTGCCCGTCACCAACAACATGGTGTTGAAGAAACTGCGCGTGGCCTTCGAGCTGAAGGAAGACGACATGCACACGATCATGAACAGCGTCGACTGCCCGGTTTCCAAGCCGGAGATGAGTGCGCTGTTCCGCAAGTTCGGCCACAGCAACTACCGCACCTGCGGCGACCAGTTCCTGCGCAATTTCCTCAAGGGCCTGACCCTGCGCGTTCGCGGCTGAGTCCCAACGCCTCGCTGCCATGCCTGCCCGCATGGCAGCTTATTTCCACGGGCAATGATGACTGCCATGGCGCGGTCAGATGATTAGGGTAGTGGCACTCATCCGTTAAAAGGATTCGCCATGCCCCCCTACTTCAGCCTGCAAGGCCGCACCGCCCTGGTTACCGGTGGCACACGCGGCATCGGCAAAATGATCGCCAAAGCCTTTGTCGAAGCCGGCGCCACGGTCTACGTCTGCGCGCGTGACGGCGAAGCCTGCGCACAAACCGCTGCCGAACTATCGGCCTTTGGCACCTGCCACGGCATCGCCGCCAACCTAGCGAGCGAAGAAGGCGTGCACGTGTTGGCCGAGCAATTGACCGGCACAATCGGCAGCCTGGATATCCTGGTCAATAACGCCGGCACCACTTGGGGCGCACCGCTGGAAAGCTATCCGGCCAAGGGCTGGGAAAAGGTCATGCAGCTCAATGTAACCTCGGTATTCAGCTGCATTCAGCAATTGCTGCCGCTACTGCGCAAGGCCGGTAGCGCGGCTAATCCGGCACGGGTGATCAATATCGGCTCGGTCGCCGGCATCACCTCCCACGGCGAAGACGCTTACGCCTATGGCCCGAGCAAGGCGGCGCTGCATCAGCTGTCACGCATGCTCGCCCGCGAGCTGGTCGGCCAACATATCAACGTCAACGTGATCGCGCCGGGACGCTTCCCGAGCAAGATGACTCAGCATATCGCCACCGACGAGGCCGCCATGGCCGAAGACACCGCGCTGATCCCGATGCAGCGCTGGGGCCGCGAAGAGGAAATGGCCGCCCTGGCGATCAGCCTGGCGAGCACCGCCGGGGCCTATATGACCGGCGCGATCATCCCGATCGACGGCGGTTTTCACCTCTAGTCAGGTACTATGGCGGCGTTTTCATTCGGTCACGCCGCCATGCCCTACTCCGTTTCCCCCATAGGTTTTGTCCGCTCCTGCTTCAAGGAGAAGTTCGCCATTCCCCGTCAGCCGCAATTGGCCCCGGCGGCCCGTGGCGTACTGGAGCTAGCCGCACCCTTCGATAACGGCGATGCAGTGCAGGGATTGGAGCAAGTCAGCCATGTCTGGCTGCTGTTTCTGTTTCACCAGGCGCTGGAAGACAAGCCGCGGCTCAAGGTGCGCCCGCCGCGCCTGGGCGGTAATCAATCGGTCGGCGTATTCAGCACCCGCGCCACCCATCGGCCCAATGGCATCGGCCAGTCGGTGGTCAAACTGGACAAGGTTGAAGCTGGAAAACTGTGGCTGTCCGGCATCGACCTGCTCGACGGCACCCCGGTGCTGGATATCAAACCCTACGTGCCCTATGCCGACAGCGTCGCGGGTGCCTACAACCGCATCGCCGACAGCGCGCCGGCGCTGATCGACGTCAGTTGGCAGGACAGCGCACTGATCCAGGCAAACGAACATGGGCAGCGCCTGAATGAACCGCTGATCGAGTTGATCGAACAATGCCTGGCCCAGGACCCGCGCCCAGCCTACCAGCAGCCCAGCCCCGAGCGCCGCTATGGCGCGTGCTTCTGGGATGTCGATGTGCACTGGCACTACCCGCAGCTTGGCAGCATCTGCGTGCTGGAAGTAGTGCCCGCCAGCTGACCGAGTTCGCGCCACCCCACACGCGCAGATAGGCCAAGCAGCTATTTTGTCTTATATTTACTAGATAAATGTATACAAAATAGGGAGCTCACCATGCTCGAACGCCCCGGTCGCCTTAATGGCTTGCGCCATATCGCCCTGCTGGTCCCCAACCTGGAGGCCTGCGAACGCTTCTACGTGGATATTCTCGGCATGCAGGTGCTGCACCGCGCCAATCCAGACCTGGTCTACCTGACCTGTGGTAATGACAACCTGTCCCTGGGTCGCGCTTCTGTACCCAGCAGCGGCGAGCAGGCAGTGGATCACTATGGCTTTATCGTCGACAGCATCGATGAGCTGCACGCCTGGTACGCCTACTTCAAGGCACATGGCGTGACCCTGCTTGACCGCCCCTTCGCCCATGGTGACGGCGCGTACAGCTTCCATTTGCTCGACCCTGCCGGCAACAAGGTACAGCCGATATACCATCCGGCCGTCTCCGGGCAGCGCTTCAGCAGCGCGCAATAACAGGCAGTACGCCGTCGTCACGGCGTTCTACACTGAGTAGACGCCCGTCAGCAGTGATCGGCAAAGCCCTGAAGGCGACAAACAGATGTGCACTGTTCAACGCCTTGCGGGTATGGTGAGTGCAAGGGGCATGCTGCCAAAGCGCCAGTAAGCGGCCCGATAAACCGTCATCACACATCGACACACTGTGAACGCATGAAAGCCAGCACCTACGCGCCGACCGAAAACCTTGTCGATCTGCTGCTCGACGCCATCTGCGTAGTCGACAAACGCGGCCGCTTTGTTTTTGTCAGTGCGGCCTGCCAGCGCATTTTCGGCTACAGCGCAGACGAGATGATCGGCCAGGTGATGATCGAAATGGTCCACCCCGAAGACCGCGCCAAAACCCTGCTGGCGGCGAAGGAAGTAATGGCCGGGGTGCATAAACCACAGTTTGAAAACCGTTACCTGCGCAAGGATGGCAGTAGCGTGCATATCCTCTGGTCTGCACGCTGGTCGGAAGATGATCAGGTGCGCATCGCCGTGGCCCACGACATCACCGAGCGTAAGCGCAGCGAAGCCCTGCAGACCGCGCTGTATGGCATTTCCGAAGCTGCTCATTCGGCCAAGGACCTGCTTGGCCTCTTTCAGCAGGTGCATCAGATTATTGGCGAACTGTTGCCAACCCTGAGCTTTTCCGTCGCCCTGTATGACGAACAAAATGACGAATTGAGCTTCCCCTACCCTGCCGAACCCCTTCCCAGTCCGCTGACTGATTCGCCGCTGAATGCCGTCACGTTGAGTGCCCAGGTCATTCGCAGCGGCAACACTTTGCTGTTGCCCAATGCCAGCCAGCCGCAACCTGAATCGCCACACAGCTGGCTGGGCGTACCGCTGCACTCACACAGAGGCATCATCGGCGCACTGCTGGTGCAAAGCAGCGCCTCCACCCGCTACAGCGAACGTGATCAGGAATTACTGCAATTCGTCTCGACCCAAGTGGCTGCGGCCATTGAGCGCCAGCAAATGCTCAGCCGGCTGCAGTTTATGGCGCAGTACGACCAGCTCACCCGACTGCCCAATCGCGAACTCCTGCGCGACCGCCTTCACACGGCCTTGGCCCGCGCACGTCGCGAGCAGTCGCAGGTCGCGCTGCTGTTCCTCGACCTGGACAAGTTCAAGCAGGTCAACGACAGCTTCGGTCATGCTGCAGGCGATCAACTGCTGCAAGGCGTCGCTCAACGTATCCAGCTGTGCCTGCGCGAGTCCGATACGGTGGCACGCTTTGCCGGGGACGAGTTCGTCGTGCTGTTAGAAGACTTTCACTCGACCGATCACGCCAGCGTGGTAGCCGAGAAAATCCGCCAGAGCCTCAATCAACCCTTTGAGGTGTGTGGCCAGAGCCAGACCGTCCTGCCCAGCATCGGCATCGCCCTGTACCCCCAGCACGCCCAGGACGAGCAGCAACTGCTGCAACATGCCGACAACGCCATGTACCAAGCCAAGCAGAAAGGCGGCAACCGTGCGCACAGCGCCTTAGCGCTGGAATAGCGCGCATAAAAAAGCCCGCCATGAGCGGGCTTTTGATGACGGCAGGCTTACTTCTCGACGAAGGCACGCTCAATCAGGTAATCACCTGGTTCACGCATACGTGGCGAAACGGTCAAGCCGAACTCGTTGAGCACCTCGCTGGTTTCATCCAGCATGCTCGGGCTGCCGCAGATCATCGCGCGATCGTCCTGAGGATTGATCGGCGGCAGGCCAATGTCTTGGAACAGCTTGCCACTGCGCATCAGGTCGGTCAGACGGCCCTGGTTCTCGAACGGTTCACGGGTCACCGTCGGGTAGTAAATGAGCTTGTCCTTCAGCGCATCGCCGAAGAATTCATTCTTCGGCAGGTGCTCGGTGATGAATTCACGGTAGGCCACTTCATTCACATAGCGCACGCCGTGAACCAGAATCACCTTCTCGAAACGCTCATAGGTTTCCGGGTCCTGAATAACACTCATAAACGGTGCCAACCCAGTGCCCGTGCTGAGCAGGTACAGGTGCTTGCCCGGCTTGAGGTCATCCAGTACCAGGGTCCCGGTGGGTTTCTTGCTGATGATGATCTCATCGCCTTCCTTGAGGTGCTGCAACTGCGAGGTCAGCGGGCCATCCGGCACCTTGATGCTGAAGAACTCCAGATGCTCTTCCCAGTTCGGGCTGGCAATCGAATAGGCGCGCATCAACGGACGGCCGGTTTCCTGCTGCAGGCCGATCATCACGAACTGACCATTCTCGAAACGCAGCCCCGGATCACGGGTGCACTTGAAGCTGAACAGCGTGTCGTTCCAATGGTGAACGCTAAGAATGCGCTCGGCGTTAAGATTGCTCATGTTCGGAGCTCCGCAAAGGTAATGTCGCCTGCGCGCCTGCGCGCAATTGCACGGCATTGTAATGAGCTGCAGAATATCTGTTAACTTGATTATCAAGATATAGGTTATCGGTTACATAGATATGCGATTTACCCTCAGACAATTGCAAGTCTTCGTCGCCGTGGCTCAGCATGAAAGCGTGTCGCGCGCGGCCGATTCTCTGGCCCTGTCGCAATCAGCCACCAGTACTTCGCTCAGCGAACTGGAGCGTCAGTCCGACTGCCAACTGTTCGACCGCGCCGGTAAACGCCTGGGCCTCAACGCACTGGGCCTGCAACTGCTGCCACAAGCAGTCGCATTCCTCGATCAGGCCAAAGAAATCGAACGCCTGCTGGGCGGTAAGAGCGGCTACGGCTCGCTGAATGTTGGCGCCACGCTCACCGTCGGCAACTACCTGGCCACCCTGCTGATCGGCAGTTTTATGCAGCGCCACCCGGAGTGCCGGGTCAAGCTACAGGTACACAACACCGCCTATGTGGTGCAACAGATTGCCCACTACGAACTGGATATGGGCATGATCGAAGGTGACTGCCAGCACCCGGATATCGAGGTGCAACCCTGGGTTGAAGATGAGTTGGTGGTGTTCTGCGCGCCGCAACATGCGCTGGCGCAGCGCGGTGAAGCGAGCCTCGACGAGCTGACGCGCGAGGCGTGGATTCTGCGTGAACAAGGCTCCGGTACGCGCCTGACCTTTGACCAAGCCATGCGCCATCACCCCAGCAGTCTGAATATTCGCCTTGAGCTGGAACACACCGAGGCGATCAAACGTGCGGTGGAATCAGGCCTAGGGATTGGCTGCATTTCCCGCCTGGCACTGCGCGATGCCTTTCGCCGCGGCAGCCTGGTGGCGGTGGAAACCCCCGAGCTGGATCTACGCCGGCAGTTCTACTTTATCTGGCACAAACAGAAGTACCAGACCGCCGCCATGCGTGAGTTCATCGAGCTGTGCCGCGCCCTGACAGCCGGCGTGACGCGCAGCGACCAGATCGTCCTGCCGACTATTGCCTGAAAGGCGGATTAACCGAGCAGGATAATCGCCCACACCAGAGCAATCAGGCTGAGGGCGGTGAACTGCGCGGCACTGCCCATGTCCTTGGCATTTTTCGACAGTGGGTGCAACTCCAGGGATATGCGGTCGATGGCCGCCTCCACTGCCGAGTTGAGAAGCTCGACGATCAGCGCCAGCAGACATACCGCGACCATCAAGGCGCGTTCAACGCGGCTGACATCCAGGTAGAACGCCAAAGGCACGAGTATCAGGTTGATCAACAACAGCTGGCGAAACGCAGCTTCACCGGTAAAAGCGGCGCGCAGGCCGGCCAGCGAGTAACCAGTGGCATTGAGTACACGTTTAAGGCCGGTCTGGCCTTTGAATGGAGACATTGAGGGTCATCACAACGATAGGAGGAAAACAGCGCGGCAAGCCTGCCAGGCAAAGATTAACGGACGCTTAACCGTCCGTTTGTGAAGGAATCGACTCCAGCTGTTGCAGCAGCAAGGCCGCTTGAGTCCGAGTACGCACTCCCAGTTTACGGAAGATCGCCGTCACATGAGCCTTCACCGTGGCCTCAGACACGCTGAGTTCATAGGCGATCTGCTTATTCAGCAAGCCATCACAGACCATGGTCAGCACCCGGAACTGCTGCGGCGTCAGGCTGGCCAGCCCTGCACTGGCGGCTTTGGCTTCAGCCGACAAGGCAATCGCTTCCTGAGTCTGCTGTGGCCACCAGACCTCGCCATCCAGCACCAGGCGAACTGCCTGCTGGATCGTCTCCAACGGACTGGATTTGGGGATAAAGCCACTGGCGCCGAACTCCCGCGAGCGCGCAACGATGGACGGCTCTTCCTGAGCGGAGATCATCACCACCGGAATATGCGGGTACTGCCCACGGAGCAACACCAAGCCTGAGAAGCCATAAGCGCCGGGCATATTGAGATCAAGCAGAACCAGATCCCAGTCGGTCTTCTGTGCCAGGCAGGTTTCCAACTCGGCAATGCTGGCGGCTTCGACCAGCCTTACATCGGGCCCCAACCCCAGGGTTAACGCTTGTTGCAAGGCACTGCGAAACAGGGGGTGATCGTCGGCAATGAGGATTTCAAAAGCGGCCATGGTGAATCCTGTTTTTGTTATGTGGGTACCCGTCAGGGTACTGTCCAGGGCACGGTGAACAATGCGCACAGGCCGCAGGGTTGCGGCGCAACCAAGCCTGAAAACGCAGAAAAGCGACCAAGCATGCCCAGCACTGACGGGGTGGTCAAGCACGACGCTTTGCGGCACAGTTCGCAGCTTTGCCGACGAGAGCCTGAAATGCGAAGCCACGCCCTGCGCGCCGACCTGTTAATGCTGCTGACTGCCATGATCTGGGGCTCGGCGTTTGTTGCTCAGCGCCTGGGCATGGACTCCATAGGCCCGTTTCTCTACAGCGGCCTGCGTTTTGGCTTGGCAGCACTGATTCTGCTGCCAGTGCTACGCCTGCTGGAAGGTCGCAGCAACAGCGCGACAGTCGCACCACTGAACCGCCAGTTGCTGCGTGGCGGCGTGCTGATGGGCTTGGCCCTAGCTTTGGGTATCAACCTGCAGCAGGTTGGCCTGCTGTTTACCAGCGTGACCAACTCGGGCTTCATCACTGGGTTGTACGTGATCATCGTGCCGCTGCTAGGGCTGTTTATTGGCCATAGAACCGGCCTGGGTATCTGGTTGGGCGCCTGCCTGGCAGTGGTCGGCATGTTCCTGCTCAGCGTCGGCGAGGGCTTTACCGTGGCCTCCGGCGATTGGCTGCAACTGGCCGGAGCGTTCGTGTGGGGCGTGCATGTACTGCTGGTGGGCTTCTTTGCCGGGCGCCATGACCCGCTGCGCCTGGCGCTGGTGCAGTTCATCACCTGCGCGGTAATCAGCCTGGTGTTAGCAGTAATCTTCGAGGAAATTCAGCTGGACGCGATCATCGACGCGGGACCGGCGATTCTCTATGGCGGCATCTTCGGCGTGGCCATTGGTTTTACCTTGCAGGTGGTGGCGCAGAAAGACGCCATCGCCTCACATGCGGCCATCATCCTCTCACTGGAGGCGGTATTCGCCGCCATCGCAGGGGCCTGGCTACTCGGTGAATCACTGGAACTGCGCGGCTACTTCGGCTGCGCACTGATGTTTGCTGGCATGCTGTTGGCGCAGTTGTGGCCCAAGAAGCTGGCCCACTAGCCGCTAGAGAAACGCGCGCAGGCGTTCGTGCAACGGATCATCCAATGGCACCGCACGCGGTGCCTTGGCAGCCAGGTAGTGCTGACTAAAAACATCCAGGTAAGCATTCAAACCATCCGCCGCACGCTGGTCGCCTGCCAACTCTAAGCACAGTGCCGCGACCTCGGCCGTGCAGAAATGGTCATCGCGCTTGGAGCGTCGCAGCTTGTAGCGTGACAGCTGCTCAGCCTGCAGGCTGAGTACGGGTAAGCTGTCGAGGTAGGGGCTTTTGCGAAACATCTTGCGCGCCTCGCTCCAAGTGGCATCCAGCAGCACAAACAAAGGCCGCTTACCGGGCGCGGGTTGAACTTCGCTGACCACCCGTTCGGCGGCCACGTATTCACCTGGAAACACCAGATAAGGCTGCCACTGCGGATCGTTCAGTAACGCCGGCAACTCGGCATCAACCTCGACACGTGACCAGCCGAATGCCGACGTATCAGCCAGTACATCGGCAATCAGCCAGCCGGTATTGCTCGGTTTGAGCGCCTCGACATCGTGCATCAACAGACACACCGCTGACGTAGCGGCAATGCGCGGACGCCAGGCACACAGGCAATGGGTCATCACCAAACGGCACTCGTCACAACGCACTGAGCGGCTACCACGGGCCAAAAATGGTTTAGCACTGCGGGCAATCCGCGCAGCGCGTAAACGCGAGACAGCGTGGCTCATCAGGCGTACACCTGACAGATAAGAAGAAACGGCATGAGTCATCCTGGGGTCAGCAAGCGCGGCAGTCTATCAAAGCCCGCTCAGGCGTATTCAACCGTGCGTCTTACGTGGCCTACCGTGGTAACTGCGTAAGTGTCGGCAGACGGGTAAGATAGGCGCCACTGAACCTCTGCCCGGCAATGCCGGTCAGAAGGTGCGAATCGACTTTGGAGAACCCCATGCTGCGTTTGATCAGCCTGACCTTGGCAGTGAGTCTGCCCCTGTTTGCCCATGCTGCTACCCTGAAAGACTTTGAGCTGAGCAAAACCCTGGAAAAAGTCGCGCGCGAGAGCAGCGTAGGCACGCCACGGGCAATCAATGAAGACATTCTTGATCAAGGTTATACCGTTGATGGCAGTGAGCTGGTCAACCACCTCAGCGTACGCAGCGAACATGCGGCACAAATGCGTGGCAACCCGGATGTGGTTCGCGCACAACTGGCTAACAGCGTGTGCCGCAACACCGGGTATCGCCAGTTATTGGCCCGCGGCGCGGCGCTGCGTTATGAATTCAGCGAATACAAAAGCAACCGACCAGTGACCACCGAGCGTTTCAGCAAAGCCGACTGCGGCCTGTAAGCCTCAGCTATCCGTTTGCTCCGCGCGCCGCTGCTCATCATCGGCGCGCAGATCGGCTAACAAGGCATGCATATAGCGCGAACGCCTAACGCCGCCCTCTAGACGATGCAAACACTCTTCTTCCAGGCTTATCTGGTTCTGCTGTGCTGCCTGCTGTAACAAGCGGTACAAATCCGCATCAAGATCCAAAGTCAATTTAGGCATACCTGCCCCTCCTTTTCCCACACCCACTGGCCTGCACTAACGCAGACAGTGTGGTTCTCCCCGCCCTTGCACGGCTGCTTGCTCCTCGGCACTGAGCAAATCGCCAAGCGGTTTTTCCAGCAACGCGGCAGCTGCCTCCAGCACATGCGCCCAGCTCGCCTGGTTGGCGAACAACATACCGGCTTCATCCAGGGTGCCACCTCGATTACGGTAGCCCAGCACACGGCTGTGTCGAGCCTCACCCAGCAGCGGCCACAGATGCCCACGGGCAACTTCCGGGCGCATATGGGTGAGCAGCACACGCTTTATGCTGGCAGCCGGGAATAACCGCTCAACCCGCTCGGCATCGACAATTACCGCCTGTTCCCAGGTATCGCGAGCCGCACGAAAACGCCCCGGCTCTTGCAAGTAAACCAGACGCCAGGCGCACCCGGCCGCGCTCAGACGAACGGCCGCGCGCTGCATTTCCGCCAACTGATAACTGCCGGTGGCGATCAGCAGCAAAGGCTGTTCGCCTTGCTTCTCAGCCAGCACAACAGCGCCATCCTGCGCCAGCTGCTCGGCCTGTTCGCGAGTGAATACACAAGGCCGCTCACGTTTGGCTATCACCATGCAGGCGAGCTGACCACGCGCCTGATAGATGCCTGGCAGCAGCGCCAATACCGAATTGTGATCGGCTGGAAAGATCACCCGCACCATATCGCTCATCTCACCGAGCAAAGCCTCACAGAAGGTGGTGTCCTGGTGCGATTGCTGATTCTTGCCGTTCTCCCAGGTGTGCGAGGTGGCCACTAGCGGCCAGCCGAGCCAACCTGCAGCGCGCCCCGCGTCTTTTTGCTGCCGAGCAAAAATGATCCGCTGGCGCACCGCGCCGAGCATCTTCACGCAGAAGGCCTCATAGCTGGCCACCAGATTCAGGCCACCCTGGTTGGCCAGGCAGGCAGACACCACGGCTTCTTCATTGAGCGCAGTGATGATGGCGCCATCCAGCGCTTCCTGTTCGCTCTCCGGCGCGGTCACCCGGTGCTTGAGCGCCTTGAGGACGTCGCCCAGGCGATTGCTGGCCAGTTCATCGGGGTTACCAACACGCGGACGCAACTGCGGGTTGGTTTGCACCAGATCGACAAAGAAACGATCCAGGGCCAGCATCGGCGAACAGGCGCTGTCCTGATACTGCAACTCAGGCAGTTTTGGCAGCGCTGGATGACGCAGCGCCAGCGGGTTATCGCGCTCCAGCGGGCGGGAGCCTCGATCCGCAAACAGTGCGCAGGCGGCGCTCAGCTCTTCCGGCGCGACCCAAAGCTGCGCTGCATGCTGATTGAACAGCTCGCGAGCAGCACTATCGGTATGCGGGTTGGCCGGCAACGGCAGGTTGTGCGCCGCATTGCTGCCAGCGCCGTAGAAGCCGAAACCCTTGAGTGTTTCGGCAATACCGTAAGGCATGGGCAACGGGTAATTCAGCACGCCATCACGCAGTTCCTGTACACGGCGACCCAGGCGCTGCTCCATCTCCCATAGCGCGCAGACAAAAGCAGCCGGATCGCGACCATCGAAACTCACAGGATCAAAACCACAATGGCGCAGGTGCTCGCGGAAGTTATCCAGCCCGGCGGGCGTCGCCAGCTCGGTACGCTGCTCGATGCGCCGGCCATTGGCGATCATCAACGGCAACGCCACGCCGCAATCTTCAGCGCGCCACCAACGCGGCATCCAGTCACTGCCGCGTTGCTCCTCGGCCGCGCCATCGGAGAGAAACGTCACCAGCTTCTCGCCGGGTAACGGCAGATGAGCATATTGCAGCTCGGCAAAGCCCAGATAACCACCTTCGGCAATGCCGCCAGCCGTGTGCGGATTGACGTGGCTGCCCAGCGGCGCGCTGACCTGACCGGCCGCGTTCTGCGCATAGCTATAGAAGTCCGCCACCAACTGGCTCATCCCGGCCTCGTCACAGGGGTAACGCTCGGCCTGTTCCGGGTGCTGATTGGCCGTTAGCAGGTTGAGCGCCTCGATGGCTGCCACACAGTGGCCCTGGCCCATCAGCCAGCCACGGGTTTCCCCGGTCAGGTTATTCAACGCCAGGTAACCGGCATAGGCCGGCACCATATTCAGCGCACCTCCGGTATGCCCTTCGGGCGACACCTTGAAGTCCTCTGCAGCCAACGCCGCGCCATCGAGGCGCACGCGCTGGGCATAGGTCATATGCACCACCAGCCACAGCCCTGCGGCCGTCAGCCGATCCAGCGCGTAAAAGTGGCGGTAGACGCTCGGCAGATTCGCCTGTAGACCCGCCTGCACCAACTGGTGGCCCATGCGGTAGACCGCGGCACAGGTCTGCGGACTGTGCTGCAAAGGACCATAACCGCGCTGCCAGGCGGCGAAGGCCGGCTCAAGGCGGGCATGCTCGGCCAACTCGCTGGCACTGGGAAATAGCTGGGTCATATGCGGCTCCGATAGTTTTAGTCAGCTTAGAGCGCGGGATACAGGCAGATGCTGACCTGTATCAAAACCCCCGGTTACCTGATGGGACAGCCTTAAGCGCCACCCATTCAACTTGTTCAAGGATTAGCCATGGCCCTGCTCAACTTCCTCGGCGCAATTCAACAAGTCACCGGCTCCTGCTACCTGATCGAAAGCCGCGACGGGGCACGGGTATTACTCGACTGCGGCATGCGTCAGGGCCGCCGCGAAGAGGAAGACGGCAACCGCGCGCCGTTTGCCTTTGACCCGCACAGCCTGGATGCCGTGGTGATTTCTCATGCGCACATCGACCACACCGGCCTGCTGCCGAAACTCACAGCCGCCGGCTATCGCGGGCCGATCTTCGCCACTGATGCGACCTGTGAGTTGATGGAATTGATGCTGCTCGACGCCGCGTTTCTTCAGGAGAAAGACGCGGAGTGGGAAAACAAATGGCGCGCGCGGATGGGCAAGGCGCCAATCAGCCCGCTGTACACAACAGCCGACGCCGAACAGGCGCTGAGCCAACGCAGGCCAATGATGTATGGCGAAAGCCGCGAAGTGGCCAAGGGCGTACAAGTGACCTTTCACGATGCCGGGCATATCCTCGGCTCGGCGATTGTCGAACTCGAAGTACAGGAGCACCACCTGACTCGCCGCCTGGTGTTCTCCGGCGACCTGGGCAATACCTGCTCGCCCTTGATGCAAGACCCCAGCACGCTGAACAAAGCCGATGTGGTGCTGCTGGAATCGACCTACGGCGACCGCGATCACCGCTGCAGCGAGGACACCCTGGAAGAACTGGCGGAGATTCTGCAGCAGGCCCATCGCGATGGCGGCAACGTGCTGATCCCGTCCTTCGCCGTCGGTCGTACCCAGGACCTGATCTACTACCTTGGGCGTTTCTACCACGAAGGGCGACTGCCGCAGCAGGCGGTGTTTCTCGACAGCCCCATGGCAATCCGCGCCAACGCCATCTACTCGCGTTTTCAGGACCAGTTTGCCGCCGAAGACCGCGCCGCCTTTCAGGCCCGCGGCAGCAAACGCATCGAAGACTGGCTACCGATCCTGCGCTGCACGCCGAGCCCGGAAGAATCGATGGCGATAAACCGGATACAGAGCGGCGCAATCATCATCGCCGGCAGCGGTATGTGCACCGGCGGGCGCATTGTCCATCACTTCAAGCACAACCTCTGGCGCGAGAATTGCCACCTGATCTTTCCCGGTTTCCAGGCCAAGGGCACGCTGGGACGCAATATCGTCGACGGCGCCGAGAACGTGAAAATCCTCCATCAGCGCATCGCGGTAAAAGCCAAGGTGCACACCCTCGGCGGCTTCTCCGCGCATGCCGGGCAATCACAGCTGCTCGACTGGGTCAGCCACTTCGAGCACCACCCCGAGCTGTACCTGGTGCATGGCGAGCTAGAGAAGATGCAGGCCCTGCAACTGGCCTTGCGCGAGCGTCTGAACTGGATCGCCAACATCCCTGAACCAGGCGAGCAAATTGCCCTCTGATGCAGTCCTGGCATGGGCTGTTGGTTGTCACGCAGGTGCGCGCGCCGCACAAACCGTCAGCCAGCAGCCATACTCAAGACCAGGCCGACGCAGCAAGAGGCTGCTCGGCCGGCAACCAGAAGGAGAAGTTGTATGCCCGATGAATCGGACGGTTTTCTGTCCCGGCATTTTCAGACCAGTGGCGTCGACCTGACCACCCGAGTAGAAGAACTGGGCATCCTCGCCGCACCGCCCGACAGCCCCAATACCAAGCTCTACCAGGCCATGCTCGGCACGGTTGTGCGCATGGCGCAGGCCGACCGCAACCGCTGGGACGCCAAGATCATGCTGCAGACCCTGCGCGAGATGGAGCATGCCTTCAGCACACTGGAACAGTTCAAACGGCGGCGCAAAGTGACCGTCTTCGGCTCGGCACGCACCCCGGCCAACCACCCGGTTTACAGCCTTGCCCGCGACCTGGGCGCGACTCTAGCCAAGCACAACCTGATGGTTATTACCGGCGCCGGTGGCGGCATTATGGCGGCCGCCCATGAGGGTGCCGGCCTGGAAAACAGCCTGGGCTTCAATATCACCCTGCCCTTCGAGCAAGGCGCCAATGCCACTGTCCAGGGCAGCAACAACCTGTTGTCGTTCCACTTCTTCTTTCTACGCAAACTGTTCTTCGTCAAGGAGGCCGACGGCCTAGTGCTCTGCCCCGGTGGTTTCGGCACTCTGGACGAAGCACTGGAAGTGCTGACCCTGATCCAGACCGGGAAAAGCCCACTAGTACCCGTGGTGCTGCTCGACCAACCTGGCGGCACCTTCTGGACCAGCGCCCTGACGTTTTTGCAGGAACAACTGCAGGACAACGGCTATATCCTGCCCAGCGATATGCGGCTGATGCGCCTGGTGCACAGCGCCGAAGAAGCAGCCGAGGAAATAGCCCAGTTCTACCGCAACTATCACTCCAGCCGCTGGATCAAGGAGCGCTACGTGATCCGCCTCAACCACGCGCTGAGCGATGCGGCCATGCAGCAGCTGAACGATGAGTTCCACGACCTGTGCATGCACGGCGACTTCCAGCAGCAAGCGCGCTGCGACTCCGAGCAGGACGAACCGGAGCTGTGCCACATGACGCGCCTGGCCTTCGCCTTTAACGGACGCAACCACGGCCGCTTGCGCGAACTGCTGGACCTGGTCAATCAGTCGCACAACTGGGCGGAAAACCGCTGATGTATCGCCCAACCGATAGCCTGCTTGCGGGCTATCGGTAGTCGTGGCTCAGCTGGCTAACAAGAAAAGATCAGCCACACGCATTTCAGTACGGGAAGCATTGGCTTCCAGTACTGCAGCATCATCGGCGTGTGAAAGTAAGTAATGGGTAAACGGAAGTACTGATACAGACAGCCCGAACAACAGCCAGCAGAGGCTTAGTCGTCCAGTGCACCGCGTAGCAGCCGCCCAATCAGCTCAGGCGGATAACCTCGATAGCTAAGAAAGCGTCCCTGCTGGGCACGCTCACGAGCATCACGGGGTAGCTCACCGGCAAACTTGCGTTGCCAGGTTTCCTGCAGATGTTCACGCCAGTCGATACCACTGTCACGCAAGGCTTGTTCGACATCACCGCGAGCCAGGCCACGCTGGGTCAACTCTTCACGAATGCGCAACGGCCCGTAGCCGGAACGCGCGCGGTAGCTGACAAAGGCCTCCAGATAACGCGCCTCAGACAACAGGCCTTCTTCTGCCAGGCGATCGAGAGCGGCTTCGATCAACTCATCCGCCGCTCCACGACTGCGCAGCTTGCGGGTCAACTCGACCCGACCATGTTCGCGCCGTGCCAGCAGATCCATAGCCGCCCGCCGCACCGCGACGGGGTTATCCAGAGCAATGGACATAGGCAGGCAAATCAGGCTTCGGCGTCAGCCAGGTCATCAGACGTGGAGTTGGCCTTGACCGTCGGACTGACCACCAGCAACTTCTCACGGATCAAACCTTCAATGGTGCGTGCCACTTCCGGGTTGTCTTCCAGGTACTTGGCCGAGTTTGCCTTGCCCTGACCGATCTTGTTGCCCTGGTAGCTGTACCAAGCGCCGGATTTCTCCAGCAGACCGAGCTGCACGCCGAGGTCGATGATCTCGCCGTTGCGGTAGATGCCCTTGCCGTAAAGAATCTGGAACTCGGCCTGACGGAACGGCGGCGCGACCTTATTCTTCACCACTTTGACGCGGGTTTCGCTACCGACCACTTCGTCGCCTTCCTTCACCGCGCCAGTACGGCGGATGTCCAAGCGAACCGAAGCATAGAACTTCAACGCGTTACCACCGGTGGTGGTTTCCGGGCTGCCGAACATCACACCGATCTTCATGCGGATCTGGTTGATAAAGATCACAAGGCAGTTGGCGTTCTTGATGTTGCCGGTGATCTTGCGCAGCGCCTGGCTCATCAGGCGGGCCTGCAGGCCTACGTGCATATCGCCCATTTCGCCTTCGATTTCCGCCTTCGGCACCAGGGCCGCCACGGAGTCGACGATGATCACGTCAACAGCGTTGGAGCGTACCAGCATATCGGTGATTTCCAGGGCCTGTTCGCCGGTATCCGGCTGCGACACCAGCAAGTCATCGACATTGACGCCGAGTTTACCGGCATAGTCCGGGTCGAGTGCATGCTCAGCATCGACGAAGGCGCAGGTGGCGCCGAGCTTTTGCGCTTCGGCGATCACCGACAGGGTCAGGGTGGTTTTACCCGAGGACTCTGGGCCGTAGATTTCAACGATACGGCCTTTCGGCAGACCGCCAATGCCCAGCGCGATGTCCAGACCCAGAGAGCCAGTGGAGATGGCCGGAATCGCCTGGCGATCATGATCGCCCATGCGCATCACCGCGCCCTTGCCGAATTGCTTTTCAATCTGGCCCAGGGCTGCCGCCAAGGCGCGCTTCTTATTCTCGTCCATTTAAGTCCTCACGTAATCAAGAAGGGCCAGCTAGCGGCCACCAACAACTGTATAAGTAGACAGTATTATTCCACAGGGCAAGTCGCCCGCCTACCCCGCGTTTGGATTTTCTTGCGCAAGCAGGCGCAACAGCCCAGCCAGCGCGGCCTCGACCGTTTGTCGGCGAACTTCGCTGCGATCCCCGGCAAACTGCCGGCGCGCACTGAATAGCTGCTCACCATCGCCCCAGGCCAGCCAGACCGTGCCCACCGGTTTCTCTGGCGAACCGCCATCCGGCCCCGCGACACCGCTGACCGCCACCGCAAAGCGCGCTCCACTATTGGCTTGTGCCCCCCGCACCATGGTCTCGACCACTTCCTGACTCACCGCGCCAACCGTAGCGAACAGCATCTCGGGCACACTCAGCTGCTTGGTTTTCTGCGCGTTGGAGTAAGTGACATAACCGGCTTCAAACCAAGCCGAGCTACCGGGAATCCGGGTAATCGCCTCGGCAATACCGCCGCCGGTGCAGGATTCGGCGGTCGTCACCTGGGCCCTGGCGGTAATCAGTTGTCCGCCCAGTTCGGCAGCCAGTTGGGTAAGGGCATCTTCATTAGCAGTCATCTGCACTCCGGGGTTAAAGCCAGCCAGGCCGATACCGTACACTAGGCGCTTTTGCGATTCAGCCGGACAGTTAAAACGATGAGCCAAAGCGACCTCAGTTCTCACACGCCGATGATGCAGCAGTACTGGAAGCTGAAAAATCAGCACCCGGAACAGCTGATGTTTTACCGCATGGGCGACTTCTACGAGATCTTCTACGAGGACGCGAAAAAGGCCGCCAAGCTTCTGGATATCACCCTGACTGCGCGCGGCCAATCCGCCGGGCAGGCGATTCCCATGTGCGGGATTCCCTACCACTCGCTGGAGGGCTACCTGGCCAAGCTGGTCAAGCTGGGCGAGTCGGTGGTGATCTGCGAACAGATCGGCGACCCGGCAACCAGCAAAGGCCCGGTGGAACGCCAGGTGGTGCGCATCATCACCCCGGGCACCGTCAGCGACGAGGCGCTGCTTGATGAGCGCCGCGACAACCTGTTAGCCGCGGTGCTGGGCGATGAGCGCCTGTTCGGCCTGGCCGTGCTGGATATCACCAGCGGCCGCTTCAGCGTGCTGGAGATCAACGGCTGGGAAAACCTGCTGGCCGAACTGGAACGCCTGAATCCGGTTGAACTGCTGATTCCCGATGATTGGCCGCAAGGCTTGCCGGCGGAAAAGCGCCGTGGTGTACGCCGTCGTGCGCCCTGGGATTTCGAACGCGACACCGCACACAAAAGCCTGTGCCAGCAGTTCGGCACGCAGGACCTCAAGGGTTTTGGCTGCGAGAACCTGACCCTGGCCATCGGTGCGGCGGGTTGCCTGCTCGCCTACGCCAAAGAAACTCAGCGCACGGCCCTGCCCCACCTGCGCAGCCTGCGTCATGAGCGCTTGGACGATACGGTAATTCTCGATGGCGCCAGCCGCCGCAATCTGGAGCTGGACATCAACCTGGCGGGCGGGCGCGAGAACACCCTGCAATCGGTAGTCGACCGCTGCCAGACCGCCATGGGCAGTCGCCTGCTCAGCCGCTGGCTGAACCGTCCATTGCGTGACCAGGCCATTCTGGAAGCGCGCCAGGAATCGATTGCCTGCCTGCTGGAGCGCTACCGCTTCGAAACCCTGCAGCCGCAGCTGAAGGAAATCGGCGATCTGGAGCGCATCCTCGCCCGTATCGGCCTGCGCAATGCACGCCCGCGCGACCTGGCACGCCTGCGCGACGCGCTGGCCGCTCTGCCTACGCTGCAAATGGCCATGACCAATCTGGAAGCGCCGCACCTGAGCGAGCTGGCGGGCGTGGTCAGCACCTACCCAGAACTGGCCGACCTGCTGGCCCGGGCGATTATCGATAACCCGCCAGCGGTGATCCGCGATGGCGGTGTGCTGAAAACCGGCTACGACGCCGAGCTGGATGAGCTGCAATCGCTTAGCGAGAACGCCGGCCAGTACCTGATGGACCTGGAAACGCGCGAGAAAGCCCGCACCGGCCTGGCCAACCTCAAGGTCGGTTACAACCGTGTGCACGGCTACTTTATCGAGCTGCCGAGCAAGCAGGCCGAATCGGCGCCGGCTGACTATATCCGCCGGCAGACCCTGAAAGGCGCCGAGCGCTTTATCACGCCCGAACTGAAAGAGTTTGAGGACAAGGCGCTGTCAGCCAAGAGCCGCGCCCTGGCCCGCGAGAAGATGCTCTATGACGAGCTGCTGGAACGCCTGATCGGCCACCTCGGCCCACTGCAGGACAGCGCCGCCGCCCTGGCCGAGCTGGACGTATTGAGCAACCTGGCTGAACGTGCACTGAATCTGGATCTCAATCGCCCGCGCTTTGTTGACGAGCCGTGCATGCGTATCGATCAGGGTCGGCATCCGGTGGTCGAACAAGTACTGACCACACCCTTTGTGGCCAACGACCTGAGCCTGGACGATGACACGCGCATGCTGATCATCACCGGGCCGAACATGGGTGGTAAATCCACCTATATGCGCCAGACCGCATTGATCGTGCTGCTGGCGCATATCGGCAGCTTCGTACCGGCGAAAAGCTGCGAGCTGTCGCTGGTCGACCGCATCTTTACCCGTATCGGCTCAAGTGATGACCTAGCCGGTGGCCGCTCGACCTTTATGGTGGAGATGAGTGAGACCGCTAATATTCTGCATAACGCCAGCGAGCGCAGCCTGGTGTTGATGGATGAAGTGGGCCGCGGTACCAGCACCTTCGACGGCCTGTCGCTGGCCTGGGCGGCTGCCGAACAACTGGCCAAGCTGCGCGCCTATACGCTGTTCGCCACCCACTATTTCGAGCTGACCGTGCTGCCGGAAAGCCAGCCAATCGTGGCCAACGTGCATCTGAATGCCACCGAGCACAATGAGCGCATCGTGTTCCTCCACCACGTGCTGCCTGGCCCTGCCAGTCAAAGCTATGGTTTGGCGGTAGCGCAACTGGCGGGTGTACCGAATGAGGTGATCCTGCGTGCCCGCGAGCACCTGGCGCGCCTGGAAACCACCAGCCTGCCCCATGAACTGCCGCCGACGCCGCCAGGTCAGACGGCGGCTCCGATGCAGAGCGATATGTTCGCCAGCCTGCCGCACCCGCTGCAGGAGGAATTACGCAAGATCAACCCGGATGATCTGACTCCGCGCAAAGCGCTGGAACTGTTATATACATGGAAGACACGCTTCTAACGCTATTGCGCGCGAACTGTTAGAATCGCGCGCATTTTTATGACTGCCCGACTTAAAGCCTGAGCCGTGGCCATTACCCCTAGCCTGCTTAAAACCCGCATAGAACGGGGCAGGCTGGCGCCCGAGGAGAGAATCAGAAATGACCTTCGTCGTTACCGACAACTGCGTCAAATGCAAATACACCGACTGCGTAGAAGTCTGCCCGGTGGACTGCTTCTACGAAGGCCCGAACTTCCTGGTGATCCACCCGGACGAGTGCATCGATTGCGCACTCTGCGAGCCTGAGTGTCCTGCACAAGCCATCTTCTCCGAAGATGAGGTGCCGGAAGATCAGCAGGAATACATCGAACTGAACGCTGATCTGGCCGAAGTCTGGCCGAACATCACCGAGAAGAAAGAGTCCCTGCCGGACGCTGAAGAGTGGGATGGCGTGAAGGACAAGCTGCAGTACCTGGAGCGCTAGTATTTAGCTGCGCTGGCTACACAAAAAACCCGCCTTGCGCGGGTTTTTACTTTTCTGCAGACCCAGAATCGCCTGGAGCAAGGCCGAAAAGTGATCTGCAAACAATGGACACACAAAACGCGGACAAAAAAAGGGGCGGCTCGCGCCGCCCACTCTTTTGTCCCTAGTCCCTGTATTTCCCAGCTCATCATCCTGATGAATCGCTTCCTACGATGTCCTGATTGTCTTCCTGACAACCTGTGCTTGTCCCTGAGCACAGGTGTAATACTAGCGATTTCCGCCTTCCTAACAAGCGCTTAAAACCCCATTCAAATGGTCTTTAGCCTTCGCCAATAAAATTAAATATTGTTTAAAAACAATAATTTAAAATAAAACAGAGCACTTCGCCGGCCGCCTTGCGCACCAATGGCTTACGCACCCTGTAAGCAATGGCTTACACAAGCACTCACAAAACTCGCCAGGAATATCTTCTGGCGACATCCATGCCGCTCACTAGAGAGTGGCGGCCGTGGAACACAGGCACAAAAAACCCGGCCAAGGCCGGGTTGAGTGTTAACGCATCAAGCTCACTGGAAAAGTGAATCGCTCGACAGACCGTTCTTCTCCAGAATTTCCCGCAGACGCTTGAGTGCTTCGACCTGAATCTGCCGAACGCGCTCACGAGTCAGGCCGATTTCCTGGCCAACCTCTTCCAGAGTGCAGCTTTCATGGCCGCGTAAGCCGAAGCGGCGAATCACCACCTCACGCTGCTTGTCGGTCAGTTCGGACAGCCACTGATCGATGCTTTGCGACAGATCATCATCCTGCAGCAACTCGCAGGGATCGGTCGGACGATCATCGGTCAGGGTATCGAGCAGGGTTTTATCCGAGTCCTGGCCCAGTGAAACATCCACCGAGGAAACACGCTCATTCAGGCCGAGCATGCGTTTAACTTCACCCACCGGTTTTTCCAGCAGGTTGGCAATTTCTTCTGCCGAAGGCTCATGGTCGAGCTTCTGGGTCAATTCTCGAGCAGCACGTAGGTAGACGTTGAGTTCTTTGACCACATGAATAGGCAAACGGATGGTACGGGTCTGATTCATGATCGCCCGTTCGATGGTCTGGCGGATCCACCAGGTGGCATAAGTCGAGAAACGGAAACCACGCTCAGGGTCGAATTTCTCTACCGCACGGATCAAACCGAGGTTGCCCTCTTCAATCAGATCCAGCAGGGATAAACCCCGATTGACGTAACGGCGAGCGATCTTCACGACCAGGCGCAGGTTGCTTTCAATCATGCGCTTGCGGCCGGCAGGGTCGCCCTTCTGCGCCAAGCGCGCGAAGAACACTTCTTCTTCAGGGGTCAGGAGAGGGGAAAAGCCGATTTCGTTGAGGTACAGCTGAGTGGCATCAAGCGCGCGGGTGTAATCAATGTACTTATGCTGCTTGCTGCTAGCTGTGGATGCTTTTGCTTTGCTGCGGGAAAGTGGCGGTAGCGCTTCTTCGTCTGAATCATCGTCAAGGACAATAGCGGGCTCCATCAGGAGCACTTCATCATCGACGTCAAACTCCGGCGCTTCTTTTTTATTGAGAGCCATTTTTGTTATTCCTTGCTGAGTTCGACAGCAAGCCCTAGCGCGACCAAATCCCTGGTTACACCAAAGCCTGTCCCTCCCACGTGGTGGAGACAGGCTAGCGCTAGATCAACGTCGCGGCAGGTATTGCAGCGGGTCGACAGGTTTACCTTGGCGGCGTACTTCAAAGTGAAGTTTCACCCGGTCGGTTCCTGTGGAACCCATTTCGGCAATTTTCTGCCCGGCTTTGACCTTTTGCCCCTCCTGCACCAACAGCCTGCGGTTGTGGCCGTAGGCGCTTACGTAGGTATCGCTATGTTTGATGATCACTAATTCGCCGTAGCCCCGTAAACCACTCCCGGCGTAGACCACTGAACCATCAGACGCAGCTAAAACAGGCTGGCCCAATTCTCCGGCGATATCAATGCCTTTATTCAAACTGCCGTTTGAGGAAAACCGCCCGATAACGGCCCCATTGGAAGGCCACAGCCAGCCCGATGCAGAGCGCTGCGTAGGCGGTAACGCAGTGACGGCCGGGGTGGTTTTCACTGGAGCTGGCGGCTGGGTCTGCACGGGCCGGGTCTGAATGGGTGTGCTCGGGCGACCGGACGGAGTGCTAACCACGGGAGCCGTAGCTACCACGGGCGGGCGACTGGCAGGCTGGCCATCAAAGCGAATGATCTGGCCAACCCGGATCAGGTAAGGCGGCGCAATGCCATTGCGTGCAGCGAGCGCCTTCCAATCCCAGCCGAAGCGGAAAGCAATCGAGTACAGCGTATCGCCACGTTGCACCTGATACTGGCCACTGCTGACCGGCTGACGCTGCGGTGCCTGACTGGCGCCGCCATGGGCACGGTCAACCACCTTGACGCCACCCGGTGGCGGGCTCGCACAGGCGCTAAGCAGCGCACTGAGGACAAGGCCACTCAACAGGGCACGAGCACTGCTGGCGCGAATCGGCAATTGAATGGCTGTGAAACTCACATGCATCTCCCTCGGGTAAAACTGCTTACATCTTGCTGGCATGCATTGTGCCGCAATTATGGGTTATCACCAGCGCTTTGCGGACTGCGCCCAGCCAACCACTCCAAGCCCAGCACCAGCAGGATGCCGGCAATGGCCAGGGCAATCGCCAAGAGCAACTGCGGGTCCTGGCCGCTGATCTCGGCAAACTGCGCAGGCCAGAGATTGGCTTGCAGCAACGGCACCTGTTCACCATGGCTATCGGTACGCCAGGTCAGGGTTTCCTTCCAGGGCCAGATCTTGTTCAGCGAGCCGATCATCAGCCCAGTGAGAAACGCCAGCGTCAGGTCACGCCAGCGCGCCAGCAGCCAACGCAGAATCCCGGCAAAACTGACAATCCCCACCAGACAACCGCTGGCAAAGATCAGCAGCACAGTAATATCCAGTCCTTTAACCGCCGTCAGCACAAAGCTGTACAAGCCAAGCAGCACCAGAATAAAGCTGCCGGAAATCCCGGGCAGAATCATCGCGCAGATGGCAATAGCGCCCGCGAAGAACAGGCTCAGCGGGTCATGCCCCCACTGCAGTGGCGAAGCTACGGTAATCCAGTAGGCGAATGCCGCTCCTAGCACCAGACTGACAACCCGCGTCCAGTTCCAACGCTGGACTTCGCGTACCACTAGGTGCGTGGAAACCAGAATCAAACCGAAGAAGAACGACCAGACCGGGATCGGCTGCTCATCCAGCAGGTAGGTGATCAAGCGCGCGAGGCTCAGGACACTGGTCATGATGCCCAGCAGCAGCACCAGCAAAAATGTCGCATTGGCAGCCTTCCAGGCCTCGACGATACGCCCGCGCAGAAATAGCCCTAGCGCTACCGGCACGCTGGCAATCGAGCGCAGCAGCTCGTCATAGATCCCGGTAATAAAAGCCACGGTGCCGCCGGATACCCCGGGCACTACGTCGGCAGCGCCCATGGCAATGCCTTTGGCGTAGAGCAGGAAATACTTCTTCATGAGTTCATCCGTAAACAATGAATCAGGCCAGGGGCCCATTGAGCAGGGGCACAAAGCGCACCGCATCCAGCACATGCCGGGAGAAGCCGTCTTCTTCACGGACAATCAGCAACAATTCCTGCACATCGCCTGCACCGACGGGAATCACCAGACGCCCGCCCGGAGCCAGCTGATCGAGCAATGCCTGCGGCACATTGGCCGCCGCTGCGGTGACGATGATGCCGTTGTAAGGGCCCAGTGCGTTCCAACCTTCCCAGCCGTCGCCCCAGCGAAATACCACATTGCGCAGATTGAGCTGAGCCAGACGCTCCTTGGCTTTTTCCTGCAGGCTCTGAATGCGCTCGACGCTAAACACCCGCTCCACCAGCTGCGCCAGAATCGCAGTCTGATAGCCTGAGCCGGTGCCGATCTCCAGCACCTTGTCCAGCGGACCGGCCGCCAGCAGCAGCTCGCTCATGCGCGCGACCATATAGGGCTGCGAGATGGTCTGGTTGTTGCCGATTGGCAAGGCGGTGTCTTCATAGGCGCGATGGGCCAGGGCTTCATCGACAAACAGATGACGCGGCGTTCGGCGAATGGTTTCCAGCACATGGGCGTTGGACAGCCCTTCCTCGTACAGCCGCTGAATCAGCCGCTCGCGGGTACGCTGCGAGGTCATGCCGATGCCGCGGTGGTGCAGCTCGTCCTGTTCCCGGCGGATCACAGCAGCCCCTCCAACCAGGGCTGCAGGCTGTTGAAGCCATCAGCAAAAGTACGGTCCAGCTGCAGCGGGGTGACCGAGACATACCCTTGCATCACCGCATGGAAATCCGTACCGGGGCCGCCATCTTCCGCATCACCGGCCACCGAGATCCAATAGCCTTCCTTGCCGCGCGGATTGACCACCTTCACCGGTGCTGCCGCACGAGCACGATGGCCCAGGCGGGTCAGCTGAATGCCGCGGATATGCTCCAGCGGCAGATTGGGGATATTCACGTTGAGTACAGTGCGCGGCGGCAAATCGAGTTGCTCGTGTGCTTCGACCAGCTTGCGCGCGAAATAGGCAGCGGTCGGCAGGTTGTCCGGCATGCGCGAAAGTAGGGAAAAGGCAAACGCCGGACGGGCCAGAAAGCGCCCTTCCAGGGCCGCAGCAACGGTGCCGGAATACAACACGTCATCGCCGAGATTGGCGCCCAGGTTGATGCCTGACACCACCAGATCCGCCACATGCGGCAACAGGCCGTTAAGACCCAGGTGTACACAATCGGTCGGTGTGCCATTGAGGCTGATATAGCCATTGGGCAGCGTAGTCGGGTGCAGAGGACGGTCGAGGGTCAGCGAGCTGCTCGCGCCACTCTTGTCCTGATCAGGGGCAATCACCGTGCACTCGGCATAGTCGGCAAGCGCCGCATGCAGCGCAGCAAGGCCTGGCGCAGCAACGCCGTCATCATTGGAAATCAGAATACGCATGGGTTGTCCGTCTGCCCTGCAGGCAACAGATCGACGAGCTCACGCACCAAGACGGTGGCGAAGCATCCAGCCGGCAGGACGAATTCCAGTTGCAGAATGTCAGGCTCGAGATAATGCCACGACAGGCCGCCAATGGGGAGGCGCAGGATACGCCGTTCGTGCGTCATGTCCGCTTCTGCCAACCAGTCGACCAGAACGCTTTCGCGTGCGGCCAGATCCTGCTCCAGCGCCTGCGCCACACCGCCGGCGCAGGAGACGCCTGCGCCCCACAACGGGCCCGTCGGATGCAGATCGAGAATCGCCAGGCGCGGATCGCTGCACTCCGCCTCGCCGGCAGCAAAGAAGCTGCGGCTGTCGGTAAAGGCCAGCAGATCACCGAGCAACGCCTGATTCCAGGTGCCGGCTGCTACTCGCTCGGCCAGGACCTGATTGAACAGGTAACTGCGCGCCGCCGAGAGTACACGCGAGCGCACATTGCGCTTCTCCGGCAGGCTCTTGTTCGCCGCAAAATGCCGGGCATGGGCGACATTGCCGCCCTCATGGCCGAAGCGCTGCAAGCCGTAATAATTGGGAATGCCCTGAGCGGCGATTTGCGTCAGACGTTGATCCAGCGCCGCGCGATCCGCGACCAACTGAGTCAGGCGCAGGGTAAAGCCGTTGGCCGCATGCGCGCCGCGCTGCAGTTTGCGGGTATGCCGCACCTGCTTGAGGATGCTCAGGCTGGTATCTTCGGCGGCGCTCAGGTCGGGATCAAGCTTGCCCGGCAGGTGCAGACTGAACCACTGCCGGGTCAGGGCCTGACGATCCTTGAGGCCGGCATAGCTGATCAGCTTCAGCGGCACGCCAGCGGCGCGGGCGATGCGTTTGGCCGCTTCTTCGGTATTCAGCTCGCGCTTTTCTACCCAAAGCCAGAGGTGTTCACCCTCGCCGGCCAGGGGGATATCCAGCACTTCATCAACCTGAAAATCTTCCGCCACGGCCTTGAGCACCGCAGTGCCGCAGGGTTCGCCATAGGCGCGCGGGCCGAGCAGTTCGAGTTCGTTCATCGGGCGACCAACAGCGCAACGGCATGCACGGCGATGCCTTCTTCACGACCGGTAAAGCCAAGCTTCTCGGTGGTGGTGGCCTTGACGTTGACCTGATCCAGGCTCACCTGCAGATCCTCGGCAATCCGCGCACGCATGCTCTCGATATGCGGCGCCATCTTTGGCGCCTGGGCGACGATGGTGGCGTCGACATTACCGACTTGCCAGCCCTTGGCATGTACCAGACCGAGAACATGGCGCAGCAGCACGCGGCTGTCAGCGCCCTTGAAGGTCGGATCGGTGTCGGGGAAGTGTTTGCCGATATCGCCCAGCGCGGCCGCGCCGAGCAAGGCATCACTCAAGGCATGCAGCAGCACGTCGCCATCGGAATGGGCCAGCAGGCCGAACTTATGGGGAATCTGCACGCCACCCAGGGTAATAAAGGAACCCTCGGTAAAGCGGTGCACATCGTAGCCGTGGCCAATACGCATAAGAAACAACGCCCTGAAAAAGTCAGGGCGTGATTCTAACTGAAAGCTGCCTATAGGAGCCGGCTAGCTGGCGAACCAAACGTCGTCCGCCAGCGCCGGTTCAGCTCAGCAGCGCCTTGGCGTGATGACGCAGGTGGTCATCGATAAAGCTGGCGATAAAGTAGTAGCTGTGGTCGTAGCCCGGCTGCAGGCGCAGGGTCAGCGGATGTCCTGCAGCCTGCGCCGCGGCCTTGAGGGCATCCGGCTTGAGCTGGTTTTCCAGGAAATCATCACGATCACCCTGATCCACCAGAATTGGCAGCTTTTCCGTCGCCTCGGCCAGCAAGGCGCAAGCATCCCATTCGCGCCAGCGCGAGCGCTCGTCGCCCAGATAGCGCGAGAATGCCTTCTCACCCCAGGGGCAGTTGCTCGGATTACTGATTGGCGCAAACGCCGACAGCGACTGATAACGCCCCGGATTGCGCAGCGCGCAGACCAGCGCACCGTGGCCGCCCATGGAGTGGCCGCTGATACCGCGCTTGTCGGATACCGGGAAGTTCGCCTCGATCAGCGCCGGCAGCTCCTGCACCACGTAGTCGTACATACGGTAATGCCGCGCCCAGGGCTCCTGGGTGGCGTTCAGGTAGAAACCGGCGCCGAGGCCGAAGTCCCAGGCTTTGTCCGGATCATCCGGCACATCGGCGCCGCGCGGGCTGGTATCCGGCGCGACGATGATCATCCCCAGCTCGGCCGCCAACTTGTGCGCGCCGGCCTTCTGCATAAAGTTCTCATCGGTACAGGTCAGCCCGCTCAGCCAATACAGCACTGGCAGCTTGCCGCCCTGCTCTGCCTGCGGCGGCAGGTACACGGCAAACACCATGTCGCAGCCCAGCACCGCTGAACGATGCCGGTAACGCTTATGCCAGCCGCCGGCACTCTTCTGGCAGGAAATATTTTCCAAGGTCATAGGGCCTCCATTGGGCGGCCGTGAAAGCCGCCCGACGCAATCAGAAGTGGATAACGGTGCGGATGCTCTTGCCTTCATGCATCAAGTCAAAGGCCTTGTTGATGTCTTCCAGCGGCATGTTGTGGGTGATAAAGGTGTCCAGCGGGATTTCGCCTTTCTGCGCCTTTTCCACATAGCTCGGCAACTCGGTACGGCCTTTGACGCCGCCGAACGCCGAACCGCGCCAGACGCGGCCGGTCACCAGCTGGAAAGGACGGGTGCTGATTTCCTGGCCGGCACCGGCCACGCCGATAATCACCGACTCACCCCAGCCCTTGTGCGCGCATTCCAGCGCAGCGCGCATCAGTTGCACATTGCCGACGCATTCGAAGGAATAGTCCACGCCGCCGTCGGTCATCTCGACGATGACCTCCTGAATTGGCTTGGCGAAATCTTTCGGGTTAACGAAATCAGTCGCGCCCAGCTCACGGGCTACCTCGAACTTGGCCGGGTTGATATCGATGGCGATGATGCGCGAAGCCTTGGCCATCTTCGCGCCGATGATGGCCGCGAGACCGATACCACCAAGGCCGAAGATCGCCACGGTGGCGCCCTCTTCCACTTTGGCGGTGTTGAGCACGGCACCGATGCCGGTGGTCACGCCACAGCCGAGCAGGCAGACCTTCTCCAGCGGCGCTTCCTTGGGGATCACCGCTAGGGAGACTTCCGGCAACACGGTGTATTCGGAGAAGGTCGAGCAGCCCATGTAGTGGTAGATCGGCTCTCCGTTGTAGCTGAAGCGGCTGGTGCCATCCGGCATCAAGCCCTTGCCCTGAGTGGCGCGTACCGAGCTACACAGATTGGTTTTGCCGGATTTGCAGAATTTGCAGGCGCGGCATTCGGCGGTGTACAGCGGAATCACGTGATCACCCACCTTGACCGAGGTCACGCCCTCACCGATCGCCTCAACGATGCCGCCGCCTTCATGACCAAGAATCGCCGGGAATACCCCTTCGGAATCTTCGCCCGACAGGGTGTAAGCATCGGTATGACACACGCCGGTGGCGACAATACGCACCAGCACTTCACCGGCCTTGGGCGGCGCCACGTCGACTTCGACAATTTGCAGCGGCTGATTGGGGGCAAAGGCTACGGCAGCACGGGACTTGATCATGATCGCTCTCCAGCGGATTCAACGGTGGCGCAGAGTGTAGATCAGTGATGCAGATAGACAATCCAACAAAAAACAAAACATTCTTGCTATACAGGGATAATCAAACCGTACCAAGGACATGCACCATGAATCGCTGGGAAGGCCTCGATGAATTTGTCGCCGTAGCCGAATGTGGCCAGTTCACCGCTGCGGCCGAACGCCTGAGCCTGTCGTCATCCCAGGTCAGCCGACAAATCGCCCGCCTGGAAGAGCGTCTGCAAACCCGCCTGTTCTACCGCAGCACCCGCCGCGTGGCACTGACCGAGGCTGGGCAGACGTTCTTGCAACATTGCCAACGACTGCAGGATGCCCGCGAGGAAGCCCTGCGCGCCGTGGGCGACCTGGGCAGCGAGCCCAAAGGCCTGCTGCGTATGACCTGCGCGGTGGCCTACGGCGAGCGCTTTATCGTGCCGCTGGTCACCGACTTTATGCTGCAGCATTCGCAATTGCGGGTGGATATCGAACTGAGCAACCGCACCCTCGACCTGCTGCATGACGGCCTCGACCTGGCCATCCGCCTGGGTCGCCTACAGGACTCGCGCCTGGTGGCCACCCGCCTGGCACCAAGGCAGATGTACCTGTGCGCCGCACCCGAGTACCTGCAGCGCTACGGGCGCCCGCATTCGCTGTCAGAATTGGCGCGGCACAACTGCCTGATCGGCAGTTCGGATCTCTGGAGTTTTCAGGCCAGCGGCCGCGATTCCAGCCTGCGGGTACAGGGCAACTGGCGTTGCAACAGTGGCCAGGCGGTGCTGGAAGCCGCGCTGCGCGGCCTGGGTCTGTGCCAACTGCCAGACTATTACGTGCTGGAACATTTGCGCAGCGGCGCGCTGGTCTCGTTGCTGGATAACCAGCAACCACCGGACACTGCGGTGTGGGCGCTCTATCCACAGCAACGCCACCTGTCACCCAAGGTGCGTCAGCTAGTCGAGTTTCTTAAACAGGGGTTAGCGCAACGCAGCGAGTATCGCTAGCTCTTCAGGTGCCAAAGGCTGGCCAAGCTGCGCAGATCTTCAGGACGAGTGACCTTGAGGTTGTCCGAGCGGCCTTCGATCAGGCGCGGTGCCTGTCCAGCCCATTCGATGGCCGATGCCTCGTCGGTAATGGCCACTCCAGCAATCAGCGCATCGGCCAGCGCACGTTGCAATTCGCCAAGACGGAACATCTGCGGGGTAAAGGCCTGCCAGATGGTCGAACGATCCACCGTAGCCTGCACCCGGCCATCGGCGCCAGCACGCTTGAGCGTATCGCGCGCCGGTACGGCCAACAGGCCACCCACCGGGTCATCAGCCAGCTCACTGAGCAGCAGATCCAGATCGCTGCGTGCTAGGTTGGGCCGCGCGGCATCATGCACCAGCACCCAATCCTGCTCTTGAGCACCCAGCTCGCTGAGGCGCAGCAGGCCGCTGAGTACCGAGTCGGCACGCTCGGCCCCACCATCGGCGCGCTGGATACGCGAATCACTGGCACAGCTCAGGGCCGGCCAGTAAGGATCGTCTACCGCCAGGCTAACCACTACCGCGCGCAACTGCGGATGATCGAGAAAGCACGCCAGGGTGTGTTCGATAATGCTTTTGCCGGCCAATTGCAGGTACTGCTTGGGCCGGTCGGCGCGCATCCGGCTGCCAATGCCAGCAGCGGGGATCAACGCCCAGAAAGGAGATAAATCTGAGGTATTCATTCAGCCAACTGATAGAGGGTTTCGCCCTCTTTAAGCATGCCCAGCTCGTGCCGCGCACGCTCTTCGACGGTTTCCATACCGCTTTTCAGCTCCAGCACTTCTGCCTCAAGAATCCGGTTGCGCTCCTGCAACTGCTGGTTTTCGCCCTGTTGATCGGCGATCTGCTGCTGCAACTGGGCCACCTGCGCCAGGCTGCCGTCGCCGACCCACAGGCGATACTGTAGACCTGCCAACACGGCAATCAACACGATAAATACCCAGTAAAAGTTATTGCGCATAGCGTAAAAAGCTTCCGAACGAAAAAGGGGCGACTCGCGCCGCCCCTCTTTTACCATGCCTGGGTTCAACCACGGAACTCGGCGCGGCCTTTGTAAGGTGCTTTGCCAGCCAGCTGCTCTTCGATACGCAGCAGTTGGTTGTACTTGGACACGCGGTCCGAGCGGCACAGCGAGCCGGTCTTGATCTGGCCAGCAGCAGTACCGACTGCCAGGTCAGCGATGGTGCTGTCTTCGGTTTCACCCGAACGGTGCGAGATCACGGCGGTGTAACCGGCAGCCTTGGCCATCTGGATGGCTTCCAGCGTCTCGGTCAGGGTGCCGATCTGGTTGAACTTGATCAGGATCGAGTTACCGATCGACTCGTCGATACCGCGCTTGAGTATCTTGGTGTTGGTTACAAACAGGTCGTCACCCACCAGCTGCACCTTCTTGCCGATCTTGTCGGTGAGGACTTTCCAGCCAGCCCAGTCGGACTCGTCCATGCCGTCTTCGATGGAGATGATCGGGTAACGTTCGGACAGACCGGCCAGGTAGTCGGCGAAACCTTCGGCATTGAAGACTTTACCTTCGCCAGCGAGGTCGTACTTGCCGTCCTTGAAGAACTCGCTTGAAGCGCAGTCCAGCGCCAGGGTGACATCGTCGCCCAATGTATAACCGGCATTGGCAACGGCTTCGGCGATAGCAGCCAGTGCGTCTTCGTTGGACGCCAGGTTCGGCGCAAAACCGCCTTCGTCACCAACCGAAGTGCTCAGACCACGGGCCTTCAGCACGGCTTTGAGGTGGTGGAAAATCTCGGTGCCCATGCGCAGCGCGTCGGCGAAGGTTTTCGCGCCTACCGGCTGAACCATGAATTCCTGGATATCGACGTTGTTATCGGCATGCTCGCCACCATTGATGATATTCATCATCGGCACCGGCATCGAGTAGACGCCCGGAGTGCCATTCAGGTCGGCGATGTGTGCGTACAGCGGCACGCCCTTGGCCTGAGCGGCAGCCTTGGCAGCGGCCAGGGATACGGCGAGGATGGCGTTGGCGCCCAAGGTGGCTTTGTTCTCGGTACCGTCGAGGGCAATCATCGCCAGGTCGAGGGCTTTCTGGTCAGTTGCATCTTTACCCAGCAGCAGGTCGCGGATCGGGCCATTGATGTTGGCCACGGCCTTCAGCACGCCCTTGCCCAGGTAACGGCTCTTGTCGCCATCACGCAATTCCAGCGCTTCACGCGAACCGGTGGAGGCACCGGACGGCGCGCAGGCGCTACCCATGATGCCGCCTTCGAGAATTACATCGGCTTCCACAGTAGGGTTACCACGGGAATCGAGAACCTCACGGCCTTTGATGTCGACGATCTTTGCCATTGCGTGTAGCACTCCAAAAAATTGACGAAAAGGGTAGTACCGAGTTGCACACTCATTGCACGCCGAAGGTTAACCCAGCGCACAACATGTACCGACTATTTAGTCAGATTGTATACAAACTGTACTTTACCGAAGATTTGCCGTTTCAGGCAGTCTCAATCGGCGCAAAACTCTTGATCAAATCATCCAGCTGCTTGAGCTGGGTGAGGAACGGCTCCAGCTTGTCCAGACGCAGGGCGCAAGGGCCGTCGCATTTGGCATTGTCCGGGTCCGGATGCGCTTCCAGGAACAGACCGGCCAGGCCTTGGCTCATGCCTGCCTTGGCCAGATCAGTGACCTGAGCACGACGGCCACCAGCGGAATCGGCGCGACCACCTGGCATTTGCAGGGCGTGGGTCACGTCGAAGAACACCGGGTAGTTCATCTGCTTCATAATGCCGAAGCCGAGCATGTCCACCACCAGGTTGTTGTAACCGAAGCTGGAACCACGTTCGCAGAGAATCAGCTGGTCATTACCGGCCTCTTCACACTTGGCCAGGATGTGCTTCATCTCCTGGGGTGCGAGGAACTGGGCTTTCTTGATATTGATCACCGCGCCGGTCTTGGCCATGGCCACGACCAGATCGGTCTGCCGCGAAAGAAATGCCGGCAACTGGATAATGTCGCAGACATCGGCCACAGGTTGCGCCTGATGCGGCTCATGCACGTCGGTGATCACCGGCACGCCGAAGGTCTTTTTGATTTCCTCGAAGACCTTCATGCCCTCTTCCAGGCCTGGGCCACGGAATGAGGTTACGGACGAGCGGTTGGCCTTGTCGAAGCTGGCCTTGAACACGTAGGGAATGCCGAGCTTTTCGGTAACCCGCACGTACTCTTCACAGGCGCGCATGGCCAGATCGCGGGATTCGATGACGTTGATCCCGCCGAACAGCACAAACGGCTTGTCGTTGGCGATTTCAATGTCGCCAACCTTGATGATTTTCTGCGCCATATCCCTAGGCCTTCTTGGCTTTTTGCGTCAGCGCGGCAGTGACAAAGCCACTGAACAGCGGGTGGCCATCGCGCGGAGTCGAAGTGAACTCCGGGTGGAACTGGCAAGCGACGAACCATGGATGATCCGGCGCTTCCACCACTTCAACCAAAGCGCCATCGCCTGAGCGACCGGTGACTTTGAGGCCCGCTTCGATCAACTGCGGCAGCAGGTTGTTGTTCACTTCATAGCGATGACGGTGACGCTCGACTATTACATCCTTGCCGTAGCAAGCGTGCACTTGCGAGCCAGACAGCAGCTGGCAGTCCTGTGCGCCCAAGCGCATGGTGCCGCCCAGGTCGGAGGCGTCTGTACGCTGCTCGGTCACGCCGGTCGCATCCTGCCATTCGGTGATCAGACCGACCACTGGATGCGTGCTGACGGTGTCGAATTCGGTGGAGTTTGCATCAGTCCAGCCCAAGACGTTGCGGGCGAACTCGATCACCGCCACCTGCATGCCGAGGCAGATGCCCAGGTAGGGAATCTTGTTCTCACGGGCGTACTGCACGGTCTTGATCTTGCCTTCCACCCCGCGCAGGCCGAAACCGCCCGGAACCAAAATGGCATCAACGCCTTCGAGCAGGTCGGTGCCTTTGTTCTCGATATCTTCGGAATCGATATAACGCAGATTGACCTTGGTACGATTCTGGATACCGGCATGGCTCATCGCTTCGATCAGCGATTTATAAGCATCCAACAGCTCCATATACTTGCCGACCATGGCGATAGTGACTTCGTGCTCCGGATTCAGCTTGGCATCGACGACACGGTCCCACTCGGACAGGTCGGCACCGTTGCACTCCAGACCGAAGCGCTCGACGACGAAATCATCCAGGCCCTGAGCATGCAGCACGCCTGGGATCTTGTAGATGGTGTCGACGTCTTCCAAGGAAATCACCGCACGCTCTTCAACGTTGGTGAACAGCGCGATCTTGCGGCGCGAGGAAATATCGATCGGGTGATCGGAACGGCAGATGAGCACGTCTGGCTGCAGGCCGATGGAGCGCAGCTCCTTCACCGAATGCTGGGTCGGCTTGGTCTTGGTTTCGCCAGCGGTGGCGATATACGGCACCAGAGTCAGGTGCATCAGCATGGCGCGCTTGGCACCGACTTCCACACGCAGCTGGCGAATCGCCTCAAGGAACGGCTGCGACTCGATATCGCCCACCGTGCCGCCGATTTCAACCATGGCCACGTCAGCATCGCCAGCACCCTTGATGATGCGGCGCTTGATCTCGTCGGTGATGTGCGGGATGACCTGGATGGTCGCGCCCAGGTAGTCACCCCGGCGCTCGCGGCGCAGCACGTCTTCGTAAACGCGACCAGTGGTGAAGTTGTTGTTCTGGGTCATGGTGGTGCGGATAAACCGCTCATAGTGGCCCAGGTCAAGGTCGGTCTCAGCGCCGTCGTGGGTGACGAACACCTCACCGTGCTGGAACGGGCTCATGGTGCCCGGATCGACGTTGATATAGGGATCCAGCTTGAGCATGGTGACCTTCAGGCCCCGCGCCTCCAGGATAGCCGCCAATGAAGCCGAGGCGATGCCTTTCCCCAATGAAGAAACAACACCACCCGTGACGAATATGTAGCGCGTCATGAAAAACCCTAGAAGTCTGCGTTTAAGCGGTCAATGCCGCCGGGGAAAGCGAAGGAATACCGAAGCGGCCAATTGCAATACACCGCAATTAGCTAGCCCTGCCGATTCCCAAAGGGAGTCAACAAAAGCTGTAGTAAGACGGGAGCGTAGTCTACCGGAAAGGGCTTATCAGCTCAAACCTTGATCATTCGTCGGTGGCTGCCAATGCAATTGCCAACTGCCATCGGCGGCGCCCTGCAGACCTGGCAGGTTGGCAATCGCCACAACCTGGTTATCCAGACGCAGCAACGGCAGGCGATCACGGACAAAAGCCGGTACGCGCAGCTCATTGAACAAGCGCTTGAGATCGCGATGCCCACGTCCCGGTAAAAGAAGCTGATCGCCGCCCTGCCGGTAACCCAACTGCCAGTTACCCGCAGGCAACTGACCGTCAATTCGCACACTGCCGTTAGCGGGCAATGTCACCTGCTGATTACCTTGCACCACCACATTGACCGGTACTGGAGAGCACAGCCAATCACCCGCCAACCACCACAGCCGCTCATCACTGCGACGCAACTCCCCTGCCGCCAGCTTCCAGATTGGCGCAGCATCCTGCGCGGCATCGCGCAGCGCCTGCCAGCCGGCCCAGTGCTCACTATCTGGCATCGCCGTCAGCGGGCGGAGCCAGTAACGCAGGGCATTGCGCTGACGCGGCTCACTCAGACTGCGCAGCGTAGGCAGTGCCAGATTTGGTAACCGCAGCCAGGCAAACTCGGCTGACACCCGCGCGGCGGCTATATCCTGCTGCGCCAATTCATCGAGCAACTGCGCGGACTCACTCAAGTGCGCGGCGCTACGAGCCATATTGGTAGCGGCTTGCGGCCAGCGACTGAGCAACACAGGCAACACCTGACGGCGCAGGTAATTGCGCGAGAAGCGCTCATCGGTATTGGACGGATCTTCAACCCAGGTCAGCTTGTGCTCACGTGCATAAGCCAACAGCTCATCGCGCGAGCAGTTGAGTAGCGGGCGAACCAGCTGCCCCCCCCCCAATGCACGACTCATCGGCATGGCCGACAAACCCTGCACGCCAGCACCGCGCAACAGGCGAAACAACAGGGTTTCAGCCTGATCATCACGATGCTGTGCAGTCAGCAGCAGTTCACCTGCGCCAAGACGCGCAGCAAAAGCCGCGTAACGGGCATCGCGTGCCGCACGCTCCAGACTGGCGCCTGGAGCAACCTGAACATATTCAACCTGCAACGGCACAGACAAAGCCGCGCACAGTTCACGGCAATGCGCCGGCCAGGCATCGGCCGCAGCCTGTAGGCCGTGATGAATATGAATGGCGGAAAGAGGCGGCAATGCCTCGCGTTGCGCGAGGCTGGCCAGCAGGTGCAACAGCACCGTGGAATCCAGCCCCCCGGACAAGGCTACACACCAGCCCGAGGCACTACGCCAGGGCTGCAGGGCATCACGCAAACGAATATGCACAGGAGTCATCGGCCAAGCTTAAAGCAACAACGGGCCCGAAGGCCCGTTGTATGCGCAGCTACCGAGCAATCAGGCAATTCCGTAGCTCATCAGACGCTCATAACGACGCTTGAGCAGCGCGTCGGTATCGAAGGTCTTGAGCATGGACAACTGCGTCAGCAAGGCCTGCCGCACCGACTCGGCGGCGGCAGCTGGGTCGCTGTGTGCGCCGCCAAGTGGTTCACCGATTACCTGGTCAACAATGCCCAGGCCTTTCAGGCGCTCGGCCGTAATACCCATGGCCTCGGCGGCATCTGGCGCCTTTTCTGCGGTCTTCCACAGAATCGAGGCGCAACCTTCCGGCGAGATCACCGAATAGGTGGAGTACTGCAGCATGTTCAGCTGATCGCATACGCCAATCGCCAAGGCACCACCGGAACCACCCTCACCGATTACAGTGGCGATGATCGGGGTTTTCAGGCGCGCCATAACGCGCAGGTTCCAGGCGATGGCTTCGCTCTGGTTGCGCTCTTCGGCGTCGATGCCTGGGTAGGCACCCGGGGTGTCGATAAAGGTCAGGATCGGCATCTTGAAACGTTCGGCCATTTCCATCAGGCGACACGCCTTGCGGTAGCCCTCCGGACGCGGCATGCCGAAGTTGCGGCGCACCTTTTCGCGAATCTCACGGCCTTTCTGGTGACCAATCACCATCACCGGCTCACCATCCAGGCGGGCAACGCCGCCCACCAGGGCCGCGTCGTCGGAGAAGTGGCGGTCGCCATGCAGCTCATCGAACTCGGTAAAGATGTGCTGCAGGTAATCCAAGGTGTAAGGACGGCGTGGGTGGCGCGCCAGCTGAGCGATCTGCCAGCTGCTCAGGTTGCCGAAAATGCTTTCGGTCAGCGAGCTGCTCTTGTCCTGCAGGCGGGCGATTTCATCGTTGATGTTCAACGAGTTGTCGTTACCGACCAGGCGAAGCTCTTCGATCTTGGCTTGCAGGTCGGCGATCGGCTGTTCGAAATCGAGAAAATTCGGGTTCATAGTCATCCGTCTTGCGTCGACGGCCAAGTGGCCGGGAGCTGTATCCGTTATCGCGCCCTACCTTATAGCAGCAGGCGCATTCAGGTCGACACCCGGTTCTGTACGAAAGCCTTCAATACAGAACCCGCTGGGTATCACGACCGACCAGCGAAGCCTGAGCTTCGCAAATCAGCGGTAGTGCAAAAAGACGTTGTCGCGACCGAACTGGTCACGCAATGCCTGAATCAGACTGTCAGCCGGCTCAATGCGCCAGCCTTCGCCAAACTGCAATTGCGCCTTGGCGTCGCTGCCGCTGTAGTCGACGGTGATCGGGCAGGCGCCGCGATGACGGCCGCACAAGTCGGCCAACCAACGCAGACGATCACCCTGCAAGGCGCTGCTGGCGACCTTCAGGCGCAGGCTGTCGGCCAGGCCGGTACGCGCCTCTTCCAAGCTCATCACCCGCTTGGCGCGCAGGCGTAGGCCACCGGAAAAGTCGTCATTGCTCACCTCGCCTTCGACCACCACCAGGGCGTCGGTCTGTAACAAGGCTTGAGCACTGTTAAAAGCTTCGGCAAACAGAGAGGCCTCGATACGCCCGGAACGGTCATCGAGGGTGATAAAGCCCATCTTGTCGCCCTTCTTGTTCTTCATCACCCGCAGGTTGACCACCAGACCGGCAATCGTCTGATCGCCGCGTGCGGCTTTGAGGTCGACGATGCGCTGGCGGGCAAACCGCCGCACTTCGCCTTCGTACTCATCAATCGGGTGACCGGTCAGGTACAGGCCCAGGGTGTCTTTCTCACCTTTGAGGCGCTCTTTCAGCGTCAGTTCGCGAGCCCGTAGATGATTGAGATAGACATCCGCCTCGGCATCGGCAAACACCCCGCCGAACAGGTCCATATGCCCGCTCTCGGCGCTGCGCGCGGTCTGTTCGGCGGCCTGCACGGCCTCCTCCATCGCGCCTAGCAATACCGCACGATTGCGGTCGATATTGGCCTTGTAGGCTTTCAATTCTTCATGGAAGTGCGGCCCCAGACGATCCAGCGCACCGCTGCGAATCAGCGCCTCAAGGGTGCGCTTGTTGATGCGTTTGAGGTCGACCCGCGAGCAGAAGTCGAACAGGTCCTTGAACGGTCCGTCCTGACGCGCCTCGACAATGGCCTCCACCGGCCCCTCGCCGACGCCCTTGATCGCGCCCAGGCCGTAAACGATCCAGCCTTCGTTGTTAACCGTGAACTTGAACTCGGAGATGTTCACATCCGGCGCATCGAGGCGCAGCTTCATGCTGCGGCACTCCTCGATCAGGGTGACCACCTTGTCGGTGTTGTGCATATCCGCCGACAACACCGCCGCCATAAAGGCCGCCGAGTGGTGCGCCTTAAGCCAGGCCGTCTGGTACGAGAGCAAGCCATAAGCCGCGGAGTGAGATTTGTTGAAACCGTAACCGGCGAACTTCTCCACCAGATCGAAGATGTTACCCGCCAGGTTCGCATCGATCCCATTGTTTGCGCAGCCTTCGATAAAGCCGCCGCGTTGTTTGGCCATCTCCTCGGGCTTTTTCTTACCCATAGCGCGGCGCAGCATGTCTGCACCGCCGAGGGTGTAGCCGGCCATGACCTGAGCGATCTGCATCACCTGTTCCTGGTACAGGATGATGCCGTAGGTCGGCTTGAGCACCGGCTCCAGACCCGCGTATTGATAGTCCTGATGCGGGTAGGAAATCGGCTCGCGACCGTGCTTACGGTTGATAAAGTCATCCACCATGCCCGACTGCAACGGCCCCGGACGGAACAGGGCCACCAGAGCGATCATGTCTTCCAGACAGTCCGGCTTGAGCTTTTTGATCAGCTCCTTCATGCCGCGTGATTCAAGCTGGAACACCGCAGTGGTCTCGGCCTTCTGCAGCATGCTGAACGTCGGCTTGTCATCCAACGGGATAAAGTCGATATTCAGATCAGGCAAGCCCTTCTTGGCCTGCTCGCGGTTGATGGTCTCCATTGCCCACTTGATGATGGTCAGGGTACGCAGACCGAGGAAGTCGAACTTCACCAGGCCCGCGGACTCCACGTCGTCCTTATCGAACTGAGTGACCAGGCCGCCACCCTCGTCATCGCAGGCAATCGGCGAGAAGTCGGTAAGTTTGGTCGGCGCGATAACCACGCCGCCCGCGTGCTTACCGGTACCACGACAGATGCCTTCGAGCTTGAGCGACATTTCCCAGATTTCACGGGCGTCTTCGTCGACCTTGAGGAAGTCGCGCAGCGGCTCCTCCATCTCGTAGGCCTTTTCCAGAGTCATGCCGACTTCGAAAGGAATCATCTTCGACAGGCGGTCGGCCAGGCCATAGGACTTGCCCTGCGCCCGCGCCACGTCGCGCACCACCGCCTTGGCCGCCATGGTGCCAAAGGTGATGATCTGGCTCACCGCATTACGGCCGTACTTCTCGGCCACGTAATCGATTACCCGGTCGCGACCATCCATGCAGAAGTCGACGTCGAAGTCGGGCATGGAAACCCGTTCCGGGTTGAGGAAACGTTCAAACAGCAGGTCATAGGCCAGCGGGTCGAGGTCGGTGATCTTCTGTACGTAGGCCACCAGCGAACCGGCACCCGACCCACGGCCTGGGCCCACCGGCACGCCGTTGTTCTTCGCCCACTTGATAAAGTCCATTACGATCAGGAAGTAACCGGGGAAGCCCATCTGGATGATGATATCCAGCTCGAAATTCAGCCGGTCGATGTAGACCTGACGCTTCTCTTCGTAATTGGGTGTGGTTTCCTTTGGCCAGAGCACAGCCAGGCGTTCCTCCAAGCCCTCAAACGAGACCTGGCGAAAGTATTCGTCCATGGTCAGCCCGGCCGGCACCGGGAAATCTGGCAGGAAGTATTTCCCCAGCTGCACTTCGATATTGCAGCGCTTGGCGATCTCGATGGTGTTTTCCAGCGCTTCCGGCAAGTCACTGAACAGCTCGGCCATTTCCTCCGGACTTTTTAGATACTGCTGATCGGAATAAGTGCGCAGACGGCGCGGGTCATCCAGGCTGCGGCCTTCGCCAATGCACACGCGGGTTTCGTGGGCGGCGAAATCGTCCTGCTTGATAAAGCGCACATCGTTGGTCGCCACTAGCGGCGCGCCGACCTTGTCAGCCAGGGCCACCGCAGCGTGCAGATGTTCTTCGTCGTTGACCCGATTGGTGCGCTGCACTTCCAAGTAGAAACGCTCGGGGAACACCTCCATCCACTCGCGCAGTAAGGCTTCAGCCGCCGCTGGCTCACCATCGAGCAAGGCATGGCCGACTTCGCCTTCTTTTGCACCAGAGAGCGCAATAAGGCCTTCGGCCGCTTCCTTGACCCAGTCACGCTGGATGATCACCAGGTCATTGCTCTGCCCTTCGCTCCAGCCGCGCGAGACCAGTTCAGTGAGGTTGCGATAGCCCTTGGCATCCATCGCCAGCAGGGTCATGCGGCTCAGCGGACCATCTTCATCGGCACTGGCCAGCCAGATATCGGCGCCGCAGATCGGCTTGATGCCGCCGCCCATGGCCGCCTTATAGAACTTCACCAACGAGCACATATTGCTCATATCGGTAACCGCTACCGCCGGCATTCCCGCTGCCGCCACCGATTTGATCAGTGGCTTGACCCGCACCAGCCCATCGACTAGGGAAAACTCGGTGTGCAAACGCAGGTGGACGAACGAAGGGGTCATGGCAGTCCTATACAAAACGCAAAAACGACAAGGCAGGGATTGTACAACCGCAGCAGCGCGCGACAAGCGCTACCCGGCACAGGATAACGAGGGAATCTCAGAAGCGTTGCGTCAGTCGTCTAACAACGCACGTACCGGACCAAAGGAGCGCCGGTGAATCGGGGTTGGCCCAAGGCGTCGCAGCGCTTCCAGGTGTACCGGGGTGGGATAGCCTTTGTGGCCGGCGATGCCGTAACCGGGGTACTGCTGATCAAGCGCCTGCATCTCACGATCACGACTGACCTTGGCCAGGATCGACGCTGCTGCAATCGCTGGCACCTGACTATCACCCTTGACCACAGCTGCGCTGGGCACCTGCAGTTTCGGGCAGCGATTACCATCGATCAGTGCCAGCTTGGGCGTGACGCTCAAGCCCTCGACCGCGCGCTGCATGGCCAGCATGGTGGCCTGCAGGATATTCAGCTGATCGATTTCTTCGACCTCAGCGCGGGCGATGCACCAGGCCAGAGCTTTTTCACGAATCTCGTCGAAAAGTTTCTCCCGACGCGCCTCGGTCAGCTTTTTCGAATCGTTCAGGCCGAGAATCGGCCGCGCCGGATCGAGAATCACCGCCGCCGTCACCACCGCGCCGCAGAGCGGGCCACGGCCGACTTCATCGACGCCAGCCACCAACTCCTGCACCAGAGTGAAATCCAGCCCGAGCTGCATCAGCCGCGCCCTGTCAGTTGCAGCACAGCTTGGGCCGCTTGCACCGAGGCGTCACGACGCAGCGCGCGGTGAATCACATCAAAGCCTTCGGTCTGCACCTCGCCGCCATCCAGCAGCGGAGCCAGCAACTGGGCCAATGCTTCAGGCGTCGCAGCGTCCTGAATCATCTCGGGTACCAGCAAACGCTCGGCCAGCAGATTCGGCAGGGAGATATAGGCACTGGTGACCAGGCGTTTGAGGATGCGGTAGGTCAGCGGCGCAACCTTGTAGGCCACCACCATCGGCCGCTTGTACAGCAGGGCCTCAAGGGTCGCCGTACCGGAGGCGATCAGCACCGCATCACAGGCCGCCAGCGCCTCATGGGAGCGGCCATTGAGCAAGGTGAGCGGCAGATCAAGGCCAACCAGCATCTGCTCAAGCTGCGCACGACGCTCCGGGCTTGAGCACGGCAGAACAAACTGGATACCAGGGCGCAAGGTGCGCAACCGCACGGCGGCATCGAGAAACAGGCTGCCCAGGCGCGACACTTCGCCGCCACGGCTGCCCGGCATCAGGGCGACCACCGGCTGATCCTGTGCCAAATTCAGCGCCTCACGGGCAGCAGCACGATCCGCCTGCTGCGGGATGGTATCGGCCAGCGGATGGCCGACAAAGCGCACCGGCACCTGATGATCCTGATAGAACTGCGCCTCAAACGGGAACAGGGTCAGCATCAGGTCGCAGGCCTCGCGAATCTTCAGCACACGCTTCTGCCGCCAGGCCCATACGGACGGGCTGACGTAATGCACGGTCTTGATGCCCGCCTGACGCAACTTGAGCTCAAGGGTCAGATTGAAATCCGGCGCATCGATGCCGATAAATACGTCCGGTTTGGCCTCGATCAGGGTGTTGATCAGGCGCTTGCGCCGTGACAGTAGCTCAGGCAAACGGCCCAGAACCTCGACCAGGCCCATCACCGACAGACGCTCCATCGGGAAATAGGAATTCAGCCCCTGGGCCTGCATCAGCGGGCCACCGACACCGATAAATTCGATCTGTGGGTATTGGGCTTTGAGGGCCTGCATCAGGCCCGCACCGAGAATATCGCCAGACGCCTCGCCAGCGACCAGCGCGACACGCATCAGGTCAGTCATAAATTATCGGGTAATGCCGCGGCTTGAAGCCTGAATGGAATCGCGGAAGATCGCGACTTCTGGAAATTCTGCGGACGACTCGGCCAGCTCGCCCATCGCCTGCTCAACCGTAAGTCCCTGGCGATAGACGATCTTGTAGGCGCGACGCAAGGCGGCAATCGCATCGCTGCTGAAACCACGGCGGCGCATGCCCTCGAAGTTCATGCTGCGCGCTTCGGCCGGGTTGCCAAAAACGGTGACAAACGCCGGAACATCTTTGCCAATCGCAGTGCCCATGCCGGAAAAGCTGTGCGCACCGATACGGCAGAACTGATGAACCAGGGTATAGCCGGAGAGAATCGCCCAGTCATCGACCCACACATGCCCGGCCAGCGCAGTGTTGTTGACTAGGATGCAATGGTTGCCGATCACGCTGTCATGGCCGATGTGGGCATAGGCCATGATCAGGTTGTGGTCACCCAGGGTGGTTTCGCTGCGATCCTGCACGGTGCCGCGGTGGATGGTGACACCCTCGCGGATCACGTTATGGTCGCCAATGACCAGTCGAGTCGCCTCACCCTGGTACTTAAGATCAGGCGTGTCTTCACCCACCGAAGAGAACTGATAGATGCGGTTGTGTTTACCGATCCGCGTCGGCCCCTTGAGAATCACATGGGGGCCGATCACTGTACCCTCGCCAATTTCTACATCGGCCCCAACTATCGACCAAGGGCCGACGACGACGTCGTCAGCCAACTTGGCGCTAGGATCGATGATGGCGCGAGGGTCAATCAAACTCATAGCTTGCGTTCCGCACAGATGATTTCTGCCGAGCAGACTTCCTTGCCGTCGACGCTGGCCTTGCACTCGAACTTCCAGATGCTGCGCTTACTGCTCAGATAGCGGGCTTCAAGGATCAGTTGATCACCCGGCACCACTGGCTGGCGAAAGCGTAGCTTGTCGGAGCCGACAAAGTAATACAGGGTGCCATCAGAGGGCTTCAGGTCCATCATCTTGAAACCGAGAATCCCAGCTGCTTGAGCCATCGCTTCAATGATCAACACGCCCGGCATAATCGGGTGCTCAGGGAAATGCCCGTTGAAAAACGGCTCATTGATGCTGACATTCTTGTAGGCGCGAATTCGCTTGCCTTCAATATCCAGCTCAGCCACGCGGTCCACCAAGAGGAACGGGTAGCGGTGCGGCAAGTATTCGCGAATCTGGTTAATGTCCATCATGTGCAGAGAAGCCTGTAAGAGAAAAAAGAGAAGCCGGCAAACACCGGCTCAGGCATCAGATGAAGTGTCGGCGGTTGGGGTCACGGCCGCCAGCTGCTTTTCCAACTGTTGCAGGCGGCGCGCCATATCATCCAACTGACGAATCCGTGCTGCGCTCTTGCGCCATTCAGCCGCTGGCTGCATGGCGGTACCCGAGGAATAGGACCCCGGCTCAGTGATCGAGCGGGTGACCATGGTCATACCGGTGACAAATACGTTGTCGCACACCTCGATGTGCCCAACCATGCCCACACCACCGGCGATCATGCAGTTCTTGCCAATCTTGGTACTGCCGGAAATCCCCGCACAACCGGCCATGGCCGTGTTGTCGCCGATCTGAACGTTGTGCGCGATCATGATCTGGTTATCCAGCTTGACCCCATTACCAATCAGCGTGTCCGACAGAGCGCCACGGTCAACGGTGGTATTGGCACCTATCTCGACGTCATCACCGATAGTCACCCCACCGATCTGCGCGATCTTTTGCCACACGCCCTTCTCGTTGGCAAAGCCGAAGCCCTCACCGCCGATCACCGCGCCAGATTGAATAACCACACGTTTGCCGATCCGCACGTCGTGATACAGCGTCACGCGTGGAGCCAACCAGCCGCCCTCACCAATCACCGAACGCGCGCCGACAACGCACTGCGCGCCGATGGTTACGCCAACAGCGATCTGCGCGCCACTCTCGATCACTGCATAGGCGCCGACACTGGCAGTCGCATCAATCTGCGCATCCGCAGCCACCACAGCAGTGGGGTGCACGCCAGGCAAAGCCTGAGGCTTGCGGTCAAACAGATGGGAAAGTTCGGCGTAGGCCAGATAGGGATTAGCAACGACCAACGCATTGCCGGCATAGCCTTCGGCATCAGCCGCAGTCAACAGCACCGCGCCAGCCTGGCAGCCCGAGAGAAACTTGCGGTACTGCGCATTGGCGAGAAAACTCAGCTGATCAGCGCCGGCTTCCTGCAAGGTAGCCAAGCCGCTGATCGGCTTGCCTGTGTCGCCACGCAAGGTAGCGCCCAGACGCTCGGCCAACTGGCCAAGGGTATAAACCGTTGCACTCATGATCAGCGCAGCTGATTCATGCGCTCGATAACCTGGCGGGTGATGTCGAACTGAGGTTTGACATCAATCACCGCACCGCGCTCCAGCACCAGGTCGAAGTTACCGGTCTTGATCACTTCTTCCACGGCCTTATCCAGATTCGGCTTGAGCTTTTTCAGCATTTCACGATCAGCCACGGCCTTGGACTCATTCAGTTCCTTGGACTGGAACTGGAAGTCACGAGCTTTTTGCTTGAATTCAAGCTCCAGGCGCTCGCGCTCAGCGGTCTGCATTTTTTCGCCGTCTTTAACCAGACGATCCTGAATGCGCTTGGCGTCGCTTTCCAGGGTTTTCAGCTTGTTCAACTGCGGGCCGAATTTCTTCTCGGCATCCACGGCGTAACGCTTGGCAGCGTCAGATTCGAGCAAGGCCATTTGGTAGTTCAGTACCGCTACTTTCATCTCGGCAAAAGCCGGGGTTGCCAGCAGGGCAACACTTAACAAAACCAGTTGAGTCAACTTACGCACTGTGCAACTCCTGCAAAACTGTTGGTATTCAAAAATCCGACGCTTAGAACGTCTGACCGAGAGAGAACTGGAAAATCTGCGTATCAGCATCATCCGGTTTGATGATTGGCATGGCCAAGCTGAAGCTCAACGGCCCCAGGGCTGTGATCCACGTCAAACCAACACCCACAGAGCTAGCCAAGTTGCCTGGATCAATGCTGCCGCACTCTTCCTGGGACTTGCCACAGTTGGTGTCGAAGACGTTACCCACGTCCCAGAACAGCGCAGTGCGCAGAGAGCGTTGATCTTTCACGAAAGGCATAGGGAACAACAGCTCAGCACCACCTTGAATCAGTACGTTGCCACCAAAGGGCAGTGGGTCTTGGTCAGGATCGAAGGCTGTACCAGGATTGATGCCGCGGCTAGGCGTGCTGCGCGGCCCCAGGCTGCTGTCCTTAAAGCCACGTACCGAGTTAAAACCACCGGCATAGTAGTGTTCATAGAACGGCAGATCAGAGGTAGAACCGTAACTCTCACCATAACCCAGCTGGCTGTGCAGACGCAGGGTATAGGTGTCGGTCAGCGGTTTGAAGACCTGGCCTCGGTAATCCACCTTGAAGAACGACAGATCACTGCCCGGCACCGTGGTTTCAAAGACCAAACTTTGAGAATGGCCACGGTTAGCGAGTACGCCGCGGTTCAGTGTCGACTCAGACCAACCAACCGATGCTTTGAGGTTCAGATAACTGTCCCCCTCTTGCTCGATAAAGTTGAAAATCTCATCAACCGTATACACACCAGTACCGATGCTGTCGTTCTGCACGGTCAGACCATAGGTCAGGCGCGAAGTATCACTGATTGGATAGCCGATACTGGCGCCCACGCCGTAGCTATCCACCGAGTAGCTGGACACATCGGTGTTCAGTTCGTCGTAATCGGTTTCACGGAAGAAGGCGTTGTAGCCCAAGCTAACGCCATCTGGCGTCCAGTAGGGGTCAACAAAACCAAAGTTGTAGTTGCTCTGATACTCGCTGCGAGTCAAACCGACGCTGACCTTGTTACCCGTACCCAGGAAGTTGTTCTGGGTAATCGAGCCACCGAGAATCAGACCGGCGTTCTGGGCAAAACCAACGCTGGCGGTGATGGAGCCAGAAGCCTGCTCTTCCACGCTGTAGTTGACGTCAACCTGGTCATCGGTGCCTGGCACCTGTGGGGTTTCGACGTTAACTTCCTTGAAGTAGCCCAGACGTTCCAGACGGGTCTTGGACTGATCGATCAGGTACGTCGAAGCCCAACCACCTTCCATCTGACGCATTTCGCGGCGCAGCACTTCGTCTTCCGACTTGGTGTTACCACGGAAGTTGATGCGGTTAACGTAAGCACGCTTGCCCGGGTCAACCACAAAGGTAATCGACACAGTGCCGTCATCATGGGCTTCTGGTACGCCGTTAACGTTGGCAAAGGTATAACCTTCATTACCCAGACGGCGGGTGATCAGTTCGGACGTGGTGGTCATCACTTTGCGCGAGAACACCTGACCTTCCTGAACCAGCAGCAGGGCCCGCACATCTTCTTCCGGAACCTTCAGTTCACCGCTGAGTTTGACCTCACGCACGGTGTACTTCTCGCCTTCATCAACGTTGACGGTGACATAGACGTGTTTTTTGTCTGGGGTAATGGATACCTGGGTTGAGCTGATATCCATGTTGATATAGCCGCGATCCAGGTAGTAAGAACGCAGGCGCTCCAAGTCGCCGGAAAGTTTCTCACGGGCGTACTTGTCATCATTCTTGAAGAAGGACAGCCAGTTAGTGGTCTTCAGCTCAAACAGGTCAATCAGATCCTCATCAGCAAAGACCGAGTTACCTACTACGTTGATATGCTGAATCGCAGCAACCGAGCCTTCATTGATATTGATCTTTAGCGCTACGCGGTTGCGCGGCTGCGGAATCACTTCGGCTTCGATTTCGGCGGAATAGCGCCCCTGCGCAACGTATTGACGTTGCAGCTCATTACGCACACCTTCAAGGGTTGCGCGCTGGAAAATCTCACCTTCAGACAGACCGGACTGATTGAGACCTTTGAGCAAGTCTTCGCTGGTGATGGCCTTGTTGCCTTCGATTTCGATACTGGAAATCGACGGACGCTCAACCACGGTCACAACCAGTACGTCGCCATCGCGACCGAGCTGAATGTCTTGGAAAAAGCCGGTTTTGAACAGCTCGCGGGTCGCCTCAACCAGCGAACGGTCATCGGCTTGCGCGCCCACATTAAGTGGCAGGGCACCGAATACGCTACCCGCGGAAACGCGCTGCAGACCGGTGACCCGGATATCGGAGATGGTGAAGGACTCGGCGTGAACTTCGGTGATCATCAGTGCGGCAAGCACCGCAGGTAGCAGCAGACGTTTCATGAAGTCCTTTCTTATTCCAACTGACAATAAAAAATCTGCCGCTTAGTGCGACACGTATTGTTCGTACCGAGAGCGTAATTCAGCAGCGGTTACAGACGACCCAAGTCGTTTACCAGGGCCAGTAGCATCACCCCGATGACCAAACTGATGCCGATCTGCATCCCCCAACCCTGTATCCGTTCCGACAGCGGGCGACCACGCACCCACTCGACCAGATAAAAAAGCAGATGCCCCCCATCCAGCACGGGGATAGGCAACAAATTAAGAACCCCCAGACTAATGCTTAAGTAGGCGAGAAATTTAAGAAAATCACTCAAACCTGACTCAGCAGAAGCGCCCGCCACTTTAGCAATGGTTATCGGCCCGCTCAAGTTTTTTACCGAGAGCTCGCCAAACAGCATTTTCTTCAGTGAATTAAGGGTCAGAACGCTCATTGTCCAGGTGTTTTTGGCACCTTCGGCGATGGCTTCTAATGGGCCATAGCTGACTTCGCGCAACATCTCAGGCGGCCATTCGCCACCCGCAACACCAGCACCCAGGTAACCACTGAGCGCCTCAGCTTCACCGCGAGCGGCCAGAGTCAACGGCACATCCAGCTGCTGACCTTGGCGCTCTACCCGCAAACTAATCTTTTTACCCGGTAAGCCACGCACTTGATCCACCAGCTGCTGCCAATCGGCCAAAGACTGACCGTCGAGCGCAAGCAGGCGATCGCCAACCTGCAAGCCCGCAGCAAATGCCGGACCTTCAGGATCAAGCTGCGCCAGCACCGGCTGCAGAGCCGGACGCCAAGGACGAATACCCAATGAGGAGATGGGATCGGGCTCATCGACACCGCGCAGCCAGTTATCCAGGACGATCTGCCGAGGACTGTCGACCGAGGAGCCCGGCTCGCGTACCGCTAGATCCAGCCGACCACTTTCACCCAGCCGACTAACCAGCTGCAGATTTACCGAAGCCCAGCCGGTGGTGGGCTCGCCATCAACCGCAACAATCTCCTGCCCGACCTGCAAACCAGCGACATCGGCCAGACTGCCCGCTTCGACCGCGCCAATAACCGGGCGCACCTGCTGGCTGCCCAGCATCGCCACAACCCAGAAGAACAGTAGCGCTAGGAGGAAATTCGCTACCGGACCAGCCGCCACGATGGCAATACGCTGCTGGACTGACTTGCGATTGAACGACTGATCAAGCAGCTCCGGCGGCACATCGCCTTCGCGCTCATCGAGCATCTTCACATAACCGCCCAGCGGGATGGCGGCCACGACAAACTCGGTTCCCTGGCGGTCATGCCAACGCAGCAACGGGCTGCCAAAGCCTACGGAAAACCGCAGCACCTTGACGCCACAACGGCGGGCGACCCAGAAGTGCCCATATTCGTGGATGGTTACCAGCACACCCAGTGCAACCAGGGTGCCGACCAACATATAAAGCGCACTCATCAAACTTCTCCGCGTCGGCGATCAGCGCCGACTCAGCCATTGTTCGGCCAGATAGCGGGCCCGACCATCTGCAGCCAGCACCGTATCCAGGCTCTCAACCGCCAGGGCGGGCTCAGTGTGCAAAACGTCTTCGATGATACTCGCGATCTCGGGAAAGCGGATGCGTCGCTCAAGAAAGGCCGCAACCGCCACTTCATTGGCCGCATTGAGCATGGCTGGCGCGGTACCGCCGGCTTGTGCAGCCTCACGCGCCAGGCGCAGACAAGGAAAGCGCTGTTCGTCAGGCGCCTGGAAGTCCAACCGAGCAATCGCGAACAGATCCAGCGGCGCAACACCCGAGTCGATTCGCTCCGGCCAGGCCAGAGCATGACTGATCGGCGTACGCATATCCGGATTGCCCAATTGGGCCAGCACCGAACCGTCGACATAATCGACCAGCGAATGGATCACGCTCTGCGGATGCACCACCACTTCAATTTGCGCCGGAGTGGCATCAAACAACCAACAGGCCTCGATCAGCTCCAGGCCTTTGTTCATCATGCTCGCCGAATCGACCGAGATTTTGCGCCCCATCGACCAATTGGGGTGCGCGCACGCCTGCTCGGGGGTGACCGCATGCAACTGTTCCAGCGGCATTTCGCGAAATGGCCCGCCCGAGGCGGTCAACAGAATACGCCGCACACCGACTTGCTGTAGGCCGCGAGCGTAGTCACCCGGCAGGCACTGGAAAATCGCATTGTGCTCACTGTCGATCGGCAACAGCACAGCACCGCTTTTACGCACAGCCTGCATAAACAGCGCGCCCGACATCACCAGGGCTTCTTTATTGGCCAGCAGCACCTTCTTGCCAGCCTCAACGGCTGCCAAGGTCGGCGGCAAACCGGCAGCGCCGACGATGGCAGCCATCACCGCATCCACTTCAGGATGCGCTGCCACTTCACACAGCCCCTCGGGGCCATGCAGCACGTGAGTAGCTAGACCAGCTGCACGCAGACCTTCTTGCAGGTGGCGGGCATCCAGAGCCTGCGGCACCACAGCAAAGCGTGGACGGTAGATCATGCACAACGCCTCCAGCTCAGTCAGACGACTGAAGCCAGATAGCGCAAAGACTTGATAACGCTCTGGATGGCGGGCGATGACATCAAGGGTGCTCAGACCGATCGAGCCGGTCGCGCCAAGCACGGTAATCTGCTGCGGATGACTCACAGCGCGCCCCAACCCGCCAGCCATAGCAGCGCGGCGAATACAGGAATCGCCGCCGTCAGGCTGTCGATACGATCCAGCACACCGCCGTGGCCAGGCAGCAGATTACTGCTGTCCTTAACTCCGGATTGGCGCTTGAACATGCTTTCGGTCAGATCACCGACCACCGAGATCAACACCACCACGGCGGTGCCGATCAAGCCCAGCAACAGACTGGCAAACGACCAGTCACGGTAAATCGCCACGCCCACACAGATCAGCAGGGTCGCCAGCAGGCCACCGAATACCCCCTCCCAGCTTTTACCGGGACTCACCTGCGGGGCCAGCTTACGTTTGCCGAAGCGCCGACCGGCGAAATAGGCGCCGATATCCGCCCCCCACACCAGCACCATCACCGCCAGAATCAGCCAATTCGCCTCAGGCCACTGCTTGAACAGCACCAGGCCCTGCCAGGCTGGCAGCAGAATCAACAAGCCAATCAGCAATCTCACCGGAGCCTGAGCCCAGTAACGGCTGCTGGCTGGATAACCCAACACCAGAAAGGTTGCGACTACCCACCAGACAACCCCAAGCAACAGCACCCAAGGCGCCAAGGCGGGCAGCAAATACAAACCGAACAACAGCGCGGCCACCAGCGCGGCGTAGGCCACGCGCTGCACCTGCGCAGTAAAGCCTGCCAGACGCGCCCATTCCCAGGCACCCAGACTGACCACCGCGCCGATAAACAGCGCAAACAGCGCGCCATTGAGCAGAAAGAAGCCACCCAGGGCGAATGGCAACAGCACCAGCGCGGTGATAATTCGTTGTTTGAGCATCAGCTACGGGCCTCAGCAGCCACCTGATCGCTGGTTTTCCCAAAGCGACGCTGGCGGCTAGCAAAATCGGCCAAGGCTTTGCGCATGGCGTCGTGTTTGAAATCCGGCCAAAACAGGTCGGAGAAATACAGCTCGGTGTAAGCCAGCTGCCAGAGCAGGAAATTACTGATGCGGTGTTCGCCACCGGTGCGAATGCACAGATCCGGCAGCGGCAAATCGCCAGTTACCAGACAGCTTTGCAGCAACTCGGGGGTGATGTCTTCGGCGCGCAAATGGCCGCCTTGAACTTCACGGGCCAGGCGCTGAGCAGCCTGAGCGATATCCCACTGACCGCCATAGTTGGCCGCCACCTGCAGGACAAAGCGTTTGTCGCCAGCAGTCTGCGCTTCAGCCTCACGCATCGCGGCCTGCAACTCAGGGTGAAAGCGTGAGCGATCACCAATGATGCGCAGGCTGATGTCATTGGCATTGAGTTTCTTCGCCTCGCGGCGCAGCGCACTGAGGAACAGCTCCATCAGCGCACTGACTTCCTCGGCCGGGCGCTGCCAGTTTTCACTGGAGAAGGCGAACAGCGTCAGCACCTCGACGCCCGCCTCGGCGCACACCTCGATCACCGCACGCACCGCATCGACACCGGCTTTATGACCGGCTACGCCGGGCAGCAGACGCTTCTTCGCCCAGCGATTGTTACCGTCCATGATGATCGCCACATGCCGTGGCACGGCGAACGGACTACCGTCTTTGGTCTTTTCCATGACGATATCCTGGCCGTTAAACGGCCATCAGATCCGCTTCTTTCTGCTTCACTGCCACTTCGATTTCCGCGACAAACTTGTCGGTCAGCTTCTGGATTTCGTCGGCTGCACGGCGCTCTTCGTCTTCGCTGATTTCCTTCTCCTTGACCAGGTCTTTCAACTGGCTCAGGGCGTCACGACGAATATTGCGCACCGCCACACGACCATCTTCAGCCGCATCACGCGCCTGCTTGGTGAAGCCCTTACGGGTTTCTTCGGTCAGCGCCGGCATGGAGATCAGCAGCAGCTCACCCAGATTGGTCGGGTTGAAGCCCAGGCCGGAGCTCTGGATCGCCTTATCGACAGCAGACAGCATGTTGCGCTCGAAGGCTACAACCTGCAGGGTACGGGCGTCCTTGACGGTGACGTTAGCTACTTGGTTCAGCGGGGTGTCGGAGCCGTAGTAAGGCACCATCACGCCACCGAGGATGCTTGGGTGGGCCTGACCGGTACGGATTCGGCTGAAGGCATGAACCAGTGATTCCAGGCTCTTTTGCATACGCACTTGGGCGTCTTTCTTGATCTCATTGATCATGTTTATCTTCCTCAATCAGAGTGCCTTCAGCGCCGCCGACTACAACGTTCAGCAGGGCACCAGGCTTGTTCATGTTGAAAACGCGCAGCGGCATATTATGGTCGCGGCACAGGCAGATGGCCGTCAGGTCCATTACGCCCAGCTTGCGGTCGAGCACCTCATCGTAGGTCAGGCGATCGAACTTCTCGGCATGCGGGTCTTTGAATGGATCGGCAGTGTACACACCATCCACCTTGGTCGCCTTGAGCACCACGTCGGCATCAATTTCGATGGCGCGCAGGCAGGCAGCCGAGTCGGTGGTAAAGAATGGATTACCAGTGCCAGCGGCGAAAATCACCACCTCACCGGTCTTCAGATGACGCAGCGCCTTGCGCCGGTCGTAGTGATCAGTCACGCCAACCATGGAAATGGCCGACATGACGATGGCCGGAATATTCGAACGTTCCAGCGCGTCGCGCATGGCCAAGGCGTTCATCACGGTGGCCAGCATGCCCATATGGTCGCCGGTTACCCGATCCATACCTGCCGCGCTGAGCGCCGCGCCACGGAACAGGTTGCCACCACCGATAACCAGACCGACCTGTACACCGATACCGACCAACTGACCGACTTCCAGCGCCATGCGGTCCAGCACCTTGGGATCGATGCCAAAATCTTCCGACCCCATCAGGGCCTCGCCGCTAAGTTTGAGCAGAATGCGCTTGTAGCGCGGTTGACGACCACTCATCTGCTGAGCCATTGCGAGTCTCTCCTGCGGCGTTTGAATTCTGTGCAAACCTTCGGTTCGCTTTTATCGAGCGCTTCGACAGCGCCCTGAGTCATTGGTGCCAAAGCACCAACCACTCCACAGCTTAGCTGTGCCCTCAATTTGACAAAGAGGCCGCGCGCGTTAGCGGGCAGCCTCTTCGGGGCAACAGCAGTTAGCCGTCTTACTGCTTGCTGGCAGCAGCTACTTGCGCAGCAACTTCTTCAGCAAAGTTGTCGACCGGCTTCTCGATGCCTTCGCCAACCTTGAAGTAGGTGAAGGAAACGATTTCAGCACCGGCTTTCTTGGCCAGTGCACCGACCTTGATTTCCGGATCCTTAACGAAGGCTTGCTCAACCAGGCTGGCTTCAGCCAGGAACTTCTGGATACGACCAGCAACCATCTTCTCGACGATTTCGGCCGGCTTGCCCTTGATCTTGTCTTCGTTGAGGCTGACGAACACGGCTTTCTCGCGCTCGATGGCTTCAGCGGAAACTTCCGACGGCAGCAGGAATTCAGGGTTGCTTGCAGCTACGTGCATGGCGATGTCTTTGGCCAGGTCGACGGTGCCGCCCTTGAGCACAACCACAACACCGATCTTGTTACCGTGCAGGTAAGAACCCAGAACGTCACCTTCAATACGCGCCAGACGACGGATATTGACGTTCTCGCCAGTTTTGGCAACCAGGGCCAGACGGGCTTCTTCTTGAGCAGCGATCAGCGGCTCAACTTCGGTCATCTTGTCAGCAAAGGCTTTCTCGACGCTGGCAGCAACGAAGTTCTTGAAATCGTCCTGCAGAGCCAGGAAGTCGGTCTGCGAGTTGACCTCGAGAATGACGGCAGTCTTGCCATCTTCCTTGATGCTGATAGCGCCTTCAGCAGCCACGTTGCCGGCTTTCTTGGCAGCTTTGATCGCGCCGGAAGCACGCATGTCGTCGATGGCTTTTTCGATGTCGCCGCCAGCCTTGGTCAAGGCCTTCTTGCAATCCATCATGCCTTCGCCAGTACGCTCACGCAGTTCTTTAACCAACGCTGCAGTAATTTCTGCCATTTCAAAATCCTCTGGATAGGTTGTTAACCATTCCACCCGCGAAAACGGGCGCTCAATTCGTAACGCATTGCCGACAATGACCAGAAACGATTGCAACTGCACGTCGACGATGGTTTTCAAGGTGGCAAAAAGGGGGCTAAGCCCCCTTTTTGCGAACTAAGCAAACGCTAAGCGCGTTTTACTTAGCCTTCAGCAGTTTCTGCAGCCGGGGCTTGCTCAACGAACTCGTCGGCGCCGCCGTTAGCGTTGGTGCGACCACGGATTACCGAGTCAGCCATTGCACCCATGTACAGCTGGATGGCGCGAATGGCGTCATCGTTACCTGGGATGATGTAGTCAACGCCTTCAGGGCTGCTGTTGGTATCGACGATGCCGATAACTGGGATACCCAGCTTGTTGGCTTCGGTGATAGCAATGCGCTCGTGGTCAACGTCGATCACGAACAGAGCGTCTGGCAGACCGCCCATGTCCTTGATACCACCCAGGCTGCGATCCAGTTTTTCCAGATCACGGGTGCGCATCAGGGCTTCTTTCTTGGTCAGCTTGGCGAAAGTACCGTCCTGAGACTGAACTTCCAGATCACGCAGACGCTTGATCGAGGCGCGGATGGTTTTGTAGTTGGTCAGCATGCCGCCCAACCAGCGATGGTCGACGTACGGCGAACCGCAACGTGCTGCTTCTTCAGCAACGATCTTGCCAGCGGAACGCTTGGTGCCCACGAACAGAATCTTGTTTTTGCCCGAAGCCAGTTTCTCAACGAAGGACAGTGCTTCGTTGAACATTGGCAGGGTTTTTTCAAGGTTGATGATGTGGATCTTGTTGCGCGCGCCGAAAATGTACTTGCCCATTTTCGGGTTCCAGTAACGGGTCTGGTGGCCGAAGTGCACACCGGCCTTCAGCATATCGCGCATGTTGACTTGGGACATGATAGTTCCTTGATAAGTCGGGTTAGGCCTCCACGCATCCCGATCTCCAACCTGGCGAACTTGTCGCAAGGCACCCAGGAAACCGTGTCGATACGTGTGTGGGTTTAAGCTTTCGGGCACACAGCCCGTAAAGCGGCGCGTTTTATATCATAAAAGTCAGGACCAAGCTACTCACAGACAACAAGATATGCAGCCAAGTTAGCCGCAGGTTTAACGTAGCGCTTATGGCTGGCGACTTGTAGCTGTTAAGATGTCGCCCTTTCTGTTCGCGTTCGAGAGCCGCACATGACCGTCACCATCAAAACGCCCGACGAAATCGAGAAAATGCGCGTAGCCGGTCGCTTGGCTGCCGAAGTTCTGGAAATGATTGGCGAACACGTCAAGCCCGGCGTCACCACCGAAGAGCTTGATCGCATCTGCCATGACTATATTGTCAACGTGCAACAGGCCATCCCTGCGCCGCTCAATTACAAAGGTTTCCCTAAGTCGATCTGCACTTCGGTCAACCACGTGGTCTGCCACGGCATCCCAAATGACAAGCCGCTGAAAGAAGGCGACGTGATCAACATTGATATCACCGTGATCAAAGATGGCTACCACGGCGATACCAGCAAGATGTTCATGGTCGGCAAAGTGCCAGAGTGGGCCGAGCGCCTGGCCAAGATCACCCAGGAGTGCATGTATAAAGGTATCGAGCTGGTCAAACCCGGTACGCGCCTGGGCGACATCGGCGAAGTGATTCAGAAGCACGCCGAGAAGAACGGTTTCTCCGTGGTCCGCGAATACTGCGGCCACGGTATCGGCGCCGTGTTCCATGAAGAGCCGCAAGTGCTGCACTACGGCCGCGCCGGCACTGGTATGGAACTGAAGGAAGGCATGACCTTCACCATCGAGCCGATGATCAACCAAGGCCGACCGGAAACCCGCACCCTGGGTGACGGCTGGACCGCGATCACCAAGGACCGCAAGCTCTCCGCCCAGTGGGAGCACACCATTCTGGTGACCGCTGATGGCTACGAGATCTTCACCCTGCGCAGTGATGACACCATCGCCCGTACATCGGCCTGAGCCGCTCGCTGAGTCTGCTTTATAGATAAAAGGAAGGCTGCAATGCCGCAGGTAGATCCCGAGCTGTTCGACCGCGGCCAGTTCCAGGCGGAACTGGCCCTCAAGGCCAGTCCTATTGCGGCGTTCAAAAAGGCCATTCGCCACGCCCGCGAAGTGCTCGACGGGCGTTTCACCAGTGGCCGCGATGTACGCCGCCTGGTCGAGGACCGCGCCTGGTTTGTCGACCAGATACTGCGCGAGGCCTGGGATCGTCTGTCCTGGAGTGAAGACGCCGATATCGCCCTGCTCGCAGTCGGCGGCTACGGTCGCGGCGAACTGCACCCTTTCTCCGATATCGACCTGCTGATCCTGCTCGATAACGCTGACCACGAAACCTTCCGCGAGCCCATCGAGCGCTTCCTTACCCTGCTCTGGGATATCGGCCTGGAAGTCGGGCAAAGCGTGCGCAGTGTGGATGAGTGCGCCGAAGAAGCCCGCGCCGACCTCACGGTGATCACCAACCTGATGGAAAGCCGCACCATCGCCGGCCCTGAGCGCCTGCGTCAGCGCATGCAGGCGGTCACCAACACCGAGCAGATGTGGCCAAGCAAGCAGTTCTTCCTGGCCAAGCACAAAGAGCAGCGCGCCCGTCACGGCAAATACAACGACACCGAATACAACCTGGAACCCAACGTCAAAGGTTCGCCCGGCGGCCTGCGCGATATCCAGACCATTCTTTGGGTCGCACGCCGGCATTTCGGCACGCTGAACCTGCACGCCATGGTCGGCCAGGGCTTTTTGCTGGAAAGCGAATACGCCCTGCTCGCCTCCAGCCAGGAATTCCTCTGGAAGGTGCGCTACGCACTGCACATGCTCGCAGGGCGCGCCGAAGACCGCCTACTGTTTGACCACCAGAGTAAGGTAGCGGCCCTACTGGGTTACGAAGACAGCGACAGCAAGCGCGCCATTGAGCGCTTTATGCAGAAGTACTACCGCGTGGTGATGGCGATCGCCGAATTGAGCGATCTGATCGTCCAGCACTTCGAAGAGCAAATCCTCAACGCCGGCGAAATTGGCCAGGCCACGCCGCTTAACAGTCGTTTCCTGCTGCGTGATGGCTATATCGAGGTCGCGCATCCCAACGTCTTCAAGCGTACGCCGTTTGCCATCATGGAAATCTTCGTGCTGATGGCGCAGCACCCCGACATCAAAGGCGTGTGCGCCAACAGCATTCGCCTGCTGCGCGAGCACCGTCACCTGATCGACGATGATTTCCGCCGTGACATCCGCAACACCAGCCTGTTCGTTGAACTGTTCAAAAGCCCGCAGGGCATTCACCGCAACCTGCGCCGGATGAACCGTTACGGCATCCTCGGCCTGTACCTGCCGGAATTCGGTCATATTGTCGGGCAGATGCAGCACGACCTTTTCCACATCTATACGGTCGATGCGCACACCCTGAACCTGATCAAGCACCTGCGTAAGTTCAAGTGGACCGAGCTGGCGGAAAAATTCCCCCTGGCCAGCAAACTGATCGACAAGCTGCCCAAGCCCGAGCTGATCTATATGGCCGGGCTTTACCACGACATCGGCAAAGGCCGTGGCGGCGACCATTCGGAACTCGGCGCAGTGGATGCCGAAGCCTTCTGTGTACGCCACCAGCTGCCAAACTGGGACTCCAAGCTGATCGTCTGGCTGGTGCAACACCACCTGGTGATGTCCACCACAGCGCAGCGCAAGGATTTATCCGACCCACAGGTGATCTTCGATTTCGCCCGCCTGGTCGGCGACCAAACCCGTCTGGATTACCTCTACGTGCTGACCGTGGCCGACATCAACGCCACCAACCCCAGCCTTTGGAATTCCTGGCGCGCCAGCCTGCTGCGCCAGCTGTATACCGAGACCAAGCGTGCGCTGCGCCGCGGCCTGGAAAACCCACTGGACCGCGAAGAGCAGATACGACTGACGCAGATCGCCGCTCTGGACATACTGGTGCGCGGCGGCACCGACCCGGATGATGCCGAGCAACTCTGGTCGCAACTGGGTGACGACTACTTCCTGCGCCACACGGCATCGGATGTGGCCTGGCACAGCGAAGCGATCCTGCAACACGGCAACAACAGCGAGCCGTTGGTACTGATCAAGGAAACCACCCAGCGCGAGTTTGAAGGTGGCACGCAGATCTTCATCTACGCCCAGGATCAGCACGACTTCTTTGCCGTGACCGTGGCGGCCATGGCCCAGCTCAACCTGAACATCCATGACGCGCGGATTCTCACCTCCACCAGCCAGTTCACCCTCGACACCTACATCGTGCTCGAAGGCGAAGGCGGCTCGATTGGCGAGAACCCAGTGCGGATCAAAGAGATTCGCCAGGGCTTGGTCGACGCATTGAAGAACCCAGACGACTACCCGGCCATTATCCAACGCCGGGTACCGCGCCAGCTCAAGCACTTTGCTTTTGCGCCGCAAGTGACCATTCATAACGATGCGCACCGACCAGTGACCATCCTCGAAGTCACCGCACCGGATAGACCAGGCCTGCTGGCGCGAATCGGGCGGATTTTCCTCGACTTCGACCTGTCGCTGCAGAATGCCAAGATCGCCACTCTGGGCGAGCGAGTGGAAGACGTGTTCTTCGTCACCGATGCGCACAACCAGCCGCTGTCCGACCCCGAGCTGTGCATGCGCCTGCAGGAAACCATGGTTGCGCAACTGTCCGATGCCCCAGGCACACAGGCCGAACCAAGCCGAATCGTTATTTAAAGCCCCTTATTACCCTTGAGCCGCCCGCCATCCTGGATGCGGGCGCTGGCAGACCTCAGGAAGCAACAATGAACGACGCGTTAAACCAGCTGCAGCCCTACCCGTTCGAAAAGCTCCGCGCACTGCTGGGCGCCCTACAGGCTCCCGCCGGCAAGAGCCCGATTGCCCTGTCGATCGGTGAGCCGAAACACCGCTCGCCGGAATTTGTCGCCGAGGCGTTGCGCGCGAACCTCGACCAGCTTGCGGTCTACCCGACCACCCTGGGCATCCCGGCGCTGCGTGAAGCCATCGCTAACTGGTGTAACCGCCGCTTTGGCCTGCCGGCCGGCGTGCTCGATCCGGCGCGCCACGTGCTGCCGGTCAATGGCACACGTGAGGCGCTGTTTGCTTTTACCCAGGCGGTGGTCAAGCGCGATGTCGATGGCCTGGTAGTCAGCCCCAACCCCTTCTATCAGATCTATGAAGGCGCGGCTTTTCTTGCCGGCGCACAGCCGCACTACCTGCCATGCCTGGAAGAACATGGTTTCAACCCGGATTTCGACGCCGTCAGCGACGAGGTCTGGCAGCGTTGCCAGATCCTCTTTCTCTGCTCACCCGGCAACCCGACCGGCGCGCTGATTCCGCTGCCGACGCTGAAGAAGCTGATAGCCCTGGCCGATAAATTCAACTTCGTGATCGCTGCGGATGAGTGCTACAGCGAGCTGTATTTCGATGAAGGCACCCCACCGGCCGGCCTGCTCACGGCCTGCGCCGAATTGGGCCGCCATGATTTCAAACGCTGCGTGGTGTTCCATAGCCTGTCCAAGCGCTCCAACCTGCCAGGCCTGCGTTCGGGCTTCGTCGCCGGCGACGCCGACATTCTGAAATCTTTCCTGCTGTACCGTACCTACCACGGCTGCGCCATGCCGGTGCAAACCCAACTAGCCAGCGTCGCCGCCTGGAGCGACGAAGCCCACGTCAAAGCCAACCGCGACCTGTACCGCGAGAAGTTCGACGCGGTGCTGGCGATTCTTGGCAATGTCCTGGATGTGCAACGGCCGGATGGCGGTTTCTACCTGTGGGCGAAAACGCCGATAGACGATGAAACATTTACCCGCGAGCTGTTTGCCCGCGAGCATGTCACCGTGGTGCCTGGTTCGTACCTGTCGCGCGCAGTGGACGGCAACAACCCGGGGGCCGGCCGTGTGCGCATGGCCCTGGTCGCGCCGCTGGCCGAGTGCGTGGCAGCAGCCGAACGTATCCGTGATTTTGTGAAGAGCCTCTGATGAGCAAGACCCTGTTTGGCATAAAAGCCTGCGACACCATGAAAAAAGCCCGCACGTGGCTCGACGAGCACGGGGTAAGCTACGCCTTTCATGATTACAAAGCCTGCGGCATAGACCGTGGCAACCTGGAAAAGTGGTGCAATGAGCATGGTTGGGAAACCATCCTGAACCGTGCAGGCACCACTTTCCGCAAGCTGGACGAGGCGCAGAAAAGCGACCTCGATCAGCACAAGGCGATCGAACTGATGCTCGCCCAACCGTCGATGATCAAACGCCCGGTGCTGGATCTCGGCAACAAGACCCTGGTTGGCTTCAAGGCTGACCGTTATGCCGCCGAACTGGTTTGAACCAGCCGGCCCACACGAATTTGCGGTAAGGAAAACAACATGAGCACAACCCTCTTCAGCCTGGCTTTCGGCGTTGGCACCCAGAACCGTCAGGGCACCTGGCTGGAAGTCTTCTACGCCCAGCCACTGCTCAACCCGAGCAGCGAACTGGTCGCCAAAGTGCTGGAAAAAATCGCGTACCAAGGCGGCAACCAGGCTCTCAGCCTGACCAACAGCCAGGCAGGCGATCTGGCCGAAGCGCTGAAAAATGTCGACAGCCAGCAGTCCGCCCTGCTCACCCGCCTGGCCGAAAGCCAGAAGCCGTTGGTGGTCACCCTGCTCGCCGAAGACGCCGCGCTGACCAGCACCCCTGAGGCCTACCTCAAGCTGCACCTGCTGTCGCACCGCCTGGTTAAGCCGCACGGTCTGAACCTCACGGGGATCTTCCCGCTGCTGCCAAACGTGGCCTGGACCAGCCAGGGTGCCGTCGACCTCGGTGAACTGGCTGAGCGTCAACTGGAAGCGCGCCTGAAGGGCGATCTGCTGGAAGTCTTCTCGGTGGACAAGTTCCCGAAAATGACCGACTACGTGGTGCCGGCTGGCGTGCGTATCGCTGACAGCGCGCGTATCCGCCTGGGCGCCTATGTGGGCGAAGGCACCACCGTGATGCACGAAGGCTTCGTTAACTTCAACGCCGGTACCGCCGGCCCAGGCATGATCGAAGGCCGCGTATCAGCGGGCGTATTTGTCGGCAAGGGTTCGGACCTGGGCGGCGGCTGCTCAACCATGGGCACCCTGTCCGGTGGCGGCAATATCGTCATTTCCGTGGGCGAAGGCTGCCTGATCGGCGCCAATGCCGGCATCGGCATTCCGTTGGGCGACCGCAACACTGTGGAATCCGGCCTGTACATCACCGCCGGCACCAAGGTGGCGCTGCTGGATGCTGACAACAAGCTGGTCAAGGTGCTCAAGGCCCGTGATCTGGCGGGCCAGCCGGACCTGCTGTTCCGCCGCAACTCGCAAACCGGCGCTGTGGAGTGCAAAACCCACAAGTCGGCGATTGAGCTGAACGAAGCCCTGCACGCACACAACTAAAAAGTTGGTTTAGCGCGGCTGCGCTCGCCCATACTGCGTTGCACTAAGGCTCGGACGCTCATTTACACCAGTAAACTCCGCGTCCTCGCCTTATTGCGCCTTGTCTGGGCTTCGCTCGCAACGCGCTAAACCCAACTTTTAGTCGCCAGATAATCTCTGGAAAATCCATGTCACTGATCTCCCCCTGGCGTGCTGACTTCCCTGGTATTCAGTCCCTTGCGGCTGAAGGCCAGACCTATCTGGACAGCGCTGCCACTGCGCAAAAACCCCAGGCCATGCTCGATGCCCTGCTCGGCTATTACGCCGGTGGCGCAGCCAATGTGCATCGCGCCCAGCACCTGCCGGGCGAGCGTGCCACCCGCGCCTTCGAAGCCACGCGGGAGAAGGTTGCACGCTGGCTAAATGCGCCCAGCGCGCAGCAGATCATCTTCACCCGCAGCGCCACCGAAGCCTTCAACCTGCTGGCCTACGGCCTGGAGCAGCGCCTGCAACCCGGTGACGAGATCGTCATCAGCGCCCTGGAACATCACGCCAACCTGCTGCCCTGGCAGCAACTCGCGCTGCGCCGCCAGCTCAAGCTGGTGGTGCTGCCGCTGGATGAGCATGGGTTGATCGACCTAGCCCAAGCGGCGCAGCTGATCGGCCCACGCACCCGCCTGTTGGCGGTCAGCCAGCTGTCCAACGTGCTCGGCTGCTGGCAGCCGCTTGGGCCGTTACTGGCCCTGGCACAGGCGCAAGGCGCACTGACTGTGATCGATGGCACACAAGGCGTGGTGCACGGTCGCCAGGACGTGCAAACCCTGGGCTGCGACTTCTATATCTGCTCTGGCCACAAACTCTACGGCCCGGACGGCGTCGGCCTGCTTTATGGCCGCACGCACGCCCTGGAGCAATTGGCGCATTGGCAGTTTGGCGGCGAGATGCTGCTGCACACCGACTACAGCAACGCCAACTTTCGCCCAGCACCATTGGGTTTTGAGGCTGGCACACCACCGATTGCCTCGGTGATCGCCCTGGGCGCGAGCCTGGATTACCTGAGCAGCCTCGACGCCAGCGCCGTAAGCGCCCACGAAGCAGCCCTGCATAGCCAGCTGATCACTGGGCTGCAGCAGCGCCAGGGCCTGCGCCTGCTCGGCACGCCGACTGTCGCGCTGGTCAGCTTTGTGGTCGATGCCGTGCACCATGCCGACTTGGCTCACCTGTTGACCGAACAAGGCATCGCCGTGCGCGCCGGCCATCACTGCGCAATGCCGCTGTTACAGGGCCTCGGCCTGAACGGGGCGATTCGTGTGTCGCTGGGGCTGTATAACGATGGCGGCGATTTACAGCGTTTTTTTAGCGCGCTGGATCAAGCCTTGGAGCTGTTGCAATGAGCCTTCCTGCCACTGCGCAGACTGCACTGCAAGCCTTTGGCGCCAGCCCCAGCTGGGAACAGCGCGCCCGCCTTCTGATGCAATGGGGCGACCAGCTCGTCCCGCTGAGTGATGCCGAACGCAGTGAAGCCAACCGGGTGCAGGGCTGTGAAAGTCAGGTGTGGCTGTTGGCTGAGCAGGACGGCGCTCACTGGGAGTTTCGCGCCAGCAGCGATGCAAGGCTGTTGCGTGGTTTGCTGGCACTGCTGCTGGCCAGAGTCAACGGCCTGCCGGCATCTGAACTGGCGCAGCTGGATCTGCAGGACTGGTTTACCCAGCTTGGCCTGGCTCGTCACCTGTCACCCTCACGCAGCAACGGCCTGCAGGCTGTGCTGACACGGATGCAGCACTTGCTCGATGCCAACGATCAGGGCGCAGCGCGCCACTGATCGGCATTGCCGGAATACAGGGCCTGTTGCAAACGCTGCAACTCACCGCTCTGCGCCAGGCGCCGCAGGCCGGTATTAAATATCTCACGCAACTGATCGGCTTTAGCATCACCTTTGCGAAACAGCAGGTGCAGCGGTTCAGCATGCAAAATACGCGGATTATGGGTAATCAATGCTCGCTCCTGTTCGGAAAACAGGCGACGCAACATGGCATAACCAACCGCTCGATCCTGAGGGTGGAAGTCAACCCGCCCCAGGCTCAGTAAACGAAAGCCAGTGTCTTCTTTGCCATGTTGCTGCACCTGCAACTGCCCAGCATCAAGCGCCGCATCAAACTCCGTACCATAGGAGTAGCCCAGCGTCGTGGCGATGCGGAACGTTTTAAGATCGCCGAAACGGGTCCAAGCAAGTTGCTGGTCGCTGCGCTGGAATAACACCACGTCCCCCGCCACAACTGCATCACTGCATGCAGTGAAACGCTGGCGACTCTTACTGCAGATATACGGCATCACCGCATCCAGGCCGCCCTGTTCGAGCATCAGCAGGTTGCGGTCCCAGGGGTAATAAACGAACTCAACCTGATAACCGGCCGCCTTGAAAATGTCCCGCACCAACCGCGACAAGGCGCCGCCATCTTTGCGCTGCTGATCAACATAGGGCACCCAGTCACCGGTACCAACTCGCACAACCGGGTGGGCATGGACACTCAGGCAAGCAGAGAACGCAGCAAACAGCAGCGCATATCGCGGGACATGACGTAATACATGACGCAGCAGGGACAACACAGCACACCTCAAAAGAGAACTACCAGCACATCCCTGCTGAACATCGACCGCAACCGGTCATTCTTTAAATATTAGCCAACATCATCATGTGCGGGCCGCCGCTCTGCCGGCCGCCGAGTACCAGCAACCAATTTATCGACGATGCGCGCCGCGGCGACCATGCCAAAAGTCGCGGTCACCATCATCACTGCGCCAAAACCGCCGGCGCAGTCGAGCTTGACCCCCTCCCCCACAAAACCCTTGTATTGACACACCGTACCGTCGGGTTTGGGATAGCGCAGCTGCTCGCTGGAATACACGCAGGGCACGCTGTAATTGCGCCCAGGCGTGCGTGAGAAGCCGTAATCGCGGCGCAGGGTGGAGCGCACCTTGGACGCCAGCGGATCATTCCAGGTTTTGTTCAGGTCGCCGACCTGGATCTGCGTCGGGTCGATCTGCCCGCCCGCGCCACCGGTGGTAATCACCTGGATCTTGCGCCGTTTGCACCAGGAAATCAGCGCAGCCTTGGCGTTGACACTGTCGATGCAGTCGATCACTGCATCCAGGTGCTCAGTGATGTACTCGGCCATGGTCTCACGGGTCACGAAATCCGCCACCGCATGTACCACACAGGCCGGATTGATCGCGCGGATACGCGCCGCCATCACCTCGACCTTGGGCTGACCAACCGTGCTGTCGAGCGCATGCAGCTGACGGTTGCTGTTGCTGACGCAGACATCATCCAGATCAAACAAGGAAATCTCGCCCACTCCGGAGCGCGCCAATGCCTCTGCTGCCCAAGAGCCCACGCCGCCAATCCCGACCACCGCCACATGCGCAGCCGCGAGCCGCTCGGCTCCCTGGCGACCATATAGACGGGCGATCCCGGCAAAGCGTTGTTCATCCACAGGCATTCTTCACTCTCACAAGCCACAAGCGGCGCGCATTATAGGTAGCTGACGAGCCGCACCCAAGCCCTGTATTGGTCTAGCCCTGTCTATCCGATGAACAGCCATAGCACATTGCCATCAGTGGAACCTTCACAACCGACAATCGTCCCATCAATATGCCCGCCTGCCGGCTATACAGCCCAATGGCGGCGGCGTAGCATGCGGCACCCGACGCTCGTCGCTTTTTATTGCCCCTTCGCTGGACCTGCACACTATGCCTTCGCGTAAGTTTGGACTGAACCTGGTCATGTTCCTGGCAATTGCCGCCGTGTTTACCGGTATCTGGGCGCTGTATAACCGCCCGGTAACCGCACCGGATTGGCCAGAACAGATTTCCGGATTTTCTTTCTCGCCTTTCCGCGCCGGGCAAAACCCGCAGCAGGACACCTACCCCAGCGATGAGCAGATGCGCGCTGACCTGGAGCTGCTGAGCACGCATACCGACAACATCCGCACCTACTCGGTAGACGGCCCACTGGGCAACATCCCCCTGCTCGCAGAAGAGTTCGGCCTGCGCGTGACCCTGGGTATCTGGATCAGCCCGGATCTGGAGCGCAACGAGCGAGAAATCGCCAAAGCCATCGAAATCGCCAATAACTCACGCAGCGTAGTGCGCGTGGTAGTTGGTAACGAAGCGCTGTTCCGCAGCGAAGTGACCCCGGAAAACCTGATCGCCTACATCGACCGTGTGCGCGCAGCAGTCAAGGTGCCGGTGACCACCTCGGAGCAATGGCACATCTGGCAGGACCATCCAGAGCTGGCACAGCACGTCGACCTGATCGCCGCCCACGTTCTGCCCTACTGGGAATTCGTGCCGATGGAGGACTCCACCGACTTCGTGCTGGAGCGCGCCAAGGACCTGAAAAAACTCTTCCCGAAAAAACCGCTGCTGCTCTCCGAAGTTGGCTGGCCGAGCAACGGCCGCATGCGCGGCGGCGCCGATGCCTCTCAAGCGGACCAGGCGATTTACCTGCGTACGCTGGTCAATGCGCTCAATGCCAAAGGCTACAACTACTTCGTTATCGAAGCCTTCGACCAGCCGTGGAAAGCCAGCGATGAAGGCTCGGTGGGTGCGTATTGGGGCGTTTACAACCTCGAACGTCAGGCCAAATTCGCTTTCGAAGGCCCCGTGGTGGCGATTCCCCAGTGGCGCTTGCTAGCCATCGGTTCGGTGGTGCTAGCCCTGCTCAGCCTGGCGCTGATGCTTATCGACGGCAGTGCCCTGCGTCAGCGCGGGCGCACCTTCCTGACCATTGTCGCGTTCGCCGGCGGCTCCGCCCTGGTATGGATCGGCTACGACTACAGCCAGCAGTACAGCACCTGGTTCAGCACCTTGGTTGGCCTGCTGTTGGGCATTGGCGCCTTCGGCGTGTTTATCGTCCTACTGACAGAAGCCCACGAACTGGCTGAAACCGCCTGGACCCGTGCGCGGCGCCGGCCGTTCCAGCCGGTCTTGGCCGACAGTGCCTACCGCCCCAAGGTATCGGTGCACGTACCCTGCTACAACGAGCCGCCGGAGATGGTCAAACAGACCCTCGACGCCCTGGCCGCACTGGATTACCCGGATTACGAAGTCATCATCATCGACAACAACACCAAGGACCCGGCCGTGTGGGAGCCGGTTGAGGCGTATTGCAAAGTCCTGGGCCCACGCTTCCGCTTCTTCCACGTCGCACCAATTGCCGGTTTCAAAGGCGGTGCGCTGAACTACATCCTGCCGCACACCTGTCCGGACGCCGAAGTGGTAGCGGTGATCGACGCTGATTACTGCGTCGACAAGAACTGGCTTAAGTACATGGTGCCGCACTTCAGCGACCCTAAGATCGCCGTGGTGCAATCACCGCAGGATTACCGTGACGGCAACGAGAACGTCTTCAAGAAGCTCTGCTATGCCGAATACAAAGGCTTCTTCCATATCGGCATGGTGACGCGTAATGACCGCGACGCGATCATCCAGCACGGCACCATGACCATGATCCGTCGTACCGTGATGGACGAACTGAAGTGGGCCGACTGGACCATCTGCGAAGACGCCGAACTGGGCCTGCGCGTATTCGAGAAAGGCTACAGCGCCGCCTACGCCCACGAAAGCTTCGGCAAGGGGCTGATGCCGGACACCTTTATCGACTACAAGAAGCAGCGCTTCCGTTGGGCTTACGGCGCCATTCAGATCATGAAGGGCCATGCACGCAGCCTATTCCTCGGCAAGGACTCCGAACTCAAGAGCGGACAGCGCTACCACTTCGTCGCCGGTTGGCTGCCGTGGATCGCCGATGGCCTGAATATCTTCTTCACCGTCGGTGCGCTGCTCTGGTCGGCAGCGATGATCATCGTGCCGCAGCGGGTTGACCCGCCACTGATGATCTTCGCCATCCCGCCGTTGGCGCTGTTCTTCTTCAAGCTGGGCAAGATCCTGTTCCTCTACCGCAAGGCCATGGGTGTTGATTTGGTGCGCTCCTTCCAGGCTGCGCTGGCAGGCCTGGCGTTGTCGCACACGATCGCCAAGGCGGTGCTCTACGGCACCTTCACCAAGACTATCCCGTTCTTCCGCACACCGAAGATGGCCAGCAACCACGGCATCCTGGTGGCCTTGGCCGAGGCCCGCGAAGAAGTGTTTATCATGCTGCTGCTGTGGGGGTCGGCCATCGGTATCAGCATCGTCCAGGGCCTGCCCAGCGCCGATGTGAAGTTCTGGGTAGCCATGCTGCTGGTGCAGTCGCTGCCCTACCTGGCGGCGCTGATCATGGCTTTGCTGTCGTCACTGCCTGCGCCTCAGGCAAGCGCGCAGGAAACCGCCGCGGCCAGCTGATCACAGGTGTGCCTGAATGCTAGACGGCGGCCAATGGCCGCCGTTTTGCTTTAAGATGGCGGCCTTTCCGCTTGATGCCGCCTTGGAGCCGCAATGACCGCCAACGCCACGCCCCTCTCCCCGACGCTGGAGCTTGCCTGTGAGCTGATTCGTCGTCCTTCCGTCACGCCGCTTGATGAAGGCTGCCAGGAGCAGATGACGCGCCGCCTTGTCGCCTGCGGTTTCACCATCGAGCCGATGCGTATCGAAGATGTGGACAACTTCTGGGCCAGCCACGGCAGCCAAGAAGGCCCCGTACTGTGCTTTGCCGGACACACCGACGTGGTGCCCACCGGCCCGGTGCAGAAGTGGCAGCACCAGCCATTCGATGCGCTGATTGATGAAGACGGCATGCTCTGTGGCCGTGGCGCGGCGGACATGAAAGGCAGCCTGGCGTCGATGATCATCGCCGTTGAACGCTTTGTTGCGGAATACCCGGACCACAAAGGCCGTATCGCTTTTCTGATCACCAGTGATGAAGAAGGCCCGGCACACCACGGCACCAAGGCGGTGGTTGAACGCCTGCGCGAACGTAACGAGCGCCTGGACTGGTGCATCGTCGGCGAACCCTCGAGCACTACCCTGGTCGGTGACGTAGTGAAAAACGGCCGCCGCGGCTCGCTCGGCTGCACCCTCACCGTACGCGGCAAGCAAGGTCACGTGGCCTATCCGCACCTGGCGCGCAACCCGATTCATCTGGCCGCGCCGGCCCTGGCCGAACTGGCCGCCGAGCATTGGGACGACGGCAACGCGTTCTTCCCGCCGACCAGCTTCCAGATTTCCAACCTCAACGCAGGCACCGGCGCGACCAACGTGATTCCGGGTGAGCTGAAGGCCATCTTCAACTTTCGTTTCTCGACTGAATCAACGGTTGAGGGCCTGCAGCAGCGCACTCAGGCCATCCTCGACAAACACGGCTTGGATTTTGAACTGGACTGGGCACTCTCCGGCCTGCCTTTCCTCACCGAACCAGGTGCCTTGCTCGACGCCGTAGCGGCCAGCATCAAGGCAATCACTGGCCGCGATACCAAACCGTCGACCAGCGGCGGCACCTCGGACGGGCGCTTTATTGCCACCCTTGGCACCCAAGTGGTCGAACTTGGTCCGGTCAACGCCACCATCCACCAGGTCGACGAACGCGTGCTGGCCAGTGATCTGGATGTGCTGACCGAGATTTACTACCAGACCTTGGTCAATCTGCTCGCATGAGCCTGACCTGCCCGATCTGCCAGGCGCCGCTGCAGACGCTCGACAATGGTGTGGCCTGCCCGGCCAACCACCGCTTCGACCGTGCACGCCAGGGTTACCTGAACCTGCTGCCTGTGCAGCATAAGAACAGCCGCGACCCAGGCGATAACGCCGCCATGGTCGAGGCCCGACGGCGCTTTCTCGACGGTGGGCATTACGCTCCTCTGGCGCAGCGCCTGGCCGAACTGGCCGCCGGTTATAACCCGGAACGCTGGCTGGATATTGGGTGCGGCGAGGGTTACTACACCACACAGATCGCCGACGCCCTGCCACAGGCCGATGGCTATGCCCTGGACATCTCCCGCGAGGCGGTCAAGCGCGCCTGCAAACGTGCGCCGCAGCTGACTTGGCTGGTGGCGAGCATGGCCCGTGTGCCGCTGGCGGACGCCAGCTGCCAATTACTCGCCAGCGTCTTCAGCCCGCTCGACTGGCAAGAAGCCAAGCGCCTGCTCGCCCCCGGTGGTGGCCTGCTGCGCATGGGCCCGACCCGCGAACACCTGATGGAATTGCGGCAGAAGCTGTACGACGAAGTGCGTGACTACGATGATCAGAAACACCTGGAGCTGATCCCTGAGGGCATGCGCCTGGCTCACAGCGAAACCCTGACCTTTAATCTGCACCTGGACAGCAGCGAGGCCCGCGCCGACCTGCTGGCCATGACCCCACACGGCTGGCGCGCCAGCGCCGAGCGCCGCGCGGCGGTAATCGCCGAACCTTGCGACGTGACTGTCGCCATCCGCTACGACTGGATCGAGAGACTATGACCATGCGCCAACCGGATATCGAGATTTACCTGAAAGACGCCGACCACACCGCCATCGGCGAGTGGCTGAACAGCGCACTGGGCAGCTGCACGCCTTGGCAGCAGAAAGGCCAGACCTATAAATGCACGGCCGGCGACGTACCCGTCACCTGGCTGCCCAAAGCGGTTGGCAAATGGAACAGCCTGTACCTGGAAAGTGATGCCACGCCCTGGGCTGACGACCTGGCCTGCGCTCAAGCGGCCTTCGCGGCACTGAATGTTGAAGTCCGCTGCGCGCCGGGCGGCTGGCAGGAAGAAGAAAGCGACGAGCAAGCCGACCGCTGGATGCGCATCAGCGCTGATGGCGTAGAGGAAATCACCTGGCGCACAGCTTGACCGACCACTGAAACTAAAGCTCACCGCTGTTCGATCAGTTTAGTCGCAGACACAAAAAACCCCGCCTAGGCGGGGTTTTGTTTAGCGCGGTTTTACTTCTTGCCCATCTTCTTCAGTTCTTCATCACGCAGTTCGCGGCGCAGGATCTTGCCCACGTTGGTGGTCGGCAGGACGTCGCGGAACTCTACGGCTTTCGGCACCTTGTAGCCCGTGACGTTGGCACGCATGTGCTCCATCACCTGCTCTTTGGTCAGGGTTTCACCCGGTTTGACCACCACGAAGATCTTGATCGCTTCGCCCGACTTCTCATCCGGCACACCGATGGCCGCGCACTGCAGCACACCTGGCAGAGTGGCGAGCACGTCTTCCAGCTCGTTCGGGTAGACGTTGAAGCCGGACACCAGAATCATGTCCTTCTTGCGGTCGACGATACGCATGTAACCGTCTTCCTGAATCACCGCGATATCGCCAGTCTTCAACCAGCCTTCGGCGTCGAGGATTTCGTCGGTGGCTTCCTGACGCTGCCAGTAGCCCTTCATCACCTGCGGACCTTTGACGCACAGCTCACCAATCGAACCCAATGGCTGCTCGACGCCTTCGTCGTCGATCACCTTGCACACGGTCGACGGTACCGGAATACCGATGGTGCCGATTTGGATATTGCTGAACGGGTTAACCGAAGCCACCGGGCTGGTTTCGGTCATGCCGAAGCCTTCGCAGATCGAGCAACCGGTCACCTGCTTCCAACGCTCGGCGGTCGCCAGTTGCAGCGCCATACCGCCGGAGAACGTGGCTTTGAGGGTAGAGAAGTCCAGCTTGCGGAAGTCCTCGTTGTTGCACAGGGCAACGAACAGGGTGTTGAGGCCGACAAAGCCGGTGAACTTGTACTTGGCCAGATCCTTGGTCATCGCCGGCAGATCACGCGGGTTGGTGATCAGCACGTTGTGCCCACCAATTAGCATCATCGCCATGCAATGGAAGGTGAACGCATAGATGTGGTACAGCGGCAATGGCGCGATCAGCACTTCGCTGCCTTCGCTCATTTCCGAACCCATCAGCGCCTTGACCTGCAGCATGTTGGCGATCAGGTTGCGGTGGGTGAGCATCGCGCCCTTGGCCACGCCGGTGGTGCCGCCGGTGTATTGCAGCACGGCAATTTCACCATTGGCCGGAGCTGCTTCTTTCACGCTCTGACCACGGCCTTTGGCCATGGCAGCGGTGAATTTGACGGCTTGCGGCAGGTTGTAGGCCGGAACCATCTTCTTCACGTGCTTGACCACGCTGTTGACCAGCAGGCGCTTGAGCGGCGAAAGCATATCGCCGACTTCAGTGATGATGACCGTCTTGATCCCGGTTTTCGGCAGAACCTGTTCAGCCAGGTGGGCCATGTTGGCCAGGCTGACCAGGGCCTTGGCGCCGGAATCGTTGAATTGGTGTTCCATTTCCCGCGCGGTGTAGAGCGGGTTGGTGTTGACCACCACCAGACCGGCGCGCAGGGCACCGAAGACAACAACCGGATACTGCAGCACGTTGGGCAGTTGCACGGCGATTCGGTCGCCAGGCTGCAAGTCGGTGTTCTGCTGCAAGTAAGCGGCAAAAGTGCCGGACAACTCGTACAGCTCACCATAGGTAATGGTTTTACCCATATTGCTGAAAGCTGGCTTGTCGGCGAAGCGTTGGCAGGACTCTTTCAGTACCGCCTGGATGTTCGGGTACTGGTCAGGATTGATTTCGGCAGCAATCCCAACGGGATACTTATCCTTCCAAAAGTTTTCGGTCATGGAAGCCCACTCCTCAGCAACAGCTTGATCTTCACCGCGCGTAGACGGTTGTTTATTGTAGATTTGCGTGTTTTCTGCGATTTGAACGGCAAAAAAATTGCCGGGAGCAATTTTTGACGTCACACAGCAACAGCCTGGAAAGCAGGGTCGCCATGGATGGTGGATCACAAAAAAGCCGCCCGAGAGTAGCAGCTTTGCCAAACAGCGACTAGCACCAATAAGCGCCGCAGCAGTCACAAAAATGACCAGCACGGCAATTTAAGTCATTTTTATTGATAGCGCTGAAAGCAGCGAGTTACAGGGGTTGCGCGGGGATTGGCGGAGGTTTCATACAGCCGCAGTTAAACCTGCGGCTGTATTGAAGCGACCGTGTATGCGTTAGGCGATATCGCGCAGCTCGCGACGGAGAATCTTGCCTACCGGGGTCATCGGCAGCGAGTCGCGGAAGACGATCTGCTTGGGCACCTTGTAGCCGGTGAAGTTCTCCTTGCAGTAGGCCTTCAGTTCATCGGCGTTGAGGCTGCTGTCGCGGGCCACCACGAACAGCTTGACCGCTTCCCCGGACTTCTCATCCGGCACGCCGATGGCCGCGCAACTGGCGACTTTCGGGTGAGCCATGACCACATCTTCGATCTCGTTGGGGTACACGTTGAAACCCGAGACGATGATCATGTCCTTCTTGCGGTCGACAATGCGCACAAAGCCATCCGGGTCGATCACCGCCACATCACCGCTCTTGAACCAGCCCTCGGCGTCCAGCACCTCGGCAGTGGCTTCTTCACGGTTCCAGTAGCCCTTCATCACCTGCGGGCCCTTGATGCACAGCTCGCCGCGCTCGCCCAGGCCTTGCTCAACGCCGTCATCATCAATGACCTTGAACGCCGTACCCGGCACCGGAATGCCCACCGTGCCCAGACGCGCTTTATCACCATAAGGGTTGGTACTGGCCACTGGCGAGGTTTCGGTGAGGCCATAGCCTTCGACCACGGTGCAGCCGGTCATCGCCTGCCAGCGCTCGGCCGTAGCCTTGACCAGAGCGGTGCCGCCGGAGTTGGTGACCTTGAGCTTGGAGAAATCCAGTTTCTGGAACTCGGGGTTGTCCATCAGCGCCACGAACAGCGTGTTGAGGCCCAGTAGCGCGGAGAACTGCCACTTACCCAGCTCCTTGACGAAGCCTGGGATGTCACGCGGGTTAGTGATCAGCACGTTGTGGTTGCCGTTGACCATCATGCACATGCAGTTCGCGGTGAAGGCATAGATATGGTAGAGCGGCAGCGGCGCGATCATGATTTCCTGGCCCTGCTTCATCAGCGGGGTGCCATCGTTGCCCAGCTGCGACAGACAGGCATCGACTTGCAGCATATTGGCCACCAGGTTGCCGTGGGTGAGCATCGCGCCCTTGGCCACACCGGTGGTGCCGCCGGTGTATTGCAGCACAGCGATGTCTTCCTGGCCGACCTTGACCGGCTTCAGCGCATGCCCTTGGCCCTGCTTGAGCGCATCCTTGAAGCCCACCGCCTGCGGCAAGTGGTAGTCAGGAACCATCTTCTTGACCTTCTTCACCACGGTGTTGACCAGCCAGCCTTTCAGGCTAGGCAGCATGTCACCCATCTTGGCTTCAATCAGGTAATCGATCTCGGTATCCGGCAGCACGTCCTGCACCAGCTTACCGAACATGTTCAGGTACACCAGCGCACGCACGCCGGCATCCTTGAACTGGTGGCGCATCTCGCGGGCGGTGTACAGCGGGTTGGTGTTGACCACAATCAGCCCGGCGCGCATAGCGCCGAACACGGCAATCGGGTACTGCAGCACATTGGGCATCTGCACGGCGATGCGCTCGCCCGGTTGCAGGTCAGTGTGCTTTTGCAGGTAGGCGGCAAAGGCCGCCGAGAGCCGATCAAGCTCGGCATAAGTCAGGGTCACGCCCAGGTTGCTGAAGGCGGGCCGGTCGGCGAACTTCTTGCACGAGCGCTCGAACACCTCGATAACCGACTTGTAAGCCCCCAGGTCGATGTCATTGGGTACGCCAGCCGGGCGTTTGTCACTCCAGAAATCAGGCTGCATTATTTTTATCCTCTTGCCCTGAGATGGTCTAATCCGCGCTGCGGAGTTGGCTGGAAGTTAACAGCTAACGCCAAACAGGCAAATAGCCGAGCAGCGTCATTGACGCACTGAATCTTGCCGCTCCCTATGGAACTATCCTGCCGCGCCACCTATAACCAATCTGCACCCTGCGCTGACGGCTCCCCATGCCTATCGTTCTATTCGTTGCTACGTTGCTGTTTTTCTTCGCGCAATCGGCGCAGGCCCAGCCACAACTGCGCATGGCCACCCTGGAATACCCGCCCTACAGCTCTGAACACCTGCCGGATGGCGGCAGCATCGTCGCCCTGACCCGCCGCGCCTTTGCTGTACGCGGCTATCCGCTGCAGATCGACTTTCTACCCTGGGCGCGAGCGCGTGTTGAGCTGGGCAACGGCAACTACCAGGGTGCGCTGGCGCTATGGCCCAAGGAGATTAACGAGGAAGGGCTGCAGCCCTCCCGCCCGCTGTTTTACAGCGAACTGGGGCTGTTTATTCGCAACGGTTATCCACTGCAGTTCAGCCAGCTGCAGGAATTACGCGGGCGCACCCTGGGCATCGTGCGCGGCTACGGTTACCCACAGCATATTCTCGATGCTGGGCTGACCCTCGAAGACGCCGTGGACGACATCAGTAACCTGCGCAAGCTCAATGCCCGGCGTTTCGACATGGTGTTGCTGGAACGTATCGTCGGTAACCATTTGATCGCCAACGATGAACAACTGCGCGGCAAGCTCCGCTGGCAGGGCAATGTGCTGGAGCGCGTCCCGCTGCTGGTCGGCTTTGTTCCCGCCAAGCCCGGCGAACCTGATTGGAGCGCAGTGTTTGAGCAGGGCCTGCGCGACCTGCACAGCAGCGGCGAATATATGCAGATATTGCGCAGCCATAATCCTTAAACCCGCACGGACTTTGCGCCGCGCCGCGCGGGGTGCACAATGCGCAGCTTCTGCAGGCTTAAGGGATTCGCCATGCTCCACCAAGCGTTCTGGCTCAATAGCACCGATGCAGCGCCCCTCTTTGTAAACCGCTGGTACGCCGAACAGCCGCCGAAAGCGTTGCTGATGGTCGCCCACGGCATGGCCGAACACAGCGGGCGCTATGCACGCCTGGCCGAAGCACTGGTGGCGCAAGGCTTCGAGGTGTATGCGCATGACCAGCGCGGGCACGGCAAAACTGCCGAACATGGCCTGCTCGGCCACTATGCCGACAACAAGGGCTGGGAGCTGGTGGTCAATGACCTGGCCCACCTTAACCATCATATGCGCCAAACCCACCCGCAAACGCCGATATTCCTGCTCGGCCACAGCATGGGCAGCTACATCAGTCAGGCCTACCTGATGCACCACAGCTGCAGCCTGCAGGGCGCTATTCTTTCCGGCTCCAACTACCAACCCGTGGCGCTGTACCGCGCCGGCCAGTTGCTGGCACGCTTCGAGCGCTGGCGGCAAGGGGCACAGGGGCGCAGTGCGCTGCTGGAGTTCGTTTCGTTCGGCTCATTTAACAAAGCCTTCAAGCCCAACCGCACCGCCTTCGACTGGTTGAGCCGCGACCCGCTGGAAGTCGACAAATACATCAATGACCCGCTGTGCGGCTTCCGCTGCAGCAATCAGCTGTGGGTCGACCTGCTCGGCGGCCTGCAACAGATCACCCCGCTGGAAAATCTTGCGCAGATCGACAACAGCCTGCCGCTGCTGGTGATCGGCGGGGCCTGTGACCCGGTCAGCGACGGCCACCGTCAGCAAGACCTGGGTAATGCCCTGAGCACCGCAGGCAACCAGCACGTAAAGGTCAAACTCTATCCCGATGCGCGTCATGAGCTGCTCAACGAGAGCAACCGCGACGACGTCACCGCCTACATCATCGACTGGTTGCAGCAGGCTCTCAGCCAACCGCGCCAGTGCCACCAACAGAGCCAAGAGAGTCACCCATGACCCAGAGCAGCAACACGCCCTACGACGCCCTCGAAGTCGGCCAGACCGCCAGCTACAGCAAGACCGTCAGCGAACGCGACATCCAGCTGTTTGCCGAAGTATCCGGCGATCACAACCCGGTGCACCTCGACGCTGAATATGCCGCCACCACCATGTTCAAGGAGCGTATCGCCCATGGCATGTTCAGCGGTGCATTGATCAGCGCCGCCGTGGCCTGCGAGCTACCTGGCCCAGGCACCATCTACATCGGCCAGAGCATGCGTTTCACCGCACCAGTGAAGCTCGGTGACACCCTCACCGTGCGCCTGGAAATCCTTGAGAAACTGCCAAAATTCCGCGTGCGTGTAGCCACTCGCGTGTTCAACCAGAACGATGAGCTGGTGGTCGATGGCGAAGCGGAAATCCTCGCCCCGCGCAAAGCGCAGACCGTTGAACTGACTCAGCTGCCGCCCATCACCATCGGCTAAAAATTGCTCACGATCGACTGCCCGTTGCTCGGCAGCAAGATCATCAACAGCTTCTAAGCTTGTTAGCCCACGTCACCGCCGCTGCCTGCGGCGGTGTACCTCCCTTCGACACAATCGCGCTCGGGCAATCCGCTTCGGCGCTTCTGGAGATATCCATGTCCCTGTCCATGTACCAAGCATCCATCCCGGTCTTCACCCGCCAGCTGAACAACCTGTCGACTATCCTCGGTATCGCCGCCGCCCACGCCGAAGAGAAGAAGATCGAGCAGAGCGTATTTCTCAACGCGCGCCTGGCCCCCGATATGTTTCCACTAAGCCGCCAGGTGCAGATCGCCTGTGATGGCGCCAAGGCCGGCGCCGCCCTGCTGGCCGGGGTCGACGCACCGAGCCATGCCGATGATGAAGCCAGCTTTGCCGAGCTGCAGGCACGCATCACCAAGACCCTGGATTTCCTGCACAGCCTCGACGCTGCGAAGATCGACGGCAGCGAAGCGCGTACCGTCACCCTCAAGCGCCGCGACAAGGAAACCCACTTCCAGGGTCAGGCCTTCCTGCTCGATCACGTCATGCCGAACTTCTATTTCCACTACACCACTGCCTACGCCATTCTGCGCCACAACGGTGTGGCCATCGGTAAGCGTGACTTCCTCGGCACTCGTTAAGTAACTCTGCGCTTTAAAGCCGCGCCCACTGCCCATCGCCCCGATGGGCCTGCAGGTGCGGCAACACCGCCGCCAGCAAGGGTTCTTTGAACGCTTCCTGAAAGCGGTGGGCCAGACCGGGGATCAGTCTCAATTCGCTGTTCTTGATGTGCGCCGCCACATGCACGCCGTGCATCACCGGCAGCAGCGGATCGGCCGTGCCATGCACCACCAGGGTTGGCACGCGCAGACGGTTAAGCAGCTCGACCCTGCTCGGCTCCGCGAGAATCGCCAACAACTGACGTTGCACGCCTTCGGGGTTGAACGCCCGGTCGTAGGCAATCTGCGCCTGTTGCAACAGTAACTGCCGGTCATCGCTGACCGCCGGGCTGCCCAGCGCGGCCAGCAGGTCGGCCTGCTGCTCCAGGGCTATCGCGCGGTTGGGCGCTTCACGTTTGGCCAGCAGACTCAGTAGCGCGCTACTTGGCGCCGGCAACCCCTGAGCACCGGAGCTGGTCATAATCAAGGTCAGGCTCTGCACCCGCTCAGGTGCAAGGTCGGCCATATGCTGGGCGATCATTCCGCCCATGCTCGCCCCAAGTACGTGAACCTCACGCACGGCCAATGCATCCAGCAAGCCCAGGGCATCCTTGGCCATATCGCGCAGCCCATAGGGCGCGGCCACCGACAGACCGAGGCGATAACGCAGTGCTTCATAGGTCAGATTGATTTCTGGCGCGTTGCCAGCCCATGCGCTCAGCCCAACATCGCGGTTATCGAAGCGGATCACCCGAAAGCCCTGCTCACACAGGCGCGCCACCACTTCATCCGGCCAGTGAATCAACTGCCCGCCCAGGCCCATCACCAGCAGCAGCGCAGGATCGCTGTCGCGACCAATGCTCTGATACGCCAGACGCACCTCGCCCACATCCGCCGTGTGCGTCGGCACCTCCACATCACAACGCTGCGCCGCAAAAACCGGCAGGCCGCACAACAGTGCAGCGAGAAGAATCAACCCACGCATAACATCACCCAGACCCGGGACAGCAGAACGCAGCACCCCATTAAGACGCGAGTGTGGTGATGTTTGTGCGAGCGCGCTGCCACACAAGCGTGACAATTTGATGAAGGGAGACGAGCGGTCTTTCTACCGCGACAAAAAATAGCGAAAGCCCCTGCGACAGCCGATCAGGGCAGTCACAGGGGCGTACTCGTGAAGGCAATCAGGCCAGTTCGCTACGCAGCTGACGAGCTGCCGCCACCATATTGATCAACGCGGCTTCGGTCTCCGGCCAGGCACGGGTTTTCAGGCCGCAGTCCGGGTTGACCCACAGCCGCTCGAGCGGAATGCGCTGCGCAGCCTTGCGCAGCAAGTTGACCATCTCCCCGCTGTCCGGCACCCGTGGCGAATGGATGTCATATACGCCGGGGCCGATGTCGTTGGGGTAGTCGAAGCGTTCGAAGGCCTCCAGCAGCTCCATGTCCGAACGCGAGGTTTCAATGGTGATCACGTCGGCATCCATGGCAGCGATGGACTCGATCACGTCGTTGAACTCGCTGTAGCACATGTGGGTGTGGATCTGCGTTTCGTCACGCACGCCCGAGGCGCACAGGCGGAATGCCTCGGTGGCCCAGTTCAGGTAACCCTGCCACTGCACCTGGCGCAGCGGCAGTCCTTCGCGGAAGGCGGCTTCGTCGATCTGGATGATCTTGATCCCCGCTGCTTCCAAGTCCACCACCTCGTCACGAATGGCCAGGGCCAGCTGGCGTGCCTGCTGTTCACGGGAAATGTCGTCGCGCGGGAAGGACCACATCAGCATGGTCACCGGGCCGGTCAGCATGCCCTTCATCACTTTGCGGGTAAGGGTCTGCGCATAGCCGATCCAGGCCACAGTCATGGCCTTGGGCCGACTCAGGTCGCCGTAGATCACTGCAGGTTTTACGCAACGCGAACCGTAGCTCTGCACCCAACCGAAACGGGTAAAGGCATAGCCGTCGAGTTGCTCGGCAAAGTACTCGACCATGTCGTTGCGCTCGGCCTCACCGTGCACCAGCACATCCAGACCGAGGTTTTCCTGCACCTCGACGGCATGACGGATTTCGCTGTGCATGGCCTCGGTGTAATCCCCCGCCGACAGCTTGCCAGCCTTGAACGCCTGACGCGCCAGACGGATGGCGGCGGTCTGCGGAAACGAGCCGATGGTGGTGGTCGGCAAGACCGGCAACTGCAGGCGCGCCCGCTGCTGCTCGATACGCGCAGCGAATGGCGAATGGCGCTGGCTATCGGCGGCGCTAATAGCTGCCAAACGCGCCTGCACCGCCGGTTTGTGGATACGCGGCGACTGCGCGCGGCTGGCCTGTACGGCGCGGCTTGCAGCCAGCGCGGCCTGCACCTGAGCATCCTGCGGGTTGTTCAGGGCTGTGGTCAGCAGCGCGACTTCTTCGCACTTCTGCACGGCAAAGGCCAGCCAGCTTTTCAGCTCGGCATCCAGCTTGTCTTCGCGGCTCAGGTCGACCGGGCTGTGCAACAGCGAGCAGCTTGGCGCCACCCACAGGCGCTCGCCCAAGCGCTCCTGAGCCTGCTGCAAAATCTCCAGAACTGGCTGCAGATCAGTGCGCCAAACATTGCGGCCGTTGACCACGCCCAGCGACAGCACCTTGTAGGCCGGCAAACGGTCGAGGATGGTCGGGAACTGCTCAGGGGCGCGCACCAGGTCGATATGCAGGCCATCCACCGGCAGGCTGGCGGCCAGGCCGAGGTTGTCTTCCAGGCCGGCGAAATAGGTGGCGATCAGTTTCTTGCCGGGCTCGCGCTGCAGCAGGTTATAGGCGCGCTCGAAGGCGTTCTTCCAGGCTTGCGGCAGGTCCAGCACTAGAATCGGCTCATCGATCTGCACCCACTCCACACCCTGAGCGGCCAGGCGCTGGAGAATTTCGCCGTAGACCGGGAGCAGCCGCTCAAGCAAATCGAGCTTGTCGAAATTGCCACCCTTGGCTTTGCCCAGCCAGAGATAGGTCAGCGGACCGATCAGCACCGGTTTGACGCGGTGACCCAGGGCGTGGGCTTCTTCGACTTCCTCGAACAGTTGTTCCCAGTTCAACTGGAACTGCTGATCGGCGGTAAATTCAGGGACCAGGTAGTGGTAGTTGGTGTCGAACCACTTGGTCATCTCTTGCGCATGAGCAGCGCAACAGGCGCTCTGACTGCTCTTGTTTGCAACGGCACCGCGCGCCATGCCGAACAAGGTATCCAGGGTCGGCTTGCCGTCTGCCGGGCGAAAGCGCTCGGGGATCACGCCGAAGCTCAGCGAGTGCGTCAGCACCTGGTCGTACCAGGCAAAGTCGCCGACCGGCAGCAGATCGATGCCAGCGTCCTTCTGCAGCTGCCAGTGGGCGGCGCGCAGTTCACGACCCACAGTCCGCAGGCCGGCCTCGTCCAGCTCGCCTTTCCAGTAAGCCTCCAGGGCTTTTTTCAGTTCTCGGTCACGACCGATACGCGGAAAACCAAGGAAATGGGACAGGGCCATGTCAGAACGCTCCAGCAGATCAATAAGATGCTGGCTATTCTCGACACCCCGTCTAAGTGAGACAAACTCAATCTATTCGCCTTGATCTATAGTTTTACTCATGTTCTGCTTGTCGCTAGAAAGCCGACCTGCCAAACACCGAGGCCCGCCATGCTCGAATTGCGCCACCTGAAAACCCTGCATGCCCTGCGCGAAAGCGAAAGCCTGGTGGACGCAGCCGAGCGTCTGCACCTGACGCAATCGGCGCTGTCACACCAGTTCAAGGAGTTGGAAGAGCGCCTGGGCATGCCGCTGTTCGTGCGCAAAACCAAGCCGGTGCGTTTTACCAGCGCCGGCCTGCGCCTGTTGCAGCTATCCGATACGGTATTGCCGCTGCTGCGCGGTGCCGAGCGTGATTTAGCCCGCCTGGCCGGTGGCACCGCCGGCCGTCTGCACATGGCCATCGAATGCCACAGCTGCTTCCAGTGGCTGATGCCGACCATCGACCAGTTCCGCGATGCCTGGCCGGAAGTGGAACTGGACCTGGCCTCGGGCTTCTCCTTCGCACCACTGCCCGCCCTGGCCCGCGGTGATCTGGACCTGGTGGTGACCAGCGATCCACTGGAACTGGCCGGCATCACCTATGTGCCGCTGTTTACCTATGAAGCCATGCTCGCCGTGGCCAACCAGCATCCGCTGGCCAGCAAACCGTGCATCAAGCCGCAGGACCTGGCCACGGAAACCCTGATCACCTACCCGGTGGAACGTGACCGCCTGGACATCTTCACCCGCTTCCTTGAGCCGGCAGATGTCGAACCAGCGCAGGTGCGCACCTCCGAGCTGACGGTGATGATGATGCAACTGGTGGCCAGCGGCCGCGGCGTGTGTGGCCTGCCCAACTGGGCGCTGCATGAATACAGTTCACGTGGCTACGTGACGGCAAAACGCCTGGGCGATAAGGGCCTGTTCGCCACCCTGTACGCCGGCATCCGCACCGATATGCTCGACGCACCGTTTATGCGCGACTTCCTGCTGACCGCCAAAGACACCTCCTTCGCCAATCTGGAAGGCGTCAGCGTGGCACGCGGCTAAGCTTGCATAACCCGCCGCCTTAATATCGAGCACTGCATGCGTTGTTTGCTTTCCGTCTTGCTGCTCTGGGCTGGCCTCTGCCAGCCCCTGCATAGCCAGGAAAAAATACACATCGCCATCGGCGAATGGCCGCCGTTTATCAGCGCATCGCTGCCTCACTACGGCGTAGTACCGCAGTTGATCAGCGAAGTCTTCGCCAGCCAGAACGTCAGCGTGGAATACGGTTTCTTCCCCTGGAAGCGCGCCTACACAGAGGTCAAACAGGGTCACTGGCAAGCCTCGGCCATCTGGGGTCGCACGCCGGAGCGCGAGGCCGACTGTCTGTTTTCTGCTGTGGTCTACAGCGATGAACTGGTGCTGTTCTACCGTCGCGACAAACCGATCAGCTGGGACGGCCGCCTCGCAGGGGCCGAGCAGCTCAATGGTCTGCGCATCGGCATTCCGTTGGGATCGGCGAAGATGCCAGTGCTGGAGCAAGCCGAACAGCGCGGTTGGGTGCAGTACGAAGCCAGCGGGGATGAGCTGATCAACCTGCGCAAGCTGGCCGCCGGGCGCATTGATGCGGTGGACATCGTCAAAGGCTCGGGCAGCCATGTGCTCAACCAACTCAGTGCCAAGGAACGCGCCCACCTGACCACCACGCAAACCTACGATACCTGGGATTACCACCTGATTTTCTCGCGCCAGTTGCCTGAGAGCGAACGCCTGCAGCAACTCTTCGATCAGGGCCTGCGCGAGCTGAAAGACAGCGGCCGTTATGCGCAACTCTGGCAACCACTCAGCACATCACACCATCCTTAAACCCTGATCCATCCAATCACGGCAAAGCCTGTTACAACTGCCGGCTTGCCGCATCGTGACCAACAGTCATAGCATGACCACCGGTCACAACCTCTGAAAAATCCGTATGCGCTACCAAGATCAACTCTTCGAACAACGCGAAAACGCCCTTCTCGATGCGGCCCGCCAGCTGTTTGCCGAGCAGCCCTGGGATCGCGTGACGATTGCCGAAGTGGCGCTTGCCGCCGGCATAGGCAAAGGCACGGTGTACAAGCACTTCCCCAGCAAGGAAGCGCTGTATGCGCGCCTGGTGCTCGACCTCAGCCGCGCCAACCTGCTGGAACTGCGCGAACTGCATGCCGCCAGCCCCGCGCAGGAGGCCATGCGCCGGGTGATCCACCGCGCCTTCGAGCAGATGCTGGCTAACCCGATTCAGGCGCAGCTGTGCCTGCACTGCGACCGCCCGGAGTTTCAGGAGCGCCTGGAAAGCCCGTACCGCCAGCAATTCCTCGATATAGAGCGCGAATTCCAGCTGTTCTTCAGCGACATGCTCGGCGTGGCCCTGAACAACCAGGCGCTCAGCCAGAGCGACTGCCAGAACCTGTTGTGGGGCGTGGAAGCCTGCGTCAACGGGGTAATGGCACGCATCGCCTCCGGTGGCTTTGCCCACTGGGCTGAGCCGATTGCCCTGGATGAGTACTTCGCCCGCGTCACCGATTTCATTATTGCCGGCCTGCGCACTCAGGCCGCCGAACTGCTTGCTCAACCCCATTGCCACGAGTAACCACCATGTTCAGTAAGCTGTCCAAACGCCCCTGGTTGATCGCCGTCGCCATCAGTCTGCTGCTCGTGCTGTGGCTGTTCAGCGGCTCGCTGTTCAAGACCCAGGAAACCGCCACGGCCGATGCGCCAGTGGAGGAAAAGGGTCTGACCAAGGTTGAAGTGCAGTGGCTGGAAGCCAGCCCGATGCAGCGCCAGCATGTGGTGCAAGGGCAGATCGAAGCCTGGCGCCGGGTCGAGCTGCGTTCGCAGATCAGCGGCACGGTGATGCGCCTGGATCAGGACAAAGGCAACCCGGTCAAGCAGGGTCAGTTGCTGCTCAGCCTCTCCACCGACAACCGCCCGGCTCAGGTGGCCAAGGGCGAGGCCGATGTACGCCAGCGCGCCGCCGACGCCAGCGCCGCCGAACGCCTGCGTGAACGCAACCTGGTTTCCACCAATGAACTGATCCGCCTGCAGAGCGAACTGGCCAAAGCCCGCGCCGAACTCGACCTGGCACGCATCCAGCTGGGCAACACGCAGATCAACGCGCCCTTTGCCGGGGTATATGACCAGCGCATGGTCGAGCTGGGTGATTTCGTTCAGCCGGGGCAAAGCTTGCTGACCCTGGTGGACATCAGCCAGCTCAAGGTCAGTGCGCAGATTGCCCAGCAGGAAGTCACCCAACTCAAGCTGGGGCAGCCGGTGAAGGTCGAATTGCTCGACGGCCGCGAACTGCAGGGCGAGCTGCACTTTATCGCCGCCGCCGCCGATCCGGGCTCGCGCAGCTTCCGCATCGAGGTCAAGGTTGATAACCCGCAAGCCCTGCGCCTGGCGGGTGCCAGCGCGACCCTGCATGTACAGACCGGCGAAGCCCTGGCCCATCGCCTGTCGCCCGCCCTGCTGAGCCTGGATAAAGCCGGCCGGCATGGCGTCAAGTGGGTTAACGAGCAGCAACAGGTGGAGTTCACGCCCGTGCAGCTGATCAGCGTCGACAACCAGGGCGCCTGGGTCAGCGGCCTGCCTAACAAGGTCGCCTTGATCACCCTCGGCCAGGGCTTTGTCGAGCCGGGCCAGCAGGTGATCAGCCAGCTGGCCAAAGGGGGTAGCTGATATGCACGGCCTGATCGCTGCGGCGCTGGATCGCAGCCGCACCAGCCTGCTGGTGCTGCTATTTCTTATGCTAGGCGGGCTGGCGGCGTATTTCGCCATCCCCAAGGAAGCCAATCCGGATGTCAGCATCCCAATCATCTATGTTTCGGTAACCCTCGAAGGCATCAGCCCGGAAGACGCCGAACGCCTGCTGGTTCGCCCCCTGGAGCAGGAGCTGCGGAGCCTCGAAGGGGTCAAGGAAATGCGCTCCATGGCCAGCGAAGGCCATGCCTCGGTAACTCTGGAGTTCGACGCCGGCTTCAATGCCAAGCTGGCCCTCGCCGATGTGCGCGAGAAGGTTGATACCGCCCGCAGCAAGCTGCCGGAGGAAGCCGAGGAACCGACGGTCAATGAAGTCAACGTGGCGCTGTTTCCGGTGCTGTCGATTGGCTTGTCCGGGCCGATTGCCGAAACCGAATTGGTCTACATCGCCCGACGCCTGAAAGAGAACGTCGAAGGCATCGCCGAAGTGCTCTCGGTAGAAATAGGCGGCGACCGCGAAGACCTGCTAGAAATCGTCGTAGACCCACAGGTGCTCGACAGCTACGGCATTGACTACAACGAGCTGTTCAACCTGGTCAGCCGCAACAACCGCCTGGTCGCCGCCGGCAGCCTGGACACCGGTGCCGGGCGCATGAGTATGAAAGTGCCCGGGGTGATCGAAGACCTCGAAGACGTACTGTCCATGCCGATCAAGGTGGTCGGCGACAGCGTGGTGACCTTCGGCGACGTTGCCACCATTCACCGCACCTTCAAGGACCCCACCGGCTACGCACGGATCAATGGCCAGCCGGCGGTGGTGCTGGAGGTGTCCAAGCGCAGCGGCGCGAACATCATTGACACCATCGAGCAGGTCAAAGCGCTGATGGTCAAAGCCCAACCACTGCTGCCTGAAGGCCTCAAGGTCAGCTACATCATGGACCAGTCGCAGCAGGTGCAGAGCATGCTCAGCGACCTGCTCAACAACGTGATGACCGCCATCGTGTTGGTGCTGATTTTGGTGGTGGCGAGCATGGGCATGCGCTCGGCGCTGTTGGTTGGGCTGACCATTCCAGGGGCCTTTCTGACCGGCATCCTGGTGATCTGGATGTTCGGCTTCACCCTGAATATCGTCGTGCTGTTCAGTCTGATTCTGGTGGCTGGCATGCTGGTGGACGGCGCCATCGTCGTCTCAGAACTGGCCGACCGTTACCTGCACCAGGGGCAAACGCCACGCCAAGCCTGGGCCAATGCCGCCATGCGGATGGCCTGGCCGGTCATCTCGTCCACCGCCACCACCCTGGTGGTGTTTTTGCCGCTGCTGTTCTGGCCCGGTGTGGTCGGCCAATTTATGAAATACCTGCCGGCCACGGTGATCGTCTGCCTGCTAGCGTCGTTGGCCATGGCCTTGGTGTTTCTGCCGGTGCTCGGCGCGGTCACGGGTGGCCAACCGTTGCCGCAGCCGACTCAGCCAGGCCGAGCAGCCGTGGGTTATCGTCGCCTGCTGGGCGCTTTGCTGAAGCGCCCAGGGCTCACCCTGCTGGGCATCCTCGCGTTGATTGCGCTGATCTACACCGCCTATGGCCGTTTCAACCATGGCGTGGAGTTCTTCCCCGAAGTCGAGCCGGAAAACGCGCAGATCTGGTTGCGCGCCCGTGGCGATCTATCGGTGCAAGAAAAAGACGCCCTGCTGCAACAGGTGGAGAAGCGCCTGCTCGGCATGAGCGAGGTCAAAGCGCTGTACGCCCGCTCCCTGGCGCAGCCGGACGGCCAGCTCGGTGCGGACGTGATCGGCACCCTGCAGTTCCAGTTCGTCGAATGGCATGAGCGGCGTTCGGCCGGCCAGATCCTCGCCGACATGAGCACGCGAACGGCGGACATCCCGGGCATCGTGCTGGAGTTCCGCAAACAGGAAGAAGGCCCCAGCAGCGGCAAACCCGTGAAGCTACAGGTTAGTTCCATGGACCCGGCCAAGGCCGATCAGTGGGTCGAACAGGTGCGCGCCAACATGCAGCGCCTGGGCGGCTTCAAGGATGTTGAGGATGACCGTGCCCTGCCGGGTATCGAATGGCGGGTCAAGGTCGACCGCGAGGCGGCCGCGCGTTTTGGCGCAGACGTGCTGAGCGTGGGCAATGCCGTGCAGATGGTCACCAACGGCCTGAAACTGGCCACCTACCGCCCGGAAGACGCCACCGACGAGGTGGATATCCGCGTGCGCCTGCCGGCCAACTGGCGCTCACTTGACCAGCTCGGCCGGCTGACCCTGAACACCCCGGCCGGGCAGATTCCGCTGAGTAATTTCGTCTCGCTGCAACAGGCGCCGAAGGTCGGCACCCTGCGCCGGGTCGACGGTAACCGCACCATCACCCTACAGGCCGACATCGACGAAGGCGCGCGCCTGGACGAGCGTCTGCAGGCCCTGCGTGAAGCCATGGGTGAGGTGCCCGTTGATGTGCAGGTGAAGTTCGCCGGCGAAGACGCCGACCAGCGTGAAGCCGCGACCTTCCTCGGCACTGCCTTTGCGGTGGCGATCTTCCTGATGTTTATCATCCTGGTGACCCAGTTCAACAGCATCTATCAGTCGCTGCTAGTGCTCTCGGCCATCGTGCTGTCCACCGCCGGGGTGCTGATGGGCCTGCTGGTCAATGGCCAGTCGTTCGGCATCGTGATGGTCGGCATGGGTCTGATCGCCCTGGCGGGGATCGTGGTGAACAACAACATCATCCTCATCGACACCTACAACCAGCTGCGCCGCCAGGGTCTGGAGCCGCGTGAGGCGGCGCTGGAAACCGGCAGCCTGCGCTTGCGCCCAGTGCTGCTGACCGCCGTGACCACGGTCCTTGGCCTGGTGCCGATGGTGATCGGGGTTAACGTTGACCTGCTCACCCCAAGCCTGGGCTTTGGCGCGCCGTCGACCCAGTGGTGGACCCAGCTTTCCAGCGCCATCGCTGGCGGCCTGAGCTTTGCCACCGTGTTGACCCTGCTGCTGACCCCTTGCCTGCTGGTGCTCGGCTCGCGTTTCGAGCGTCGCCCGCCGCCGCTGGAAACCTTCGATGATGACCTGCTCGACTTGCCGGAGCATCTGCTGGCCAGTGCCACCGGCAAGGTCGAGCTGCAACGCACGCCCTAAGCTGTTTGCCCAGGTCTACAGTGGCCTGGGCAATGGCTCCCCCAACGAAAGCCTGGACTGCTGATTGCGACTGGGTAGTCGACCAAACAGCCCGTACACTCGGCGCATCATTGTCGAGGGCCCACCATGCGCACGCTTTATCAGTTCCCGATATCCCACTACTGCGAAAAAACCCGTTGGCACCTGGACCACAAGGGCCTCGATTTTCAGGTGGATAACCTCTTTCCTGGTCTGCACCGGCTGAAAAGCAAGCGCCTGGCCAATATCGTCACCCTGCCGATCCTCAAGGATGGCGAGCAGGTCATCGGTGACTCCACGCAGATCGCCCTGTACCTGGAGCAGCATTATCCAGAGCGTCCGCTGCTGCCGACCGACGCAGCACAACGCGCCGAGGTGCTGGAACTGGAAGAACAGTTCGACCGCCTGGGTGTGCATGTACGCCGCTGGTTGTATGGCCAGATCAAGCAATGGGACTCGGTGATGCACGCCATGCTCAAGGTCTACCGCCCGCTGCTGGGCATGCGTGACCTGATGAAGCCGGTGCTGATCAACGGCGTACAACGCCTGTATGGCGTGACGCCGCCGCGGGTGGCGAAATCCCAGGCCGAATTGCTCGAAGGCCTGGCACTGATCGAGTCGCGCATCCATGGCGATCCATCACGCTATCTGGTCGGTGAGCAGCTGACCCTGGCCGATATCAGCGCCGCCGCCCTCTTCGCCCCGCTTTTCACCCCGGCCGGTACGCCGTGGGAAGGCATTGCCGGACACGATGCCAAGACCCAGGCCTTCCTCGATGAGCTGCACGCCCACCCGGCCGGCCAATGGGTGATGCGCCGCTATGCAGAAGACCGTCAACGCCGCAGTTGAGCGGCTTGAGCAAAGGACTGACACCATGAACCTCAGCGATATCCCATTCGGCGTTACCGACTGGAGCCAGATTGAGCGCAGCGAACATGCCGGCGAAACCGGTATGGCCTACTGGCGCACCCAGGTGTTCGGCAACATTCGCGTGCGCATGGTCGAGTACAGCGCCGGCTACCTGGCCGATCATTGGTGCAAGAAAGGCCACATCCTGCTGTGCCTCGAAGGCGAACTGCACACCGAGCTGGAGGATGGCCGGCGCTTTGTCATGACAGCGGGCATGAGCTATCAGGTGGCTGATCAGGCTGAGGCACATCGTTCATCCACGACCGACGGAGCTCGGCTGTTTATCGTCGATTGATCGGCAGTACAGCCGGTTCAGCTGCGCTCGGAACTCAGCAGCATCAGCAGCGATACCGGCTGTTCACTCTCCGGGTGCAACGGCTCCTGCAGCCATTGCAGGCGCCAGCCGGTTTCACTGAACAACGCCAGCCAAGACTCCAGCGTGCGAAAGAACCAGGGCATTGGTTGGGCAAAGCCCTCGCCGAAGCCGGCAAAGGTTTCCACCCGCCAACCGTCGCGATAGCTCGCATCGTTGCAGGCACGCCAAGGATGCAGGGTCTGGATCAATAAGCGACCGTTCTCCGTCAGTAGGCCATGCAAAGCATTCAGGGTCGGCGTCAGGGGTTCTTCCAGCAGGGCAAAGTTGCACACCAGAACATCGAAACGGCCCAGCAGCTGGGCCTGACTTTCCAGCTCGGCATAGCCGCATACGCGGTACTGCGACGCACCTGTCGCCGCCTGCTGCGCCACAGCAATCAGCGGGGCGGAAGCATCCACGCCAACCGCCTCAATGCCATGCTCGACCAGCCCACGGCACAACCAGCCCTCGCCACACCCAAGATCCAGCACACGCTTAGGCGCCAGGGCCAGAATCGCCTGAACGATGGCGGCATCCGTCACCAACCGGCGGCTTTCAATGCGCTGCTCGCGCACGGCTGCCGTCCAGGCATCGGCATTGGCCTGCCAACTGAGGTTGAGTTGCTCCCGATGATCGCGCTGCATCGCTCACTCGTCGCCTGTTCCGTCACGGCAAAATTCCAGCGAACTGCGCCTCAACGCAGCATCACCACAATCGTGCACCAGTTCCCGTATCGCGGTGTTGCCGCTGATCACTTAATCCAACAGCCGCGCATAAAAATCAGCAAAAAATCTTCCGGCTGCCAAGCCCATCCCGGCTTGCCTACTGCACCAACGACTAAACTACAGGCAGTGGCCAGCTGAGAGGAACTCAGTGCTCAAGCCCGCTGATGTTATTCAGCAACCTGTCAAACCTATGGATGAGTACATCAGGCTAAATGAATATGGGCGCACCTTGGCAACTCGATATCACCACCCTGCCGGCTGGCGAACCACCTAACCGGCGCAAGCCCATCAGTAAAGTGAAGGTCACTTTCTGGCTGCTGGTTTTACTGCTGTGCATCGCTGCCGGCTTTTTGCTGGCCGAGGAAGTGCGCACCTCACGCTTTCAGGCTCAGGAACTCAGCCGCTATGCGCAAACGTTGAGCTACCGGGTCAAGCCAGGCCCCAGCCCGTCGATCATCTACCCCAAAGAAGGCCCTTTCGATAAGCGCCAGGGCTACACCTACCTGCCCCTGATGCTGGAACGCCTTGGCCAGCGCAATTACATCGTGCAGCAGCAGGCGCAGTTCTCCCCCGCCCTGCTCAGCTATGCCCAGCGCGGCCTGTTTATCCCCTACCCGGAAAAAATCCAGAGTGGCCTGCGCATCAGTGATTGCAGCGGCACGCCCTTCTATGAATTCCGCTACCCGCAACAGCGCTACCCAAGCTTCAACGCCATCCCGCCACTGGTAGCCAGCAGCCTGCTGTTTATCGAAAACCGTAAGCTGCTCGACCCCGAGCAGCCGCTGGCCAACCCAGCGGTGGATTGGCCGCGCTTCGTCATGGCGGCCATCTCCCAGGTCGGCAAGTTGTTGGACATGCAGGACCAGTCTGCCGGCGGCAGCACCCTGGCCACCCAGTTGGAGAAGTATCGCCATTCCCCGGATGGCCTGACCTTGTCGGCCACGGAGAAACTGCGGCAGATGCTTTCCGCCAGCGTGCGCGCCTATCAGAGCGGCCCTCAGACACTGGCTGCGCGGGAAAATATCGTGCGCGACTACCTCAATAGCGTGCCGCTCTCCGCCGCCCCCGGGCATGGCGAAGTGCATGGCCTGGCCGATGGCCTGCGCATCTGGTTTGGCGCGGACTTCGCCCAGGTCAATCTGCTGCTCGACCCAGCGCACTCGCCAGATGCCAGCCTGGCCGAGCGCGGCCTGGCGCTGCGTCAGGTACTGGCCCTGATGATTGCCCAGCGCCGCCCCTCGTATTACCTGGCTCAGGGCCGTAATGACCTAGCCGAACTGACCGATAGCCATATTCGTCTGCTGGCCGCCGGCGGCCTGATTGACGCGGCGCTACGCGATGCGGCACTGAACCAGCCACTCACCTACCGCGACTGGGCCCTGGAACCCAACCTGCAGCCGGTGGACGGCAACAAAGGCATCAGCGTCTCGCGGGCGCGGCTGTCAGCCATGCTCAACATGCCGCTGTATGACCTGGATCGCCTCGACCTGAGCGCCACCAGCACACTGAACAACCAGCTGCAGCAAGCCGCTAGCCAGTACCTGCAGCAATTGGCAGACCCGGAGTTTGCCGGGCAAATCGGCCTGTTTGGCGAGCGTCTGCTGTCCCCGGAAAAGACTGCCGATGTGCGCTACAGCTTCACCTTGTTCGAGCGCACCAGTAACGGCAGCGTGGTACGGGTGCAAACCGACAGCACCGACCAGCCGTTCGACATCAATGAAGGCAGCAAGCTGGAGCTGGGCTCCACCGCCAAGCTCAGGGTGCTGGCCACCTACCTGGAAATCATCGCCGAGCTGCACCAGCGCCATGCCGGCCAAAGCGCCAGCGAATTGCGCGCAGTCAACGCCCAGGACAACCTTACCCGCTGGGCCATCGGCTATCTGCAGAGCACACCCAACGCTAGCCTGCCCGCCATGCTTGATGCCGCGCTGGAGCGCAAATACTCGGCCAGCCCCGGGGAACGTTTCTTCACTGGCGGTGGCATTCACACCTTCGCCAACTTCCGCCGCGAGGACAACCAGCGCATCGCCAGCATGCGCGAAGCCCTGCGCGAGTCTCTCAACCTGCCGTTTATCCGCCTGATGCGCGACCTGGTGCGCTACAGCACCTACCAGGGCCCGAACAACAGCGCCGAACTGCTCAAGGACGATAAGGACCCGCGCCGCCAAGCCTATCTGCAGGACTTCGCCGACCGCGAAGGCACCACCTTCCTGCTGCGTTTTTGGCGAAAATATCAGGGCCAGTCCGAGCAACAGCGCCTGGACACCTTCCTCAACGGCTTGCGCCACACCTCGGTACGCCTCGCCGCCGTGCACCGCTATCTGATGCCATATAGCGATGAAGCCAGCTTCGCCGCCTTCCTGCGCAAGTACCTGCCCCAGGAAAAACTCAGTGATAAGCGCATCGCCGAGCTCTATAAGAGCTACGGCCCCGGCACCTACAGCCTGCCCGATCAAGGCTATATCGCTCGCGTCCACCCGCTTGAACTGTGGCTCCTGGGCTACCTGATCGAACAACCGCAAGCGACCTTCAGTAATGCGGTGGCCGCCAGCCAGGACGAACGCCAGGAAGTCTACGGCTGGCTGTTCCGCAGCAGACATAAGAGCGCCCGCGACAGTCGCATCCGCATCATGCTGGAGGTGGAGGCCTTCCTCGACATTCATCGGCGCTGGCAAAACCTGGGGTACCCCTTCGCCCACCTGGTCCCGTCGCTAGCAACCGCCATCGGCAGCTCTGGCGACCGGCCGGCCGCGTTGGCCGAACTGGTTGGAATTATTCAGAACGACGGCATTCGGCAGCCCACAGCGCGCATCGACAGCCTGCACTTCGCTGCGGATACGCCCTACGACACCCTGGTGGTACGCGATCAAACCGCGGGCAAACGAGTGATGGCCTCTGAGGTTGCAGCCGCGTTGCGCAGCGCCCTCGCCGATGTGGTTGAAGCCGGTACTGCGCGGCGCCTACTCGGTAGTTTTATCCAGGCGGACGGCCAACCGCTGAAAGTCGGCGGCAAAACCGGCACTGGCGACAATCGCATCGAAACCGTTGGCGCCGGTGGCCGGGTACTCAGCTCGCGGGCGATGAACCGTACGGCAACATTCGTGTTCTACCTCGGCGCTCGCCACTACGGGACACTTACCGCCTTCGTCCCAGGCCGCGCGGCAGAAAGCTTCCGCTTCACCTCAGCCCTGCCAGTGCAGGTGCTCAAGGGCATGGCCCCGATTCTGCAGCCCTACCTTGAGCCAGATACCCACAGCCAGTGCCTGCCACCCAGCCCCGCAACGCAGGTCAGCAACTCGTGAGGAACTGTCCGCAATAAAAAACGGGAGGCCAATGGCCTCCCGTTTTTCAATACAACGACTGTTACTTCGCCTTGTAGATGATTCCAGGACTGCACTGCACCATCTGGTAGTGGTTAGGCAGGCCATTAAGCGCTTCGGAAGCCCCCAGAAACAGGTAACCGCCCGGCTTCAACATGGCATGGATGCGCGTGAGGATGTCTTTCTTCACCTCGGCCGAGAAATAGATCAACACGTTACGGCAGAACACCACATCGAATTTGCCCAGGCTGGCGTAACTGTCCAGCAGGTTGAGCGGACGAAACTCGATGCGACTGCGAATGGCCGGTTTGACCACCCAGCGCCCCGGCCCCTTAGGGTCGAAGTAGCGCTGCAGACGTTCCTGGGAAAGCCCGCGGCCCATCGCCAGGCTGTCGTATTCACCGGATTTACAGTTAATCAGCATGGTCGGCGAGAGGTCGGTGGCCACAATCTGCAAACCGCCCTTGAGCTGACCGATATTGGTCTTCTCGAACTCGTCGATGGTCATCGACAGTGAATAAGGTTCCTGCCCCGAAGAGCACGCCGCCGACCAGATGCGCAGGCGCTGACCGGGGCTTGCCTTGATCATCTCCGGCAGCACACGGTTTTTCAGCACTTCAAACGGATAAGTGTCCCGAAACCACAGGGTTTCATTGGTCGTCATGGCATCGACCACCTGCTCACGCAGACCACTACGTGGTTGACTCTGCATGCGCTGCACCAGCTCACCCAGGGTCTTGATGCTGTTCTGCTCCATCAACTTGTTGAGCCGACTGGAAACCAGATACTGCTTGTTGGTGCCAAGCAGGATGCCGCAGGCTTTTTCCAGGAAAGTCCGGAACTGCTCGAAATCCAAATTACCTGTAGACACTCGCGAGGCCTCGACAAACATATGATTCACTGAGGGCAAAGCCCTCAGTCCCCTGCCGCGATATTGATGCGGTCAGCTACCCGTGCAGCCAGGTCATCCGGGCGAAACTTAGCGAGAAAATCATCCGCGCCGACTTTCTTCACCATGGCCTGGTTGAACACGCCAGATAACGAAGTATGCAGGATGATGTGTAGCTTTTGCATGCGCGGATCTGCGCGAATCTCCGCGGTCAAGGTATAGCCATCCATTTCCGGCATCTCGATGTCGGAAATCAGCATCAAAAACTCTTCTGCGGGATTCTTGCCCTCGTCCACCATCGCCTTCAGATAATCCAGTGCCTGACGCCCATCATTCAACGCAACCACCTCCACGCCGACAGTTTCCAGACAGCGAGTAACCTGTTTACGCGCCACCGATGAGTCATCGCAGGTCAGCACACGCTTGCTCACCGCACGAGCCTGGGTCTCCGCATTCAGAACACCTTCAGAGATAACTTCGGATGTCGGAGCCACCTCGGCCAGAATCTTCTCGACATCAATGATTTCAACCATCTTGTCGTCAAGGTGGGTGACCGCTGTGAGGTAATGGTCACGACCGGTGCCCTTGGGTGGTGGATGAATCGACTCCCAGTTCATGTTGACGATGCGCTCGACCGAGTGCACCAGAAAGCCCTGAACCTTGGTGTTGTATTCAGTGATGATGACAAAGCTGTTGTCGATGTTAGCCAGCGGCGCGCTGCCGGTGGCCATGGACAAATCAAGAATCGGAATAGTGCCGCCACGGATATTGGCGACACCACGAACAACCGGGCTCGATTTCGGCATGATGGTGAGCTTGGGGCACTGCAGCACCTCTTTCACCTTGAAAACATTGATCCCATACAGCTGGTTGCTGTTCAGACGAAACAGCAACAACTCCAAACGATTCTGCCCAACCAACTGAGTTCGTTGGTTAACCGAATCCATCACACCGGCCATACCCAAACTCCTTATTTGAGTAACAGATTGCTGTCAGCGTAGCAGGCGGCACGCGCCTTGCTATCTAACCCATATGAACACTGAAACGACAACGAACCGACACTCACTGGCAAAATGCCGCTACTGGCTGGCAGTTGTACCCGCTTTGCTGGCAGTCGGCTATAGCGCTTTAGCAACAGCCAACGCCACACGACCTGAACAACTTATCGGCGCTGGCGAAGTTTTTCTTGAGCAAGCGGTGAACGATTATTTACAGCGTAGCAACATCGCTGGCCGCCATGAGATTCAAATCAACCGACTCGACCCACGCTTGCGCCTGCCAGTGTGCCAGCAGCCCCTGACCACAACCTTGGAAAGCCCTGCGGAGCCGATTGGCCGCGTCACCCTGCGCGTACGCTGTGACGGCGCCTCGCCTTGGACGGTGTTTGTGCCCGGACAAGTGCGCCTGTACCGCGAAGTGGTGATCGCCAGCCGACCGTTGAAGCGAGACATCCTGTTGACACAAATGGACGTGATGTTGGCTGAGCGGGATGTCGGCCTACTCAACCAGGGTTATCTCACTGCACTGAAGCAAGCTATCGGCAAAAAATTGACGCGCCCTTTGTTACCCGACCAGGCGCTTGCGCCCATCCATGTACAAATGGCCGACGCCATCCGCAAAGGTGATCAGGTTGTTATCAGCGCCCGCAGCGCAGGTATCAGCGTGCGAATGCAGGGCGAAGCCTTATCTGACGGCATAATTGGCAAGCAAATCAGTGTGCGCAATCAGCGCTCGAACAGAGTGATCAGAGCCCGTGTAATCGGCCCTGGACAGGTTGAAGTAGCGATGTAGGCATGATTCTTGTTTTAAACTTTGTTCACTCGGTGAGCTGACGATTATCCACACTGTGTTTAGACTGTTAGTTGGCGCACACTTTTTTGCCCTAAAGTTTTCCAGGGCAATGCCGACAAGCTAGGCAAGCGTCCAAACTCTGTTCGAGGTTTTGCATCATGGTCATTGATATCAACCGGCTCAACAATGCCGCATCGCCAGCCAATTCGGGGCGGGCCGGCAGTGCGCAGGCAGGTGGCCAGAACGAAGCCATCAGCGGCAAACAGCCTGGCAACGTCCCCAACCCTGTCGAGCAGGCACAACAGGCCGGCAAAAGCGGTGAGTCCGTGCAGTTGAGCCGTGATGCGCAACAGCTGCAGAAAGTCAGCGAGAAGTTGCGCGACCAGCCGACCGTCAATAAAGAGCGCGTTGCCCAACTCAAGCAAGCGATTGAAGACGGCAGCTACCAAGTTGATAGCCAGCGCGTTGCCGGCAAACTGCTTAATTTCGAATCCCAGCGCTAGTCACCGGGCTACACTGGGGTAATTGGTCGCCCAATAGACGCTGAATGCTACTCGCATCAGTGCCTGTTACCCCGAAGAGCCTGCAATGCACGACACCCAGTTGCTTGAACTGTTCACCAACGATATCGGCACCGCCGAGCAGTTGCTTGAATTGATCGACACCGAATTCCAAGCCCTCAGCGACCGCGACCTCCCTCGCCTGCAAAGTATCCTCACGGAAAAACTGCCGTTGCTGACGCTACTCGACCAGCACGGCAAGATACGCAGCCAGCTGCTTAGCAATCTTAACCTCAGTACCGACCGTGCTGGCCTGCAAACGCTTGCAGCTCAGTCCAATCAGGGCGAGCTGTTGCTGGAACGTGGCGACCAACTCAACAGCCTGCTCGAACGCTGCCAAGCGGCCAATCTGCGCAATGGCCGGTTGATTCGTTCCAGTCAGGCGTCCGCTCACAGCATGCTCGGCATTCTGCGCGGCAACGAGACACCCAGCCTCTATGACAGCCGCGGCAGTGCCGCTAGAATCGGCCAGCAGCGCCCGCTTAGCCAGGCCTGAAACCCAACAAGGCACAGGGGACATACTGTCATATTGCCAGTATGCTAGTGCCATAGTATTTGCTCGGAGAGTTATGGACCGTGTCCAGTCCTTTTAGCCAGGAAGATGGCCCGCAGCCGCCCAAGGTGCTCAAGGCACCGGTGGAAATAGTTGCCAACCTGCGCCAACTGCAACAAAACCATGACCCGCTGATTATCACTTTCCACGAACGTAACCAACGCTTCCAGAGCTACGTAATCGAAGTTGATCGCGACAAGAACCTGCTGATTCTTGACGAGTTAATGCCGAATGATGGCGAGCGCTACCTTGCTAATGGCGAGGCGTTTAATGTCGAAGCCTTCCATGAAGGTGTCCGCGTCGCCTGGACATGCGAACAAAGCGTGCGCATTACCGACCATGAAGGTGCGCGCTGCTATTTCAGCCCGATGCCGCTTGAGGTGACCTATCACCAACGGCGTAGTGCTTTCCGCGCGCCGCTTAAGCAAAGTGAACTGATCAAAATTGAGCTCGCCGGCGATAAACTGCGCACAGCCGTACCGGGGCATTTGCTCGATATCTCTGCAACCGGCTGCAAGCTGCGCTTCCCCGGCAACATCACCGGCAGCCTACAGGCGGGCCAGGTCTATGAGCGGTTTACTGCACGCTTTCCTTTCGGCGCCATGACCACGGCCATCGAGATGCGTCACGTGCAATATGAAGACAAGGTAGATACCACTTTTGTCGGTGCACGTTTTCACCGTATCAATGGCCAGGAACAGCGCCTGGTCGAACGCTTCGTCTACCAGCTGCAGCGCGAAGCGCGGCGCTTTGAAAGTGACGGACTGTTCTAGATCACGATATTAAGCGCCGCCAAGCGAGACAAATCTTCAGGTCGATCCACGTCCCACAACGCAGGCAACAGCCCCGGATGCCAGTCCAGCTGCTGCAGGCGTTGCAGTGTCATATCCAGCACTCGCTCAGTGCCCCACGGCATCTCACTGAACAAAGCTGCGTCTATACAACGCAACCCTAGCAGCACATAACCGCCATCCTCCGCAGGCCCAATCACAACAGACCGCTCCCGCAATGTGCTACAAGCTGCTTGCAGGTAGTCGCCATTGAGCGCCGGACAGTCATTGCCGATCAGGATCACCGCATCACTTTCAGCCAGCCCTAGCGTGGCGATACGGCGCATGCGCTCACCAAGATCGCCAGCCGGTTGTTCGACCAACGTCCAGCCAAGGCGCTGCGCCAGCGCCTGCAGACTTGTACTGGGAACGCCATCCAACCAGAGAAAGCGCTCAGCAAAGCCGTCAGCCGGTAACTGCAATGCGCGCTCTAGCAGCATTTGCTGCAGGTCACAGGCCCCCTGAGCGCCCAGGGCTGGAATCAGGCGAGTCTTTACCTGCCCCGCGACCGGTGAACGAGCAAGCAGGTGCAATGAGATCGACAGGTTCATAGCCATGACCCTCGGCGGTATTGGCGGGCCAGCTTTGCTGGACTGACACCACAGTAGTAGGCAAGCCGTAGGCGCCACATAAGCAGCACAGTACGCACAATCCCGTTCTGCTCCCAGCGCCGACTGGAGGTCAATAAGGGCGGACGCAGACAGCGCGGTCGAGCCAGCGACCTAAGTCGCTTGCACAGGTGTAAATCTTCCATCAAGGGGATCTGTGCATAACCGCCCAACGCGTCAAAGGACTGTCGGGCAACAAAAATCCCCTGATCACCCGAGGCGATACCGCTCAGGCGCGAACGCAAACTGATCATCACGCCAATCAGCCGCAGTGCCAGCCCTTGCCCAGATAAACGCACATCGAAGCGTCCCCACAGAGGTCGCTCACTTAGCACGTCGTGTAAGCGCATGAGCGACGCGGCACTGACCCGCGTGTCGGCATGCAAAAACCACACATACTCACCACAAGCCACCGCCGCACCGGCATTCATCTGCAAAGCGCGCCCAGGGGCCACTCGAAGTATTTGATCAACCCGCCCGAGTGCCAGCTCGCAAGTGCGATCGCTGCTACCTCCATCAACCAGGATCAACTCGGCACCAGAGGCACGAAGTCCCGCCAAATCATCCAACAATGCGGGCAGGGCTTGCGCTTCATTGCGTGCAGGAATCACCACGCTTAGCAACGGTTTCATCCACGCGGCTCTGGCTGAGTAGGCGACTCACCTTCAGGCGCTTGCACGGCACTGGTGTCATGCATCTGCTCTTGCACCACCTGCTCATCGACGCGCGGATCAAGTGCCGCCGTCAACGGCGAACTGATGGTACTGTCAGGCATAGGAATGTGGTGCAGCGGCGCATCGTCGACCTGATGCAGATGGGTAACGCGCTCAGGACGGATACGCAGCACCAGAATCAGTGCGCAGCCGCAGACGAAGGCATACAGCATGTTCGCGCCGAGAAAGCGCATTAGCACGCCCGCCAGCAACGGTCCGATACTGGCGCCGACACCGAAGGTCACCAGCAGCATGGCCGTCAGCGATACCCGCCGCTCGGCTTCGACATGGTCATTGGCCAGCGCCACCGCCAGCGGGTAGAGGCTGAACTGCAAGGCGCATACCGCAAAGCCGCCGGCAAACAACAGCGGCAAACTGGCCTGCGGCAGAATCGCCAATGGCAGCGCAGCCAGCGCCAGCAACGCGGCACAGCCACGGATCAGCTGCACGCGGTCATGCCGATCAGACAACCAGCCCAACGGCCACTGCACCACCAGGCCAGCGATGATGCAGCAACCCATAAACAGACCGATCTGCTCAGTGGACAAACCCATGCGCGTGCCATACAGCGGCGCCAGGCCGTAGAACGAACCAATCAGCAACCCCGCGACCACAATGGTGGTCAGCGACAACGGCACACGTTCGATAAAGAAGCGCATTTCCAGCGGGGCTGGATGCAAGGGGGCAGGGTGCAGTTTACGAGTCAAGGCCACCGGCACCAGGCACAGGGCAAAGCACAGCGCCACTAGCATCAGCAGCTCAAGACCGAGCGTCGGGTGCACCACCAGCACCAACTGACCGAGGATCAGACCGAGGTAGGAAGCCCCCATATAACCGGCAAACACTTGACCACGCTGGCTGGTTTCCGCCTGCTCATTGAGCCAGCTCTCGATCACCATGTACTGGCACATCATGCCCAGACCGACCAGCATCCGCAGTAGCAACCAGCTGGGTAACCAGTCGCTCAAGCCATGCCCGAGAACCGCAGCGGTGACCACACCGGCGCAGGCGACATAGGCGCGGATATGACCCACCCGAGCAATCAGACGGTGGCCAATCTTGCCGCCCAGCACCAGCCCCAGGTAATTGGCCGCCATAAGCGCACCGACCCAGAGTCCATCGGCCGTTTCCGCCAACCGCAACGCCAGGTAAGTGCTCAACAAACCCGAGCCCAATAGCATCAACAGGGTGGCGAAATACAGCGAACTAAATGACTTGAGGATCACAGACATGGGGCGGCTGGTGTCTCCATAAAAGCCGCCGAAACCCTGCTCGGCGGTCAGACTCTAGGCATGAGACGCCAGTACGCGACGTTCCCACGGGGTAATTTCATCAAAGAAACTGGTGAGTTCCAGCGTCTTGCTGGCGATGTAGCCTTCGATGAACTCTGCACCAAACAGTTCCTGCGCCAGCGCACTGCGCTTGAGACGCTCGATCGCGGCATGCATGGTACAGGGTAGCGCCAATTCGTCCGGGACTTCGAACTCACCCTGGATCGGCGCACTTGGCTGCAGCTGCTGTTCAATCCCGTACAAACCCGCCGCAAGGCTCGCCGCCAGCGCCAGATAAGGATTGGCATCGGCGCCCGGCAAGCGGTTTTCCACCCGCCGCGCCACTGGCGCACTAGCGGGAATGCGCAGGCCAGCGGCGCGATTATCCTCCGACCAGCAGGCGTTATTCGGCGATGCATAAGGATGGCAAAGGCGCTGATAGGAATTCACATGCGGGGCAAACAGCAGGGTGAAATCGGCCATGGCCGCCTGCTGACCGGCAATAAATTGATAGAACGCCGGCGTGGCCTGACCATCGGCCGCGCTGAAGATATTCTGCCCACTGCCCTGCTCCACCACACTCTGATGAATATGCATGGAACTGCCCGGGGTATGCGCCAGCGGCTTGGCCATGCACACCACAGTGAGCCCATGCTTGAGCGCGACCTCCTTGAGCAGGTGCTTGAACAGAAAAGTCTGATCCGCTAGCAGCAGCGGATCGCCGTGCAGCAGGTTAATTTCAAACTGGCTGACGCCCATCTCGTGCATAAAGGTATCGCGCGGCAACCCTAGCGCCGCCATGCACTGATAAACCTCACGGAAGAACGGACGCAGGCCGTTGTTGGAACTCACACCGAAGGCCGAGCCGCCGTCTTCACGCCGACCATCGAGCCCGAGCGGCGGCTGAAATGGCTGCAGCGGATCGGCATTGCGGGCAAACACGAAAAACTCCAGCTCGGTCGCCACCACCGGCTGCCAGCCATGACTGGCGTAACGCGCAATTACCTGCTTAAGCAGGCCGCGGGTCGATAACCCGGAACTACGTCCATCCAGTTCATCAGCATCGCAGATGGCCAGCGCGCGCGGCGTTTCACTCCAGGGCAGCCGATGAATCTGTGTCGGCTCTGCATTCAAGGCCAGGTCACCGTCATCACTGCCGTAATAACACGGCGCCGGATAGCCACCCATGATGCATTGCAGCAATACCCCGCGCGCCAACTGCAAGCGCCGCCCCTCCAGAAAACCCTCAGCCGTCATCACCTTGCCGCGCGGCACGCCGTTAAGGTCGGGCGTCACGCATTCGATTTCATCAACACCACGCAGCAACTCAGCCAGGGCGGTGCGGTCGAGGGTACTCATTTGCTGTTGTCCTTATTGATGCAAGAGGCCGTATGCGAACGGCGAGGCGTACAAAATACGCACCAGCCGTTCGATATTTCAAGCAAAGCAATGCCAGATACCTGACGCGTAAGCTACGCAGTCAAATATATCGACTAATTAGATATTAATGATCATGCACAATCGCTCTAAAAACCATCGTATAGACACTCAAAAATAAATATAACCACATGATAAATAAAACATTAACTCAACTATCAATGCCGTCGATGATTACCATGCCCAGCCTGCACTTCTTCATCAAATTTTCATCCGTATGATTGGCCCCGTACTCACTTACACCCGCCCTTACGAGGAGCCTGAACATGAAAAAGCAAATTCTTACCGCCGTGATCCTGAGCAGCCTGTCCATCAGCGTCTTTGCCCTGCCACAGAACAACCCGCAGCCACTGCTGGGTGAAAAGCAGGACAGCAGCGTAAAAACCCTGATGGGTTTTGGTAGCAACCTGCAAACTGAAGGCGGTGCTGATCGTCTGCAAGAGCGTCTGCGTGTAGCCGAAGACGGTGCCGATCGCACTGGTGCAAACCGCGTTGCCGAAGGTGGTGCTGATCGCCTGCAAGAGCGCCTGCGTGTGGCCGAAGACGGTGCCGACCGCACTGGCGCAAACCGCGTCGCTGAAGGTGGCGCTGAAGGTGGCGCTGATCGCCTGCAAGAGCGCCTGCGTGTGGCCGAAGACGGTGCCGACCGCACTGGCGCAAACCGTGTCGCTGAAGGTGGTGCTGAACGTACACCAGGCCTGCGCTTTAGCTGATTACAGCTAATAGGCAACACAAAAAAGGTGCTCAATCGAGCACCTTTTTTGTTTATTGCGCAGGCGACTCCAACTGCGCCAAGCGCTCTTCCAGCGCCGCAATCCGCGCCTCCAGAGCTTCCAGGCGCTCATCCTGCTGACCGCCCGCAGTCGCGCGCTGCGGCTCACTGGCTCTGGCTGCCAATAACGCCTGCAAATCCGCTGGGTCACCCAGCACGTGCATATAACGGTCTTCACGCTGCCCTGACTGGCGTGGTAACAGGCAGGCCAGTTCGCGGCTCATCAAACGTTCGAGGTGATGCTGCACCTGCTCGGCATCATCAAAGTCATTCATGCGGCTGCTGCGGGTAAGCAGCTCGTTGATGGTCTGCGGGCCTCGCAGCAGCAACAGACCGATCAGCACCACCTGCGCCGCCACCAGCTCCAGCGCTTTGTCGACGCGATGTTCCCAGCGATCCGCTCGGCTGCCCATTACCAGGCGCGCCATTTCACGCCCCTCCAGGCTGCGCAGAGCCTGGCCGACCTGGCCGGCGGTAAGGTTGAGCACCGGCTCGCGGCTGGTTTTCTGATTGCAGGCCAGCACCAGGGCATTTAGCGTCAGAGGATAGGCTTCGGGGGTGGTCAGCTGCTTTTCGATCAAGCAACCCAGCACCCGCGCTTCGACGATCGTCAGGGTTTCAACCGCCATAGCGTTCGCATCTTCGTTGGACATAACCACCTCATGGCCTCGCAAAGGCCCTAGCCTAGCCCGCCTGATGACCGGTTGATAGGCATAACAGCCGCTTGGCGGGGCTGGCACTGCGCCAGCGCGTAACAGCGGGTCACTGTGGTAGAGTCGCGCGCTATTTTTCAGCGTGGCCTTGTTTCATCCCCCGCGAAAAGCCTCATAACGCGCACCGCAGCCATGCATCCAGCCCCCGGCGCCCCAAGCCCGACAGGCAATAGGAAGAGATCGCAGGCCTGCCCGCCAAGTAGAGATGCATGTCATGACCACTGCCCAACACCCGCTTGTCCAACTGCTCAACCGCACCAGCCTGGTGCTGCAAATCGCCATCGGCCTGGTGGCCGGTATCGCCCTGGCGCTGCTCCTGCCTGAAGCCGCGGCGAGCGTCAGCTTCCTTGGCACGGTGTTTGTTTCAGCGCTGAAAGCCGTAGCACCGGTGCTGGTATTCGTACTGGTGGCGGCGTCGATTGCCAACCATCAGCAAGGCCAGCAGACCCATATCAAACCGATTCTGCTGCTGTACCTGATCGGCACCTTCAGCGCAGCGCTGATCGCAGTAGCCGCCAGCTTTGCCTTCCCGTCCAGCCTGACCTTGGTGAGCAACAGCGCCGAGCTGTCACCACCCGGCGATATCAGCGAAGTGCTAAAAACCCTGCTGCTGAATGTGGTGGATAATCCGATCAATGCCCTGCTCAAAGGCAACTTTATCGGCATCCTGGCCTGGGCCATTGCCCTGGGTTTTGCCTTCCGTCACGCCAGCCCGAGCAGCAAGCAAATGCTCGCTGACCTTTCTGACGCAGTTACCAGCATCGTCAAACTGGTGATTCGCCTGGCGCCACTAGGGGTTTTCGGCCTGGTTGCGGCCACCCTGGCTGAATCAGGCATGTCTGCTCTGATCGATTACCTGCACCTGCTGCTGGTACTGGTGGGCTGCATGCTGTTTGTCGCACTGGTGACCAACCCGGCGATTGTCTATTTCAAGACCCGCCGCAACCCCTACCCGCTGGTGCTGACTTGCCTGCGCGAAAGCGGCCTGACGGCGTTCTTTACCCGCAGTTCGGCGGCCAACATTCCGGTCAACCTGCAGCTCTGCCAGCGTCTGGGCCTGCATGAGGAAACCTACTCGGTGTCGATCCCACTGGGCGCGACCATCAACATGGCCGGTGCGGCCATCACCATAAGCGTTCTGACCCTGGCCGCCGTAAACACCCTGGGCGTTGCCGTCGACCTGCCTACCGCGCTGCTGCTCAGCGTGCTGGCCTCGATCTGCGCCTGTGGAGCCTCAGGGGTTGCCGGCGGTTCGCTGCTGCTGATCCCGCTGGCTTGCAGCCTGTTCGGCATCCCCAATGATGTGGCCATGCAGGTGGTCGCCGTCGGCTTTATCATCGGCATCGTGCAGGACTCTGCAGAAACCGCGCTGAACTCCTCCACCGATGTGCTGTTCACCGCCGCCGCCTGCCAAGCTGAGCAACAACGCAGCTAAACGCTGGCCGAAACAACAAAAGGCTTACCCATGGGTAAGCCTTTTTTATGCACGCCATTCAGGGTTCACCGCAACGCGGCGTGAATCAGCGCTCCAGGCAGCTTTTATTAATCAACCGATAAACGTCGCATGCCCAGCGTTTGAATAACCGAACGATTCCGGTAGGCTTTGCCGCTTCTTTATAAGGAGTAATTCCCATGGCCCGCGCCACTGCCCGTCACATCCTGGTTGCCAGCGAAGACAAGTGCAACGAACTGAAAGCCGCAATCGAAGGCGGTGCCGACTTCGCCCAAGTCGCCAAAGACAACTCCAGCTGCCCATCCAGCCGCAGTGGCGGTGACCTCGGCTCGTTCGGCCCAGGCCAGATGGTCAAGGAATTCGACACCGTAGTATTCAGCGCCCCGATCAACGTGGTGCAAGGCCCGGTGAAGACCCAGTTTGGTTATCACCTGCTGGAAGTGACCAGCCGCCAGGACTGATCCTGCCTGTTCGCTGGGCCGCTCGGCCCGGCGAATCCTATTTTTGCGTAGCGCCCATCGGGCACCACGCCACTGACCAACAGTCCAGAACCTCGGGCAATAGCCAGGTATACTCGCCGGCCTTTTATTCTCGCACCCGCGGACCTCGCCATGACCAACACTCCAGCAGCTGAACCCACCCTCGCCGTTCAGCCTGCCGACAGCGCCGCGCCGTCCGCCAGCGAGAGCAACGCCACCAACGCGGTTAAAGCCAGCGGCTTTGCCTCGCTGTTCGGCGCCGCCAAAGCCGCTTCCGGCAAACATGACGATCAGCCCTGGCACCAGAAGGGCAACAAGTCCAGCCACGAAAAGAAGATTGGCCCAGCGCCAAGTGGAACTCGCCGCGCCATGGGTAAACGTTAAGCCCAACGCGCGCGCAAACGCTCCTGCAACCAGCCGCCGCAAAAATTCAGCAGCAAACCGAGCATCACCAACAGCGCACCGACTAGCTGCAGGCTGCTCAGGCGTTCATCGAGCAGCAATGCCGATGAGGTCAGTCCGACCACTGGCACCAGCAGCGAGAACGGCGCCACCTGGCTGGCTGGGTAGCGCGACAGTAAGCGGCTCCACAGGCCATAGCCCAGAATGGTCGCGCCGAATGCCAGGTAGACCAGCACCAGCAGCGTATCCAGGCTGAATCCACGCAGCGCCGACTCGATCACTTCGGGGCCTTCCAGCAGCCAGGACAGCGCAAAAAACGGCAGCGGCGGCACCAGGCTGCCCCACACCACCAGCCCCACCAGATTCACCTTGCCCAACTTGCGCGTGACGATATTGCCCAGCGCCCACATGGCGGCAGCGCAGAGCGTGAGAAGAAAACCGGCCAGGGTCATCAGGCCATTACCCTGCGAGCCAATCAGCAGCAAACCGCCGGCAGCCACCAGCAACCCGAACAGATTGGCCAGGCGAAAACGCTCACCCAGTAACAGCACAGCAAACAGTAGGGTAAACAGCGCCTGGGATTGCAGCACCAGCGATGCCAGCCCGGCCGGCATACCAACGGACATGGCCGAGAACAGAAAGGCAAACTGCCCCAGCGAGATGGTAACGCCATAGGCCAGCAGCCAGCGCAGCGGAATCTGTGGGCGCTTGATAAACAGCACGGCAGGAAAGGCCGCCAGAAGAAAACGCAACGCGCCCAGCAGCATCGGCGGCATCTCATGCAGGCCGATCTTGATCACCACAAAATTCATGCCCCAGACGATGATCACCACCAGGGCCAGCAGTAGATCCTTGGGTTGCATGGACGCTCCAGATTAATCACTCAACGCTTATTAAAGCGGCTAGCAGCGCCATAACGCCCATACAGAAACCCGGCAAATAAGCCGTACAGCACAACACTGATCGGCAGATTGCAGCGCCACAGGTGCCGCCAGCGCCTCGAAGGGCTAGAATCGCAGCCTTTAGAATTCGTTTCGGATCTTGCGCAGCTCGAACGAGGCCATTTTTATCGCGGTAGCGCCGACACGCAGCAGATCCGAGATACACCTATTAACCCGCAACGACGAGATAACCCATGGGCGCCCAGTGGAAAGCCAAACCTAAAGAAGCCGCGGCCAACGCCAGAGGCAAGATCTTCGGCCGCTTGGTCAAGGAAATCATGATCGCCGCCCGCAACGGCGCCGACCCGGACCTGAACCCCAAGCTGCGCCTGGCCATCCATCAAGCGAAAAAAGCCTCGATGCCCAAGGAAACCCTCGAGCGGGCGATCAAGAAAGGCGCCGGCCTTCTGGGCGACACCGTAACCTTCCATTCCGCCACCTACGAGGGTTTCGCCCCGCATCAGGTGCCGGTGATCATCGAGTGCCTGACCGACAACATCAACCGCACTGTGGCAGAAGTCCGCGTGCTGTTCCGCAAGGGCCAGATGGGCGCTTCCGGCTCGGTGACCTGGGATTTCGACCATGTAGGCATGATCGAAGCCAGCACCGAGAGCGATGCAGACCCGGAAATGGCCGCCATCGAAGCCGGCGCCCAGGATTTCGAGCCGGCCGATGAAGGCAACACCCTGTTTATCACCGAGCCAACTGACCTCGACGCCGTGTGCCGCGCACTGCCGGAACAGGGTTTCAGCGTCAACTCGGCGAAGATCGGCTATATCCCGAAAAACCCGGTGAACAGCCTGACTGCAGAACAACTGGAAGAAGTCGAAGCCTTCCTCGAAGCCCTCGACGCGCACGATGACGTGCAGAACGTCTACGTCGGGCTTTCCGGCTAAACAAAGACTGACCAGGCCCGCCGTGCAGGATGCGCAGCGGGCCCATGAACGGCACCGCTCAGTGTGCGCAGTTCGTCGAATCGGTCGATTAACCACTGCCCGCGCCCCGCAAAGCGGGTAGAATCGCCGCCCGCCGCGCCAACAGCGCCCGGCGTGTACACAAGGACGTTGTCACACAGGAGTTTTACCGTGCACAAGTTTCTGATTCTGGCCGCTTGCCTGCTGCTTGGCGCCTGCGCCAGCAACCCGCAGACGACCTACCAGCAAGACGTCAAGGCGGGCAAAAGTCCGATGGCCAAGAGCGCCCTGGAAGCCATCCACAACACTCAGGCCATCCCGCTGCCGCTCAACCCGGGCCTGTTGGCACCACAGTGGCCGATCAGCGCCGATGAACCGCGCCTGGACTTCGGCAGTTCGATCTCCAACTACCGGATCTTTTCCCTGCAGCTGAAAAAGGGTGAGCGCTACACGCTCAACGTGCACTCACTGTGCAACGATCCCTGCATGGGTGTCAGCAAATACGCCCTGAAACCACGCGCCATGCTGTTGGATGCCTACGGCGCAGTGATTGCCGATAAGCCTTCGCGTGCCGAAGCCGTGGTCGGCCAGATCAGCCTGAGCTGGGATGGTGAAGCCGCCGAAGACGGCACTTACTACCTACTGGTAGCCGCCGATAACGACGACATCGGTGAAACCATCGTGATCGACGATGTATGGGTCAACAACTCGCCGCTAATGGCGGTCAAGGTGGGCATGCAAAGCTCGCCATTCGGCAAGATCAGCGCCTTCTCCAGCACCCACAAAGACTAAATCCACCACCTTGGCGAGTTGCAAAAGCTCGCCGGGCGATACCCTCTGCACCTGCCCTGCCCTTCGCTTCCCTGATCAGAACTAGTGCCACACGCCCACTTATTGATCCATCGCAAGATCCTCTGCCCAGAGCGCTTTAGCCTATGCCGATGAAATCCATTGCCATCGACGAGGGTCCCATGAGCATCACCTCTGCCAGCATCTGCGCGGCTGCCGACCAACTACAGGGTTTTGTCGGTTTCAATGCCAAGACCGGGCGCTATATCGTGCGTTTTTCCGAAGACTCCTTTGGCCTCGACGTGCTCGAAGAGAGCATCACGCCTACGTGCGAATTCGTCTGGCGTGCCTTTGACGGCGATCTGATGAGCCTCGACCGCGCGCGCCTGCAACTGCTGCTGGAACAGAACATCGATGACCGCCTGGCTATCAGCGAACCGCTGCAGGTCTATATGAGGCGAACCGATATGCCGGAGATCAGCGCCGAACGCCGTCGCCTTAACGCCTGAGCAGCTTGACGAGGTGGCCGAATTGACCGAGGGTTGTTCACTTACACCCTCACAACAACGGCGCACGGCAGACTAAGCTCGACGAGTCAGAATCACTCGCCAAGGAGCTTGCCGATGTTCGATGTGCTGATCAAAAACGCGCTGTTTTTCGATGGCACCGGCGCGCCCGGCGTCGTGCGTCACCTTGGCATCCGTGACGGAAAACTGGCCTGCATCAGTGCCAGCGCCTTGGATGAACAGGGCTGTGGTCAGGTGATTGATGCGCAAAACCGCTGGGTGACGCCCGGTTTTATCGACATGCACACCCATTACGACGCCGAACTGGTGGCCGCCCCTGCGCTCAAGGAATCGGTGCGCCACGGTGTGACCACCGTGATGATCGGCAGCTGTTCGATCAGCATGGTGCTGTCCAGCCCCGAGGATTGCTCTGACCTGTTCACCCGCGTCGAATCGGTGCCGCGCGAGCATGTCCTGCCACTGCTGCAGGCACGCAAGACTTGGCACAGCGCCAGCGAATTCGCCGCCTTTCTCGATCAGCATCCGCTGGGGCCGAACATCTGCTCCTTCCTCGGCCACTCTGATTTACGCGTTGCCGTGCTTGGCCTGGAACGCGCCGTAGACGCCAACGTACGCCCCACCGAGGGTGAATTACAGCAGATGGAACGCCTGCTGGAAGAAGCGCTGGACGCCGGCTTGCTCGGCCTGTCGAGCATGACCAACCCTTGGGACAAGCTCGATGGCGACCGCCAGCGCTCGAAATCTCTGCCCTCGGTGTATGCACCCTGGGCAGAGTACGCGCGACTGAACAAGATCCTGCGCCGGCGCGGACGCATCCATCAGGGCGCGCCAAACCTGGTGACCAAACTCAATGTGCTGGCCTTTCTCTGGGACAGCATCGGCGGTTGGTGGCGCAAGCCGCTGAAGACCACCCTGATTACCCTGATGGATGTGAAAGCCGACCCGTGGCTCGCCCCGGTACTTGGCCCACTGACCCGCTGGATCAATCGCCTGACCCATGCCGACTTCCGTTGGCAAACCCTGCCGGTACCGTTTGAAACCTATGCCGACGGCATGGAGTTTGTGGTTTTCGAGGAGTTTCCCGCCGGCCAGGCCGCCCTGCACCTGGCCAACCACGACATGCGCAGTCAACTGTTCCAGGACCCGGCCTACCGCCTGCGCTTTCGCCAGGACGTGGAGAAGAAATTCGGCCCACGGGTCTGGCACCGCGACTTCGACGACGCCTGGATTGTCGACTGCCCGGATGCCAGCGTGGTCGGCAAAAGCGTTGGCGAACTGGCCAAGGCCCGTAATGAACACCCGGCCGATCTGTTTCTCGACCTGCTGGTGGCCCACGGCCCGCGCCTGCGCTGGCGCACGTTGATCGCCAACCATCGCCCTGAGGTGGTGGAAAAACTGGTGTGCGAGCCGAGCACCCTGATCGGTTTTGCCGACTCCGGTGCGCATATCCGCAATATGGCCTTCTACAACTTCGGTGTGCGCCTGCTCAAACTGGTGCGCGATGCCGAACTACGCGACCAGCCGGTGATGCCGATTGAAACCGCGATCTGGCGCCTGACAGGGGAATTGGGCGAATGGTTCGATATCGATGCCGGCAGGCTCTACGAAGGCGCTCGTGCCGACCTGGTAATCATTGACCCCAGTGCGCTGGATGAATCCCTGGCCAGCTACCAGGAAGCGCCGATGGAGGCCTTCGGCGGCCTGCAGCGCATGGTCAACCGTGGCGACGCCGTGGATGCTGTTGTGATCAACGGGCGTATCGCGTACCAGCAAGGCGTATTCGCCAGCGACCTGGGGCAGGCGCGCGGCTACGGAGCGTTCTTGCGCAGCAGGGCCTGAGTCGACGATGGCAATCGACCTACGGCATACGGCCGCGACGCCAGGCTGGCATAATGCGCGCCGCACTGCCCACTGAACCCTGCCGGGCCGGTATTGAAAGGATTCATATCGATATGCCACTCCCCTTGCAACAGACCGTCTGGCGCTGGCTGCTATGCCTGTTGCTGTGCAGTTTGTTATTGCCCGTGCACGCGAGTGACGCGACCGCCATTTACTACCCGCGCTGGAGTGACGGTGATGAGTCGCGCTCCAACTACATGCTGGCTCAGTTACGCCTCGCGCTGGATAAAGCCGGCAGCCCACTGCGTCTAGTGCCCACACATACCAGCATGGAGCAAGAGCGTGCGTTGGTTGATTTGCAACACGACAAACACCTGGATGTGGTCTGGAGCATGACCAGCCGCGAGCGCGAAGAACGCCTACTGCCTGTACGCATACCGTTGGACAAAGGGTTATTCGGTTGGCGTGTCGCGTTGCTGCCCCGCGATCGCGTGGACCTGCTCAAGCACGTGCGAACCCTGGATGACCTGCGCCAGTTTACGGCAGGCCAGGGCCACGACTGGCCCGATACCGCCATTCTGCAAAGCCAGGGCTTACCCGTGGTGGTGTCGTCCAACTATGCCAGCCTGTTTCATATGCTGCAGGCACGGCGCTTTGATTACTTCCCGCGATCGGTTCTGGAAATCGGTACCGAGCTGCAAAACCCACGGGCACAGCAGTTGGTCGCCGACCCGCATGTGCTGCTGCACTACCCCACAGCGTTGTATTTCTTCTTTTCACCGCGACGTCCGGAACTGGCCGAAACCGTCCGCATCGGCATGGAGCGCGCCGTCGCGGACGGCTCCTTTGAGCAGTTGTTCAAGCAACAATTCGCCAACAGCTTGGCGCACCTGCAAGACGCCGAACGCCAGGTGATCGAACTGCCCAACCCGCTATTGCCCAGTGCCACCCCACTGCAGAGGCGTGAACTGTGGTTCAGTCCGACGCAGTTACGCCAGACACAGGTGGCGCCAAAGTAGTCTGCACAACGTTGCGGGTGTGTGCGCCAAAACGTTTAAACAGCACCACCAGCATCTGCTCAAGTACCGGGTCGACTTGGGCCTGAGTCAGCTGATTCCCCCCGCTAAAACCGGGCGCAGCCGCGGGTTTGCGGGCCAACCACTGACCAATCACCTGATCCAGCGCATCCGCCGTGGCATAGGACTCGGCCGCCACCACCTGCTGCGCGTAATCCACCGAATAAGTCGGATACGCATCCGGTGGTGTTTGCGTATACGCCTGCAACAGGGGCGCTGGCGTTTGTTCGTCCATCAGGTGCTGCATGCGCTCCAGCTGATACTCCTCGATGGCCGTGTGCCGATCCGCCACGCGGGCAATCGCTGCTTGGCGGTCTTGCGGGTAACCGGCTGCGCCTTTGAGCGCAATCAGCATCAGCTCTGGCGTACTAAAGCCCGGAACGGTCTTGGCGTGGTAGGGCTGGGTCAGGTCCTGCATGTAGTGCAGCGCCCAGCCGAGGAAGCGATAGCCCCAGTAGTCGTGCCCAGTGGCAAGGGCGAGCCGCGCCAGCCCGGTGTATTGGTAGATGCGCCAGTGCGGCAGGGTGCGGCGTAGATAAGGCGCCGCCTGAAGCACCAACTCCGGCTCGTGGTAATAACCGATATGAAATGGCGCCTGGGAGGAATACTCGAAGCGCGCATCGCCGAAGGGCTGCGCGCCGAAGTTGTAGCGCGCGCCGGCATCGCCTGGGTTGTCACTGAACAGGTTGATATCGTGGCCATAGTCAGGTTCATCGGCCGCACTGCTCAGCACCTGTTCGGCGTTCACCGCCTCACCGGGCTGCAGGGCCAGATAACGCCAGTGGCTCCAGGGACCGATCTTGCGAAACACCAGCACCTGCTCGGCCCTCAGGCGTGGTCGACCCTCATCGCCCTGCCCTGGCAACTGCTGAACAAAACCAGCCAGACGAATCTGCGGGTTTACCCGTAATGCATGCAGAAATGCGGCACGACGCTGCTCAGGCAGGGTACTCGCGGCCTCGAACCGCAGATCATCAGGGCGGGGTGGATAGTCCGGAAAATGCGCACGGGCAAAGGTTTCCTGCTCATCAAGCAATTGCTCGATTGCCGGCGCCTGTGCGTCCAGAAAGGCCTGCAGCGGTTCATAGACCAGCGTGCGCTGCAACTGAGGCAGATTCTGCAAGGCCAGCTGACTGCCCAACGAATGGTTGGACCACGCCAGGGCATTGAACGACTGAAGCGCCAGGCAACAGGCAGGTAGCAACAGGAGCAATGGCTTCACGGAGACTCCAACAGCGGATGGCAGTGCAAAGGACGTAGCCTAACGCCAAAGCTGCCACCTGGCACTGTCGTATCAAGTCAGCCCATTCACCAATCGAGCAGCGCAGTGCTTACAGAGCCCGCCAGAGCTAGAGAACAAACACCACCACCGCCGCGACCAACCCGGTTACCAACAGCACCGCCAACGCCAGCAACGGCTTGTTCAAGCCAGGGGGTTCATTGGCCGGCGCTGCACGCAGCGGGTTGGCCTGCACGTTTGTGCGCAGCGGGTTGGACTGGTTGTTCGGCGAGCTGGAAAGCGGCGCCGCTTTGAGCGGTTTTGGCAGGTCCACCGCGCGCATAAACAGCGTGGCGTCTTCATCCTCGCTTGTCGCCACGGTGCTTTTCGGGCCGATCACCAGCAGGCTCACCGAGCCCATCTTCAACTGATCGCCCGGCTGCAGTACCGCCGTCGTGACCTTCTGTTGGTTGACCAGTAGGCCGTTAGCCGAAGCCAGGTCTTTGACCTCTAGCACGTCATCCTTGAGGAAGAACTCACAGTGACGGCGCGATAACTCCTGATCGCTGAAGCACAGCTCGCACTTCACCGAACGGCCAAAAGTCATGGAGCCGTTGATATGAAATTTCTTGCCTTCGTGTTCACCCTGAATCACCTGCAAGTACCAGCGCGCGGTTTGCTCGGTGTGGGTCTTGCTGCGCGCAGGGTCGACCAACTGCAGCTCCACCGCCCCCAAGCGCACACGGTCATCGGCGCGCAGTTGAAAGCGCGTGCTGACGCGCTCGTCATTGACGAAAGAGCCGCTCGGACTGCCCACATCGGTCAGGTAATAGAAGCCCTGATCCTGACGGATTTCCGCGTGAAACGAAGCGATGCTGGGGTCTTCCAGCACCAGGCTGTTGCGGCTGTCCTGGCCGATGGTGAAACGCTCGTCGACCAACCAGATCGGGGCCTGACGATTATCACTGAAGTGAATTTTGAGCATCTGCGCACTCCGCCAACATCGGTTAAACAACCAGCTGTAACCCGTCGTACCTGGGCATTCATATGCGGCACGGTGGACGAGGCGCGCATGCTGCCTGCCAATCTAGCCAGTAGCAATATGCCAGCATAAAAACTTAATCGAATAGGTTGTTCCATAACCGCTTGACGGGGTTTACCGGTGCCGGCTGTTCCGCAGCTGCCGGCCGGCGCCGCGGCGCTTGGGCCAGTCGTACGCGCTGCTCATGACCATCGAGCAACTGCAATAACTGCTCGTTAGCCGGCTCTACTTCCAGGCCCTGCTGCACCAGCGCCAAGGCCAGGGCAAACTCGCGGCGCTTGTAGGCGGCTTCGCTTTGCTCGATATAGCGCTGCGCCACCCGGTTGATTCCGGCCAGGGCCAGCAGATTATCAGGCTCCCAGGCCAGCACCTGACGGAAGTAGTAAGTCGCACTGTCATCCTCAGGCAGCAATAACTGCTGATCAGCCAGACGCTGCTCAGCCAACGCCAAGTACTGGTTGATCCGCGCCTGCAGCACCCGCGCCAAGCCATCCAGAGCTTCCGGGTTGTCAGCATCGAGCACCAGCACCTGGCGGAACAGGTAATCGGCGTTGTCCTGCGGTGGCTCCAGCAGGCTGCCGTTTTGCAGGCGCAGCTCGGCACGCGCCAGGTAGTCGCTGATCTGTTTTTGCTGATACAGGTAATAACCGCCGCCGGCCGCCCCAGCCAGCAACACGATACCGGCGAGCAGCCAGACCCACAGCGTACTGCGCGCAGTTTTGCGTTTGGCCGGTTTGCCCAGGCTGAGCGCGGGGGCGATGCGCGTGCTGTCCGGGTCATCGCGGGTCAGCTCATCAAGGCTCGCCAGCAGCACCTTGCAGTCGGCAAACCGCTCATCCGGGTCTTTTGCCAGCATGCGGTCGAGCAACCACTGGTAGTTCTGCAAATGCGCCGGCAGTTGCGGCACGTCCATCTGCAGGTGGTTCATCACGGTCTGGGTGTAGTTGGCGGCGCGGTAGGGATTACTGCCCGTGAGCATCTCCAGCAGGATCACCCCCAAGCTGTAGATATCACTGCGCGCATCCAGTGCCTGGCACTGCGCCTGTTCGGGGCTGCTGTAGGACGGGCTGCCGACGGCGATGCCGAACTGGGTCAGGTCATGGTCCAGCTCGACTTCCTTGGCCACGCCAAAGTCGGTGATCACCGCCGTGCCGTCGCTGCGAAAGAGGATGTTGGCCGGTTTGATATCGCGGTGTACCAGGCCTTTGTCATGCACCACCGCCAGGCCGCTGGCCACCTGCTGCACGATACGCAGCGCGCGCGGCAGGTCGAACACCTCGCCCTTGTGCTGCGCCAGATCGCCACCCGGGACGAACTCCATAGTCAGGTAGTGGCGACCATCGGCGAGCTGGTCGATGTCATAGATGGTGATGATCGAGGGGTGAAGCAGGGACGCCACGATGTGGCCTTCCTTGAGAAACCGCTGACTGAACGCCTGATCATCCGCGCTCAGCAGCACCTTGATCGCCACCTTGCGCTGCAGGGACGCCTGCGTGGCCAGGTACACCTCGGCCATGCCGCCTTTACCCAGGCGACCATGCACCTGATAACCGGGGATTTCGAGCAATTGTTCAGTCATGGGGGTCAGGGCACACCGGCGAATTAGGGCTTGCGGGAAGTGAACAGGCGGCTGAGCAAACCTCGCGGCTTGGCCTCGACGCTGGGCGTGGCCGCATCACGGCCGAGTACGATACAGGAGATATTATCCTTGCCGCCCAGTTGGTTGGCCTGCGCCAGCAGCTGTTCTACCAGCTCATCGAGGGTCTGAGCGTTACTGCAAAGCTGCTGGATCTGCGCGTCTTCCAACTCGCCAGTCAGGCCGTCGCTGCACAGCAGCAGCAACTCATGCTCACCGAGCGAGCCTTGCAACATGCCGACTTCCAGCGGCTGATCATCACGGCCCAGGCACTGCAGAATGACATTGCGCTGCGGATGGCTACGCGCCGCCTCAATGCTCATCTGTCCGGCATCGATCATCGTTTGCACCCAGCTGTGATCGCGGGTCAGACGCTCGATTTTCCCGGCGCTGACCCGATAAGCGCGGCTATCACCGACCCAGGCAATGCTGAAGGCCGCGCCAACAAAGTGCACCGCCACCAAGGTCGTGCCCATGCCGCGCTGCTCACCGGTACGCGCCACGCTGAGGATTTCGCGATTGGCCGCATGCACCGCCGTCACCAAGTCCTGGCCTTCGGCACAGGCCGCCTGCAGCGTCTGTAAGGCCAGGGCACTGGCCACTTCGCCGCATTGATGTCCCCCCATGCCGTCCGCAATCGCCCACAGATTCAGCTGTGGGCAACACAACAGAGCATCTTCATTGTGCCCACGTACCCGCCCAGGCACGCTCTGGCCGGCATAAATCAGCGCTTGTTCCATCAACGTCTCGGCTTAGGGGTTCAACAGTCGCACAGCAAGCAGGCTGTACACGGCGTAATTAAGCCCATGATGCGGCGGCACGCTCAGGCTGTCACCGCCATCCACCGATTTTGCCGGTGAACTGTTAACCAGTCGAACCCTGTCCTGCATCCAGACGCCCAAATAACGCCTCAGCTATTCGCCCTGCATAGGCGTAGACTCCAAGTACCAGCCTCGCCTCACCGCGAGGGGATGGCCCGCTCCAGAACATTCAACCACGACATTGTCAGAGGTGAAGATCATGAGCAAAGGTATGGATTCGAAGAAACAAGTGAAGAAAAAGCCGCTGAAAACCGCCAGCGAAAAGCGTACGGACAAGAAAGACAAGCAAGGTGCGAAAACCCTGCTCGGCAGCCACGCCGCCAACGCCTGAAGCACCCGTCTGAGGCAAGCATCGCGCTTGCGCTCAGGCATCCACTCACCGTCGCAACAGTACCTGCAATGCACTACCGCCAACTCCCCACCTCGCTCAAGCCACTGGCTGACAAGTTCTACCGCAATCAACGATCAGCCATGCGCGCCGCAGCCGGCGCCCAGCTATGGGTAGCCAAAGACCGGGAAATCGTCGCGGCGCTGTGCCTGCACCCGGTCGCACATGGGCATTGGCTGACCAGCCTGCTGGTCGATAGCGCTCGGCAGGGGCAAGGCATCGCGCGCCAGTTGATCGAGACTGCGTTGCTCGATTGCCCGGCACCGGTCTGGCTGTTCTGCCACCCGCAACTCAGCGACTTCTACCTGCGCCTGGGCTTTGCCCCCTGCACCGACCTGCCTCAGCCGTTGACTGAACGCCTGAGGCGCTATCAGCGCAGCAAAAGTCTGCTGGCATTTGTGCGCGTGCCGAGCTCGAGCCTTGCCGCTCAGGGGCTGGAACCTTAGTACCAGATAAACCAACACCATTCGGCAGATAGTGGCCCATGCTGGCACGTTGCAGAATTTTACTATTGCCATCGCCAGGGCAAGCTCTGCATGCTTAGCTCATAACAACGACAACAGTGGCCTTTAACTATGCAGATATCGCGGTTGCTCAGGCGCCTGCGTAGCGACTTCCAGTTGTCCATCATCACGCTGATGGGCCTGTTTGGCGTGATTGGCATTAGCCCCTATGCCGTCTACCGGCTAGCGACCGGCAACTACCTGGTGGGCTCCTCCGACACAGTGATCGTTGTCTCCACAGTGATGGCGGTGATCTATGCCTGGCGCACCGGTGACACGATCAAACCCGGCATCTACCTGGCCACCATCTTCTCCGCCGGTGCAACGCTGATCGCCATCAACCTGGGTGTAAACGGCCTGTTCTGGATTTACCCGCTGATCATGTTCAATTTCTTTATGGTATCGCCGGCCAAGGCCTTGCTGGCGACCACCCTGGTGCTCACCACGCTGGTCGGTTACGGCCAACTCAAACCCGGCTCGGTATTCGAAAGCGACTACCAGATGGTGTCATTTCTGGTCACCAGCATGATGGCCAGCATCCTCAGTTTCGTCTTTGCCTACCGCACCAGCACCCAGCGCGATCAACTCCAGCAACTGGCCATCCATGACCCGCTGACCGGTGCCCGTAACCGCCGAGCGATGAATGAAGAACTGAAGATCGCCGCCTCCATTTACCGCCGCCACGGCAACAGCTACGGCGTATTGGTGATGGACCTCGATCATTTCAAACGGATCAATGACAACCATGGCCATCATGCCGGCGACCAGGTGCTGGTGGACTTTGTCGAACTGATCAAAAGTTCATCACGCAAGGAAGACCGACTGTTCCGCTTCGGCGGCGAGGAATTCCTCCTGCTGTTGCCCAACACCGAACGAGCAGGCTTACTGGCCGCCGCGCAACACCTGCAGCAGCAAGTGGCGCAGCACCTGCGAGGGCCCAGCGGTGCGGTGACCATGTCAGTCGGCGGGGCCATCCTACGCCGCGACGAACACTGGGAAAGCCTGCTGCAGCGCGCCGATGAACGCCTCTATCGCGCCAAGAATGCCGGCCGTAACTGCATCGTCATCGATGATGGCGTGGACAAAACCAGCAGCCTACCCATCGCCTGATCCCTCGATTTATCTTTACTTACAACTTGCGCGGAAAAATTCTCGCGCGCGGCGAGCAAGGCTGTAACAACTCGGCTTTGTCTCTGTCTATTGGCCACACTTCATACAGAGCACTGCCATGAAAAGACGCTCCCTGCTCAAGGGGATGGCCCTCTTGCCAGCCCTGCCCTTGCTCGGTCACGCCCCACTTAGCCTGGCAGAAGCTGTTGCCAGTAACGTGACGCCTCTGAATAAACCTCACAGCGACTGGCGCGATCTGCTGACGCCTGAAGCCTATGCCGTGCTCTTCGAAGAGGACACCGAGGCGCCTGGCAGCAGCCCGTTAAATCAGGAAAAACGCGATGGCACCTACCTGTGCGCCGCCTGCTACCTGCCGCTGTTCGCCAGCCAGGACAAATATGAAAGCGGCACCGGCTGGCCCAGCTTTACCCAGCCGATTGCCGGCCATATGGGCACCAAACGCGACTTCAAGCTGTTCTTCCCGCGCACCGAATACCATTGCGCACGCTGCGGCGGGCATCAAGGCCATGTCTTCGACGACGGCCCGAAGCCGCGCGGCGAACGCTGGTGCAACAACGGCGTGGCCTTGCGCTTTATCCCGCAAGGCGAAGCCTTACCTGAGCTGCGGAGCTGAACATGACTGCTATCACCTACACCTGGCGCCGCCGTCTGCTGGCCAGCAGCATCGTCGTTTTGGGTGGCCTGCTGGCCGCTTGTGAACCCACAGCTGCGCAAGCGCCGCAGCCACAGCCCAAAACCGCAACGCCGATGGTGGAAAACCCCGGCGTGGCAATCTTCGCGGGCGGCTGTTTCTGGTGCACCGAGTCAGACTTCGACAAAGTGCCCGGCGTGATTGACACCACCTCCGGCTACATCGGCGGGCATGTCGACAACCCCACTTATGAGCAGGTCTCTGCCGGCAGTAGCGGGCATATCGAAGCGGTGCGCGTACGCTTTGACCCCAGCAAGACCAGCTACGCCAAGCTGCTTGAAGCCTACTGGCCCACCATCGACCCGGTGACCGCCAACGCCCAGTTCTGCGACCGCGGTCCGCAATACCGCAGCGCGATCTTCTACAGCAGCGCCGAAGAGCAGCAACTGGCCGAAGCCTCCAAAGCCACTTTGGATAAATCCGGGCGTTTGCCGGCCCCGGTGGTCACGGAAATCCTCGCCGCCAGCACCTTTTATCCAGCCGAGGACTATCACCAGGACTATTACCAACGTAATCCACTGCGCTACAACTACTACCGCAACGGCTGCGGTCGTGATCAACGCTTGGAGCAACTCTGGGGCAAGAAGCAATAAACAGCGCCCATCGGCTGGCCCTCGTGCCCGCTGATGGCGCTGTATTCAGCCGCTGATACCAGGGTGCGGCAGTCGCCGCATCCGCTATGGTTGAGTTCACACCTTGCCCAGTGAGCACGCCATGGCCCCGTTGAAACCCCTGTTCAAACTCACCTCGCTGATCGCTCTGTTCGGCTGGCTGATGCTGGTCTGCCTGCCATTCTGGCCCTATACCGATGAACTGGTACTGGGCCTCAGCGTGGTCCTTCTGGCCATCGTCTATAGCTGGCTGCTGTTTGTCGCCATGCGCCAGCGGCCTGAACCGGGTAGCGGCAGGCCCGGTTTCTTTAGCCTCGGCGGGGTGCTCTCACTGCTGCGACAACCCACAGCCGCACTGGCAGCCTGGATACATATTCTGGCGTTCGATCTGATGGTCGGGCTGTATATCCGCCACGAAGGCGCCATCGCCGGCATCAGCCACTGGGCACTGTTGCCCTGTTATGTGCTGACGCTAATGTTCGGCCCACTGGGCCTGCTGGCGTTTCTAGGCTTGCGCTGGGGCTTGGTGATGGCGGCCTGAGCTAGCGGCTGCGCTCATAGTATTCAGTGCTCTGCCCTGGATACTGCTGCACCCGATAGCCATTGGGGTACTCGATCGTTTGCTTGATCGTCCCGCGGTTGTCTATCGACTGGCTGCCGTAGCGCTGCTCATGGCGCTGCAGGCCGTCGGGTAGGCGCTGCCCGCCATAGAGATTATGGCTTTCGATGGTCTGTGAGCTGCCGATGCTGCCACTGGCACCGGGGCTGATATAGGTCTTTGGAATGACCCGCAACGTCTGCGGCGCCTGCTGCTCGGCATACAGCGGCGTTACCAACAGCAGCCCAACCAGGCTGATCGCATATCGACACATCGTCATTACAACCTCTGCGCCATGGGCGCGAAACGAACCTGAAGGTTTGGCAACAGCAACCCACCTGCGGTTCCGACCTGTGGTCCACCTTGGCAGACTTGAGCCGTAAAACTGCTCAAATATTGAGCAATCATCCGCGAATCGCAGAAAAGCACAAGCCCCACACTAGCCGATGCAGAAAGCCCTTGGATAAAGCTGGCGTGCTGTTTCGCGATGCCCGTCCCGCTTAATCTGCCAAGCATTTATTACTATCACCGACTACGTCTTCGCTTGAGCAACATGCCCAGATGACCTTCCGCATCGTTCTACTGTTTCTTATCAGCCTGCCCAATCTGGCACTTGCTGATACCTTCAGCTGCAGAGCAGTGGCCATCAGCGACGGCGATACGTTCAGCTGCCAGACCACCGAGAATAAACGGCTGCGGGTTCGCCTCGCAGAAATTGACGCACCAGAAAGAAAGCAACCCTATGGCGCCGAAGCCAAGCAGGCGTTGTCAGCTTTGGTGCTGGAGAAACAGGTCGTCCTGCAGATCAACGAGGTGGATCGCTACGGCATCACACGGGCTCGCGCCTATGTCGGTGGCACTGACGTGAACTACACATTGGTCGCGCAAGGCGCTGCCTGGGCCTATACCAAGCAGCTGAAAGACCACCGACTCAAAGATGCCGAAACCCTGGCCAGAAACATGGGTAAAGGCCTCTGGCAGCTGCCCGCCGAAGACATTGTCGCGCCCTGGGACTGGCGCTACGCCGGCAGAATTGCCGCGCCGCAAAAAACCAAACCCAGTCGAACGGCATCGTTCTCTCAGTTCGGTGGCGGCTAGAACATTGGGGGAGATGGTGCCGGAGACAGGAATCGAACCTGCGACCTTCGCGTTACGAGTGCGCAGCTCTACCGACTGAGCTACACCGGCAAGATATTGCTTAAGTCGCGCACACTAGCTGCAACGCGACTCAAGCTATCATCCCAAGCCTAGCTGACGGCCGTTCACCTCACGGACTTTGCGCTGCTGTGAAGTGTAACGGTGGTTACTTGCTCGGCAGTTCGATACGGTCTTCGTGGATCACGATGCGACCCTGTTTGTACAAGCCGCCGATGGCTTTCTTGAAGTTGCCCTTGCTGACGCGAAACAACCCAGCAATTTCTTCAGGCGAGCTTTTGTCATTCACCTTGAGTACGCCATCGTGCTCGCGCAACTTGGCCAGAATCTGTTCGCCAAGGCTGCTGGCCGCTTCTTGGCCAACTGGCTGCAAACTCAGACTGATTTTGCCGTCGGCGCGCACTTCCTTGATAAAGCCTTTTTCCTGCATGCCGCTGCGCACGAACTTGAACAACTCATTCTTGTGGATCAGGCCCCAGTGCTTGCCATTGATGATGGCTTTGAAGCCCATATCGGTGGATTCGGCCACCAAAAGATCGACTTCCTGGCCCGACGTATAGTTGGCTGGCACGTTATCCAAGTAACGATCCAGACGTGCGGTGGCGGTGATGCGCTTGCTGCGTTTATCGAGGAATACATGCACCACGCAGTAATCGCCAATCTGCAACGGGCGCTTTTCTTCGGAGTGCGGTAACAATAAATCTTTCGGCAAACCCCAATTCAGGAATAAGCCCACGCGATTTATATCCACAACTTTCAAACTGGCGAATTCACCCACCTGAACTTTTGGTTTTTCTGTGGTGGCAATTAATTTGTCTTCGCTGTCCAAGTAAATAAAGACGTTTAACCAGTCTTCCACTTCGCTTGGGGTGTCGCTCGGGATATAACGCTTAGGCAATAGAATTTCGCCATCCGCGCCGCCATCCAGGTACAGGCCGAAGTCGGTGTGCTTCACGACCTGCAAACTATTCATTCGTCCAATTACAGCCATGATGCCCTACCCTCATTACCAGGCCGGCATTCTAGCCGACTCGCCTCTGAATTTCTCGGCCTACCGGCCATCGCACAGCGCCAGCCTGATGACCTGCGGAGCAATCCGACCGATGGCCTAGATCGCAAGACGCTGCCTCAATACGAATTATCTATTCTTATTAAAACAATCACTTACTGGCATATCCGCTAATTACCCGGGCTATTTACAGAATAATCTCTCTGCATATCGCTACATCCGAGCTTTATTTATCAAGCAATTGTCAAGCATTTCGAGTATTATGCGCGGCCAAATTAATTTTTGAGTAGGTTAATGGCCGTCATGCGCGTAAAAGCATCCAACAGCAAACCCAAGCCGGCTCCAGCCGTGGAAACCAGCGCCTCGATCGACGCACAGATCGAAGCCTTCCTGAAATCCGGCGGGGAAATTCAGCAAATTGCCAAAGGCGTCAGCGGCCAGGTGTACGGCACCACCAAGCAGATCACTATCGGTAAAAAGTAACGCTTTCTGGCCATGCAGCGCTTTGCTCGCAATGACAAGGCGCTGGCCAGTGCATAACCTCCTCCGCTTCCAAGCCCCCTTCCTCAGTCCGACATCAGTTGTTTCACCCTTTTACGCCCCTCCCACTGGCGCTTAGCACAACCTTGTTTCAGAATCATGTCAGCCCGCAATTTGCGGCGGTTTCGGCATTGCCACTGCTGAACGATGGCAATCGCCCCAGGAGTACCCGTGCGCGTTACCTGCAATTGGCTGCGACACCCTTCCAGCACCCTGCTTACCCTCGGTTTGTTGTTACTCGCCCTGCCATTGCTCAGCCGCTACCTGTTGGGCTGGTCGCATACCTATGGCTATCTGTCTGACCTGGCGATCGGCAGCTTGCTGGTGGTAATCCTGTACCAACGCTCCTGGCTGCTGAGCATTGCTCTGCTGCTGACCTGGTGCATTTTCACCCTGAGCACCGCCGAGCTGGTCAATGCCGTAGGCCGCATGCCAGAGCCAGCCGACTTGCAGTACTTAGGCGACGCACAGTTTGTCAGTCATTCAACCCAAGGCAGTGGTTTGAGCCAGCCATTATTGGCTTTAGCCATGGCCGTGCTGATAGCGCTTTACCTGGGCCTGCGCAGCGTACAAACACCGCGCCGTGCCGTGCCGTTTGCACGCGCCTGGCTGCTGCTGCCACTGGCCCTGTTTGTCGTGCACACCGTCGGCCAGCAATTCAAACCCAGCGAAGCGGACCAATGGTTGCAGTTCAACCTGCCGCACAAGTTACTGGCGGAAAGTACCAATGGCGCTCAACAGCACCTGGCCGACTGGCTGGCGGGGGACGAGCCGAGCAGCCCACCTGATATCAGCGGCCTGAATCAGCTTGATCTGCACGGTACACCGCTGCTCAAGCAAGCCGGCAGCGCCCGCAACGTATTGATCATTACTCTGGAAGGCGTAACCGGCGCCTATCTGCAAGCCAGCCGTCAGGCCATCGGCAGCAGCTACGCGCAAGACCCAATGCCGCGCCTGAGCCAGTGGGCCGAACGCGGCATGCTCACCACCGATTATGTCCTGCATAACCATCAAACCATCCGCGGGCTATACGCCATGCTTTGCGGTGATTACGAAAAACTCGACTCCGGCACGCCGAAGGGCGTTGAACTGCTCAACAACCCGGCACGCAGTGAGCAATGTCTGCCCGCGCAATTACGCGAACGCGGCCTGAGTACGCACTTCCTGCAAGGTGCCGGGCTGCGCTTTATGGCCAAAGACCAGATCATGCCGCAGATGGGCTTTGACAAGACCTTGGGCCGCGACTGGTTCAAGAACAAGCCCTACCTCGAATTCCCCTGGGGCATGGACGATAAGGCCTACTTCGAAGGTGCCCTGGGTTACGTGCAACAGCTGCGCAAGAAGCGCCAACCCTGGATGCTGACCCTGCTGACCGTGGGTACTCACCAGCCCTATTCCGCCCCGCAGGACTACCTAGACCGCCACCCTAACGCCAAGCTGGCGGCGATTGCCTACCTGGACGATGCCGTTGCTGACTTTCTCAACGCGCTGGAAAAACAGGGCGTGATGAAAGACACCCTGGTGATCGTCACCTCGGACGAATCACACGGCCTGGAAAACGTCCGTCTGGCTTCGGCCTGGGGCTTCAACTTGCTGTTGGCGCCCGAGCAGGCGCAACTGCCCGCCATCAAGCAAGGCGTGTATGGCCATGTCGACCTGACAGCGTCGGTGCTCGACTACTTCGCCTTCCCGGTCCCGAGCAATATCGCCGGACGCTCATTGCTGCGCGATTACGTCACTGGCCGCCAGATCATTTCCTACACCAACGGGTTGCTGCGCCAGCATGACGGCCAGGGCACGCTGACCGAATGCGACTTCCAGAATGTCTGCCGACGCTACGCTAGCACCGGTTTTATTGCCGACAGCGCACGCTATCTGGGCCGCTTAAGCGGCAAACCTGCACGCCTGATCAGCCAGCAAGCGGCCCTGCTTGACCAGTCACTGAGCAATGGCGGCCAGATCAAGCAAAGCTATCAGTTCGCCAACCAGCAGCCAATCAAGCTCAAACCCAGCGTCAGTGATGACTGGGCAGACAACCTGGTGGGCGCGCAGTACCTGACCTTGGGTGCAGCTACCCAGACCACCGTCACCCTGAAAATCCGCGCCCTCCGTATGGATAAAAAAGGCGCCACGCTGCAATTGAAAACCAAGGAATACGACCGCGATGTCGACGTGGCGATCCCACCGCTGCCACTGTTGACACGCGACAAGCCCGTCCAGGTCAGCTTCACCTTCGATAACCCGCAAGCACGCAAGGCGTTCTCCTTCCACCTGCTGGGCCAGGGTCAAGGCGCAATCGAGATTATTGATTTCAGCGTCAGCAGCTTGCCCCTGCCCAGCGAGGAGGAGCTGCTCGCTGCGCAAGAAAGCCTGGAAGAAGTCGCGCCCGTCAGCCAGTGACGACAATCACAGGCCTTCAATACACAGCGTAACGGCGCTCGATAGTCGTGTACTCACCATTCTCCCGAATCGCCGCCAAACCCCGGTTGAAGCGCTCGCAATCGGCCTGCAGGCGGCAACCCAGCTTGTAATCTGTGGGCGCAAAAATCGGGTACAGGGTCAGCGGCTGCGTCACATCGACCTGGGTATACACCTCGCGATTGAAGTAACGCAGGATGCGCATATCCGACACCACCACATCCACCCGACCGCTGTAGAGCATGCGGTTGCGGGCGATCTGAAAGGCTTCTTCGCGGTAGCGCGGGTTGTTTGCAGCCATGGCCTCAAACTCGCTGCCAAGCAGAAATCGCGCACGCTGGAAGGCATTTACCGAGTAACCCACCAGGTCGCTGATGCGCTGGATATCCAGGTTGCGCGAGCGCAAGGCCACCGCGACGTTTTGGTAGCGGATATAGGCATCCGAATAAAAAATAGAACCACCGCTGCGCTCGTTGGTGGTGGCAATAACGTCGATATGGCCCTTGCTCAGCATCAGGTTCAAGCGCTCCATCGGCGCGTAGTACGCCATCGGCTCCAGCCCGCCGCGCTGCGCGGCAGTCATCACGATGTCGTACTCCAGGCCACTGGCCTCACTCTCGAAGATATAAGGCGGTTTGTGCGTACCAAAGCCTACGCGCAAGGCTTGCGCCGAGACGCTCAGACTGCACGACAACAAACAACAGCCCCACAACCACTTCATAGCGATACCCAAGTTGGACCAGAGCCCAGCATAGCCGGCTATGGCATCACTCTGCATTGCTCTATCGCTGAGATCGATTATTCCGAATCGGACATACGCCACGCATCAGCAGCTTTCAGTGCAAGGCTGAAAGCCTAACCGCCCAGCCGTGCACTAGCGGCTGAGCACGCATTGCCAAACGTTGTTAAACGAGATTGGCTTTAGCCGCCGTATCGGCAAAAACCTCCGGCGACAACGCGGCCGGGCCCTGGTCGTCAAGCAACTCACGGGAATGCTCACCCCCAGGAATGCTGCTATCAATCATGCTGAGCAGTTGCAAGCCTCGTGGGGTCAGCACGAAATTCTCGCCGTTACCGCCCTCCTCTTCCGGCCGAGGTTCGATAAAGCCAGCGCCGAGCAACTGCGATTCGTACTCCGCCGCCTGTGCTTTCAACGCATCCAAGTTATCGGTGTGCTCACCTGCACGCTCAAGCTCCTGCGCGAGCTCCTCGGCATAAGCACGGGGCGCGAAGTTTTTACCGGCGGAACTTTGCACTTCATGCAGCAAGCGCTCGATAAGATCCCAGTTATAAGACATATCGCTCTCTCCCATTCGCGTTGCGCTCAACCCAGTGGCAAGCGCGAGGGCTGCATTGCACGCCGCCCTGTTAAGTTCCGACCCACCACTGCCCGCTTAGGTTCGACCTGAACTTTCCCCACCCTGGCCTACTCAACCGAACACGTCTGCCTATTCGCCCGCGAGGACATTGCCATGAAGATCACTCTACCCAGTAAAACCGCTCTGAGCCTTTGCGCTGCCTTCGCTCTATTTGCCCAGAGCAAGGCCTACGCTTCGTGCAGTTCCGAGGAGGCGATCGCCAAAGCCGGGCAACTCGCAGCCTAAGTCGCAGAGATCACCAAAAAAGATCCTGCCCGTGCGGAACAGCTGCGCGCAGAACTGAAGCAAACCTCACCCGAGACTTCCTCTGACGAGATGGAAAACGCTTGCGAAGGCTACGACCAGCGTCTCAATGAACTGGAAGAAGCCGGCGATGACATGCAAGACGACCCAAACTAGCCACCACTCGGCTTGTTCAACCGCTGCCGATCACCCAGATCGATAACGGAGGATTCGTCGCACCTTGGCGACTCCGGTCTAGACTTCAGCCACTTTGTTCAGCCTCTACCGGAGAATTCCCATGCTTAAAGCCGAATACCAACACCGTGGCCCACAACCTCACGAGGTGATCGCCGCTGTAGAACTGCAGCTGCCAGAGCTTGGCGCGGGCCAGGTGCGCATCAAGGTGTTGGCCGCACCGATCAACCCGTCGGATGTGCTTACCCTGACCGGCGAATACGGCATGCTACCGCCGCTGCCAGCGATTGGCGGCAACGAAGGCGTCGGCCGCGTGGAAGCGCTCGGGGCCGAGGTCGGCAACCTGAAGGTCGGCCAGATGGTGCTGTTACCGGTTGGCTGCGGCACCTGGGTCAGCCATTTGAATGCGCAGGCCAATAAACTTATTCCCCTGCCGGAAGCCGACCCACAGCAACTGGCTATGATGACGGTTAACCCACCGACCGCCTCCCTGATGCTCAGTGAATTCGTTGACCTCAAACCCGGTGACTGGGTTATCCAGAACGCCGCCAACTCCGGCGTAGGCAGCTACCTGATCCAGCTGGCCAAACTACGCGGTTTCAAGACCATCAACGTGGTACGCCGTGAGTCGGCAGTGGCCGGCGTGGAAGCAGAAGGCGGTGATGTGGTGCTGGTCGACGGTCCGGATCTGGCTAAACGCGTGCGTGCCGCCACTGGCGGTGCAAGCGTGCGCTTGGGCATTGATGCCGTGGGCGGCGAAGCCACTGATCACTTGGCCGCCAGCCTTTGCGAGGGCGGCGTATTGGTCAACTACGGCATGATGAGCCGTCAGCCGTGTCAGGTTTCGCCCGCCTCGTTTGTGTTCCGCGATGTCAGCCTGCGCGGCTTCTGGCTGGCCAAGTGGTTCCAGAACGCCAGCCAGGCCGAGCAAATGAAAGTGTTTGGTGAGTTGGTACAACTGATCGCCAGCGGCAAGCTGCATACCCGCGTTGCTGCGACCTATGACGTCAGCGAGATCAAGCAGGCCGTAGCAGCTGCCGCCAGTGGCGAGCGCGATGGCAAGATATTGATCGTACCGAAGTAAGCCCTGAAATGACGACGGCGGATTAGCTCCCCAGCCAACCCGCCGTTGTAATCACACTGCAGCCGAGTTATTCCGCTGCTGGAGTACGGCGCTTCAGCGGTGCCAAGCCGTCCTGGCTGACCAGCACCGGCGCATCGGGTTTCGGCCGGTTGATTGTGTTGCGCTTCGGCGCCTTGGCGGCCGGCTTTTTCGTGGCGAGTTTCTTGCCGGTTTTCGGGTCGATCTTTTTCTTCTTCGGACCAACCGCCTTGCCGGACGCCTTGAGGTTTTTCGGGCCCTGGTAAATGCCCTTGAGGTCCTTGATATTGCGGCGCTCGAAACGCTGCTTGAGGTAGCGCTCGATGCTCGACATCAGCGCCCAGTCGTTGTGGCAGATCAGCGAGATCGCCAGACCTTCGGCGCCAGCGCGGCCGGTACGGCCGATGCGGTGCACGTATTCGTCGCCGGAGCGCGGCATATCGAAGTTGATCACCAGATCCAGGCCGTCAACATCCAGACCACGGGCCGCTACATCGGTGGCCACCAGAATCTTCACCGCGCCCTGCTTGAGGCGGTCGATGGCCAGCTTGCGATCCTTCTGGTCCTTCTCGCCGTGCAACACAAAGGTCTTGAAGTCATGGGCGACCAACTTGCCGTACAGGCGGTCAGCCTGGACGCGGGTATTGGTGAAGATGATCGCCTTGTCGTAGGTCTCGTTTTTCAGCAACCACTCGACCAAGCGCTCTTTGTGATGGTTGTGGTCAGCGGTGATGATCTGCTGACGGGTGCCCTCATTGAGCTGGCTGACGCGGTTGAGCTGCAGGTGCTCAGGCTCTTTCAGCACCTTGCCGACCACTTCGCGCAGGGCGGCGCCGCCACTGGTGGCAGAGAACAGCAGGGTCTGGCGGTCGGCATTGCACAGTTCGCCGAGACGTTGCACGTCTTCAGCAAAGCCCATGTCGAGCATGCGGTCGGCTTCGTCGAGTACCAGCACTTCAACTTCATCGAGCAACAGGTTGCCGGCGTTGGCGTGCTCGATCAGGCGACCCGGTGTACCGATCAGGATGTCGACCTTACGCAGCATGGCGGCCTGCACCTTGAAGTCTTCACCACCGGTGATCAGACCACCCTTGAGGAAGGTGAACTGAGCGAAGCGCTCGACTTCCTTGAGGGTCTGCTGCGCCAGCTCACGGGTCGGCAGCAGGATCATTGCGCGTACGCTCATGCGTGGCTGGGAAGCGCCATCGCCGAGCAGGCGATTGAGCATTGGCAGCACAAAGGCTGCGGTCTTGCCGCTGCCGGTTTGCGCGGTAACCCGCAAGTCTTTTCCTTGCAGCGCCAGCGGAATGGCCGCCAACTGCACCGGGGTGGGCTCGACAAAATTAAGCTCGGCCACGGCTTTGAGCAGGCGTTCATGCAGGGCGAATTGGGAAAACACGGGTATACCTCGACAAAAAATCAGCAATACAGCGGCATAGATTACCGGTTCTGCCGGCTAAAAGCCCGAACGGCCTGGCCAACGGCGTCTGTAGCCTAGTTGTCGGCCCTGCAGCCGCGCGCAGAAACAGCACAGATCGACGCCTCCCGTCAGACCACTACGCATCTACGGCATCGCGCCGGTAGAATGCGCGCCGCCATTCAATTCCGGGTGGCATGGGTTCCCTAACCCCATTCAGCAAAAAGGTTCCGTCATGCTTATTACCGCCCCTCAGCGCCTGCGCAATGCGCTTATTGCACTGGTGCTGTTTCATATCCTGATCATCATCGCCAGCAATTACCTGGTGCAGCTGCCGATCACCCTGTTCGGCTGGCACACCACCTGGGGCGCGTTCAGCTTCCCGTTTATCTTCCTGGCCACTGACCTGACCGTACGCCTACTCGGCAAACAGGCGGCGCGCCGGGTGATTGCCCGGGTGATGCTGCCGGCGCTGCTGATTTCCTACATCGTCTCGGTGCTGTTTCAGGAAGCCAGCTTTCGCGGCTTCGGCGCCTTGCTGGAGTTCAACGAGTTCGTGCTGCGCATTTCCATCGCCAGCTTCCTCGCCTACGTACTGGGACAGTTCCTCGATATTCAGGTATTCGACCGCCTGCGCCAGCTGTCGCTATGGTGGGTAGCGCCGACAGTCTCGACCGTCCTGGGCAACCTGCTGGACACCTATGCGTTCTTCTCGGTGGCATTCTGGAACAGCAGCAACCCGTTTATGGCCGAGCACTGGGTGGAGATCGCCACCGTCGATTACGGGGTCAAACTGGCGGTCAGCCTGCTGCTGTTCGTGCCGCTCTACGGCATGTTGCTCAATGCCATTCTGCGCATGTTGGCTGGGCGTACTCAGACCGCCAGCTAAGCGCGCAAGACCAGCAGGAAACTTTGCTGCGCAATCCGACTCAACCGTTCAACAGCCCTCGCCATGGGCTTGTTCGGTTGCCGGGGGGCATCAGCATGAAACCCACTCTGATCTACTACGTAGCCGCCAGCCTGGACGGCTATATCGCTCGCCCGGATGGCCGGGTCGATTGGCTGGAAAGCATCCAGGCGGCTGGCGACGACCACGGTTATCACGCCTTTTATGACGGCATCGACGCCCTGCTAATGGGCCGCATGACCTTCGACACGCTGATGGACTCCGAGGAGGATTGGCCCTACCTCGGCAAACCCTGCCTGGTACTGACCCGCTATCCGCACGAACAATTACCGGATGGCGTAAGCATGCGCCATTGCACACCGAGCGAAGCCCTGACGACGCTGGCCGAACAAGGCCATCAGCGTATCTGGCTGGTGGGCGGTGGTTCGCTGGCCGGTAACTGTTTTGCTGCCGGCCTGCTCGACGAGCTGGTGGTGAGCCTGGTGCCTTATCTGCTGGGCGCCGGTATCCCGATGTTCTCCAGCGGTCTGGAACGCAGCCTGAGACTGCACGAACAACGCAGTTTCAGCAGCGGCGTGGTGCAACTGCACTATCAGGTGCTGCCGGAAAACCCTGTGGATGTCGTTCTATAAACCTTGCCGCGCCTGCTTGATCAATAGCCGCGCGCTGTCCCAGCCGACCAGCAGTACCGCCAGCCAGATCGGCAGGTAGGTCAACCATTGCGCGCTATTGAACTGCTCACCGAGAAACAGCAGCGCCACCAGAAACAGCAGCACCGGCTCGACATAACTAAGGATACCGAACAGGCCCATCGGCAGCAGACGACTGGCAGCCATCATCGCAGCAAACGCCAGGGAGCTGAGGATTGCCAGCCCCGGCAGCAGCCACCACAGCTGCGGCGCCTGGGCAAACAGCTGCGGCGGGCTCCATTGCAGCACCAGCCAGATCGCCACCGGTGCCATAAACAGCATCTCGAAGGCAAAGCCGGACAAGGCGTCCAGGCGCATCCAGCGGCGCAGCATGAAATACGGCGGATAGCCCAGCACCGTGACCATCACCACCCAGGAGAACGCCTGGGTCAGCCACAGTTCATGGGCCACGCCGAGCAAGGCGCAGAACACCGCCAGACGCTGCAATGGTCGCAGCCGCTCGCCATAAAACACCCGCCCGGCCAGCACCATGGCCAGCGGCAGCAGAAAATAGCCCAGCGACACTTCCAGCATGCGTCCGGCCAGCGGCGCCCAGACAAACAGCGCCCACTGAATCCCCATCAACAACGCGGCCAACGGCAGACTGGCCAGCAGCAACGGCTCGTGCCGCACTCGTTCGCAGGCGGCGAGCAGCACCGGCCATTGCCGCGACAAAGTGATCAGCAGCAGCACCGCCGGTATTGACCACAACACCCGCTGGGCAAACACCTGCAAGCCATCCAGTGGTGCTAACAGCCGCACATAGCCCGGCACCAGAGCAAACAACACCGAGGCAATAATCGACAGCGCTACACCGCGCCCAGACAGCTGCATCACTCCACCCTGCTCAATCAGACCCTGACATCTTGCCTGGCTTGTAATGAAGTCCACAGCCATAAAGCGACACAGCCAGGTACTTAAACAGCCGTACAGTGCAAAAATGCAGGGCATAAAAAAGCCCGCGCTGCATCAGCAGAGCGGGCAGAGACGTCCAGGAGCACCGGACGCCAGGAGATCAAGATGTTGCGGAAAAATCAGATGGCCTGTGCCAGTTGCGCCTTGGCCTGATTCAGGCCCTTTTCCATAAACTCGCTGCCCAGATTGAGGCCTTCGGCATGGATAAAGCTGACATCGTGGATACCGACAAAAGCCAGCGCCTGACGCAGGTAGGGTTCCTGATGGTCCTGAGCGCTGCCGGCGTAGATGCCGCCGCGAGCAGTCAGGACAAAGGCGCGCTTGCCGCTGAGCAGGCCTTGCGGGCCGGTTTCGGTGTACTTGAAGGTCACCCCGGCGCGCAGCACGTGGTCGAGCCAGGCCTTCAGGGTGCTGGGGATGGCGAAGTTGTACATGGGCGCAGCCAGCACCAGCACATCGGCGGCCAGCAGTTCATCGGTCAGCAGGTTGGACAGCGCCAGCGCCGCTTGCTCGGCGTCGCTCTGTTGCTCCGCTGGGGTCATCCAACCGCCTAGTAGGTTGGCATCCAGATGCGGTACCTGATCAACCGCCAGGTCACGCACTTTGATCTGATCCGCCGGATTGGCAGAAGACCAGTTGGCGATAAATTGCGCCGTCAGCTGACGCGAAACCGAACCTTGCTGGCGGGCGCTGCTTTCAATTACCAGGACGTTGGCCATGTTGTGTGCTCCATCGAAGGGGTGTTGAACGTCGATGGACAAAGAGTAGGTGCACTTAATTCGATTAAAAAGCGCAAATAACCGCACAAAACAATCTAATAATTTGATTTATAGCCAGGCCGCGCTTAGTCTCAGGCCAGTATTAAGACAGTTCGCAGGTTAGTTTGACCCGCAGCTTGATAATGCTACGGCTGAACTTCACTGCCAGGTTGTTGCTGTCACCAGCGGGCAGGACGACCTTGCGGGTGCGCGGCGCTTCAGGGCCGTTACGGAAAACCGCCGTGCACTTGGCATCGCTACGGCCATAGTTGTACAGCTGCACAGCACCCATGTTGTGGTCGATTTCCTGAGTGGTGACGGAGACTTCAGCACCATTAAGCTGTTTTTCCACCTCGATCGGGTAGGCCATTACAGTCAGCGGCAAGCAGGCCAGCAACGCACAACAGAGCTTTTTCATCAGGGCAGTCTCCGGTAAAAGACGGCCAGTTTAGGTTGATTGAGTGGGTGTTTGCACCCTCAGTACGGGAATCGAATATGAAAGCCCCCCGCGTAACGCTCGACCAATGGCGCACCCTGCAGGCCGTGGTCGATCACGGCGGTTTTGCCCAGGCCGCCGAGGTGCTGCACCGCTCGCAATCTTCGGTGAGTTATACCGTGGCACGGATGCAGGAGCAGCTGGGCGTACCGCTGCTGCGCATCGACGGACGCAAGGCGGTGTTGACCGAAGCCGGCGACGTGCTGCTGCGCCGCTCGCGGCAACTGGTCAAACAGGCCAGCCAACTGGAAGACCTGGCGCACCATATGGAGCAAGGCTGGGAGGCCGAAGTACGCCTGGTGGTCGATGCCGCCTACCCCAACGCCCGCCTGGTGCGCGCGCTGACCGCCTTTATGCCGCAAAGCCGCGGCTGCCGTGTACGTCTGCGCGAGGAAGTGCTGTCCGGGGTGGAAGAAGTGCTCAAGGACGGCATGGCCGACCTGGCCATCAGCGCGCTGAACATTCCCGGTTTTCTCGGTGCGGAAATGAGTACGGTGGAGTTTGTCGCCGTGGCTCACCCCGATCATGCGCTGCATCGCCTGCAGCGCGTCGTAACCTTCCAGGACTTGGAAACCCAGATGCAGGTGGTGATTCGCGACTCAGGTCGCCAACAACCCAAGGATGTTGGCTGGCTCGGCGCCGAACAGCGCTGGACGGTCGGCAGCCTGGCCACGGCCGCCACGTTTGTCGGCAACGGGCTGGGCTTTGCCTGGTTGCCACGCCATATGATTGAGCGCGAGCTCAAAGACGGCCTGCTCAAACCGCTGCCACTGGACCAGGGTGGCAGCCGCAACCCCTTGTTCTTCCTCTACTCGAACAAGGACAAGCCCCTGGGGCCCGCTACACAGATTCTCGTTGAGCTGATTCAGCGTTTCGATGCTGCGCCGTTAAATGCAGCCTTTGCTGCGCCGCTGCCCTCGGCCTGATAAGGAGTCCCGCAGATGCCCTACTTCAACAACGATGATTGCCAGCTGCACTACGAAGACTACGGCCACGGTGCCCCTGTGCTGCTGGTGCACGGCCTTGGCTCAAGCACCCGCGATTGGGAATACCAGGTGCCCGAGCTGGCCCGTCATTACCGGGTGATCGCCTTGGATGTGCGCGGCCATGGCCGCTCGGACAAACCCCGCGAGCGCTACAGCATTCAGGGTTTTGCCGAGGACGTGGCGGCGCTGATCGAGCACCTGCAACTGCCGCAGGTGCATCTGGTGGGTATTTCCATGGGCGGCATGATCGGTTTCCAGCTGGGCGTGGATCGCCCCGAATTGCTGAAAAGCCTGTGCATCGTCAACAGCGGCCCGGAAGTGAAGGCGAAAAGCCCGCGCGACTATATCGAGATCGCCAAACGCTGGACGCTGTCGCGCCTGCTCAGCCTCGACACCATTGCCAAGGCCCTGGGCAAACTGCTGTTCCCCAAGCCGGAGCAGGAAGAGCTGCGGCAGAAAATCCTGGTGCGCTGGCCACAGAACGACAAGCGTGCTTACCTTGCCAGCCTGGATGCGATTATCGGCTGGGGCGTGCGGGAACGCCTGGCGCGGATAAGCTGTCCGACCCTGGTGGTCACGGCCGACCGCGATTACACCCCGGTGGCGCAGAAGCAGGCCTACGTTGACGAAATGCCCAATGCGCGCCTGCTGGTAATCGAAGATTCACGCCACGCCACACCGCTGGACCAACCCGAACAATTCAACAGCAGCCTGCTGGCCTTCCTTGCCGAAGTCGAACAGGCCGCCCCTACTGCCACGCAACAATAAGGACTACCCGCATGTTCAAGACCCTCACCCTCGCCGCCTGCTCCATCCTGTTTGCCGGCAGCCTGCTGGCCGCCGAAAACCCGAAAGTGCTGCTGACCACCAGCCTCGGTGAAATCGAGATCGAACTGGATGCCGAAAAGGCGCCGATCAGCACCGCCAATTTCCTCGCCTACGTCGACAGCGGCTACTACGCCGGCACTCAGTTCCACCGCGTAATTCCTGGCTTTATGGTGCAAGGCGGCGGTTTCGATGCTGACATGCAGCAGAAAGACACCCAGGCGCCGATCAAGAACGAAGCCGACAACGGCCTGCACAACGTGCGCGGCACCCTGGCCATGGCCCGTACCCAGGTACGCGACTCCGCCACCAGCCAGTTCTTTATCAACCACAAGGACAACGCCTTCCTCGACCACGGCTCGCGTGACTTCGGCTACGCGGTATTCGGCAAGGTGGTGAAAGGCATGGACGTGGTCGACAAGATCGCCCAGGTACCGACCGCCAACCGTGGAGGCCATCAGAACGTCCCGCGTGAGCCGGTGCTGATCACCGAAGCCAAGCGTCTCTGATAACCTCACGCGGGGTGAGCCTGCTCACCCCGCGCGTTTCCCTCCTGCTTTTTCTGCGCAACACCCTCCCCGGCAAACTCGTTAGAATCGGGCGCTATTCCCAGATCTAGGCAGGATGCCTGACATGTTGTTCCGCCGCTTCGAACACCTGATCGACGTTTTCAAAGCCAGCCCGGATGTCGAGCCGCCGGCCGGCATGCTGGCGTTTTACGCCTACTATTTGCGCCAAGTCTGGCCGCTGATGCTCGCCGTGCTGGTGGTCGGCTTCGTCGCCGCCCTGATCGAAGTGGCGCTGTTCAGCTTCCTCGGTCAGCTGATCGACATGACGCAGAACACCCCGAGTGGCGAGTTCTTCGAGCAACACCAGAACACCCTGCTGTGGATGCTGCTGGTGGCGTTGGTCATCCGCCCGCTGGTGTTTGGCCTGCACAATTTGCTGACGCACCAGACCATCAACCCCGGCCTGACCAATCTGATCCGCTGGCAGAACCATCGCTATGTGCTCAAGCAGAGCCTGAGCTTCTTCCAGAACGACTTCGCCGGGCGAATCGCCCAGCGCATCATGCAAACCGGCCCTTCGCTGCGTGATTCAGCCATGCAGGTGGTCGACGCGCTCTGGCATGTGCTGGTGTACGCCGTCAGCGCGCTGTACCTGTTTGCCGCCGCCGACCTGCGCCTGATTGCCCCACTGCTGCTGTGGATCGTCGGTTACTGCGCGGCGCTTTGGTACTTCGTGCCGCGTATCAAGGAACGCTCTGCGGCGGCCTCGGCGGCGCGCTCGAAAGTCATGGGCCGGGTGGTCGACGGCTACAGCAACATCACCACGCTCAAGCTGTTCGCCCATACCCAGGTCGAGGAACACTATGCCCGCGAAGCCATGCAGGAGTTGCTCGGCAAGGTGCGCCTGCAGTCACGCATCATCACCACCCTGGATTTCCTGATCACCTGCCTTAACGGCATGCTGATCGTCGGCACCGGCGCGCTGGCCCTATGGCTATGGGATCAGCAACTGATCAGCACCGGCGCTATCGCCCTGGCACTGGGCCTGGTTATCCGCATCAACGGCATGGCCGAATGGATCATGTGGGTGGTTAACGGTATTTTTGAAAACGTCGGCACCGTGCAGGACGGCATGAAAACCATCGTGCAGCCGCGCCAGGTGCTCGACCAGGCGCAGGCCAAGCCGCTGCACGTCAGCCAGGGCGCCGTGCAGTTCGACAACATCCACTTCCACTACGGCAAACGCAACGGCGTGATCGCCAGCCTGAGCCTGACGGTTGCGCCCGGCGAGAAGATCGGCCTGATCGGCCCGTCCGGCGCCGGCAAATCAACGCTAGCGAACCTGCTGCTGCGCCTCTACGACCTGGAGAGCGGACGCATCCTGATCGACGGCCAGAATATCGCCGAGGTGGCCCAGGAAAGCCTGCGCGCGCAGATCGGCATGGTCACCCAGGACACCTCGCTGCTGCACCGCTCAATCCGCGACAACCTGCTCTACGGCAAACCCGAAGCCAGCGAAGCACAGCTGCTCGATGCCGTGCGCAAGGCCCGCGCCGACAGCTTTATCCCGCTGCTGGACGACGGCATGGGCGGCCATGGTTTCGACGCGCAGATCGGCGAGCGCGGGGTAAAACTTTCCGGTGGCCAGCGCCAACGCATCGCCATCGCCCGCGTGCTGCTCAAGGACGCACCGATTCTGGTGCTGGACGAAGCCACCTCGGCGCTGGATTCTGAAATTGAAGCGGCGATCCAGGAAAGCCTGGATACCCTGATGCAGGGCAAAACAGTGATCGCCATCGCCCACCGCCTGTCGACCATCGCGCGTATGGACCGCCTGGTGGTGATCGATCAGGGGCGTATCGTCGAAACCGGCAGTCACAGTGAGTTGATTGCTCAGGGCGGCCTCTATGCGCGCCTTTGGCAGCATCAGACTGGCGGCTTTGTTGGCGCGGACTGAGGGTGAGCTGACATTTGGCGAAGTTCAGTTGCGCGCATGGGCCATCTGAAACTTCGCCACGCCTTCCAGCTGCGCCAGCTCATCGGCCATGTCGCTGATCCGCGCACTCTTCTGCCCGTCCACCGCCACGGCGACAAAGCGCCACTCCAGCTGGCCCTGATCAAAGCTCACGGTGAACGAGCCGCCGGCAATCACATAGCCACGCTCGCGGGCAATCTCACGTAAACGCGCCTCATGCGGGCGGACAAAACCCGGAGCGAAGCGCAGCACAATGGCCAGCGCCGGGCGCGACGGCAGCCGCGCCTCCAGCTTGGCGCCCCACATCATCAACCCGGCAGAAATCAGGCTAAGCAGCACCGCCGCGCCATAAAAGCCAACGCCCACCAGCACGCCAATCGCCGAAGACGCCCAGATCGACGCTGCGGTGGTCAGGCCGCTGATACTCATGCCGTCCTTCATGATCAGCCCCGCGCCGAGAAAACCGATGCCGGTGACCACGCCCTGAATCACCCGCGTCGGGTCGACGCTGGAGAGTGAGTGATCGCCCAGCCAGTGCTGCGGGTATACGCAGAGCACCGTCAGCGCACAGGAGGCCATGCAGACCATGCCATAGGTGCGCATACCCGCCGCGCGGCCATGGTAGGAGCGCTCGTAACCGACCAGCAGGCCGAGCAACAGTGCGCCGAGCATATTTAAAAACAGCGTCAGATTGACCGCCACGCCCGGCAGCAGCCAGAACTCATCGACCAGGGCAAATGCACTCACAACACACCTCGCACAGCTGCGGACATGCTCTGAGCGTAGTTGCCGGCCCGCTAAGCTGCGCGAGCCGGCGGTGCTATTGGCGGTAGGGCAGCAGCTCGCGAGCCTGTTCGGCGTAGCCGCGCACGCCGTGCTGTTCTTCGGCGAGAAAGTTCGCCACGGCATTGCGCAAGCCGGGGTGGCAGAGGTAGTGCCAGGAGTGGGTGATGACCGGCTCAAAACCGCGAATCAGCTTGTGCTCGCCCTGGGCACCGGCGTCGAAGCGTTGCAGGCCAGCGGCGATGGCAAAGTCCATACCCTGATAAAAACAAGTTTCGAAATGCAGCCGGTCAAACTCCGCCAGACATCCCCAGTAACGTCCGTACAGGCTGTCGCCGCCGACCAGGCTAAAGGCCATGGCCACTGGTCTACCGGCCTGATGGGCGAGCACCACACGGATCATCGCCGGTATGCGCTCGGCCAGCAGGCTGAAGAAGGCGCGCGTCAGGTAGGGTGATTGGCCGCGCACGCGGTAGGTGTTGGCGTAACACAGGTAGACGAAATCCCACTCCAGCTCGCTGAGCTGATGGCCCTCGCGCCAGTCAAATTCGATGCCCTGCCCCGCCACTTGCTCGCGCTCTTTGCGCATCTGCTTGCGCTTACGCGAACTGAGCGCATCGAGAAAGTCCTGAAAATCCCGGTAGCCGCGGTTGCGCCAATGAAACTGACAACCCAGACGCTGCAACCACCCATCACGACCCTGCAGCAGGGCATTTTCGGCCTCGGTGGTGAAGTTGATATGCAGGCTCGACAGGCCCTGTTGCTCCAGGCCAGCGCTTAGCTCATCGAGCAATTGCCCGGCCGCCTGTGGCTCGCCCAGCACGCGCTGGCCCGTCACAGGCGAAAAAGGAATCGCACCGAGCAGTTTGGGGTAATAGTCGATGCCCGCACGGTGGCAGGCATCCGCCCAGCCATGATCGAACACGTACTCGCCATAGGAATGACTTTTCACATAGCCCGGCATGGCGGCCAGCAGTTGGCTTTGTTCGCCGAGTAGAACTGCATGAGCCGGCTGCCAGCCAGTGCGTCCACCAACGCTGCCGCTATCTTCCAGCGCCGAGAGAAAGGCGTGGCGCAAAAAGGGCTGCGCATCAGTCAGCAGAGCATCCCACTGACTGGCGGCAATTTCATGAATGGACTTCAGGCAGGTAGGCAACATCGGCAACTCGGTGATTCGGGCTTGGCCCCACTATAGCTGTATGGCTATAGCCCAGACAGTTTTAGCCACCTTGAGCGACAAGGGTCAATAGACACTCAATCGTCATCAGGCTGTCACCAAGCACGGCGAAACTCTCTTGCCAACTTCCTAGGGAGGGAATTCGATGTCCGTCAAAACCACCATCAAACCGTTATCCATTGCCTTGTTGGCTGCTTGCATCAGCGCATGCAGCAGCTATCAGGCAGCACCTGTCGCCAAGGCCGAAGCCAGCCTGAACAACGAAGACTGGTATCTGGTGCGTACCGAAGAAAAACTGTTCCTGTTCGACGACTACAAGGTCTATCGCGACTTCCTGGTCAGCGGTAATGCACCCGTTATCAAAGACCTCGGCGAAAAAGACAAGCACGGCCAGAGCATCGTACTGGGGCTGCGCGCTGAAGACTCCAGCAAAAAGCTGGAAGACATCTCCGCTTACCGCTTTCTCCGCCAGAACATGCCGCCAGCCGGTAAGTTCTACGGCGAAATCCGCCAGGAAGGCGTGATTTTCGTGGGTCAGCGCTATGGTGACATGGTCGACCTGAACAACATCGGCGAGCCTATCTTTCGCCACACGGAAATCGCCAGCGGCCCTAACGGTGAGCGGGTGATCTACCTGATGCAAAAAGAAGAAAAGAAACCAGACGCACTGATCAAGCAGTTCCAGCAGAACTACGGTATCGCCCCAGCCAGCTAAGTTGGCAAACTTGGCAGCGGGCAATCCGCTGCCAGGCCTTCACGGCCATCCCCCTGCAGCAAAATCCCCCACCTGACTCCCCGCCAATACGCCTAGTTATGCATGCCAACGGCTGCGCGATTGCCGCAGGCGCATGGCAGCCTGCATATATAACTTCCCCCCTGTTATGGCTTGCTCTTGGCATCCCGGCAGATGCTCGCCTGATCTGCGCACAGTCGTGATGCGACGCTTTTATGGCTCGATGCCTGGGCTCTGTCTTAGCGATTTACGCCTTGCCTTATTCAGCCCACCCCGGCGCAACACTGCATGTCAGGATCTGAGCCCATCACCCCGTAGGAACGGCCCTGGCCGCGAAGATTCTGGGGCGCTCGGCACGATTCGCGGGCAAGCCCGCTCCTACAAGCGCGGATACCTATCGCAACAAGCTATTGCCCAACAACCGATGACAGGACTCGCTGGACGCGTCACGCCGACCCTTCTCCCAACCGATGCAGGCCTCCCAGCCAGATCCGCGCCTACAGCCAAACTCACCCAGGCTCCTCCGCAAGCTGATCAATGGTCCGGTGCACACGGCTAAATCCGAGCCATAAAAAAGCCCCGCACAAGGCGGGGCTATCAAGGGAGCAGTTAAAGCAAAGCTACAGCTTATTAGAAAACGTACTGGGCACGCATGAGGATGGCCTGGCCATCGTCATCATCGTTACCGGCAGCGAAGCGACCCGGCTGCAGGCGCACAGTGTCGTCTTCGGTCTGGCTCATCAGGTAGCTCAGCGACACCTTGACGGCTTCGTTGGCGTACCAGTTCACACCCAGGGTGTGCACTTGGGCTTCGCTTTCGTCGATAGCCAGGCCACCCACGGTTTGCATGGTGTCGTCGTCTTCCACGCTCAGGTTGTCGTAGCGGTAGAACAGTTCCCAGGCGCCGTACTGCTTGTTCGCCGGCTTGATGGCGTCGAACTTGGCACCGTCCAGTTTGTAGATGCGCGACTCACCGGTGAGGGTGTAGGCCAACAGCGCGTTATAGCCAGTGGCTTCACGGTCGCCGTTTTCATCGCTGCCGCTCAGGTCACGCTTGAGGTATTCGCTCTGCACGGAGAACGGACCGTGCATGTAGGCGAATTCCAGGCCGACAACGCTGTCGTCATCGAAACCACCAGCGCCACCGGCATCGTTCGGCGCCAGGGTCATGGCGGCTGTGTTGAGACCGTTGTTCTCGTTAATGCCGCGCACGCCCAGGTTGGAGGTGATGGCGCCGCCGAACTTGGTGCCGTCAGTTTCGTTGCCGTAGCTACGGGTGGCGTAGTCCAGACCGAAGTGCAGAACCTGGGTTTCGCTGACGATCGGGGCGAACACGCCACGCATAAAGTAGCTGTTGACGTCCTTGCCGTCTTCATCTTCCAGGCTGGCGCTGGAGTCCTGCTGCTGGATGCTGGCGGAGCCGTAGAACATGCCGGCGGTGGTGCCGTTGACCTGGATACCCATGCCGTTTTCATGGAGGGTGGTCCAGGACGCCAGGTCGAGGATTGCCGAACGCTCTTTGGTGGTTACCCACTTGGAGCTGGTGGCTTTTTCCAGGCTGTAGTCGGGGTCAAAACGACCCACCTTGATGTTGATCGGGCTGAAGCCGGTGTAAGTGATAGTGGCTTCGGAGAACCTGTTTTCGTTGCTGCGGTTGTCGCCGAATTCGACGTTCATCTGGTAACGCCAGTCTTTGTAGTTGCCACCGAACTCCAGCCGAGCGCGGCGGAAGTAGGCTTCGTTGGCTCGTTCGTTGTTGCTGGTGTAGAAGCCGTCGAACGAGTCGAAGTCAGCCTGGATACGACCGCCCAGCTTGAAGCTGTATTGCTTGTCGGTGGTGGCGACTTCCAGACCGCCCTTGGTCTTGATAACGATGTCGGTGCCGTCAGTGGTCACGGTACCTGCGAAAGCCTGGGCGGAAACGGCCAGAGCCAGGGCGCTGGCTGCGAAACCGGCGAAGTGCTTACGGATCATCAAAGATTCCCCTATTGGTCTTTAGTGTTGAAAACACCCGAGCGTCTGGGCTCGTTCGTGCTGGAGGGAATCTTGGCGGCGGGATATTTCAGCTCGGTTGCTGATATATAAATATTTGATTACAGCGGAACTTTTTACTTCTTCCGTCTATAAGCAGCTGAGAACTGCTCTAGACCAGCGCTTAGCCAACAGCGCGCCACCCTTGCAGTGGCGCACTGTATTCGGCTCAAGGCTGCTTGCGCAGGGCCTTGGCCAACCAATAGTCGAGGCTCAACCAACGCCCGGCACCACTGAAAAACAGCGCCACCAGCATCACCAGGTAGGTGGCGGCAAACTCGATACCGTTGTTCAGCACCACCAGCTTGCCGCTGCTGGTCAGCCAGTCGTAATTGCCGTGCTCTTTGAGCAGCTCGCGGGCACGTTCGAGCTTGCCCACCGAGTCCATGACCCGCTCATTGGCGAACGGTGCGCTTGCATCGGCAATCGCCTGCCAACCGAAGGGCAGGTGCACGGCAAAGATCGCCACCAGCATGGTGACGATCAACGGGATACTCACCCAGCGCACCGCCAGGCCAAACAACAGAAGCAGCGCCCCGCCCGCCTCGGTGAGCGCCGCTGCCCAGGCCAGCAGCTCGGGAAATGGCAGGCCCAGGCCCCAATCCGGATTGCCGAACCAGGCGGCGGTGGCGTCGATGTCCGCCAGTTTGTGCATGCCGGCCATCCAGAACACCGGCACCAGGTACAGGCGCAGCAATAACGGACCGATAAAATCCAGACGACGGGTAGCGTCCAGGGCATCCTGGAGACGATTGAAAAAGCTCAGCATGGGACATCTCCGCAGGTCGACACCGAGGGTGCCGGGGTCAAGTTATTGGGTAACGGGGGAATACCAGATTTCCTGGCGGCACCACTCCGCCAGTAGGTTGTGAGCGTTGCTGAAATACTGCGTGTCGGCGCTCAGACCATGCTGCTGGGCCAATGCCAGCAATGCGGCATCAGCGCCTTCACCAGCCTGCAAGCGTGTCGCCAGCTGATAGGCAAAGGGGCTGATTTGCATAAAGCGCACCTTGTCCAGCCCATCGCGCCAGACCAGCAGACAGGTCGGCTCGTCCGGCGGCATTGTCGGCTGGAAGTCGCCACCAATACGCTGCACCGGCCACTGATAGGCCAGCGGCCAGGCCAGTGGCGACCAGCCCTGCGCAGGCAGCTCGGCCTCGCTGACATCCAGCGCCAGTTCGACCCACTCGTAATGCGCCAATTCGAGGATAAATGGCGGATCGCCCACCTCGGCGACATAGCCCTGCTGCAACCAGGCGAGAAACTCCTGGCTGATCTGCAAGAAAAAAGGCGTGCGCGCCTGATGCTCGGCAATAAAACTGCGTACCAGGCGCTGCCAGCGATCAGCCTTGATCAACCGGTGCAGCACCGGGAAGGCGCCGCTGATAAAGCCTTCGATATTGTTGAAGAACAACGCTTCATACACCGCCATCCGCTCAGCCGTAACACCCTCAAGCAGCGGCTGCTCTGCCGGTTGGCGAATCCGCGCGGCAAATGCGCGTTGTGCGTCAACGCTGCTCATGTGCCGTAACTCCGTATGGGTGTCGCAGCCGCTTGCAGCTGCCGAATCTGCGCCACCTCGGCATACAACTCGCCAATCGGTGGGAAGTTGAAATCCCGCTCCAGCAAGGTCGGGCGCACACCATGCGCGACATACGCCTGCTCAAGCAGCGCCCACACAGGGTCGATCACCGGCGCGCCGTGGGTGTCGATCTTCAAATCACTGGCCTGGTCGTAATGCCCGGCCACATGCAGATAGGCGATGCGCGCACTGGGCAGACTGGCGATATAGCCCGACGCATCAAAGTTGAAATTGATGCTGTTGACGAAGACGTTATTCACGTCGAGCAACAGCTGACAGTCGGCCTGCTCCAGCACCGCGCTGACAAACGCCGCTTCATCCAGCTCGCCCGGCAACTGCGCATAGGCCGAGACGTTCTCGATGATCAGCGGCCGCTCCAGCACGTCCTGCACGATGCGCACGCGCTCGGCGATACGCAGCACCGACTCCTCGGAAAACGGCAGCGGCATCAGGTCATACAGCTGGCCATGATCGGCGCAAGCCGACAGGTGCTCGCTGTAACCGCGCACGCCATGCAGGTCGAGAAAGCCCTTGATGGCGTTGAGCAACTCGATATCCAACGGCGCAAAGCCACCGAGGTTAAGGGACAGACCATGGCAGAGCAGCGGCAGGCGCTCGCTCAGGGCACGCAGCTGCTTGCCCAGGCGCCCACCGACACCGATCCAGTTCTCCGGTGCCAGTTCGAGGAAATCCACCTCGTCTGTGCTGCAGTCCTGCAGCGCGCCCAGCAGGCCGCGACGCAGGCCCAGCCCGGCACCGTTAACGAAATCCATCTGCATGTTCTGCCCCTGCACTCAGTCCGTTACTCGGTTTTCTGCTCGCCGCCGCACTTGCCTTCACCGCACTTGCCTTCGCCTTCGGCCTTGGCTTCGCCACCGCATTTACCCTCGCCACACTTGCCTTCGCCTTCGGCTTTCTTCATTTCGCCGCCGCATTTGCCTTCGCCGCAGCTGCCTTCAGCGGATTTTTCGCCAGCAGCCAGGCTGTAGCCGCTGCTCAGTTCCTGTGCGGCAAACGGGTTGCTCGCGGCCTGCACGCTCAATGCAGCGCTGCTCAGCAGTACCGCGCCCAGGGATGCAACAACAGTGTTCAGATGGTTCATGGCAACGCTCCAATGGTGGTTTACAGTGGCGGCCGATTGGCTGCCTCGGCCCAATAGACGAGGCCGACCGGCGGCTGTTACAGCTGCGCTGAAAAAATTTCGCAACCCAGCTGACGACTGCTAAACCCTAGAAGATTTTTGCCGCCAGCCAAGCGATCCGGCACACTACGCCCCCCGAGCAAATGCTCGTTTTCAAGCCTGCAGACTCCGTATGACCCGATCTCCGCTCCGCCGTCTCGTTTTTGGCACCTTGCGCCGCGTGCTGTACCTCTGGGTGCGCTCGGAAACCATCAACCAGTCCGCCTTCACCCTCAAGCTCGACCGCAGCAAGCCGGTGTTCTACGTGCTGCAACAGCCGTCGCTGAGTGACCTGGCGGTGGTCGATACGGAATGCCGCAAGGCCGGCCTGCCGCGCCCGGTGCTGCCGGTGGCCGTGGGTGAATTGCTGGAGCCTGCCGCCTTCTTCTACCTGACCCCAGAGCCCGACTGGCTCGGCCGGCAGGACAAACGCGGCATCTCGCCCACCCTGCAACGCCTGGTCAGCGCACTCAGCCAGCATGCGGTGGACGATGCGCAGATCATTCCGGTCAGCGTGTTCTGGGGCCAATCGCCAGACCGCGAAACCAGCCCGTGGAAGCTGCTGTTCGCCGACAGCTGGGCGGTCACCGGGCGTCTGCGCCGGCTGGTGAGCATCCTGATTCTCGGCCGTAAAACCCGCGTGCAGTTCTCCACACCGATTCATCTGCGCGAGCTGGTCGAGCAAGACAAAGGCCACGAGCGCACCCTGCGCATGGTCCAGCGCATCCTGCGTGTGCACTTCCGCAACCAGAAAGCCGCCGTGATCGGCCCGGACGTGTCGCACCGACGCAACCTGGTCAAAGGCCTGGTGCATGGCCCGCAGGTGCGCCAGGCGATCATCGAAGAAGCCGAACGCGAGAACATCAGCCTGGAGAAGGCCGAAAGCCAGGCCCTGCGCTATGGCAACGAAATCGCCTCGGACTACACCTACACCGCCATTCGCTTCCTCGAACTGGTGCTGAGCTGGTTCTGGAACAAGATCTACGACGGCATCAAGGTCAACCATATCGAGGGCGTGCAGGAAGTCGCCCAGGGCCACGAGGTGATCTATGTGCCCTGCCACCGCAGCCATATCGACTACCTGCTGCTGTCCTACCTGCTGTTCCGCAACGGCCTGACGCCGCCGCATATCGCTGCCGGCATCAACCTGAATATGCCGGTGATCGGCGGGCTGCTGCGGCGTGGCGGGGCATTCTTTATGCGCCGCACCTTCAAGGGCAACCCGCTCTATACCGCGGTGTTCAACGAATACCTGCACACCCTGTTCAGCAAAGGCTTCCCGGTCGAGTACTTCGTCGAAGGCGGCCGTTCGCGCACCGGGCGCATGCTGCAACCGAAAACCGGCATGCTGGCCATCACCATGCGCAGCTTCCTGCGCAGCAACCGCCTGCCAGTGGTGTTCGTGCCGGTGTATATCGGCTACGAACGCGTGCTGGAAGGCCGCACCTACCTGGGTGAGCTGCGCGGCGCGAGCAAGAAGAAAGAGTCGATCTTCGACATCTTCAAGGTCATCGGCGCGCTCAAGCAGCGTTTCGGCCATGTCTGGGTCAATTTCGGCGAGCCAATCAAACTGGCGGAATTCCTCGACAGCGAGCAACCGGACTGGCGCGAGCAGGATTACGGCACGCAGTACCGCCCGGCCTGGCTCAATGAAGCCACCAACAACCTCGGCGAGCGCGTGGCCCAGCACCTTAACGAGGCGGCGGCGATCAACCCGGTCAACCTGGTGGCTCTGGCGCTACTTTCCACCAGCAAACTGGCCCTGGACGAACGCGCCCTGTCGCGGGTGCTCGACCTCTATCTAGCCCTGCTGCGCAGCGTGCCCTACTCGCCGCACACCACGCTGCCGGACGGCAACGGCCAGGCGCTGATCGAATACGTACAGAAGATGGACCTGCTCGCCGAACAGAAGGATGCCCTCGGCAAGATTCTCTATCTGGACGAGCAAAACGCCGTTCTGATGACCTACTACCGCAACAACGTGCTGCACATCTTCGCCCTGCCAGCGCTGCTGGCGAGCTTCTTCCAGAGCAGTTCACGGATGAGCCGCGAGCAAATCCTGCGCTACACCCGCGCGCTCTACCCCTACCTGCAAGCCGAACTGTTTATCCGCTGGAACCTGGATGAGCTGGACGGTGTGGTCGATCAATGGCTGACCGCCTTCGTTGAACAGGGCCTGCTCAAGCTCGACGGCGATATGTATGTACGCCCGGCGCCCAGCTCGCGCGAGTTCGTCCTGCTCACCCTGCTGGCCCGCGCCATCGTGCAGACCCTGCAGCGCTTCTATATGGCCACCGCCCTGCTGCTGAATGCCGGCCAGAACGCCATCAGCGCCGAAGAGCTGGAAGACCTCTGCACCGTGATGGCCCAGCGCCTGTCGATCCTGCATGGCCTCAACGCCCCGGAGTTCTTCGACAAGAGCCTGTTCCGTCACTTTATCCAGAGCCTGCTCGACCAGGGCGTGCTGCGTCAGGATGAAGCCGGCAAGCTCAGCCACCACCCGTTGCTCAGCGAACTGGCCGAAGGCGCCGCCAAGCGCGTGCTGCCGGCAGAGCTGCGCCTGTCGATTCGCCAGGTGACCATGGATCGCAACGAGGATGTCGCCGAGCCGGTGTAAACCGGCCTGGCCGCAGCGTTATGAGCGAAACCAACGACCAACCCGCACGGCCCTCCCGTGCGGAGTTTCACCAAGCCAACCAGGCTCGCGCCGAAGCCGAAGCCCAGCGCCTGCTGGCCGCCAAGGCCGAGTTGGGTGGCCGTTGGCTCAGCTGGGTCGCGGCCGAGCTGTATGCCCTTAAGCCCGCCGCCTACTCACAAATGGTGCGTCGCGAGCTGCAGCGCTTAACCAACTAGCTTCGCCCCTTCTCCCTCTCCAGCGAACTTCTGGCGCGACGCCCTGCCAGAGCGGCGACGCAACTGCAGATTTGCCTGCGCGCGCCACTCCGTTAAGCTCCAGTCACTACCTTACCAACCGCACAAGGATGCCCATCATGCTTCGTCTTATCTCCCTGGCCGCCGGCCTCGCCCTCTCCAGCAGCGCCTTCGCCCTGTCGCTGGCCGATCTTTCGCAAAGCGACGCCAGCGGCGGCCTCAAGGATGCCCTCACCCAAGGCGCCAAAGTAGCCGTGCAGCAGCTGGGCAAACCCGGCGGTTTCAGCAACAACCCGGACGTACGCATCGAACTGCCGGGCAACCTCGGCAAAGCCGCGAAAACCATGAAGATGATGGGTATGGGCGCGCAGGTTGATCAGCTCGAAGCGAGCATGAACAAAGCCGCCGAAGCCGCCGTGCCGCAGGCACAAGCCCTGCTGCTCGACTCCGTGAAGAAAATGACCGTGCAGGACGCCAAAAGCATCCTCAGCGGCCCGCAGGACTCCGCCACCCAATACCTGAACAAAACCAGCCGCGAGCAGATCCGCGCCAAATTCCTGCCCATCGTCAAACAAGCCACCGACCAGGTCGGCCTGGCCAAGCAATACAACAGCTTCGCCGGCCAAGCCGCGAGCTTCGGCGTGATCGACGCGAAAAGCGCGAATATTGAGAACTATGTAACCGAGCAGGCACTGGACGGTCTATTCGCGATGATCGCCGAGCAGGAAGCCAGCATCCGTGAGAACCCGGCTGGAGCGGCGACTAGTTTGGCGAAGAAGGTGTTTGGGGCGTTGTAAGAGAGCTGGATGGATATGAAAAGCCAGACCATGAGGTCTGGCTTTTTTAGCACTGCGGAAACACGCAGGAGCGAGTAGCCATTTAAAAGCCGCAACGGCGGATGAAAAAAGCGTCATCCACCGTACTCCGGGATCACCGATGTAAGGTCGCGTGGGACAACGCGAGGTTTTTCCGCGGCACGTTCACCTGCCTCCGCTACCAACCATCATCGTCGCGAACTCTGCTTTTCAGTCCTCAATTTCACAAACGACGAGAAACGCCCCGTCAGGGAGCCGAAAAACAAAACCCCGCCAATCAGCGGGGTTCTGTCAGGCAAACGCCAGGCTTATTCCGCCTGCGCCACCAGCGTGCCGTTGTGATTACGGCTCCACTGCGGCAGCAGCGTACCAATCAACATCCCGGCCATGCTGAACAGCAGGCCCGCCAGCTGTGGCGGCCAGAAGGCGGCTTCGGTCCAGGTGTATTCCAGGTAGATCCACGACACCAGACCAAAGGCGATGGCCACCAGCGCGCCCTGGGTGGTCGCACGCTTCCAGAACAACCCGGCAAACAACGGCACAACGGCCGCCACCAGGGTCACCTTGTAGGCGTTGCCGACCATCTCGTAGATGCTCGCATCGGAATACAGGGCAAAGCTCAGGGTCGCCGCCGCGCAGACCACGATGGTCACGCGCATCAGCAGCAGGAACTGCTTGTCGTTAAGCACCGGCAGGAAGCGCTTGAGCACGTTCTCGGTCAGGGTTACCGACGGCGCCAGCAAGGTGCCGGAGGCAGTGGACATGATGGCCGAGAGCAGCGCGCCAAAGAACATGATCTGGGCGAACAGTGGCGTCTTATCGAGGATCAGCAACGGCAGAATCATCTGCGAGTCTTCGGTCAGCCACTTCTCGACCAGCGCCGGGTCGATCATCGAGGCGGCGTACACCAAGAAAATCGGCAGCATGCAGAAGCCCAGATAGAAAACCGCGCCGGCCATCGAGGCACGCGCAGCGATATTCTCGCTCTTGGCCGACATCACGCGCTGGTAGACGTCCTGCTGCGGGATGGAACCGAGCATCATGGTCACCGCGGCGCCGATAAAGGCGACGATGTCCTTGGGCTCGAAGGCGTGCATAAAGGTGAATTTGCCATCGCTGGCCGCCTTGCTGATCACCAGGTCGGCGCCGCCGGCCATGTCGCTGAACAGCCAGACCAGGTAGATCAGGCCGACGACGATGATGATCATCTGGAAGAAGTCAGTCAGGGCAATCGACCACATGCCGCCGAACAGGGTGTACAGCAGCACGATAAAGGTGCCGAGGAACATGCCCTGGGTGGTGCTGATGCTGCCGTCGGAGATGACGTTGAACACCAGACCCAGCGCAATCAGCTGCGCGGCGATCCAGCCCAGGTAGGACATGACGATGACCAGGCTGATGATCAGCTCGACCTGCGGGCCGAAGCGTTTCTTGAAGTAGTCGCCGATGGTCAGCAGGTTCATCCGGTACAGCGGCCGGGCGATGATCAGGCCGACCAGGAACAGGCAACCAAATGAGCCAAATGGGTCTTCGACGATGCCGGCAAAGCCTTCTTCGAGGAAGGTGGCGGGGATACCCAGCACGGCCTCGGAGCCAAACCAGGTGGCGAACACCATGGCGGCGACGATGGGGAAGCCCATGCTGCGACCACCGGAGGCGAAATCGCGGGTGTTGTGCACCCGGGTGGAGGCGTAGAAACCGATGGCGACAGTCACCAGCAAATAGAGCGCAACGAACCAGATCAGCATGCTTTCCCGTTCCACAGACGTCAGCCCACCGCATGCATGGCCCGCGCAGGCTGCGCAGGACGGATCGATGGGCTACAGGTTTTTGTTATGACCATTCTCGACGGGTTGCTGCACGCGCCCGTTCAAGGTCGCGCAGTCTGGCAAATACGTAAAATATGTCAAACAAAAACGACGAAACGTAAGCAGATAATTCGAAGAAACGCTCTAAACACCTCTGTAACAGACTGTAATCGCAGTAAAAGTCAGCCGGGGCGCACCACTGACAGTTGCATATTTTTGACAGTAGACCGACAGACGACTTTTCTGACCGGCATAAAAAAGCCAGGCACTGGGCCTGGCTTTTCACATCGTCTGCCGCCGAATCAGGCTGGTTTCGCTTCCACTTCCTTGACCCGGAACCATGCCGCATACAGCGCCGGCAGGAACAGCAGAGTCAACGCGGTGGCGACGATCAGGCCGCCCATGATGGCCACTGCCATCGGCCCGAAGAACACGCTGCGCGACAGCGGGATCATCGCCAGTACCGCCGCCAGAGCGGTCAGCACGATAGGCCGGAAACGCCGCACGGTAGCTTCGATGATCGCGTGCCAGCGGTCCATACCGGCTTCGATATCCTGCTCGATCTGGTCGACCAAAATCACCGAGTTACGCATGATCATCCCCGACAAGGCGATGGTGCCAAGCATGGCAACGAAGCCGAACGGCTGTCGGAAGATCAGCAGGAACAGCGTCACGCCGATCAGCCCCAGCGGCGCCGTGAGGAACACCATGGCCGAGCGCGAGAAGCTCTTCAGCTGCAGCATCAACAAGGTCAGTACCACCACGATAAACAGTGGAATACCCGCGTTGACCGACTTCTGCCCACGGCTGGAGTCCTCAACGGTGCCGCCGACGTCCAGCTGGTAGCCGTCCGGCAGCTGTGCACGCACCGGCTCAAGGGTTGGCAGGATCTGCTTGATCAGGCTGGCCGGCTGCTCCTTGCCGTACACATCGGCACGCACGGTGACGGTCGGCAGGCGGTTGCGGTGCCAGATGATGCCTTCCTCGAAGCCGTACTCCAGGGTGGCGATCTGCGAAAGCGGCACGCTGCGACCATTATCGGTGGGCACCGCCAGGCTTGGCAGCAGGCCGAGTTCCTGACGCTCACTCACCGTGCCGCGCAGGAGGATTTCGATCAGCTCGTTACCTTCGCGGTACTGGCTAACAGGCGAGCCGGTCAACGAACTTTGCAGGAAGCGCGACAGATCGGCGGTGCTCACACCCAAGGCGCGGGCACGCTCCTGATCGATATTCAGGCGCACCACCTTGCTCGGCTCTTCCCAGTCCAGGTGCACGTTGCTCACATGGCTGTTCTCGCGCACCTTATCGGCCACCTGACGGGCCAACTGACGCACCTCGTCGATATGCTCACCAGAGACGCGGAACTGCACCGGGTAACCCACAGGCGGGCCGTTCTCCAGACGCGAGATACGCGTGCGCAGGGTCGGGAACTCGTCGTTGAGCACCTCAATCAGCCAGGTGCGGATCTTCTCGCGGTCTTCGATGCTTTTCGCCAGCACCACAAACTGGGCAAAGCTGGCAGCCGGCAGTTGCTGGTCCAACGGCAGGTAGAAGCGCGGCGAACCGGTACCGACGTAGGCGACAAAGTTGTCGATGCCTTCGTGGCCACTGAGCAATTTCTCCAGACGCTTGGCCTGCTCCTCGGTGGCGGCCAGGGACGCGCCTTCACTGAGTTTGAGGTCGACCATCAGTTCCAGACGGCCGGAGGCCGGGAAGAACTGCTGAGGGACAAAGCGGAACAGCAGGATGGAGCCGACAAACAGCGCGATAGTCAGCACGATCACGGTTTTACGCCGACGTACGCACCATTCCACCGCCGTGCGCACGCGCCGGTAGAACGGCGTGCCATAGGGGTCGTGGCCGTCGGCACTGCCGCCATGTTTGGCCGCGTGCAGCTTGGCCAGATCAGGCAGCAGCTTGGCGCCGAGGTACGGCACAAACACCACGGCGGCGATCCACGACACCAGCAGGGCAATCGCCACCACCTGGAAGATCGAGCGGGTGTATTCGCCGGTGCCCGATTGCGCCGTGGCAATCGGCAGGAAGCCGGCGGCGGTAATCAGGGTGCCGGTGAGCATCGGGAAGGCGGTGCTGGTCCAGGCATAACTGGCCGCTTTGATGCGGTCGTAGCCCTGCTCCATCTTGATCGCCATCATCTCCACGGCAATGATCGCGTCATCCACCATCAGGCCCAGCGCCAGCACCAGCGCGCCGAGGGAAATCTTGTGCAGGCCAATGCCCAGGTAGTACATGGCGGCGAAGGTCATCGCCAACACCAGCGGAATCGACAGCGCCACCACCAGCCCCGTGCGTAGGCCGAGGGAGAAGAAACTCACCAGCAGTACGATGATCACCGCTTCGGTGAGCACGCGAACGAACTCACCGACGCCCGTCTTCACCGCTGCTGGCTGATCCGACACTTTGTTCAGTTGCATGCCGGCCGGCAGGGTTTCCTGCAGGCGAGCGAACTCACCTTCCAAGGCCTCGCCCAGCACCAGAATATCGCCGCCGGCCTTCATGGACACGGCCAGGCCGATGGCGTCTTCACCCATGTAGCGCATGCGCGGCGCGGGTGGATCATTGAAGCCGCGCTTAACCTCGGCTACATCAGAGATACGGAACGTACGATCGGCCACACGAATCGGGAAGTTACGGATTTCATCAACCGTTTCAAAACGCCCGGTGACGCGCAGTTGCACGCGATCCGAGGCGGTTTCGAAGAAGCCGGCGGCAGCCACCGCGTTCTGCTCTTCCAACGCCTGCTGCACGGCCGCCAGTGGCAGGCCAAGGGTCGCCAACTTGGTGTTGGACAGTTCGATCCACACCTTCTCGTCCTGCAAACCAAGCAGATCGACCTTGCCGACGTCCTTGACCCTCTGCAGCTGCAGCTGGACGCGATCGGCGTAATCCTTGAGCACGGCGTAGTCGAAGCCTTCACCGGTCAGTGCGTAGATATTGCCGAAGGTGGTGCCGAATTCATCGTTATAGAAGGGCCCCTGAATACCCTGGGGCAATGTGTGGCGAATATCGCTGACCTTTTTACGCACCTGATAGAACAGGTCAGGAATGTCGGCGGAATGCATCGAATCGCGGGCGATAAAGGTCACCTGGGATTCACCCGGACGCGAGAACGAGACGATCTTGTCGTAGTCGCCGGTCTCCATCAGCTTCTTTTCGATGCGCTCAGTGACCTGCCGGGCCACTTCTTCGGCGCTCGCGCCTGGCCAGTTGGTGCGCACCACCATGGCCTTGAAGGTAAAGGGCGGGTCTTCGCTCTGGCCTAGCTTGGTGTAGGAAATAGCGCCGACTACAGCCAGCAGCAGCATGAGGTACAGGACAATCTGGCGGTTACGCAGCGCCCAGGCGGAGAGGTTGAAATCCATCGGGCTTACTCCTCAACCGTCAGGTCGGCCTTGGCCGTCAACTGCACCGCACGGTTGTCGCGGTCCACCGGACGCACCTGCTGGCCTTCACGCAATACCTGACCACCGGCCGCTACCACCCAATCAGTGGCTTGCAGGCCTTCGAGTATCGGCACGGTTTTCTCACCGTAGGCACCAATGCGCACGTCGGTGCGTTTGAGGGTGGAATCCTTGGGGTCGACCACCCAGACATAGGGCTGGCCCTTCTCGGCAGTCACGGCCGACAGCGGCACGGCCAGCGGCACGTCGCCGTTGTGGGCGATGAAGACGCGGGCGCTCTGGCCCAGTTCGGCCGGCACCTTGCCTTCCACGAAGGCCACGCGGGCAGCGAAGGTGCGCGATTGCGGATCGGCCGATGGCGACATCTCACGGATGCGCCCCGGGAAGCGCTGATCCGGCTGCGACCACAGTTCAACCGCCACATCCTGACCGACCTTAAAGCGCTCGAAGGCTTGCTCCGGAAGGTTGATCAACACTTCCCGCTCGCCATCCGCGGCCAGGGTGAACACGGTTTGCCCAGCGGCCACCACCTGGCCGACTTCAACCATTCGCCGCGCCACCACACCGTCCTGGGACGCGCGCAGTACCGCGTAACCAGCCTGGTTGTTAGCCACGTTGAATTCAGCACGCACTTGTTTCAGGCGCGCCTCACCGGAGCGGTAGGTGTTTTCGGCATTGTCATACTGCGAGCGGCTGACCAGGTTGCGCGCCAGCAGGGTTTTGTAGCGGTCACGCTCGGCACGTACCAGCTGCAAGTTGGCCTCGGCCGCCGCCACTTGGGCGCGGATAGCCTCCAGCTGCAGACGCACGTCCTGCGGGTCCAGTTCGGCCAGCGGCTGGTCCTTCTTCACACGCGCGCCCACATCAACCAGGCGCTTGGCCACCTTGCCACCGATACGGAACGCCAGCTCCGGCTCCAGGCGCGCACGCACCTCACCGGGGTAGGCATCCATCAGGTCGCCAGCCAGTTGCGGCTGCACCACCATGGCCGGGCGCACGGCAACCTTGGCGGGCTCGCCATTACCGCAAGCGCCGAGCAACAGAATAAGACTGACAGGCAACGCAACAGACAGTGCATGACGAAACATGATGACTAACCTTTGTGGAGGCTTTTGAATATTTATACTGGCGGGTATAGTAAAAATAGCAAACTCACTAGTCCAGTATTAAAAACGACCAATGCCAAACAAAGTGTTGCCACCCAGCGGCCCCGGCCGACCCAAAGATCTGGCCAAACGCAAAGCCATTCTGGAAGCGGCGAAGACCCTGTTTCTTAGCAATGGTTATGACGGTAGCAGCATGGACGCAATTGCCGCGGAAGCCGGGGTTTCCAAGCTCACGGTGTACAGCCACTTCACTGACAAGGAGAAGCTGTTCGCTGAAGCCGTGAAGTCCAAATGCGAAGAGCAACTACCCGAGCTGCTCTTCGAACTGGACGATCAGGTACCTATTGCGCAGACGCTGCTGAACATCGGTCGCGGCTTTAACCTGCTGATCAACAGCCGTGAGTCCGTGGAGCTGCACAGGGTGATGGTGAGCCTGGCGGCGCAGGACTCGACGCTGTCGCGGATGTTCTATGAAGCCGGCCCACAGCGTGTGCTGCACGGCATGGAAGAGCTGCTACGCAGCGCCGACCAGAGCGGCAAGCTGCGCGTACCCGACCCGCTGAGCGCCGCCGACCAGTTTTTCTGCCTGATCAAGGGCGGCGCCAACTTCCGTCTGCTGATCGGCTGTGGCGAGGCCTTGCAAGGCAGCGAGGCCGAAGCCCATGTGCGCGACGCGGTAGACGTCTTTCTGCGTGCTTTCCGCGCCGAGTAGCAGTCCGTTGAAAAACGTAGGCGAGGCAGCCAGCGCAAGGCAAAAACAGGCGAAAAAACGGAGTTTACAAGTTGTAAATGAGCATTTTGAGCCTGTTTTTAACGCCGCGTTGGCAACGTAGGTAGTTTTTCAACGGCCTGCTAGCGCAAGGTGTCGCCAGCGTTACTCGCTGGCTGGCTGCAGCTTCTTCTTCGGGTAGATGTCGTAGCGACTGGATTTGCCTTCCAGGGCATAACCCGGCTTGGCGCCTTCAATCAGCGGGGCCTTGCGTGGGCGCTTTACCACCACCCGATGGCTGGCCAGGTTCAGCGCCGCTTCAAGCAATGCGGGTGCATCCAGGTCATCGCCAACAAAGGGACGGAACAGGCGCATCTCTTTCTTCACCAGTGCGCTCTTGTCGCGGTGCGGGAACATCGGGTCGAGGTAGATAACCTGTGGCGGCTCGCCCTGCCAGGCGCGCATCAGCTCGATGGCATTACCGTTGAGCAGCCGCATCTGCGCAGCAATCGGCGCCACATCGCGGTCCAGCGCAGCACGGGCCAAGCCATCTTCCAGCAACGCGGCAATCAGCGGCTGACGCTCGATCAAGGTCATGCGGCAACCCAGACTGGCCAGCACAAAGGCATCTCGCCCCAGGCCAGCGGTGGCATCCAACACAGTCGGACGCACCCCTGCCTGCACGCCCACCGCCTTGGCGATCATCTGCCCGCTGCCTCCACCGAACAGCCGCCGATGCGCCACAGCGCCTTCGACAAAATCCACTCTCACCGGCCCCGGAGCCTGCGGGCCCAGCTCAACCAGCTGCAAACCGCCCTCGCCCAGCTGCAAGGCGAACTCGCTGTCGCCGTCGAGCGGTAAACCCAGGCGCGCGGCCCATATTTCAGCTGACGCCTGCAGATGGGGAGCCAGGGCTTGCATACGAATTCTGGCTATTAGCCGCTCATCACTCATCAGAAAATGTGCTCAAAAATCACTCAATTGACCGTCGCAGCGGCCGATAACCTGCCTGAGCGGCATTTTGCCAGACCCGGCAGCTTCCAGCCGCACCGAGTTCGCCATGTTTGATGTGATTTCCGCCCCACGCGGCGCCGCGCCAACGGCTGCCAACACCAGTTCGATCAGCGAAACGCTGGATGAAGGCAAGCGCGCGTCGCTGGATTACCAAATTCTGCGCCGCACCCTGATGCCCGATAAGGTGGAGACCGAAACACCTGCCAGCCCGCCGGAAACGCCCAGCGAGCCACCCGCCGTCACCGCCCAGGCCAGTGATTTTCAGGAAATGGCAGCCCAGCGCGAGCTGGAGCTGAACGTCAACATCAACGCCGAACCGAAGAAAACCGATCCACTGGTGCTCGATCTGGCCGGTAACGGCTTCAGCACCAGCGGCCTGGCCCGCTCGGTACGCTTCGATCTGGATGCCGACGGCAAGCTCGACCAGATCAGCGTGCCCACCGGCGACGATGCCCTGCTCGCTTATGACCGCAACGCTAACGGCCGCATTGATGATGGTCGCGAGCTGTTTGGCGACCAGAATGGCGCAGCCAACGGCTTTGCCGAACTGCGCAAATACGATGACAACGGCGATGGCCGTATCGACAGCCAGGATGCGATCTTCGAACGCCTGAGCCTGCTGCGCTTCGATGCCCAAGGACGGCAGTCGAGCCAGTCGCTAAGCCAGGCTGGCGTCAGCGCCATCGACCTGCAAGCGCGTGACGTGAAGATTGCCCTGGGCGCCTACGACGAAATCGCCCAACTCGGCCGCTTCGAATTCGCCGACGGCCGCAGCGGCCAGGCTGCCGACCTATTGTTGGCGCAGCGTTAAGCCGCTACTTAACGGCACATCCGCCACAACCCCATATCCACATGAAAGTGGTCACGATGGGCCGCGTTGTATTCCGGCCCCAGCGTGGTGTTAAAGCGCCGACAAGCCCCCTGCTGCACCTGGCGTAGAAACTCGGCGTTCTTGCCCTCTTTGGGCCAATCCTGCAGCACGCTGATGCGCCGCCCATCAGCCAGGCGAAACCCGACGATATCCAGCGCATTGGCCGAGGCATGTTGGCTACGCCGCTGACTGCCGGCAATAGTGCGGCAGGCGAAACTACCCACATGCTCGACCCGCGCCACCCGCTGACCAAACACTGCCTGGGCAGTTGGCTGCAGATCATGCTGCTCAAACAGAGCAAAGGCCGCCGCCAATGGGCAGCTGGCGATAAAGCTGCTGCTGAAAGCAACGCCGGAGCTGTGTACGCGCAGGGTATTGTTCAGCGGGCAGGCTACTTCTGGGCTGCTGTCGGCTTGCGGGGTAAAGCGCAGTGATGAGGTGTTCAATGCCTGCTGGCACAGCGCGGGATCATCCTGCAACCGCCAGAGCTTGAAGCTGGTCACCAGGTTCGGCGTTTCGCGAATATCCAGCACCGCCCAGGGATTCCAGCGCGGCGGCACATCCAGCCAGCCACGCCAAATCGCCAGCAACAGGCCGGCGAGCACTACACAGAGAAGCAGAAAAGCACGGAATAAAGTCATGGAGCGCAGCCTATCAGAGCAGGCCCAACTGCTCGACCTCGTCCTCGACCTGCACCTGAGGTAAGGCTGGCAACCCTGGCAAACGCTGCATCAATTGCTGGTGGAAACGCTGTGCTAGCTGCGGAGCCAGGCGATTATCCGAGGTATGTAGGAAGACGTAGGGCGTGCGCCCTTCTTCGATCCAGCCCGCCACCTTGTCCAGCCAAGGCGCCATAAAGGGATCATTGGCCAGCAACTCGGGATGACCGATAAAGCGTAGCTGCGGGGCCTGACTAAAGGCCGTGGGCCGCAGCGGCAGACGCGGTTTCTTGGCCTGCGCATGCAATACGGCTGGCGCGCTGGATACACAGCTGAACAGCGCCCGTGAATCCAGGCAGATACGCTCGATACCGCGACCATGCAGTAGACGATTAAGGCTGCGTTCTTCCTCGCCCTTAGCAAAGAACGCCGGATGACGCACCTCGACGGCCAGCGCCTCGGCCTGCCAAGGCTCGATAAAAGCGCTCAGCTCCGCCAGGCGCTGCGGCCCGAAGCTTGCTGGCAGTTGCAGCCAGAACGGCGCGACCCGCTTACCCAACGGCGCCAATAGGCGGCGAAAATCGTCGCTGGCGCTCAGCTGGTCACGCAGGTCGCCGTTATGACTGATCTCACGCGGTAGCTTGGCGCAAAAGCGCAGATGCGCCGGCATGCGCTCGGCCCAACGGGCCACGGTATCGACGGAAGGCTTTGCGTAGAAGGTGGTATTGCCCTCAACGGCATTGAACACCTGGGCATACAACGGCAGAAAGTCGGCGCTGCGACTGCCTTCTGGATACAAAGAACCGCGCCAGGCGGGCTCGCTCCATGACGGGCAACCGAGGTAGTAAGGCAAGATCAATTCGAAGACCGTTGAGAAAGGTAGCGAGCAAAGACGAAATCAGCTGAGGGAAGCAGTGTACGAGTTGTATATGAGTACGACGAGGCTGATATCAACGCGGCATGGCCGAGCGCAGTATTTTCGCAGGGGGCTTCTAGGCGTAGAGGTCGAGGCCCATAACCTGCTGGGCATCCGCCTCGCTGGCGAAACTGGCGGTTGAGCTGTAGCTGGCCAACGCCTGGGCGGCGCGGTTGTTCAGTGGCGGCTGATACAGCTGGTCTTGCAGGCGCGAAGGCAGGCTGTCGCTGCTGGCATTACTGGCTTCGACCTTGCGCGTTTGGGCTACTGGCTCAAAGCCCTGGGTACTGGCGGGTGATGCAGGCTGCTCGCGACGTTCCTCAATCTCGCGCTGCGATTCGCGAAATGGCGTAACCGCAGAACCCGAGCGGGCACTGCGTTCTGGCGAATAAGAGGAAGTAAAACCGTCGATACGCATCAGTTACTGCTCGGCTTGCTTAGCCAACGATGGACACAAGTGCTGGCAATTTAGCCCCCGTAGACCGGCTTGGCAATCAAGCGCGGTACAACGCGGCAAAACGCGCGACAGAAGGTGCGCCGACACCCAGCGGCTTAAACCGAGGCTTTGGGCGTGGCGACCTGATCCCGCAGGTAAACCGGCTGCGCCAGGTCAGCGTCCAGCGCCTCACCACGCGCCCAGGCAAAGCGCGCCAGGCTGAGCAGGTCTTCGGCATGCGGCAGCATGGCGGCATCCTGCCCGCTGACGGCGACTGGAATACGCGCTGCAAAGGTGCCCCAACCAGTACCGGCAGCAAACCAGTCGCCGCTGGCATCACCCGGCAGACAGGCACGCTCCGGAGGCAATACAGCCTCGACGCCGGCCAGGCGCATTTCGCCCTGCTCAGCGCGGTAGCAGCCCCAATAGACTTCATCCATACGTGCATCAATGGCTGCAGCCACCTGCTGCGCGCCATGCTCACGCAAGCTGCGCTGCGCCAGCACGGCCAGATTGGAAACAGGCAGCACCGGACGCTCCAGGGCAAATGCCAGGCCCTGCACCACACCGATGGCAATCCGCACACCGGTAAAAGCACCAGGACCGCGGCCAAAGGCAATTGCGTCGAGCGCCGACAACGGCACCTCGGCATCGGCTAGCAGCTGCTTGATCATGGGCAGCAGACGCTGGGCGTGCAGGCGCGGAATCACTTCGTAGTGGCTGAGCACCTGACCGTTATGCAGCAGGGCAACGGAGCAGGCTTCGGTGGCAGTATCCAGGGCCAGGAGAGTGGTCATTGCAGTCGGACAGGTGACGAAATGGACGGGCATTAGACCGGCTTGAGGCTTTTTTTTCCAGCGCAATCACTGTCGCCCGCGCCTGTCACGCGAGCGAACTCACAGCACCACACGCCTGCAGCGAGCCAGAACAGGCCCGCTGCTGCCTGACTAAAGCGTGCTTACCAAGGCTGAATAACGGTCTTGGCATCCCAACCTTGCAACGGCGCTTTGGACCAGGTGCCGTAACTCGCGTTGGGGAAGACGATCCATTCGGTGCCCCATTTGCCTGCTTCGGCGGCCACGGTGGCGCGTTGATCGGCTAGCGGCGTCTTGCGAAAGCGCGCATCGAAGTCATGCAGGGTGTCACCCAGCAGCAACACGATCTGATGATCTGCACTGACGATGGCGCGACGTTCCACTTTAGGCGGCCCCAGCAACAGCACGCTTTCTTCAGAGATTTGCGGCAGCCCGAGCTTGCTCAGCGTGGCCAGGGTGTACTTCTTCTGCTCATCGGCGCGATCGGAGATGTAGCGAATGGTCACCCCGAGCTTGTCGGCGTGCTCAAGAAATTGCTTCGCACCTGGAATCAGCGCAGGGGTACCGTCACGCTCCCAAGGCAGCCAGGTGTCCCAGGCGTCATAGGTGTGACAGTTGGCCAGATCACGCGCAAGCAGGGCGCTGTTATCAATAACGGTTTCATCCAGGTCGGTAACGATGGCCAGCTTGGACGGATCTTTCGCTGCGGCCACTGCCGCATCCAGCTTCAGCGTCGCGATGTTGTACGCCTGCAGCTGCAGGGCCTGCACTTCCGCCGATTGCTGCTGGAAGCGCAGCCCCATGGTGAACTCGGCAACGCTGCAGTCGGTCTTGGGCTTCGCCGGAGTCTCGGCGAAGGTCATAGGACTCACCACCAGCGCTAACGCAAGGCCCAACCAGATGGCACTCTTTGCTGTTTTCTCGGTCATTGAATGCGCTCTCTTCCTTGGTATAAGTAAAGGCTTAATGCCTACTACCAGCCACCCTGGTATAGACCAAACCGATGCTAACTTAGGCGAGCAAGGTTACTGTTCCATGAACGACGCTCAGCGAGTCCAGCGCGCCAACCGCAAAAACGCCAACGGCCCGCAAAAGCGGGCCGTTGGCTGAATGCAGCAAGGCTTAGCTGAGAGCAGCAAGCACCTTGGCAGTGATCTCGTCGACCGAGCCAACACCGGCGATGGCGCTGTACTTCGGCGTGCCGTCGGCGGCAGCGAGCTTCTGATAGAAGTCCACCAGCGGCTTGGTCTGCGAGTGGTAGACCGACAGGCGATGACGCACGGTTTCTTCTTTATCGTCGTCACGCTGAATCAGCGCTTCACCGGTTTCATCGTCAATACCGGCGACTTTCGGTGGATTGTGCTCGGTGTGGTAGACGCGGCCCGATGCAGGGTGCACGCGACGACCCGCGATACGGCCGACGATTTCTTCGTCATCAACGGCAATTTCGACCACGTTGTCGATGACCACGCCGGCTTCCTTCAGGGCTTCAGCCTGAGGAATGGTGCGCGGGAAGCCATCAAAGAGGAAACCATTGGCGCAATCGGCTTGGGCGATGCGCTCTTTGACCAAATTGATGATCAGGTCATCGGAGACCAGACCACCGCTGTCCATCACGCTTTTGGCAACCAGGCCCAATTCAGTGCCAGCCTTGACCGCAGCACGCAGCATGTCACCGGTGGAGATTTGCGGAATACCAAACTTCTTGGTGATGAAACCAGCTTGGGTACCTTTACCGGCACCGGGCGCCCCCAGCAAAATCACGCGCATCGATGTGCTCCTCAAGATTTAAGTAAAAATCGTCGGACTCGCCTCGTGGGGCCAATCTCAGAATTGTTCAAGCAGCGCTGCCAAACTGGGCCAGAGTGCCGAAAGGCCGCTCAAGATACACAGCGCACCCATAGCGCACAAGCCACCGAAAGTCGGATACACCTGCGACCACCTCTGAAAGGTAGTGCTTTCGCCAGCGCACTACATATGCACCAGCGAAAGCCCCCTCCTCCCTATGCAATACGCCTAGCCGGTGTTACGTAACCCCGCCGCAATTCCCGCCACACTGACCAGCAAGGCCTGTTCCAGAGGGCTGTCGGCCTGATTGTCGCGCAGTCGGGAGCGTGCTAGTAGCTCGGCCTGGAGCAGGTGTAGCGGGTCCAGGTAGGTGTTGCGCACACTGATCGACTCCAGGGTTTCCGGGCTGTGCGCCAAGAGCTGCGACTGCCCGGTCAAACCCAGCACTGCGACCACCGCCTGCGACAATAGGCCGCGTAGATGCTCACCCAGCGGACGCAGGGCTGGCTCGACCAAACGCTCGTCATACAACTGGGCGATGGACTCGTCAGCCTTGGCCAGCACCATCTCCAGCATGTCGATACGGGTGCGAAAGAACGGCCAGTGCTCGCGCATCTGCCCGAGCAGCTCGCCTTCGCCGCGCTGCAAAGCATTGTCCAGCGCGGCTTCCCAGCCCAGCCAAGCCGGCAGCATCAGGCGTGTCTGGGTCCAGGCGAAAATCCACGGAATCGCGCGCAGGCTCTCGACGCCACCCTCGCGGCGCTTGGCTGGGCGACTGCCCAAAGGCAAACGGCCCAACTCCTGCTCCGGTGTAGCCTGGCGGAAATAGTCGACGAATTGCGGGTGTTCACGCACCACCGCGCGGTAGGCGCTGACGCCATCGCTGGCCAGTTTGTCCATCAGCTCGCGCCAGGCCGGTTCCGGGCTAGGCGGCGGCAACAAGGTGGCTTCCAGCACTGCTGCCAGGTAGAGATTGAGGTTCTGTTCGGCGATATCTGGCAGGCCGAATTTGAAACGAATCATTTCACCCTGCTCGGTGGTGCGGAAACGCCCCGTCACCGAACCGGGCGGCTGCGACAGAATCGCCGCATGTGCCGGGCCACCGCCACGCCCCACCGTGCCGCCGCGACCGTGGAACAGCAGCAGCTCGACATCCTGTTCACGGCACACCTGCACCAAAGTTTCCTGGGCACGGTACTGCGCCCAGGCCGCCGCGGTGGTGCCAGCGTCCTTGGCGGAGTCGGAGTAACCGATCATTACTTCCTGCGGCCCGTGCAAGCGCGCGCGGTAGCCATGCAGCGCCAGCAGCCGGCTGATCACCGGACCGGCGTTGTCCAGATCGGCCAGGGTTTCAAACAGCGGCACCACGCGCATCGGCCGTTGTAACCCGGCTTCCTTGAGTAGCAGTTGCACTGCCAGCACATCGGAAGCCGCACCGGCCATGGAGATCACGTAGGAACCCAGGGATGCGGCAGGCGCATTGGCCACTTCACGGCAGGTGGCCAGCACCTCCGCGGTTTCGCCGCTAGGTTTGAAATGCCCCGGCAGCAGCGGCCGGCGGTTTTCCAGCTCTTTCAGTAGAAACGCCAGGCGCGCCTCTTCATCCCACTCGGCGTAACGGCCCAGGCCCAGGTAATCGGTGATTTCGCTCATGGCGGCGGCGTGGCGGCTGGAGTCCTGACGCACATCCAGACGCACCAGAAACAGCCCGAAGGTCGCCGCACGGCGCAGGCAATCGAGCAACGGACCATCGGCGATCACGCCCATGCCGCATTCATGCAGCGACTGGTAGCACAGGGTCAGCGGCTCCAGCAGCTCGCGATTGTCCTGCAGCACGGCTGCAGACGCCGGCACGAGCTCATGCAGCGCCGCCTGGGCCCAGCTGCGGGTGGTGCGCAGACGCTCACGCAGCTGCTTGAGCAGGCTGCGATAGGGCTCGGCGCTCTCGCCTACCCGCGCCAGCAGCGCCGGGCTTGCCTGCTGCATGGACAGATCGGCAGCCAGGTTATCGACATCGCGCAAGTACAGATCCGCCGCCATCCAGCGCGCCAGCAGCAGCACTTCGCGGGTAATGCTTGCGGTGACATTCGGGTTGCCGTCACGGTCGCCGCCCATCCACGAGGCGAAGCGAATCGGTGCGGCGTCAAGCGGCAGGTGCAACCCGGTGGCGCTATGCAGCACCTGATCGGCCTTGCGCAGCACATTGGGAATGGCATGCCAGAGCGAATGCTCGATCACCGCAAAGCCCCATTTGGCTTCATCCACCGGGCTGGGCCGGCTGCGGCGGATTTCCTCGGTGTGCCAGGCTTCGGCAATCAGCCGTTGCAGGCGCTGTTTGACCTGCTCACGCTCGGCCGCCGAAAGGTCACTATGGTCGCCGACCGCCAACTGTTCGGCCATTGCATCGTATTTCTGAATCAGGGTGCGCCGCGCCACTTCGGTGGGGTGTGCGGTCAGCACCAGCTCGATATCCAGGCGGCCGAACTGACGGGCCAGCGCCTCGCCTTTGTGGCCGTTGCTGGACAACCGCTGCAGCAGATCGGCAAGCATATTGTCTTCAAACGGCTGCGCCTCACCCGGCGCGCGGCGGCGTACCCGGTGGTACTGCTCGGCAATATTGGCCAGGTTGAGAAACTGGTTGAACGCCCGCGCCACCGGCAGCAGCTCGTCATCATCCAGTTGATTGAGGGTTGCACTGAGTTGCTCTGCACCCTCCAGCGAACCACGGCGCGAGGCCTTAGCGCCCTTGCGAATGCGCTCAATCTTATCGAGAAAGGCAGCGCCATGCTGCACGCTGATGGTGTTACCCAATAGTTCGCCGAGCTGGTGGACGTCCTCGCGCAGACGCGCGTCGATTTCTGCCATGAGTGTTGCCTCCGCTGATCCTGCTTCCAGAGTGCCCAGCGCGCCAACTTCTTACAAGTGCGCGACGCTGCGGCCGCACTTATCGGGTCAGGCACTAGTCTGAGTTAAGCAAGCCCAGCCCAGACTCACAGGGCGGGCACAGAACAGACACGAGGTCATCATGAAGATTCGCGAGCTTGTTCAGCACTGGCAGGAGAATGCCCAAGGGCGGCTGAGCGTAACGCCTTATCAGATACGACTAGACCTGGAAGCCGAAGCGCGTCTGGCGGCCTTGCAGGAGATGTACCCCAAGCACCACATTGAAGAGCTGCTCGGAGAATTGCTCGGTGCCGCGCTTGATGAGCTGGAGGCCAGCCTGCCCTACGTTCAGGGCAGCAAGGTGGTGGCCAGCGATGAACAGGGCGACCCGCTGTATGAAGACATCGGCCTCACACCGCGCTTCCTCGCCCTGTCACGCCGACATTTGCAGCGCCTCAGCGAACAGCAAAAGCAGACGGGCTGAGGTTATTGGCCTTCGCTGCAGCGCACAGCCTGCTTGCGGCGGTCGACGAGTACGCCGCTCAGACCCTTCTGCTCCAGGTCAAACATCACCAGTACGCCATCAATGCACTGGGCGACTTGGCTGGCAGGTTTGAGGGAGACTTTATAGTCCTCGCCCGGCACCGTCTTGAGCATGGTGAACTCGGACAGCAGTAACGCATCTTCTGGCTTGGCGATGTGCAGATAGCCGTAATAGCTGAGCACAGCCACCGTGGCGCAGATGCTGCCAATACCGGTGAGGATCAGCGGGATGGGGTTTACTTCACTCATAACAGGCTCTCGGATTTTTCAGTTAGCGGGCTAAGCACAGGCGGCGCAGCTTGCAGCAAACATTCACGCCTGCAAAGGCCCAGATTGCCGCATCATTTGCCGCCAGCGCGTACTTCCTCGCGTGCTTTGAAAGTCGCTTCATAGATGCGCTCGGCCAGGCGCGAGAACGGCAGGCTCTGCACCCAAACCGTACCAGTGCCCTTGAGCGTAGCGAGGAGGATCCCCTCGCCGCCGAACAGCATGCTTTTCAGGCCGCCAGCCAGGGCGATGTCGTAATCAATGCCACTGGTAAAAGCCACCAGGCAACCAGTGTCCAGGCGCAGGGTTTCGTTATTCAGCTCCTTGCGAATGACCGTGCCACCGGCATGCACAAAGGCCAAGCCGTCACCTTCGAGCTTCTGCAGAATAAAGCCTTCACCACCGAAGAAACCGGCGCCCAGACGCTTGTTAAAGCTGATGCCGACTGCCGTGCCATAGGCGGCGCAGAGAAAGGCATCTTTCTGGCAAATCAGCGTACCGCCATGCTCCGCCAACTGGATCGGCACCACGGTGCCGGGATAAGGCGCCGCAAACGCCACCCGCGCTTGGGTTTTACCGGCATTGGAGAAGTGCGTCATAAACAGCGATTCACCGGTCAGCATGCGCTTGCCCATGCCCCACAGTGTGCCCAGTACACCGCTGGCGGCACCATCGCCCATGCGTGTTTCAAAGCGGATGCCGTCGGTCATGTAGTTCATCACCCCAGCTTCGGCGATCACCGTTTCGCCGGGATCAAGAATGACTTCCACGCTCTGCGCGGAGGCGCCAAGGATTTCGTAGTCGAGTTGATGGCTGGGCATAGTGGCTCCTGAGCTGATGGCAGTGGCCGTCGACGCGGCGGGGTCTAGCGGCGTACTAACGCCTCAACCTACGATCCATTAGAGGCCAGTGGGTTGCGGCAGCGCTCAACAAAATGGTCACAGGATGTTGGCGTAGTCGGCTTCGATCCGATCGAGACTCAGGTGATTGAGAAAGTTGGAGAAACACATCCAGGCCGACAGCGAATTGAGGTCACTGAACTGCGGTGGCAGGTACTTGGGCGCAACAACCAACCCTTCATCCACCAGCTGACGCAAGGAGCGCATGTCTTCCAAGGTAGTCTTGCCGCAGAACAGCAGCGGAATCTGCTCCAGCTTGCCTTTGCGCACAGCCAACTGGATGTAGTTGTAAATCATGATGAAGCCTTTCAAGTAGGACAGGTCCTTGGTGAAAGGCAGGCCGTTGGGGGTGGAACCGCGGAACACTCGGTTGGCGTTGCTGTAGCTCTGCTCCTGGCTAAAACCCTGCTCGCGGTAGAAGTCGAACACTTGCAGGAAATCGGCGCCCTCTTCGGCCATGTGAATGGCGCGGGTGCGGTTGGTCAGCTTGCGTAAACGGGTTGGGTAGGAGGCAAAGGTGATCACCTCCATCAGGATTGCCAGGCCTTCCTGGGTCACCGTGGACGAGGGCGGGCCCTTGGCCAGAAAGGTGCAAACCGGCTGGCTCAGACCATTCAGGGTGGTCGCCACGTGCACCAGGCCCTCGTGCACTTCCAGAGCTTTTACATCGCGCTCATTGAACATCGCATCGGCGCGGATCTTGATGTAGTCGGCACCGGCGGCGGCGTCGGCGAGAATACCGTCGGACTCGAACACCCGAATGGTGCCCTCCTCCTCGCCAAACACCTTGTTCAGGCGCTGTTGCAGCAGGTTGACCGCGTCCTTGGCCGTCAGCGTCTTGGCTTCGTCTTTGAGGTCGCCGCGCTTGTCGATGTTATTCAGGAAGTCGGAAAACATCAGGCCCAGGTCGGCCAGGGTTGGATCGCCGGCATGGAAGGCGTCGGAAGCCGCACCGTAGAGTTCCTGGCTGATCAGACCGAAGTCCTCGGTGCCGCGCGCTTCGAGCATGCGAATGACCATGCGGTACTCTCGGCACATGCGCCGCATGATCTTGCCCACCGGGTTGAACTGGCCAAGCTGGCGAGTGATGTCGCGCTCGATATTCTGGAATTCCAGCTTCTTCGCCGCCGCATCAAAGGGCAGCGACCGATTGACGTAGTAGGCTCGGTCAACGGCGGGCAGCTTCTTGCCTTTATGCTTGAGAAACTCGCTGCGGATCGAGTCGTCCCACTTCACCGCATCCAGCACGCGAATCGGCGTCTGCGCGTCGACCAGGCGGTCGGACAGCGCGCGCACGATCAACTGATAATCGTCCAACCCGGTATGACTGTTCATGCTTTCCTCACCACAACCTGCTAGTCACCCGCCCGCTGATAACGCGCGACTTCGATAAACACATCCGAATTGGCCTGATCGTCGAGGTAGCTGAACACCTGCTCCAGCGGGCTGCTGATCAGCACGCCATCGCCTTCTGCGCCATCAATCACCTCGCCCTGTAAGGCACCTTGCTCCAACTCTTGAAGGATGCGGTCGACATCCAGGTTGTAGATCACCAGCTCATTGCTGGTGGTCAGCTCAAAACCGGCGATGGCGAAGTTCGCCCCCAGGCTTTTCGGCAACCCCGCCGAGAGGTACCAGCGGCGGCCATGATGGGCCACGGTAAAGCCGTACTCCTCGACGCTGTCGAGGTTGTCCAGGCTGTCGACATAGGCCCGCGCCTTGTAAACGTTAGAGCCGGAGCGGGTAATTTGCAGATACAGCTGCTCGCCCCACTCATTCTTGCGCGACCACTCGCCAAGCAAGGGAATCGGGGCTGCTTCATTGGCGGGAATCGGGTCCTTGAAGGTCACCAGACAGCCACCAAGCAACAGGAAGGACACGGCAAGCAGCGCGCGCCAGGCTTTCATTCAGCTCTCCTTGTGAACGGATTGACCAGGTTACAAGCCCAGTACCAGATGCATATAACGTTTAAGCATGGCCAACATCTCTTCACTGTCTAGATGATCAACGCCATCAAGCAGGCCCTGATACTCCATGCGCACAATAATCGCCGTCAAGAGCTTGGCATCCTGCTCTGCTTGTTGTGAGCCCAGTACTTCAAAGAAGTGCGTCACGCCCTGCAGCAGAATCTGCCGATGGGCCCGCAACAGTTCATGCAGGCGTGGGTTAAGCAAGGCCTCCTGCTGAAAGGCCTGCTCGGCCAGCAGGTGCTCACGACGGGTCAGCAATTGCTGACGCACGTACTCCACCGCCAACCGGGCGATTTCATTGGCCAGACGCCGGCGCGCCTCGGCACTGCCATCCAGACGGTTGACCTGCTCACGCAACAACCCTTCGGTACTGCTCCAGAACTGGCCCATATGCGCCGCACTGCGCTCGACGAACTGGGCGAAGGTGTCGGTGATCAGGTCATTGATGTCTTTGAAGTAATAGGTAGTCGCCGACAGCGGCACTTCGGCCTCGGCGGCCACCGCGCGGTGGCGTACGGCACGCACGCCTTCACGCACGATAATACGCATGGCGGCATCGAGAATGGCCTGGCGGCGCTGTTCACTGCCCTGTCGGCTGGCTTTGCGGCCTTGGTATTGCACGCTCTCGGCGACGGCGTTGGCCACCAGGGTGGCGCTTTCTTGGGCAGGCTTGGCTGTCACAGCAAGACGATCCTCTGTCGTTTATTCAAGATTACTAATGACTTAGTCAGTAAATCTCAAAAATAATCCATCTGCAGACAATAAAAAGCCAGGCAATAAAAAGCCGCCCGGAGGCGGCTTAGCAACATCAGGCCTGCGGGCGCATATGCGGGAACAGGATCACGTCGCGAATCGACGGTGAATTGGTCAGCAGCATCACCAGACGGTCGATACCAATACCCTCGCCAGCGGTCGGCGGCATGCCGTACTCCAGGGCGCGGACGAAGTCGGCGTCGTAGTGCATGGCTTCGTCGTCGCCGGCGTCCTTGTCGGCCACTTGCTGCATAAAGCGCGCAGCCTGATCTTCGGCATCGTTGAGCTCGGAGTAGGCGTTGGCGATCTCGCGGCCACCGATAAACAGCTCGAAGCGGTCGGTAACGCTCGGATCATCATCACTGCGACGGGCCAGCGGCGACACTTCAAACGGGTAGCGCGTAATGAAGTGCGGCTGCTCCAGCTTGTGCTCGACCAGCTCTTCGAAAATCATCACCTGCAGTTTGCCCAGACCTTCAAAACCCAGCACCTTGGCGCCGGCCTTCTTGGCGATGGCACGGGCCTTGTCGATGTCGGTCAGGTCCGCAGCAGTCAGCTCAGGGTTGTACTTGAGGATCGAGTCGAACACCGACAGACGCACGAACGGCTCGCCGAAGTGGAACACTTTGTCGCCATAAGGCACGTCGGTGGTGCCGAGTACCAGCTGAGCCAGCTCGCGGAACAGTTCCTCGGTCAGGTCCATGTTGTCTTCGTAGTCGGCGTAAGCCTGGTAGAACTCGAGCATGGTGAATTCAGGGTTGTGACGAGTCGAGACACCTTCGTTACGGAAGTTGCGGTTGATCTCGAACACCTTCTCGAAACCACCCACCACCAGACGCTTGAGGTAAAGCTCCGGCGCGATACGCAGGAACATCTGCATATCCAGGGCGTTGTGATGCGTCTCGAACGGCTTGGCCGCTGCGCCACCTGGGATGGTCTGCAGCATCGGCGTTTCCACTTCAAGGAAGTCGCGCTTCATCAGAAAGCTGCGGATATGCGCGATAACCTGCGAGCGAACGCGGAAGGTCTGGCGCACGTCTTCGTTGACGATCAGGTCAACGTAGCGCTGACGGTAGCGCTGCTCGGTATCGCTCAGGCCATGGTGCTTGTCCGGCAGCGGACGCAGCGACTTGGTCAGCAGGCGCACGTCGGTCATTTCCACGTACAGGTCGCCCTTGCCGGAACGGGCCAAAGTGCCAACCGCGGAGATGATGTCGCCCATGTCCCAGGTTTTCACCGCGGCCAGGGTTTCTTCCGACAGGGTCTTGCGGTTGACGTAGACCTGGATGCGCCCGGTCATGTCTTGAATCACCATGAACGAGCCACGGTTGAGCATGATGCGCCCAGCCACTTTGACCGGAATGGCCGCCTCGGCCAGCTCTTCCTTGCTCGATTCGGCGTACCGTTTCTGCAGATCGGCGCAGTAGTTGTCACGGCGGAAATCATTTGGGAAGGCATTGCCCTGTTCACGGATAGCAGCAAGCTTTTCCTTGCGCTGGGCAACCAGCTTGTTTTCTTCCTGTTGCAGGTCGTGCTGGTCGAGTTGTTGGTCGCTCATGGTCATCGGTTTCCGTCACGGGTTCGTCACCTCCCCGCACAGGGGGAGGAACTGAAAGGTCTTACAGGCCCTGTTTCAGGCTGGCTTCGAGGTATTCGTCGATATCACCGTCGAGCACCTTGTCGCAATCGCTGCGTTCGATGTTGGTCCGCAGATCCTTGATCCGCGAAGCATCGAGCACGTAGGAGCGGATCTGGTGGCCCCAGCCAATATCCGACTTGGTCTCTTCCAGCGCCTGGGAGGCAGCGTTGCGCTTCTGCACTTCCTGCTCGTACAAGCGCGCACGCAACATCTTCATTGCGGTGTCTTTGTTGGCATGCTGTGAGCGTTCATTCTGGCACGCCACCACGGTGTTGGTTGGTACGTGGGTGATACGTACCGCTGAGTCGGTGGTGTTTACGTGCTGACCACCGGCACCAGAGGAGCGGTAGGTGTCGATGCGCAGGTCAGCCGGGTTGATCTCGATCTCGATGTTGTCATCGATTTCCGGCGAGACGAACACCGCCGAGAACGAGGTGTGGCGACGGTTGCCAGAGTCGAACGGACTCTTACGCACCAAGCGGTGCACGCCGATCTCGGTACGCAGCCAGCCAAAGGCATACTCGCCCTTGATGTGCACGGTCGCGCCCTTGATGCCAGCGACTTCGCCGGCAGACAGTTCGACGATCTCGGCGCTGAAACCACGTTTGTCAGCCCAGCGCAGGTACATGCGCAATAGGATGTTGGCCCAGTCCTGCGCCTCGGTGCCGCCGGAGCCGGCCTGAATGTCGAGGTAGGCGTTGTTCATGTCCATGTCGCCGCTGAACATACGGCGGAATTCCAGCTTCTCGAGAATGCCGCGCAGGCGCTCGATTTCGCTGACGATATCGCTCACCGCACCTTCGTCGTTTTCTTCGACGGCCATATCGAGCAGGTCGCGCGAGTCGGCCAGACTGCCAGTAAGATCGTCGATAGTCTCGACGATCTGCGCCAGCATGGCGCGTTCGCGGCCCAGGTTCTGTGCGTATTCGGGGTTGTTCCAGACGTTAGCGTCTTCGAGTTCGCGGTTTACTTCGACCAGACGATCATGCTTGTGATCGTAGTCAAAGATACCCCCGAATAGTCTGGGTGCGCTCGGACAGGTCCTTGATGCTATTAAGGATCGGGTTGATTTCCATGGCTGGCAGCACTCGTAGGTCAAACTTTCGGAAAAGCCGGCGAGTATACCCCACTCGAATCCGCCCTTGCAGCCCGCAATTGGCGCTGGCGCACAGCCATGCAGACCAACGGCGCACTATACTCAAACTCATCTGTACACTGCCTACCCGCCCTCAGGAGCCGTCGTGCCATGACCTCATCGCACAGCCTGCGTAGCCGCTTCGCCATTCTGATCGCCCTGCTGGTCGCCAGCCTGAGCTGGTTGCTCGGCACCCTGATTGGCCATGACGCCAGCCAGCGCATCCGTGAGGAGGTGGGCCGCGACCTCGCCGAAGTCTCCTTCATGATGGTTGATCGCCTGGACCGTGACATGCAGAGCCGCGCCGCCATGCTGCAGGTGATCGGCAAACTGCGCGCCCTGCGCCAGCCAGACGATATTGTTGAAGTGCGCGTGTTGCTTGATCGCCTGCAAACCGAGTTCCCGAGCATCGCCTGGATCGGCTTTACCGATACCCAGGGCACGGTGCTGGCCTCAAGCGATGGCGTGCTTGAGGGCGCCAGCATCGGCCAGCGCCCCGTATTCCTCGAAGCACAGAAAAACGTATTTATCGGCGATGTGCATGAAGCCGTGCTGCTGGCCAAACTGCTGCCCAACCCAACCGGTGAGGCCATGAAATTCGTTGATATCAGCCTGCCGGTGTTTGCCACAGACGGCAGCCTGGTGGGCGTGTTGGCCTCGCACCTGTCCTGGTCGTGGGCTGACGAAGTGCGCCGGGCCATTCTCGAACCGATCCAGAAACGCCGTAATGTCGAGTTCTTTGTGATCGGCAAGGACCGCACGATCCTCCTGGCGCCTAAAGACATGATCGGCCAACGCCTGCACCTGCCCGCCCTTAACGAAGTGACGCAACGCGATGACTTGTGGGCCGTGCAGGAATGGCCGGACGGCAAGCAGTACCTCACCGGCCTGGCGCTGAGCCAAGGCCACATGGATTACAAGGGGCTGGGCTGGACAGTGATTGCCCGCCAACCGCTGGACGAAGCCTACGCCCCAGCGCGCGAAACCACGCTCTACATTCTGCTTTGGGGCAGCGTCCTGGCGCTGCTGTTTGCGCTATTGGGTTGGCTGATCACCGGCTACTTCACCCGCCCCTTGCGGCAGATCGCCGAGGCAGCGGACCGCCTCAGCGCCGGAGAAATCAGTGTGATACCGGAGCTGAAAAGCACCCGGGAGATCGAAGCACTCAGCAACTCGATCCGCCATTTGGTGGAGAGCCTGACTCACCAGCAAAACGCCCTCGGCGTCATGGAAAATCTCGCCCACCACGACGCACTCACCGGCCTGCCCAACCGCGTCGCCCTGGAAAGCTACCTGCCACGCGCCCAGCAACGCAGCCAAGCCGGCAGCAATTGCCTGGCGTTGTTCTACCTGGACCTGGATGGTTTCAAACCGATCAACGATCAGTTCGGCCATGCGGCGGGCGACCAACTGCTGCGTGAAGTGGCGGTGCGGCTGCGCAGCTGCCTGCGTGAGGGCGACCTGGTCGCGCGCCTGGGCGGTGATGAGTTCCTGATGGTGCTGTCAGTGCCCAGCAGCGAAGCGCTGCCACAGGCACAGCTGGTAGCCGAACGCACGCTGGCGGCACTAAGCGCGCCCGTTGACCTGGGCAACAACCAAGTCAAGGTTGGCTGCAGCATCGGTGGCGCGCTTTGGCCGTTGGACAGCAGCAACTTGGCCGAAGCCTTGGAGCTGGCCGACCAGGCGTTGTACCGGGCTAAACATGCGGGCAAGAACTGCGCGGTATTCCACGCAGCCTACAAACGCTGAGACTTATTTAGCGCGCAGACGCAGCAGCTGGTCCGCCATCTCGGCTGCATGGCGCTCGACCACCAGCGGCACCAGATTGTCGTTGTAACCCACCAGTCGCGAGTAGATAAACTTCCAGCGCGTAAGCGCCCGCTGCAAACGCTGTTGCTGCTCGCCGGTCAACTCAGTCGCCAGGGTGGCGAGTTCGGCATCGACCTGCTTGGCCAGCACGTCGATATCCTGATTCAGGTAATGCTGCTGTTGCTCGGGTAGGGTTTCGATATCACCGACATAAGCCCGTGCGGTGTAGCGCGCCGCCAGGTATTGCACCTTGGCCGGCAGGCTCTGCAAACGCAGATCCGCCGCTGACAATGGCTGCGCCAGGCCTTTCAGCAGTTGCTGCTCAAGCGCCTCCAAAGCCGCCACCAACTCGCGCTGGGCCTTGCTGTACTGGAAGTTGAATTCCCACGGCAGGTCCGGCTCGCTGGGGTTATAGGCCAGGGTCTGCTCGACCAGCGCTGTAAAGGCTGCCAATGGCGGCTGCAACTGCTCCATCGCCAAGCGCGCTGAGTCGGTCAGCGGCTGCGCCTGCAAGGTCGCCATACTTTCACGCAACTTGCCCAGGTCAGCCTGCACCTTGGCCGCCAGCTCGGCATGTCCGCCTTCACCACGATGGATAAACAGATCAGTACTGGCGCGAAACACCTGTACCTGCGCCAGCTGCACTTGAGTCAGCGCCACATCAGGCGCGGAATGCACGATTGCGCTGAAAAGAACCAGCGCCAGACTCAGCAGGCAATTCGTGTAGGTGCGGCGCATCGGGCGTCCATCCATAGCAAGGAAAGGCGCCGATTATAGGCAGGCCGCCGGCTAGCAGCCAGAACCCTGGGCAGATGGCCGCTACGCGCTATTAGCCCGCCACCAGCTCCTGACGCACCTGAGCCTCAAGTTCGGCCTTTAGCGCCGGATCCAATTTGAGCTGACGAGCCAGCTCTTCCAGGTAGGCGCGCTCCATAAAGTGCTCTTCATCGACCATCAACACGCTGGCTATGTACATTTCAGCGGCCATTTCCGGCGTGCTGGCCGCGCGGGCGATTTCGGCGGGGTCCAGTGGCTTGTTCAATTCGGCCTGCAGCCAATGCTGCAGCTCGGCGTCGCCGGTGAGCTTGACCAGCTCGCCTTCGATCAACTCCCGCTCGCGGGCGTCGACATGACCATCGGCTTTGGCTGCGCCCACCAGCGCCTTGAGAATGGCCTGGCTGTGAATCTCGGCCTGTGGTGCCGGCAAGCGGTCCAGGGTTTGCGGCTCAGCCTGTGGCGCATTGGCTTGCTGCGCCTGCCAGTTGCTGTAGGCCTTGTAGGCAACCACACCAAGCGCGGCCAGGCCACCATAGGTCAGCGCCTTGCCGCCCATTTTGCGCGCACTCTTGTTGCCCAGCAGCATGCCAAGCGCGCCAGCGGCCAACGCGCCACCGCCCGCGCCTTTGAGCAGAGTGCCGAGATCACCGCCCTGGCCACTTTTACCGGCGCCGCCGAGCAAGCCGCCCAAAGCGCCGCCTAGGCCACCCGCTGAACCGCCTTTGCCACCGGCGGATTTCTGTTGCATCAGGTCCTGGCCGGATTTCAACAACTGATCAAGCAAGCCACGGGTAATCATCAAGCGCTCTCCCTAAAAATGGTTGTGCAAGCACACAGACCGATTCTAGAGACGGAGGTTTCTCGCCACCTAACGCCAGAGTGCTTCGAAAGATTGCCAACGGACGTGAAAGCCATGAAAACCGGCTATTCGTCGGCTTTCTGCCGGTTACAGGACTGCAAATATGTCAAATAGTGGTCACCATCACATTCTGCCGATGGTCGATCTATATTTGACGCCGATAGGATGACGGACATAAACCTCGCAACGGCAAAAGGCTATCAAGAGCCGACGCCGGAGACTTCGCGCCATGCACCCACGCGCCAATCGCCCCGCTCACCGCCTGCTGCGCAGCCTGCTTGCCAGTTGCTGGCTATTCAGCCCGGTGCTGGTGGCCGATGCGACGACCACCCAGCATAGCGCCCTGGCTACGGTTCTCAGCGATACGCGCCTGGCCAGTTGGCTCAACCTGCTCGACAACTCCGCTGGCGACGACGAGCGCGCACAGTTGGAGCGGGTCAACCACTTCATCAACCGTTCAGTCAGTTTTGTCAGTGACCAGCAGGCCTGGGGAGCCGACGATTACTGGGCCACGCCGGCGCAAACACTCCGCCTGGGCAAAGGTGACTGCGAAGATTTCGCCATCGCCAAATACTTCAGCCTGGTGCGTATGGGCGTGCCGAGCGACAAACTGCGCCTGACCTTCGTCAAGGCGCTCAAGCAGAACCAAGCGCATATGGTGCTGGCCTATTACCCCAGCGCCAGCGAACAACCGCTGATTCTCGACAACCTCGACCCACGCATCCGCCCGGCCAGTGAGCGTGGCGATCTGCTGCCGGTGTATTCCTTTAATAACCACGGCGTGTTTCTGGCCAAGTCGCCGCAGCGCGTCAGCCAGCCTCCGGAGTTTCTCGCCCGCTGGAATCAGCTGAGCGAACGCGCGCTAGCCGATGGCTCAGCCGCGCCCGCACCGCAGAGCTAGCCAATCAGCGCGGGCTGATATGGGCGATCAGCAACTGCACACTTTCTTGCCCACGGTATTCATTGACGTCCAGCTTGTAGGCCAACTCAACCCAGCGCACGGTCGGGTTCGGCCAGATTTCGCGATCCACACCAAAGGCGATGCCATCGAGCTGCACGCTGCCGCATTCGCTTTTCAGCACCACTTTGAGGTGCCGCTCCCCCACCACGCGCTGCTGCACCAGCTGAAATACGCCATGAAACAGCGGCTCAGGGAAATGCTGTCCCCAGGGCCCGGCATTGCGCAGCTCCTTGGCCAGCGGCAGGTGGAACTCTTCAATGGACAAGGCGCCATCGGACAGCAAACGCCCGGTCAGATCGTCTTCACACAGCTGGCGGCGAACTTCAGCATCGAAGGCGGCGGCGAAGGCGGCAAAATTCGCCTGCGGCAGTGACAACCCGGCCGCCATGGCGTGCCCGCCAAACTTGCTGATCAGCTCAGGGTGTTTGGCGGCCACGGCATCCAGCGCATCGCGGATATGAAAGCCCGGCACCGAACGCGCCGAGCCTTTCAGCACGCCGTCACCCGCATCGGCAAAAGCGATGGTCGGGCGGTGATATCGCTCTTTCATCCGCGAGGCGAGGATGCCGATTACCCCCTGATGCCAATCCGCCTCGAACAGGCACAAACCAAAGGGCATGTCTTCCAACGGCAAGTCCTTGAGCTGGGCCAAAGCCTCGCGCTGCATGCCCTGCTCGATGGCCTTACGATCCTGATTAAGCTGATCGAGCTGCACGGCCATATCGCGGGCCAGCGCTTCGTCTTCACAAAGCAGGCATTCGATGCCCAGCGCCATATCATCCAACCGCCCGGCCGCATTCAGCCGTGGGCCGAGGATAAAACCCAGGTCCGTGGAGGTGATGCGCCGATGATCACGCCCCGCCACTTCGAGAATCGCACGCAAACCCGGCCGCGCACGGCCGGCACGAATCCGTGCGAGGCCCTGATGCACCAGAATGCGATTATTGGCATCCAGCGGCACCACGTCGGCGACGCTACCCAGAGCCACCAGATCAAGCAGCTCGCCCAGGTTCGGCTCTGGACGCTGAGCAGTGAACCAACCTGTTTCTCGCAGCTGCGCACGCAGCGCTAGCAGCACATAGAACATCACGCCAACGCCGGCCAGTGCCTTGCTGGGGAACGCACAGCCCGGCTGGTTGGGATTGACGATGGCATCCGCCGCCGGCAACTCGGCACCGGGCAGGTGGTGATCGGTAACGAGCACGGTCAGCCCCGCGGCCTTAGCTGCGGCCACGCCTTCGACGCTGGAAATACCGTTATCCACGGTAATCAGCAATTGCGGCTCGCGTTCGAGTGCGACCGCGACGATTTCCGGCGTAAGTCCGTAGCCGTACTCAAAGCGATTGGGCACCAGGTAATCGACATGCGCTGCGCCGAGCATGCGCAGCCCCAGCACACCGACGGTGCTGGCAGTGGCACCATCGGCATCGAAGTCGCCGACGATCAGCATGCGCTGGCCTTGCTGCAGCCCTAGCACCAGCAAATCGACTGCCGTGTCCATGCCTTTAAGCTGCTGGTAGGGAATCAACCGCGCCAGGCCTTTATCCAGTTCGGCGACAGACTGAACGCCGCGAGCGGCATAGAGGCGGGTCAACAACGGCGGTAGAGCGCCCAGATCAGGCAGGGTTGCGGGCAGCGGGCGGGACTCGATACGCATGGTTATTCTTTGCCATGTAGGGCGGGTGCAACCCGCCGAAATCAAAACGGGGCGGGTGCTGCCCGCACTACGACTAGCTGTAAATGAGCACTACTCGCTTCGCTCGCCCTTCGGGCCGCGCTAAAGCGCGTTAGCCGCAAGCGGCTTCCGACCGGGCTGGCGCACCAGCCTGTTTTTACGCAGCAGGGCCGACGCGCAGCAGATCGCAAATAGGTTCTTAGCGCTCGCCAGCCAACCACTCAATGGGCAGCTCATGCTGGCCACGCTCATCGGTGACGAACAGCTCGCCGTCGCTGATCATTACGCTCCAGTTCAGCGAGCGCGGCATATCCAGCGCCAGCTTGGCCAAGGCTTCCTGGTCGAGGGCGACGACGTTGATATTTTTCAGGCTGCGCACCGGGTCGAGCGCCTTGGTCTGCCAAACGCGCAGGTTGCCGTAGGCCACTAGGCTGAATTTTTCGGTACGCCGCGAGCACCAGGTGATGCGGTCGCTGTCTGGCTGGCCAACTTCGATCCAGTGCAGCACACGGTCATCCAGGCTCTTTTCCCACAACGCCGGCTCATCCACATCCGACAGGCCGCGACCGAACGCCAGCTGCTCGTGATAGAACAGGCAATAGGCCACGAGCCGCGCTGCCAGGCGTTCTTCGGTTTCCGAAGGGTGCTTGGCAACGGTGAAACGCAGGTTTTCATAGACACTGCGGTCCATGTCGGTGAGGTTCAGCTCGATTTTGTAAGTGGTAGACGGCAGGGCCATGGACGGGGCTTCTTGACTGGTCGAATAAGCCGGCAAGTCTACCGCAAAGGCAGCCACGCCACGAACCCGAGCGCTCGGTGGAACAGAGCCCCATTCAACCGCCCTGCTGTCGCCGCCGCGGGGCATAGCGCCAGGCTGCGTAGAGTGCACCGCAAAGAGCGCCCGCCAGATGATATTCGAAGGAAATACCCTGCTGCGGCAAAAGACCGAATACCCAGCCACCATTCAACAGCAACACCAGGACCGCCAGCAGAAGATCCAGCCAACTACTGCGAAACCAGGCACGCGCCAGCAATAACGACCAAAGCCCGAACAGCCAGCCGCTGGCTCCGACATGGATACCCTCGCGGCCGAACACCCAGACCAACAAGCCACTGCCGAGCAGTATCACCACACTTGCCTTGATAAAGTCGCGCCGCGATTCAAGTAGCGCCAGCAGACCAAGCACCAGCAGCCCGCTGAGATTGCTCAACAGATGCGCCCAGCCGCCATGCAACCAGGGTGCGAAGATAATGCCCGGCAAGGATTCGACCCGCCGCGGGATCACCCCCCAGATATTCAGGCTGTAACCGCTCAGGCTGTTACCCACCTGTAACAGCAGCATCAGCAAGGCGATACCCAGCAGCAACTGCAGACGCACCAGCAACCAGGTTTTCATGGACGCTCACCACTCATACAACCCAGCTGCGGCGGGGTGAAGAGGTGCTTATGCAGGCAGGGTTCGACAGTCATCATCGTATTTATCGCACTTATCAGGGTGGTGAGCCGTTATGCCGGATATCCGCAGGGCTTGCCAGAGGGGAAATTGCGCCGGATTGACCACTGCAACTGGCACCCGTCCAGCAACAGCCTGGAGCGATAGCCCAACTGCGCACAATGCAATAGGCTTAGCCGCGCCCCACAGCCCAGGAGACAGCATGTCCTTGCCCAACAAACCCCTCGCCGGCCTGAAAGTGATTGAGCTCGGCACCCTGATCGCCGGCCCGTTTGCTTCGCGCATCTGCGCCGAGTTTGGTGCCGAGGTGATTAAGGTGGAATCACCCGATGGCGGTGACCCGTTGCGCAAGTGGCGCAAGCTGTACGAGGGCACGTCGCTGTGGTGGTTTGTGCAGGCGCGCAACAAGCAGTCAATCACCCTCAACCTCAAGCACGAGGCCGGACGTGAGGTACTGAAGAAGCTGCTTGCTGACGCGGATATTCTGATTGAGAACTTTCGCCCCGGCGTATTGGAAAAGCTTGGCCTGGGCTGGGACGTGCTGCATGCACTGAACCCACAACTGGTGATGGTGCGCCTGTCCGGCTTCGGTCAAACCGGGCCCATGAAAGATCAACCGGGTTTCGGCGCAGTGGGTGAGTCCATGGGCGGGCTGCGCTACATCACCGGCTTCGAGGATCGCCCACCAGTGCGCACAGGCATCAGCATTGGTGATTCGATTGCCGCGCTGTGGGGCGTGATCGGCGCACTGATGGCGCTGCGCCACCGCGAAGTGAACGGCGGTAGCGGCCAGGTGGTGGACGTGGCGCTTTATGAGGCGATCTTCGCCATGATGGAGTCCATGGTGCCGGAGTTCGATGTGTTCGGTTTTATCCGCGAGCGCACCGGCAACATTATGCCCGGCATCACGCCCTCCTCCATCCATACCAGCAGCGACGGCAAACATATCCAGATCGGCGCCAACGGCGATGCGATCTTCAAGCGCTTTATGCAGGCCATCGGCCGCCAGGACCTGACAGACGACGTGACGCTGGCTAGCAATGACGGCCGCGATGCGAGACGCGACGAGATTTATGGCGTGATCGACCGCTGGGTCGGCTCGCTGCCGTTTGAGCAGGTACTGGCCACGCTGAACCAAGCCGAAGTGCCGGCCAGCCGCATTTTCAGCGCTGAGGACATGTTCCACGACCCGCAGTTTCTCGCCCGAGAAATGCTCCTGTCGGCCAAGCTGCCAGACGGCAAAGCCTTCAAAATGCCCGGCATCGTACCCAAACTGAGCGACACACCAGGCGAGGTAAACTGGGTCGGTCCGGAACTGGGCGAGCACAATGAACAGGTGCTGAGTCGGTTAGGTTACAGCGGTGTACGGATTGCGGGTTTACGCCGCGACGGTGTCATCTAATCAGCCATTGCATGTGCGCGCAGTTAGAGATGAATGCCATACCTGGCATAGATCGCGTCAATTACACCGCGCTGCTTGAGCGTCAGAATGGCTGCATCAAGCTTGCCGACCCAGGCCTCATGGCGCGGCTGAACACGCATGCTGATATCAAAAGAACTCATCACATCGCCAATCTCGAGATTCCGGTACTCAGGGATCTTTGCCAGGCTGTATTGCGCAATCGCCTTATTGACCACAATTTGATCGAAACGCGATTTAGCCAGCATCTCCAGCAATTGCGCTTCATTCAGTGCATTGCGCCGATCCAGCAGCCCCTCATCAATCAACGCACGCAGGTCTGGGTAGGCATACCCACGCACTAACCCAACTGACTTACCGCGCAAATCCTCAGGTCGCGCCACCGGGAAGGCCTTGCCTGGGGCAAATACCATGACATCGACGACCTTGCCAAACGGTACCGAAAATACCCCAGGCGTCGACTGCCCCTGCACCCACCCTGGATAAACACCCGGCTCGATATCCAGTTGCCCGCCATTAAACAACAGGCCAAGGCGCGGATAGGGGTAGTACTGCACGTTGAAGGTATCGCCCGTCAGCTTGCCCAACTCATCGAAAATATCCTGATAGATGCCGGTCTTATCCTGCTCGATCATCATCGGCGGGTAGTTATAAAAACCAACATCAAAACTAGCGGCATGGACACCAGCCAGAGGAAAGAAACCGCACAGCAGCACAACCGCTTTGATCAACCCCTTCACCCGACTACCTCTACTGCACAACACACTGCCGCTAAAACGCGCCAAACCACCAGGCCACTGCAGCACCCAGCACGAGCAAACCCAGCCACCAGACGATACCGCCATGCCCGCCCGACTGCACCACCGATACACCTGCCCTCTGTCGATCCGTTCCGCAGCCCTCGACTAAATCCTTGGCCTCTTTCAAGCCCAGCCCCCTGAGCTCGCGCAGCAGTTTGATCGCCTCGATTTTCTGCCCACGCTCAAGCGCCGCCACTACCTGCGCGGGTAAATCCTGATCAGACTCAGCCATCGCACATCCCTCTCCGGTAAGTAGCCAGAGCATAGCCACAAAAAAAGCCGGCCCCTTGCGGGTACCGGCTTTATTGACCAGCGCCGGGCTTACAGCGGCTTGCCGCGATTACCGTGCTGGGCCACAAAGCCCTGTACGGTTTTCAGGTCATTGGCCAGAACCGTGCAACGCTCTTCACGCTCGAACAGATCCGCCAGGTGCGCCGGCAAGGCAGGCGCCTGACCGACACCGGCCTTCTCAACGGCTTCCGGGAATTTCACCGGGTGTGCGGTACCGAGGATGACCATCGGCGTCGCCAGGCTGCGACGGCACTCACGCGCAGCACGCACGCCAATGGCCGTGTGCGGATCAAGCAGCTCGCCACACTCGTTAAACACCTCGGTGATGGTTTCGCAGGTCTGCGCATCATCCACCGCGAGGGAGTCGAACAGCTTGCGTGCTTCGGTCCAGCGATCCTGATCAACACTGAAACCGCCGCCCTGTTTGAAGGTGGCCATCAGCTCGGCGATTGCCGCACCGTTACGACCGTGCAGGTCAAACAACAGACGCTCGAAGTTCGACGACACCATGATATCCATGGACGGCGACAGGGTCGGATGCAAGGTGTCTTTCACATACTGATTGCCGCTCATAAAGCGGTGCAGAATGTCGTTACGGTTGGTCGCGACGATCAGCTGGCTGATCGGCAGGCCCATGTTGCGCGCCAGGTAGCCGGCGAAGATGTCACCGAAGTTACCAGTCGGTACCGAGAACGCGATGGAACGCGCCGGACCACCAAGCTGCAGGGCTGCGTGGAAGTAGTAAACGATCTGGGCCATGATCCGCGCCCAGTTGATCGAGTTCACCGCGACCAGACGGGTGCCTTTGAGGAAACCCTGATCAGCGAAGCTGTCCTTGACCATTTCCTGGCAGTCATCGAAGTTGCCTTCGATGGCGATGTTATGGATGTTGTCGCCGAGGATGGTGGTCATCTGCCGGCGCTGCACCTCGGACACACGGTTGTACGGGTGCATGATGAAGATGTCGACGTTATCGCAGGCCTTGCAGCCTTCGATGGCCGCAGAGCCGGTATCACCGGAAGTGGCGCCCATGATCACTACGCGCTCATTGCGCTTGGCCAGCACGTAATCGAGCAGACGACCGAGCAGCTGCAGGGCGAAATCCTTGAACGCTAGGGTGGGGCCGTGAAACAACTCCAGCACCCACTCGTTACCGTTCAGCTGACGCAGCGGCGCGACAGCGCCATGGGCAAACACGCCGTAGGTTTCTTCGAGGATCTTTTTAAAGTCGGCATCCGGAATGCTGCCAGTGACGAACGGGCGCATAACCCTGAAGGCCAGCTCGTGGTACGGCAGGCCGGCCCAGGAGGCGATTTCTTCCTGGGTGAAACGCGGCAGATTTTCCGGTACGTACAGGCCGCCATCGCTGGCCAAGCCGGCGAGCAGCACATCTTCGAAATTCAGGGCCGGTGCCTGGCCACGGGTACTGATATAGCGCATAGGGGCAAACCTTCGGTTAAATCTTCGAGAGCCACCGCAGCCCGGCTGCGGCGGCCAAAAGCGGATTAGTTCAGCTGCTCGACGCGGATACGCACAACGCTGCCGACCACATCAGTCAAGGCTTCAAGGGCGCTGATCGCCTCATTGATTTGTGCCTCTAGCACGCGATGGGTGACCAGGATCATCGGCACCAGACCGTCCTGCTCCTCGACTTCCTTCTGCATGATCGACTCGATATTGATCCCGCGTGCCGACAGGATGCTCGCCACCTGGGCCAGCACACCCGGATGATCCTTGGCCTGAATGCGCAGGTAATAAGCGCTCTCGCAAGCCTCAATCGGCAGTATCGGGTGATCGGACAGCGAGTCGGGCTGGAAGGCCAAGTGCGGCACGCGGTTGGTTGGATCGGCGGTCAGCGCACGGACTACGTCAACCAGATCAGCGATCACCGAAGACGCAGTCGGTTCCATACCAGCACCCGCGCCGTAGAACAGTGTGCTGCCGGCGGCATCACCATTGACCATTACGGCGTTCATCACGCCGTTGACGTTGGCGATCAGACGATCCGCCGGGATCAATGTCGGGTGTACGCGCAACTCGATACCAGCGTCGGTACGACGGGCAACGCCGAGGTGCTTGATGCGATAGCCCAGCGCTTCGGCGTAGTTCACGTCAGCGGTGGTCAGCTTGGTGATGCCTTCGGTGTAGGCCTTGTCAAACTGCAGCGGGATACCAAAGGCGATGGAAGCCAGGATGGTCAGCTTGTGTGCAGCATCGATGCCTTCAACGTCGAAGGTCGGATCAGCTTCGGCATAACCCAGCGCTTGCGCCTCAGCCAGCACGTCGTCAAAGGTACGACCCTTCTCGCGCATTTCGCTGAGGATAAAGTTGCCAGTACCGTTGATGATGCCGGCCAGCCAGTTGATACGGTTGGCTGCCAGGCCTTCGCGAATCGCCTTGATCACCGGGATACCGCCCGCAACAGCAGCTTCAAAGGCGACAATCACGCCCTTTTCACGCGCTTTGGCAAAGATTTCATTGCCGTGCACAGCGATCAGCGCCTTGTTGGCGGTAACCACGTGCTTGCCGTTTTCAATGGCTTTGAGCACCAGGTCCTTGGCCAAGGTGTAACCGCCGATCAGCTCGATAACGATATCGATCTCAGGGTTGTTCACCAGCTCAAACACATCATTGGTGATGCTAATACCGGTCGTGTCGTACTGCGGCTTGGGCGAGCGAATGGCAATCTGGGCAACTTCAATACCGCGCCCTGCGCGCCGGGTAATTTCCTCGGCATTTCGCTTGAGTACATTCAACGTACCGCCACCGACGGTACCCAGCCCACAGATGCCTACTTTCACCGGTTTCACACTGAACTCCCCATCTGCACTGCGTAAAACGGCCGGAGCAAGCCCCGGCCGTAGAAAAGAGCCGCACCATACGAAGCGGCTGTTTATTAGTCAATCAGGCGCATGCCTCAGATCATTTGGATTCGAGGGCAATTTTCGCCAGCTGCGGAGCTGGTTGATAGCCCGGAATGATCTTGCCATTGGCCAGAACGATGGCGGGTGTACCGCTGACCCCGATCATTTGCCCAAGGGCATACTGCTTGGCAACAGGGCTGTCGCACTGAGCATCCGCTACGCCCTGACGGCTTTTCGCACGGTTCATGGCGTCTTGCTGATCCTTGGCGCACCAGACATTCGACAGCTCTTTGGCCGCAGCACTCTCCAGACCCTGACGCGGGAAGGCCAGGTAACGCACTTCAACGCCCAAACGATTGAGCTCAGGCACTTCACTGTGCAACTTTTGGCAATAGCCGCAATCGGTGTCGGTAAATACGGTGATATGGGTTTTCGGTTGTTTAGGCGCAAACACCACCATTTCCGAAGCAGGTATGGCATCCAGCAGCTTGACCACGCCCTTACTCTCAGCGGCTTCGGTCAAGTTGACCGGCTTGCCGTCCTTGACCTGAAACAGGTAACCCTGCAACAGGAACTGGCCGTCGGCGCTGGTGTACAGCTGCCGGCCACCGGCCAGTTCGACCTGATAAACGCCGGGCATCGGACTTTCGGCAATTGCCTCAATCGGCAGAGCCGGATCGATAGCTTTCAGGCTGTTGCGAATGGCCTGATCGGCATCGGCGGCAACGCCCACGCTGCTGGCCAGACCCAAGGCCAATGCAACAACAATGCGGTTAAAACGCATACAAACTCCCGGCAGAAGACGACCTAACAATGGATGGGCGCAGCCTACCATAGAAGCCCACAGAGGCCGACCATCGCAGGCCGGACGGCGTTCTCAGCCTCGCGGATGGTGCTGCGCATGCAACTCCTGCAGCCGCGCGCGGGCAACATGGGTGTAGATCTGCGTGGTCGACAGATCGCTGTGCCCCAGCAACATCTGCACCACGCGCAAATCGGCGCCGTGATTGAGCAGGTGCGTGGCAAACGCATGACGCAGCGTATGCGGGGACAGGCTTTTACTGATCCCTGCCACTTTGGCCTGATGTTTGATGCGGTACCAGAAGGTCTGGCGGGTCATCTGCTCGCCGCGCAGACTGGGAAACAGCACATCGCTGGGTTTGCCATCCAGCAGAAACGGTCGCGCCTCTTTGCTGTAACGCTCGATCCAGGCAATCGCCTCCTCACCCAGCGGCACCAGGCGCTCCTTACTGCCCTTACCAAACACCCGCAACACGCCCTGACGCAGATTGACCTGTTCCAACGTCAAGCCAATCAACTCGCTCACGCGCAAGCCGCAGGCATACAGCACCTCAAGCATCGCGCGGTCGCGCAAACCAATCGGATCATCCAACTCAGGAGCGGCTAATAAAGCCTCGACATCGGCCTCGGACAGTGACTTCGGCAGGGGTCGCCCCAGTTGCGGCAACTCCACCTGCAGGGTCGGATCACGGCTGATTAGCTGCTCACGCAGGAGAAACCGGTAAAAACCACGTAAACCCGAGAGCAAGCGCGCGGTAGAGCGCGCCTTGTAGCCCTCATTCAGACGCCAGGCCAGGTGATCGAGAATCAGCTCACGCCCCGCGTCAGCCAGCTGCACATCACGCGCCTGCAACCAGCCATTGAACAGCGCCAAATCGCTGCGATAGGCGGCGCGCGTGTGCGCTGACAGCCCTTTTTCCAACCACAGGGCTTCTACAAAACGGTCAATCAATGGGTGATCAAGAGCAGGCATCAAAAAACCTCAAACGATATCTCCCTAGTGTCCACGAGCGCAGCGCCATGGGCCAGCGTTAAGCACACGCACACAAGACCGCACCGGAAGGTCGATAGACAACCGACCAGCGGTGGCGAGACCAATGGAAAAAGCCGTCGTCACCCTATCTTTGGGAGGGTGACAGATGCCCATTTGCAGACCATGATTGCATCACGCCACTACAGCACAATGGTGCCAACGCATGTCCAGCCAACAGAACTCACGCCTTGGTCAGGTTCTGATCAACAAAGGACTGATCAACCGCGGCCAGCTGGATGCGGCCATTCAACTGCAACTCACCAACCATAAACGCCTGGGTGAGACGCTGATCGAGCAAGGCTGGCTAACTGAACGCCAGCTGAAAAAGGCCCTCAGCAAACAGAACAACCTGCGCCTGGCCGCCACTCTGGTCGCCGCCCTGCTCAGCCCCTTCCAGATTGCCAGTGCCGATGCACCACGCAACCTGCCCAGCGCCATCAGCCAGGAAGAAACCCCGCGCGGCCTGCGCCCGCTGAGCGATATGGAAATGAGTAATGTCAGCGCGCAGGGCCTGGACGATGTACTGCAAGGTTTGTTTCTACAGGCCGGCAGCGGCGACGGCCTGGGTACCGTTGGTCAATTAAGCAAACTGGTAATGCCCGTACTGAGCAGCCTTGAGGCGGAAACCTCGATGAAGGATGTGCAGTACGACACCAGCAAACTGACCTCTGCGATCAATGCCGATGGCTCAGTCAATGTGCGCCTGCCGAGTTCGATTGGTGAGCTGCGCTTCGACAACATCCGCGTTGCTGGCGCCTCACCAGGACAGAGCTTCGGCAGCCTGAGCTTGCACGATATCGACCTGTCGCAGGCCTCACTGCGAATCAGCCTGCACCAATAGAACCGACAGCCGACACCAGCCTTCAGACTGGCAACACAGGCACCGGCTTCTTCTGCTCGTCAATCGCGACAAAGCTAAAAACGCCGCTGATTGCCCGCTCGCGGGCATCGCTGCACATGCTTTCGACAAACACCTCGACCTCGACTTTAAGGCTGGTATTGCCGACCTTGATCACTCGCCCAATCAGCTCGACGATCGAGCCGGCGGGAATCGCGTGCTTGAAGTCGATGCGATCAGACGACACCGTCACTAAGGGCAAGCGACAAAAGCGCGTGGCGGCGATAAACGACACTTCATCCATCCAGGCCAGCGCCGTACCGCCAAACAGCGTGTTGTGATGGTTGGTGGTCGGCGGGAATACCGCCTTGGTCACACGGGTTTCCGATAGCTCGATGCGCCGCAGGATTTCTTGCTCTCTCGGGGTCATACCACTACTGCCTGAATCAATCGGATGTGGCTGCCACTGTGCTGCGGGAGGTTCTTATGATTATTTTCACGCTGCCAAATGGGCAGAGCTAAGGCGGGTAAAACTTACCAGTCACCGGCCCAGAAACGAAAAAAGCAGCCCGAAGGCTGCTTTTTTACAAGGAAGCTGAGACTTAGCCCAGTTTTTCCTTGATGCGTGCTGCTTTACCCGACAGGTCACGCAGGTAGTAAAGCTTGGCTTTACGCACGTCACCGCGACGCTTAACAGCCAGGCTATCAACCAGCGGGCTGTAAGTCTGGAAAGTACGCTCTACACCAACACCGTTGGAGATCTTACGAACAGTGAACGCACTGTTCAGACCACGGTTACGCTTGGCAATAACAACGCCTTCAAACGCCTGCAGACGCTGACGGTCACCTTCTTTCACTTTAACCTGGACAACAATGGTGTCGCCTGGTGCAAAAGTTGGGATCTCTTTGCCCATCTGCTCAGCTTCAAGTTGCTGAATAATCTTGTTGGTCATGCTGCGCTCCTAAGACAGGCCTCGGCCGGTCATCGATACATTAACTATCGTCCCGCTGGCGGACGTATTCCTCCAGCAGCTTTTTCTCTTCTCCAGAAAGCGAGCGGCTTTCCAGAAGATCGGCACGTCGTTCGTAGGTCCGACCAAGGGACTGCTGCAAACGCCAGCGCCGGATGTGTTCGTGGTTGCCACTAAGCAACACGTCAGGAACACGTTTATCCGCATACACCTCCGGGCGGGTGTAGTGCGGGCAGTCGAGTAAGCCATCCGTAAAGGAGTCTTCTTCGGCCGAATTTGCATGACCCAATGCACCAGGCAAAAGGCGCGTTACCGCATCGATCAGCACCATGGCCGGCAGCTCACCGCCAGACAGGACGTAGTCCCCAATCGACCATTCTTCATCAACATGCGCCTCAATAAAGCGCTCATCAATGCCTTCGTAGCGGCCAGCAATCAGGATCAATGCATCCTCATTAGCCAGTTCGCGTACTGCTGACTGCGTCAGCTGGCGACCTTGCGGCGACAGGTAAATCACCTTGGCCGCACCACCTGCAGCGCGCTTCGCCTCAAGCAAAGCATCTTCAAGCGGCTTGATCTTCATCACCATGCCTGGGCCACCACCAAAAGGCCGATCATCCACGGTGTGGTGACGGTCTGTGGTGTAGCTACGCGGATTCCAGCAGGTCAATTGCAACAAACCCTGCTTCACCGCTCGGCTGGTAATGCCGTATTCACTGATTGCGGCAAACATTTCCGGGAACAGCGTAATGACTTCAACGCGCAGATTTGGCATCAGGCTTAGAAGTCCGCATCCCAGTCGACCCGCATTTCGCCAGCACTTAGGTCAATCGACAGCACGCATTGCTCAATGTAGGGCAACAGGCGCTCACGACCATCCAGGCTGTCGGTGCAGGGTTTGACCACCATCACATCATTGGCACCCGTCTCAAACAGATGATCGATCTTGCCGAGCAATTGCCCTGCTTGATCAATAACCTTAAGACCTTCCAGCTGGTACCAGTAGTAATCACCGTCGGCCAAATCAGGGAACAGGCTGCGCGGAACACAGATCTCATAACCCGCGAGAAGACGTGCTTCATCACGGTCATCAAGACCCTTAAGCTTCGCGACCAGGAATTTATCACTCCCGCGCCCACTGACCAGCTCTACCTGTTTGACACTGCCATCGCGCCTAAGCGTCCAGGTCTTGTACTCCAACAGGTTTGCAACAGGATCAGTAAAGGAATACACCTTCACTTCACCGCGAACGCCATGTACGGAGTAGATCTTGCCGATAACGATCAAGTCATCGGTAGAAGCAGGCGTCGCGTTCATATTGCTTAGGCCGCAGCCTTAGCAGCATCCTTCAACAGCTGAGCAACACGATCAGACGGCTGTGCGCCGACGCTCAGCCAATGAGCCAGGCGATCTTGTTTAACGGAAAGACGAACTTCCTGACCGCGAGCGATCGGGTTGAAGAAACCGATTTCTTCTTTGTGCGAACCGTCGCGTGGGTTACGGCTGTCGGTCACGTTGATTTTGTAGAACGGGCGCTTTTTGGAGCCGCCAAGGGCAAGACGAATCGTTAGCATGTGAACATAGTTCCTGTAGTCGGTGCTGCAAATCTAAATGCACAGCGGGCATAGGTGCCCGAAAGGCCGCATATTCTAAGGAATATCCGGATTTTTGCAAATGGCTTTTTCAGGCGCATTAGGCCGTACAAGCAAGATTTGCCAGAGGGCCGCTATCCAAACCGGCCAAACAGCTCCCGCGAAAGGCGGGTTTACTGTAAACACCCGCCAACTCAGCGGGGGTTTGCGCCGACATCGCTGCCGCCGCGGATTCCTTACATTTTTGGCAGACCGCCCGGCATCATACCGCCCATACCACGCATCATCTTGGCCATACCGCCCTTGGCAGTGAATTTCTTCATCATCTTCTGCATCTGCTTGTGCTGTTTGATCAGACGACCAATGTCCTGCACCTGGGTGCCAGAACCCATGGCGATGCGGCGCTTGCGAGAACCGCTGATGATTTCCGGATCGCGGCGCTCCTGAGGGGTCATCGAGTTGATGATCGCCTCCATCTGCTTGAACTGCTTCTCGGCAGCGCCCTGGGCATTGCCCATCTGGGCCAAATTGACGCCGCCCATCTGCGGAAGCTTGTCCATCAGGCCGCCGAGACCGCCCATATTTTTCATTTGCTGCAGCTGATCGCGGAAGTCTTCGAGATCGAAGCCCTTGCCCTTCTTCAGCTTCTTGGTGAGCTTCTCGGCCTTCTCGCGATCCAGGGTCTGCTCGGCCTGCTCGATCAGGCTGAGTACGTCGCCCATACCGAGAATGCGCGAAGCAATCCGATCCGGATGGAAGGGCTCCAGCGCCTCGGTCTTCTCACCCATACCGATAAACTTGATCGGCTTGCCGGTAATCGCCCGCACCGACAACGCCGCACCGCCGCGCGCATCACCGTCGACCTTGGTCAGCACCACACCGGTCAGCGGCAGCGCATCATTAAAGGCTTTGGCGGTGTTGGCGGCGTCCTGACCGGTCATGGCATCAACCACGAACAGTGTCTCGACCGGCTTGATCGCCGCATGCAGCGCCTGGATCTCCGCCATCATTTCGGCATCGATGGCCAAACGACCGGCGGTATCGACGATCACTACATCAATAAACTTGAGCTTGGCCTCCTTGATCGCCGCTTCAGCGATATCCACCGGTTTCTGGCTGAGATCGGAGGGGAAGAAGGTCACACCAATATCAGTGGCCAGGGTTTCCAGCTGCTTGATCGCCGCCGGACGGTAAACGTCGGCAGACACCACCATCACGGTCTTTTTCTTGCGCTCTTTAAGGAAGCGCGCCAGCTTACCAACGGTGGTGGTCTTACCCGCACCCTGCAGACCTGCCATCAGCACCACGGCTGGCGGTACGGCATTCAACGCCAAGTCTTCGTTGGCCGCGCCCATCAGCTCTTCCAGCTCGGCACGGACAATCTTCACGAACGCCTGGCCTGGGGTCAGACTCTTCGAGACTTCGGTGCCGACCGCGCGATCTTTGACCTTATTAACGAAGTCCTTGACTACCGGCAAGGCAACGTCAGCCTCGAGCAACGCCATGCGCACTTCACGCAAGGTGTCCTTGATGTTGTCTTCGCTCAGCTTGGCTTTGCCAGTGACATTTCGCAGGGTCTGCGAAAGGCGGTCAGTCAGATTTTCGAACATGCGCGTTCCTTTCAGGCTCAGTAGAGCCGAGGGTGGGCTTGCAACAGGTCGCGGATTATAGCGAAGACTGCGAGGCACCGACACCGCCAGACGCTTTCGTGGCATACGGGTTGTATGCCACACTGGCCGCCTTTCGGGTTTGCCTGACAAGGATTTATGCACCCTCTGCTACCCAGCCTCGCCGCTGCCTGCCTCTATGCCGGAGCCGCACTCTATCAAGGCCTGCGCCTGCAACAGCGCAGCACATCCAACAAGCGCCTGCTGATTGCACTCGGCACGCTGGCGCTACTACTGCACGGCAGCAGCCTGTTTCTGCAAATGTTCGATGCCAGTGGTCTGTCGCTGGACTTCTTCAAGGCCGCCAGCCTGATTGCCGCCGCCGTTATTCTGCTGACGCTGCTGGCCTGCATGCGAATCCCGGTGGAAAACCTGCTATTGCTGCTATTCCCCCTGGGCTTTGTCACGGTGCTGCTCGCGCAATTTATGCCCAGCGGCACCACCCAGGCCATTGATGAAGCACCCGGCATCCTGGCGCACATCCTGCTGTCGATCACCGCTTACGGCATGCTGACTATTGCTGTATTCCAGTCGCTGCTGCTGCTATTGCAGGACCATCAGCTCAAGCACAAGCACCCGTCCGGGCTGATCAAGAACTTCCCGCCCCTACAGACCATGGAAAGCCTGCTGTTCGGCTTTCTCTGGGCCGGCTGGGGATTGCTGTCACTTTCTCTGCTGTCTGGCGCGCTGTTTATCAGCGACCTGTTTGCACAGCACCTTGCGCATAAAACTATCCTGTCGTGCTTTGCCTGGGTGGTGTTTGCCGTGCTGTTGTGGGGCCGCCATCAACTCGGCTGGCGCGGCCACAAAGCCATTCGCTGGACCCTGGCGGGCTTCTGCCTGCTGATGCTGGCTTACTTCGGCAGCAAACTGGTTCGCGAATTCATCCTGCACATCTAGCCCCAAGGGCCCTCACAAGTGGACGATCTACATCCCAGTTTCCTCATCGGTTTACTGGTTTTTCTGTTGGCTTGCTCAGCGTTCTTCTCCAGCTCAGAAACCGGCATCCTCAGCCTTAATCGCTATCGCTTGCGCCACCTGGCCAAGGAAGGCCACCGTGGCGCGAAACGGGTCAGCACTCTGCTCAGCCGCCCAGACCGCCTGCTTGGCACCATTCTGATCGGTAACAACTTCGTCAACATTCTCGCGTCTTCCATCGCCACCGTGCTGGCCCTGCAACTCTGGGGCGAGGCCGGGATAGCCATTGCCACTATCGGGCTGACGCTGGTGCTGCTGATTTTCGGTGAAATCACCCCAAAAACCCTGGCCGCACTACGCCCGGAGGCGGTGGCTTATCCGTTCAGCCTGCCTCTATTAGTACTACTCAAGCTGTTCTATCCATTGGTTATCCTGCTCGGCTGGATCAGTAACGGCCTGCTGCGGATGCTCGGAATCGACCCCGCCAGCAAGACCAACGACAGCCTGACCACCGAGGAACTGCGCAGCGTGGTACGCGAGTCAGGCGCCGGCATGCCGAAAAATCGCCAGAACATGCTGCTCGGCATCCTCGATCTTGAACGGGTGACGGTGGATGACATCATGATTCCGCGCAACGAAGTCACCGGCATCAACCTCGATGACGACCTCGAAAGCATCATCAGCCTGCTGACCAACACCACTCACACGCGCCTGCCGGTATTTCGTACCGATATCAATCAGATCGAAGGCATCGTGCATATGCGCCAGATTGCCCGGCTGCTGACGCACAACGAGCTGAGTAAAGAGGCGCTACTGGCGGCCTGCAACGAGCCCTACTTCGTACCCGAAGGCACGCCGCTGTCGACCCAACTGATCAATTTTCAGAAGCAGAAACGCCGAATCGGCATCGTTGTTGATGAATATGGCGATGTGATCGGCATCGTTACCCTGGAAGACATCCTCGAAGAAATCGTCGGCGACTTCAGCAAAAAAGACACCCTGTGCAGCCCGGATATTCATCCTCAGGACGATGGCACCCAAGTAATCGATGGCGCCGCCTATATCCGAGAAATCAATAAAGCGCTGGACTGGCACTTACCTTGCGACGGCCCGAAAACCCTCAACGGCCTGGTTACCGAGGCGCTGGAAAGTATCCCCGACAGCGCCGTTTGCCTGAAGATTGGCCCTTATCGCCTGGAGATTCTGCAGTCGTCAGATAACCGGGTAAAAAGCGTGCGCGCCTGGCAAACCAAACCTAAGACGCACGCCGAGCCGCCGGCGCAAGACTGACGGCCAGCCCCTGCGCCCACACGCGATAGCCCAGACCTGACGGGTGATAACCATCACGCGCCAGGTACTCGGCGGAAAACTCCAGCTCTACCGCGTGATGCCCTGCCCCCAGGCTTGCCGCTAAATGGCGCAGGCGCGCATCCAGCAGGCCTGCGCGCATCCCGAGCAAACGCCGCAGCAGCCAGGGCAAGGCGCTGAAATGCTGCAGCGGCGGCACACTGCTAAACGCCACCCGCGCCCCGCGCGCGGCCAACGCTTCAGCCATACCGCCGAGTGCGGCGTCCCAACGGGATAATGAGGTCAGGTGGGTGGTGTCATTGACGCCGAAGACCAGCAGCGCCAGATCAAAGGGCTGATCAAGCACCTGCGGCAGTAACCGCTCACGGGCTTGCGCGGCGGTAATGCCGTTCTCGCCACACGCCCGCCAGGCAACCGGACGGCCGCATCGCGCAGCCAACGCCGTAGCCAACTGCCCGACCAACGCGGCGCCCAGCTCATCCACACCGACGCCAACTACGGTCGACTCACCCAGCACTAGCAGGCGCAGCGGCTCGCCCGGCAGATCCGCGCCAGCCACGCCACTCAATGGCCCTGCAGCTGGCGGTAAACGCAGCGCACTAAGACGCGTGCGCACTGCTAGCGGCAAGGCAATCGGCGCCAGCAGTGCCAAGCCTAGCCACCAGGCATAGGCGCGCAGTGCATTCACAGCTCGACCTTAACCGCCTGCGCCGCACGCGTGGCCTTGGCCCGCGCCGCTTGCAATGATTCATCCCGCGCCAGCGCCACGCCCATACGACGCTGGCCGCTGACCTCCGGCTTGCCGAACAGACGCAAAGCGGTATCCGGCTCAGCCAGAGCCGACGCAAGATTGCCGAAGCTGACCTGCTGCGACTCGCCCTCGACCAATATCACCGCAGAAGCCGACGGCCCGAACTGACGAATTGCCGGAATCGGCAGCCCGAGAATCGCCCGCGCATGCAGGGCAAACTCGGACAGATCCTGAGAAATCAGAGTTACCAAGCCGGTGTCGTGTGGGCGCGGCGAGATTTCGCAGAACCACACCTGATCACCTTTGACGAACAGTTCTACGCCAAACAGCCCACGCCCACCCAGCGAACCGGTAACCGCCAGCGCAATACGCTCGGCTTCGGCCTGAGCCTTGGCGCTCATCGGCTGCGGCTGCCAGGACTCCTGATAATCACCCTTAACCTGGCGGTGACCCACAGGCGCACAGAAGGTAGTACCGCCGCTGTGGCGCACGGTAAGCAAGGCGATTTCATAATCAAAATCGATAAAGCCCTCGACGATCACCCGTCCCTTGCCGGCGCGGCCACCGGCCTGGGCGTAATCCCAGGCAGATTGCAGGTCATCCAGACTTTTCAGCACCGACTGACCCTTGCCGGAAGAGCTCATGATCGGTTTGATCAGGCAGGGAAAACCAATCGCCTCAACAGCCGCGCGACATTCCTCAAAGGAGTCGGCAAACCGATAAGGTGAGGTCGGCAGACCCAGCTCTTCGGCAGCCAGACGGCGGATGCCTTCACGGTTCATGGTCAGCTGCGCAGCGCGGGCACTGGGGATGACGGTAAAACCTTCATTCTCCAGCTCGACCAGGGTCGCGGTGGCAATGGCCTCGATTTCCGGAACGATATAGTGCGGCTGCTCCAGCTCGATCACCGCGCGCAGGGCTGCGCCATCGAGCATATTGATCACATGGCTGCGATGCGCCACCTGCATGGCCGGCGCGTTCGCGTAACGGTCAACGGCAATCACCTCGACACCAAGGCGTTGCAGTTCGATCACCACTTCCTTGCCCAGCTCGCCAGAGCCACACAACAGCACACGGGTCGCGCTCGGCGACAAAGGGGTTCCGATACGGGGCATGGTGAATCCTCAAACTAATCAAGAAAGTTACAGCAGAATGCCTTTAGCCTTGGCCCGCTCATGACACTGAACCAACACATCACGGCGCTCAGCGTTATCCATCAGACTCCAGCGGGTGATTTCGGCGACCGTGCGCTGGCAACCGATACAGATATCTTCATCATCCAGCGCGCAGACATGCACGCAGGGCGAGGCAACGGGACGTTCCTGCGGCTGCATCAATCGTCCTGCTCCTGCAGATCACGGGCATAGCGCTGAGCGTTGTGCACGTAATGGGCGGCGCTGGCTTCGAGCATCTTCTTCTGCGGTTCGGTCAGTTCACGCACCACCTTGCCGGGCGAGCCCATAACCAGCGAGCCATCGGGAATTTCCTTGCCTTCACCGATCAGGCTATTGGCGCCGATGATGCAGTACTTACCGATTTTCGCGCCATTGAGGATCACCGCATTGATGCCGATCAGGCTGTAATCGCCCACCGTGCAACCGTGCAGCATGGCGTTGTGGCCAATGGTCACACCGGTGCCGATATTCAGTGGAAAGCCCATGTCGGTGTGCATCACGGTACCGTCCTGCACATTGCTGTTCTCGCCGATATGAATCAGCTCATTGTCGCCGCGCAGCACGGCGTTGAACCACACGCTGGCACCCGGCTCCAGTTTGACCTTGCCGACCAGGGTGGCATTCGGTGCAACCCAGCTGTCGGCATGGGCCTCGACGTGGGACGAACCCAGGCGGTATTTCATGGATGCTTCCTCAATAAGCTCAGGTGAGCTTGATAAAGTGATCGGGCGGCTGATGCATATCGATATGCACATCGTCGAACACCAGGTTGACCAACTCGACCAGCATGATCGCCGTCAGCCCCCAGATTTTATATTCGCCATACCGGTAACTCGGCACATACCAGCTGCGCCCAAGGTAATCGATACGGTGGGTGGTTTCCCGCGGATCCTCGCGGAAGAACGCCAGCGGCACGGCAAATACGGCGGCAATCTCACCGTCGTTAGGCTTGTATTCGACAAAGTCCGGCACCAGGCCGACATAAGGGGTGACCTTAATACCGTGGCGCGACACCAGGGTACTGAGCGGCCCTACCACCTCGACCAAACCCGGCGGCAAGCCAATTTCCTCTTCAGCCTCGCGCAAGGCGGTCTCGACCAGATCGGCATCTTCCGGATCACGCCGACCACCGGGAAACGCCACTTCACCACCATGGGTAGACAAACCGCTGGCGCGCAAGGTCAGTACCACTTCCGGCTCATCGCTGCGGGTGATGGGCACCAGCACTGCGGCCTCAGGGTAGCGCTTGTCTGTCTGCAGAATGTGCGGGCTATAGCCACGCATGCGATGGAGCAACTCGTCCAGCATGAGGATTCTCGGTCTTTTATTCTGCGTTCGATCATGGCACGAAAGCAGCGCACGGCCCAAGCCCTGCGCCAGCAGCGGCAATCATTCAGGCGCTGGATAATTTGCCCTGCCAGGCCGCTTGCCGAGCAGCTGATATGCGCGCCAAGATAGCCAACACGCAGCGAGGATCTGGCATGAAGTTCTGTAGCAACTGTGGCGGCGCGATCAGCCACATCATCCCGCAGGGGGACAACCGCCTACGCCACGTCTGCACGCAGTGCCAGACCGTGCATTACCAGAACCCGCGCATCATCGCTGGCTGCTTGCCGGTGTGGGGCGAACAGGTGCTGCTGTGCCGCCGCGCCATCGAGCCACGGCACGGTTACTGGACCCTGCCGGCCGGTTTTATGGAGAACGGCGAAACCCTGGAACAGGCCGCCGCCCGCGAAACCCATGAAGAAGCCTGCGCGAGGGTACGCAGCCTGAGCCTCTATACCCTGTTCGATCTGCCGCACATCAATCAGGTGTATATGCTGTTTCGCGCCGAGCTGGTCGACCTGGACTTTGCCCCCGGTGAAGAAAGCCTGGAGGTTCAGCTATTTCACGAACAGGATATCCCCTGGTCAGAGCTGGCTTTCCCGACCATCGGGCGTACCTTAGAATGCTACTTCGCGGACCGCCGCGAGCAGCACTACCCGGTCCGCAACGAGCCGCTCGAAGCCTTGCGCGCACATTACAAGAAAGCCTTTTGATTCACGGGAAATACGATGCGCTGGTTGTTCGCCCTACTCTGCCTGACCGTTACCCTGGCTGCTCCCGCCAGCACCACACCGACCCTAAATGGCAAAACCATCGACAAGGTGTTGGTGATCAAATCTGAACGCAAATTGCACCTGATCAGCCGTGGCGACACCCTCAAATCCTATCGCATCTCTCTGGGCAAAAAGCCTAAAGGGGCCAAACAGCGCGAAGGCGACCTGCGCACCCCGGAAGGTTTCTATTGGATCGACTGGCGCAAGACCAGCGACAAGTACAACCTGTCCATGCACATCTCCTACCCCAACGCCCGCGACCAGGCGCAAGCCCGCGCCAAGGGTGTACCGGCCGGCGGCATGATCATGATTCACGGCACGCCGCTGGATGAGGAATACCCGGAGTGGATGTTCCACACCCTGGACTGGACCGAAGGCTGCATCGCCATGCGCAACATTGATATGCGCGAGGTCTGGGCAGTGGTCAAGGACGGCACCCTGATCGAAATCAGACCCTGATCAATAGACATAAGAAAGGCGCCTTCATGGCGCCTTTCTTATGAATTAGAACTGGATATCTGACAGCCGCCACACCTCAAAAGCCGGCGTCTCATAGGGATGCTGCTTCTTCATGGCCTTAACGGCATCATGGATCAGCTCATCGGCCACGACCATCTCGACTTTCCACTCTGCTACCTGCTCGACCTGCCCAGGCTGACCGAGAAATGGCTGACTGCCTTCCAGAGCACGGAACTGGCCCTGCCCCAGGGTCTGCCAACAACACTGATCATAATGACCAATACGTCCGCCGCCGACGCTGAACACCGCGCTTTTCACGGCATCCAGATGAGTTTCAGGCACATAAAAACACAGCTTGTACATCGAAGTCTCCGCCGGCAAGACTGATAAAAACAGTTCGATAATGATGCCACACAATAATGGCATTTTGCCTTATCGGGTATTCGCGTAGCCCATCACACTTGCACCCTATGACCGGATAATGTGCAGTGTGTTCAACGTATTAGCTTAATAAGCCCAGACTACAAACCACGCCAGAATCGCCGCCAGCGGGCCTTGAAGCCGCTTACCGGCTGGTTATGGCTACCATCACAGTAAGGTAGACGTTGCGAGCGAGCGCAACGACAAAGCAGCAGAAACTGCTCACGTTCAGGCTGCAGTTCAAGCGCATCAGGGCAGGCAGAAACACAATCGGGAAGCTGGGACGAACGCCCGCAGCGGCACAGCAATAAAGTATCGCCAGGTTTGACCTGGCGCACCTCAGGCAGAATCGGCGCAGGCTTACTCGACATAAGCCCGCGCCAACCGGATCAATCCACCCACACGCGGGCGTTGCGGAACATGCGCATCCAACCGGCATCTTCCTGCCAGTCATCCGGTTTCCAGGAGTTCTGCACAGCGCGGAACACCCGCTCCGGGTGCGGCATCATGATAGTCACGCGGCCGTCGCGACTGGTCAGACCGGTGATCCCGCGCGGCGAACCATTCGGGTTGGCCGGGTAGGTTTCGGTGACCTTGCCGTGGTTGTCGATAAAGCGCATGGCCACGCAGCCGGACAGATCGGCTTCGAGCAGAGCTTCCTCGTTTTCGAACTCGGCATGCCCTTCACCGTGCGCGATGGCGATTGGCATGCGCGAACCGGCCATGCCACGCAGGAAGATCGACGCCGACTCCTGCACCTGGACCATGGCTACGCGCGCCTCGAACTGCTCGGAGCGGTTACGCACGAAGTGCGGCCAGAACTCAGTGCCAGGGATCAGCTCGTGCAGGTTGCTCATCATCTGGCAGCCGTTACACACGCCAAGACTGAAGCTGTCCTTGCGCTCGAAGAACGCCTGGAAGCCATCACGGGCGCGGCTGTTGAACAGGATCGACTTGGCCCAGCCTTCGCCGGCACCCAATACGTCGCCGTAGGAGAAGCCGCCGCAGGCGACCAGACCTTTGAATTCGTCCAGGCTGACGCGACCACTGAGTATGTCGCTCATGTGTACGTCGATCGCGTTGAAACCGGCGCGATCAAAGGCCGCAGCCATTTCCACCTGGCCGTTGACGCCCTGCTCACGCAGCACGGCGATCTGCGGACGTACACCCTTACGGATATACGGCGCGCTGATGTCCTGATTGACGTCGAAGCTAAGCTTGGCCGACAACCCTGGGTTTTCCTCATCGAGGATGGTGTCGAACTCCTGATCGGCACACTGCACGTTGTCGCGCAGACGCTGAATCTGGTAGCTGGTTTGCGCCCACTGGCGCTGCAACAGGCGGCGCTGGCCGCCGAATACCGGCTGACCGTTGAAGCTGATGGCCACGTCATCGCTGTTGACCGGCTGACCGATCACCGCCACGCAGTCGCCAAGACCGGCAGCGCTGAATTGCGCCAGTACTTCCGGAGTGGCGTCCTGATGCACCTGGATCACCGCGCCCAATTCTTCGTTGAACAGCACGGCGGCCAGCTCAGCGCTGTTATCGGCCAAGGCGTCGAGGAACAGGTTCAAGCCGCAGTGGCCAGCGAAAGCCATTTCCAGCGCAGTCACCATCAGGCCGCCGTCGGAACGGTCGTGGTAAGCGAGGATATGACCGTCAGCATTCAGACCCTGGATCACCGCGAAGAAGGCCTTGAGATCTTCGGCGTCATCCACATCCGGTGCCTGGGTACCGAGCTTGCCGTACACCTGGGTAAGAATGGAGGCACCCATGCGGTTCTGGCCGCGGCCCAGATCGATCAGGATCAGGTCGGTTTCGCCCTTGTCCATGCGCAGTTGCGGGGTCAGGGTCTTGCGAATATCGCTGACCGGAGCAAAGCCAGTCACCACTAGCGACAGCGGCGAGGTCACGCTCTTATCCGTACCCTCGTCGCGCCATTGGGTTTTCATCGACATCGAGTCCTTGCCCACCGGAATGGTGATACCCAGTTCCGGGCACAGCTGCATGCCGACCGCTTTCACGGTGTCATACAGACGCGCATCTTCGCCCGGGTGGCCGGCAGCGGCCATCCAGTTGGCGGACAGTTTGATGTCGGAGAGCTTTTCGATGCGCGATGCGGCTAGGTTGGTCAGGGTCTCGCCAATCGCCATACGCCCGGACGCCGCAGCATCCAGCAGAGCCAGCGGGGTGCGCTCGCCCATGGCCATGGCTTCACCGGTGTAGACGTCGAAGCTGGTGGCGGTGACCGCGCAATCAGCCACCGGCACCTGCCACGGGCCAACCATCTGGTCGCGGGCAACCAGGCCGGTAATGGTGCGGTCGCCGATGGTGATCAGGAAGCTCTTGCTGGCCACTGCCGGGTGATGCAGTACGCGAGTAACAGCTTCGTCGATGGCCAGGGTGCTGGCATCGAAATCATCGCCCAGCTCAGCTTCGCGGGCGGCCGAACGGTGCATGCGCGGCGGCTTGCCGAGCAGCACTTCCAGCGGCATGTCCACCGGGGTATTGGCGAAATGGCTGTCAGTCACGGTCAGGTGAGCTTCTTCAGTGGCCTCACCAACCACGGCAAACGGGCAACGCTCGCGTTCACAGATCGCCTTGAACCGCTCGAAGTCGACGGCGCTGACGGCCAGTACGTAACGTTCCTGGGACTCGTTGCTCCAGATCTCGTGCGGCGCCATGCCCGGTTCGTCATTGGGCACGTTGCGCAGTTCGAAGCGGCCGCCACGGCCACCGTCGTTGACCAATTCAGGGAAGGCGTTGGAGATACCACCCGCGCCAACGTCATGGATAAAGGCAATGGGGTTGTTGTCACCCAGCTGCCAGCAACGGTCGATAACCTCCTGGCAACGGCGCTCCATTTCCGGGTTCTCGCGCTGTACCGAGGCGAAATCCAGGTCAGCCGAGCTGGCACCGGTGGCGACCGACGAAGCGGCGCCGCCGCCCAGGCCGATCAGCATGGCTGGGCCGCCGAGCACGATCAGCTTGGCGCCCACAGTGATCTCGCCCTTCTGCACGTGATCTGCACGGATGTTGCCCATGCCGCCGGCGAGCATGATCGGCTTGTGATAACCCCGCACTTCTTCACCGCGCGGGGTCTGGATCGCCTGCTCGAAGGTACGGAAGTAGCCGGTCAGGGCCGGACGACCGAACTCGTTATTGAACGCCGCGCCACCCAGCGGGCCTTCAATCATGATGTCCAACGCGGTAACGATGCGCTCAGGCTTGCCATAAGGCACTTCCCAAGGCTGCTCGAAACCGGGGATGTTCAGGTTGGAGACGGTGAAACCGGTCAGGCCAGCCTTCGGCTTGGCACCACGGCCGGTTGCACCTTCGTCGCGAATCTCACCACCGGAACCGGTGGACGCACCGGAGAACGGCGAGATCGCCGTCGGGTGGTTGTGGGTTTCCACCTTCATCAGGATATGCACGGGCTCCTGGGTCGCACCGTACTGGCGGGTCTCAGGGTCCGGGAAGAAGCGCCCGGCAACGCTACCAACGATCACCGAGGCGTTGTCCTTATAAGCGGACAGCACGCCTTCGTTATGCATCTGGTAGGTGTTCTTGATCATGCCGAACAGGGATTTCTCTTGGCTCTCACCATCGATATCCCAGCTGGCATTAAAGATCTTGTGGCGGCAGTGCTCGGAGTTGGCCTGGGCGAACATCATTAGCTCGATGTCGTGGGGGTTGCGCCCCAGACCGTTGAAGCTGGTCACCAGGTAATCGATTTCGTCTTCGGCCAGGGCCAAGCCCAGCTCAACGTTGGCCTTCTCCAGCGCGGCGCGACCGCCACCGAGGATGTCCACGGCAGTCAGCGGCTTGGGCTGGGCGTGGCTGAACAGCGCAGCAGCGCCTTCCAGGTTATCCAGCACCAGTTGTGTCATGCGGTCATGCAGCACGTCGGCAACCTGCTGCGCCTCGGCGGCATTCAGCTCACCGCTGACGTAGTACGCCAGGCCGCGCTCAATGCGCTGAATCTTCGCCAGGCCGCAGTTGCGAGCGATGTCGCTGGCCTTGCTCGACCACGGCGAGATGGTGCCAAAGCGCGGGATGGTCAGGAACAGGCGGCCGCTTGGCTCCTGCACCGGCACACTCGGGCCGTACTTCAGCAAACGGGCCAATACCTGCTCTTCGTCGGCGTTAAGCACGCCGGTGACTTCAGCGAAATGCGCGAACTCGGCATACAGGCCGGTGACCGCAGGAACCTTGCTGGTCAGTTGCTCAAGCAGTTTGCCGTGACGGAAAGCAGAAAGGGCGGGAGCGCCGCGCAGGATCAACATCGGGGACAGCCTCTGGGAAGGGGTGTACTTTGAGGCCGTGCATTCTAGCCTAAAGCGCCGCCAACGGCACCCGTGAAGGCGGGCCAAACGTAGCAACTGCGCTAGCAGAGAAGCAACCCGCTGTCGAGATATGGCGCGCCCCATGCTTTGCGTATACTGCGCCAATGTTTGCCCAATCTGCGTTCCGTGTGCGCTGCGCCTGCTGGCTGTCGGTGATCGGAATCCTCCTGGTGCTCGGCGGCTGTGCTGAAGAACCCAGCACACTCGAGCGCGTTCAGGCGGAGGGTGTACTGCGGGTGATCACCCGCAACAGCCCGGCCACTTATTTCCAGGACCGTAACGGCGAGACCGGCTTCGAATACGAGCTGGTGAAGCGCTTTGCCGATGATCTGGGTCTTGAGCTGAAAATCGAAACCGCAGACAACCTCGACGAGCTGTTCGCCAGCCTGAACAAACCCAACGGACCGGTACTGGCTGCCGCCGGCCTGGTAGAAAGCGACGGACGGCAGCAACACGCACGCTTCTCCCTGCCCTACCTCGAAGTCACCCCCCAGGTGATCTACCGCAACAGCCAGCAACGCCCGACCCGCCCGGATGATCTGCTCGGCAAACGCATTCTGGTACTTAAAGGCAGCAGCCATGCTGAGCAGTTGGCCGCGCTCAAGCTGCAATTGCCAGAACTGACCTACGAAGAATCCGCTGCCGTTGAAGTGGTCGACCTGCTGCGCATGGTCGATGAAGGACAGATCGACCTGACACTGGTCGACTCCAACGAGCTGGCGATGAATCAAGTGTACTTCTCCAACGTGCGCGTGGCCTTTGACCTGGGCGATGCACAAAACCTGGCCTGGGCCACTGCCCCCGGTGAAGACCGCAGCCTGCTTGATGAGATGAATGCCTTTATCGAGCGAGCGCACCAGAACGGCAGCCTGCAACGCCTGAAGGATCGCTACTACGGCCATGTCGATGTACTCGGTTATGTCGGCGCCTACACCTTCGCCAAGCACCTGCAACAACGCCTGCCGCGCTACGAGAAACACTTTCGCGAAGCCGCCCAAGCCAACCAGGTTGACTGGCGCTTACTCGCCGCCATGGGTTATCAGGAATCACTCTGGCAACCCACCGCCACCTCGAAAACCGGCGTACGCGGGCTGATGATGCTGACCCTGCGCACCGCCCAGGCCATGGGCGTGTCGGACCGTTTGAACCCCAAGCAAAGCATCGAAGGCGGCGCCAAATACATTGTCTATGTAAAGAACCAACTGCCGGAAAGCATTCAAGAGCCGGACCGCACCTGGTTCGCTTTGGCGTCCTACAACATCGGCGGCGGCCACCTGGAAGATGCGCGCAAGCTCACCGAGGCCGAAGGTCTGGACCCGAATAAGTGGCTGGATGTACAGAAGATCCTGCCGCGCCTCTCGCAGAAGCAGTGGTACAGCAAAACCCGTTATGGCTATGCCCGTGGCGGCGAGCCGGTGCACTTTGTGCGCAACATCCGCCGCTACTACGACATCCTCACCTGGGTAACCCAGCCGCAGCTGGAAGGCTCGCAAATCGCCGAAAGCAATCAGCATGTGCCGGGCATCGACAAACGTCAGCCCAATGAGCAGACCCCGCCGCTTTAACAGAACCTATTTCAAAGGCGCGCGAGCTAGAGTCCTGCAAGGCGCTACGTAGTAACAGCCTCGGCTGGTCAAAACGGCGAGGAAGCGGAGTTTACTGATGTAAATGAGCATTCCGAGCCTGGTTTTAACGCCGCAGGGCCGACGCGCAGCAGACTTTGGATAGGTTCTAGCGCTGCTCGCGCCTGGCCTTGAAGAACGCACTCAGCACCGCCCCGCACTCATCCGCCAGTACGCCGCCCTCAATCAACACCCGGTGATTGAGAAATTCCTGACTGAAAAACTGTCCGCGACTCAACGCTACCCCGGCTTTAGGCTCGGTTGCGCCATACACCACGCGCTGCACCCGCGCATGCACGATCAACCCGGCGCACATGCTGCACGGCTCCAGGGTCACGTACAGGGTGCTGCCCGGCAGGCGGTAGTTATTCAGGGCTTGCGCGGCGGCGCGAATCGCCACCATCTCAGCGTGGGCGCTGGGGTCATGCGTGGAGATCGGGCAGTTAAAACCGCGCCCGACAATCTGGCCATCCTGCACCAGCACTGCGCCGACCGGCACCTCGCCCAAGGCCGCACCTTCGGCGGCCAGGGCTAGGGCCTCGCGCATAAAGCGCTGATCCTGGCTGCGATCAATGATCAGGGGTTGGCGCACGCTTAAACGACCTCGATTGATGCCATCAGACCGGTTTCCATATGGTCGATTACATGGCAGTGGAACATCCATACCCCAGGATTATCGGCGACCAGCGCGACGCGGGCACGCTCATTCTTGCCCAGCAAGTAGGTGTCGGTGAAATACGGGATGATCGACTTGCGGTCCGAGGCCAGCACCTTAAAGGTCATGCCATGTAAGTGGATCGGGTGCTGATACTGGCTGAGGTTGCGCAGCTCGAAGATATAACTCTTGCCAAGCTGCAGCCGAGCAATTGGCCGGTCGGCGCAGGTCTTGTCGTTGATATCCCAGGCCTGGCCATTGATCTGCCAGAAGCTGTGCGCCGCGCCCTGGGCCAGGCCGACCGACACCGCACCGGCCCACTCGAAGTTGAATTTGACGGTTTCCGCATTAGCCAGGTCAGGCTCGGCCACCGGGTTAGCTGGCAGCGCAGGCGGCCACTCACCAGCCCCCTCGGCGCCGGGCTGCGCGCGCAAGGTCGCCAAGCGCAATGGCCCGTTACGCAGCGACAGTTCTGCGCCAGCCGCAGGCACCTTCAACCCCAGCTCAATGCGCATACCCGGTCCCAGCCAGTACTCCTTGCCCAGCGGCCTTGGCTCGACCGGATTGCCGTCCAGCGCATAGATACGCGCATCCACGCCGGGCAGGTTAAGGCGATAAGTCAGGGTGTTATCCAGATTGATCAGGCGCAGACGCACTACCTGCCCAGCAGGTAGATCCAGGGTTGGCGCATGCTTGCCATTGACCGTACTCAGCCGCCCAGGGGTACCGCCACGCGCCGCCTCGCGCGGTACGCTGAAATCGGTAAAAGCGCCCTGCTCGTCGATATGCCAGCTTTTCAGGTTCAGCGTGTGATCGTGGATAAACCCCGTCGGCTCACGCTCTTCGACGATCAGCGCGCCGACCAACCCACGCCCCAGCTGCTCGCCGCTGGCGACGTGCGGGTGATACCAGAAGCTGCCGGCGTCGGGGGTGATGAAGTTGTAGTCGAAGTATTCACCCGGCAGCACCGGCGCCTGCGACACATAAGGCACGCCGTCCATCGCCAACGGCAGACGGATGCCATGCCAGTGAATAGTGGTCGGCACGTCCAGCTTATTAATGAAGCGCACGCGCAAGCGCTCGCCCTGACGGCAGCGCAGCTCGACCCCAGGCGCTTGCCCACCATAGGCCCAGGCCGAGGTGGTTTGCCCCGGCACCAGCTCGATATCCAGCGGCGCGGCGATCAGCTCATAGTCGTGGGTCGCCATATTTTCCGGACGGCCCAGCCAGTAGCGCACGCCACCAGCACCAAGTCCGACGACGCCAAGCCCAGCCAGGCCGATCAGCATTTGTCTGCGGGAAAACAACATATCCACTCCAGGTTGCCTGGCTATATGCCATGGCGATGCATCGGAGGAAGAACTCACTCCCGATAGATGCAATAGTTTCTCATCTAACTAGCGTGCAAGACGAGCCTGAAATCGAGGCTGATTGCCGCACCGCTGGCTTAAGGAATCAGGAAGCGTCCAACTTACCGCCGCCCTGGCCGACCTGGCGCATCGCCTCGGTCAACTCGTCAGGTACCCCGCGGAGATTGAGGTCGTACTGGTTGTACGGGATGCTGATATTGGTCGCCGCAAGCGCCTGCAGCATGCTCACCATCAGCTCGCTGCGCGTAGTGGTCCAACGGTCGTAGTCCTGCGCCCAGGCGCGCACGCTAAAGTTCAGCGAGCTGCCACCATACTCCTGCAACAACACGACCGGCTCAGGCTCTGCGGCCACCCCAGGGACAGCGCGTGCCACGCTGGCCAGTAGTTCAATCACTTGGGCAGGGTCGCTGCCGTATGCGACGCCGATCGGCACTTCAATGCGCCGATTGCGGTCCTGCAGCGTCCAGTTGGTCAGGTTATTGGCAACCAGAGTGCCATTAGGCACCACGATGTCGGCGCCATCGAAGGTACGTATCTTGGTGGCGCGTAGGCCAATTTCGCGGACGCTGCCGCTGGCGCCGTTGATCTCGATAACGTCGCCGGGCTGAATCGGCCGCTCGAACATCAACACCAGCCCCGACACGAAGTTACTCACCAGCCCCTGCAAGCCAAAGCCAATACCCACACCCAGTGCGCCGAACAACAGCGTCAACTGACTGACCTTGAAACCCGCCGCCGACAACGCCAGCAAAAAGCCCAGCAACAGCAGCGCGTAATAGGTGAGCGAGGCGATGCTGTTGCCCACTCCGCGTGGCAAGCGGCTATGCCCCTGCAACTGCTCGCGCAGTATCAACTTGGTCGCTCGCGCTGCAGCAATAGTAATCAGCACCGACAGGGCAAACACCAGCACATCTCCCAGGCTGATGGACAACTCGCCGACCTCGACGTCATAGCCCAACACCTGACTGACGAACGCCTGCACCGGCAGCAACACGCGAAAGCGATCCATGCTGTACAGCAGCCAACTGACTGCCGCTGCCAGTAGCAATGCGCGACTCAACCAACTCAACAATGCCTGGCCATGTCGACGAAACAGCCATACCCGCTGCACAGCCGACAACTCCGTCAGCATCCGCAGCAGCGCATTGACCACAGTCATACTGGCGTACAGCAGCAGGCCGATATAACCGCTGTCAATCACCCCACTGGTGAGCGTCTGAGTCAGCAGCACGGCACCGGCCAGATTGGCCAGCAGCGAAGCCAGCAGTAGCCCGCCGCCCAGCCAGACAGCTCCACGCACCATCGAGCGCGCCCAGCCGACAGTGCTTTCGGCTCGCCGCAGCATCTGCCGCAGAAGCCAGAGCGTGAGTAGCAGCGCGACGACCGTCAGCCCGAGCTGAAACACGCGATAAAAATCTTCACCGCCCCATAACAGCGCCCCCAGCCGGTCTGCCAGATACAAGCCAGCCGCCATTAGCGGCCAGCTGCCAAGCAGGTCATGGGCACGCTGCGGGAGCATGCGCAACGCAGGCACCACTGCCAGCAGCGTCAGCACCTCAAGCGCCATCATGGGTGCATCCGACTCGAACACCTGCACGGCCATCACGGCCAGCAGCAACCAGGCGGACAACGGGCGCGCGGCTACCCGCTGGCTATCGTCATCACGGCTCACGTGAGGCGCCAAGCGCTGCTGGCGCGCCAGCCAGAGCAACACAAGCAACAGCAGCACCAGCAGTGCTTGCATCGTGTGTACTTTGATGGCGTTCACCGCGCTGTAGGCATCGGCAAAGCGGGCTTCAATATCCAGCCCCGGCACCACTGAATCCGCATCGGCTTGCTGGTCGTCAGGTACATGCAGCGCCTGCCACAACGGCAGCGCATCACGGCTAAACAGGCGTGCATCAACACCGCTGATGACCCTGTCCACTTCTTCGCGACCAAGCTGAATACTTGAATTGATCGCATTGGCCCGTTGCCCCAACTCAATCAGCTGCTCCAACGGCGCTGCAAGCGCCTGCTCGGCCGCCTGCAGCTCGCTGATCATCAAGTCGATCTGCCGAGCCAGAGGCACGGGCATGCTGTCTGCCGGGGTCGCCGCGCGCGTGGCCTGCCAACGTGCACGGCGTAGCGACAGCTCGGCCGTGTCATCGGCATAAGGTTTGGTGACGGCGCGCATCTGCGTACGCCAGGCTTGAATACGGTGGGCATCGAAGCTCCAGTGGCGCGCCAGACTCTCCAGCCGCACAAAAGGCAGCTGGCGCAGTTCATCCACGCTGAAGGCCCGCAATTTCTCATCGACGGGCCGCGCAATGTCATCAAGCTGAGCGCCAAGCGCGGCAGCCGGGTCCGCACTCGCTGCCCGGCGCTTGGCACGGTCCGCCAGACGCTGGTCATCATCCGCGCGCAGCAGAATATCGTTTAAGGCAATTGCCGCAGCAGTCGTGCCAGTGGGGGCGGCAGGAGCAGATTCGTCCTGCGCCAACGCGGAGCTGACGACCAACAGAACGCTCAGGGCCAGCCCCAGCAGATGGCCAAGTGACCTACCCCCGCTTACAGCAAAACGCCGCGCCATTCTCGCCAAGACAAATAGTGCGGTCATTGCTGATCTCCCTGCATAAATGGCCAGACACCCGGATTTTGGTTCAATCCGCCGCCCGAGCATAACCACGATAAGCACTTCACAGCCAGCCTGACCCAGTGCTCATGGAAATACGCTGCCCTGCAGGGTTTGCGGATCGTCTCGCAAGCCTGGGGCTGATCGAATAAAAAACAGCCCTGTCCTAACCCAATAGAGAACAGCGGCTGTCCGATACCCAGCGTAGTGCCTACCTCATACGCAACCGATCAGGGCTAGCAAAAAGGGGCCCGTAGGCCCCTTCTGGTTACTCCCACTCAATCATCAACAAGCCGCCTGAGCCCGCATGGCTAAAGGGATTGGCTGTAATTGATATGGCGTCTTACCGTCGCTTTTACCGTCATAAGCCACCACCTTTTGCTGGCGCGGGAGATAGAGCGATTTGCGGGGCGACGACGCTGGCGACACCATCATCAATCACCTTCAGGATACAAGAAGCCAGCGCCCCTTACCTCCCCGCCGACGAACAATCGGTTCGCCTTAAAAGACCCTCGATTGCAGTGGCCACTGTTCCCAAGGCGGTGATGACACCATCCATGACGAAATCTAGCGCCCGCCCATAACCCGCATTTACGTTCGCTGTATCGAAGCCAAGCCGCTGCAAGGTCGTCAGGCACTTCTCCATGGTCTCGTGCGCATCGGCAATTCTGAGATCGTTGTTCAAGAACAGAGGCGCCATAGCTTCACTACTGTCCCTCCAGCCCTCAGGCTCAGCGGCGGAGGCAAAGGCATCACTTGCCTCCTCATGAGCATTGAGCCTTTGGATAACGTTCAGAAGTGCCTGCAACAGCTTTAAGCTTGCGAGATCCTTGACAGCCGCTCTCGGGCACCCGGCGCGCTCCAGCAATGACCTAAGATATCCGTTTGGAATGCGTTGCCACACCTCGTGCAAGCTCTTGCAGCGAGCCAGGAACATCTGTTGCGTCATGTCCAATGGCGTGACCTGGGCCAACCGGCTAAGCGCCGGATAGGCCAACCAACCATTGGCAGATACCTCTGCACGATCAAAGCTCGTTAGCTCTACTGCCGACTTGTTCAGCTCCACGATTGCACCGAGTGCGGAAAGGCCGTCACCCAATCGCAGAAGCACATCAAGCAGCCGCTGTACCTTGGCGGCCACATGTTCTTCATTCAGATCCACATGCGCCAAGTCGGCTGGATCAACCGCAAATGATCGGGCGTGCACGATCTCACGATCCGGCTTCGGCTTGTACAGCTCACGCATCGGCACTTGGACCAGGTTTCTCCCGACCCGCCGGCACTCAGTGAAACTCCACTGCCCTCTATATGATGGACTGCAGTGCCACTGCCCCCAAGCATGAGCCGGCGTCGAGTCGTAGAAAGCGCTCTGCTCGTACTTTTGGAGAAACCGATCATCGAGATAAACCGAATCACTCCCGACCAAGGCATTCGCACGTGCGTGGGTCATAGGCTGAGCGTCACCGGGCCAGAGCATGTCATCGGCAGTCTGCTCTGGACAGAGCGCCGGCATCACAGCCTCAACCGACGCATTTAGTTGTAGAAGAAGCCCACCCTTGTGCTCACGGATGTCTAGTTCGTACCAGGCAGCCCCCTCGGCAGGCTTGCGGACCACATGAGACTCTCCGCCCATGATCGCGCGAACTTCCGGAATATCTGGTAACTGGGCTGAATAGTAGAAGACTCGTACACCCCGAGCACCACGTAGCCAAAGGTAGCGACGGAGGTATTCATTCGACATGCGCCAACGGACGGATCTTTTCAAGCTCCAGAGGTAATCGCTCGACACCTCACCTTCGGCAACACCGAACTCTGGAAGTCCCAAGTCATCGTAAACCAGTCGTTGCTGATCGTTACCGACGCAGCGGGGAGTAAGCCCCAGAGCCATCCATACCTTCTCTGCTAGATTGAAGGTGTAGAACGAGCCGTTACCCCACACCGCGACGACGTAGTCATAACCCGAGATCGACGGAGAGAACTCGGCAGAACAGCCACGCGTGTCGCCGACAGGAACGGAGTACTCGACTACGCCACCTCCTGCCTCAGAGAGAACTTCGACAGGATCATCACCAACCCCGGGAACCACGGCCATCAGCAAGTGCAGGTGCTCGGCTTGCTCCCCATACGGGTCGGACTCCTGCATGGAGGCCACCTCCACGAATTGGCTTGGCGACAAACCGACAGGTTCCAACAAGCCACGCAGCCTTGGTGGCATGACATGAACGGGGATGGGAAATGCTGCTAGATAGTCAAACGGCATGATTCTTCTCTTGTTCTTCCTTGCCATGGGCTTTCCCAATATGCGCGACCGTCAGCAGTCCCATAAAGAGAATTAGCCTGGCGCTTTGGGGAATGGAGCATCGAGAGGCCGCTCCTTGGCTTTATTGAGTTGTCCGAAAAAACTACTCCAGTTGATCAGACGATTAGCCTGATCCTGCCAAGATTGGATTGCCTTCGGGCGGGCGGGATACCGAAGCCGTGGGGGCTTTCGGTCGACCTTGCTGCTGCGGCTGAGAAGGCATTGGCGGCTGTAGCGAGGCAGTTGGTGAAGGGTCGCACCTCGCAAACCTTCAGGGCACAGCAACAGCACATCGCCAAAGGCAAACAGCTGGAAAGCCTCAATTTCCACTCTGTTGGCCGGAGCCAGGCGAGTTCGCCATTGCACATTATCAAGGTCTGCCAAACTGATTTGGCCATCCAGAACAAAGCGGGCGGAAAAGGTTTGTCGTATCTCCAGATTACCTGCCGCCGCGTAGGCGATGCTGGACATGGCCCCGCGTGCGAACAGCAAGAAAGCCAGGAACAGAACCATAACCATCGCACAACCAATAGCCAGCCGCCGGTAGGTACTGCCCTTGGTAGTGAAAAAAACAAAGGTCGGAGCCAAGCTCAATACTAGTGTGCCCATTGTAAACATAGCCACAAACCAGACTGCCTCGTTCGTGTCCTCTCCTACATAAGTTTTGAGAATCCAGTATATGGAGAAAAGGGCCGAGAAGACCGTGCATACGAGCATGCTGGCAAGGGTAAACAGGAAGAAGAACTTATCTCCCTTGATTGTGCGGGATGTACTCAAGGCAACCAATAGCCGAAAGCGCTTGAAAGGCAGGATCGCTACCAGCCCAATTACAGTGGCAAGGGCGACAATCACAACAGCAACAGTTGCACCCAATCGATCGAAAAAGCAGAACACCAAAACGATACACGTGCTGAAACCGATCACTAGCGGAAACAACAGCCAGAGAGCGGCTCGATTGATCCTACTGCGGCATCGGGAAAACATCGAGACTGAAAATCCGTACAGCCAAGTAGTAGTCGTCAGGACACAGAGATAGGACACCATGATCGGCCCTACCAGTAGCAACCAGGCAGCCAAGGACGACTTGGCGTCGATGGCTACCATGAAAAGATCCGTTCGGCCGATGGCACGGGCATAGGTATACAGAGTAAGAACGCTAAGCCCAGTGGCGAGGAAGGCGAGGATGACGGTAATAGGCGTCCAGTGCTCTAGCACTCGCCTGATGAATTGCTTGAAAAAACGTGGTATGGGGCGACTGGCGAACTTGGCATACCGCAGGAAACTCATCCGGGACTATTCTGGGCACCGAAATATATCCGAATGGCTTCCGCTTGAACCTCATGAAGTTCACTACCCCTTTTTGAACCCCCTATCCCCGGCCATGAACGCCTCCAGCATATGCGGGATCAGTGTTAATGCATCGACTATCTCACCATAAGCCTGCGCGTGCAGCTCAGCGTAGCGGTCGAGCTCAGCTTTCAGACTGGTAGGGCACACGAATGTCAGCTTCATGCTCTCTGTCTTGGGCAGCGGTCCCAGCCGCAGCTTACGTGTGTGGTTCATCGTGAAGCCCCCCGATTGAAGAACAACGGTTGGTAGGGCCGCAGCACCAGATCCCTGTTTACGATGAGCCGCACCAGCAGCCCCGGTCGCTCGGTCAATGTGGGTTGGATGTTCATGTTGCGCCGGGTCATCTCCTGGCCAACCTGGTTCACACTATCCTGCAGGCCATCACGGCCAGCGATAATGACGCGATCACCATCCTGGTGATTCTCCGGCGCGGCCAGCTCGGCGCCGATGCCTAGCAGCGTCGTCAGTGCTGCGCCGACGAAGACGCGATCCCAGTGCCAATCGACGCCATCTTCCAGGCCGGCATAGCCGGCCGGATCAGTGCCCACGAGGTTGTCCAGCGTCAGCGAAGAGGTGTCCGGCAGGATGATGCGACTCCACACCACCTGAACGCGGCTCTGCCCGTAGCTAACCTGGCTGTTGTAGCGACCGAGGATGCGCGAACCCTGTGGGATCAGTAGGTACTTGCCGGTCGCCGTGTCATAGACGGGCTCCGTCACGGTGCCAATCACGTCTCCCGGAAGATCCGACTTGATGCCTGTCACCAGCGCACCGGCAATCACTGTGCCAGCCATGATCTGGTACTGCGACGCGGGCAACTGCAGGCTCCCGGAATTGCGGATCTCCGTAGAGCCGGCTTGCAGAAACGCCTCTTTCTGCTCCTGCCGATTTTGCACAGTTGTCGGATCGACGGGTTGCGCCGCTGTCGAGGCGGGACCGGCAGCCAGCGGATCGAAACCCGCCAGTACTGATGTCTCTGTAACCGGCTCTGCGGACGCAGCCACAGCTGGGCGCTGGCTGCCCGTGTGGAAGAACACCGACGAGGCGGCCGCCTCCTCCGCTTCCTTCAGCCGAGCCAGCCGCTCGGCCTCGGCTGGATCATGCCCGGATGTCGTGTAGCTGGATGCGGCGGGGCGCTGCGACTGCACGATGGCTGGGCCAAGGTCGCCCGGCAGCGGCGGTCCCAGCTCGGGCGGCTGCGCCGACGGCAACAGCTTGGAATAGTCCGAGGGCAGCCGCTCAAGCCCTTCGGAGCGAGAAACGCGGTCGACGTTATACAGCTCCGCCGGATCGCTCCCTACCCGAGGCTTCGGCGGCTGCAACGACCAGATGGTGGCCCCCAGCACCGCAGCGGAGAGCCCACCGGCAAGCACCGCCAGGGTACGCCGGTTCAACCGCGTGACCGGGCGCGGCTGGGCGCGCAGCGCTACCGTTTCGGGCGGAACCTTGTCCGCCTGCGGCGCGGCAAGGTCTGGGGTGTTGTCCTGACTCATGCTCAGTTCCCCCGGGCCACACCGTCCGTGCGCTCGATGCGCACCACGTCGCCCTTGTCGCCGCCCAGGCGCAACTCGGCCGCGCCGAACAGCCGATCCACGATGTAATACGGCGAGCGGAAACGGTAGTTGACCAATTGCCCATCGCCCAGCCCTCCGATCACGAACATCGGTGGCAACTCGCCTTGCGCGATTCCAGCAGGGAATTGGATGTAGACCTTTTCGCCGTCATCGAAGGCTCGTAGCGGCTGCCACGGCGGGTTGCTGCCACTAATTGCGTAGCGAAAGCGGATCTTCTCAAGCGCGAGGCCGGTATCGACTGGCGCACTCATCTGAGCGGCCTGCGCCTGGCGCTGCAAGGCCAGCATCCTATCTTTTGGGTAATCCCAGGACACCGAGGCCATCCAGGCACGCTCGGTGGAGGTCAGCTCGATCATATAGGTGCGCCGATTGGTGGTGATGACCAAGTTGGTCTCGAGACCCGATCGAATTGGCTTGACCAGCACGTTGACGCGCAACGCATCGCCGGTGCCGCTGGAGGTGTCGCCAACGATCCAGCGTACCGTATCGCCCGCGGCCACCGTCACTAGCTCCTCACTGGCCTGCAGCGAAATTACGGTCACCCGCCCCGGCGCGGCATAGACCTGGTATAGCGCGCCGTCGCTGTAGGGCCAAACCTGGATTGCATTGACGTAACCCTCGCGCGTGGGTGCCACCCTCGCTTCCTGGTTCGCCCGCGACACCCTCACCTTCTCGTCGACAGGCTCCGGGGCCGAACTGGCTTCGTCTGGTAACGGCTTCATCTGCCCTGGCATCGGCAAAACCTTGGGCACCTCCACCACCTCCAACGGCTTCGGTGGCTCAGGCAGCGGCTGCGCTTGCACCGGCTCGTCAAGCGAGATACGAGGGGGTGGCTTGCTTTGACTGGAACAGCCGACCAGGGCCAGAAAGACCACAGAGAACACTGGTGTGCGAAATAGATTCATGGCTTGGCTCCTTCGGACGCATCGAGCTCGCGACTCCACGACAGTCCGTTGACATAGATGCCCAACGGGTTCTTGCGCAGGCGCTGCTCTGTACGCGGGGTTTGCAGGACGGTGGAGATCACAGCGTTCCAGCGCTCGATACCTACATGTGCACCGTTTACGAAGCGCTGCTCCGTCCAGCGCACGTTGAATGAGGTATCGCTGGCCCGTACCACACTGATCACCTGTACCGTTACCGACTCCTTGCCGATGCGGGCGAACGGATCGTTAGTGCGTGCATAGTCGTTAAGCACGGCGGCAGCACGATCGGTGGTGTAGTCATACGCGTCGAGCCAGTTCTGTCGCACTACGATCGGATCGATGGATAGCGAACGTACCAGCGTGATGAAGCGCGCCAGGTGGTAGGCAACCTGCACATCGGCTGGCCGATAGGTTGCGGCGGCCTCGCCAACTGCGCGTACCTGGCCAGACCTGTCCACCTCCACTACATAAGGCGTGACGATGGACTGCGCAGAGCGCCAGACCAAGCCACCCGCCATCAGCAGGGCGAGCACCAGACAGCCGAAGGCCATTAGGCGCCAGTTTTTCGCCTGCACGCGGGCCGAACCGATTCGCTCATCCCACGCTTGTGCAGCAGCCTGGTACGGCGTGGAAGGTTGCGGTGCCTCGGCGTAGCGCACCCGTGGTCGTCTGAAACGCATGATTCGTCCTCCTTATGCATCCGAATCCCGCAGGTTCGGGCCACTGCCAGCACCGCCGCTGTCGCCACCGCGCAGCGTATGCGCGACGGTGGAGGCGGCATGGCTGATCTGCTGGCGTCGTTGCAGACGTCTGGCCCAGGCGGGTTGCGCCTTGGTATCGGTGGTGCCCTGAGGCGCATTGCCAAGGGCAGCCGCACTGCCGTCAGATGAACTCCCCCCTCCACCAGCAAACCGACTCCTGAGCGAGCGCACTCCGGCAGCCAGCTTCGCTCCCGGAGCCATGCGCGCTCCGGCCGCAACCGCGGCACCGATCCCCGTAGCGGCCGCACCTGCGGCGACAGCCATGCCTGCAGTGCCAAGCGCAGCACCGGCCATTGCCCCCGCCCCCAACTGCGGGCCACCGGAAATCAGCCCGGTGGCGATGCCCGGACCGAAGATCCCCAGGGCGAGCAACGCCAGCGAGGCCAGCATGATCACCAGCGCGTGGTCGATGGAGGGCTCGTCGGGATGCACCTGAAACTCGGCGAACAATCCCGTACCGATGCCGACGATCACCGCCAACACCAGCACTTTGACGCCCGAGGACACAACGTTGCCCAGCACCTTCTCGGCGAGGAAGGCGGTTTTGTTCCACAGCGCGAAGGGCACCAGCACGAACCCTGCGAGCGTGGTCAGTTTGAACTCGATCAGGGTGATGAACAGCTGTATCGCCAGAACGAAGAAACAGACGATGACCACCAGGTAGGCCAGGAACAGGATGACGATGGGATCGAGGTTGACGAACACCTCGGGAAAACCGGTCATCTCGCCGATCTGCTCCAGGATCGGAGCGCCAGCGTCGATGCCGGTTTTCGCCAGTCGCCCCGGCTGCAGGAAGGTCTCCATGCTGAGTGAGCCGGTCGCCGCGAGGCCCAGCCCGGCAAAAGAACGAAAGACGATGCCTGCCAGCCAGTTGAAGTTACCGATGATGTAAGCGAAAGCACCGACGTAGAGCACCTTGCGAATCAGCTTCGCCATCACGTCTTCACCCTGGCCTGTGGCATGCCCAAGCGCCCAGTAGAGCCCGGCGATCGTCATGTCGATGGCTATAAGCGTGGCGGTCAGGTAAGCGACCTCGCCTTGCAGCAGCCCGAAGCCCGAGTCGATATAACGCGAGAACGTATCGAGGAAGCGGTCGATGACCGTCACGTCATTCATGGCGAGCCTCTCGTCAGTTCCCGTAGAGCTGCACTACGTGCGGTGTATACGGAGTACCCGCGCCCAGGAAACGGCGACGCACCTCGCGGGCACGCTCGCTGGCAGCGGCCTGCCGCGCCAGCTCAAGGGAGGCGGCACGATCCTGGGTGAGCTGAAGTTGCTGCGCCTGGATGGACTGCTTAGCCTGCAGGGCAAGCAACTGGTTGGTCGCCTGCATGGCCTGCAGGGCTCCAGTGGCCGACTGACTGCGGCCCACCAGATCCATCAACGCGCTTTCGTCCTCGCTCAGGTTTCGTGAGACTTGCGCCTGCATGCGCATCGCAGTGTGCAAACTATCGAGGGTGTGCTCCCAGCGCTCGCGGGCATCCCGATACATCTGGTCGCCGCTGACGGTGGCGGTGTACTCGTGCGGGTACAGCCGGGCGAACTCGCTGTCGAGGTTCTGCACATCGTAGGCCAGTCCCTGGGCCTCTGCGATCAGCTGCTCGCTCCTAGCCAGCGACGCGCGCAAGCGATTGATGACGTTGAAATCGAGGTTAGCCAGGTTACGTGCCTGGTTACTGAGCATCTGCGTTTCGTTCTGCAGTTGCTGCACCTGGTTGTTGATCTGCTCCAGTGTACGAACCGCCGTCAGCGTGTTCTGCACCAGGTTGGTGGGGTCGAGCACGATGTCGCCGACACCGAACAGAGCGTGCGCCGGTTGCGCGGCAGCCAGAACACTGGCTACGGCGAGAGCAGTCAGCCTGGATTTGAGCAAGGGTAGTAGCTTCATAGCTGGTTCTCCTGTCGATGGGACGCGAGCAAGGGCGACGTTGAGGGCGCGGATGGCAGCAGCTCGGCAGCCCAGTCGAGGCCGCGATGACGCAACCAGGCTTCGGCGAAGCCCGGCACCCCGCAATCGCGTAGTACACCGTCGATGGCGAGCTGATCTTGAGGCGTCGAGGCTGCGGCAAACGCAAGCGTGACCGGCCCCAGGTCGAGGTCGAACAGTCGATTGCCTGCGCGGGACTGGTAGTAGTAATCGCGCTTGGGCTGAGCGGTGGCGACGATCTCGATCTGCCGCCCGTTGAGGCCGAAGCCGTCGTAAATCGTGCGAATCTGCGGCTCGCTCGCCTGCGGATTAGGCAGGAAGATGCGACTCGCGCAGCTCTCGATGATCGCCGGGGCGATGCTCGAGTCCTTGATGTCGGCCAGCGACTGCGTGGCGAAGATGACGCTGACGTTCTTCTTACGTAGCGTCTTGAGCCATTGACGGATGCGCGCGGCGAAGACCGGATCGTCGAGGAACAGCCAAGACTCGTCGAGGATCAGCAGCGTTGGCGCACCATCGAAACGCTCCTCCAGGCGCGCGAACAAATAGCCCAGAACAGCCAGCACTGCAGCCTTGCTGTGCATCAGTTCCTCCATCTCGAAGCACTGCACATCAGCCATGCTCAGGTAGTCGAGGTCGGCATCAAGCAGCTTGCCGTGAGCGCCACCGAGCACATAGGGTGCCAGCGCCTGGCGCAGCACGTTCGACTGCAGCAGCACCGACAGGCCGGTGAGCGTGCGCTGTTCGACAGGAGCCCCCGCGAGGCTGCCGAGCGCCGACCAGATAGCCGCCTTTTCATCAGGACCTACGACAACAGCCTCCTGCAGCAGACGCCCTTCGACCCACTCGGCCGCCCAAGTGCGACTACTCTCTTTATCAATGCGCGCGAGCGGTTGGAAGGCAATCGCGCCATCGGCACCCAGGTCGTAATATTCGCCGCCCAGCCCCAGCACCGTCGCGCGCATCGAGCGCCCCATGTCGAAGACGAAGATGCGTGATCCCGGGTAACGGCGGAACTGTAGCGCCAGGGTGGCGAGCAGCACCGACTTGCCCATGCCCGTAGGACCGACGACCAACGTGTGCCCTACGTCGCCGACATGTGTCACCAGCCTGAAAGGCGTTGCACCCTCGGTGCGGGTCACAATCAACGGCGGACCGTCTAGGTGAGCGTTGCGCTCCGGCCCGGCCCAAACTGCTGACAATGGCATCAGGTGCGCAAGGTTCAGCGTGGAGACGATAGGCTGGCGCACATTGGCGTAGGCGTTGCCCGGAATAGACGACAGCCATGCCTCCACTGAATTGAGGGTTTCAGGAATGGTGACAAAACCGCGCCCCTGGATGACGCGCTCCACTCTGCGCAGCTTCTCGTCGGCAAAGCCAATATCATGATCGAGAACTATCACGGTCGCGGTCAGAAAACCGAAGGCGACCTGATCGCTGCCCAGCGCCTGCAAGGCGTCATCCGCGTCCGCCGCCTTGTTACTGGCGTCGGTATCAAGCAGCGGGCTTTCCTGCTGGAACAGGGTCTCGCGCAACAGCGCCAGCACGCTTTTGCGCTTGGCAAACCACTGGCGGCGCAGGCGACCGAGTTCCCTTTCAGCTTCGTCTTTGTCCAGAAAGAGGAAGCGTGTACTCCAGCGATAGGCAAAGCCAAGCCGATTGAGGTCATCCAAGATTCCCGGCCAGGTTGATGTCGGGAATCCACGTAGGGTAATTACACGCAGGTGCTCATCGCCCAGCATCGGTGCCAGGCCACCGAGCAGCGGTACGTCGGCTAGCAACATATCGAGGTGAAACGGCACCTCCGGAACGCCGACGCGATAACGCCGCGTCGAGACGGTCGCGTGTAGATAGGTCAGCGTTTCCTCGTCATCGAGCCAGTCGATCTCCGGCATTACGCCCGCGAGCAGGTCGAAGATGCGCTCGGTTTCCGCGATGAAGCCAGTGAGACGCTCGCGCCAGTCCACACCGACCGTCGAGGTGTTTTCATAGATCAGCTTGGCAGCACGGGCATGCGACTCTTCCGGCGGCAGGTACTGCAGCGTGAAGTGGTAGCGGCTCTCGAAATGGTTACCACCTTCCTCGAACGTCGCGCGGCGCTCCTCGTCCACCAGCCAGGACAGTGGCTCGGCAAAGTCCGATTGCGGATAACCTGCGGCCGGGCAACGCTCGGCCTCGACGAACAACGCCCAGCCCGCTCCGAACCTGCGTAGTGCGTTGTTCAGTCTTGCCGTGGTGGCCACCAGTTCACCCTGCGTTGCACTGTCGAGGTCGGGGCCCCGGAAACGCGCCGTACGCTGGAACGAGCCGTCCTTGTTCAACACGACACCGGGGGCGACTAGGCCCGCCCAGGGTAGCCAGTCGGCGAGCAGCGCCGGGAGCCGGCGGTATTCGGTGAGGTTCAGCATTGCGGTACCTCCCCCTCACACGTCCAGCAGCGGTTTGTGCTTGAGGTGCCGAGCAAACACCTGCATGAACTGCGGATCAACCCGCGCGCCCCAGACCGCGAGCGCATGACCAACCAGCCACAGCACCAGCCCCGGCAACCACAGTTGCAGGCCCAATCCAACGGCCGCAGCCAACGTACCGTTGGCAATGGCCACGGTGCGGGGTGCACCACCCATCAGGATCGGTTCGGTCAGCGAACGATGCAGCGGCACCTCGAAGCCCGGCAGGTCGTTTTCCGTGCTCATACGACCGCCCCGCCGGAGAAGCTGAAAAAGGACAGGAAGAACGAGGATGCGGCGAAGGCGATGCTCAAGCCGAAGACGATCTGGATCAGCTTGCGGAAGCCGCCCGAAGTATCGCCGAAGGCCAGCGCCAGCCCCGTGGCAATGATGATGATCACCGCCACGATGCGCGCGACCGGCCCCTGGATGGACTCGAGGATGGATTCGAGCGGCCCCTCCCAGGGCATCGAAGAGCCGGCCGCCCTCGCCGTACCGGCTGTCGTCAGCATGACGAAGGCTAGTAGAACCTCCTGCCGCACAAACCCGGCGAAGCGACTCAGGCAGCGCAAGACCGGATCTACGGAATAGCGGGAAACACGGGCGTCTGTCTGCATCATGGCAGCTCTCCAGGCGGGGGCGGGGGGAGGAAAAAAGGCGTGAGCTGGTCGTCCAGTGAACCACCTAGAGCATCCGCCAGGTGGTAACAGGCATCGTCGAAACCGGTCACGCGAGCGATGCCCGAGATACGACGCAGCCGGCCGCGACCAGCGATGGAGATCACTACATTGACCGCCTCGGCGATCAGTGCGCGCGGCGGGTTCATGGCCACCTCGAGCACCAATTGCTCTAGGCGAAGCAGTGCGCCCTGAGCGGAGCCGGCATGGATGGTGGCAATACCGCCCGGGTGGCCGGTGCCCCACACTTTGATGAGATCCAGCGCCTCGCCGCCGCGCACCTCGCCCACCACCACACGATCAGGACGTAACCGCATGGTGGCGCGTACCAGCTCACGCATGGACACCACACCCGCGCGGGTGCGTAGTGGTACGTGGTCGCGCGCGGTGCATTGCAGTTCGATGGTGTCTTCTAGCACCAGCACACGGTCACCGGTACTGGCGATCTCAGCTAGCAGCGCATTGGCCAGCGTCGTCTTGCCGGTACTTGTGCCGCCGGCAATCAAGATGTTCTTTCGCTCGCGTACCGCGCCGCGCAGAAACTCGGCTTGGGCGGCGGTCATCATCCCGTCCGCCACGTAGCGCTCCAACGGAATGACGCCCACAGCCCGTTTGCGCAGGGCGAAGGCCGGTCCCGGTGCGGCCGGTGGCAACACGCCTTCGAAGCGCTCGCCGGTTTCAGGTAGCTCAGCAGTCAGCAACGGTTGGCCACGATGCACTTCTGCGCCGACGTGAGCGGCCACCAGGCGGATGATGCGCTCGCCATCCGCCTCGGATAGCTCCATGCCCAGCGGCGCACGCCCCGATGACAGGCGATCCACCCACAATGTGCGGTCAGGGTTGAGCATTATCTCGACCACGTCCGGATCTTCGAGCGCGGCGGCGATCACCGGCCCCATCGCCGTGCGCAACATACGGATACGCCGATCCTGCGAGTCGGCGATGAACGATTGCGGCGCGGCGCTCATGAAGCTCGCTCCTGCGCTTCGCCTTGCACCGATTCATTCACACCCGGGCTATTCGGGTGCAATTCATCAACCACATCCCGCACTAGGCTACGGCCCCGCAGCAGGTGGCGACCGAGTTGTTCCACGAACTGCTCGAAGCGTGCCTTGCCCTGGGCCTTGGCCGCCTCCTGGTGCGCCTCGGGGACAGGCGTGCTGACCGTCAGGAAATAGCGCACGAACAACGCCAGCGTCTCGATCTCGATGGTCTGGTCGCGCTCGAGACGCTCGAACTGGCGTGACAGGCGATCCAGTCGCTTGGCGATGGCGACCTCGCGCTGGTCGCCAGCCTCCGACGACAGCCAGGAGGCCAGGGCCGCCGCGACGATGGAGGACTTGGACACACCTTTCTTGGCGGACAACTCGTCCAGGCGGCGTGCATGCTCGGGCTGGATAAACAGGTTGAGGCGGTACTGGCTCATAGCTGGACTCCGTCGTCGGGGTCAAGGGCAGCCAGCCGGACAACACGCTGCATGGCAGGATCGAACTGGCGAGGGAGAACTGGCTGCAGTTCGTCATCATCGAGTAGCGCCAGGTCGCTGCAGGCAGGCCCCTGCTCCGGGTTATAGACGACGGTATCGGACAGTTCGGGCTGACGCCGAGGCCCACCCTCTTCGACAGCGGCAGCCGAGTCATCGCCGAGCCCAGGGAACATTGGTGCTACCGGAACAGCCAAACCACTCCAATCATCCGTACGCACTGGCGGTGCGTCGGCATAGCGCCCACCTGCGAGAGCCGGCGGAGGAAGCACACGCCGCTTGAAGTTGGCATCGCTGTAATACCGCAGCTTCCTGGCCCGGATCGGCGCAACGCTGGACACCATCACCACCGCCTCGTCCGGCGGCAACTGCATGACTTCCCCCGGCGTCAACAGCGGCCGCGCCGTTTCCTGACGCGACACCATCAGGTGCCCCAGCCACGGTGCGAGGCGATGGCCCGCATAGTTGCGCTGTGCACGCAGTTCCGTGGCGGTACCCAGCGTCTCAGAAATACGCTTGGCCGTGCGCTCGTCGTTGGTGGCGAACGTCACCCGCACATGGCAGTTGTCCAGGATGGAATGGTTCTGCCCGTAGGCCTTGTCGATCTGGTTAAGCGACTGCGAAATCAGAAATGCACGCAGGCCGTAGCCGGCCATGAACGCCAGCGCCGACTCGAAGAAGTCCAGCCGACCCAGCGCAGGAAACTCGTCGAGCATCAGCAGCAAGGTGTGCCGCCGCTCTATCCCATCGCTGCCGTCAAGTGATTCGGTGAGGCGCCGGCCGATCTGGTTGAGGATCAGGCGGATCAGCGGCTTGGTGCGGCTGATATCCGAAGGCGGCACTACCAGATACAGCGAAACCGGATGTTTGGCAGCGATCAGGTCGGCGATGCGCCAGTCGCAATGCGAGGTCACCTGCGCTACCGTGGGATCGCGGTACAGGCCAAGGAACGACATGGCGGTGCTCAGCACCCCCGAGCGTTCGTTCTCGCTCTTGTTCATCACCTCGCGGGCGGCGGATGCCACCACCGGATGCGCTCCGTCGCCCAAATGCCGCGTCGTCATCATCCGGTGCAGCGTCACCTCGAACGGACATTCCGGGTCGCTCAGGAAGTTGGCGACACCACGCAACGTCTTGTCCTCGCTGGCGTAGAGCACGTGCAGGATGGCGCCGACCAGCAAAGCGTGCGAGGTCTTCTCCCAATGGTTGCGGCGCTCCAGCGCGCCCTCCGGATCCACCAGGATGTCGGCGATGTTTTGCACATCGCGCACCTCATGCGCCCCTCGACGCACCTCCAGCAATGGGTTGTAGGCAGCCGAATGTGGATCGGTAGGGTTGAACAACAGGCAGTGCGAGAAACGCGAACGCCAACCTGCGGTGAGGTTCCAGTTTTCGCCCTTGATGTCGTGGATGACGGCGGAAGCTGGCCAACTCAGCAGCGTGGGAACCACCAGGCCCACCCCCTTTCCCGATCGAGTCGGTGCGAAAGCCAGGACATGTTCCGGCCCATCGTGGCGCAAGTACTGATCGTCATGTCGCCCAAGGAAGACACCGGCCGGCCGATCCAGGCCCGCCGAATGAATGTCAGCAGCCTCGGCCCAGCGCGCCGAGCCATAGGTCGTGACCAGACGCGACTGACGCGCCCGCCAGACTGACATAGCGATGGCGACGCCCACAGCTACCATGCCGCTGGCAGCGGCGATGGCACCACCGGTATCGAAAATCTGTGGGGCATATGCACCGAAAAAGAACCACCAGTCGAACAGCCGCCAGGGGTAATAGACCGGCGTACCGAAGCAGTCGAACCAGGGCGGGCCCAGGCGTACCTGATGGCCCAGGGCGACGGCTGTCCATTGCGTGGCACCCCACACGCCTGTGATCACGATGCCGAAAACGGCGGCGATCTGTCCGAACAGCACATTCGTCCCTTGCATGTCCCAGCTCCGACTCCCCTAGAAATGCAACCCAGAATACTGGCTGCAGTGTCGAGATTCGGTGTCGGGTCAGTGCTGGTCAAAGACCTTTATCGGGACAAAACTGGACTGGAGCGCATCAATTCATGCAAGGGCGAAAGGAGGAAAACCGCCGCAAGTCAGAACGTATTGCGTACTGCGGGAACAGACGGCTGAACGCTGCCGCTTTACTTCCTGCAACCTGAATCTTGGTCCTGACCTTGCCGAACGCAGGGCTAGGGTTTGGCCACAGTCTTCCAAGAGACTCCTCTGCGGAGAGGGTGCCGCTGCCCCTTCGGGGCCTCTATTCATGCCCCGACATCCGCGCTTTTTCACACGGTTAGAACCTGGGCGGTTCATCTGAAGGCGTATAGGGCACCATCCCATCACCATAGAATCGTTTGCGGGTGGCTTCGGCAACGCGACTGCACAACTGGTTACCCAGCTCGTCTCGATCCAGCTTGCACTGTTGGCGCAGTTTTTTCAGCGTATCAGGATCGGCGGCCAGCTCATCTACCGAAGGTATCCTTGGCGCTACCTGCGTATCGGGTTCACCACAGGCAGCCAGGGACAGAACACAAAGTATCACTAAATATTTCCGCATTGCTCAAGCCCCTCCAAATGCTCTGTGTAATATCGATGCCCCTAAGTCACCTCAACGGATTCGATGGCCTGTACCCGCTGGATGATCCGACTCAACGCCTGCGGAGACTCACGCATCGGATGCAAAAGATAAGTCGTCAGCAGCGGGCACACTCCTGCCAGGGGGCGACCTATTACCCCTGGCACCCTGCCGGCCGCAATGCTCGATTCCCCCGTCAAACCCAGCGCAAACCCCGCAGCCACGAGCGCCATCATAAGATCGCAAGTGGATACTTGTTCCGCGACCAGAGGCTCCGAGCCGGTTTGGCGCAAAAAACGTTCGACTTGGCGAGCGTGCCCTTCACAAACTTCTGGGTCGCAGAGGACCAGTGGGTAGCGCAGTAACTCTTCAACCGGAATTCGCTTGTACGACAAGATCGGATGTCGTGCAGGCACCGCCACCATCAGTGGCTCGCTCCAGGCCGGAGTGGCAATGATGCCATCGCCAACATCACTCGATTGAGCAAAGCCTGCGTCATACAGATCATCGAGCAACCCCTTGATCTGCTTGGTCAGAGTAACTTCAAACAGGCGAATCTCGACTTCCGGCTCCTCCTCTCGACAGAGCGCTAGGAAAGAGGAAAAGCGTGAAGGAGAGATTCCATCTGAAAGCGCTATCCGCAGCTGGCTGCGAAACCCATTCGTAGCGGCTTTCACACTATCGCGCGCCTGCTGCAGCGCAGTGAAGACACGTGGCACATGCTCCAAGAACAACCGACCAGCGTGCGTAAGTTTCGTGCTTCGCGTGGTTCTCAAGAACAGCTGCGTACCCAGTTCCTCCTCCAACTCCTTGATTGCACGCGACAGGGGTGATTGTTCGATATGCAACCGTTCAGCTGCACGCGCAAAGTGCAACTCCTCGGCAACTGCAAGGAAGCAGCGAAGATGTCGTAGTTCCATTAGACCTCGCTCCCCATGAGTCTTAAAATGGAGTAAGGGGAAAAACAAAGAAATCAGCCCTGACCTTGCCAGAATGAGCTCTATATAAAATCCTCCTGGCATCTAATTACAGCTAGATCTAGTCGCTGAGGAATCTACACTAAGATGGATCAATACTGGACGAACCGTATGCTTGATGCTCTACGTGGCTAACAACATCAACAAGCCAGCGATCGATATGACACATCACAGCCTCAACATATCGACCAACAATCAGAAGATGGCCACAAGACGGCAGTTCAACATACCGCCCATTTCTATAGAGAGCCGCTGTCTGACGAGCAATTCGTGGATTGACAGTACGATCATCTTCGCCACATAGCACAAGAACTGGAGCGCAGATCTCTTTTGGGTCTAGTCGAGCTGCATGATTCCGATCAAGAAACCAGAAAACCATCTGAAAATAAACTCTTCCAGAGTCAGCACAAAGCTGACTGAAGTGCTCGCGCTGAATAATAAGGGGCTGCCGATTAGCAATACCTTTTTCCCATGTTTTCCAATTTGGAGGGAATAATGGCTTGCGCCAGAACCCCCAACGTAGAAAATAGCGCGCGAAAATTCTCAGAGCCCAAGGATACGCACCGAATATTGGAGGTATAGGCCCAGGCGCAAGTAAAACAAGTGCTTTATGTCTGCAGCGAGCTGCAACTAGCTGAGCTAGAAGCCCTCCGAGCGAATGGCCTACAATAATTGGCACGGAGTCAAGAGACTGAACAAAAGTACAAAGATCATCCACATAATCTTGCAAACCAACATTACCTATTAGTAGTGCTCCTTCCTCCAATGGCAGGTCATGATGACGCAAAACTGGGGTGTGCACAGTGAACCCTCGACACCTAAACTCGTCCGCCATTTGACGCCATATCTGGTCATTAGCCCAAGTACCATGAATAAGCACGATATGATTATGACAATTCATCTTTCAGCGCCCTTACAGAGAAATACAGCCATGAACAAAGTCTTCACTTCCTCACTCCACATTCTAATCAGTAATAAAATCATAAAAAGCACGCAAACTGTAAAAACAGCTCAATCAACGCGACAAAATAAATAGAACTTCAAAAAACATACCTTAAGAAACAAAGGAAATATCAGGTAAGTTTTCAAACAAGCAACACAAGCAACACAAGCACCCTTAAACCTAAACACATCCTAAATACTTACATATCGGAGAAAATAAAAATTATTTATCCCAACAAAATCCTCAAGCGAAAAACATAGCACGAACATATTGTAGCGATGATATTAAAACAAATTACACGCACACCCACGCAACTCAAGAGAGCATGCATGAATTAATACGAGCACTAAATACAGACAACATCTACAAACTAATTATAGCAAGCCAAGAGATTTTGCCTTCGATACAGCTTGAGTTCTACGCTTGACTTCTAGTTTCAAACTTAAACGCTGGACATGACTTTTAACTGTATACAAAGATATATACATACGATCTGCAATCTCTTGATTCGACAACCCCTCTTCGATACAACGGAGAACTTCAATTTCTCTGTTACTCAAAAGTCCACCGGAATTTTTTGCAACGGCTAGACGAAATAACTTAGGAAGATTTCGCTGCAGATACTCAAGAGGCAACCGATAGTCGAGGACAAGACACTTCTCTATTGATTTAACTATCAAGGACTCCGCTAATGACTCGTCCCCCCTCACAAGGGCTAGCTCTGCGCGAAGAATCTCCGAGTCACAATAAGCTATCAAAAATCCCAGAGCCTTAGCTTCATTTGAAATTAGAACTAGACGCTGATCAGCACTTTCATAGAGACCAAGCTTAAGCTCGACGCGAGCCAATAATCGCCTTGTCTCATAAAGAAAATCTGCTTTCTCGAAAGCTTGCACAAGAAAGTTTGGCTCTCCATGGCGCTTGATAATCTCTTCAAGAAGCGATTGCGCCTTGATAAACTCTCCGGATTCGATAAATATAGCGGCTTGACTCTGATCAAGAATACTTCTGTACACACTCTCTGCAACACCATTATCGCGCAACCAACGCTCTGCCTGACCAAGCAAATCAGTAGCTTGAATTGGATGCCCATCAAGCAAAGCCAAATTAGCCAAGCCAACCAAACCATGAAAACTAATCGAATCAGCATTTGATAATCCGAGTTGATAACCATCTGCAAACTGCTCCCGAGACAATTTCAGGTTACCTAACCGGAAGTTAATATATGCCTGACGCACTACAAGCCGTGACCGAATTGCTGATCGAGCAGCTAAACTAGAGTCCAAAAGAAGAAGCTGGCGCTCGATGACTTGCAGCGCAGAGTTTAAATCGCCATGGCTTTCAAAATTAAGCGCTTGATATAATTGAATAGCACTTTCCGCCACTACATTGCCTGTATATTGAGCAACCTTCATAGCCGATTTAATATTTGCATCTGCTTCGACTAGCTCTCCACAAAATAGTTGTTGCTGAATCAACGTCGACCAGCACGCAAGCTGGAAAGGCCAGTCCACAAAGGTCAGGTTATCCAACGCTTCAAGACAATATTGGCGAGACTTCAAACTATCACCAGTGTTATGAGCCGCAACACCTAAAATTGCCTGACAACAGGCCAATAATCGCTTCTGCTCGACAGCATCTGGTGTTGGTAGAAATTTTGCTATTGCATCTAAACAATTGATCGCACGCTCTGGCCGGGAAGCAATTGCAAAAGTGAAGGAAAATATCATTACTAACCGCGGCGTACTCTCTAACAAGTCAGAAGGAAGCCTTTCTCGATAACTAATAACTTTTGATATAGCTTGCTCATTCAAAAGTTGAGCTTCTGTAAAACTTTCTAAAAGACTGGCTGCAACTTCAAATTGCTCTGCAAGGACAGCTTGATCAATTGCTAACCTAAGCTCTCCACATTGGATGAAATACTGACATGCCAACCTATGACAAGTGCGCAACTCACTTGGCGTGTTTATTTTCCTGAAAATTTCCGCAGCGACAGGCGAAACTTGCTTCCAATTAGGGCCAGCACTTGACGTCTCAACAAATGCACCACCATCAGATAGGACCTCTATAATTGAGCGAGACGAATATTCACCAAAAATATAAGAGCATAGACCTTCATCAAAAGCGCTGAAATGGACAAGTGTTAACAACCAGGAGCGTGCCTCTGGCGAAAGCCTATCAAAAACTTCATGACGGAGATATTCAACGAGCAGTGCATCAGAATTCACACCTGACATAAAATTAAAAGCAACGGCCGCACACCAACCTTGCGTAGAGTCAAACACCTCTTGTGCTTTAACCGATTGATGTTTAGACAATAAGCGAAATTCAACTACTTCGTCTAACGTAAACCTTAGAAGGGCAACACTTACCTCAAGCAAATCCCCCTGCAGCAACAGTCGAGGGACATTACATAACGGCCGCCTTCTAGAACTTATCCACCATTGGATATTATTGGCATGTAACGCCAAAAGCCGTCCAACCGCGGAATCAAAGTCTCGGTCCACGGCGCGCGGGAAGTCATCCAGCATTATCCAAAGCTTTGTTCGTTGCTGCATAAGCAGAGCCTCAACGGCAACCTCGTCCCACAGTTCAACACTAGGATCAATAACGTAGCCAATACGCTGAAGCAGATCAGAAAAAGCTATGGATCGCCCGTAGAGCGAGACCCATGCTATTTGAACTCCACTAGCACGGGCAAGACTGGCCATTATAGTTGTCTTTCCATACCCCGCCGGAGCATGCAGTAAAATTACTCGACTTGAAGACTCTTGCAATATTTGTGACAGCACCGCTCTCTGCAGATGAGGCTGCGGAACTTTAGGAAGCCCACCTAAGGGATCGGTAGATGGCATATTTAAATTACTGGACATGAGACTCTCGAGAAAAAATTAATACATCACGACCACCAGATACAAAGCAAATCAATACTTAGTCAATCTTGAATATTAAAGCGAAACTTAAAAACATAAAACAACTAAAATATAGCATAAAACAGCAGAGCCGCCAGCACGGAAGCCCTGCTAATTTGACCTAACGAACTCCCATAGTACGCAGAGCCGCCGGAGTAAAATCCTTCTTTGAAGAGGTATAACTGAAGTCGTAAGCAACAGGTTGCTCATTGGTCAACGAGTTCACAGCATAACGACCAGCAATAAGGTCATATATAACCTCTGGAGTTTGAAAACTGGTTTGCGCTTCATAGAAATACTGCAAATGGGCTTCACCGACACGCCACAGAGTACCGCGCCCGTCATAATGGTCTGCAGTAGACATCGTCCAAGTATCCTCATCAATGAACATATGACGCTTCGCATACACATGACGCGAACCATCCTTCAGGGTTGCTATTACCTCCCAAACTCGGTGTAGTTCATATCGAAGATACTCTGGATTGAGATGTCCAGGCTGAATTAAAGTCTTGTAATCAACATCAGGAGAGCCTGCACGGTAGCTGTTATATGGAATGTACAACTCTCTTTTACCGACTAACTTCCAGTCATAGCGATCAGGTGAGCCATTAAATAACTCTAGACCATCTGATGTTTTCATTCCATCAGAACCAACACCCGGCGAATCGTAGGAAATCTGTGGTGCTCGGCGCACACGGCGCTGGCCAGCATTGTATACCCAAGCCATCCGCGGCTCTTTTACTTGGTTGAGTGTTTCATGCACTAAATAGACATTACCAGCAAGACGAGCAGGCCCTGTTATTTGAGACATATAATAGAACAGAATATTACTAGACTCTGAAGCATTGTAATCAGCTAACTGATCACGATAAGCAAAAACCTCAACATTATTGGTAGGAACATACTGGCCATTGGCTTGAGGAACAATGGTCGTAGTAAATCGCTTCATCTTCCCCCCTCGATATCGAGCAATGTGATTCCAAATCACTTCCAACCCCGATTGAGGAATTGGAAAAGGAATAGCAGATTTGAAGTTCTGCACGCCATTTCCACCTTCAACAAGGTTTGCCGTAAGAGCGTTCTCTTTAATGTCATTAGCCAGAAAATCGGGCAACCCGGCGGTGCGGTGAGATGCATAGATGGGCATCTTAAATGTTTCAGGATAGCGACTGAATAAAGCAACCTGTCCTGGCGAAAGCTTGTCTATGTATTGCTTATAATTTTTTGAATCAATCACAAACAAAGGCTTTTCAGACGCAAATGGGTCATCACGAAACCCATTTTTAGTTTTGCCAGCATTCTTTGGAAGCCCCCCTACCCACTCAGGAATTGTTCCTTCCAAGTTCCCTGCCACCTCAGCACCCAAAGGAGTTAACCCCCCCCCCAGCTTAGCAGCATCAACAGCACTAACAGATCCAAATGCAGTAGACACTGCAGTGCAGAGCATCAATGAACCAACAGTGACTTTGAGAAAATTCATAATATTGAAATCCTTTAAAAGGTTAAACCAAAAGTCACCGAAAGAAAGTCTCGATCTGTCTGGTTATTATATTTCCCACCAAAAAAATCGGTATAACTAATAGCTGCTGTGTAAGTATTAAGATAGTCAGCACTAAGACCCACGCTAACTGCCTTATTCCCCTCATTGAAATTTGGTCCATAGCCTTCAACATCATGTGACCAAGCAATGTTTGGGACCAAATTCACACCAGCAATTACATTGCTGTATTCAAGATTTGCGCGAAGACGATAACCCCATGAATTTTTTGTATAAAAACCGTCAGAATTACAATCATCCGGCCTACTGTTTAGTAAAGTCTGACAGACATTAGGGCCTAAAAGAGAATTCTGTGTATACTCTCCGGAACCATACACGGCATCTCGGCCGAACCTAACTTTATCGCCTTCGCCTTCACCAATATCAGCAATATTGTTATATCCAACTTCACCCACTACAGCTAGCCGGCCGGCACCAAGTACATTATCAAATATCTGTGTTACTGCTAACTGTGCTTGTGTTACGGGCTTACGCTGATAGCCCGAAAGACGATCACCTGGAACGCCTGAACTTGCCAGCTGAGTAGGTAAAAGCGCGCCACCGTTGAAAGTAGTAGCCAGTAGATCTGTTGAGTTTATTTGTAACGGCTGGTTTGGGCGATAACTTATCTCCCCAGCCACGCTAGCGCTGCCAACATTGGTTTGAATGCTGACACCGTATAAGCGAATGTCCTCCGGATATTCAAGCATATACCCCGCGCTACCAGCGCCAAATGCCGGAGAGGCAAATGGATTAGCTGTGCTTATCGTAGTACTTACGTAAGGTGTACGACTATGGTAATTCAGCGCATACAAAGCAAACTCAGAGCTGTTTAGCTCCTCAGCAAACCAGCGAAGAGCGACACCGTACTGCCCCTGATCACGTGCATCTCGGTCTCCCAGCCTGGGAACAAATATGTAACTTGGATCGTTGCGATTGAAATCACTTCCACCGGCAGCCAGTCCTGTTGTGCAACCGTCTGCCGCGCCGTCTGAGGTTGAGAAGAATGTACCGCAATTATCTACTACAGTTTGATCCCATTCTAGTTGATAGAACAACTCAGCCGACAGACTGTCAGTTAGGCTTTGGGATAGATAAAACATATTTACCGGAATTAAGCCCTCCTTGATCTCTGCACCAGGACGACGAAAAGCAGCAACATCGATAGGATTGATTGCATTTATACCGTTTTGGATAAATACACTCTCCCCCCAACTTACCACTTGCTTGCCAAGTCGCACAGACCCTGGAAGATCACCGAGGCTGTAGTTGTGATATATGAAAGCATCAAGAAACTCAAACCCTGAGGATTGCGCGCCGACCTTGCGATTGCTGTCATCAATATCGTATAGCAGACGACTCTCATCTTTTAATTCAAAGTCATACCAGTATTTACCACGAACAAAAATTCCAGTATCACCATACTTGAGGTCTAAATCATGTATTCCTTTAAATATTTTTGAGAAGGTTTTTCCTTTTTTAAAGTTGAGCCTGCCATCATCAGCAGTAATAGAGCTGCCACGCCCTCCATTACTCAAGCCAACTAGGTCACGATCAGCAGATCTCACTGCCCAGCTCGCACCTATAGAGATACTGCTATCAAATTGGCCTTCTACCTCGCCAAAAGTGAAGGACACCGCCTGAGCTGTTGATGCACTCATTAGCGCAGTAAAATACACGAGGGGACGAAGTGTAAATGTATCTCGACATTTTGATATTTTTGTTTTCATTTTTGAATGTATCTCGCCATCAGACTCTGTGTGGAAGTACACGCAGTGATAATAACGACGGATATTTTTCAAGCGGAAGTATCCTAAAGCACCAATATCGATAACGCGCAGACAGTAGTTCAAAAGCACTAGTGCCTAATAAATGCCTAGCTAGAGCGGTCGCTAAGCTACGAATTCTTGCGTACTTAGGAGGGATTCTTGATGAAGTTGAGATATTGTACTGTCTGAACCCCGCAACTGTACGAGATTAGCTTTATGCCTAGCATTCGCAGCTTCTTAATACGCCTCTATATTAAGCATTCGTTAAAAAAAATAGCTGGCTTATCTTTCCTTGAAGCCCGAAAACTGAGAGACGAGTCAGGCGACATTTTCAAAATTGCCCCTGGCGTTTCAAAAGTAGATATATTAATTAACACTTTCAAAGCAGAATGGCTTATTCCCGATAATGAAATATCAGATTCAGCCATTCTATACTTACATGGTGGCGCTTATGTTTTAGGTTCCCTAAGAACTCATCGCGGACTAGCCTCACACATCGCCAAAGCAGGGCGAACCCGAGTTCTTCTAATTGATTATAGACTTGCTCCAGAGAATCCCTACCCTGCTGCCTTGGACGACGCACTTACTGCATATAAATGGATACAGGAAACCACTGGCTTACCCACCAATCGAATAATAATTGCAGGCGACTCGGCTGGTGGCGGCTTGGCATTAGCAACGGCCATACGCCTTAGAGAATCTGGACAAGCTCTTCCTAGAGCACTTATTTGTCTATCACCTTGGACTGATCTTACTTTTAGCGGAACATCAATAAATTCACAATTGAAGCAGGATCCGTTTTTCTCAAGCACTGATCAGCTACAAATGGCGGCGAGCGCTTATGCTGGTGAGCATGACTTATCGAACCCGGAAATATCGCCACGACTTGCAAACTACCAGGGACTTCCTGAAATATTTATACAAGTGGGGTCGGATGAAATATTACTCAGCGACTCGATTGACTTAGTTTCAATTGCTCAAAAAAGCGGGACCAAAATCAGCGTAGACGTATGGCCTGGAATGTGGCATGTCTGGCAAGTATTTCATGGAGTAATGCCAGAATCTAAAAAAGCTATTGAATCTATAGGTGAAAAAATAAAATTCTTTCTCGATGACAGCCACCGCTAGCAAACGCGAGAAAACTTAATATTTATAGAAGAACTTTATATAATTCTAGAATCTCACAAAGATTCTACCAATTCGCCTATATTATTAAAAATAAAAGAGCATATCTTGGCCATGAGAAACCTTCAAGACGTAACCAATTTTGAAGCAACACCACTTGAAAATCACAATTTATCCGATAGCACTTACTCTGCATTAATGCACTGCGCAAACACGCATGGAGACAAGCCTGCATTAACATTCTTCACCAACAGCTCAAACCTCAAATCAAGTTACACATGGAGTTATAGAGAACTTTTCTCTGACATAACACGCGCTGCAAATGTATTTAGCAGCTTATCGATTAAAGACAGCGATGTCATTGCATTCATCCTCCCAAACCTCCCAGAAACACACTTCACAATCTGGGGAGGCGAGGCAGCAGGCAGAGTAATGGCTATTAACCCTCTATTTGATGCCGAGCAAATTACTGAGTTACTAAATACGGCAAAAGCAAAAATCGTTGTCACTCTGGCACCAACACCCGGCAGCGACATATGGGAGAAAGTTGAAAGCCAATTAGATAAACTTCATACTATCCGGGATATTATCTGGGTTGGAATGGAGCCCTACTCAGACGAAAAATTTAAACTTTATTTACATGGGCTTGCGCAACGCGCTCTATTACTCAATCAAAGCCACAATATATATAACCTACGCTCATTAATGAAGGACCAACCTAGCAACCACCTTATCAACAAAAGAGTAATTAACGAACACGACCAATCATCTCTTTTTTGCACAGGCGGCACCACCGGGCTACCTAAAATAGCTATAAGAACACACGGCAATGAGGTATTTAACGCCTGGGCTATTGCAAATAGTATTTCCCCACTGCAACCTGGAACAGTAATTTTCTGTGGCCTACCTCTCTTCCACGTAAATGCCCAGCTTGTGACTGGTCTCATGCCCTGGACACATGGTTTCCACGTTATTATTGGAACGCCGCAAGGTTACCGTGGCGATGGCGTATTGAATAAATTCTGGGATATTGTTGACCACTTTAAAATCAACCTATTCTCTGGCGTACCAACTATATTCTCCGCACTCCTAGACAACCCACCCACCACCCAATGCCTTAAATCCTTACAGTATGCTATATGCGGCGCAGCCCCAATGCCTGTTGAATTACTTCGTGAGTTTGAGTCAAAGATTGGCGTGAAGATATTGGAAGGATATGGCCTCACAGAGGGAACTTGTGTATCTTCATTGAATCCGGTACATGGCGAAAAACGTATCGGTTCTATTGGGATCCGCTTACCTTATCAAAATATAAAGGCCGTAGTACTAAGCGAAGAAGGCAATTACATACGCGACAGCATGACCAATGAAGTCGGCATCATTGCAATTCAAGGCCCGAATGTATTCACCGGCTATCTTAACCGTAGTCATAACCATGGCATATGGATTGATATTGATGGCCAACTTTGGTTCAACACAGGCGATCTAGGCCGGCAAGATGTAGACGGCTATTTTTGGCTTACAGGACGCAAGAAAGATATAATCATTCGTGGCGGACATAATATTGACCCAAAGATGATCGAAGAAACCCTTCAGACTCATCCGGCAGTGGCATTAGCTGCTGCAATTGGCAGTCCAGATGCCTACGCGGGCGAAGTGCCAGTTGTATATGTACAATTAAGTAACGGACACAACATAACACCTGAAAAACTGATGAAATATGCATCACAAAACATACCCGAACGTGCTGCCGTACCAAAGCGTATTGAAATACTCGAATCATTACCATTAACACCTGTTGGAAAAATATTTAAACCCGCACTACAACATATTGAAATTAAGCGCGTCATTTATCATGAAGCGTTATCCGCGGGATTTGATTCCATTCAAGTTGACGTTAGGCAAGATCCAAAGAGAGGAAATTTGGCACTGATAAAATCTCACCCAAACCAAGCTAAACTAGCTAGCAGCCTAGGCAAATACAACATACAAATTGAGTGGGTTTAGATATCAGAAGAATAACTTGCACGCATCATTATTATAAAATTTAGTAACGCCATCGGCGTTACTAAATAACCAAAGGTAAACACAGCACACCCATATATAGAGCCTTTGCCTGCCTCTTAAACATTAAAACAACTTATACAACAGGAAGCCGTGAAAATATTTTAATTAATTCAACTTAGGCGAAGTACTGCTGAATACATTTAGGATGGACTGAAAAGTCCTGCCTCCCAAGAATCAGCCGAGTAACTAAGCGGACTGCAGGCCAGTGGCCTCAATAATCGTTACTCAGGCCCCTTAAACTCCGTGACTTGCCGACCGACCAACTTCCCATGAAACACAACCTGCACGTACTTTGGCAGCGATCACCTGCCCTAAGCTCCGTTCAATAACGTGCGTCCACGGCACTAGGCTAAATCCCTTAGCGTCGCACAGCACAGCGTAACGTCCGCTGGCGAGCATGACGCTTCGCCGGTAGATGCCAGCTACTCGCTGTCCCTCATGTACAGGTCGATGCTCCAGCCCGGTTTCGGCGGTGATCTCCTGAGCGGCCTGGATCAACTCCCGATTACGCAGGGTTGTCAGCAGGTTGCGCACCAGTATCACTCGCTGGCCTTGCCTCTCTGCCAGGCCATGCTCGACCAGGAAGTCGGCACGCTGCTGAATGGCCTGCCTCACCTCACCAGCAAATCCGAGGTCAGCCAATCCTCGCGCGCCCCCGATCAGTTGCTGGTCGAGCCAAGTGGCACCCATAACGCGAGCCTGACGCTCAATCGACAGGTGAGATTTCAGATCCAAAACCACCCCTCCCTGGCGCTCAACGTCGTACTGACGGCCACGCTCGGGCAAGTCATCTGGCACTCTCCATAACCCCTCGGCCAGGCGTTCCACGATGCCAGCCCGACGCAAAGCTTCTAGCCGACGAACGTGAACGGCCACCACTTGCTGCGGATCGCGTCCAGTCGGTGTCAACCCCCTGGCAACCGCCAGGTGATGGTCTGTGCGGTACAAGCCGTCACTCGCCAGAGTGGCGATGGTGCGGTCAGCAGCACGTATCTCAGTTGAGCCGCGCACCCCAACCACTGATCCTATGGGGTAATTCACCAACTCGTCACCAGCATTGAGCGCAACGTAGTGGGCCTTGCCGTCGATCCCATCGATGACCAAATAGCCCCGGTCGCGCAGCTCATCGGCCAGCCCCTTGGCGGTCACCCGGCCGATCAAGGTGTGCCCCTCCTCACACGGCTCGAACACCGCCAGCTCACGCGGCAGGCTACTCATGGCGCGCTGAAGGGTTCGGATGATGTCGCCTCGCTCGCCCAAGGTACGCAAGGTCTTCTCCGCATCGCCTTGGACCACCCAAACGCCTGGGCGAACTTCTTCGGCAAGCCCCATGCGCTGCAGATATTGCAGACGACCGATCAGCAGCAGGCGTTGGCGCTGTAACCGCGACTCGTTGAGGTGTTTGATCTGCAGCAGTCCATTGTCGCCGGCCTCACGCAGCAAGGTGCGATCCAGGCTTGTCCAGCGATCCTGTTCCACCTCGCGCTGCAAGGTCTGCTGGATCTCCATCTCGGTGCGAAGCCCCAACCATTCGGTGGCGAGTTCAGCGGCACGATGGCGGAAGCCTTGGGCGATATAGTCCCCGGCGATGATGAGATCCTTGCCGGTATCATCGTGCCCGCGCACGACAATATGGGTATGCGGGTTGTCGGTGTTCCAGTGATCCACCGCCACCCAGTCCAGACGCGTGCCCAGGTCGGCCTCCAGGCGCCCCATCAGCTGCCGGGTGTAGGTGCGTAAGTCGTCCAGTTCGACACCGTCCTCAGGTGCGACGATGAAGCGGAAATGGTGCCGATCGCCGACACAGCGATCTCTGAAAGCACCAAGGTCAGCATCGTCCGCCTGCTGCCCATAGGCCCTACCCGGTTCACCATCGCGACCGGCACCGTCTCGCTCAATGTAGCGCAGGTGCTTGGCCAGGGATTGCGGGCTGGCCTGGCGCTGGTTGACCAGCAAGGTCTTGATGGTCACCCGGCGTGAAAATGACGTGAGCGAGGCACCCGCGAAGCGCGCCGCGGTGTGGCCACGCCCCAGGCGCGAGCCGGGACGCTGGCCAGTGTGGTGACCCTTGCCACTGGCCAGTGACGGCCGACGCACAGCCGATTTCCCACCCGCCTTGCCGACCTGCTTGATCACTTTGGAAATGAAGCCCTGGTCGCGGTTCTTCGGCGCACTAGGGCGTACGCGAAAGTCGTCATCACGGCGATCGGTCATAACTGTGCCCTCGGCAAGTCAGGGCGCGGCGTGGCGTGGCGTATGAAGCACATAGGCATACCGGCATCGGCGCGCATAGCACGCCGTATACGGCACGGTGAACGGGCAGCGCTGTGCCGCTCCGCTCCCGCGTGCAGACTGGCGTTACGGGCGTCCAAGTGCCGCCCCCTTTTGTCTTGCCTTCCGCTTTTGCCTGTCGCGTGTGCCCCAGGCTCCAGCGACCAGGCGATGCAGTGCTGCTACCAGCCAGTCCGCTGGCGAATGCTATGACGGCAGCTGACCAAGCGCGTTCGAGGCAAGACGCATGCACGTCGGCTTCTTGCCCCGGAGGGTGCGCAAAACACAGAGCGAATTCACTCAAGCTGCATGCTCGACGACACAACTGCGGCACGCATGACGACATGCCAAATGACGCGGCGACGTGCAACGAATCAGCACCCATCATCGGTCCTCCTCCAACCAGAGTGGATGCGCAACGCCGAGCACCGAAAATGCGCCAACCGGCCCAAAATAACGACTGTCGAACGACGCCGTATTGGTCGTGCTCAGCAGGAACAACTCGCCAGGATGAAGCCGACGACAGCCCGGCCAGGCCTGCAATGGCCGGCCCAACTGGTCAACACGCAACGCGACAGCCACCGGCACGCCGTCGATGCGCACGCTCCCGCCCGCGACGCACACTTCTTGCGGTGCCACCGCGCCCACGCGCTTGAGCAGTGGGATGGATATCGGCAGGTAGCCGCGTTGAGCGGCAAGTGCAGCGGCGGCATCCGGCAGCCGGATCATCACGAGGCTGCCAACCGGCAGCAAGTCGGTCCGCAGACCTGCTGGATCGACGCGATACCAGCCGACTGGCACGCTATCCGAAGCGTTGTAGATGACTCGGGGATCGGGTTGCACGAAGGACGCACTGACGAGCGCAGCAAGACTGCAGACAGACAACCCTATCTGTACAAGACGAGCGCACCGACGCGAGCGAGAACGCAGGACGGTGCCGATACTCATGACCGCGCCCTCCCTGCCAACCAGGCAGCATGACGTTCGGTGGTGTACGCCGGTAGTGGTAAGCGCGCGTCGAGCCGGTTGCCCAGCGTACGCCAATACGCGGACGAAACGGCAGCCGGCGAGATACCCAGCGCCTCTATCGCATCGATCTGCGCTAGCACGGCGCGCACGGCAGGTTCACCCTCGACGTGCAGCTGCAGCTGTGCGCCAGGCAGTACACCAGGAATGCGCTGCGCCACGTCCAGGGGTGTGCAGGCCTGCATCACCATGAGCTGCCAACGGACCACACCGTAGTTGTTGGCTTGCCAGCGGATACGGCAGAAGACGGCACCCGGCAAGAACACCGCGACTCGTCGCCAGTGGTCGAGACTGGTGATGCACGCAGGCTCACCGAAGCGCAGGTAGAGCTTGATGCGCCGCTCCATATCGGCGAGCGACACGCGGGTCAGCTGCGTTGCGTCGGTCTGCTCGGCGAGCACTGCATGCGGTGGCAGATGTACAGGCATGGACACCGAAGGCTGAACGTTCATAGCGTGTTCTCCGGGAACTCGCGGTCCAACAACGCTCGCAGTAGATCTGCGACCGTCACACCCTGGGTGAACGCCGAAACCTTGATGCGGGCGCGCATAGCAGGCGTGATGTCGAGGGTCAGGCGCGCGGTGAAGAGGTCACTCTTCTGCAGACCACCGATGTCTCCCTGGCGAACCCATGCCTCGGCGTGCGGATTCGCTGGCGGACGCAAGCCGATGGTCGTGCGCTTACCGCGCTCGCGGGTCATACCGTCCACCGCAGCAACTCATCGGTCAGCGCGGAGATTTCGCGCGCGGCAGCGCTATCCGGAGCCATCTCGCGGGCAAGCCGCCCTGAAGCCACGCTGTCAGCGAAGACGATGCGCTGGCGCACCTCCGCACGCAGCGTCGGCAAAGGCTGCTCGGTCAAAGTCTCACGCGCCTCACGGCCGATAATGGTGGTGCTAACGCGCCGATTGATGACGAAGGCCGCCGCTAGCTGCGGCCGGAACACCTGCGCCTCGCGGATCAGCGCGACCATCTCGGCGCTGGCCCACAAGTCGTAAGGGCTGGGCTGCACAGGAATCAGCACACGCTCGGCCGCCAACAACGCGGAGCGCGCCAGGCCGGCGATGCGCGGTGGCCCGTCGATAACCACGTGATCGGCGCGGCGGGCCAGCTCAGGCGCTTCCTGGTGCAGGGTTTCTCGGGATAGGCCCACGGCACTGAAAAGACGTGGTAAGCCCTGCTGGACACGCCGCTGCGTCCAGTCAAGAACCGAACCCTGCGGGTCGGCGTCCAGCAGGACAACATGCTGGCCGCGCATCGCCAGCTCGCCGGCAATGTGCGTGGCGAGCGTGGTTTTGCCGACACCGCCTTTCTGGTTGAGCACGGCAATGATCATGACACGACCCTCCCTGTTGGGAAGCCGGCAGGGTCGTGCCGTATCGCAGTTATCCACCGAAACGGCGCGCTTTTACAAGAAGTTAGAGCTTTTAGGTTAGAGAAGTTAAGGGTGGCTGTAGCTCTTGCTGGCTCTGGTCTGTAGGCGATTTCGCACGCCTGATGGCACGATAGAGACACGCCCGATAGCACGATACCCCGCACGCCTGATAGCACGGGTCCTTCCACAGGTTTTACCGAGACTATCCCCGTGCCGTAACCGACACAGGCCGGAACGTCAGCAGTTCCGTGGCGCTCTCCGGTATCCGCTCGATACCGAGCACGTAGCCGGGCAGCGACTGCCGCGCGACCAGGGTGCGCAGATCGCAAGCGAAGTCGTAGGGCCGCGCCATGCTGCCCGACTTGCGGTGCAGGTATCGGAAATCGAACTGCCAACCTTCCGGTTGCTTGCCTCCATGCTTGCGCACTAGGCGATACAGCCAGCGCTCGATGCCTCCGGTGAGCCGGAAGTACGCAGGGTCGATGGTCAGCACCAGGGCGGCGTCCATCACGCCCGCGTAGAACCAGTCCGGTAGGATCAGCTCGATGCCCAGCGGCATGCCGCGAGCGTCGGCTAGCTCCTTCCATTCGTTGATCCAAGAGAAACGATGCAGGCGCCGCCCGCTCGTCTCGCGAATCGACGTAGCCACCGTGGTCGACTGCAGACGATCCAAAGCAGCCTTCAGCCGCTGGTAGTCGCGCAGCGACACCCCGCGCCCGATGAAGCGCAGGATCTCGTAGGGTGTGGCGCGCATCAGCCGCGAGGGCTGCAAACCAGCATCGCGCGCCTCGACGATCTGGCTGGCAGCCCAAATCAGCACGTCGGCATCCCAGATTGTGGCAATACCGTGCTCCAGTGTGCCTTCCACGCGTACGGTGACGCCGCTGGCGCGGAAGTCGATCGGCGTAGTACGCCGCGACTTGGCCAGTGAGAAGAACGGGTAGGCCATTAAGTCCTGGCTGTCGCGCGGAGCCATGCTCCCCGGCAGGGCGCGAAACAAGTCGAGTTGCTGCCGCTCCGGTGAGGGGCTGGACATGGCGATGGCCCCCGCCGGACCGCCGATCAGCGCGCACGACTTTCTGCCGATTGATGCTCGGCATATTCGGGATCGGATGTAACCTCGAAGCTGCGCTGGTCAGCCCAGCTGTCGAGATCGGCAACGGCATACATGACACGCCGGCCGAACTTGCGAAAGCGCGGGCCGCCGCCGATCACGCGCTGCTTCTCCAGCGTGCGTGGCGACAAGCGCAGGTATGAGGCAGCCTCGTCGTTATTCAGGTAGCGCTGCGGTTGAGTTGTGGCAGCGGGCTGTAGGGAATTAGCGTGGGCGGTAGCAGGCCGTACGGGAGCGGGTCGCATGGGGTGAGCCTCCATCGTTCAGGACAGCCCGGCCACACCAGCGCAGCCGGATGGAGGCAGTCTCAGGAATGGTGGGCGGCCTACTCAGGGCCGTTTTACGGGTTCCGTCGAACGACCCTCCCCCCGCCCATCGAGCTGTGCCAGGCGGCGATAGCCGCCGTGCATCAGCGTCCGGCCGCGCCGCACCAGGCGACGCACCTTCGAGCGCAGGCCGCTGTCGGCGTGCCAGTCGTCGATCACCGCCGGCGGGCCGAACAGCCCCGCAGCCACTTCGCGCAAGGACGCTCCAGCCAGGGTGGCGTCGAGCGCTTGGAGGGAATGTAGCTCCAGCAGTGCAGCCGGACTAGGGCGGCAGCGGACCGCCGCGAGTGGCCCGACATCGGCGGCGACAGCCAGCTTGTCCAGCTCGGTTGCGATGGAGCGGAAGCGTCCGCAAGTCCTGGAACAGGCCCGGACGGCGTGCACATAGGCCATGCCCTGCTCCAGGCCGGGCGCAACGTCCAGGCGCAGGCAGCAGCCCGGCCAGCGTGTCGTCAGCAGAAGACGCCGGCCATCATGGACCAGGCATTTGCTGCCAGGGATGCGCCAGAAGTCGAATGCCACGGAGTCAGGCATCGGATCGACATCGGGATACAGGTGGATCAGTTCCGGGTGGTCGGGAAACCAGACCGGATGCGCGTCACGCGAGTCCAGGCGCGGGTCTTCCAGCAGTCGCAGCCCCCACCGTTGCGCTGCCTCGGGCCGGCGCTGGCGATCCCGCCAGTCGCGGCGGTACTCGGGGTTACGGCGCAGGTACTCCCAGGCCAGGGCGAGGTTATCCAGGTGCAGGACGTAGAGATAAGCGGCGGTGGGATACCACTGCTCGGCATCGCGATCAGCCATGAGGCAACCTCTCTTTGCATAGGATCCGTCGCCACGGGCTCGCAACGCGAAGTCAGGGCCTCCTCGACACAGCATCATGTTGCATCAAGACCGATTGACTCCGAAGCGTTACGCGGATCGTCCGAATGCGACAGTGCCGCCGCCCATCATTGGTACGGCGCTAGGCACAGCCTGCAGTCTTGAGCGTTGGCCATCATGACCCATTGGGTAAGGTTGACAGTACCCGACGGCAAGAATGTCGATTGAGACGCTCTCAGTCTGGAATCAGACCGAGTCAATCACAGTGCGCGCCTGGACAACCTGGGCGGGATAGACCGGATCGGTCAGTCCATGATCGAGCCGTTGAGGTGCGCCAACCGCGTGTATTCAGACAACGTGCGTGTTGCCCGGAAGTACAGGTCGCGCATGACCGGACACTTGTGCGGCCCGACGATGGACTCCAGCTCGGAGAGCTTCACTGTGCCCAACGCGGGCATGCCGATGCCCACGTCGCACAGGCCATAGACCGTGTCCTCGTCGGCCGGATCGAGCGAAGCCAGAAGCCAGGTCGCATGCGCGTCTGGCGTGAACAGGCGCACCACCGGCAACGGGTCGACGGCCTGGTCCACCGCCCGGTCGCGGCCGTTCGCCAACAACTGCTCGCGCTCCGTCTCGGTGATGAGCGACAGGGTCATGAATGCACCCTCGCACCGCTTGCGGGCGTGGATGCGTAGAGGTGCTTTCGCACGAATTCGCCAATCCGCCGATGCGGATTCGTGCATTCATTCAAAGGCACGGATGCGCATGCCGGCGAATCTGCAAAAGCACCAAGGCGTGAAATCGGCATTGTGCAGGTCAGGAAAGACACGGAGGCGCCTCTGCGGTTCTGATGAGATCAGCCGATACGGGTTTCCGTAAAAGCACGGAAGCGGCACCGCACGCATCGGAATGAACACTATAGATTGTAGCCCTATAGGGCGCAATCGGCTGTCATCTTGGCTTTTATGGGAGCCAGTGGATGACAGCGAAACCCTCGTTGGCAACGGCATTGCGGACAGTAAGGAAGGCGCGTGGCTTGAGCCAGGAAGCCTTCTCCGACGTGTCCAGCCGCACCTACATGAGTTCGCTGGAGCGCGATCTGAAAAGCCCGACGCTGAACAAGCTGACCGAGCTGTGCGAGGTGATGGAAATCCATCCGATGACGCTTCTGGCACTGGCATATTCTGGAAACGATCGTAAGAAGGCGGAACAGCTACTCTCGGCAGTTAGGGATGAGCTTGAACTGCTGGCAAAGGACTGACGACCAATGACACTTCTTCAAAATGACCCCACCACCCAACTTGCATTTTCCGTCTACGAGAACAAGGGAGTTTTCGCTGTTCTTCTAGGATCGGGCCTGTCGCGTTCTGCAGAAATTCCGACAGGCTGGGAAATAACGTTGGATCTGGTGCGCCGCGTAGCGACCGCCCAGGGCATTGAGAATCAGTCCGATTGGGCAACGTGGTACCGTGAGAAGACGGGCCAAGAACCGAACTATTCTGCCCTGCTGGAAGAGATCGCGAGTTCCCCCGACGAGCGGAGGGCGATACTGCACCGATATATCGAGCCAGACGAGCAGGACCGCGAAGAGGGCCGAAAAGTCCCGACCAAGGCACATCACGCGATAGCTCAGTTGGTTCGTTCCGGTCACGTCCGCGTAATCGTCACGACCAACTTTGACCGGCTCATGGAAAACGCCCTTCGGGAGCAAGGGGTTGAGCCTACTGTGGTGTCCTCCGCCGATGTTCTGGCTGGTGCAGAGCCACTGACGCACAGCCGATGCTATCTGCTCAAACTGCATGGCGACTACAAGGATGCCCGCATCCTGAACACCGATCAGGAACTGAGCGCTTACCCGGAAAGCTACGACAAGCTGCTGGACCGCATCTTTGATGAGCATGGTCTGATTACCTGCGGCTGGTCTGGTGAATGGGATCATGCACTGCGGGCTGCATTCCTTCGCGCACCGAACAGGCGCTATCCCGTGTACTGGGCAGCTCGGGGGGCGTTGGGCACGGGGGCCTGCGAGTTGGCCACCCATCGAAGCGCCAAGACGATACCGATCTCAGGTGCGGACGAGTTCTTTCAAACACTGCAACAGCGAGTCGAAACGCTTGAGCAGAACCAGCGCCAGAATCCACTTAGCATCGAATTATTGGTCAATAGTACGAAGCGCTACCTAGCGAAGCCGGAATATCGCATTCAACTGGACGAGCTGCTTTCACAGGAAACAGAGCGACTGATGGCGCAGCTCGATGCAAACCAGTTCACGCCGCAGGGCCAGTGGAGCCAGGAAGAGTTCCGATCACGGGTACGACGATACGAGGCCCTGACAGAACCCTTGACGCGTATGGCTGGTGTGCTTGGCAGATGGGGGGATGGTTCTGAATTGACCACGATCCTTGACATCATCAGGGGGTTGTATCTGCAGGCCGAGAAAGTCGGAAACGGCCTGGTGGTATGGCTCGGTCTGCGATCCTACCCGGCCGTCTTGATATTCACTGCCTACGGAGTCGGCCTAACGCGCTCGCAACGATGGCAGACACTTCACGAGCTTCTGGTTGCGCCCTGGCCCCGGGAGCACCACGCACCCAAAAGAGTGGTATCCACACTGTTTCTAGATGAGTGGAAAGGGGCAAGGAATGAGGTATGGAAAGAGCTGGAAGGCCTCGACCGCCGCAGGACTCCCCTCAGCGATCATCTGCTCGAAGTGATGACGAACTGGCGGTCTAGCTTTGCAGGTGTATCGGCAGAATTTGAGCTTGTGTTTGAACGGTTTGAAATGCTTGCTGCTATTGCATATCTGGAGGAAAACAGCGAAGCGAGTTTGGAGCAAGCTCTGACCAATACACCTCACGGCCTGTTCGCCCGCATGCCTGTAGGGCGCGTTGGGTGGCATGAGTCATCAACCAATTCGCTGATTCTGGAATTTCAATCAGAAGCGGCCACCACAGCTTTGCTGCGCGCAGGCTTTGCACAGAACAGTCGCCGCTTCTTGGAACTCTCCATCGAGAGTTTCAAGCGTTACGTCGGCAAAATGTCGTGGTAGTACCCCCCCACAATCGGCGGGGCACTGAGGTGGCCGTCAGGCCGCCGACTTGCTGCGCGACCAGATCAGGTTGTGCGTACCGTCCTCCTCTTCGATCAGCCGGACGTAGATCGTCGCCGGGAACGAAGGGTCGTCGAGGGTCACTGACAGGTAGGGCCGCTCGGCCTGGCTGACTTTCTTCCAGGCCACACCGATGTCGTACTGGAACAGCGCTCCCGACTGCATGAAACCGCCGGTTTCAGCAGCCATACCCACTATCACGTCTGCGATGTGATCGAGACGGCAGCCGGGAACCACTCACTGTTCAATGCCTATGTAAAAGAACGCCTGGACACCCTCTGCGGCCAGTTCGACCTGAAATACTGGCCCTCGCTGGATCAGCTTGTCCGCGCCATAGCTGCGGACGCAGAAAGCGCCACTCTGGAGGCCACAGATCCGCTGCCCCTTGCTGCGACGGCCGCGACGCGCCCCTCTCGGGCCGACGTCTTCAAGGCACTGTTCGCCGCCATCGAGGAGAACAGCGTGCACCACCATGGACAGCTTCCCGAAGGCTTCCGGCTCACCGATGGTACGTTGACCTCATTGGTGAAGTGCGCGTTGGATCTGGGGCCGAACGAGCTGGCGGACAGCGCGTATGTGAAACGGCTTCGCCAGCGCGAGCGCAATGGCGACATGTGATGCTGTTCTGGCCGCATTCGGCGGTACAGCAAAAAGGGGGCCGAAGCCCCCTGCACCTAGAGCAATCCCTGCTCTGCAAATGAAACAGTGGCCTCGCCGCCCACGATGATGTGATCCAGCGCGCGCACCTCCACCAGCGCCAGGGCCTCCTTGAGGCGCTGGGTCAGCAGCTTGTCCGCCTGACTTGGCTCTGGATTTCCGCTCGGATGGTTGTGCGAGAAGATCACCGCAGCTGCGTTGACGCGCAGTGCCTCCTTCACCACTTCGCGCGGATACACCGACGCCTGGTCGATGGTGCCACGGAACAACTCCACGTATTCAAGCAACCGATGCTGACTGTCGAGGAACAGCGCCGCGAACACCTCGTGCTCGAAACCGGCCAGCTTGGTGCGCAGGTAGTCCTTGACCAGCTCCGGCGCGGTGAACAGCGCCCCGCGCTGGTATTTTTGGTCGATCGCCTGGCGCGCCACACTCAGGATCTGGTCCACAGACGCGGGCAGGTAGCGCCCCTGCGCGTCACGCACCAGCAGAATGGAATCGAGCGAGGAAAAGGAAAGTTGCGACATGGTCGTGCTCCGGTTGCTCGGGCGGAATTGCCCGGAACCGGTGCCAGCACGGCGCAGCGCAAGCTGTCAGGGGTCCACGACGGCCACAGGACGCCAGCGCGCAACGCGCGTGCAGCCCTTGACGGCGAGAACGCCGTGATACGGTGAAGGGAACAGCAAGACAGCCCCCACCCCACCCATGCCACGGATCGGCAAGCGGAGCGCGCAGGCCCAGAAGGGCCGGAGGTGTCAGGGATCAAAGCCGAATGGCCGCGACTCGGCACGAGACGCGGGGCGCAGCCCGCGAGCCCGACGGCGGAACGCCGGGACACACTAGCGAATAGCGAACACACGAACTCGCAACTTCAAGTCAAACAGAATGAAGGGAATAAAGTTCATCGGTGAAAGACGAACACTCGTCCAATTGGCACGGTCTATCTGAAGTACAGACAGCACGAAGATATTGATCCGTTATAGGGCCACTGCTAGGATCAAAAACGGTTCTGGTCTCCGCCTTGCTGCCCCGAGGAAAACCAGCTCAAATCGAAGCCCATATCTTTCCCTTGTGGCCCGCCCGGCAAGCAGCATGCTCAGCAAAGCGAAAGCTTTAATGGCTGCATTTTGTCGAGGAAATTTGTGATGTTCGATTTCGAATGTGTAACTAACGCGGTTCGAGCCATGAAGCTGGACAGCGTGCCCGACGACCTCTCCTACTGCCAGCAGTTGGAGCTCAAAGCAAAGCACTTGGGCTACCAAAACTGGAACCATTTGCTCGACACTTTGAAGAACGAGCCCGCAAAAGACCGCCTTCAAAAAAGCACAATGCGCTTGATGCAGCGGGTTTGCCAAGTGCGCTTGCCGCTCCGCAACAAAGCTTACGTGCAACTAACTGTCCTGCCTGGTGGCGGAGTTGGTCATTACAGTTACTGGATAGGCTGGGATAAGGAAGGCAATGAGGTTCGCGTGCCTCGCCCTATTGACGGCAGGGAGCAAGCACGAAAACTTCGCAAATTTCAGCCCTCTCCCGTTTTTGCTATCGAAACAGAAAGAGAGTTAATAGCATGGCTGCATTTGTGGTTTTCGACTGCAATAGTGCCACCAAAGTTAGCCAGAGAGTTTTTTCCGGCTTTGTTCAACAAGAAGCACCTTGTGGCGAAAAATCCACCCATTGATGTCATCAAAGACAAGTACGAGGCAATGGGTGATCTCTATGCAAATAACCTCGAAGAAAATTAAATAAAACTTCAGCGGCTCTCCTCGGAGCCGCTGAAACCGCTTACTGAATCGCACCGGACTAACCGGATAAGCCACTGCAATTGAGTCAGTCGGGCGATCGGCCTCTTCTTAGCTCGACGGGTTCCAGTACGGTCGAGGGCACTGCCAGACAATACTCCTGCTCAACACCTCTGCCCTTGCATTTGAGCAGGGCGAACAGGTCCCGCAGAGGTGGATCCTGCCGCTCTAGCCAAGGGAGCAGCGCCGGGACCAGGGCAAAGTTCTCTCGCCAGATGGTTTCGTCTCCATACTGATCGACTATTTCGGGACTCAGAAGCGGTACCAGCATACCCGCGTCGGGCAAGGCTTCGGCTATGCGCCGGGCATTGGCCAGGCCAACCGGGTCAAGGTCAGGCAGCAGCCAGATCTTCGCGCCCTCCCAGCAAACCAACAGCGCCAGCAGCCGATCGGACAGCCAGCCTTCGTAATAGGCCACCAGCGCGCCGCTCAATGCTGCCGGCAGGCGTGCCGGCAGATGCAATAAGGTGTCGCGGTTTTCCACTAACACCACATGGCCGGTCGGTCTAGGTGTCGCCTCGGGCCTGCGCTCGTCGTGCCATAGCAGCTTCAGAAACGCAGGGGAAGGCGATTCCCATTGCAGGGCATTGCCCTGCGCATCCACCCAAGTAACAGCCTCGCCAGCGCTGCAGCTGATCATGAGCGAGGGCAGTCGCCCCCCGCGCTTGCTCGAGCCGGCGTTGATGATGTTCAAGCCGCGCACCGAACAGCTGTCCAGATCCGTTGGCGGCTGCAGCCGGGCGATGCGCTGTCCTAGCGAATCCGAGTGCTGCACGATCACATGCGGCGACACGCGCCCGGGCACACGGCCCACCGTGACGATGCCGGAGACTCTGAGCTGATCGAGCACCGCTTCGAGTGCCTTCGGCCAACTGCGCACAGGGACAGGTCCTTTGCGCAACCGCTCGAGTATTTCCAGCTCTCTCAACCGATTCATGGCTGCGCTACCGTGTCAGCCTTCGCGGTCTCCACCTGCAGGCTATCACCGAACTGCCCGACGTCTACCTCGTACTTCTCGTCCCTCTCGCTTTGCTGCGGAGCCTGCACCGGCTTGTCGTCTTCGGGATGGTCGAAGTGCTGCCAGTCCGCCTGGGTCACGTAGATTCGGTTGTCGGTGTTGATGCACTCACTGATATTGATGCAGTAGCGCACCGTGGTAGTCGGGTCGACGGATGCAAAAACAGGGGTGAAACCAAGGTTCTCGCTGAATGCCAAGATAGTGCGCTGGTTGCTCGGGTCAACCGAAGCAATCTCGTCCAGGTAGAACGGCAGGAAAGGTTCGACCCGGGCACCGCGGTCGGTCAGGTGACGGATCAGCGAGAAGTACAAAAGTGGCTTGAGCGTCATGGTCGAGCCATTAGAGGCCAGCTCGTCGAGTGTGTTGCAGACGATGACCTTGCCGTTGACCTCTTCCACAGTGAATCCGATGTCGAATAGGTCGCCGAGTTCAAGGGTACCGTCACGACCATCTTCAACCAGACGAGATAGCCGATCCATGGCGCGCACCAGCTCGGTCTGGGATGCGCCCCCGCCTTGCTGGCCGAACAGGTCGGTCTCGTTTTCGTCAGCCTGGGCGATGTGTGAGGACAGGGTATTGATGGCGTCGAGTATCGGTTCGTTCCTCTTCAGATCTAACCTGAAGCCACGAAGGTTCGAGACTTTGCGCGCATTGATCCGGCGGTTGAATAGCGAAATCTCGTGTTCCAGCGTCACGTAGTTCTCAGAAAGATCGCGCAGAGCCCCCGAGAGCTGGGCAATGCCCTCCTGATGGTAGCGCTTGAGCATCTCACGCATTTGCGGCAGCGTTTCCAACCGCTCGCGTGCGTGCTGCACCAGATCGCTCAGACTCTCGTGTCGGGCAAGATCAGGTAGGTCGCCAACGATCGAGTGCTGGTAGTTCTTCATGGTCAGGGCTATGCGGTCGAGCGCGTTGCTGATCCACTCCAGCCGGTTCAGCGTGTCACCGAAGTTGTACCCGGTAAGATCGCGTTCGAAGGCCTCGGCCGGCCCGTCAGCAGGAATAAAGGGACTGTTCTGGATCTGGCGGTGTTGCTGCACGTCCTTGAGCTGGCGGGCCTGCTCGAGGGCATCGTTGAGCTTCTGCTCGATAACGTTGATGGTCCGGGTGGCACCCTCGATCCGCTCCTGGTGCCCTTGCAGCCACTCGTCGATCTGAGCGAGGCACATCATCACACCCTCGAGCACCTGACGATCAGCGGTCTCGGTGGCTTCCAAGACCTCGAGCTCGGTCAGCTCCTGCAGGTAACCCTGCTGGTTGCTCAGCTGCTTTGCCAGCGAATCCAATTCGGTACGCTTGAGCGCCTGGTTCTGGGCAACCTCGAGTTGCCCCTGAAGCTTGGCCAGGTCCTCTTGATACATGGCGATCGACTGTTGCAGCTGCGCCGGGTCATCGCTATGAAAATCCATTGGAGGCAGATCAGTCAGGTCGAGCTCGAAACCCTGTAAATTGAGCAGCCCCTCCTTCGACATGAGTTGGGTGCGTACCCAATGGTTGAAACTGCCCGGGCGGATTTCGGTCAGCGCTGTAGCCTCAAGGCTGAACATGTCGCTGCGAAGCAGCCGCGACAGCTCGGCCTTTTCCGCATCGACAAAGCCCTGGGTATCCAACAGTCCGTCGCCATTGCGGATCTGCTCCAGCCGCTTGTTGAGCTTGCGAATTTCATGTTCAGTGTGGCGCAGCCTGCTGCTGACGGTTGCCACATCGTAGATGTCAGCCTGGCGCAACTGATCGCTGAGCGTGGCGTGCTGGGCTGTCAGTGTTCGAATCGACTTCTCGACCGCCTCGCGGCAGGTCATCGCATTGCGCTCGCGCAACTCGTCGAGGCGGGTCAGCCTGCCGGCCAAGGTGATGCGCTGCTCGACCGTCCTGTCGCGCTCTTGCATGCGGCTATTTAGCTGTTCGTTGAGCTTGGCGCGCTTTTCGATTTCTCCCTTGTGCAGCGCGTTGAGCTGCTCGATGCATAGCGGTGTCCGCTCCACCGCCAGGGTCAGGTTTACCCGCAGCTCGCGCACCAGCCAGCCGCCTTCTTGCGAAAGTCCGGTGTATTCGTCGTATTCCTTGCCTAGGGCCAGGATGTCCTCGCGACGGTACCCCAGGCGCTCGACTTCCCGCTCGGCAAGACGAAAGCGCTGGAAGGCGCGCTCGCGGACCTCTAGGAAGTTCAAATTGGCATTGCTCAGTTTTTCACTGAAGACGTTGAGGATGAGTTCCTTGATCTCGCGGCTCTTGAGCAGCGGCTGAGTGAGCAGGTTGCGATAGATCTGGCGGAACACCTGGTAGCGCCTTTCGTTGGCGTTGGCCAGCGGCACCATGGTCACGTCCCAGTCGCCGCCTTTGACCCGCCCGCTCTCTCCGTAGAGCATTTGGCGCATCTGTTCGCGGGTCAGGTTGCGCACCTCGATACCCTGTTCGTACCAGTGGCGAAACAGCTCCTTGTAGGGGCGTATGCGGTTGATCGGGTCGACGAAGTCACCCATGTCCAGCTCACCTTTAGCCACGAACAGTTCATATTCGTTGCCGGCGGTAGGTCCCTTGCCGTGAGCACCGACGATGAACACGCCGTCGGGGGTCAGCACCTCCATCAGTAGGTAGCTGTGGTCGCTGGGAAAGAAGAACGCGCGGCTGGTGTTGGCCTGGTGGGCGCCGAAGTGCATGTGTGCTAGGTGGGTGAAGAAGAGAAACTGCATGCTTTGCAGCGCCTGGGTCTTACCCAAGTTGTTGTGCCCGCAGATGCTCAGTGGCCCGTCCATGGGGAAGACCGACATGATGTGGTTGCCGGAGTTGACCATGGCGTAATGGCGCACGCCCCAGCGGGTCTTGAGTGCTTTACTGCGCATCGTTACTCCGGGGTCTCGTCGTCTTCGTCGGGTTGGGTATTCAGAAAGTCGTCTGCCAGCTCGTCCACTGAGCGGTCGCTGTAGGAATAGTCTTCCCCACGCTCTTTGGCCTCGAGCTGTTGCTGATGCTGGTCAGCCAGGCGCCGGCAGATGTCGAGGTAGAAGTAGGCCGGCAGGCCCAGGGTGTAGGCGACCTTGTCTTGGGAGAGACGGCGTTCATTCATCACCCCGACGTCGACCAGCCGGCGAATACCGTTGTCGATGAACGACTCCACACTGCCCAGTCCAAGACGGGTGAGCCGGTCGTGGTACTGGTTAAACATCGCTCCCAGGTCGTCAAGGATGATCGGTTCTTCATGGGTGATCATCGATTCGATCGGAAGGCCCTTGTCGCACAAGTGTTCGATCAAGGAGAAGATCGCCGCTGCTGCCATGCGCTCGCGCTGGGGCAGCTGGGCCTGGCTCATCTCGCGCGGCTGCAGGTAGTAGAACCCTGTGGTGTGATGTCGCAGCTCATGCCCCATCATGCGCAACAACACCTCGTAGGTGTCCTGAAAGCGCGACAGCTCGCGATATTCCTTGATCCGGTCAGTGCTACTGATAAAGCGCCCCGCCTCGAGCGCTTCGACAACCCGGGGGAACAGGCTGAGCTCGCGATCGAGGCGCTGGGCATAGTGTCTGGCATCGCGCACGCGATCTTCGAGCGACAGCTCGAGACCCTCGGCAGATTCGGTCTGAGGCAGATCATCCATCGGCGGGCTCCCGGGTAGGCAAGGGTTCGTAATGTCTGTAGAAGGCGATCGGGGCCGGTCGCCGCGGGGCCGGTTCGGCATTGTATGAGCGCCGGTTCATGCGGATTTCGAGCTCCTCGAATCGGTAGTGCTGCATGTCGTCGTGGCGCTGGATGAAAGGGGCAGTCTTATCTTCCATCGTCAGCCGGGTCAGCACGCGCAGCACCGAGTCGGGCCGGGCCTTGGGGTACTGAGCCATCAGCTTTGCGACAACATCCTCGACAGGCTGCTGCTGCTTCAGCCAGCTGAGCATCTGCGGGGATATCTCCCGGCGCTCGCGGGCCTCGAGCGCCACGGCCGAGGGGGCGCGCACGAGGATCGCGTCGGGGGCAATCGACTGCAGCTCCTTGAGCTGCGCCCACCAGGCCTGCAGCGAATCCTGGTCAGGCTTGTGGACGCGTCGCTTGCGCGGCGGCAGGGCCAGAGTGTCACTGCGCGCCAATTGGCTGCTGTGGTGGACAAGGTCCTGAAGTCCCAGCGCCGCTCCCTGGGCGATGCGCGCATTGATCTGCGCCTGGCGCACAAGCGGCGCCAGATGGCTCGCCATGTTCTCGATCGAATGATTGAGGCTCTCGCGAAAATCGAGCATGCGAAACAGGATGCTGTCTATTTCGTAGCGGGCATCATCCATGCTCAGCAGGTGCAGCGCCGGGTCCTGCTGCCACTCCTGCAGGGTGCGTTTGATGCGCATGAGCGAAAGATCGAACGGCCCACCCATGCTCTTCATCTGCAGCGCCGGTGTCACGTACTCGTCCCAGGCCTTGATCACCTGCTCATAGCGCTCGGCCAGCGGCTGGCTCTGATCCGAGCGCTTGGCCTTGTCCACCAGCGCGTAGATAGCACGTCTATTAGATTCAACCATGCGTCGCAACGTCTGAAAGCGCGACTGCATCTCCTGGGACTTGGCAAAAAAGCCCGTGCGCCGACCGCTGAGCAGGGCCGCAGCCAGCTCTTCAAGGTGCCCCTCGAGCCTGTTGGCGTTAGCACTGATCTCCTCGATCAAGCCCAGACTCTGCTCATCGAGCAAAAACTGCACAAAGGGTACGATCTGCAGGTTCAGCGAATAGCCCCGCCCACCGCGGGAGAACTCCGAAAGGATGCCGATATCGACCATGCGCTTGACTGCCACCTGCTCAGGCTGGTCGGTGCCGATAATGAACGGCCGTACGATATGCAGCAGTTCGCGCTCGGTCAGGGTGCGGGTTTCGTAGCGAGACCAGATGGTACTTACGATGTCCCAGCAGTCACCAAGGGCGCGAATGAATGACCGTGGTTTCATTGAGCCTCAGGCCTACTACAGATAAATGGGACATAGACCGCCCATGCTCTGGAGTCTGAAAAGCATGGCCGCCCCTCTACTAGACTCAACTTTCTTGCTCTTCGGGATACGCTGCTTGGGGAATTGATACCCATCCATCACGGGTAATGCCTGCCCCGATGCGTATGTTCTGGCTTTCGGTTGCTGCCCAATGCCCACCCCGGTGCAGTACAGCGCGAATCACCGACTTCCGTGGATGATCCTCATCCGCCTTGGCAGAGCTGCATATGGCATTCCAGGTATGTTTGTCTGGCATGCTGTCCAACCTTTGGCCAACCAACTGATCCAGAATCTCAGTCGAAACATTGTGTCGCCCGCCATGATGCGGCACCTGGAAATACCGAATGCCGGGCAACGTAAGTCCCGCAAAAGGTGCGTAGTCAATCACCTCTTGTAGCGCTTCACGCCCGGCATCGCCAGTAAGCATGACGCGATGGCCATTCAGGACAGCCGACTGCACTACACTCATTTCATTTTCACGACTAGTTGGCGCAGACGGAAAATACTCGTCGCCCCACAAGGATTTGATGTATGCGGTCGCAGCCTTAACTGCCCGAAAAATGCTGCTCAGAGCACTATCCATGGCACCTTCTTCAACAGCTTCAGGTGTCTTCGTGGAATCCACGATTAAGTCCATGTAGCGACCTAGCGTCGGTGCCATCACCGTGAAGGGGCCGATGCTCTGCCCCTGAAGCGGGGCATGAATGGGGATTCCCTTCTCAACCGCAATGTCCTCAAGAGCTGCAGTGGCATCGTAGACAGAACGTAATTTCCGCCTCAGCGCTTCCACCGACTCATAGGTCTCGAAGCGATCTATCAATTGCTCTGCATATATCCACGGCCTATTGATCCAGAGATTCCTGACCGAGCATTGTTCCAAGACTTTTCGAAGCCCATTGGCGTGATCGCGATCCGGATGCGTGAGGATCACGTGATCGATAACTGTTGTGCCGTAGTAGGTTTTCAGGTGCTCAACGATCTGATCCCCGGTATCCAGATAACCACCGTCAACCACATGTATACCTTCGGTGCCATTTACCGAGTAGCGCAGCGTGATCGCATCCCCGCTCTTCGCTGTTTCGACGCCAAGAAAATCGATCTCAAAGTAGTCAGCCATACATCCCTCTTGCCTAATACCAACGAAGTGCCGGTGGTTTTCCACCTACCAGCGATCCACCGCACATGTGATTCCTGTCGGAGTCCATACCAACGACACAGCAGGAAGGCCACCAGCATCCTCGGCGATGCCGCGCAACGTATGTCGGTCTATACCCGAATGAGCGCCGCCTTTCGGATGGCTGTGCCAAGTGCCGATAAAGGCGAGATATCCCAAAGAGGTCGAATTCGCAGTACGCAAATTTTGAACAAGCCCATCGGTGCCCAAGACGAAGCGTGCGGCCTCTCGAACGCTGTCTGGCGGTGCGTCAACAAGCCCCGCAATGATGATGGTTCGATTTTCAAACGAGATGCGGCCGACCAAGGCACCGCCTGTTTCCAACGCCCCCCAGCGCAGCGCATCAGCATGGATCGCTTGCGCGACCGGGTGCAGAATCCGAATGTTCCAGCCACCATCGTCCGCTACATCGAGCACAGTGGTCGGACCAAGGCTGGTGCGAGTCCATGCTATGCCGAAGCCTTCGGCATCCGAGATCCCAGCGCAAAGAGTCGCTTCCTTCGGAAGCCCGTCAATGAGCCAACGTTCCAGTTGCAGCCCAGCCAGTGAAGCAGACCGCGAAACGACGGCATCAGACATTGGCATGGTCAGTGAGCGGCAGTTGTCACCCACAAAGATACGCGTCGGCTCAGAAGTATCACCGGCAATCGACGCACGCAGTTCCGGCACAAATCGGCAGCACTCGAACAGGAATGCCGTGAGGTCATCAACCCGACCGTCGCGGCCAAGTCCTTCGAGCAAAACTGCAACACAGCGGCCCTGACCGTACATCGCGATCCGTACCAGCCGGGCAGGTGATTGATCCAGCGCTGTCGACTGTGTTTCTGCGGCTAGCACCTTAAGTGAAGCTGTTGCGTCCACGATGAGCGCTGCATCCTGCGGAACGGTTGTGGCGAACTGTACCGGATCGACCAAGAGGGACACTGCGTCGGCGTCGAACGCGCGCGATTGAAGATGCGACAACTCCTCAAAAGCCGTCTTCATCAGCGCCGCCTTCTGAGGAGGGACCAACACTGATGCCCTCTCAATGAGTGCATGCCGGGCTGCGTTGTGAGGCGACATGGATTCGTTGTCGACGAAAGCCATTGAACCGAAACCTGCTCGCCCCAGATGCATCGCGATTTTCGACCCTACACTTCCGCAGCCGAGTATGACCAGCGGCTGTGATGTGGTCGCCACTGGAATGCCAGACGTCCTTGCCAGCAGCTCGGGAGACAATGCATGCGCATGAAAGGCGGGGTGAACCGTGGCGTTTCGCTCGAGTAGCGATTGAGCGTTGAGCTCATAGCGCACCACATAGGGCAGTACCTCCACACTTCGCCCTGGTGAACCCACAAGCGATGCAGGCCTTTGCACAGTCAAAATCACAACCGCGTACAAACCATGTATCCAGCCGCGAGAGTCCTGCTGCACATCTAGGATCGAGCGTCCGTAAAAACCATCCAGACCGCTGGCCAGAGCGTTGCGATCAATGCCGAGCTCCGCAGCGCGATCAAGCAACGTCGCGAGATCGATAACCGTCTCCGGTTGATAACGTCCGATCACATGCGGGAGGCCGTCGGTCATTGGTGCGCGTGCGATGAAGGCCGCGGTTTGACCGTTTCCCCATTTGCCCAGCTTGTCGTTGTGAGCGTCCTGGTAGAACACAGGATCAACTTGGGGGACCAGCTCGGCGTTGATAATGGCGTATAGCCCATCATCAATCGTCACATAGCTTACGGGAACTATCAAAATCGAGCCGTCAGCGGGAGCAGCTGACGCGACCTTCTCGGCGCTGAATACAATAGTCGAAGGACAGCTGTCTCGGCGCGTCGGCTCCCACCCCTGCTCAAGATCCAGCAACGCCCCGGCTGCAGCCTTGTGCAGCCAATCGATTAATTGATCGATAATCGCGTCCAGACCAAACCGATGCAGCAGCTCGTCCAATGCCCCCTCGAACAGGCAAGGTGAGACCAACTCGCCTTCGCGATGGGGATTGATGTGCGGCAAATTGAGCGGAAAGTCCGTACGCAAGAAAGGCTTGGGCGCAGATAGAGGCCAATCATTGTCGAACACCAGAATGCATGTCTCGACCGAACGTACGCCGGTCTCGGACACGCCATGGCGCCGAGACCGGCTCGGTAGCTCAACAGCAACATCGACTTCGATCTGCGTTATTTCACCGCTTACCCTTGGCTCCCCAACACGGACCAGACCTCGATGCCGCTGAAGCTGATGCAGTGCATCCGCAATCCTGTCCATCACGATGCGCCGTGCGGCATGGGGGTACGCGCAGAGGTGATCACGGCTGCAGCCTTCGATCCAGCTTCTTTCTTCGAGGGAGGCTGCACACCCTGAGTAGTGACGGTAAACACGAGAGGCTCAACAGATTTTTCGCTCGGGTATTCGCCCGTGCAGTAAAACTCGCCTTTTGCTTCACCCACGATTGCGACGTACTCACGCTTTGCACGGATGCAGGGCGGATCACTGGCGTCGTCTGCAATCGGCTTACAGCTGGCGACGATGACAGCACCGTCACGCGTCTGCGAAAGCGCCTTACGAGCGTCGGCGTCGAGTTTGGCCTTCTCGCCGTAGTCGGACCAGCTGTCATAGGACAGCGAATGCCAGGAACAGTGATGCGGTGCCTGCATGATGTCGTACTCAAGCACATCGGTTTCGGTCTTGTGGCGCTGCCACTGGCGGTTCCAGATGAATACCTCAGCATCGCCGCCAGTAAGGAATTTCGCACCATCTGGCGTCTGCGCATCAGCAGCCAATGTGATGTTCAGGATCACGCTCGACTGGTTCTTGACCAGGCACTCTTCCTCTTCTTCGTCGTCCTGGGCATCCAGGGGTGCCAGAAGAAACGCGGAGAAGAATGCGGAACTCTTGCCATTGATCGTCGAGAAGCGCGTGTCCACCCTCCGCACAATCGGAGTGAGATCATCAGTCTTTCCGTCGATGTCCTCGCCCATGATCTGGATACGGTCACCGTTCCCGACGGCAAAATTCTTGTCGCGGTTCAGCTGTACCCGCCGACGCGCCTCCGTGTTGAATGCCTTGGCGTCGCCGCTCAATGTGTGCGTCTTGCTGGCGCGTCGAAACACGATCGGGGACGACCACATCTCGCGGATCACGATCTTTTTGTCCTTGTCGTCCTTCTTGTCATCTGGGTACGTGTCCAGCGGCCCCAGGTGGAAGTGCCGAGTCAGTCCTCGACAGTGGTCTTGGTCTGGGTGGCTCAGCAAGAACGCATCGACATAAGGCCTACCGTTTTCATCCCTCTTCAAACGGTCGCGCAGATCCTTGGCGACATCGCGCGCCTCCCCATCAGGGTCGTCGGCATCCTGCCTGATGTTTACGTCAATCAGGAGGGTGGTTACGTCGATATCGCCGAACTTGATAAGGGCCATATCCCCGTTGTCTACGGGGAAAAACGTGATGGTTGTGGGCATCTGGGTCTCCAGGTAGACGACCTAAGGAGTAGTCGCGTATATTTAATGTACGGATATTATTTATATCCGTCTACTTTTTAGGCGGTCACCATGAAAGAAACCTCGATTACTACTGCCGAACCCTCTGAGTCCAAGGGCTTGAGCTGGGGTTTGGAGAGCAGACTCCAGTTCATCGATTTTCGTCTGCGCTGGGAGCGGCGCATCAATCGGATGGATCTCACCGAGCACTTTGGCATATCGGTTCCTCAGGCATCACTGGACATTGCCAAATACACTGAGTTGGCACCGAGCAATCTGACTTATGACCGCAGCTCCAAGACCTACACAGCCACTCTGCATTTTCAGCCGCTTTACCAACGAAGCTCGGCGCAACGCTATCTAGAGGAACTGCTGGCGACCAAGATGGGAATTGTCGAACCGAGAGCCACCTTTATCGGCTCAGCGCCCGAGACCGATTGGGCACCTTCCCCCTGGCGCACGATCAATGAGCAGACCGTAGAAGCAGTGGTCCGAGCCATTCGGCAGCAGGAAGCTATTCGAGTGAGCTACCAGTCCATGACGTCTCTGGACGAATCAATCCGGTTACTTTCGCCGCACGCTCTTGGCAATGACGGTTTCCGCTGGCATGTGCGCGCGTATTGCCACAAGCGTCAGCGCTTTAGCGATTTTGTTCTCGCCCGAATTTTGCGCATCGAAGATTTCGAGCCGAGCCATGTGGACTCCAGCCAGGATGCGCATTGGCACACCGTGCTGACGCTAGTGCTTGCGCCGCATCCCGATTTGCCTGCAGCCAAGAAACGAGTCTTGGAACTGGACTACGGCATGGAAGACGGGAAGGTCAAACTTCCCTGTCGTCAAGCGTTTCTGTACTACACGCTAAGGCGTTTGGGCTTGCATACCAAGGAAGCGCCAGATCCTCTCGCGCAACAGATCACGCTGAGAAATCGCGATGAAATCCAACCCTACATCGATGCTTTGACAGCTCAGGCCTGACATCCCATGACAACAATTTTCGAACTAGTTAAAGACCCGTACGAGCGCAAGGCTCGCGTCGTTCCAGGTCTTCTCGTGGCATTGCCATTGCTCGTCCCTTTGATATGCGTATACGGAGCAAAGCACCCTGTGCTCACAGGTGTTATCGGTTTACTTGGCGGCTGCGGTGCCATTTACGCGCTTGCGAGCGTGGCACGCGGGCGCGGCAAAAAGCTTGAAGAGCTTTTAGTTAAAAAATGGGGAGGCATGCCTACAACCATAGCTCTGCGGCATCGCGACAATTTTCTAGATAATGTCAGCAAGCAGAGGTACCACTCCGCGATCACTACCAAACTGGGTATTGATATACCAACGGCAGAAGAAGAATCAGCGAACCCTGACAAAGCAGACGATATCTACATTGGAGCAACCAAGCGACTTCGCGAACTCACGCGCACCAATAAGCAACTTCTGCTGAAAGAGAATATTGCCTACGGATTTCACCGCAATATGCTGGCAATGAAGCCCGTCGGCATCGTGTCGAGCCTCTTGGGAGTCCTCTACGGATTGCTGATTGCAAAGGTTCTGCAGATAACGCCTCCCCATTTTTTCCCCGTACACTTTGCCGACCCGGGGCTCGCCGCTGGCTTGACGTTACTTATTTCGATGGCGCTACTTGCGGCCTGGCTGCTGTATTTCGATCAGAGTGCCGTCAGACTTATGGGATTCGTGTATGCGGAACGCCTATTTGAGTGTTTACCGTCACTGACTTCTTCAGCATCACGAAAGAAAGCGCCAAAATCGACACCTACAGAATGACACCCCACCCTCCGACTGCACTCTTCACGTGCAGCCGGTTGGGCTGCGGGGATAAGGGAGCTGGATCGAACTAACTGGAGAGCTGCCACGACATCAGCGATGAAATAACATCACTGAAAGATATCAAGCAGCCAATAATCGCACCAAGCCTGCCCCTGTACGCCGCAGCAGGTTGTCCCGATAAGCACTGAATCGCACGATACCCCCATCCAGCCAGACTCATGGAGTCCGAGATGGAACATCTATCGCCTACGCCCGGTGCTTCAATCTCCGAGACCGCCCTGTCTCTTCCGATGCCTGGCACGGATGCCTACGAGGCACTGCCGCAGTTTCCGAAACGCAGCCCCCTACCCTTCCGGCGCACCATTCGGCGGCAAGAGCTGAGACAGATCATCCCCCTGTCCGAAACGACGATCTACGAAATGGAACGCCGTGGAGAGTTCCCCCGGCGCTTCAACCTGACACCGCGTTGCGTAGTGTGGGACTTGGCCGAGGTCGAAGCGTGGATTGAGGAACGCAAGCAGGCACCTCGCACGAACATCAGCAGGCCGGATGTCCGCCTAAGAAAAACCCGCCCTGTTCGGGCGGGCGCAGACCAAGAATGAGGCCAGTGACGGCCTCAACCAACAAGGGCTTCCAACTCCCCGGAAGTCGAGCGCGATAATCGTCGACCTTCCTTGGCCACGTTAACCTGCAAAGCCACGCGCGCCACGTCCTGAACCTCCCTGGCCAGCTCGTAGCTGCCCTTGGCCTGCAGCCAGGCCAATACGTCCGCTAGGTGCCAGATCGACGCACTGCCCTCATGCACAGGTGCTGGGAAGCTGCTTGGGTGGGCCAGCATGAGCTTGCGCATGTTCTGCCGCGACACGCCGACCATCTCCGCCACGTCGGTCAGACCGACCAAATCCGGGGCTACCTCGATCAATTTGGCCGACGGTACGGCTCTGCGCACGTCAGCCAGTGCGCTGCGCACAGCCGCATCTGCGCTGTCCGCTTCGCGGGTGAACTCCAGCGCCAACCGCCCCGGCTGGCCGATGCCGACCAAAGAATCATCGCAACCGGCCTCTCCAAGGCGCTCGACCAGCGCATCCGGGTCACGATCATCGTCGGCAAGTTGGTACTTCAGAGTAAAGGTATATTCCATCGTATTACTCCTCAGCACCGTCCGCGGCTTCTTGCTGCTTACGGTGCGTGGTGCAGTTGTCCACGACACGCCCCAAGGCGCGTGCGTGATTGCCAGGGCTCTTCGGCGTGCTCCATACGCTGGTGATGCAGAACTCGCCGCAGCGACACTCCTCATCGTTGTAAGGGCAGTAGATCCGCCCCCAGGCATGGCTTCCACCTACTTCCACGCGCCAGCCCTGCTCTTCGGCGTACCTCAGTACTTCCTCGACCTCTTTCTTCGGATGAGAGGGACGGGCCATCAGTGATCTCCAGTATTGGCATAACCAGCAAGGTTGTCAACTGACAACCTTGCCATTCCTTTAAACCGCAGCACTCAGCACCGGCACGACCACATTGTCCGGCAACAGTTTCGGCACATGAGTGCGACCTTCGATCCAGGCATCGACCATATCCGCCCACTCCTGCAGCATGTGGCGCCGCTGCTCGGCGTACTCGGCCTTGTTGTAGACCGATCGCGAAGAACGTCCATCCTCGTGCGCCAGGCACTTCTCGATCCAGTCGCCATTGAAGCCTACTTCGTTAAGCAACGTAGAGCCCGTCCGGCGCAAGTCGTGAACCGTGAATGGCTCCAACGGCAGTCCAGCCTCCTTGGCACGCGATGCGATAAGTTGCGTGATCCGGTTCAACGTTGCGTGCGACATGCAGCGATAAATCTCATAGCGCGATGGCAGCACGAACTTGGAGCCACCAGCACAGGTGTGCAGTGCCACGAAAATGTCCAGGCACTGGCGTGATAGGTAGACCACATGCGGATTACGCCCCTTCATCCGTTGCTTTGAGATCGTCCAGGTGGCGCTTTCAAAGTCCACCTCATCCCAGGTCGCCTCGATTAACTCGCTCTTGCGCACCAGGGTCAGCAGCACCAGTCGCAAGGCCAGCCTGATGGTGGGGTACGCCGCGATGGATTCCAACTGATGGAAAGCCAGGCGTATCTCCGTCGGAGTCAACGCTCGGTCCTTCGGCACAAAGGTGGCAATCGAGGCCGCCTTCACATCGTTGGCCGGATTGTCGATTTTCTCCCCATGCAGGGCCGCGAACGCATACACCTGCTTCACGATGTCACGAATGTGGACGGCCGTGGCCGGGGCACCGCGAGCTTTTACCTTGGCACAGAGTGCCCGCAGGTCGTCAGGAGTGACTTCGGTCAGGAGCCGGTTCTCGAAGACCGGCAGAATGTCGCGGTCGATGATGCTCTTGCGCATTGCCCGCGTACTGTCGGCCATGCGCGCATCGGCCAGCCAGCTCTTCAGCATCTCGCCGAACGTCTTGGCGGCTGTCAGGCGTCGCTTGGCCCTCTGCTTCTCCAGGGAGGGCGAGTTTCCCTGGGCGACCATGCGCTTGGCATCGAGCAACTTTTCGCGAGCCATGGCCAACGAAATGCCCACTGGGCCATACCGCCCAATGGTCAGAGTTTCCCTGCGTCCATTGAGACGGTAATCGTAGCGAAAGGTGACGGTACCGCTAGGCGATACCGTCACGTACATGCCATCGCGGTCGGAAGCCTTGTACGGCTTGGCCTTGGGTTTGAGATTGCGCAGTGCGGTGTCGGTAAGCATCGAGGTTTTTCTCCTGTTCATGACGGCTTTTACCGTCAAGGGTCAGGAGACCTGCTGATGCCGGGAAAGCCGCGTAACAGAAGCTTTCCCAAGGAGAGATTTACCGTCAAAGACCGGTTTGGTCTCGATAGTAAACGGGAGGGTCTTAATCCGACCTCCGGTTCCTACCGTCACCGCTACCGCCAAACCATTCTGCTGCCTGGCGATAGTCACCGATAGATACCGTGACGTGTTTTCTTTCAAATCAACACGTTACAGCATCTTATCGATAGGTACCGATAGTCCCCGAAGGACCTGATTTCACTCCCACTCGATGGTGGCAGGCGGCTTGCTCGACACGTCGTAAGTGACGCGGGAGATACCTTCGATTTCGTTGATGATGCGGCCGCTGACGGTTTCCAGCAGCTCGTAAGGCAGGTGCGCCCAACGTGCAGTCATAAAGTCGATGGTCTCCACCGCGCGCAGGGCAACAACCCAGGCGTAACGACGGCCATCACCGACCACGCCCACCGATTTCACCGGCTGGAACACCACGAAGGCCTGGCTAACCTTGTGGTACCAGTCAGCCTTGCGCAGCTCTTCGATAAAGATATGGTCAGCGCGACGCAGCAGGTCGGCGTACTCCTTCTTCACTTCGCCGAGGATGCGCACGCCCAGGCCCGGGCCGGGGAATGGATGACGGTAGACCATGTCGTACGGCAGGCCGAGTTCCAGACCCAGACGGCGCACTTCGTCCTTGAACAGTTCGCGCAGCGGCTCGACCAGTTTCAGGTTCATCTCTTCCGGCAGGCCGCCGACGTTGTGGTGCGACTTGATCACGTGGGCCTTGCCGCTTTTAGCGCCCGCCGACTCGATCACGTCCGGGTAGATGGTGCCTTGGGCGAGGAACTGGATGTTATCCAGCTGGCTGGCCTGGGCATCGAACACGTCGATAAAGGTGCGGCCGATGATCTTACGCTTCTTCTCCGGGTCGGCTTCGCCAGCCAGGTTGTCGAGGAACTGCGCTTCAGCGTTGGCACGGATCACCTTGACGCCCATGTTCTCGGCGAACATGGCCATCACCTGCTCGCCTTCGTGCAGGCGCAGCAGGCCGTTGTCGACGAATACGCAGGTCAGCTGATCACCAATGGCCTTGTGCAGCAGCGCCGCAACCACCGAGGAGTCCACACCGCCGGACAGGCCGAGCAGCACGTTGGCATCACCGACCTGGGCGCGCACCTGGGCGATGGCGTCTTCAGCAATCTTCGACGGCGTCCACAGGGCTTCACACTCGCAGATGTCGAGAATGAAGCGCGACAGGATACGACCGCCCTGTTTGGTGTGGGTCACTTCCGGGTGGAACTGCACGCCGTAGTAACGGCGCTCATCGTTGAACATGCCGGCAATCGGGCAGCTCGGGGTGCTGGCCAGGACGTGGAAGTCAGCCGGCATCTTGGTGACTTTGTCACCATGGCTCATCCACACGTCGAGGCCGAACAGGCCGTCGGCGTCGACGTGATCTTCGATGCCATCGAGCAGGCGGCTCTTGCCAACCACATCCACGCGGGCATAGCCAAACTCACGAAGATCAGAACCCTCGACCTTGCCGCCCAGCTGCTCAGCCATGGTCTGCATGCCGTAGCAGATGCCGAACACCGGCACGCCGAGATCGAACACCGCTTGCGGGCAGCGCGGGCTGTTGGCTTCGTGCACGGACTCAGGGCCACCGGCGAGGATGACGCCTTTGGGAGCGAATTCGCGGATCGCTTCCTCATCCATGTCGAACGGGTGCAGCTCACAATACACACCGATCTCGCGCACGCGGCGGGCGATCAGCTGGGTGTACTGGGAGCCGAAATCCAGAATCAGGATGCGGTGAGCGTGGATGTCTTGATGAGCCATGACCGTCTCTCGTAGCGAAATTCACAAATGACTCGGGGCTGCCCTGTAAAACAACAGCGACAGCCCCGGGCTTTATATCAACTGATCAACAGTCAGCCCACGCGATAGTTCGGGGCTTCTTTGGTGATCTGTACGTCGTGTACATGGGACTCAGCCATGCCGGCACCGGTGATGCGCACGAACTCAGGCTTGCTGCGCATCTCTTCAACCGTTGCACAACCGGTGTAACCCATGGAGGCACGCAGGCCGCCCATCAGCTGGTGAACGATGGCAGCCATTGCGCCTTTGTATGGCACGCGGCCTTCGATGCCTTCCGGCACCAGCTTTTCGGCACCGGCCGAGGAGTCTTGGAAGTAACGATCCGAAGAGCCCTGCGCCTGCGCCATCGCGCCCAGCGAGCCCATACCGCGGTAAGCCTTGTAGGAGCGGCCCTGGAATAGCTCGACTTCGCCCGGTGCTTCTTCAGTACCGGCGAGCATCGAACCGATCATCACGCAAGACGCGCCAGCAACGATGGCCTTGGACAGGTCACCGGAGAAACGGATACCGCCATCGGCGATCAACGGCACACCGGTGCCAGCCAGTGCGGCGGCAACGTTGGCCACGGCGGAGATTTGCGGTACGCCGACACCAGCAACAATGCGCGTGGTGCAGATCGAGCCAGGGCCGATACCGACCTTGACTGCATCAGCGCCAGCTTCGGCCAGGGCCTTGGCGGCTTCGCCGGTGGCGATGTTACCGCCGATCACCTGAACGTCCGGGAAGTTCTGCTTGACCCAACGCACGCGGTCGATCACGCCTTTGGAGTGACCGTGGGCGGTGTCGACAATGATTACGTCAACACCAGCATTAGCCAGCGCGGCGACGCGGTCAGCGGTATCGGCGCCGGTGCCGACAGCTGCACCCACACGCAGGCGACCTTGGTCGTCTTTGCTGGCCAGCGGGTAAGCTTTGGCTTTTTCGATGTCCTTGACGGTCATCATGCCCTTCAAGCGGAAGGCATCATCGACGATCAGGACTTTCTCGATACGGTGCTTGTGCAGCAGCTCGCGCACCACGTCTTTGTCGGCGCCTTCCGGTACGGTGACCAGACGCTCTTTTGGCGTCATCACTTCACGCACGGTGGCGTCCAGGCGGTTCTCAAAACGCACATCACGGGAAGTGACGATGCCGACTAGGTCGCCATCGCTGAGTACCGGTACGCCGGAGATATTGTGCATACGGGTCAGGTCGAACAGATCACGCACGGTGGCGTTGGCTTCGATGGTGATCGGGTCCTTGACCACGCCCGCCTCGTAGCGTTTGACCTTGCGCACTTCGGCAGCTTGCTGCTCGACGGTCATGTTCTTGTGGATGATGCCGATGCCGCCTTCCTGAGCCATGGCAATCGCCAGACGGGCTTCAGTGACGGTATCCATGGCAGCAGAGAGCAACGGAATATTCAGTTCAATACCACGGGTCAGGCGCGTTTTGAGGCTGACATCCTTCGGCAGAACTTCGGAATAACCTGGAATAAGTAGAACGTCGTCGAAGGTAAGAGCTTCTTGACTGATACGCAGCATGGCGGGGGCTCCCGGACGGGAAAATTGGAAGCGCGCCATTATACTCAGACGCCCCCCTGCACTCAACGCAAACTGCAACATTGCCCCGCGCGCTTACGCGGCACTATCCAGAGGGCGGACGAGAACAATACAATAATGATTCTCAAAAACATCCGCACCTGAGTAGCACATGCCCGCCTCCCGACTCTCCCCCTCCCAGCCAGCCTGGAGCTTTGCCCTGCTCGCCCTGGCCTTGATGCCAGTCGCCAACAGCTTCGCAGCCGAAACCGCCAGCCCACTTGAGCTGCCCAGCCAGGCCGTCACCGCCACCCGTGAAGACCAAACCGGCTATAGCGCCAGCACGGCCAGCACCGCAAGCAAAAGCGCCGTGCCGATCATGCAAGAGGCCCAGGCGTTGCAGGTGGTCACCGAACAGGTGATTGAGGACTATCAGGTGCAGTCACTGGACGACGCGATGAAGTTCGTCAGCGGCATGACTCAGAGCAACACCCTGGCCGGCACCCAGGACGGCTTCGTCAAACGGGGTTTCGGCACCAACGCCGACGGCTCGATCCTGCGTGACGGCATCCGCTCCAGCCTGTCGCGTAACTTCAGTGCCACCACCGAGCGCGTGGAAGTGCTCAAAGGCCCGGCTTCTCTGCTCTATGGCGCTCTGGAACCGGGCGGACTGATCAATGTGATCAGTAAGCAGCCTGAATACCGGCAGCGCACGCAGATCAGCGGTGAAACCAGCAGCGAAGGTGGTGGCAACCTTATGCTCGACACCACCGGCCCATTGGGCGACAGCGGCTTTGCCTATCGACTGATCGCCGAACGCCACCACGAAGACTATTGGCGCAATTTCGGCGCGGACAACCACAGTCTGATCGCACCGTCCCTGAGTTGGACCGGCGAAAACCTGCGCGTCAGCCTGGCTTACGAGCACAAGGAATACTCGACCCCGGTGGATCGTGGCACGGTGATCATCAACGGCAAACCGGCGAGCACCGAGTACAACGCGCGCTTCAACGAAAGCTGGGCCAAAGCCCAAGGCACCGATGAACTGTTTACCGCCAAGGCCGAGTACCAACTCAACCCAGACTGGCTAAGCCGCCTGACCTACGGCTGGAACAACGAGCGCTACGACTATGCCGAAGCACGACCCAACGCGCTAAACGCCACCACCGGCGCACTCAGCCGCCGTGCCGACGGCAGCAAACACGATAATCAGACCCAGTACCTGGCCTGGGACTGGATCGGCAACGCCAGCGTGTTCGGCCAACAGCATGACCTGCTGCTGGGCATGGACACCGAGCGGGTCGACAACTTCCGCGGTGACACCTATCGCGGCCCAGCGGTTAGCGGCTTCAATATCTACCGCCCGGTCTACGGTAACCTTGCCGAGCCGTCGCTGATCAGCGCCGCTCAAAGCGACAGAAGCGACGAACTGCATTCGCGCTCGCTGTATGTGAAGGACAACTGGCACCTCAATGACCAATGGATACTGGTGGCCGGCGGACGTTACCAGCACTTCGAACAGCTGGTTGAACAGGGCCGTGGTAACAGCTACACGAAAACCACCGACCGCCAAGACAACGCCTTCTTGCCCTTTGCCGGCTTGGTTTATCAGCTCAACCAACAGGTTTCGCTGTACGGTAATTACAGCCGCTCATTCGTGCCCAACGCCTCAGACGCCAACACCAGCCAGGCGTTCGACCCCGAGGAAGGTCGCAGTTACGAGCTAGGGGTAAAACTTGACCTCCCCCAGGGTATCGGCGCCAGCCTGGCACTGTTCGATATCGAGAAGGAAAACGTCGTGGTCACTAACAACGCCGTGTCTGAAGCGGCAGGCAAGGTGGGCTCACGGGGCGTGGAAATCGATATCAGCGGGCGAATTGCCGAACGTTGGGAGCTGCTCGGCACCTACGCCTACACCGATACGGAAATCCTCGATGACCCGGATAACCAGGGCAACGCACTGGTGAATGCTGCGCAGAATATCGCCAGCCTGTACCTGACCCACCACCTGGCGCTGCCCAGCGACACCGGACAATGGCGAGTAGGCGGCGGCGCGCGCTATGTCGGTGAACGCGCCGGCGATAACGCCAACAGCTTCTGGCTGGACAGCTACACCGTGGCCGATGCGTTTATCAGCTGGGAAAGCCAGCTACTGGGCGACAAGACCCGCCTGCAGCTGAATGCGCGTAACCTGTTCAACCAGGAGTACTACCCATCCAGCGGCGGCAACCTGCGCGTCGCCGTCGGTGAACCGCGCGAACTACGCCTATCGGCCAGCGTCGATTTTTAACTATTCAGCTCGGTTCAAGGATGAACCAACTCAGACAAGATCGACCCGCACGAGGGAAACCGGATAGCCCAAGCGCGCGGCAAACTCGTCGAGAAAGCGCTGCTTAAAGCCGGCGTCCGCCCAGTTATTGAAGATAAAGCCCAGGTTGGAAAACCCGCAGGGCTGCAGAAACAGAAAGCCGTTGATGTCGTCTTCATGGCCGCACAGCGGGCACCGAAAGTTATCGGTATGCCCCGGCATCCACTCCTCCAGGCTGTCGAACAACCTTTCGCCCACTTCGCGCCGACACTCAGGGCAGCCGGCCTCTTCGAGAAAGTCCGCCGTCGGGGTATAGATGCAGCGCTTATAAATGATCTCCAGGCCATGCACTGCCTGCCCAAACGGCAGCAACTCGGGCCGCTCGACTACACGCCGCGCGCCCTCGGCAATGCCGTAGCCCATATGTTTGAAGGTGCGACCACAGGTGGTCAGCTGTTCTTCGATGATGTTCTGCTTAACCAGCCAGCGCACGATCAACCGCGCGCGTGCCTCGTGGCCGGGAAAGCTGGAAATTTGCGGCACGACGATCGCCTGCTGCTCACTCATAACGGGACTCGGTTTGCGCTAAAGGCGCGCAGCTTAAAGGGCTTACAGCGTCGGTCAAGGCCAATCCCCTATGGCAGGCTGGGCAAAGCCTTTACTATGCGGGCCATGATCAAAGATCCCTTCCAACGCCTGAACCTCGACCGCGAGGTGCTCAGCGTCAGTCAACTGAACAACCGCGCACGCCTGCTGCTGGAAGATGTATTTGGCGGCATCTGGGTCGAGGGGGAAATCTCCAACCTGGCCAAGCCGGCGTCCGGACACATCTATTTCACCCTTAAAGATAGCCAGGCTCAGGTGCGCTGCGCGCTGTTCCGGCAGAACGCCGCCAAGGTGCGCCAAGCACTGCGTGATGGCCTGGCGGTCAAGGTGCGCGGCAAAGTCTCGCTGTTTGAAGGGCGCGGCGACTACCAACTGATTCTTGATGCCGTCGAGCCCGCCGGCGATGGCGCGCTGCGCCTGGCCTTCGAAGCGCTGAAAGAAAAGCTCAGCGCTGAAGGGCTGTTCGCCGCAGAGGCTAAAGTTGCCCTGCCGGCTCATCCAAAACGTATCGGCATTATCAGCTCACCCACCGGCGCGGTGATCCGCGACATCATCAGCGTATTTCGCCGCCGCGCACCGCAAGTCGAACTGACCCTGATCCCTACCGCCGTGCAAGGCCGCGAAGCCACCGCGCAGATCGTCCGCGCCCTCGGTATTGCCGATGCAAAAGGCTTTGATGCGCTGATCCTGGCCCGTGGCGGCGGTTCGCTGGAAGACCTCTGGTGCTTTAACGAAGAACCGGTTGCCCGCGCCATTGCCGCCTGCGTCACGCCCATCGTCAGCGCGGTGGGCCATGAGACCGATGTGTCCATCGCCGATTTTGTCGCCGACGTACGCGCACCAACACCTTCCGCCGCCGCCGAGTTACTGGCCCCCGACAGTAGCGAGTTGGTGCAACGCCTGCACAATCTCAAACGCCGCCTGAACCTGCGCATGCAACACCGCCTGGAACGTGAACGCATGCGCCTGGACGGTTTGCAGCGTCGCTTGCGCCATCCCGGCGAGCGCCTGCGCCAGCACGCCCAGCGTGTAGATGATCTGGATATGCGGCTGACCCGCGCTTTCGCACGCCAGCTGAATAGCCGCCGTGAACGCCTAAATCATCTGCAAACCCGCCTGCTCAGCCTGCATCCGGAACGTAATCTCAAGCTGCTAGACCAGCGCTTGCAGGCACTGGCCGAACGCCTGCAACGCAGCATGCGCGAGGGCCTAAAGGCACGCAGCCTGCAGCTGCATAGCCACGTGCAAACGCTGCATGCGGTCAGCCCGCTGGCGACCCTCGGGCGTGGCTATAGCATCCTGCTGGATGAGCGCGGCCGCGCCATCCGCAACGCCGCCGACACCCGCCCCGGCCAGCGCCTGAAAGCGCGCCTGGGCAACGGCGAGCTGGATGTGCGGGTCGAAGACAACCATGTGCAGCCGGTTACCCTCTCGCTGCTCGATTGATTTCCACACAGGTCCCCCATGCGTCTATTCACCCTGCTCACCCTGTTCTGCCTTGCCCTGCCCGTCCACGCCGAAGGCTTTATCAGCCGACTACTGAACAAGCCGGTGCCCGGTGGCGTAGCCGTGGTTGATTTGGGGCCAGCAACCAGCGCGCCTACAGTTCGCTATCAGAACAAACCGGTATTGGTGATTCACGAGGATCAGCAACGCTGGATCGCCATTGTCGGCATCCCGCTCAGCATCAAGCCAGGCAGCCAACAGATCAGCGTCAACGGCAGCCAAACGCTGAGCTTTCAGGTAGGCAGCAAGCATTACGTCGAGCAACGCATCACCATCAAGAACCAGCAGCAGGTCAACCCAAACGCCAAGAACCTTGCGCGCATCGAACGCGAACTGGCCGAACAAACCCGCGCTTACCAGCAGTTCAGTCCACGTCAGCCAAGCAACCTGCTGTTCGATAAGCCGGTCAACGGGCCGCTATCCAGCCCCTTCGGCCTGCGCCGCTTTTTCAACGGCGAGGAGCGCAATCCGCACTCCGGGCTGGACTTCGCGGCCAATAGCGGCACGCCGATAAAGGCCCCGGCCGCCGGCAAGGTGATCCTGACTGGCGACTACTTCTTTAACGGTAAAACCGTTTTTATCGACCACGGCCAGGGCCTGATCAGCATGTTCTGCCACCTCTCGGCCATCGGCGTAAAAGTCGGTGATGAAATTCCCCGTGGCGGCGTACTCGGCAAAGTCGGCGCCACCGGTCGCGCCACCGGGCCGCATCTGCACTGGAACGTCAGCCTGAATGATGCCCGCGTCGATCCCGCGATCTTTATCGGTGCGTTCAAGCCCTGACCGTTCGTCGACCTACCCACCCGAGCCTATCAAGCCTTTTCAGCGCTGGCCGATTACGCCTGTGACGCCGGGCTTTCCGTCCGGCCGAGCGGGTACACACGTAGATGCTGACGGTTAACACCAACATCTCGTCGTCGTTCACGCGCCGCCAATTGGAGAGCAACAACACAGCACTCGGTACTTCGCTGCAGCGCCTGTCCACCGGACAGCGCATCAACAGCGCCAAAGACGATGCTGCTGGACTGCAAATCTCCAACCGTTTGACCTCGCAAGTGCGGGGGCTGAACGTGGCCACGCGCAATGCGAACGACGGCATATCGCTGCTGCAGGTAGCGGAAGGCGCTTTACAAAGCGTCACCGACGCCCTGCAGCGCATTCGCTCGCTCGGCTTGCAGGCCATGAACGGCTCCAACGGTGCCAGTGAGCGCACTGCACTGGATCAAGAAGCGCAGCAGCTGTTGCAGGAAATCAACCGCGTCAACGAAACTACGACCTTTGCTGGTCGCAAAGTATTTGACCAAGGTACCTTTTCAGTCCTTGGTGACCCGGATCAGCGTGCCGTATTGAACGCCCTCAAAGGCTTCTGGATCAGCGAAGGTGAGCAACGGGTATTCGACGCCTTCGGGCTGACGGCCGATGGCGCTGAACTGGAAATAACCTTTACCAATGACTCATCCAGCCAAACCCTGGCCTCTGTATCAGGCACCTCCGGTGCCGGCGGCAAAATTTTTGACCAGGTTCTGAACGTCAACCTGGCTTACTTCGATGCCTCAACCCTGCCCAACGGCGGCAGCACACCGCAATATACCGATCGAGTCATCGCGCATGAGATGGCGCATGCCGTCATGGGCCGCACGATGAATTTCGCCGGTTTACCCAGTTGGTTTATTGAGGGCACTGCAGAAGCGCTGCAAGGCGCGGACGAGCGCCTTGCAGGAGACACTGCTGGAGGCACCAATACCGCGACCATTCTGGCGGCATTTAATGCCGACGATGTCAGCGCTTCGGCCGGTTATTCCGGCGGTTACGCTGCTGTGCGGTATATGCATGAAGAAATAAAAGCGGCGGGTGGCAAAGGCATCAAAGACATCATGGGTTACCTGCAAAAAAACAGCGGTTCTACCCTGGATCAAGCCCTGACCAACGCCAGTAAAGGCGCCTTCAGCAGCCAGGCGGACTTCAACACTCAGTTCAATGCTGATGCCGCGGCCTATGTTGCAGGACTGGACCTGAGCAACGCGGACACCGGGGCGATTGGCGGCTTCGACGCTGACGGTGGCAATGTCCTCACCGCCGAGAATGTGCTGCCCAACCAGGGCACTGGGCTCCCGGGTTCCAAGGGCTTTACGCTGGTCGAACCGGAGCTGTTCAATGCCAACGGTGTAGGCGGCAACACCCTCACCCAGCTCCAAGTCGGGGCTCAGGCCTATGAAACGATCCAGATCGGCTTCAGCTCATTCAGTGCCGATGCGATGGCCTTGGGCCGCCTGGACCTCGGTAAGACACCCGGCCTGGCGGTGATGGACATTGATGACGCACTGGCCTACATCGACCGCCAACGCGGCTACATGGGTGCGTTACAAAACCGCCTGGAAAGCACCATCAACAACCTGCAAAGCATCGCTGAAAACGCTGCCGCCAGCCGCTCACGCATTCTCGACACCGACTTTGCAGCTGAAACTTCTAACCTGGTTTCTCGCCAGATTATCGAGCAGGCCGCGCAAAGCGTCCTTGCGCAGGCCAACCAGCGCCCTCAGGCGGTCCTCAGCTTGCTTGGCTAAGCCCAATGCGACATCGCCCTAAGACACGGCCAGCAACCAAGCCACCCTGCCCAATAAGTGCTCGTTTGATAAGGTTGCTTTCTTATTAAATGAAGCGAGCCCCGAGGAGCGGCATGAACGACCTGTACAGCAACACCCAACAGTGGCTTGAGCATTACCCCTCACTCTATAGCCTGACCGGCATCTCGCTGCTGCTACTGGCAGCCTGGTTGGCCAACTGGGTGGTCAAGCGCATTCTTCTGCGCGGCCTGTACCGCGCACTCAAGGCTACGCCGATTGGCCAGGACGGCAGCCTGCATGACTCGCGGGTGATCGCACGACTGGCAAACATTGTTCCTGCACTGATCATTTCCGTCGGCATCACCTTGGTGCCCAACCTGCCGGAAGCAGCCGTGGCGGTAACGGGCAACGTGTGTAGCGCCTTTATCGTACTGACCATCGCTCTGGCCATCAGCGGCGTGCTGACGCTGCTCAACAACGGCTACCAGAAGCGCCCGAATGCTCACCTGAAGCCGATAAAGGGCTATGTGCAGGTGGTGAAGATTCTGCTCTTCGCGATTGCCGCAATACTCATGGTCGCCAGCCTGATCGACCGCTCGCCACTGATTCTACTGTCTGGCCTGGGCGCAATGGCCGCCGTACTGATGCTGATTTTTCAGGACACCTTGCTGTCCCTGGTCGCCAGCGTGCAGATTTCCTCCAGCGACATTGTGCGCGTCGGTGACTGGATCGAGATGCCACAGTTGAACGCCGACGGCGATGTCATCGATATTGCCCTGCACACGGTCAAGGTGCAGAACTGGGATAAAACCATCACCACCATCCCGACCAAACGCTTTATCAGCGACCCGTTCAAGAATTGGCGCGGGATGCAGGAATCCGGTGGACGGCGGATCAAACGTAGCCTGCTGCTTGACCAAACCAGTATCAGCTTCCTCAGCCCAGAGCAGATCACCCGCCTGCAGCGTTTTCTGCTGCTCGGCCAGTACCTGAACAGCAAGCAGAGCGAGCTACTCAGCTGGAACAGCGCACTGGCAGAGGCCAGCCAGGAGCCGGCAAATACCCGACGGGTCACCAACATCGGCACCTTCCGCGCTTACGTCGAGCACTACCTGCGTCAGCACCCAGGTATCCACCAGGAAATGACCCAGCTGGTCAGGCAGATGAACCCAACCGCAGACGGACTGCCGCTGGAACTCTACTGCTTCACCAACACCATCGCCTGGGCACGCTATGAGGCCATTCAGTCGGATATCTTCGACCACCTGCTGGCGATCCTTCCCGAGTTCGGTCTGCGGGTCTTCCAGCACCCGAGCGGGGCGGACATGCGTGAACTGAAATACAACCTGCTACCTGGCGCTCAGCCTTGACGCCACAGCGGGCGGCCTAAACACCTAAGCCGCCCGCAATCCAAACGCTTACCCACGACTTTTTACGCAAAATTAATCGCCTAAAAACACCTAAACCGCACTCAAACACCAATTTTTCAGCATTGCTTGCCAGCTTTGACCTCAGAGATTAGGGTTGGCGCTATGAACACCTACCACACCCTTATTCTGCTGCGCCAACACGCCAACCTCTGCCTGGTGAGCCAGCGACTGCGTGGCTGAATTTTTACGCCCACGCCCTGCCCTGTTTTCTCAGTTTTTGCCCGGCTCGCCGCTTGCAGCCGCGCCACAAGGATCAACACCATGAGCATGCTTAAAGACCCGTCCAGTAAGTACCGCCCGTTCACCCAGATCCAGATTCCAGACCGTACATGGCCAGACCAGATCATCGACAAGGCGCCGATCTGGCTGTCCACCGACCTGCGTGATGGCAACCAGTCGCTGATCGAGCCGATGGACGCCGAGAAGAAGATGCGTTTCTTCAAGTGCCTGCTGGCCGTGGGCCTGAAGGAAATCGAAGTCGGCTTCCCGTCCGCTTCGCAGACCGATTTCGACTTCGTTCGCGAGCTGATCGAAGGCGGCCACATCCCCGATGACGTGACCATCCAGGTGCTGACCCAGGCCCGTGACGACCTTATCGAGCGCACCTTCGAGTCGCTGAAAGGCGCCAAGAAGGCCATCGTCCACTACTACAACGCCTGTGCGCCGAGCTTCCGCAAGATCGTCTTCAACCAGGACAAGGCCGGTGTCAAAGCCATCGCCGTGGCCGCTGGCACCACCATCAAACGCCTGGCCGATGCTGCGCCGGAAACCCAGTGGGGCTTCGAGTACTCGCCGGAAGTCTTCAGCAGCACCGAAATCGACTTTGCCGTCGAGGTGTGTAACGCGGTGATTAACGTGTTCCAGCCGACTCCGGCAAACAAGCTGATCCTCAACCTGCCAGCGACCATCGAGTGCGCCACACCGAATAACTACGCCGACCAGATCGAGTGGTTCGGTCGTCACGTCGACCGCCGTGACAGCGTGCTGATCAGCGTGCACACCCACAATGACCGTGGCACCGGCGTCGCCGCGTCCGAGCTGGCCATCATGGCCGGCGCCGACCGCGTGGAAGGCTGCCTGTTCGGCAACGGCGAGCGTACCGGCAACGTCTGCCTGGTGACCCTGGCGCTGAATCTCTACACCCAGGGCGTTGACCCCGAGCTGGACTTCTCCGACATCGACGCCGTTCGCAAGGTGGTCGAAGACTGCAACCAGATTCCGGTGCACCCGCGTCATCCGTACGTCGGTGATCTCGTGCACACCGCCTTCTCCGGCTCGCACCAGGATGCGATCCGCAAGGGCTTCGCTCAGCAGCAGGCCGACGCGGTCTGGGAAGTGCCGTACCTGCCGATCGATCCGGCCGATATCGGCCGTGATTACGAGGCGGTGATCCGCGTCAACAGCCAGTCCGGCAAGGGCGGCATCACCTTCCTGCTGGAGCAGGAATACGGCATCAACCTGCCGCGCCGTATGCAGATCGAATTCAGCCAGGTGGTGCAAAAAGAAACCGACCGCCTCGGCCTGGAGATGAGCGCCGCGCAGATCTACCAGCTGCTGGAGCGCGAGTACCTGCAAGCCACCGCACCCTATGCGCTGAAAGGCCACCGCCTGCAGGAAGAAAACGGCACCAGCGCGGTCGATGTGGAAGTCATCAATGCCGGGGAAACCCAGCATTGGCGCGGGATCGGCAAAGGCCCGCTGGAAGCCCTGGTTGCCGGCCTGCCGGTAGACGTGGAAATCATGGACTACAGCGAGCACGCCATCGGCGCCGGCACCAACGCCAAGGCGGCAGCCTATATCGAACTGCGTGTTAACGGCGGCCGCGCTCTGCACGGCGTGGGTATCGATGAAAACCTCACCACGGCGAGCTTCCGCGCGCTGTTTAGCGCAATGAATCGGGCCATCGGCCAGGCCGCCGAGCAAGCTGCCTGATAGGCACCGGGCGCTGGCGGACGCTCTCCGCTAGCGACCCGATACTCTACTGCTCATTCGCTCTGCTGCTGCCAGTGACTACGCCCCCACTCACACATGGCAGCCAGCACCGGCTGCAACGTGGCACCATGCTCAGTCACGCAATATTCCACTCGCGGCGGTACCTCAGCGAATACAGTTCGGGTTAGCACGCCGACACGCTCTAATTCACGCAGCTGCTGAGTCAGCATCTTCTCGGTGATATCCGGCACCAACCGCTTCAGCTCTGAAAAGCGCAGTGGCCCGTTGAGCAGGCGATACACCAGCAGAGCCTTCCATTTGCCACCTATCACCTCCAAGGTGACATCCATCGGTGTGCTATAGACCTTATCGCCTTGCATCAGACGCTTGTTTTCAACCGTCTCGGCTTGTTGTTCAGCCATTATTAGTTACCCAATAGTAAGTTACCTCCTTTATCGTACGTACTTCCCAAAAGGATTGCCACGCGCATAATAGCCGCAATGGCTTATAGCAGCCACTTTGATGACCTTGTTGGAGGCTTTATGACGATTGAACACCTGCAAACACCACTGCAGCTTGGCGCTTTGACTTTGCCCAACCGCCTGGTGATGGCGCCTTTGACACGCCAGCGCAGTCTGCCGGGTAACGTCCCTGGCGAGCTGAATGCCAGCTACTACGCCCAGCGCGCCAACGCAGGCCTGATCATCAGTGAAGCCAGCCAGGTCTGCCCTGAAGGCCAAGGCTACGCCTGGACACCGGGCATCCACAGCGATGCGCAAGTGGCCGGCTGGCAGCAGGTCACCCAGGCAGTGCATCAAGCCGGCGGACGCATTTTCCTGCAGTTGTGGCATGTGGGTCGTATCTCCCATCCGCTGCTGCAACCGAACGGCGCCGACCCTGTAGCCCCTTCGGCCATCCAGGCTAAGGCCGAGTGCTATGTAGTCGAAGTTGACGGTAGCCACCACAAGGCTGCCACTGCCATGCCACGCGCACTGGAAGTGAGCGAGTTGCCAGGTGTTGTAAGCGCTTACGCTCACGGCAGTGAAAACGCGATCAAGGCCGGTTTCGATGGTGTTGAAGTGCATGCTGCTAACGGTTACCTGCTGGATCAGTTCCTCTGTTCCAATAGCAACCAGCGCAACGATGCCTATGGCGGCTCGGTGGAAAACCGCGCGCGCTTTGTACTTGAAGTACTGGACGCTACGGTGACTGCGGTCGGTGACAGCCGCAAGGTCGGCATCCGTATTTCGCCCATGGGTACCTTTGGCGATGTGCACGATGCCAATCCACTGGAGACCTTCAGCTACCTGGTCAGCCAACTCAATAGCCGCAACCTGGCCTACCTGCACGTCAACCGTCCGGATTGGCTGGGGGGCACCTTCGAGGGCTTTGATGATCTGCTGCGCGCCCTTCGCAACATTTATAAGGGCACGCTGATTATTGCGGGTGGGCAGACAGCGGAAAGCGGTGAACAGGCTATCGCCAACAACCTGGCTGACCTAGTCGCCTACGGCCGCCCCTATATCGCCAACCCAGACCTGCTGGCGCGCTTTAAAGCCGGGGCTGAACTCAACCCACTGGACGGCAACACCCTATATGGCGGTGGGGCCGAGGGTTACACCGACTACCCAAGCATGAGCTAACTCCCCTGCCGCAACAAACGCCGGTGCTTGCCCGGCGCTTGTTGCCATGTGTCAGACAGCCACCTGGATACGCTCGGCCCTTAAGCAGTTTAGATGGCAGGTAAATCGCGCAGCGCCTCAGCCACTAACTGCTGATGGCGTAGACACCAGGTAACGCGCGGTCATCCGCAAGGCTTGAGTTATATCGGGCCATACCAGCCCGTGGCGCTGAACCAGCGCATCCGTCGCAGCGGTATCGAAACGAGTGGTCTGGATAAAATCCAGCGACTCGGCATCGGTGCGCAGCAACCGCGGCACACCCGGAATTTTTAGCAACGCCCGCAGCAAGGGAATCGACACATGCCGACTTGGCGCGCTGACGCCTAGCGTGTTGGCCAACTGCTGCAGCATGCCCTGCAGATTGGGCGTCGCGGCATCCAGGGCGAGAATCTCCTGCCCCACCTGCTGCTCATCAAAGGCTGCGGCCACTATTAGCCCGGCGAGAAAATCCACACTGACCAACGGCAGCCAATGCGCTGTCGAACCCGGTATTGCCCCGAGCAAACCGCCCGCCAGATTACTGATCAGCCCAGCCAATGGCTGCGCCGGCAGAATATGCCCACTGCGGCTATGGCCGCACACGGTGGCCGGATGCACCACCGTCAGTGGCGCCTGCAGCTCAGCCATACGCGCGTGCACGCGAAAATGCGCCTCAAGCTTGCTGCCCTCATAGGCGCCTGTACGTTGATAAACCTTGTCCCAGTCGGTGCGCTCGGGCTGCTGCAGCTCAATGCCGATACGCTGTAGATGCCCTTGATTGGCCAGCATAAAGCCGCCCACCATCAGCAGGCGACTGCCTTGCTGCGCAGCCAGCTCAGCCACAGCCAACGCGCCCTCGACATTGACCTGGCGTGCCTGCGCCTGAGACAAACCCCAGGCAAACTGCACACCCAGGTGATACACCACCGCCGCCTGACGCACCTGCTCACGGGCTGTGGCATCCAGCCCCAGCCCCGGCAAGCCCAGATCACCGCCAACCGCCGTGAGCAGATCGCCGCGCCCGCCCAACTGCTCGACCTGCTCGCGCAACGATGCCAGGCTGTGCGGTCGACGCATCAGCACGCTGACCAGATGACCCTTGTGGGTGAGTAACGCCAGCAGATGCTGACCGATAAAGCCGCTGCCGCCGGTGACAAAACATGGCTGATTCATCGCCAATCCTCCTGAGTCGTTGATGACCCAAGCAGGCTAAACTGTCGAGCACACTCTACAGTCAAGCGAGATTTTGATGCGCATAGGCGAGCTGGAAAAACGCAGCGGCGCCAGCCGCCACACCCTGCGTTATTACGAAAGCCTGGAGCTGATCAGCGCCTTGCGCCGCGATAACAACTACCGCGAATACAGCCTGCAGACGCTACAGGACCTGGGTTTTATCCAGCAGGCTCAGAGCATGGGCTTTTCCCTTGGTGAGATCGGCGAAATCCTCAAAGCCCAGCGCGAGCAACAGCTCGACTGCGCCCAAGGCGCCGCGCTGGTAAGCCGTAAGCTGGTTGAGGTGGAGCAGAAACTTGCCGACCTGCAGCAGCTGCGCGATTTTCTGCGCAGTGAAAAACTGCGCCTGGAAGCCAGCGCCGCCGAACAGAAGCCCACTGCAGCTGGCTAAATCAACTTGGAAATTCAGACCAAGTGCACGGCGAGCGAACAGGCGATAACTACACTGACGTCATGGATCGCAGGAGCACCTGACCATGCGTTCACTGACACACTGGATGTGCACCCTCAGCCTGCCGCTGCTGCTCGCCTTCAGCGCAAATGGACTCGCGGCCACTGTGGTCATGGCCTTCGGTGAAAAGATTCCGCCCTTCTGTTTTCCGGAAAGCGACAGCGGTATCGAACTGGAAGTGATTGGCGAAGCCCTGGCCTTTCGCGGCCACACACTCGAACCCCGCTACTTTCCTCTGGCCCGCGTGCCACTGGCGTTTCGCAAAGGTGAAGTGGATGCGGCCATGACTGACCTGGGTCAGGACCTTGCCGCTGTAGGTGGCCACTACGGCAACCCAGCGGTGATCTACTACAACGTGTTTGTCAGCCTGAAAGGCCGGCGCTTCGACATCCAGAAGCCCGAGGACATCAAGGGCCTTAGCATTGTGGCCTTTCAGGGCGCCGCCCAGCGCTACCCCGAATGGTTAGCCGCCAGCCAGAAAGATGGCCTGTACTTCGAGCAGAACAATCAGGAGCTGCAGGTGCTTGGCCTAAACAAGGGCCGTTACGATCTAGTACTGAGTGATCGCAGCATCTATCGCTACTTCGAACTGTTGCTGGAACGCACCACCCTGTTCAAGGCCAAAACCATCGCCATGCACCAGTTTGTCGAGGAAGACCCGCAAAACTACCGGCCGGTATTTCGCGATGCGCAGATCCGCGATGACTTCAACGCTGGCCTCGCCCAACTCAAGGCCAGCGGGCGCTACCAGGCGATCTACGACCACTACCTAAAGCAGTGAAGCCGCCCATCAGTCAGCCAGGGTAAAAGCATCCGCATCGCGATAAGCCGGGAAACGCTCACGGTAAGCGGCCAACTCGGCAGCCTTGAGGGTTACCCGGAATACGCCATCCGCCGCCCCAGGCTCCAGCAGCGCCTCGCCCTGAAAATCCAGCACCTGGCTGTCGCCGCTGTAGGCATGGCCCTTGCCGTCCTCGCCAATGCGGTTTACCGCCGCGAGATAGCACAGGTTTTCGATGGCCCGCGCCGGCAACAGTCGGTTCCAGTGGTGGCGCCTTGCGGCTGGCCAGTTAGCGGTGTAGAGCAGCAGGTCGGTGGTCTGTGGATCGCGGCTCCACACCGGGAAACGCAGGTCGTAGCAGATCAGCGGGCGCACCTGCCAGCCGTTGACCTCCAGCAGCACCTGCTCAGTGCCGGCGCTGTAGTGCTTGTGCTCACCGGCCATGCGAAACAGATGACGCTTGTCGTAGTGCGCTACAGAGCCATCCGGGCGCGCCCAGAGCAGGCGATTGCGGTAGGGACCATCAGCGGCCTGGATAATCAGACTGCCGGTGACCACGGCCTGCAGCGCCTGAGCCTGCTCACGCAGCCACTGACTGGTCGGGCCATCCTCGGGCTCAGCCAGGGCGGCGGAGTCCATGGAAAATCCGGTACTGAACATCTCCGGCAGAACGATCAGATCGGCACCGCGTGCCTGCTCCAGCAGGGATGCAAAATTCGCGCGATTGGCCGCAGGGTCCTGCCAGGCCAGGGTGGTCTGGATCAGCGCCAGCTCAAGATCGGGCAGCAGGCTTAGATCGCGCATAGTTTATCCGCCGCCTGGCGCAGGGTTTCTTCACGCTTAGCGAAGCAGAAACGCACCAGACGCAAATCCGCAGGTGGGCTCTGATAGAACACCGACACCGGAATCGCCGCCACACCATGTTCGCGGGTCAGCCATTCGGCCATGGCCACATCATCCAGATCACTGCGAATCGCCGAGTAATCGGCCAACTGGAAATAGGTACCGGCGGCGCGGGTGAAGGTAAAGCGCGAGCCGGCCAGCAGGCCGCAGAACAGATCGCGTTTAGCCTGGTAAAACGCCGGCAACTCTTCAACGTGCTCAGGCTGCTCGGCCATATAGTCGGCCAACGCCCACTGCAGCGGCGTCACGCCACAGAAGCTGACGTACTGATGGACCTTACGCAGCTCGGCGCTCAAAGCTGGCGGCGCCACGACATAGCCGGTCTTCCAGCCGGTGACGTGGTAGGTCTTGCCGAACGAGCTGACCACAAAGGCACGCTGATACAACTCCTCATGGGCGAGAACGCTGGCGTGCTGAATACCATCGAACACCAGATGCTCGTAAACCTCGTCGCTGATCAGGTAGATATCGCGCTCGCGGATCAGGCCCGCCAGCTGGTCCAACTCAGCCCGTGAAATCAGCGCGCCGCTAGGGTTGTGCGGGCTGTTGAGGATAATCAGGCGAGTCTTGTCGCTCAGCGCATCCTGCAGGCGCTGCCAGTCGATGGAGAAATCCGGCAAGGCCAGCGGCACATGCACGCAGCGCCCGCCGGCAAGCTCGACCGAGGGCTCGTAGCTGTCGTAGCTGGGGTCGAAGACGATGACTTCGTCACCCGGCTGAATAAACGCCTGGATAGCGCAGAAGATACCTTGGGTAGCGCCAGGAACGATGGTGACTTCAGTATCGGCACTGACAGAGCGGCCATAACTGCGGGCAATCTTCGCCGCCACCTGCTCGCGCAGCGCTGGTAAGCCAGTCATCGGCGCGTACTGGTTATGCCCAGCAGCAATATGCCGGCCGACCGCATCACGCAGCGCCTGAGGCCCATCGAAATCCGGAAAGCCTTGGGACAGATTGAGCGCGCCGGTTTCCACGGCGAGCTGCGACATGCGGGTAAAGATGGTGGTGCCGACGTTCGGCAGTTTGCTGATAATCATCGAGTCAATATTCCTGGGCCAAGCGCCGAGCTTGAGCGCTAGTGATGCGGCAGGATAGCCGATCCCCCAGAGACGCAAAAGGCACCCGCAGGTGCCTTTATAGAGCGTTTAAATCCAAGCTTAGCGCTTGTCTTTGCGCTTCTTCTCGGCCTTCTTGTGGTGGCTCATCAGGCGGCGCTTCTTGTTCACCTGACGATCCGTGAGGGTGTTCTTGTTACCCTCATAGGGGTTATCGCCGCCCTTGAACTCGATACGGATCGGCGTACCGACCAGCTTAAGCACACGGCGGTAGGTGTTTTCCAGGTAGCGGATATAGGACTTGGGTACCGCCTCGACCTGGTTGCCGTGGATCACGATCAGCGGCGGGTTGGCACCACCCAGGTGGGCATAGCGCAACTTGATGCGGCGATTGTTGACCATGGGCGGCGCGTGATCGCTGACGGCGTCTTCAAGAATCGTGGTCAGACGGTTGGTCGGCCAGCGGGTGATCGCCGACTTGAACGAGGCCTGCACCGACTTGTACAAATTGCCTACGCCAGTGCCGTGCAGCGCCGAGATAAAGTGGATATCGGCAAAGTCGACGAAGAACAACCGGCGTTGCAGCTCAACCTTCACATAATCGCGCTCACTCGGCTCCATGCCGTCCCATTTGTTCAGGGCGATGACCAGCGCACGACCGCTTTCCAGGACGAAGCCAAGCAGGTTGAGGTCATGGTCCACCACGCCTTCGCGTGCATCCATAACGAACACCACGACGTTGGAGTCCTGAATCGCCTGCAGGGTTTTCACTACCGAGAACTTTTCCACCGCTTCGAAGATCTTGCCGCGGCGACGCACGCCAGCGGTATCGATCAGGGTGTACTTCTCGTCATCGCGCTCGAACGGGATGTAGATGCTGTCGCGGGTGGTACCGGCCTGGTCATAAACGATAACCCGCTCTTCACCGAGCATGCGGTTGACCAGGGTCGACTTGCCAACGTTCGGCCGCCCGATGATCGCCAGCTTGATGCCGTCCTTCTCGCTTGGGCCGGGTATGCGCTTGGCTTCCTGACCTTCGAGAACGATCTCTTCTTCCTCGCCCTCTTCCGGCTCGGTGGCATCCTTGGGGAAGGAGCCCAGCACGGCTTCAAGCATCTGGGTGATGCCACGACCGTGAGCACCGGCAATCGCCAGGGACTCGCCCATGCCCATGCTGGAGAACTCAGCGCGGGCCAAGTCGGCGTCGATGTTGTCGACCTTGTTGATGACCAGGAAGCTGCGCTTGTTACGGCGACGCAGGTGCTCACCAATCATCTGATCGGAAGCGGACAACCCGGCACGGGCATCCACCAGAAACAGCACAGCATCCGCCTCTTCGATGGCTTGCAGCGACTGCTCGGCCATCTTCGCGTCAATGCCTTCCTCGTCACCGGAAATACCACCGGTGTCGATGACGATATAGGTTCGCCCCTGCCACTTGGCCTCGCCGTACTGGCGATCACGGGTCAGACCAGACAGGTCGCCGACAATCGCGTCACGGGACTTGGTCAAGCGGTTAAACAGGGTGGACTTGCCGACGTTCGGACGGCCCACCAGGGCAATTACGGGAACCATTAGGCTCTCCACTTCGTTATTTCAGAAAATACAAAAGCCGCTGCAGGGGCAGCGGCCGGAATTCATTACGCTGGCTATGCTGCACAACCCTAGGTGCTGTGCAGCATAGCCAACGCGTCAGCGAGCGATCACTTGATGGTCAGAGCCACCAGATTGCCGCCGTTGCCGTAGGCATACAGCCAATCACCCACGACCAGTGGACGGGCACGCAGGCCGTCGCTGTCGATACGCGTACGGCCGACAAAACGACCGTCTACCTGGCTGACCAGGTGCAGATAACCTTCCAGGTCACCGAACGCGATATAGCTGGAGAACACTTCTGGAGCCGACAACTGGCGACGAGCCAGGGCATCATTGCTCCAGAGTGCCGAAGCCGAACGCTCGTCGATACCTTCAACGGTGCCGCTGGCCAGGCTTACGTAAACACTGCCGTAACCCTGAGCAACACCGACTGAACTGGACGCTTCACGCTGCCAGAGGATACGACCGCTTTCCAGATCCAGCGCCGCAACACGACCCTGGTAGCTGACGGCGTAAAGGGTGCCAGCCGAGAGCAGCAGACCGCCGTCGATATCGACCACACGATCAAGCTCAGAGCGCCCTTGCGGAACGGCTACACGCTGTTCCCAAACCGGAATACCGCGCTGAGCATCCAGCGCAATCACCTTGCCGGTGGACAGACCGGCAATAGCCAGACGGTTGGTCAGTACTGGGCTGCCAGTGCCGCGCAGGGTCAGCACTGCCGGGGTGTTTTCAAAGATCCAACGCTGCTCGCCGGTGTTCATGTCCAGGGCGATCAGGCGGTCATCCTGGGTCTGTACCAGCACCACGTCGCCGTTCAGCGCAGGCGGAGCCAGCACTTCACTGGTCACGCGGGCGCGCCATTTCTCTTCACCGCTGGCAGTGTCGAGGGCTATGATCTCGCCTTTGAGCGTGCCAACCACAACCAGGCCATAGCCTGCACCGACGGCGCCGGACACCGGGAGCTCCAGGTCGGCTTTCCAGATGACCTTGCCGGTCATGCGGTCCATGGCCACAACCAGGCCTTCGACATCGGCGGCATAAATCTGCTCACCATCAATCGCCGGTACCAGCATGTTGAAGGACTCGCCCTGGCCATCGCCAATCGAACGACTCCATTCTTTCTGCAGGCTAACCTCTTCCTCAAACTTGGGCAGATCGGCCGGTGGCAGTTCCTTCTTGCTATTGCTGCTGCAACCTACGGCCAGAACGGCCAGGGCCAGCAGTGCGGCATTCTTCCAGCGCATCACGTCACGCATCCCCTTTTGCCAGATCATCCAGCTTCATTTGCAGACCACCGACAGCGGCATCTTCAGAGAGCGCTGCCTTGGCTTTTTCGTAGGCGGCATACGCGTCATCGGCACGGCCGAGTTGCACCAGCAGGTCACCTTTGAGTTCTTCACGGCTGGCGACAAAGGCCGGCGCAACCTTGGCATCCAGCAGTTTCAGGGCATCTTCAACTTTGTCCTGCGCAGCCAGTACGCGCGCCAGGCGCTGACGGGCCAGCTCAGCCAGACTGTCATCGGCCGGTTTGTCGACAATGGCCTGCAACTCGCTAGCAGCGTCGTCCAGTTTGCCGGCCTCAACTGCAACCTTGGCCACAAATAGTCTGCCGTACTGCGCGTAATGGCTGCCGGAGAAATCTTTTTTCAGCGTGTTCGCCAACTCAGCAACTTTGCTCGCATCGGGCTTGCCGCTCGGGTCCAGCGCAGCTTCAAGCAACTGCTGATACACCAGCGAGGCACCCTGGGACTGATTAGCCTGATATTTCTGCCAGCCCTGCCAGCCGAACACCACCACCAACGCCAGCGCAACACCGGTCAGTAATGGCATGCCATTGCGCTGCCACCAGTCCTTGATTACCGCCAGTTCTTCATCATCAGTACGCGAAACCACCCCAACACTCCTATTCGCTAAATCACTCAACAGGCGCTCAGGCCTGATCGGCGCTGGTCGCCAAATGGTCGGCCAATGCCGACCACGCAATACTTTGTTGCTCGCCCTGACCGCGCAGCGGTTTGCAACCTACCACTTGCTGGGCCAATTCGTCTTCACCCAAGATCAAGGCGTACAAGGCGCCACTCTTGTCGGCTTTCTTGAACTGACTCTTGAAGCTACCCGCCCCGGCATTCACCTGCAGACGCAGGTTTGGCAGCTGGTCACGCAGTCGCTCGCTCAAGGCCAGCGCCGCCAGTTCAGCAGGCTCGCCAAAGGCACACAGGTAAACGTCGACCGTACGGGCGATTTCAGCCGGTACTTTACCTAGAGTTTCGAGCAACAGCACCAAACGTTCGATGCCCATGGCAAAACCCACGCCTGGAGTCGGTTTGCCACCCATCTGCTCAACCAGGCCATCGTAACGGCCGCCCGCGCACACTGTGCCCTGGGACCCGAGCTGATCAGTCACCCACTCGAACACGGTCTTGCTGTAGTAATCCAGGCCACGCACCAGCTTGGGATTGATCACGTAAGGCACACCGGCCGCATCCAGACGGGCTTTAAGCCCCTCGAAATGCACGCGCGACTCTTCGTCCAGGTAATCCGCCAGCTTCGGCGCATTGACCAACAGCGCCTGCGTTTCCGGGGCCTTGCTGTCGAGCACGCGCAGCGGATTGGTGTTCATACGGCGACGGCTGTCTTCGTCCAGCTGATCGGCATGAGCCGTCAGGAACTCGACCAATGCATCACGGTAAACGGCACGCGCGGCGCTGGTGCCCAGGCTGTTGAGTTCAAGCTTCACCGCATCGCGGATACCCAGCAGGCCCCACAGGCGCCAAGTCAGCACGATCAACTCGGCATCGATATCCGGGCCGTCGATGTTGAAGACCTCTACACCAATCTGGTGAAACTGGCGGTAACGGCCTTTCTGTGGACGTTCATGGCGAAACATCGGGCCGATGTACCAGAGTTTCTGCGTCTGGCCACCGCCGGACAGGCCATGCTCAAGCACCGCGCGGACACAGGCAGCAGTACCTTCCGGACGCAGCGTCAGGGAGTCGCCGTTGCGGTCGTCGAAGGTGTACATCTCTTTTTCAACGATATCGGTGACTTCACCAATAGAACGTTTGAACAGCTCGGTGAACTCGACGATCGGCATACGAAGTTGCCGATAGCCATAACCGTCCAACAGACTGGCGACGGTACCTTCAAAATAACGCCAAAGCGGAGTCTGCTCGGGCAGGATATCGTTCATGCCACGAATGGCTTGCAGGGGCTTGCTCACTTCAATTCCTTAGCAGTCTTAGCTGCGCACGATGACCGCGGCGTCAGCAGCAACCTTATCGGCTGCTTTCTGGCGGATCAGCTTTTCCAGCTCATCAACCAGGTTGTCATTACCCAGCTTATGCGCCGGCTTGCCATCGATATAGATCAGATTGGGCGAACCGCCGGTCAGGCCGATATGAGCTTCCTTGGCTTCGCCTGGGCCGTTGACGACACAGCCGATGACCGCCACATCCAGCGGTACCAGCAGGTCTTCAACGCGTTGTTCCAGCTCGTTCATGGTTTTCACCACGTCGAAGTTCTGCCTTGAGCAGCTTGGGCAGGCGATGAAGTTGATGCCACGGGAACGCAGACGCAGGGATTTGAGGATGTCGTAGCCGACCTTGATCTCTTCCACCGGATCGGCGGCCAGAGAGATACGAATGGTATCGCCGATGCCCTCAGCCAGCAGCATGCCCAGCCCAACCGCAGATTTCACGGTACCCGAACGTAGGCCACCCGCTTCGGTAATACCTAGGTGCAGTGGCTGTTCAATCTGCTTGGCAAGCAGACGATAAGCTTCGACGGCCATAAACACGTCAGACGCTTTCACACTGACTTTGAAATCTGGAAAGTTCAGACGGTCCAAATGCTCAACGTGACGCAGGGCCGACTCAACCAACGCCGCGGGTGTGGGCTCGCCATATTTCTTCTGCAAATCCTTTTCCAGCGAACCGGCATTCACCCCGATACGAATCGGAATACCTTTATCCCGCGCCGCTTCAACAACTGCGCGCACACGGTCTTCACGACCAATATTACCTGGGTTGATACGCAGGCAATCGACGCCAAGCTCGGCTACGCGCAAGGCAATCTGATAGTCGAAGTGAATATCGGCCACCAGCGGCACACGCACCTGCTGTTTAATCTTGCCGAAAGCTTCGGCTGCATCCATATCCGGCACTGAGACACGCACGATATCCGCGCCTGCATCTTCGAGGCGACGAATCTGCGCCACGGTAGCTGCTACATCATTGGTGTCGCTGTTGGTCATGCTCTGCACGGCGATAGGCGCATCACCACCCACCGGCACGGAGCCAACCCAGATTTTGCGTGAAATACGGCGCTTAATCGGTGATTCGCAATGCATGTTACTGCCCACCCAACTTCAGACGCGCGGTTTCACCGGAGATAAACGGGGCCACATCAACTGGGCTGCCATTCAGGCTCACCTGAGCGCCTCGAGCGAAGCCCAGACGCAGCTCCAGTGGTGCCTTACCGGCCAACTCTAAGCTATCGCCTTTGCGCTTGAGGGCGCTGAAAAGCACCTTGCCATTGGCATCTGTCAGCTGCGTCCAGCAATCAGCAACAAAGGTCAGACTAACCACCGCCTCACCGGCGGCTGCCTGCACAGGTGCAGGTGCAGGTGCAGCAACAGAAGATACTTCGGGCAGGGCGTCAGCAACTACCGGCGGTACCTCAGCAGACGCAGCAGGCACAGCAGGAGCAGCTGCTGTATCGGCAAGGTTTTGCGGCTGCTCAACTTGAGGAGCGACCACGGCCGCAGCTTCGGCCCCGGTTGCACTGGACAGCTCTGCAGCACCCTCAGGAAGTGGCGGTAACGTCACGCCTGCATCCAGCTGAGCGGCCTCTACCGCTTGATCTTCCGGCTCATCCAACGGATGGATCTGCGTGGTGCCATCAGCACCGTCCACCTCAACATGCTCAAGGCTGGTTGACGCCAAGTCTGCGGCACGACGCTCAGCCTGCTCTTGCCACCAGAAGAAGCTCAAACCGGCTAGCGCCAGCAAGAGGACAAAGCTGACCATCCGCAAGATACGTTGCGAATAGCTCACGGGCTCCTCGATACGGCCCAAGCTGTGAACACTGCTACCCGCCGCATCGCTGCCAGTGAATTGGTCAAACTCCAGTACAAGACGATTCTGATCAATGTCCAGTAACTTGGCGTAGGCCCTGACATAACCACGCGCAAAGGTATGCCCGGGGAGCTTATCGAAAGCACCTTGCTCGACCTGACTCAAACGCTGAGGGGTCAAATTAAGCTGCGCTGCAACTTCGGCAATAGTCCAACCACGCCCCTCACGAGCCTTGCGCAAAGTCTCACCCGGGTTGATACGGGGAACTGCTAGCACTTCTGGATGCGCCGCTTTCATCATTGCTCCGACAGGTATTGCTGATATTCCGGCGTGCCCGGATAAAGTCGCTTCAACTGCAAACCGAGGCTCGCGGCCGCATTGCGGTCATCAAAAACCTTCGCTAACCGAGTACCAAGTAGAAGACTACGGGCATCATGCTGGCTAAGCGCAATGTAGCTCTCGTAATACCCTCGAGCAGGCACATACTGTTTATCCTCATATGACATTTGCGCCATCTCTATGAGAGCACGAGGTTGACGGCTGTTCAGCCTAAGAGATCGCTCAAAATAAGCTGCAGCTTGTTCACGCTGCCTCAACTGCAATGCGGTCAGCCCAAGGTTCATAAACACGCGTGATCGCTCAGGATAAAGCGTATCTTGAGATGCCTGTAAATAACGCTCATAGGCCTCTCTATAACGCCCCTGCTCGAATAGAAAGCTACCGTAATTATTCAGTAACCTTGCATCGTCGCTCCGCTGAGCAATGGCCTTACGGTAATGTTCGTCCGCTAGCTTAGGCTCCATCTCTATCTGGAATACCAACGCTAGTGCAGCGTGCGCATCTGCACTTGAGGGATCTATTTCAAGTGCTTTTCTTAGCGGTACTTTGGCATTCTCAGTTGAACCTTGCTGCAAGTACCCCATGCCTAGCTGCGTATATGCATCGCGAGCTTCATCGCGACCTTTGGCAGTTTTCATCGGATCGACATTACCGGTTGTAACGCAACCGGCTAACAGACTGGCGGCCAACAGCAATAAAGCGGGACGCAAGGTCATGGGTATCCTCCCCTCAGGTTCGATTGGCGGCGGAACTCGGCGTTTCGGCCTCGCTACTCAATTCACGCACAGCAATATAGCGCTCACTACGGCGGGTACGATCCATGACCTGGCCGACCAACTGACCACATGCAGCATCAATGTCCTCGCCTCGCGTGGTGCGCACGGTGACATTGTGCCCGGCCTTATGCAGCAGGTCCTGGAAACGGCGAATGGCATTGTTGCTTGGCCGCTCGTACCCGGAGTGGGGGAAGGGATTAAACGGAATCAGGTTGATCTTGCAAGGCACATCTTTGAGAAGTGCGATCATTTCCTCAGCGTGCTCGGTCTTATCGTTTACATCCTTGAGCAGGGTGTATTCGATTGTAAGCACGCGTTTCTCGCCAAGGCGCGAGACATAACGCTTGCACGCCGCCAGCAGCATTTCCAGCGGGTACTTCTTGTTGATTGGCACCAACTGGTTGCGCAGCGCATCGTTCGGCGCATGCAGTGACAGCGCCAGGGACACATCAATCACTTCGCCGAGCTTGTCGATCATCGGCACCACGCCCGAGGTGGACAGCGTCACCTTGCGTTTGGAAATGCCATAGCCGAGGTCGTCCATCATGATTTTCATGGCGGCGACGACGTTGTCGAAGTTCAGTAGCGGCTCGCCCATACCCATCATCACTACGTTGGTGATGGCACGGTCGATCTTCGCCGGCACGCTGCCGAACGACTTGTTGGCGATCCACACCTGACCGATCACTTCGGCGGCACTCAGATCACTGTTGAAACCTTGTTTACCGGTTGAGCAGAAACTGCAATCCAGCGCACAGCCAGCCTGCGACGACACACACAAGGTGCCACGCGCGCCCTGGGGGATGTACACGGTTTCTACACAACTGCCTGACGCCACCCGCACAACCCACTTGCGCGTGCCATCAGTGGAAATATCTTCGCTGACCACTTCCGGGCCGCGGATCTCAGCACAGGCCTTGAGCTTTTCGCGCAAGACCTTGCTGACGTTACTCATGGCATCGAAATCATCGATGCCAAAGTGGTGAATCCATTTCATCATCTGCCCGGCACGGAAACGCTTTTCCCCGATGCTTTCGAAGAATTGTTCCATCTCTGCCTGGGTCAGACCCAGCAGATTGATTTTACCGGTAGCTTCAGTCATGGCTTCACCCTCACCCGATTCGCTTAGCGAATACGTGCGCAAACTTCGGTGGCAGCGAAGAAGTAAGCGATTTCGCGGGCAGCGGAGGCTTCCGAGTCGGAACCGTGAACAGCGTTTTCGTCGATGGAAACAGCGAAATCAGCACGAATGGTGCCGGCAGCTGCTTCTTTAGGGTTGGTAGCGCCCATCAGTTCGCGGTTAGCCAGAACAGCGTTTTCGCCTTCCAGAACCTGAACGATAACCGGACCGGAGGTCATGAAAGCAACCAGATCTTTGAAGAAGCCGCGCTCGCTGTGCTCAGCGTAGAAGCCAGCAGCTTCACGCTCGGACAGTTGAACCATTTTCGAAGCAACGACGCGCAGGCCGGCTTTTTCGAAACGAGTGGTGATCTCGCCAACAACGTTTTTAGCAACGGCATCCGGCTTGATGATGGAGAAAGTGCGTTGAACAGCCATGTGAAACTCCAGAAACAATGATTAAAGCGAAAAATTAAACCCGCGAATTATACGCGGGTTCCAGTTAAATGCGTAGGCCAGGCCAAAAGGCCAGTTAATCCGCCTCGTCGATCCAGGCCGCCTGAACGGCTTCAAGCACCTTCTCACCGCCGCGCTGTGGGTCGTCACTGAACTCCGGCAACGCCAGAATCCATTTATGCAGATCGACAAAGTTCACGTAGCGAGGGTCTACCTCAGGCTTGGACTCCGCCAGCTGAATAGCGATTTCCAGAACATCAACCCACTTCAGACTCATAACAACTCCTTGAATCAGTGCGGCGCTTCGGCAGCGTGGTTGAGCGAGTACTTGGGGATTTCCACAGTCAGATCTTCATCGCCCACAATAGCCTGGCAGGACAGCCGCGACTGCGCCTCCAGCCCCCACGCCTTGTCCAGCATGTCTTCTTCGAGCTCATCGGCCTCGGTCAGCGAGTCAAAGCCTTCACGAATAATGCAGTGGCAAGTGGTGCAGGCGCAGACACCGCCACAGGCGCTTTCAATTTCGATATGGTGTTCATGCGCCACTTCGAGCACAGACGTACCTGGCGCAACCTCGACCACCAGCCCTTCCGGACACAGCACCGCGTGGGGCAGAAAAATGATCTGCGGCATGCTTATTCCTCAATCTCATCAAGACTACGGCCGGCCAGCGCAGCCTTGACCGTGGCATCCAGGCGACGCGCAGCAAAAGCATCGGTCACCTGGGTCAATCGTTTGGTTTGCTGCTCAATCGCCAAGCCATCCGTGCCGGCTATCAAATCGCGCAATTGCTCGATCTGCGCATCGATGGCCATACGCTCATCGGCTACCAACAGACGCTCACCATCGGCCAGCAACGCCGCCTCGACCGCTTCCAGCAGACGCTGGGCGTCGACCTGCTGCTCACGCAGTACGCGGGCAACTTTGTCGTCGCCGGCATTTTTGAAGGAATCCTGCAGCATGCGGGCAATTTCGCCATCGGTCAGCCCATAAGATGGCTTGACCTGGATACTCGCCTCAACGCCCGAAGCCAGCTCACGCGCAGCAACGCTGAGCAGGCCATCGGCGTCAACCTGGAAGGTCACGCGAATCTTCGCCGCACCGGCGACCATTGGCGGAATACCGCGCAATTCGAAGCGTGCCAAGGAGCGGCAATCGCTGATCAGCTCACGCTCCCCCTGCAGCACATGCACCATCATGGCCGTCTGACCATCTTTATAGGTAGTGAAGTCCTGGGCGCGCGCCACGGGAATGGTGGTATTGCGCGGAATCACCTTTTCCATCAACCCGCCCATGGTTTCAAGGCCGAGCGACAGCGGAATCACATCCAGCAACAGCAACTCTTCGCCATCACCGCGCTTGTTGCCTGCCAGAGCATCAGCCTGGATAGCGGCACCAATGGCCACCACCTGATCAGGATCGATGTCGGTCAGCGGCTCACGGGCGAACAACTCGGCGACGGCCTGACGCACGCGCGGCACTCGGGTGGAGCCGCCAACCATAACCACGGCTTCAACCTCATCCAACTCAACGCCGGCATCACGCACCGCGCGGCGGCAGGCCTTGAGGCTGCGTGCGAGCATCGGTTCGATCAGCGCTTCGAACTGCTCACGACTCAACCGCCCTGCCCAGCCGGCATAACTGAGGCTTGCAGAAGGACTGTCGGTCAGGGCTTCTTTGGCGGCACAAGCGGCTTCCAGCAACAAGCGCTGCTGCGCGGGATCAAGGTCAGAGGAAATACCCGCCTGCTCAACTACCCAGCCAGCGATTGCGTGATCGAAGTCATCGCCGCCCAGCGCACTATCACCGCCGGTAGCGAGCACTTCAAACACACCACCGGTCAGGCGCAATACGGAAATATCAAAGGTGCCGCCGCCAAGATCATAGATGGCGACCACACCCTCGGCATGCTGATCCAGGCCATAGGCGACTGCTGCTGCAGTCGGCTCGTTGAGCAGGCGCAGCACATTCAGCCCGGCCAGACGCGCAGCATCTTTGGTGGCCTGGCGCTGGGAGTCATCAAAATAGGCTGGCACGGTGATGACCGCGCCCACCAGCTCACCACCGAGGGTGGCTTCGGCACGCTGACGCAGCACCTTGAGAATATCCGCAGAGACTTCAACCGGGCTTTTCGGCCCCTGCACGGTCTCGATAAACGGCATATGCGATTCGCCACCGACAAAGCGGTATGGCAGCTGCTCACCGAGCTGCTTGACGTCAGCCAAACCGCGCCCCATAAGGCGCTTGACCGACAGCACAGTATTCAGCGGATCAGCCGATGCGGCCGCCTTGGCGACCTCGCCTACCTCGACCCGATCAACGTGATAACGCACTGCAGACGGCAGAATGACCTGCCCAGCGGCATCGGCCAGCGGCTCGGAAAGGCCGCTACGCACGGCGGCGACCAGCGAATTGGTGGTACCCAAATCAATCCCCACGGCCAGACGGCGCTGGTGTGGCTGGGGGCTTTGTCCGGGCTCAGCGATCTGCAGTAAGGCCATGATTAATCAGTGCTTAGATATCAGGCGCGCCGCAATAGGCGCGCCAGCGTTAATCGTCGAGGCGCTCTTCCAGCTGGCGGACCTCGTGAGAAAGCTTGTCGAGAAACTGCATGCGACGCATCAGGCGCTCGGCCTCATCGCGACGCGAAGCATCATCCCAACAAACGGCAAAACTTTCGTTAAGCTCGTCCTGAGCCACTTTCAGACGCCGCTTGAACTGCGCCACCCCGTCCAGGTCTGCACTGTCGTGCAGATCTTCCAGCTCTTCGCGCAGCTGCATTTGCTGCAGCAGGAAATCCGGATCCTGCACCGTCACTTCCAGCGGTAGCTCGGGCCCGCGCAGTGCCAGCAAATAGCGAGCGCGCTGCGACGCACTCTTGAGCGTGCTGTAAGCCTCGTTGAGACTGGCAGATTGCTCGAGGGCTAAGCGCTGCTCACGCTCGGAAGCGTCAGCAAAGCGATCCGGATGAATCTGCCGCGCCATCTCACGGTAACGCGCGGCAAGCAGCTCCTGATCCAGCCGAAAACCTGGCTGCAGGTCGAATAAAGCAAAGTGACAAGGACTGCCCACACGCGCCTCAGATATTGAAGCTTTCGCCGCAGCCACATTCGCCGCGCACGTTCGGGTTGTTGAACTTGAAACCTTCGTTCAACCCCTCTTTGACGAAATCAAGCTCAGTACCGTCGAGGTAAACCAGGCTCTTGGGATCGATGATCACCTTGACGCCATGGTTCTCAAACACCTGATCTTCGCTGGCGGCCTCATCGACAAACTCCAGCACATAGGCCAAGCCGGAACAGCCCGTGGTGCGTACACCCAGGCGAATACCTTCGCCCTTGCCGCGCCCCTCCAGAGAGCGACGCACGTGCTGAGCGGCTGCTTCGGTCATGCTGATAGCCATCGACAAACCTCCTTAGAGCAAGCCTTTCTTCTGCTTGTAATCGCGCACAGCAGCCTTAATGGCGTCTTCGGCGAGTACCGAGCAGTGGATTTTCACCGGTGGCAGAGCCAATTCCTCGGCCAGCTGGGTGTTTTTGATAGTTTCAGCTTCGTCCAGGGTCTTGCCCTTCATCCACTCAGTAGCAAGGGAGCTGGAGGCAATCGCTGAGCCGCAACCGTAGGTCTTGAACTTGGCGTCTTCAATCACGCCTTGCTCGTTGACCTTGATTTGCAGACGCATGACGTCACCGCAAGCCGGCGCGCCGACCATGCCAGTGCCGACGTCTGGGTCTTCCGCGTCCATCTTGCCGACGTTGCGCGGGTTCTCGTAGTGGTCAATGACCTTTTCACTGTAAGCCATGCTGGTATTCCTTCCTCATCAGAGAGTCGCTCTTGCTCGGCGACTACTTAGTGCGCCGCCCACTCGATCTTGGAGATGTCGACACCGTCTTTGTACATATCCCACAGCGGCGACAATTCGCGCAGCTTGGTCACCGCCTCGCATACTTTCTGCGCGGCGTAATCGACTTCTTCATCAGTGGTGAAGCGGCCGAAGGTAAAGCGAATGGAGCTGTGCGCCAGCTCGTCATTGCGGCCCAGGGCGCGCAACACGTAGGACGGTTCCAGAGAAGCCGATGTGCAAGCCGAGCCGGACGACACCGCCAGATCCTTGAGCGCCATGATCAACGACTCGCCTTCAACATAGTTGAAGCTGAGGTTGAGATTGTGCGGTATGCGGGCGGTCATGCTGCCATTGATGTACAGCTCTTCAAGACCATCGACCTGTTTGAAGAAGCGATCACGCAGGGCCTGGATGCGCTGGTTTTCCTGGGTCATTTCTTCTTTGGCAATACGGAACGCCTCACCCATACCGACGCACTGGTGAGTCGCCAGGGTGCCGGAGCGCATACCACGCTCGTGACCGCCGCCATGGGTCTGAGCTTCCAGACGCACACGTGGCTTGCGACGTACAAACAGTGCACCGACACCTTTCGGGCCATACGTCTTATGCGCGGAGAACGACATCAGATCGACCTTGAGCGACTCCAGATCAATCGCCACCTTGCCGGTGGACTGAGCCGCATCAACATGCAGAAACACGCCGCGCGAGCGGGTCAGCTCGCCAATCGCCGCGATGTCGTTGATGGTGCCGATTTCGTTATTCACGTGCATGACCGACACCAGGATAGTGTCCTCACGCAGCACCGCTTCAATCATGGCCGGGGTAATCAGACCGTCTTCACCAGGCTCAATGTAGGTCACCTCGAAGCCTTCACGCTCAAGCTGGCGCATAGTATCCAGCACAGCTTTGTGCTCGATTTTCGAGGTAATCAGGTGCTTACCTTTGCTCTTGTAGAAATCGGCAATGCCCTTGATCGCCAGGTTGTTGGACTCGGTGGCACCAGAGGTCCAGACAATCTCACGCGGGTCGGCATTGACCAGCTCAGCCACTTGGCGGCGAGCATTCTCCACGGCCTCTTCAGCCTTCCAGCCAAATACGTGGGAGCGCGACGCCGGATTGCCGAAGTTACCGTCGACCAACAGGCAATCGCTCATTTTTTGCGCTACACGCGGATCAACCGGCGTAGTGGCGGAGTAATCGAGGTAAATCGGCAATTTCATAACTTTCTCCTAATCAGGTATCAGGCGAGCTAGCCAGCGCTTTGCGCTCAATCGACGGCGGACGTTTCGATCTTATCCAGGTACGGCGTCCTGCCATTGCAGCGGCGCTGATCCTGGCGCTGGGCAACTTCCTGCACTTCACGGCGGGTCACCAAGTCAGCGAGACTGATGCCACTCAGAAATTCGTGTATCTGCTGACTGAGGTCACACCACAAATGGTGGGTCAGACAGGTATCACCGGCATGGCAATCGCCCTGCCCCTGGCAGCGCGTGGCATCGACCGACTCGTTGACCGCATCAATCACCTCAGCTACCTGGATGCCCTGCATATCGCGCGACAGCTGGTAACCACCGCCAGGCCCACGCACGCTGGACACCAGATTGCCACGACGCAGCTTGGCAAATAGCTGCTCCAGGTAGGAAAGGGAAATACCCTGCCGCTCGGAGATATCAGCCAAAGACACCGGCCCACGCTGAGCGTGCAACGCCAGATCAAGCATGGCGGTGACAGCGTAACGGCCTTTGGTGGTGAGTCGCATAAGGGATTACCGCGTAGTCGCAATATGCAGCGAGTATGCAATTCCCGAGCATTTAAGTCAACTATAAGACCTAGCGCTTTAGTCGGGATTAGCCGGAATGAAGGGCGCACATCATAGCAAAATGCGCCCTACCACACCATCACGCCGCGGGCTTATCTGCGTCCTTGACCACACCAGCGAAGTCCTCGTCACGCAGCTGCGGCAAATCCTTGGCGCAGTAGTCACTGCCCAAGGACTTGAGCGCGCCGCACATACCCTCCAGGCGCCCATCCACCGCATGCAGGTGGTCAAGCAGCTGACCAATGGCGCGCGCCACCGGGTCCGGCATGTCCTGACTCACGCCATAGGCATCGAAACCCAGCTTCTCGGCAATGGCCTGACGCTTGGCCTCCTGCTCATCGTCGGTTTTGACGATGACTCGCCCAGGGATGCCGACAGCAGTGGCACCCGCCGGCACCTCTTTAGTCACCACAGCGTTGGAGCCAATTTTGGCGCCCGCGCCGACCGTGAACGGCCCCAGCACCTTGGCACCAGCACCAACCACCACACCATCTTCTAGCGTCGGATGACGCTTACCTTTGTTCCAGCTGGTACCGCCAAGGGTCACACCCTGATAGAGGGTGACGTCGTTGCCGATTTCGGCGGTCTCACCGATGACGATGCCCATGCCGTGATCAATAAAGAAGCGCCGACCGATCTTCGCGCCCGGATGAATTTCGATGCCAGTCATCCAGCGACCGAAGTTCGACACCACGCGCGCCAGCCACTTCCAGCCACTGCTCCACAGCGCGTGCGCTACGCGATGCAACCAGACTGCATGCAACCCCGGATAGCAAGTGACAACCTCAAAGGCATTACGCGCCGCCGGGTCGCGATGAAATACACTTTGGATATCCTCTTGCATGCGCTCAAACATCTGCCTTCTCCTGCTTAGGGTGCTCGCCACGCGCCGCCTTGATGGTTTCCGTCAAGATACCGCGCAAGATATTCATTTCCAGCCTGCTCACTGCGCTACGCCCATACAAGCGACGCAGGCGACTCATCAGATGTCGCGGCTTGGCAGGATCAAGAAACCTAATTTCAACCAGCGCCTGCTCAAGGTGACGATAAAACGATTCCAGCTCATCCGCAGCAACCGGCTCTTCATCCGGATCGACGACCGCAGACTGCTTGGCCGGCAGCCCCTCAGTTGCCAGCCAGGCCATACGCACTTCGTACGCCAGCACCTGGACCGCCGCCGCCAGATTCAACGAACTAAACGCCGGATCGGAGGGTATGTGCACATGATAGTGACAGCGCTGCAGCTCCTCATTAGTCAGACCGGCATACTCGCGCCCAAACACCAAGGCAACATGCGCACCTTGCTGCGCCTGCTCGCACGCAACACCACCACACTCACGCGGCTCCAACATCGGCCAGGGAATGTGCCGATCCCGCGCACTGGTACCCATTACCAGGCGACAACCGACAAGCGCCTCCTCAAGCGTGGCCACAACCTGCGCCGCATCGAGAATATCTGTAGCGCCGGAGGCCCTGGCCACCGCGTCTTCGCTCGGAAAATCCCGCGGATCAACCAGTACCAACTGCGACAACCCCATGTTTTTCATGGCCCGCGCCGCGCCACCGATATTGCCCGGGTGACTGGTACCGACCAACACAACGCGAATATTTTCCAGCAACGCAAACGCTCACAGACAAGGCCTTGAGGGGCAAATCTTACAGAACCCACCTGCCTTACGCCACGCAAGACGCAGGTTGCACTTCAACCGCCGGGCTTTTCTGCTAGAATGGCCGGCTTTCTTTAACGACCCAGGTGAACATCCATGCAGCCCATGCTGAATATCGCGCTGCGCGCAGCCCGTAGCGCCGGCGAAATGATCTTCCGCTCGACCGAACGCTTGGACGTCATCTCGGTCGACGAGAAAGAAGCCAAGGACTATGTAACTGAAATTGATCGCTCCGCTGAGCAGCTGATCATTCAGGCATTGCGCAAGGCTTTCCCGAACCACGGCATCCTCGGCGAGGAAAGCGGCCTAAGCGAAGGCAGCGGCGACGGCGCAGACTACCTGTGGATTATCGATCCATTGGATGGCACCACTAACTTTATCCGCGGCATTCCGCATTACGCCGTGAGCATTGCGTGTAAATACCGCGGTCGCCTTGAACACGCCGTGATCATCGACCCGGTCCGCCAGGAAGAATTCACCGCCAGCCGTGGCCGTGGTGCAGCCCTCAACGGCCGCCGCCTGCGCGTCGGCAATCGCAAGAGCCTGGAAGGCGCCCTGCTCGGCACCGGTTTCCCGTTCCGCGACAGCCAGATGGAAAACCTGGAAAACTACATCGGCATGTTCCGCAGCTTGGTTGGGCAAACCGCTGGCGTACGCCGCGCGGGTGCCGCCAGCCTGGACCTGGCCTACGTGGCTGCCGGCCGCTTCGATGCCTTCTGGGAGTTCGGCCTGTCCGAGTGGGATATGGCAGCAGGCGCACTGCTGATTCAGGAAGCAGGCGGTCTGATCAGCGACTTCAGCGGCGGCCACGAATTCCTGGAGAAGGGCCAGATCGTTGCCGGCAACACCAAGTGCTTCAAGGCTGTCCTGACAGCCATTCAGCCGCACTTGTCAGCTTCCTTGAAGCGCTGATTAAGCCAAAATAAAAAAGCGCCCCGCGGGGCGCTTTTTTGTACCTGCTAAACATGCTTCGATCAGTTGGACTGATCAACCAACACCAACTGACCATCTTTGACCGGGATCTGACGGCCCGGATCACTGGCCATACGCACCTGGCTCACCTTGCCATCCAACTCGTACTTAACGTCGTAACCCACCAACTTCTCACTGGTATCGGTAACCGTGCTGCAACGGGTTTCAGTCGTCGTGTAAGTATCACGGCTCTGCAAGTGCTCCTGCGCCTTGTTGCCGGCATAGCCGCCACCCACCGCACCCGCAACAGTCGCCAGTTTCTTGCCGTTACCGCCGCCTACCTGGTTGCCGAGCAGGCCGCCCACCACAGCACCAATCGCCGTACCGGCTATCTGGTGCTCGTCCTTGACCGGTGCCTGACGAGTGACCGCCACATCCTTGCAGACTTCCCGCGGGGTTTTGATGGTTTCCTTGACCGGTTTAACGGCCAGCACTTCGGCATATTCAGGCGCACTGACGAGGCTGTAAGTGGCCACCGCTCCGCCCGCCGTCACACCCACCGCCCCCAACACAGCACCAACCAACATTGACTTGTTCATACAGGCCTCCTTGAAACCGCTGCTTAGCACTTAACACGCCTAACTCCCAGCCTTGGAGCATAAAAAAACCGGGCAAGTTCAACACCTGCCCGGCTCATTCAACCATTTGCGATAAAGCGCACAGAATTATGGGCGCTCATCAACCTCATTTTCCACAACCGGCGGGATCAGATCATCCACGCTCAGGTTGAGCCAAATCAGCACAACGTTGGCGATGTAGATTGAGGAATAGGTACCCGCCAGCACACCCACGAAGAGAGCAACGGAGAAACCATAAAGGTTGTCACCAGCAAAAATCAGCAGTGCCGCAATCGCCAGCAACGTCGAAATCGACGTGGCCATAGTACGCAGCAGTGTCTGCGTGGTGGAGATGTTGATGTTGTCGATCAGGCTGGTTTTGCGCAGCACCCGGAAGTTCTCACGCACACGGTCGAACACAACAATGGTGTCGTTGAGCGAGTAACCGATGATTGCCAGCAACGCCGCCAAAACCGTTAAGTCAAAGGTGATCTGGAAGAAAGACAGAATCCCCAGTGTCACGACTACGTCGTGGACCAGCGACACGATAGCCCCCAGGGCAAACTTCCACTGAAAGCGGAAGGCCAGGTACAGCATGATCCCGCCCAAGGCCAGGAGCATGCCCAGACCACCCTGATCGCGCAGCTCCTCACCGACCTGCGGGCCAACAAACTCTACCTTCTTGATCGTGACCTTATCACCAGTGCCCTGCAGCGCTGCAGCTACCAGATTACCCAGATTCGGGTCATCACCTTGCATGCGCACCACCACATCGGTAGTTGCACCAAAGCTCTGCACCACCGCATCGCCATACCCGGCTGCCGCCAACTGATCACGCACCTTGCCAAGATCAGCAGGCTGCGTGTAACTCAGTTCGATCTGCGTACCGCCCGTGAAGTCCAGACCGAAGTTCAAGCCCTTGTAAAACCAGCTACCCAGCGCAACGAGGGTTAGAAGCATCGTAATGGCGAACGCAATATTGCGCGCACCCATAAAATTGATCGTACGCATTTTCTAACCCCTTAGACCCACAGCTTCTTGAAGTCACGCCCACCACAGGTCAGATTGACCATCGCGCGAGTCACCAGAATGGCGGTAAACATCGAAGTAAGAATGCCCAGCGACATAGTCACGGCGAAGCCCTTGACCGGCCCAGTACCCATGGCAAACAGAATGCCACCCACCAGCAACGTGGTCAGGTTGGCATCGAGAATCGCTGTATAAGCACGATCAAACCCTTCGTGAATGGCCCGCTGGATCGACATACCATTGGCAATCTCTTCACGAATACGCGAGAAGATAAGCACGTTGGCGTCCACCGCCATACCCATGGTCAGCACGATACCGGCGATACCCGGCAGGGTCAGCGTGGCGCTGAGCAACGACATCAGCGCCAGCAGCAGCACCATGTTCATGCCCAGAGCGATGGTCGCCAGCACCCCGAAGAAGCGGTAGATCGCAATGATAAACAGCGATACAAACAGCATGCCCCACAGCGAAGCATCAATACCCTTGGTGATGTTGTCAGCACCCAGGCTCGGGCCGATGGTGCGCTCTTCAGCGAAGTACATCGGCGCAGCCAGACCACCGGCGCGCAGCAGCAGGGCCAGTTCGGACGACTCACCCTGGCCATCCAGGCCAGTAATGCGGAACTGGCTACCCAGCGGCGACTGAATGGTGGCCAGACTGATGATCTTCTTCTCTTCGACGAAGGTCTGCAGCTCGACTTCTTTCTCGACGCCATCAACCACCTGACGCACATGACGGGTAACCGGCCTCTGCTCGATAAAGATCACCGCCATGCTGCGCCCGACATTATTGCGGGTCGCGCGATTCATCAGGTCACCACCGCGTCCATCCAGACGGATATTCACCTGCGGGCTGCCGTTCTCATCGAAGCTGGCCTGGGCATCGGTCACCTGGTCACCGGTGATGATCAGATCACGCTCAAGCTGGGCTGGCGGACGGCCCTCCTCGCGGAATTCGAAGCTTTCGGTCGCAGCCTTGGCGGCATCGGGCTCGGCGGCCAGACGGAACTCCAGGTTGGCAGTCTTGCCGAGAATACGCTTGGCTTCGGCGGTGTCCTGCACGCCTGGCAGTTCAACCACGATACGGTTGGCACCCTGACGCTGCACCAGCGGCTCAGCAACGCCCAGCTCATTGACCCGGTTACGCACGGTGGTCAAGTTTTGCTTGATTGAATATTCGCGAATTTCGACCAGCTTGGCCTGAGTCAATGCCAAACGCAGCACTTGCTGCCCACCACGCTGCACAGTGGTCATGTCAAAATCGGTAAAGTCCTTGCGAATCAGCTGCTGCGCTTTTTCCAGCGTCGCCTCATCGGCAAAGCCGAGCTGGATGGCACCATCCAGCTCAGGCAGGCTGCGATAGCGCACGCGCTCTTTGCGCAGCAGGCTCTTGACCTCGCCTTCGTAGACCTTGCGGCGCGCATCAAGGGCCTTGTCCATGTCCACTTCCATCAGGAAGTGCACACCACCAGACAAGTCCAGACCGAGTTTCATTGGGCTACCGCCCAGGTTGCGCAGCCAGTCCGGCGTGGTTTGCGCCAGGTTGAGCGCCACTACGAACTCATCGCTCAAAGCCTTACGCACCAGATCTTTGGCTGGCAGTTGGTCTTCAGCGTTATTCAAACGCAGCAGGCCGGCGCGGCCCTGATCAGCCACGCTGACAGCTTTGACACTGATACCAGCGGCTTCCAGTGCACGACTGGCGCGATCTAGGTCGGCCTGCTCTACGCGCATGGCGGAGCTGTTGCCACTGATCTGGATCGCCGGATCATCCGGGTACAGATTGGGCAAAGAATAAATAGTACCGATTGCCAGCACAGCCAGAATCAGCAGGTACTTCCAGAGGGGAAATTTGTTGAGCATGACGCCGCCCGTTATGACGCGGGGCGCATTAAGCGCCCCGTCGAATGGTAAAGGTGTATTGCTTAGATCGCTTTCAGCGTGCCCTTGGGCAGCGAGGCGGCAATCGCCACTTTCTGAATTTTCAGCTCGACGGTGTCGGATACCTCGATTACCACGAAGTCATCAGAAACCTTCGACACCTTGCCAGCGATACCGCCGCTGGTGACCACTTCATCACCTTTCTGCAGGCCACTGATCAGACCTTTGTGCTCTTTGGCACGCTTGGCCTGTGGGCGCCAGATCATCAGATAGAAGATGACCAGAAAGCCGACCAGAAACACCCATTCAAAGCCACTACCAGCAGGACCGGCAGCCGGTGCGGCGCCTTCGGCGAAAGCAGCGGGGATAAAAAAGCTCATGTAACACTCCTGTTGCAAGGGTCTTTAAAAGGTTGGGAATCAATCCAGAGGCGGCGTTGGCAGCCCGCGCTTGGCATAGAAGGCATCGACAAAGGCGGCCAATGTACCCTGTTGAATAGCCTCGCGCAAACCAGCCATAAGCACCTGATAATGCCGTAAGTTATGGATTGTATTGAGCATGCTACCGAGCATTTCGCCACATTTATCTAGATGATGCAGATAGGCGCGGGAGAAATGTTTGCAGGTGTAACAGTCGCACGTCGGGTCCAGCGGCGAATCGTCGTGCTTATGAAAGGCATTGCGGATTTTCAGCACGCCAGTGTCGACAAACAGGTGGCCATTGCGCGCGTTGCGAGTCGGCATCACGCAGTCGAACATGTCCACACCGCGGCGCACGCCTTCCACCAAGTCTTCTGGTTTGCCCACGCCCATCAGGTAGCGCGGCTTGTCGGCTGGCAATTGCGGCGGCAAGTAATCCAGCACTTTGATCATCTCGTCTTTCGGCTCGCCGACCGACAGACCGCCAATGGCATAACCGTCAAAACCGATCTGCTCTAGGCCATCCAGAGAGACTTTGCGCAATTCCTCGTGCATGCCGCCCTGTACGATGCCGAATAGCGCCGCCGTGCTGTCGCCATGCGCCTCTTTCGAGCGCTTGGCCCAGCGCAGCGACAACTCCATCGAACGCTTGGCCACATCGAACTCGGCCGGATAGGGTGTGCACTCGTCGAAAATCATCACGATGTCCGAACCCAGGTCGCGCTGCACCTGCATCGACTCTTCCGGTCCCATAAACACTTTGGCGCCATCGACCGGCGAAGCGAAGTACACGCCTTCCTCCTTGATCTTGCGCATGGCGCCGAGGCTGAACACCTGGAAGCCGCCGGAGTCGGTAAGGATCGGCCCCTGCCACTGCATAAAGTCATGCAGATCGCCGTGCTTCTTGATCACTTCCGTGCCAGGACGCAACCACAGGTGGAAGGTGTTGCCGAGGATGATCTGCGCACCAATCGCCTCGATATCACGCGGCAGCATGCCCTTGACCGTGCCGTAGGTGCCCACCGGCATAAACGCCGGGGTTTCCACCACGCCGCGCGGAAAGGTCAGCCGGCCACGACGCGCCTTGCCCTCAGTCGCCAACAATTCGAAAGACATGCGGCACGTGCGCGTCATAGTTGTTCCCCTGGCCCGCGCGGCGCGGGGTTGCGGGTGATGAACATGGCATCACCGTAACTGAAAAAACGGTATTCACCGGCAATCGCCGCCTGATAGGCGGCCATGGTTTCCGGGTAACCGGCAAACGCCGACACCAGCATCAGCAGCGTCGATTCCGGCAAATGGAAGTTGGTCACCAGCGCATCGACCACATGCAGCGGCCGGCCTGGATAGATAAAGATATCGGTGTCACCACTGAATGCTTTGAGCACACCATCGCGCGCAGCGCTTTCCAGCGAACGCACGCTGGTGGTACCGACGGCAATCACCCGACCGCCACGCGCACGACAGGCGGCCACGGCGTCGACCACATCCTGACTGACCTCAAGCCACTCGCTGTGCATGTGATGATCTTCGATGCGCTCAACGCGCACCGGCTGAAAAGTACCCGCACCGACGTGGAGGGTCACGAACGCCTGCTCAACACCCTTCTCGGCAATTGCCGCGAGTAGCTGCTGATCAAAATGCAGCCCGGCGGTCGGTGCAGCAACAGCGCCTGCTCGGTCGGCATATACCGTTTGGTAGCGCTCGCGATCCGCTTGCTCATCCGGCCGATCAATATAGGGTGGCAGCGGCATATGCCCGACCCGCTCGAGAAGCGGCAGCACGTCTTCAGCAAAACGCAGCTCGAACAGCGCATCGTGTCGCGCGACCATTTCGGCTTCGCCACCGCCGTCGATCAGGATGATCGAACCCGGCTTGGGTGATTTGCTCGAACGCACATGGGCCAGCACGCGCTGGCTGTCCAACACCCGTTCAACCAAAATTTCCAGTTTGCCGCCGGAGGCCTTCTGGCCAAACAGCCGCGCTGGAATCACCCGAGTGTTGTTGAACACCATCAGATCGCCAGGACGCAGGTAATCCAGCAGGTCACTGAATTGTTTATGCGCCAGCTCCCCCGTCGGCCCATCAAGCACCAGCAAGCGGCTGGCACGGCGTTCGGCGAGGGGGTGGCGGGCAATCAGAGCGTCAGGCAGCTCGAAATTGAAGTCGGCAACACGCATGGTCAGGAAGAGGTCGTCTAGCAGGGCGGCAGAGCTTACCGGAAATAGTGCATTCTGACCACGCAAGTGGATTGACCAACCCCAACACCATCCCTATACTGCGCCGCCATTGTGCCCCGGTGGCGGAACCGGTAGACGCGGCGGATTCAAAATCCGTTTTCGAAAGAAGTGGGAGTTCGAGTCTCCCCCGGGGCACCATAGATTCGAAGAAAGGCCTTGAGATTCAAGGCCTTTTTTATTGCCTACGAAAAAGCCGGGCGCATGCAGATGCGACCTCTTTCTCACGCGCAAACGCGCCATAAAGGCACACTCAACGCGCCGTAGAAAACACCTGAACCCCAGCAATTACATGCCCTGCACGGGCTTGGCATTTGCCGGGAAGTTGGCGTAAAGTCTGCCCCACTGTGTTTGCATGGGTCGCCGAAAATCGTGACCTGGTGCAGTAGATCATCCAGATCCGCTACATCCCGCTCGACGTCGCCTGCCACCTTGCAACCAGTATTCAGCCCCTCATGTCGAGTAGCGGCTGTCATCAACTCAAGGTTCAAGGAAATACATCATGTCGAATCGTCAGAACGGTACCGTGAAGTGGTTTAACGACGAGAAAGGTTTTGGCTTTATCACGCCAGAAAGCGGTCCGGATCTGTTCGTGCACTTCCGCGCGATCCAAGGCAACGGCTTCAAGAGCCTGAAAGAAGGTCAGAAAGTCAGCTTTATCGCGGTGCAAGGCCAGAAAGGCATGCAGGCTGACGAAGTACAAATCCAGGAATAATCCTGCCGTATTGAAGAACCCCTGATGGCAACATCAGGGGTTTTTTATGCCTTGTCATCCATGATGACCATCCTTGGGAGCCGTCGCTGGGCAAGGTTAAAAATGATTACCGATCATTTTTTATGGCCGACCACCCCCACGGATGCCTTATTGTTGCCGCCATTCCGCCAGCTGAATAACTAAAGAGCCGACCATGACGAAACACCTGCTGCGCCCGCAGGGTGAATTCCCCACCGCGGGGCTAATCCGCCGCCTCGCCGCGATGTTTTATGACTTCCTGCTGTGTATCGCGCTGCTGATCGTCGTGACCTTTGTCTACAAGCTGATCCTGATGGGTTTCTACGGCGAGGCGCAGCTAAAGCAGATGTCCGACGCTGGTGCCTTGGATGGCGACCCGCTGCTCTCGACCGTGCTGTTTCTCAGCCTGTTTGGCTTCTTCGCCAAGTTCTGGACGCATAACGGCCAGACACTGGGCATGCAGGTGTGGGGCCTGCGCATTCAGAATCCCGACGGAACGGCGATCAGCCTATGGCAGGCACTGCTGCGTTTTCTGGTTGCCATCGGCTCCTGGCTACTGCTGGGTCTGGGGTTTCTGTGGGTGCTGTGGGATAAAGAAAAGCGCAGCTGGCATGACATCTACTCGGACAGCCAAGTGATTCAGCTGCCGAAAAACATCCACAAGAAGTAGACCTCCAGATACAAAAAAGCCGGCGTGCACACTAAGTGCACGCCGGCTTTTTTACGCCTGAATCAACCGGCGCGGCGCAGCAACCAAACGCCGGCCAGCGCGCAGATACCGGCTGGAATCAACACCGCCAGCAGCGGCGAGAAGCCGAACACCAAGCTCGATGGGCCGAGCAAGTCCTGACTGATCTTGAAGACGAAACCCACCAGCACCCCGGTAAACACCCGCTGCCCCAAAGTCACAGAGCGCAGCGGGCCGAAGATAAAGGAAATCGCCATCAACACCAGCGCTGCGGTTACCAGCGGCTGCAGCACCTTGGTCCAGAACGACAACCAGTACTGACTGTTATTCAGCCCCTGCTCGGCCAGGTAGTGAATATAGCTCCACAACCCAGTCATCGACAGCGCATCAGGTGCCAGGACCACGGTGCCAAGCAGCTGCGGCGTCAACTCGACATCCCAGCGCTCATTGTCCTGCTTGATGACCTCACTGCTGCGCTCACGGAAGTGCGTGGTTGCAACATCTTCCAGCTGCCAGTGATCACCCTGGTACTGCGCACGTCGAGCGAAGCTGGAGGACTGCATACGCTTGTGGTCGTCGAAGCGGTAGCGAGTCACACCAAGCAGCACGCCATTGGGCTGCACGGCGTTGATGTGCACATATTCTTGCCCCTGGCGATGCCACAGGCCACGCTTGGCGCTCTGTGCTTCACCGCCGCCTTGGGCCATGGCGCGACTGGCCTGAGCCTGATTTTCGCTGTAAGGCGCCAGGTACTCGCCAATCAGCACGCCGACCAGCATCAGCACCAGCATCGGCTTCATCACCGCCCAGACAATCCGCCCGATCGATACACCCGCCGCACGCATGATGGTCAGCTCGCTGTTACTGGCCAGCGAGCCCAACCCGATCAAACAGCCAATCAAGGCGGCCATGGGCAACATTTCATAAATTCGCCGCGGCGACGTCAGCAGCACATACCCCAGGGCATCAAGCAGACCGTAGTTGCCCTCGACGTCCCCAAGTTCATCGATAAAGGCAAAAAGCAGTGCCAGACCGACGATGATGCCCAACACAGCCAGAATGGCGACAAACACCTGCGCGCCGATGTAGCGATCCAACTTAACCACGGGCCACCTCCAACGCCACACGACGAGCCGCCCAGCGCAAGCGCAACGGCTCCCAATACAGCAACAGCAGCCCGATCAATGCGAACAGCCCATGCACCCACCACAAGCCCACGGCTGCGGGGATCTTTTCTTTATCCAAAGCACCGCGCGCGCCAATCAGCAGCGCCAGGTAAGCCATGTACAGCAAAATGGCCGGCAACAGCTTGAGAAAGCGCCCCTGCCGTGGGTTAACCCGCGACAAGGGCACGGCCAGCAGAGTGACGACAAAGACCAGTACTGGGATCGACAAACGCCACTGCAGCTCAGACTGCATACGCGGCTTGTCGCTGCCAATTAGCTCGCGCGTAGGCATGGCCTCGCGGTCGGTGATTTCCACTGCCACTTCCGGCTTGGGCAATAGCACGCCGTAGGTTTCGTACTGAATGGCGCGGTAGTCCGCCTGGCCTGGGTTACCGTCATAGCGGTAACCATTTTCCAGAATCAGGTAGCGACTGCCGTCCGCTTGAATCTCCTGGCGGCCGGATTCAGCCACCAGCACGGAGATACCACGCTCCTTATCACCACTGCTGGACAGCTGCTTCTCGGAGATAAACACCCCAGCCAGCGAGCCGCGATCCTCGGACAACTCCTCGGTGTAGGTCACCCGCGAGCCATTCTTCATCGACTGAAAACGCCCAGGCTCCAGGGTATCCAGCTCCGTCATGGCGCTCTGCTGGTTCAAAATCCGCGCCACATGCTCAATGCCTTGCGGTGCCAGCCCCAGGCTCAGCCAGCCGGCCAGCAGCGCCACCAGGGTTGCGGGCGCCAGGCTGTAGGCAAACAAGCGTTGCTGGCTCATGCCAGTGGCCGACAACACGGTCATCTCGCTGTCAAGGTACATGCGGCCATACGCCAGCAGGAAGCCGAGAAACAACGCCAGCGGCAGGATCAGCTGCAAAAAACCAGGAATGCGGTACGCCATGATCAGCAGCAGCACACCGGGATCGAGCAACCCTTGCGCTGCCTGAGCCAGGTAACGGATAAAACGGCCACTCATAATGATGACCAACAGCACCGCGCTCACGGCACTCAGGGTCAGCAACACTTCACGGGACAGATAACGGAAGACGATCAAACCAGACACTCCAGGGTTGTCAGGCTCAGGCGGCTAAGATCAAACTAGCCGCACTGCTTGCCGGCTCGCCCAACTGGCGAACCATCGAAAAATAGCCGGCATTATCCTGCAATACCGACGCCTTGTCTTGGGGACACCACGTAATGGAATTTATTGTTAAAAGCGTACGCCCAGAAACACTAAAAGCCGCCACCCTGGTTATCCCTGTTGGTGAGGGCAAAAAACTCGGCGAAACCGCCAAGGCTATCGACACCGCCAGTGCTGGAGCGATCAGCGCTCTGCTCAAGCGCGGCGACCTGGCCGGTAAGGTCGGCCAGACCCTGCTTGTGCACAACCTGCCAAACCTCAAAGCAGAACGCGTGCTGCTGGTCGGTACCGGTAAAGACAGCGAACTGTCTGACCGCCAACTGCGCAAATTGATCACCAACGTTTACAGCAGCCTGAAAAACCTCGGTGGCAGCGACGCGGTACTCGCGCTCGACGAGCTGCAGGTCAAGGGCCGCGAGACCTACGGCAAAATCCGCCTGATGGTGGAAAGCCTGGCGGATGCCGGCTATTGTTTCGACCGTTTCAAGAGTCAGAAAGCCGAAGCCGGCGCCCTGAAAAAGCTCACCCTGCTCACCGACAAAACCAACCTGGCCGACGCCGAGCGCGCCAGCACGCACGCCCAGGCTATTGCCGCCGGCATGGCCTTTACCAAGGACCTCGGCAACCTGCCGCCGAACCTCTGCCACCCGAGCTATCTCGCCGAAGAAGCCAAAAACCTGGGCAAGGCCTACAAAAACCTCAAGGTCGAAATCCTCGACGAGAAGAAACTCAAGGAACTCGGTGCCGGCGCCTTCCTCGCCGTGGCCCAGGGCAGCGACCAACCGCCACGGATGATCGTGCTCAACTATCAGGGCGGCAAAAAGAACGAGAAACCCTACGCCCTGGTTGGCAAAGGCATCACCTTCGACACCGGCGGCATCAGCATCAAGCCGGCTGCCGGCATGGATGAGATGAAGTACGACATGTGCGGCGCCGCCAGCGTGTTCGGCACCCTCAAGGCCGTGCTGGAGCTACAACTGCCTATCAACCTGGTGTGCCTGCTGGCCTGCGCCGAGAACATGCCAAGCGGCGGCGCGACTCGCCCTGGCGATATCGTCACCACCATGAGCGGGCAGACCGTGGAAATCCTCAACACCGACGCCGAAGGCCGCCTGGTGCTGTGCGACACACTGACCTATGCCGAGCGCTTCAAGCCGCAGGCGGTGATCGACATCGCCACCCTTACCGGCGCCTGCATCGTTGCCCTGGGCAGCAATGTGTCCGGTTTGATGGGTAACAACGACGAACTGGTGCAGCAGATTCTCGGCGCCGGCCTGACCGCCGATGACCGCGCCTGGCAGTTGCCGCTGTATGACGAGTACCAGGAACAGCTCGACAGCCCGTTTGCCGATATCGCCAATATCGGCGGGCCAAAAGCCGGCACCATTACCGCTGGCTGCTTCCTTTCGCGCTTTGCCAAGGCCTACAACTGGGCGCACCTGGATATCGCCGGCACCGCTTGGATCAGTGGTGGCAAGGACAAAGGCGCGACCGGTCGTCCGGTGCCGATGCTGACGCAGTATTTGCTGGATCGCAGCAACGCCTGAGAACCTGTATCGGATCTGCTGCGCGTCGGCGATACGGCGTTAAAAATGGCCTCGGAATGCTCATTTACAGCTCGTAAACTCCGCTTCCTTGGCCATTGTTGCCTTGTCTCGCTCTAGCTCGCGAGATCCGAAACAGGTTCTACGTTCCAGGCGCATTAGTAGGAGCGGTGTTAACCGCGATTGACTGGTAAGCTGCGCGCCTGTCAGCAAGCCGCTCCTGCAACTAACGCCAAACCGTGCCGTCATGCCCCGAATAGAATTCTATGTACTGTCTACTGCCGTGCCGGCCGAGCGCCTGCGCGCAGCCTGCCAGCTGGCGATGAAAGCCTGGCGCGCCGGCCTGCCGGTGTTTCTGCGCGGCAGCGATGCACAGCAATGCAGCGAGGTGGATGAACTGTTGTGGCGTTTCAAGGCCGAAAGCTTTGTGCCGCACAGCCTCTACCAGGATGACGCGCACGCACCGGTGGTAATTGGCCAGGACGAAGAACCCAGCAGCACTCAGGGCGTGCTGATCAACCTCGGCAGCACCCTTTCACCCCAGGTCGAGCGCTTTAGCCGGGTGATTGAAATCGTCAACCAGGAACCCGACCTGCTGACCGCCTGCCGGGAGAATTTCCGCAGCTACCGGCAGCGCGGGTATGATCCCAAACGAGTCGAACTCTAGTTGCACAGTATGGACACCCCAAAACCGCCGCAAAAACCCGCCCAACTGCTGAACGACCTGGAGTCGATCCGCCAACTGCTGGGCGACGAAAACCTCGAACCACCGCTGCTGGTCGACTCGCTCGACCCGGATAGCATCCCCCTGCTCTCGGAGATCGTCACTCCACCGCCCATGGCCGCAGCTGTCGCACCTATTGCTCCAGCCGTGCCAACCCTGCGTGAAACCGTCAACCAGAGCGTCAGTCGCGACAGCGAGATGAACCGCCTGGATAGCGAACTTCGAGCTGCAGCCCAGTTGATCCTGCAGGATGTGATCGACGATTTCGTGCCGCAGATCGAGGCCGAGCTGAAACGCCGTCTGGATGCGCGCCTGACCCGACTGCTTCCGCCGCGTCGTCCGTAACCACACGCACGCCCACCAGTCAGCCACACCACGCGCGCCCTTACGTCATATAGGCCATCCCCGGTATACTTGCCGGCTTTTCCGTCTAGCCGTCATAAGGGTCCCGCCGCGCATGGACAAGACCTACCAGCCCCACGCCATCGAAACCGCCCTGTACCAGAACTGGGAAGCGAACAACTACTTCGCCCCGCAAGGTTCCGGCGAGCCCTACACCATCATGATCCCGCCGCCGAACGTCACCGGCAGCCTGCACATGGGCCACGGCTTCAACAACTCGATCATGGACTGCCTGGTCCGCTTCCGCCGCATGCAGGGTCGCAACACCCTGTGGCAGCCGGGCACCGACCACGCGGGCATCGCCACCCAGATGGTGGTCGAGCGCCAGCTGGCCGCCGACGGCATCGGTCGTCACGACCTGGGCCGCGAGAAGTTCCTGGAGAAGGTCTGGGAGTGGAAGGAACAGTCCGGCGGCACCATCACCCGGCAGATCCGTCGCCTGGGCAGCTCGGTAGACTGGTCGCGCGAGCGCTTCACCATGGACGAAGGTTTGTCCGAGGCCGTTAAAGAAGCCTTCGTGCGCCTGCACCAGGACGGCCTGATCTACCGCGGCAAGCGCCTGGTCAACTGGGACACCAAGTTCCACACCGCCATCTCCGACCTCGAAGTGGAAAACCACGACGAGAAGGGCCACCTGTGGAACCTGCGCTATCCGCTGGCCGACGGCAAAAAGACCGCCGAGGGCCTGGACTACCTGATCGTCGCCACCACCCGCCCGGAAACCATGCTCGGCGACAGCGCCGTGGCCGTGCACCCGGAAGACGAGCGCTACAAGGCGCTGATCGGCAGCTACATCGAACTGCCGCTGGTGGGCCGCCGTATCCCGATCATCGCAGACGACTACTGCGACCCCGAGTTCGGCACCGGCTGCGTGAAGATCACCCCGGCCCACGACTTCAACGACTATGAAGTCGGCAAGCGCCACAACCTGCCGCTGATCAACATCTTCGACAAGGACGCCAAGGTTCTCGCCAAGGCCCAGGTGTTCAACATCGACGGCAGCGTCAACGCCGAGATCGACGGCAGCCTGCCGGCCGAATACGCCGGCCTCGACCGCTTCGTCGCGCGCAAGCAGATCGTTGCCGCCTTCGAGGCCGCCGGCCTGCTGGAGAAGATCGAAGACCACGCCCTGAAAGTGCCGAAGGGCGACCGCTCCGGCACCGTCATCGAGCCGTGGCTGACCGACCAGTGGTACGTCTCCACCAAGCCGCTGGCCGAAAAGGCCATCGCCGTGGTCGAGAGCGGCGAGATCCAGTTCGTGCCCAAGCAGTACGAAAACATGTACTTCAGCTGGATGCGCGACATCCAGGACTGGTGCATCAGCCGCCAGCTGTGGTGGGGCCACCGCATCCCGGCCTGGTACGACGAGGCCGGCAACGTCTACGTCGGCCGCGACGAAGCGGAAGTGCGCGCCAAGCACAACCTGGGTGACATCGCCCTGCGCCAGGACGAAGACGTGCTGGACACCTGGTTCAGCTCCGGTCTGTGGACCTTCTCCACCCTCGGCTGGCCGCAGCAGACCGACTTCCTCAAGACCTTCCACCCCACCGACGTGCTGGTCACCGGCTTCGACATCATCTTCTTCTGGGTCGCCCGGATGATCATGCTGTCCACTCACCTGACCGGACAGATCCCGTTCAAGACCGTGTACGTGCACGGCCTGGTGCGCGACGGCCAGGGCCAGAAGATGTCCAAGTCCAAGGGCAACGTGCTCGATCCGCTGGACATCGTCGACGGCATCGACCTCGAAGCTCTGGTGGCCAAGCGAACCAGCGGCATGATGCAGCCCAAGCTGGCCGAGAAGATCGCCAAGCAGACCCGCGCCGAGTTCCCCGAAGGCATCGCCGCCTACGGTACCGACGCCCTGCGCTTCACCAACCTGGCGCTGGCCTCCACCGGCCGCGACATCAAGTTCGACATGGGCCGCGTCGAGGGCTACCGCAACTTCTGCAACAAGCTGTGGAACGCCGCCAACTTCGTCATCGAGAACACCGATAACCAGGACACCGGCATCAATGGCGAAGCCGTGGACCTGTCGCCGGTCGACCGCTGGATCATCTCCGCCCTGCAGCGCTGCGAGCAGGACGTGACCCGCCACCTCGACGCCTTCCGCTTCGACATGGCCGCCCAGGCCCTCTACGAGTTCATCTGGGACGAGTACTGCGCCTGGTACCTGGAGCTGGTCAAGCCGGTGCTTTGGGACGAAAACGCACCGATCGAGCGCCAGCGCGGCACCCGCCGCACCCTGGTGCGCGTGCTGGAAGTGATCCTGCGTCTGGCCCACCCGTTCATGCCCTTCATCACCGAAGAAATCTGGCAGCGCATCAAGGCCCAGGCCGGCAAGGACGGCGCCACCATCATGCTGCAGGCCTGGCCGGTGGCCAACGAAAGCCGCATCGACGCTAGCGCCGAAGGCGATATCGAGTGGGTCAAGCAGCTGATGCTCGGCGTCCGCCAGATCCGCGGCGAGATGAAGATCTCCATGGCCAAGCGCATCGACATCATCGTGCAGAACGCCAATGCCGAAGACCTGCGCCGCCTGGCCGACTTCGAGCCGCTGCTGAGCAAGCTTGCCAAGCTGGAATCGGTACGCGTGCTGGCGGCTGGCGAAGAGGCACCGATGTCCGCCACCGCCCTGGTCGGCGAGATGCAGGTACTGGTGCCCATGGCCGGCCTGATCGACAAGGACGCCGAACTGGCGCGCCTGGATAAAGAGATCGCCCGTCTCTCCGGTGAAGTGCAGCGCGTCGGCGGCAAGCTGAGCAACGAAGGCTTCGTCGCCAAGGCGCCGGCCGAGGTGCTCGATAAAGAGCGCGCCAAACTGGCCGAGGCCGAGCAAGCCCTGAGCAAGATGGTTGAGCAGCGCGGCAAGATCGCCGCACTCTGATCCTCTGGCAACACCCGCAGCCCGCGCCCTTACCGGCGCGGGTTTCGTTTTTTCTGGGGCTGGGCTTTAGCCAGCCACAGCTCTATTGATCGACCGGTACACCCATGACTGATACACGCTCCCCTTCCCTGCTGGATGCCCTGCTGCCGATTGGCGTGCTGGTTTTGCTGCTGGGCCTCTCCGTTTACCTGTATGGCGACAGCTCCTCAAGCGGGCCGAACCAGATCGCGCTGATGAGCGCCGCATTTGTCGCCGGCCTGGTCGGCCTGAAGAATGGCCTGCAGTGGGCGCAGATCGAGGAAGGCATCCTCGCCGGCATCCATATGGCGATGAAGGCCAACCTGATTCTGCTGGCGGTCGGCGCGCTGATCGGCACCTGGATTCTTGCCGGCACCGTGCCGACCATGATCTGGCTCGGCCTCAAGCTGATTTCCGCAGAATACTTCTACGTCACCAGCTGCCTGATCTGCGCCCTCACCGCGCTGTCCATAGGCAGCTCCTGGACGGTGGCCGGCACCCTCGGCATCGGCCTGATGGGGGTGGCCGCCGGCCTGGGCCTGGACCCGGCGATTACCGCCGGCGCGATCATTTCCGGCGCCTACTTCGGCGACAAGCTCTCGCCGCTGTCGGATACCACCAATCTGGCGCCCGCCGCTGCCGGGGCCGAGCTTTTTGCGCATATCCGCCTGATGCTGCGCACCACGGTGCCGGCCCTAGGCATTGCCCTGGTGCTGTTCTTTATCCTCGGTCAGCAGGCTGACGGTAGCCATGACACCGCGCGCATCGCCGAAGTGCTGCGGGCGCTGGAAAGCCAGTTCAGCCTGGGCTGGCATCTGCTGCTGCCAGTAGCCCTGCTGCTGTTTCTCGCGGTGCGCCAGTGGGCGGCCTTTCCAGCGGTGTTTGTCGCCGCGCTGCTGGGCGGGGTGTTTGCGGTGGTGTTCCAGCCGGAAGTGATGACGCGCCTAGCCGATCCAGCCGCCGGCAGCCTGGCGCCGCTGAAAACCGTGTGGACGGCGCTGTTCGCCGGTTATGAATCCAGCAGCGGTAACCCGGAGCTGGACGGCCTGCTGTCCAAGGGCGGTATGGCCAGCATGCTCACCACGGTGTGGCTGATCATCTGCGCCATGTGTTTTGGCGGCGTACTGGAAAAACTCGGCCTACTCCAGCGCCTGCTGCAAAGCACCCTGCACCTGGCGAAAAGCACCAGCAGTCTGATCGCCAGCACCATTGCCACTACCATTGGCACCAATATCATCACCGCCGACCAGTACATCGCCCTGGTACTGCCGGGTCGCATGTACCGCGCCGAGTATGAAAAACGTGGCCTGGCTCCGGTCAACCTGTCGCGCGCCCTAGAAGACGGCGGCACCCTGACCTCAGTACTGGTGCCATGGAACACCTGCGGCGCCTATATGGCTGCCACCCTCGGCGTGGCGACCCTGAGCTACCTGCCGTACTGCTTCTTCAACCTGCTGATGCCGCTGCTGGCAATCACACTGGCCTTTATCTTCCCGCCGAAGGTCATCACGCCCGTTCAGGCCGAACGCGACGACCACTCGCAAGCCTGAAGCTAGGTTCGCCCGCCACCGCGCATCGCCGCGCGGTTCGGGCAGCGCAGGGCTAACCCATCAGTCAGAAAACACCCGCTTAGGTCTCAGTGGGACTCGCTGCACGATATTTACCCTCCCAATTTCTGAGCATTTCAGGCATCTTCGTCCACGCATCAAAAGCTCGCGGCACTTCTAAATCAATAAAAAAGCCCTGCAAATGGAATTCTGACCATGTATGCGTTGATGGCATTTATCTTTGTCCTCGGTTACCTGTGCATCGCCCTCGAACACCCTCTGAAAATCGATAAAGCTGCGTCGGCCATCCTGACTGCCGTCATTTGCTGGACCCTGCTGGTACTCGGCGCGGACAGCATTCTGCCGCTGATAGGAGCCGCCACCCCTGGCGCCACGGGCAATGACCATCACGTGACTGAAGAGCTGCGCCATCACCTGGGTGAGATCTCCGAGATCCTGTTCTTCCTCATGGGCGCCATGACCATCGTCGAGCTGATCGATGCCCATGAAGGTTTCAAGGTCATCACTGACCGCATCCGCACCAACAAACGCGTCACGCTGCTCTGGGTGGTGGGGCTGATTACCTTCTTCCTCTCGGCCGTACTGGACAACCTGACTACCACCATCGTCATGGTTTCGCTGCTGCGCAAACTGGTCGACGACCAAAAGGAACGCTGGTTCTACGTCGGCATCGTGGTGATTGCCGCCAACGCCGGCGGCGCCTGGTCACCGATTGGTGACGTGACCACCACCATGCTGTGGATCGGCAACCAGATCAGCGCCAGCGGCATCGTCCTCAGCCTGTTCATCCCCAGCCTGGTCTGCCTACTGGTGCCGCTGCTGATCCTGAGCATGACCATGAAGGGCGAAATCCGGCGTCCGCTGCTCAGCGAATCGGACGAGGAACGCCGCGACCCGACCACGCCCTTCGAGCGCAACCTGGTGTTTGCTCTGGGCATCGGCGCCCTGCTATTCGTCCCGGTATTCAAGACCGTGACCCACCTGCCGCCTTACATGGGCATCCTTTTCGGTCTCGGCGTGCTCTGGGTGGTCACCGAGGTGATTCACCGCGGCAAGAACGACGAAGACAAGCACCCACTCTCGGTGGTTGGCGTTCTGCGGCGCATCGACACCACCAGCGTGCTGTTCTTCCTCGGCATCCTGCTGGCAGTCTCCAGCCTGGCCACCGCCGGCCACCTGACCCAGGTGGCGACTCTGCTACGCGAAAGCCTGGGCAATGTCTATGCGATCAACATCGCCATCGGCCTGCTCTCCGCCGTGGTCGACAACGTACCGCTGGTGGCCGGCGCCATGAAGATGTACCCCTTAGTCACCCCGGATGTGCTGGCCCTGGCCGGTGCCGACACCGCCTGGCTGAGCAATTTCCAGATCAATGGTACCTTCTGGGAAATGCTCGCCTACTGCGCCGGCACCGGCGGCAGCTGCCTGATTATTGGTTCGGCAGCCGGCGTGGCGGCCATGGGCATGGAGAAGATCAACTTCATCTGGTATCTGAAAAGGATCAGCCTGCTGGCGTTCCTTGGCTACATTTCCGGTGCCGCGGCCTATATCGCGATTGCCACCTTGAGCTGACCCTTCATCAGGCCGTGCGCCCTGCGCACGGCATAACATCAGGTAAATGCCCATGGATGTCAGCAAAACCCGCAGCAGCTTCTACCGCCGCCTGTACGTGGCCTGGCTGATCGACAGCGGCACGGCGTCCAACGTACCCGCCTTGATGGACGCCACCGGCATGCCCCGGCGTACCGCCCAGGACACCCTGAGCGCCCTGGCCGAGCTGGATATCGAGTGCACCTTTGCCCAGCAAAGCGGTGAGCGCAATAACGCCGGGCACTACGAGATTCGTGACTGGGGCGCGATCAATCCGCAGTGGATTGCCGCCAACCTGGCGCAGATAAAAGCCGTACTCGGCTACCCCTGAAGCCACGAGGCCGCCATGCGCAGTTCCTCCCGTCTGCTGCTGGTCATCCTGTTTCTGCTGGGTCTGTTCGTGCTGTTCGAAACCCTGGGCATCCGCGCGCAGTTCAACCTCGACGCCTTGCAGGCGCTGCTCCTGATGCACCCGGTCGTCGGTCTGCTGCTGTTTACCCTGCTATTGGCCCTGGGCAATCTGATCCAGATTCCCGGCTGGGTATTTCTCGCCGCTGCGGTGCTGGCCCTGGGACGGGTGTATGGCGGTGTCGTCACCTATATCGCGGCCTGCGTGTCCTGCACCGTCACCTACATCACCATTCGCTATCTAGGCGGAAACGCCCTGCGTGAGTTGAACAACCCGCTGGCGCAACGCCTGCTAAGCGGCCTTGATCGCCATCCGCTGGCCAGCATCATCAGTCTACGCATGCTGTTTCAGACCGTGCCGGCGTTGAACTACGCGCTGGCCTTGTCTGGCGTGCCCTTTCGCATCTACCTGCTCGGCACCCTGCTCGGCCTGCCGCTGCCCATTGCCCTGTACTGCGTGTTCTTCGACTACCTGGCCATGCTGCTCAATATTGCCCACTAGGGCCGGCATCAAGCGTTTACCTACAGTCGGCAAGCAACCTGCGTCCAGCTGTGGGAAAATCCCGCGCCCACGCCTTAGATCCGTCTGCCATGTCCTTGCCGCCGAAACGCCCCAGCCGAAAACCTGCCGCACCGCGCACCTCGCCCAGTAAACCTGAGGCCAACAAGGCCGATGCGAGCAAAGGCCAGTTGCACCCCCGCAATCGCCATCAGGGCCGTTATGACTTTCCCGCGCTGATCAAGGCCAGCCCCGAGCTGGCAGCCTTCGTGATCATCAATCCTTATGGCAAGGAAAGCATCGACTTCGCCAACCCGGCGGCGGTCAAGGTGTTCAACCGGGCGCTGCTCAAGCAGTTCTATGGCATCAATCATTGGGATATTCCGGCGGATTATCTGTGCCCGCCGATCCCAGGCCGCGCCGATTACCTGCATTACCTGGCCGACCTGCTGGCCGCCAGTAACGGCGGCGATATACCGCGCGGTGCCAAAGTGCGTGCGCTGGATATTGGCGTAGGGGCCAACTGCATCTACCCACTGCTGGGCCAACGCGAATACGCCTGGCAGTTTCTCGGCTCGGACATTGCCGCCAACGCCATCGCCTCGGCCAAAACCATCGTGCAGGGCAATCCGGGCTTGAGCGAGGCGATTGAGCTGCGCCAGCAGCGCGACAGCACGCATATCTTCCAGGGTTTGCTGCATGCCGATGAGCGCTTCGACCTGACTCTGTGTAACCCGCCCTTCCACGCCAGTGCGGAAGAAGCCAGCAGTGGCAGCAAGCGCAAATGGCGCAACCTCGGCAAGCTCGACCCCAAGCGCAAACTGCCGGTGCTGAACTTCGGCGGTCAGGCGGCAGAGCTGTGGTGCAAGGGCGGTGAAGCGGCGTTTGTCAGCCAGTTGATCAAGGAAAGCGCCGAGATAGGCCAGCAGGTGCTGTGGTTTAGCAGCTTGATTTCCAAGGCAGGCAACCTGCCGGGCGTGTACAGCGCTTTGAAGAAAGCCGGCGCGCTGCAGGTACAGACCGTTGAGATGGCGCAGGGCCAGAAGCAGAGCCGCTTTGTCGCCTGGACCTTCCAGACGCCGGAACAGCAACAGCGCTGGCGGCAGAACCGCTGGCAATAACCGCGGAGACTTACCAGGGCAGCCAGCCGCCCAACGCCAGCCATACCCCAGCCAGGCCCATGCTCAGCAGGGTCACCGGCACGCCGCTGCGGGCAAAGTCGATAAAACTCAGCGGCACGCCCTGACGCCGCGCGCTTTCGGCGACGATCAGGTTGACCACGCTGCCGATCAGCAGCAAGTTGCCGGCCAGCGTCGACATGATCGCCAGGCCCACCAACAAGGCCTCACTGGCCTCCGGCAACACGCCCAACAGCAACATCACATACGGCACATTGCCGATCAGGTTACCGGCAAACAGCGACAGGCTCGCCAGCGTGATCACCCCGTGCGGTAACAGGCCCAATTCGGCTAGAGTGCCCGCCAGACCCGCAACCTGCGGCAGGCTCATCGCCGCGCCCGTTACCACAAACAGCCCGGCAAACAGCAGCAACAGGTTCCAGTCGACCTTCTGCACATAGTCGCGACTGTCCACCCGCCGCGAGATCATCACCAGCACCGCGATCAACAGGGCGGAAATCTCCCGCGGCATGCTGGTGGAAAACAGCCCGAGCAGCACCAGGCTGGCCAGCAGCGGTTTCAGGTAACTGCGCACACCATAAATATGCTGCACCGGGGTTTCTGCCTGCGCAGCCGGCTTGGCCGTACCCCAGCGTTTGCGCCACTGCAGCCAGATCACCGCATAGGTTATGGCTAACGCCGCCAGTGCGGGCGGGGCGGCAATCCAGGTGTAGGACCAGAAATCCAGGCCGCCGGCCTGGCCGATCAGAATGTTCTGCGGGTTGCCGATCAGGCTCGCGGAGGAGCCGGCATTGCACGACAGCGCCAATGCCAACAGAAAGGGCCGTGGATCGAGGCCACGGGCCAGCAGGCTATGGCACAGCAACGGGGTCAGGGCAAAGGCGACGATGTCATTGACCAGCAGCGCCGACAGCACACCGCCCAGCCCCACCACGCCCAACAACAGCAGCGCCGGCTGCTCGGCATAGTGACTGAGCTGTTGGTTAAGCCAGGCGTACACGCCGGAGAAGTCGAACTGCGCACTGATCAGCATCAACGCCAGCAGCAGCAACAGCGCACCGGCATCCAGATGGCTGGCCGCCTCGGTCGGGGATTGTGCGCCACTGACCAGCAGTAACACCGCCGCGCAGCCGGCAATCCAGCTGCGGTCAACGCGCAGGCCACGGATGCCCCCTGCGGCCATGCCCAGGTAGGTCAGTACAAACAGAATTGAAACGACCCAAACGGTCATGCGTCAGCCATCCCCTCATACCCGCGCGATTGCGCTGCAGCACTCTAAAGGGCCTGAAGCTGACGGGGAACTGGCCGCAAAGAAAAAGGGGCCAGGAGCTATTTTCAACGTCGCGCAGCGACGACGCGAAAGGTGGCCACCAGGGATGGCAGGCCATAAAAAGCCGGCGCACAGGCCGGCTTGTTTGAGACTCGGCCAGTCGCAGACAGCGCGCCTGGCCGGAACAGGCGTATTACTTGAGCAGCTCGAACACCGCCACGTTGCCGCTCTTCTCCAGGCCAGTGACCAGGAAATGCCGACCCTCACGTTCAACATGGGCCAGCCCTTCCGGCGCCAGGTTGCCGGAGCCTGCGCCTTCACCGGCACCCACCACTTGCAGCACCTTGGGTTGCTCGGCCTGGTCCAGATCAATCAGGGCCAGGGCATCGGCGCGCTCCAGAGTTGCCACAGCCAGACGTTTGCCGAAGGCATCGAAACTCACCACACCTTCCGGCTCGCTGCCTTTGTTGGGGCTGCGCGCATCCGGGTAAACACCGGCCTGGGCGGCCATGTCGTCGAGCTGGCTGCCGGTATCACCGAGCAGCTTGCCGCTCATGGCATCGAACACACTGACCGTGCGCCCGCCACCGCTAGGCAAGCCAGCCTTGGTTTTGGCGATTTTCGGGTCGGTATCGCCTTCATCAGCGCTGACCAGGTAGCGGCCATCGGCGCTCACCGCCAGGGCATCGGGCTCGCGCAGAGCAAACAGCTCGGCCGCCGGGGCGTACTTGCCGTCATCGACGATGTCCGCGGCATGACGCACAGTGCCCAGGCCAAACACCTTGTCCAGCTTGCCTTGCAGCACATCCACCACAGCAATCGCGTTGTTCTCTTGCAGGCTGACGTAGGCGCGTGCGCCGTCCGGGCTGAAGGTCACGTATTCCGGTTCGATATGCTCAGGGCTGGTGCCGAACGGCACTTTCAACTCTTCGCCGTCGATCACCCGCTCCACCAGACGCTTGTGCTCAGCCTGGGTCGCGCCCTCGACACCTTTCAGGTCCGGCAGGGTGATCAGGCTGTGCTTAGCCGCCGCCACGCCGCCACGCAGGTCGATCAGGCTGATTGAGCCTTCACCGCTGCGGAAACCCTCGCCGTCACGCACATAGCCTTCGCCTTCGTTGGCCACCACGATGAAGTCGCCCTTGGGCGAAAACGCCAGGCTGTCAGGCCAGATGCCAATTTCAACGGTATTGAGCAGCTTGCCATCGGCCACCGAACGCAACTCGACGCGACCGTTTTTCAGGCCATCGCTGTTGCGGATGCACACGGCAAACAGGTCTTCGCTGGGGTGGAAAATCGCCGAGGTGATTTCCCCCGCGCCGGCAGCCACCAGGTTATGCCGGGCAATGCGATTGAGACCCTTGGCCGGGTCCAGCTGCAGCACATCGACCAAGCCTTCGGCGCTATTGGACACAATCACGCGCATGCTCGAGGCCTGCGCGCTGACAATTTCAGTGCCGGCCGCAAAGCCGCTCTCGTACAGCGCCAGGGGTTTAAGCTCAAGGGCAGAGGCCAACGGAGCCAGGGCAAAAAGCGCGCAAAGTGTAGGGATTCGCAGCACAGCAACTATCCTTATGCAGAGACATGGGGATTGAACAAATCCGCAGCAGTCTTCACCCGCACGATGACGTTTTAATGAAACATTAATGGCGTTTTATCTGCGCCTGCGCAGTGGTATTACTAGGTCATTAACACGTGTTGGCGATATTCCCGGTAGTCACTAAGGGGCTTTGATGAAGTGGAAAAACCTGTTCGTCGGGTTCTGTCTGTTGCTGGGGCTGCCCGCGCAAGCCAGCGAACAGCCAGAACTGAAGATCAGCGTCGGCGACTGGCCGCCTTATCTGTCCAGCGAATTGCGACACAACGGGGTGATCGCCCACCTGATCAGTGACCTGCTGGCCGATGAAGGCTATCGCGTCACCTTTCAATTTCTGCCCTGGCCACGCGCTTATTCATCAGCTGCGGCGGGCCGCTTTGACGCCAGCGCGGTGTGGATGCACAAAGCCGAGCGCGAGGCGGACTTTCTCTTCAGTGCGCCATTGCTCGACGAACAATTCGTGTTCTTTCACCTGAAAAGCCTGCCCTTTGACTGGCAGCGCTTTGATGATCTCACCGGCATGACCCTCGGCGGCGGCCTGGAATACAGTTATGGCCCGCAGTTCGATGCCTTTCTCGCCGAGAACAAGGTAAAGATGGAGCGCGTCTCCAGCGACCAGCAGAACTTCGAGAAGCTGCTCAAGGAGCGTGTAGTGCTCTACCCGCAGGAAATGAACGTCGGCTACGCCGCCCTGCGCAGCCACTTCAGCGCGGAAGACCAAGCCAAGATCACCCACCACCCTAAACCGCTGCTGGTCAACCTCAGCTACCTGATGCTGCCGAAAAGCCTGGAAGGCAGTCCGGCGCTGCTCGAACGCTTCAATAAGCGCCTGCAGCTTTACCGTGACAGCGGCCGTTACCAGCGTTATTTCGATGATCTACAGCAAGGCAAGTACCAGCTGGAGCCGTCAGCATCACCCACAAATGAGTAAAAACCGGTCTTTTATGCACAACTGACTAGAGTGCTTTAGAGAATCATATGCACAGCCAGAACAAGAAGAAATGGACGAGCAGGCCCTGCAGTCGCCTGCGATCAGGGCAAGGAGCGTATCGATGACATCTCGACAGCTGCTGCGTGGCCTGGTGATCAGCTGCCTGCTGATACCGGGTTTTGCCAGCGCAGCGGAGCCAGGCCTGAGCACAAATGAAGTGCGGATCGGCATGGTCAATGCGCAGAGCGGCCCGGCGGCAGCCCTGGGTTTGGGCATGCTCAATGGCGCTCAGGCCTACTTCAACCGCGTCAACGCCGAAGGCGGTGTGCATGGCCGGCGCATCACCCTGCTCAGCCGGGACGATGGCTACGAGCCCAGTCAGACTGCCGCACACACCCGCAGCCTGCTGAAAACCCAGCAGGTGTTTGCCCTGCTCGGCTATGTCGGCACGCCCACCTCACGCGCCGCCGTGCCGCTGGCGCTGCGGGCGCAAGTGCCTTACCTGTTCCCCTTTACCGGCGCCGAGTTTCTGCGCACACCGGCAAGACCTGGGGTGTTCAATATTCGCGCGTCCTATATCGAGGAAACCGAGCAACTGGTCGAGCGCATGACCCAGGACCTCAAGCTGAGCAAGATCGCCATCCTGATGCAGGACGACTCCTTCGGTGAGTCAGTGAAGGGTGGCCTCAACGGCGCGCTGATCAAGCGTGACCTAACGATTCATGCGCAGGCGCGCATCCAGCGCAATTCGCTGGACGTGACTGCTGCCATCCAGGCCTTGCAGCGCACCCAGCCGGAAGCGGTGTTCTTTGTCGGCACTTACAGGCAACTGGCGGCCTCGATCAAACAGGCGAAAGCGCTGGGCTTCAATACACGCTTTATCAGCGTGTCGTTTATCGGCACCGAGGGGTTTATCCGCGAGATCGGCAGTGACGGCGATGGGGTGTATATATCCCAGGTAGTGCCATCACCTGACGACCGCTCACTGGCGCTGGTGCGCGCCTATCAGGCCGATATGCAACCCGGCGATTTTGACCATGCCTCGCTGGAGGGCTATATCGGCGCGGCGGTGTTTACTCAGGCGTTGCGCAAAGCCGGTACTGAGCCTACACGCGAGACGTTTCTCGATGCGCTTGAACACCTCGAAACGGACCTGGGCGGCTTCAAGGTGGCGTTCTCGCGCAGTCAGCATCAGGGCTCAAGAGCGGTCTTCCTGACCCGTATCGAAAATGGCCAAGCCGTACCCGTTAAAACCATGCGCTAACGCCCAGCCAGCTGCACCTGCAACAGATCGGCCACCGGCAGCGCCACGCCGAGGCGGCTGAGGTTCCAGTAATGCCCTTCCAACGTGCGATTGACCAGCAAGGTGGCCGGTGCGGGTTGCAGGCTGCCCAACGCGCCCAGCACATCGGGTAACAACCGTTGCACCTGTTCATGCAACGGCGTGGCGGCAAAGTCCCAATGCACACCAGGTTGCAACAGCGGCCCGAGCAAACCATGCAGCTGGCGGTACAAGCCATAGGGTGTGGTGGATTGCGGCTGGCGTGTTCCCAGCGCTTGGAAGGCCTTTTCCAGCTGTTCGCCGTCGCGAGCCTGCAGCGCCTTGTAGGTTTGCACATAGGCCGCCAACAAGGGTGCGGACAGCGCCTGCACACAGCCGAAGTCATATACCACCAGCTCACCGGCAGCGGTGTAAGCGAAATTGCCCGGATGCGGATCGGCATGCAGCAGGCCCAGCTCGAAGGCCTGGGCACTCAGCCAGCGCACCAGGGTCAGGGCCAGGCGCTCCCGCACTTCGGCGCTGGCCTGGCTGACCTCGGCAAACGGCAAGCCGGCCTCCTCACTGAGCGCCAGCACACCGGGCCGGCACAGGTCTTCCTGTGGTTTCGGCAGGCGCAAGCCAGGCCAATCGGCGAAATGCGCGCGAAAGTCCTGCAAGCGGCGCATCTCCGCTGGGTAGTCCAGCTCGGCCTCAATCACGGAGGCCAGCTCTTGATACAGCCCTTCCAGCTGCGCGGCCGGCGCGCGGAACAGACGCCCCAGCGGCAATAAGCGGCGCAGCTGGCGCAGATCCGCTTGGCAGATCTCGGCGATTCCTGGGTATTGCACCTTGAGCACCAGCGCCCGACCATCCGCCGCTATAGCGCGATGCACCTGGCCAAGGGACGCAGCGGCAAAAGGCTGCTCATCAATCTGCTGAAAGAACTGCCCGAGGTCCGCGCCGTACACCTGCTGCAGGTGCCCGCGAAGTGCGCTAAAGGGCAAGGCCGGTACGCGGTTCTGCAGCGAGGCCAGCGCCTTGGCCACCGGCTCAGGCAACACACCCTGCCACTGCGAAGCCATTTGCCCCAGCTTCAGCACCGGGCCTTTCATCTCACCCAACACATCGGTGAGCAGATCGCCCACCGGCTGCCAATCAATCGCGCTGCGCCCTGGACGCAACCGTTGTCCCAATACGCTACCGCCGATACGTGTGGCCGTACCGGCCAAGGTCAGAAAGCGCCCAAGCGCAGAGGCAGACGGTGGAGCGGCGGGAGGCTTGGCCATGCAGCAATACTCATTGAGGCGAAGCACGATCATGCACCTGCCCTTGACAGGCTCCAAGCATTAACCGACTCAGGGCTGAGAGCGTGCCAGAAAATCCCGCACCTGCTGCCGATACGTCACCGACTCGCGCTGACGCTCAATTTCATCCCAGATACGCGCGGCATACGCGGGGTTATCCGCCACATAGGCGTTGGACAGCATCAGGTAGTAGGCCTTCTCTTCCAGCGGCAGTTTGACCTTCTCCAGCAGCGCTGACAGCTCAGGATTGCTCTGCAGCACAAAGTCGCCACGCAGGCTCTGTAGCGCCGCCGCTTCGATGCGTTTAAGGCTGAGCATCTGCAACAGCGCCAGGGGATCACGGCTGGTTTCATCCACCTCGGCGCCCTGAGCGCGAATAAAATCGGCAACCGAAAAGCCGCTCAAAGCCCCCACCCGCCCATGCAGTTGGCGAAACTCTTCACCATCCCAGCTCACCAGACTGTCTTTGCGTCGGTACAGGGCATAGATCGAGGTGTGCAGTCGCTTGCGTTCATCCAGCCGGCCCTCGGCATCCTGTGGGTAGCGACCGAGAAGCAAACGCTCCTCCTTAAAGCTGGAGGCAAAAGCGCCGTCATAAGTACCTTGAGCAAGCCCGGACAGGCAGCGTTTCCAGGGTACGGCAACAAAGCTGAACTGCACTGGCAAGGCATCGGCAACCAGGCGCAGCAGCTGCAGATTGAGCCCGCGGCCGTCGGCCATCACCCAGGGGTAAGAGTTCTTGTCTTCATAACAGAGGGTCAAAGCCTCGGCCGAACGTGGGGCCGCGTGGGCATCAAAAACCAGGCAACAGCAGCACAGCAGGTAGATCAACAGCTTGGCCAAGTGCAATGCTCCGAGACAGTGGAAAGCGTCGTTTCCTGATAGTGGGTGCGGCTTCCTGCGCGCTGTTTTTCAGTATAGGTAGGCATAGCCCAAGCAACGCTGGCGCAGATCAATTGTCTCGAACACTCACCGCAAAGCGCTTATCCAGGCCGCTGTAGCCCATGCCGACGCCCTTGTGCACTTTCAGCTGCACTGGGATGCGCTCCTTGAGCGCCTCGACATGACTGATCACGCCAATCATCTTGCCGCTGGCGTTGAGGTTATCCAGGGCATCCAGCGCCACCTCCAGGGTTTCGCCGTCCAGGGTGCCGAAGCCTTCATCGAGAAACAGTGAGTCGATACTGGTCTTGTGACTGACCAGATCGGACAGCGCCAAGGCCAAGGCCAGGCTGACCAGAAAGCTCTCGCCGCCGGACAGGGTTTTGGTGTCGCGCGCCGCATCGGCCTGCCAGGTGTCAATCACCTCCAGCTCCAGCTCGCCACTGCTGCGCCGCGCCAACTGGTAGCGGCCATGCAGGCGTTCGAGCTGCTGGTTGGCCAGGTAGACCAGATGATCCAGAGTCAGGCCCTGGGCGAACTTGCGGTATTTGGCACCATCGGCCGAGCCGATCAGGCTGTTAAGTTGCTGCCACAGGTCGTACTCGCCCTGCTTGGCTTGGATCTCGGCAAACAGGCTTTGCTGGCCGTGCCTTCGGGCGTCGTCACCTTGCAGCTGAGCGCGGATTTCGCCCTGGCGTTCGCTTAGGGCTTTTAGCTGGGCGTTCAGAGCAAGCAGCTGCTCATCCAACTGCACCAGGCTAAGTGCGGTGGCCGGGCTGGCTTGTAGGGCGGCCAATTGATGCGTGGCGGCACGGACCAAGGCCTGAGCATCATTCAAGGCTTTATCCAGACGCTGACGCAATTGCTGCAACGCGGCACGCTGCGCCTCATCCAGCAAGGCGGCCAGATAATCGGCTTCGGCATTAAAGGGGCTGGTAACCAGAGCGGCCGTCCACAGCTGCTCGGTCTGTTGCAGGCGCGCTTGTTCATCCTGCAAACGGCTGGCCAGGGCCTGACGGCTACCGGACAACTGCTGCTGGCGGCGCTGCGCCTCTTCCAGTTGAGTCTGCACCTGCTGCAAGGCTACCTGTGCTTCGGCTGGCCTGCCCAAGGGCGGTTGATCGGCCAGACCCAATGCATCCCAGCGTTGCTGCCAGAACTGGGCAAGCTGAGCTGCGTTTTGTAGCCCATGATCCAGCTCGCTTAACTCGCGCTGTAAATCCAGGCTGTGCTGCTGATTGTGCTGCCAGCGCTGCCACTCGGCCTGACGCTCAGCCAGCCAGGCGCTGGCGTCGTCCGGCAGCTGATAACCGAACTCGGCCAAAGCTTGGCTTAGGCTGGCGCTGCGCTCGCCGGCAACCTGCAACAGTTGCTGCAGACGCAGCTGGCCTTGCTCGTTCTGCTCCTGGCGCTGCTGCAGTTGCAGGCGGTTGAGCGCCTGCTGCTGTTCCAGCTGGCTGCACAATTGCTGCAGAACCAGCCGTGCCTGCTGGCACTGTTCGAGGTGGCTATTGAGCTGTTGCAGCTGCTCGAGGCTTTGCTGCAATTGTTGCAGCTCAACGCTCTGTCGCGCCTGTTGCTCAGCCAGGGCAATGGCATCGGCCAGCGAGGTTTCCAGCTGGGCATTAAGCGCCTGCCAGCGCTCACTCTGCTCGGTCTGGGTCCGCCGACCACGTTCAAATTGCTGCTGTTGCTGCTCCAGGCGGGCGGCGAGCTTTTCCAGCTCACCGGCCAGTTGCCGACCTTGTTCAGTCAGGGCCTCCAGCTCAGTGCGCTTGTTATTGAGCAGCGCCTTGGTCGCCGAAACATCCAGGGCCTGGTAGGCGCTGATTGCCGGGTGCGACTCGGAGCCACACAGCGGGCAGGCCTCCCCGGGTTGCAGCTGTGCACGATGGGCTTCCAGGGCCTGAATGCGCTGTTCCTGCTCCAGCAGTTTTTCCTGGGCCTGCACCTGCTGCTGCAAGTCCTTGTAGCTCAGACGCAGCTGCTCCACTTCGGCGTTCTTGGTTTGATGCTGCTCACGCAAGCTAATCAGGGCGGTTGTCAGCTGGTTCTGCTCAACTGCCAGGCGCTGTTGGGCCGCAGCCAGTTCGCCCAACTGCGTCAGCACACTGCCCTGGATATGCAGCTGCTGCCAGCGTTCACGCAGGGCCGCTTCGCTGCGCCCAACCAATAATTCATCGCGTTGCTGTTGTGCGACGTTTTCCTGCTCGCGCGCTTGTTGCAAACGGGCCTGCTCGGTGCTGAGCTGTTCAGCCTGCTGACCGAGCTGCGCCTGCAGGGCGGCGATGGTTTCTTGCAGTTGCTGCTGGCTCAGTTGCAGCTGGGCGATTTCCTCAATCTGTTGCTCGCGTGCCTTAAGCTGCTCGCCCCAACTGCCTAGCTGCTCACCCAGACGACCATGCTGCGGCTGCGCGGCCAGTTGTTGCTGCACCTGCTGCAGGCGCTCGGCCAGCTGCTGGCTCTGCGCCTGGCAATCGGCGAGCAGCGCCGCGCTAAGTTCGCGGGCCTGCCAACTGTGCTCGGCAATCGCCTGCTCAACCTGGCGCTGCTCAGCGGCATTCTGCTGCAAGCCCTGCTCGGTCTGCGCCAGGCTTTGGCGGGCCTGCTGCCAGTCATGGTGCAACGGCTGCAAACGCAACGCAGGCTCGCTGGCGGCCAGTTGCGCCAGCTGCGGCTGGGCCTGTTGTAACTCCTGTTGCGCCGCCTGCTCGGCCTGCTGGCTGGCGTGCAACTGAGTCTGGGTCTTGCTCAGCTCCTCGCACCAGCGGCGCTGGCGCTGCAACTCGGTTTGCTCTGTGCCCAGGGCAGCTTCATCAATAGCCAGTTGCTTGGCCTGCGCTTGCAGCTCGGTACGCTGCTCTTCGCTTAGCAGCTCGACACCATCAGCGCGTGCACGCAGCTGGTCGAGAGCGACTTTCACCTCGCGACACTGCTCGAACACCCGCTGGGAAATCTGCCCGTAGATATCGGTGCCGGTTAGTTCTTCCAGCAACTCGGCGCGCTGGTTGGCGTTGGCTTCGAGAAAGGCGGCAAAACCGCCCTGAGCCAGCAGCATGGATTTGGTAAAGCGCTCGAAATCGAGACCCGTGAGGCGCTCGGTCTCACGCAGCTTCTCGTTGATCTTGTCGGTAATGATCTGACCGTCAGCGGCGGCCAGCTCAACCTTGGGCCCCTGCAACTGACCGTCAGCCTTATCACGGGCGCGGCGCTGGCTCCAAAAGGCACGATAACCAACGCCCTTGACCTCAAATTCGACCTCGGCCAAGCAGTCTGCGGTGTGGCGAGTCATTAATTGATTGGTCTTATCCGACAGCGAGCTAATACGCGGCGTGCGGTGGTAAAGGGCCAGGCAGATGGCATCCAGCAGTGTGGTCTTGCCCGCGCCAGTCGGGCCGGTGATAGCGAACAGACCGTTGTCTTTGAACGGCTCGGCGGTGAAGTCGATCTTCCACTCGCCTTTGAGCGAATTGAGGTTTTTCAGGCGCAGGCTAAGGATCTTCATACCTCGCCCTCGCGCAGCTCGCTTACCACTTGTTGATACAGCCCCAGCAGGCGCTGCTGCTCGGTTTCGTCCAGGCTTTCGCTGCTTAGACGTTGGGCGAATACATCATCAACGCTCAGCTCATCCAGGGTTTCCTTGGCCTGGCCCTGCAAGCTCGCGCTGGCATTACCGCGCTCGCGGCGGATACGCAGCACTTCCACCGGCAGCCCTTCGCACAGCGCGGCGATGCGCAGCTGCAAATCGCTTAGGTAATCGTCGGTGCCGACCAGCACTTCCAGCCAAACCGGCTGTTCGGCGCTGCCTTGCTCCGCCGCTTGCTTGATCTGCACGTCCAGCTCTTTTAGCGAGCCGCGCAAGGACAGCAGCGGCTGAAAACGCGGTACAGGCAGCGCGGTGATCTGGCGCAAGCCACTGCTATCCAGCTCCACCAGCAGCACCTCTTTCTGCTGTTTGGCTTCATCGAAACTCAGGGGGATGGGCGAACCGCAGTAGCGGATATGCTCCAGCCCGCCGACCTTCTGCGGCCGATGGATATGCCCCAGGGCGATATAAGCGGCGGGCGGAAAGGCGCTGGTGGGAAAGGCCTCCAGGCTGCCGACATAAATCTCGCGCACCGAATCACTGGCGCTGGCACCGACCGTAGTCAGATGCCCAGTGGCGATAATCGGCAGGTTGCCGCCCAGCTCGGCACGCTTGGCCTCGGCCAAGACATAGAGATCCTGGTAGTGCTGCTGGATCGCCTGTTGCAACGACTGCTGCTTGTCCAGCGCACTCTGCCCGGCCTGGCTAAGCAATACATCGCGTGGGCGGATAAAGGGGATGCCACAGAGAATCGCACCCGGCGAGCCGTCGCGCCGATGCAGCACCAGCAGCTGTTCATCCAGCTGCACGCAGACGCCGGGAATTACCCGCGTCCCCAACTGCGCCAGCAGCGTCTTGCTCTCACCAAGCATGGCAACTGAATCGTGATTGCCGCCTAGCACCACCAGCTCACAGCCGGTGCCACGCAACTCGACGATAAAGCGGTTGTACTGTTCGCGGGCGTAGCTGGGCGGCGCGCCAGTGTCGAAGATATCGCCGGCGATCAGCACGGCATCGACCGCCAGCTCCCGTACCTGTTCGATCAGCCAGGCGCAGAACGCCTGATGCTCGGCCTGGCGGGTCTTGCCCATAAAGTGCTGGCCGAGGTGCCAGTCGGAGGTGTGCAGAATGCGCATGGGCTGAGTCAAAACTGCCAGTCCTTGACCACCATATGGGTCTTCACTTTCTGCATACCGGGGAAGTTTTCGATCTCGCCGCGAATCTCGCTCAGGCGTTGCATCGACGCGGCCTCGATGGACACCAGCATATCGGTCTCACCGCTGATGCCACTGCAACGGCGCACTTCCGGGTATACGCGCATCAGCTCGACATAGTGCTCGCAGCGACCGCCCTGGTAGAACAGCTCCAGATAGGCCTTGATCCCAGCAACGCCCGGCACCGTGACCTGAGCGTGATAGCCGCTGATCACGCCAGTGTGTTCCAACTGACGAATGCGCTCGCTGACCGCCGAACGCGACAGGTTGACCTCGCGGGCGATCTGGCTGACGGGTAAGCGCGCATCGGCGCGTAACAGGGCGAGTATCTGCTGATCGAACTTGTCCACGCGGGGCTCTCGAAAAAGGCAATTTGACGGCCAAATGCGCCAGATCGTCGGTTAAAGCCGACGCTTCGCCAGCAGCCTGTAACAGGCGGGCGATTTAACATGGCGAACGAAACCGCAGAGCATACAACATGAGTCGTCTGAACCCGGAATTGGGCCTGCTGCAAGGGATTGGCCTGCTAAGTACTTCACTGCTGGGCACCGGGATTTTTGTGATCCCGGCGCTGGCCGCCACCGCTGCCGGCGAGGCGTCGTTATGGGCCTGGATGCTGTTGATCGCTCTGGTGCTGCCAGTGGCGTTTACCTTCGCTCAGTTGGGTCGGCACTTTCCCCACGCTGGCGGCGCGCCGCATTTGATAGGCCGCGCCTTTGGACCGCGGATGGAGCGTATCAGCGCGCTGCTGTTTCTAGCGGTGTTGCCGGTGGGTTTGCCGGCAGCGCTGAATATTTCCACCGGTTTTTTCCAGGCCTTGTTTGCCATCGGCCGCGGTGAAGCGCTGCTGATTCAGCTCGCCACGCTGGGGGCGATGTTGCTCCTCGGCCAACGCCCGGCAAAGGCCTCGGGCATGGTGCAGGGGGCGATTGCCGTGGCGATTATTGCCACAGTGGGGTTGATCTGGTGGGCCGGTGATTTGCCCCACGCCAATCAACCTTTGCTGCCGGAACTGAGTGGTTCCTGGCATCTGCTGCCCGTCGCGCTGGGGGTGATGTTCTGGTGTTTTGTCGGCATCGAAGCCTTTACCCATATGGGCGAGGAGTTCAAGAACCCTGAACGCGACTTCCCACTGGCGCTGCTGTTGGGTGTGCTGCTGGCAGGCCTGGTGTACTGGGCCTTTTCGGTGGCGGTGTTGAGTTTTCATGCCTACGGCGATGTGCAGACCGATGCTGCGTCCCTGCCGCGTATGCTCGACCAACTGTTCGGCGCCAAGGCCCGTTGGCTTAGCGCGCTGATCGGCTACTTGGCCTGCTTTGCTTCGATGAATGTCTATGTGCAGGGCTTCGCCCGGCTGATCTGGAGCCTAGCCGATGAAGGCAAATTATCGCGCCCGCTGGCCCAACGCAACCATCACGGTGTGCCGGCTCGCGCCCTGTTGCTGGTGGTGATGATCTGCGCCCTGTGCGCCAGCTTGGCAGCGGTGATGCAACTGTCGGTGGACCAACTCATCCGCTATGCCAATGGCAACTTTGTGCTGATTTATCTGTTCAGCATGGCCGCTGGTTGGGTGCTGTTAAAAGGACTGTGGCGGTGGCTGGCGGCGTTTAGCGCGCTGCTCTGTGCCCTGGTTATGGTCGCTCTGGGCAACGACGCCTGGTACGCCGCGGGCCTGCTGCTGGCCTTGGCGGCGCTGGACTGTATTCGCAGCCGTCGTACGCCGACCTCACCCTCTTCGGCGCATTAACCGCAGGCAAAAAACTGGCGCCCCAACCACGGGCGCCAGGTTTTTTTCGGCTAGAGCCGGTTAAGGCTGATGTTATCCAGGTACAGCGATTGGTCTGGGCGGGTACCAAGCACCAGCAGTTCCATGCGTCGATAAGCGCCGGCCGGCACCTGGAAGGTCTGCTGCAACTTGCTCCAAACGCCGCCCTTGGTATTCACCACACCGAGTGACAGCGTACGAGCTTTGCCGGACGTGTCTTCAAGGTAGAGGTAGGCATAGGACAGCGCAGCGACGCTGGCGGTGCGGCTTACCATAACGTCAGCGCTAAAGCGATACGACAAACCTGGCTGCACCTTGCCCACAAGCAACAGGCTAGCGCCAGTGCCATCGGCCTTACGCGCATAGACCTCCAGCGACTTGCCGGTCTTCGCCAGCGCGGTGAGCCGATTGCTGCCGTAGAAGCCAGTCCACTCCCCGATCGCGCTGTCGAACGTCCAACTGAATGCCGCTGGCGTAACTGGCTTGACCGCGGTGGTGGGCGTCACTTCGCTGAGCTGAACTTCGTCCAGCAGCACACCCAAACGGTTGACGCTTAATAGGCCCAGGTAGGTGTTACGAATGACGGTGGGTGGCGGCTGGTAGATAAAGGTCATGTCTATGGGCGTGAACTCGCTGCTGGTCACCGACTTGATCGCGCCGTTGGCGCTGCTGTAGCTGATACCGGCGTTTTCCTCATGGACCATGCCTAAGTACACGTTACCGCGCACGTTGGTGCCCTTGAGCATGACCTTGGCTTTCAACCGGTAGGTGGCGCCCACCTTGAGCGCGCCGACAGAGGTGGCGAGCATATCGTCGCGACCAGCCGGCAGGTCGAATTGCAACGCGTCGTCACGGCAGGTTTTACCGACGTTAAGTTGGCTCAGCTTGGCCACGTTAAGTAAGGTTTTCCAACCATCCAGGGTGCGGAACTCACCGTTGGTTACCAAGCTTGTGAGGGCGGGCTTGGCGCACCAGGCCGTTACCGGCGGTGCTACGGGCGGGACCGGTGTGGTGGGTGTGGTGGGCGTGGTCGGCGTAGTAGGTTTGGTCGGCGTGCTGGTGGGGTTGACCGTTTCGGGCACTTTTGTCGGACGCAGTGCGGCGATGTGTGCGGCCATGTCATTTAGCGCGCGAGCGGCGTCAGCATAGCTGGCACGGCCACACGCCTGGTTGGCACAGGTACTGTCAGCCAGCGCTGGGGTGGAAAACAACGGCGCCTGCACCGACGCGTTAAACGCCTGCGGGTAGGCCATGATGGTCGCGAAACGCCCCTGCACGCCATAGCCGCGGCCCCACTCATAGGTGCCTTGGTGAATGCCCCGAGCCAGGTAGGTGTAGTAACCCTCGGTCTGGTCTTGCTCGTAGGAGTGACGCAGCCCAAGGTTGTGGCCAATCTCGTGAGCCATGGTGCTCAGGCTGCAATCCACGCCGGTGATGCCGTAGGCACTGGCCCAGGCGCCATTCTGGAACGTGCCGCTGTTCTTCGGCCCGGAGAGCACGTAACCAATGCCGCACACCCCATAGCCCTGGCCCACTTGGGTACGGCTGATCAGTTGCACCACGTCGGCGCCGTAGGTTTCACGCAGTTGTTGTACCCGCGGGTCGGCGGCGAACGCAGACAAATCTTTGCCAGATATGGTCGGGTAGCTGGCCCAGTTCAGCAGTTGCCGGTTGACCAAGCGTAGACGCAGGTTGACGTTACTTTTCTTGAACGCGTTGTTGGCAAATTCGATGTAGCTGGCGATGCGTGCGTCAATGTCACGCCCATTAGGCAGGGCTTGCGCCTCTTTGGTGTAGAGCACCAGCAAATCGACGGTGCGCGGTTCGGTGGCAGCTTGAGTCAACGGGGCCAGCAAGAGCATGGCCAGGCAGACGAATAATTTTTTCATGGTTTCTAATCCTGTAGCACTCAGCCGCGGGTTGGCGGTGGGAGTGGCTGCAACGGCGTGGATTCAGGGGTCACGAGGGCGTCCGGGGTGGCACGCAGCAGCAGCTCGTTCTGGTCGGTAATCAGCGTGCTGCCGGTGGCGTTGTCCACCACAAACGACAGGGTCTTATCGCTGGTTGCCAGGGTGATGTGGGTCTCCAGTTGCCCGCGCACGACGGTCAGCGAGTCTTCCGGCTGCCCCCCCTGCACCGACCCGCTCCAAACGGCGACACCGGTGTTGTGGGTCTCGTCCAGCGTGGCGCGTAGCGGTTCTTTGCGCCCCGGCACGGCCAGCTGCAGGGTTTTGCCCACGGCCAGGGTGCCAAGGGCAGAAACCGGCATGTTGGTGCGGTAGAGGGTCATTTCGTCTTGCTGCTCGGGCACCAGCGAACGGCTGTCCCAGAGCTCAATCACGTTGTCAGCCGGTGCAGCCGTTTGTACCGTTACATCTTCAACTGGCGTGCTCGCGACCACACCCGCAGCGGCAACCGACGGCGCACTGAAAGGCTTGGATGGCAGCAAACCGGTGGACGGCGCCGCAGCAGCCAGGGCAGAAGGCAACGGGGCAGAAGGCGTAACAGCGACGTTGGCCGTTGAAGGCTCGTGCAGTAAAAATGCAAGCGTGGCACCTGAGGCAAGCAGGGCTACTGCCACATAAAGCAGGGTTCGGGGCATAGGCCACCTTCCTACGTTCAACCCGCAACAGCCGGGTTAGAGCGAAACCACGGAAGAGCATCCCTGACAGACCGCGGAACAGGTTAAACCGTCGTGTAGCAACGGCCGGTTGCTGTTCGTTTTATTGACGTCAAAATATTGATATCACAGTGCCATCACTGCCCACAAAGACGAATTCGCTATAGAGAAACCCTGAAAAACGCATTCCAGAAGCTTATAAAGCTGCCTGACGCTTCGTTTGCGCTCTAAATCGAGCGCCAGGCAAAGCCCCGCACGACGCACGTGTACAAAGGCAACAGGCGAAAAAGACGCCGGACGGTTAACCTTTACGCACTCAGAGCAAGGCCAAGGAACTGCAATGCGAAGAATCCTGCGCGACCTAAAGATTATGTTGTTGACCAACCTGTGGATCGTGCCCGTAGTGGCCGCCTTGGTCGGTGCCCTCTTCTACTTTGTCGCCCCACCACCGCCCATGCATGCCCGCATGGCGACCGGCGCAGTGGGCGGTGGCTACCATGCATTTGGCGAGCGGCTGCGGGACGAACTGGTGCTACAGGGTTTCAGCCTGGAACTGGTGGAGAGCGCAGGCTCTGCAGACAATCTAGGCAAACTGGGTCGCGGCGACGTGGAACTGGCCATGGTCCAGAGCGGCCAGGAACTGACCCTTAGCGACGAGGCGCGCAGCACCCTCAATGGCCTGGGCGTGATGTACCGCGAACCGCTGTGGCTGTTTCTCGGCGACACGGTCAAATTCGAACGCCTGAGCGATCTGATCAAGCTGCGCCTGGCCATCGGCTCCGCCAACAGTGGTACCCAGGCAGTAACCGCGGCACTTTTTGCCGCCAACCGCATCGAGCCGCCACAGTACCCACAGCGCTGGCAACAAATGGGCGGCAGCAAGGCCGCTGATGCGCTGATAGCGGGCGAACTGGACGCGGCCTTCTTCGTGGGCCCCGCCGAAAATGCATTGATCCAGCGCCTGGCTGCGGAGCCCAAAGTACGCCTGGTCAGCTTGCGCCGTACCGAAGCCTACCTCGCACGCCTGCCCTACTTGAGTCAGTTGCAGGTGGGCGAAGGCATGCTCGATATGCAGCACAACACGCCAGACCGTGACATCGTGACCCTCGGCCCGGTCGCCACCTTGGTGGCCGGCGAGGAATTCCACCCGTCACTCACCCCGCTGATCCTCGAAGCGGCGAAAACCGTGCTGAAGAATGGCAGCCTGCTCGACCCGGCCGGCAGCTATCCGGCCAAACCGCCACTGTCACTCAATACCCTGAACGAAGCCGAGTACTACTACGACAAGGGCCTGCCCATCCTGCAGCGCTATCTGCCGTTCCGTATTGCCTCCCTGGCTGACCGCTACATCATCCTGGCCATTCCACTGTTGGTGCTGTTGTTCCCGCTGTTCAAGGCCATCGGACCGATCTACCAGTGGCGTATCCGGGCGCGCATCTACCGCTGGTACAAACACCTGCGCGAGATCGACCAGCAGCTCTACAAAGGCAAACTGCCCAGCGACCTGGATGCTGAGATCCTCCGCTTGGAACGCCTGGAGGATGAGTTGGCGCGGATTGAAGTACCGCTGTCCTACTCCAGCGAGCTGTACCAGTTGCATATGCACCTGCGCTACATGATCGAACGCCTGAATGCACTGCAGCAGCGCACGACTGCCAAGCAGCTGGTCGGGTAAGATGCGCGCTTTCCGTTTACGCACCACGAGGCCGCTATGCCGATCCGCCACTGCATCGTTCACCTGATCGACAAAAAGCCTGATGGCACCCCCGCCGTGCTGCATGCTCGCGACACCGAGCTGGCCGCCTCGCAAGCCATCGAAAACATGCTCGCCGACCTCAACGAGAGCTATAACGCCAAGCAGGGCAAGGCATGGGGCTTTTTCCACGAGGAGTCCGGTGCCTATCCGTTCAGCGGCTGGTTGAAGCACTACCTCGACGAAGGTCAGGACTTTGCCGCCTTCAGTCGTCAGGCGGTCGAGCAGCTGCAGAAGCTGATGGAAGAATCCAACCTGTCCACCGGCGGCCATGTGCTGTTCGCCCATTATCAGCAAGGCATGACCGATTACCTGTCGATCGCCCTACTGCACCACAGTGAAGGCGTGGCGGTGAACGAGGCGTTGGACGTGACCGCCGCCAAGCACCTGGACCTGAGCCAGCTGCACTTGGCGGCGCGCATCAACATCTCCGAGTGGCGCAACAACGCCAACTCCAAGCAGTACATCTCGTTTATCAAGGGCAAGAACGGCAAGAAGGTCTCGGAGTACTTCCGCGACTTTATCGGCTGCCAGGAAGGCGTCGATGGCCCGGGCGAAACGCGCACCCTACTGAAAGCCTTCAGTGACTTCGTGGAAAGTGAAGACCTGCCGGAAGAACAGGCCCGCGAGAAGACCAAGACCTTGGTCAGCTATGCTGCGAACCAGGCCAAACAAGGCGAGCCTATCACCCTCGATGAGCTATCCGGACTGATCGACGAAGAACGGCCCAAGGCCTTCTTTGAGCATATCCGCAACAAGGATTACGGCATGGCCCCGGAATTTCCGGCGGACAAACGCACCCTCAGCCAGTTCCAGCGCTTTACCGGGCGCGCCGAAGGCCTATCAATCAGCTTTGAAGCTCACCTGCTCGGCTCGAAGATCGAGTACGACGAAAACACTGACACCCTGGTGATCCGTAACCTGCCGACACAGCTGACCGATCAGCTCAAGCGCCGCAAAAACTAAGCATGAGCCGCCTGCCGGATAGCCTACTGGATGACTGCCGCTGTGACCCGGCAGCGCCCTTTGCCCAGGACCCGGCGCGCGATTTCGGCCTGGATAAGCAAACGGCCAAACTGGCTCTGGCAGAACTGCGCCCCTGGCTCAACCAGCAACAGCGCATGCTCTGGGCCAACCGGCGTAATGCCCTGCTGCTGATCCTGCAAGGCACCGATTGCTCCGGTAAGGATGGCGTGATTCGCCGGGTGATCAGCAGCTTCGATCCCCAGGGCCTGCGCATTCACAGCTTTCAGAAACCCGATGCCTGCGAACAGCGCCATGACTTTCTCTGGCGCTATCACCGGCGTTTGCCGGGGCTGGGCCTGCTCGGGGTATTCAACCGCAGTTACTACGAAGGGCTGATCAGCGATCCGCTGGATGGCCTGTGCAGTGCTGCCGAACTGCCTGCGCGCCAGCTGGCGATTCACTCCTTCGAGGCGCAGCTGATCAGCCAATCGATTCAACCGCTCAAATGCTTTTTGCAGCTATCCAGAGATGAACAAAAGCACCGCCTGCAAGAGCGCTTGGAAAAACCTCATAAACGCTGGAAGCTGCACAGCAGCGACCTGCAGTCCTACCGCGAATTCGACCTGCGCCAACAGCGCTGGGCCGAGCAGCTAACGATCAGTCAAAGCGACGCAGCACCCTGGTATGTGATTCCGGCGGATCATCGCTGGCTGCGCGACTGGCTGGTGGCAAGCCTGCTGGCCCGCGAGTTGGAACGCTTGCAGCTGGACTGGCCGGACACGCCGCGACCGTTCAGTTTGGAAGATTTGCAACCCAGTTAGCCCACGACTCACCAGACCATCAACAGACAAGGCAAAGGAACGCCCATGAAGAAAGTCATCCTGCTGCTGAGCGCTGTAGCGCTTTTCCAACACTGGGACACTGTGCAGCGCTGGTTTCAACCACCGCTGGCCGATCGGCCGGGTGAGGTGGTGCTGTATGCCACGCAATGGTGCGGCTACTGCGCGAAAACCCGCGAGCAGCTGGCACAGGATCAGATTCCCTACCGGGAAATTGATATCGAGAAAGACCCCGCCGGCCAGGCGACCTTCAAGGCTTTGGGTGGGCGCGGCGTGCCCTTGCTGGATATCAAGGGCACGCTGATTCACGGTTACGATCCGCAGGCGATGCGCGCTGCCTACTGACAAGCCAGCGCGCAATAGACCGTAAGCAGGCTCTTACAACGCTTTGATGGCAAAGCCCAGCCGCGGGAAATGCACATGCACGGTACCGGCACGATCATCCTCGCGGCGCAGGATCAGTTCTTCAGCACCGGCGAACACGAGCTCGCCCTCTACCGGGTCGACACCGTAATCGGTGGCGGCAATCTGCACCCGCTGACCGACCGTGAGGCCGTTGGGTTCCACGAACGGCTCGTCCGGCAGAGCCGCCGGCGTCGCCGCACGGGCGATGGCAATAGCGTCTTCTGCACTCAGCGCACTGGACGCACCGTGACCGAAGCCCAGCACGCGGCCGAGCCAGGCGCTGACATTCGGGTAGGCATCGACCAGCGGCGCGGTCACTGGGGTGCCTTTGAGGAACCACAGACAATGGGCCAGGGAGAAGTCAGCAATCGATGGCTCACCAAACAGGAAGTCGCCCGCCTCGCGCGCCAGTTGCTGCTCAACCCGCCCCATCAGCGACGGCCAGTTGTGCTTGGCCACCTCCACCGGTACACGCGTGGCGCTACCGCCACTAAACAGCCCGGCACGATCGGCGACAAAGGCCTTGACCGCCTCAGGCGGCAGCTTGCCGAAACGCACCGCGACCGACTCTGGCTGAAACACCAGGCTCACCGCATGCTGAAAAATCTGCGAATCGACCCACTGAGCAAAGCTCGCCGCAACGAACTCCTGGCCCTCAGGGAACAGCGCAGGGGTTGCTTTCTCCGCATCCAGGCGACGCGCAATCAGTGCGGTATCACAGTAGATATCGGCCCCCACCTGCAGCACCGGAGTCTTGCGGTAGCCACCGGTCAGCGCCACTAGATCGGGCTTGGGCATGATTCGCGGAATATCAACCGAGCGCCAGGACAGCTGCTTGAAACCCAGCATCAGGCGCGCCTTCTCGGCAAACGGTGAGGCATCGTAATGGTGCAGGATCAACTCGTGCATGGCAGGCTCCGCAAGGGTCAGGTAAACCAGCAGCTTAACCGCGCTGGCAGCAGCGGCCTACCCGCTTAGGCTGATGGTGCGTTATCAGTCGCAACGATAACAGCAGCGGCGACTAGGGTTTCCTTGGCCGCCTTGCTCAAGGCCTTGACCGCGCGTTCCCGGCGCAGTGCCGCGCCTTTGCCGGCACATGGTTCGATATACACCAAAGCCTGCGCCGGACTCACGTGGAAAAAGCGCGCGCCCTTACCGCTCTGGTGTTTGGCAAAACGCTTGTGCGGATCGTCGCTGATGCCACAGTACAGCGCACCATTAGCCGCCCGCACCAAGTAGACAAACCAGGGTTTAGCGGCAGGTGTTTCAGGCACAGAAGAGGAGTCAGGCATCAGTTAAATCGGCAGGCAATAAGCAAGGTCGCCGAGCTTAACGGCTCTTCCGGAACGCCGCCAAACCTTTACCCGCCTGCTGGCGAATGGCGTTTTGCACAAACGGCGCCCAACCCAGCAGTTGACCTTTAAGACCCAGCGCCTGACCTGCCCAGCGCCACAGATCGAAGTGATCGCGATGCTCGCTGATTTTGCCGTCGCGAAAACGGAAGTTGGCTTCGATGTGGTTGACCACCTGATTACCGGTCTGGCTGAAGGTATAGGTCGCCACCCAGCGCGCCTTGCCGGAGTGCTCATCGGCGGTCACGCCATCAAAGGTCAGGGAAAAACCCTGGGCCTTGGCACAGAGCATGCGCCACATATCGCCAGCATCCGCACCACGTAGATCGGTAAACACCGGGTCGCTGAACTGCACGTCCTCGCTGTAACAGCTGGCCATGGTCTCGGCATCCAGCTGCTGGAAGGCTTGGTAGAAACGGGTGATCAGCTCGACGTTGGGGTGGGTCATGGGGCGAACTCCGGTAGGGAACGTGCGAGCAGTATTGTCGTTAAATCGCCGCCGCGCGATTGGCGCAAAAGACATACTTGTGTCAATAATCGCCAAATTTCATCGCACCTGAGCACGTCATGCTGAAGATCGCCCTGTACGTCTGCCCGCAAACTGTGTGTTCCAGCCTGAGCATGGCCATGGATGCTTTTGTGCTGGCCAACCGTCTGGCCGAGCAACGGTTGTTCGAGTTGCAGCGCGTCAGTCTGGATGGGAAGGCGGTTGATCTGGGCTTTGCGCAGATCCAGGTCGATGGCGACCTGAGCCTGGCCGAGGATGCCGAGCTGATTCTGCTCGCCGCCAGCGGCAGCGCCATCGATACCACCCTGAGCGATAACGCCGCCCTGCTGCCCTGGCTGGCGCAACGCCCACCACGTCAGCAGCTGGCAAGCCTGTGCAGCAGCGCCTTTCTGCTGGGCGCCGCCGGCGTGCTCGACGGGCGCCGCGCTACCACTCACTGGGCGCTGGCCAGCCAGTTCCGCCAGCGTTTCCCGCAGGTCAATCTGCAGATCGAGCAACTGGTCTGCGAAGACGGCCAGTTGCTCAGCTCCGGCGGCGCAAACGCCGGACTCGATTTGTGCCTGCACCTGATCCGCCAGCATGCGGGTGACGCGCTGGCACAACAGGTCGCCAATGCCCTGGTGTTCGACAGCCAGCGCGGTCAGCAATCACGCTTCGCCCCGCTGCTGCCGCCGCCCAGCAGCGATAGTCCGCTCGCACCAGTGTTGCAGTGGCTGCACCGTCATCACGGCGAAGCTATCGACCTCAACCGCCTAGCCGCTGAAGCCAACTGCTCATCGCGCACTCTGCTACGCCGCTTCAAGGCCAGCACCGGGCTGACGCCCAACGACTACCTGCAACGCGTGCGCATCAGCGCCGCACAGCGCGCCCTGCGCAGCCCGGCGTCGCTGGAGCAGATCGCCGAGCAGGTCGGGTACGCCGACCGCGCCACCTTTGCCAAGCTGTTCAAGCAGCTCTGCGGGGAAAGCCCAGGGGCGTTTCGCAAGCGCTTACGCCAGGCCCACTGAACGTCGCCACCGCGTATCAAGATGCCGCGTCAGCGCTTGTCGATAAAGACCATAAAGTCCAAAATGGAATTAATTGTTTAATTCGTTACGGAGCCGCCCATGTCGACCACCCCTTATGTGCTGGATAAAACCGCTGCCGAACAGCTGCTGGCCCAGGTCGATGTACACCAGGCCATGGTCACTATGTTCCGCGAGCTGGCCGCCGGTCACGCGATGCAGCCCGCGCAGCAGCTGGTGGAGTTTCCCAATGGCGGCGGTGACTTTATCAACTACCTCGGCGTACTCGCCGGGGCCGGTGTTTACGGGGTAAAAACCTCGCCCTATATCGTCCGCGAGCAAGGCCCGCTGATTACTGCGTGGACCCTGCTGATGTCGATGCAAACCGGCCAGCCACTGTTGCTGTGCGATGCTGGCAGCCTGACCACCGCGCGCACCGCCGCCACTACTGCAGTAGCCGTGGATGCCTTGGCCGCGCCCCAGGCCAGCCGCCTGGCGGTAATCGGCAGCGGCGCCGTAGCGCAAGCCCATGTGCATTACGCCAAACAGCTACGCCCCTGGCAGAGCATCCGCCTCTACTCGCCAGGTCTGGCCGGCAAAACCGGCGCGCAGCTGCTCAAGCTGCAGCAACTCGACCCACGCATCCAGCTGTGCGCCAGCCAGGCAGACGCCATTCGCGATGCCGATGTGGTGATGCTCTGCACCTCATCGGCGAAACCGTTGCTCGATCCCGTCGAGCTGGATAAACCGGCGCTGATCACCTCGATCAGCACTAACGCGCCGCGCGCCCATGAAGTAACGCCCGCCAGCCTGCTGAATATGGATGTCTACTGTGACTACCGCGCTACCACTCCAGATAGCGCGGGGGAAATGCTCCTGGCCAGCCGCCTGGGCTGGAGCAGTGCCGACATCCTGGGTGATCTGGCTGGGCTCGTCAGCGGTAAGGCCGTGCGCCCGGACTATCGCCGCTCAGTATTTTTCCGCTCCATCGGCCTGGGCCTGGAAGATGTTGCCCTGGCCCACGCGCTGTACCAGCTCAAGCAGGAGGCCTGCTGATGCACCAGGCGGATTACCTGATCATCGGCGCGGGCATTGCCGGTGCCTCCACCGGCTACTTTCTCGCCGCCCATGGCAAAACCATCCTACTGGAGCGTGAGCAGCTGCCCGGTTATCACTCCACCGGCCGCTCCGCCGCGCTCTACACCGTGGCCTACGGCACGCCGCAAGTGCGCGCCCTGACCGCCGCCAGCCGCGCGTTCTACGATGCGCCGCCTACCGGTTTTGCTGAGCACCCTTTGCTAACCTTGCGCGGCGAGCTGGTGGTGGACTTCACCGGTGATGCCGCCGAGCTGCAACGCCAGTTCGACAGCGGCAAAACCAGCGTGCCGGAGATGCGCCTGCTCAGCGCCGATGAAGCCTGCGCCATGGTGCCGGTGCTGCGCCGGGACAAGGTGCAGGCCGCCATGCTCGACCCCAGCGCCGCCGATATCGACACCGACGCCCTGCACCAGGGCTACCTGCGCGGCATTCGCCAGCAGGGCGGGGAAATCCACACAAGCTGCGAAGTACTGCGCATCCAGCGCGACGGCGATGTCTGGTTGGTGGACTGCGGCAGCGCGCAATACCGCGCCAAGACGCTGATCAACGCCGCCGGCGGCTGGTGCGACCAGATCGCCGCTCTGGCGGGTGTGACGCCCATCGGCTTGATTCCCAAACGCCGCGCCGCCTTTACCTTTAACGGGCCGGAAGGTATCGACTGCCATGCCTGGCCCTGCGTAGTCAGCCTGGACGAATCCTTCTACTTCAAGCCCGATGCCGGCCTGCTGCTCGGCTCGCCCGCCAATGCAGACCCGGTCGAGCCCCACGATGTCCAGCCGGAAGAACTGGATATCGCTCTGGGCATCTACCAGATCGAAGAACACACCAGCCTGAGCATTCGTCGCCCGGCGCATACCTGGGCTGGCCTGCGCTCCTTCGTCGCCGATGGCGATCTGGTCGGCGGCTTCGACCCGCAGATGGCGGGCTTCTTCTGGATCGCCGCGCAAGGCGGTTACGGCATCCAGACCTCAGCCGCCATGGGCATGGCCTGCGCCGCCCTGGCCCGTGGTGAATCGCTGCCCGAACATTTGCGCCAATTTGGCCTTACGGAAGCCATGCTCTCCCCTGCCCGCCTACTCAAATAATCAGTCGCAGCGCCCGAGGATGACGCCTCGGGCGCTTTGCGGCACACTCGCAACGCCACCTGAGCCCGAAGAGTTAGCCGCATGACGCCGCCCCGCCCTGCCCCCGAGCTGGACAACTACCGCACCATCGCCGACGCCATCGCCACGCTGTTCTTCCCCCACGCCGAAGTGGTGTTGCACGACCTGCGCACGCAAAAGGTCGACTACATCGCCAACAACATCTCCAAGCGCGTGATCGGCGATGACGCCGCGCTGGAAGACATGCTCAGCGGTGAAATCGACGAACGCACCATCGGCCCTTATGAAAAGCTCAACTGGGACGGCCAGAAGATTCGCTCGGTCAGCAGCGTGCTACGCGACGCCACCGGCACGCCCATCGCGGTGCTGTGCATCAACCTGAATATCTCGCTGTTCGAGACCGCCAAGCAGGCGCTGGATCTGTTTCTTTCCTCCAGCAAACTGGTGCCGCAGCCCGACGCGCTGTTCCGCGACGACTGGCAGGAGCGCATCAACACCTTCCTGCACAGCTGGCTACGCCAGCGCCAGCTCGGTCTCAACCTGCTGACCCGCGAGCACAAACGCGAGCTGGTCGAAGCCCTGCACGCCGAAGGCGCCTTCAAAGGCAAAAGCGCCGCCAACTACGTGGCCAACGTGCTGAACATGGGCCGCGCGACGGTGTACAAGCATTTGAAAGAGATCAAGGGCGAGGCCTGAGTCCGCTCATTCGGCAAGGACTGCCAGACATGCAACGCTTTCTCAGTTTTATCCTCGCAACCATTCAAGCACTGGGCATTCCCCTGGTGGCTGGGCTGTTTATCTGCGCCGTCACCGGTGAGCCGCGTCGCACGCTGGAATGGCCATTTTTAATCGATGTCGATTACCCGCTGCTGGAAATCCTGCTGCTCTCGCTGCCCAGCATATTGCTCTACGCCGCCCTCATCAGAGTGTTGAAAAATCGTCGTTTGCGAGCGGCCAGCTTTGTTCTGCTGGCTGTGCTTGCGGCCTATTTTAGCTGCGTGGTATTCGCCCAAGCCTTTGGTAATACCTGGACGCAGTCAGCGATTTTCATTGCCCTGTTTCTCGGGCGCCTGCATCTGCTTGCAATCGCTCTACTACCTGGCCTGCTGCTGTGGTGGCTTATTGATTTACTCGGCACGCTGATACGCGGACGCCTGCCGCAGGCTTGAGCAGATAACGCCTTTGCAACTAAGTGCGGGCGCCAGGAATGCCGCGAGCGTTTTTCTTCTGCAGGATCATTGATGCTTCGTTATAGGCATGCTGGAAGGCGTCGCTGCCGATCCACTCCACGGCTGTATCTTCGTCTTCATCGTGGAAAATCGCGCGATAGACGATCAGCAGCCCCATCATAAAGTCCGTGGCAGCCTCTTCCGCTTCCTCCGCGACCACCAACTCCAACACTGGGTACTGCAGGAATATCAGGCACATTGCCAACAGGCTGATGCCTTCGCCGACCTTCATAGCCTGGAACAGGTCGTCGAAGTGCGCAGGGTCGAAACCGTTCTCTTCGATGTCTTTGAAGTCGAAGGTGCTCAGGTCGATTTCCACATCATCGAACGGCTCGTTAATCAACGGGTTGGCCAGCAGCGGGTGTACAACATGGGCTTTAGCCTTGCCCGAACGGTTCTGCTTGGCCTTGGCTTTGGCCCGCTGGGCGCGTTTCTGCTGTTTATCTGGGGAAGCCATTGAGGCGCGGTCCTTGTTCGGTAGAGCCATAGTTATGGCCCGGGATAGTCTGGCGCATAGTGTATTCAGTCTTGGCTCAGTGCGTCGGCCATATGCTGCTGAGCCTGGCGCGGTGGCTGCTGGAAAGCGCTTAAGGCTGCCACTCCAGCGTTTCATAAACCGGCTTCACCGAGTTGAACTCGTCGTAATGCGTCTGCGCTTCGGCGCGGGTGGCGAAGCAGAACTGGCCGGCCATCTGGTCGGGCTTGAACAACGCCTTCTGCGCATTGGCGAAGCAGTAACCGGATGGCGGGCTGCACTGTACGTCAGGAAAACTGAACGGCCGCCAGGCCTCGGGCTGCTGCTGCCTGACCTTGTTCACAAAGGCAGAGAGCGTGGTCATCATGCCGGCCGAGGTTATCTGCGGGCTGGGGCTCTGGAAGATCGCCGATTGCACGCCGCCGGGCTTCTTCACCACATAGATATAGGCATGGCAGAAGGTATTGCCCTGGGGCGCGGCAGCAGGCGCAGCAATCACCGGAGTTGGCACTGCCGCCGGCGGCTGAGCAACGGCAGCAACTGCAACTGGCGCAGCGCGCGTCGGAATGGCCAGCGTAAGCTCCTGCTGCGCCCGATTGCGCCATACACCCAATGGCGCGCGGTAGCCGCTGCGCAGACGGCTGGTGATCGACTGCACATCATCTGGCCCGCGCACTTCCTGACCAGACACATCGAGGATCACATCCATCGACTTTAGGCCAGCTTTTGCCGCAGGGCTGCCAGGGGTGACGCTGACTACCCAGGCACCGGTAGGGCTTTTCAGGCCAAGGGCACTGACCAATTCCGGGCTCGGGCTTTCCAGAGTCAAGCCGAGGTCCGTGGCCTCGATACTGCTGCTGCCGATGTTAGCCGCAGCAGGCGAAACGCTGGCCGGCGCTGCTGCTCGCGTTGCTAGCTTGGCGGCTTTTTCAATCGGCGGCGGAGTCCAGGGCACGTGCACCGTGTCCCAGTTCATTTGTAGCCTGGTTAGGTTTGCAAGGCGCTCGATCTCTGCAGCGGCATTGGCCGGGCTGTCCTCCATCAGGCAACCACCCCGGCCGTCCGTAACCCCGTAGGTCGAGCGCAGCATCGCATTGAACGCCGCGGTCTCCGCCGCGCCGCCGTCGGTGTAAAAGTCGCGATAGGTAAACACCGGAGTCAGGTAGTTGACCGTTTCCGTGCCGGAAAAGCAGTAGCCGTAAGCCGTGACCTGCCCAGAGGCCGGCACCGTGGCCGTACCGCCAAAGCAGCCCTGCTCGCGGCGCACCTGATTAAGCGCATCCATCTGCCAACCATCAACCCTGGCCATGCCCGGGTCACCTGATGGGTTGGATTTCTGATGAAGCTCTAGCATATAGGCGTGGCTTTCCTCCAACTCACTACAGGTTTTACCGCGCCAGGTGGAGGTGGTGATGCCGAGTTTTTCTGGCGTTATCGAGGCCTCCATCGCTGCCTCCATCGCGGGAGAAAACACCGCGTGAGCAGCATGCATACAACCGGAGAGCGCTGCCGAAGCAACCGCCAGCGCCGCTAAACGCAAAGCCAGTACGGTGTGATCACTCATTGCGCAGCACCATCTGCACGTCGCGTTTAGCCTGGTTGCGCCAGACGCTGACGGTGGCCTTGTAACCGGCGCGCATGCGCGACGAAATATCCGCGACATCCTGGGCCGAGGCCACTTCCTGGCCACTGACTTCGACAATCACATCCAGCGGCTTGATGCCCGCCCGATCCGCCGCACTGCCCTTGACGGTGTCCGTCACCCAGGCACCTTTCGCCGAGGCCAGCCCCACTGCTTTGGCGTAAGACGGCGTCACCACGCCCAGGCTCATGCCCTGCAACGAGGCAGAATTGGCCTTGAGCGGCGTGGCGCTACCGCGCGCGGCCAGCGGCAGTACCGGGGGCGGATTACCCGACGAGGCAATAAGGACCGGAACGGTATAGAAGTTGTGTGCACGCCAGTATTTGAGATTGATGCTGGAGCTGATGGGAGCTTTGGCAATGGCCAGGCGAAAGTCGACGGAGTCTGCAATCGGCTGGTCATTGACTGCTACCACGATGTCGCCGCTAAGGAGTCCGGCATTTTGCGCACTGCTGCCTGGCCCGGTGCGATCGATCAGCACGCCCGTCGTCGGTGCTGATATCCGCGCGGCACTGACGGCGTCAACCGTATCCATGTGCACGCCAATGATCCCGCGCGGCAGGTTCGCCTGGGTACAACCCTTTTCATACCAGACCTGGCTGGCAGCGACCTTACGGGCCTCGCCCGCCTGCTGCAGCAAAGGCTCGCTACTGCCGACATAGCCAGGCACTTCAATCAGCGCCATTTCGATGTATTCGCAGGAACGTGGGCGATAGCGTTCAGGCGTTTCGCGGGTCACCAGCATCTGCAGGTCCGGTTTATACGGCGCGGCTTGCCCCGGCACAGGCACAGCACCAGGCGTCGATTCTGTCGAGCTGGCCGAAGCCAATGCGACGGCTCCACCTGCAACGGCTGCCGTTGTAAGCAGCGCGCTGGCATCCCCAGGAATGGGTGCAACCATCGCCGCCACAACCGCCAACTCCCCCAGGCCGCCATCGGAGGCGCAGCCGCTGAGACCCAGCATGGAAAAGGCCAGTAACAGGTAGCAGGCTGACTTCGTAGGGTGCCCGACCATTGAAACCTCCAACGCAAGCAAGCGTGCTTGTAATAGATTTCGGCATCATGGCAATTTGCCTTGATGTTGTATATGACGGGGCGAGCTACCGCGAAGGCGAGCGGTGATAAGTGACTAGGCATGCTGTAAACACAAGCCGAACAGTAAAAAGCCGCGCACTGCGCGGCTTTTTACTGCCTGATGCAATCAGTCGCCGTAGATATCGAAGGTGAAGTACTTGTACTGAATCTTCTGGTATTCGCCGCTGGCGCGAATAGCCTGGATGGCCGCATTCAGCTTGCCCAGCAGTTCAGCGTCGCCCTTGCGCACGGCGATGCCGGCGCCTTCACCGAAGTACTTCGGATCGGTAAACGCCGGGCCGACGAAGGCAAAGCCCTTGCCGTTAACGGTTTTCAGAAAGCCTTCATCGACCGGGATGGCGTCAGCCAAGGTGCCGTCCAGGCGCGCGGAAATCAGGTCCAGGTAGATCTCGTTCTGCGAGCTGTAGCGCACCACTTCAACTCCTTGTGCGGCCAGCACCTCGCTGGCGAAGCGGTCGGTGGTGGTCGAGCGTTGCACACCGATGCGCTTACCCTTGAGGTTGCTGAAATCAGCGGCGACTTCACTGCCAGCCTTCATCACCAGGCGCGCCGGGCTGTAGTAGTACTTGCCGGTGAAATCCACCGATTTGCGCCGGTCATCGGTGATGGTCATGGACGACAGAATGGCGTCGACCTTTTTCACCTTGAGCGATGGAATCAGGCCATCGAACTCCTGCTCGACCCATTGGCACTCGGTCTTCATCTCAGCGCACAGAGCGTTGCCGATATCCACATCAAAGCCGGCGATCTGCCCGCTGGCTTCTTTATAGGCAAAAGGTGGATAGGCAGCCTCGATACCCAGGCGCAGGGGTTTGTCTGCGGCGAACAGGCTGGATGCAATCAGGCTCAGGGCGATGCCGCCCGCCAGGACGATTTTCTTCATTGTGCGGATTCCTGCTGAGGGAGTGACAGGCCCGTGCCACCTGACATTGCTGCGCAGGTCGAGCGGGCAACGACGGTTGCTGCAAGACAGAAGAAGGGCGCATCAGGTGTGCACCTGAGCGAAAAGCGATGACTGAGAAGCATGCGTGGACGGGTCATTTGCCAGCCTCGATCTATACTTTAAAGTCCATACTGGAGTTAAATGTACATATCGTCAACCGAGCAAAGGCCATCACTGCGACTGAAGGATCAGCGCAGACGACATAGGCAAAATACGCTTAAGGTTGTTGTTTCCAGCGCTCAGCTGCAGCCTGGTCGGAGCAACGCCCTTCGACCCAGCGCGGGCCTTCAGCGGTGTCTTCCTTCTTCCAGAACGGCGCGCGGGTTTTCAGGTAATCCATGACGAAGTTGCAGGCGTCGAATGCCGCCTGACGGTGGGCGCTGGTGGTGCCGACAAAGACGATTGGCTCGCCTGGTTCCAAGCGACCGATACGGTGGATGATCTCGATACCCAACAGCGGCCAGCGCTGAGTGGCTTCCTCGGCAATCTTGCCCAGGGCCTTCTCGGTCATGCCGGGGAAGTGTTCGAGAAACATGCCGCCGACTTCGCGCCCCTCGTTGAAGTCACGCACATAGCCGACAAAGCAGACCACCGCGCCAATGCCCAGGTTGGCGGCATGCAGGGCGTTAAGCTCAACGCCCGGATCGAAGGGTTGCGACTGGACGCGGATGGCCATACTCAGCCTCCGGTTACGGTAGGAAAGAACGCGACTTCATCGCCAGCCGTCAGCGGCTCATCCAGGCTGCAGAGTTCCTGATTGCGCGCACACATCAGGTTCTGCTCGGCCAGCACTTCCCACACACCACCACGTGCCAGCAGGTGTTGGCGCAACTGATCGAGGCTGGCGAACTCCGCGTTCAGCTGCTCACCATCCAGGCCGAGGGCCTCGCGGTATCGGGCGAAATACTGCACGCGGATCATGCTTCGTCCCCAGCTACAAAGTGTCCACTCTTACCGCCGACCTTCTCCAGCAGGCGCACGCTTTCGATCACCATGCCGCGATCCACCGCCTTGCACATGTCATAGATAGTCAATGCGGCGACGCTGGCGGCGGTCAGGGCTTCCATTTCCACCCCGGTCTGCCCGGTCAGCTTGCAGCGCGCAGTGATGCGTACGGCATCCGCGCCCTCAGGGGTTAGCTCGACCTTGACGCTGGTGAGCATCAACGGGTGGCACAGTGGTATCAGGTTGCTGGTTTTCTTCGCCGCCTGAATACCGGCAATACGCGCCACGGCGAACACGTCGCCCTTGGGGTGATCGCCCTGAGTAATCATCTGCAGGGTTTGCGGGCGCATGCGCACCAGGGCTTCTGCCACGGCTTCACGGACAGTCAGGGCTTTATCGCTGACATCGACCATATTGGCGCGGCCTTGGGCATCGAGATGGGTTAACACAGACAGACTCCAGGCAGGTGTCCGGCGATTGTAAACCCAGGGGTCAGGTTTCGGCACCTGTGAATGCCAGGGGATTCAGACGGGAGGTTACAGAGGCGTCCGGCCCAGCAGGCATAACGGCCTGCTGGGCGAACGCGGATGAGGGTTACATATGGGTTTCGGCGTACTCGGCGAGGATCGAGCGCGGCACCCCCTGCAGGGTGATATGCACGCCATGCTCGAAGTCTTTGAAGCGCTCCGTCAGGTAGGTCAGGCCAGAACTGGGCGCCGACAGGTAAGGGGTATCGATCTGCGCCAGGTTACCCAGGCACACCACTTTGGAACCGCTGCCGGCACGGGTGATGATGGTTTTCATCTGGTGCGGGGTGAGGTTCTGGCATTCGTCGATCAGGATCAGACTCTGCTGGAAGCTGCGACCACGGATGTAGTTGAGCGATTTAAACTGCAGTGGGACCTTTTGCAGGATGTAGTCGACGCTACCATGGGTGTTCTCGTCGTCCATATGCAGGGCTTCGAGGTTGTCGGTGATCGCGCCGAGCCAGGGCTCCATCTTCTCGGCTTCGGTGCCGGGGAGAAAGCCGATTTCCTGATCCAGCCCCTGCACGCTGCGGGTGGCAATAATCCTGCGATAACGCTTGCTGACCATGGTCTGTTCGATGGCCGCCGCCAGGGCCAGAATGGTTTTACCGGAGCCGGCCGCGCCGGACAGGTTGACCAGGTGGATGTCCGGATCCAGCAGGGCAAACAGCGCCAGTGACTGATAGATATCCCGCGGGCGCAGGCCCCAGGCTTCCTGGTGCATCAAGGGTTCCTGGTGCATGTCGAGAATCAGCAGTTCGCCATGCTTGATGCCCTTGATCCAGCCAACAAAGCCCTGTTCGTCGATGATGAACTCGTTGACGTGCACCGCCGGCAGGTTGTCGGTGAGTTGCACACGGTGCCAGGTACGGCCGTGATCCTGACGGGTTTCCACCTTGTTCACGCGGTCCCAGAAGGAGCCGTCCATGTTGTGGTAACCCTGCGACAGCAAGGACACGTCGTCGACCAACTGGTCGGTATGGTAATCCTCGGAATCGATGCCACAGGCGCGCGCCTTGAGGCGCATGTTGATGTCTTTGGTGACCAGCACCACGTTGAGACCGGGGCGGCGGGACTTCAGCTCGACCAGTTGGTTGATGATCTTGTTGTCGTTGAGGTCTTCCGGCAGCCAGGTGACTGGGGTGGCGCTCTTGCTCATCAGAATCGACAAATACCCACAGGGGCCGCTCTTGTCACGTTGAATGGCAACGCCGTGTTCCACTTCCTCCGGGTTGGCGCTGCCGAGAATTTTGTCGATAAGACGGATGGCCTGGCGGCACTCGGCGGCCACGCCCTGTTTGCCGGTTTTAAGCTTGTCCAGTTCCTCCAGTACGGTCATGGGAATCGCAACGTGGTGCTCCTGAAAATTCAGCAGCGCGTTGGGGTCGTGGATCAGCACATTGGTGTCGAGGGCGTACAGGGTTGGGGCGGTGGGCTTGGAGCGTCCGTGGTCATCCATACTCGGTCACCTTCTTGTAGTAGCCAAGCAACGCAGGGGCGAGTCTGCGCCGCGGAGGGGCCGTCGACTCCTCAGTGCCGAGGCTGAGAAGGCTGCAAAAAGGTGAGGGCCAATGGCCGCCACCTGTCTGCAGGGTTCGGCGGTCTTGCCTTTTAGATACTCCAAAAAAGATGACAGAAAAACGTTTTTTTCGGCATTTACCGGTTTATTTATCGGAGCGACAAATAGCGCTTGGCGACCTGTGCGGTCGCCGTTAAAGTCGGAAGTCCCACCGGCTTTCGGGCCGTAAGATTTTTACCTGTCAGCCTCGCTTCACCCCGTGCTCATCGGCACAGCGATTGACCTCCACGGTCACATGCACCAATTCCGCAATCCCCGCCAGCCGAGCCTTGTAGCGATCCGCCGAGCCATCGCCATGGGTCACCACGCTGACGATGCAGGCGAACTGCGCCCGGCCAACGCGCCATAGATGCAGATCGGCCAGCTCAGTGTCCGCCTCCTGGGTCAAAACGTTGCGTACGCGCTCGACCACCGGGCTGTCCATCTCGCGATCGAGCAGCACCTTGCCGGTTTCGATCAGCAGGCCTTTGGCCCATACCGCGATAATTACCGCACCAATTACGCCCATCAGCGGGTCGAGCCAGTCCCAGCCCAGCAGCAGGCCACCCAGCAAGGCGACAATGGCCGCCACCGAAGTCAGCGCATCGGCCAGTACGTGGATAAAAGCGGCATGGCGATTAAGGTCCTTGCCCGCCGCTGACGCTACGTGATCGTGATCAGCATGAGCATGAGCATGAGCATGCGCGCCAGCGTGACTATGGCCCTGGCCCTGGCCGTGGGCATGCCCGTGATCATGGCTATCACGCAGCAGCCAGGCAGAAGCCAGGTTGACCAACAGGCCAACGACGGCGACCCACAGCGCCATCTCGAAGGCAATCACCTGGGGCTGCAACAAACGCCAGAAGGATTCGAACGCCAGCATCGCCACCACCGCCAGCAACATCAGTGAGCTGGCGAACCCGGCCAGTACCTCGACCTTCCAGGTGCCAAAAGCAAAACGTGGGTCGTTGGCGTAACGCCGCGCCAGCAGATAGGCCAGCGCCGTCAGGCCAATCGCGAGCATATGCGAGGCCATGTGCCAGCCATCGGCGAGCAAGGCCATGGAGTTGAACGCATAACCGGCGACAATCTCCACCAGCATGGTCACCCCGGTCAGCGCGGCAACGCGCCAGGCCTGACGCTCTGCAGTGGTTTCCAGCGGGCGGTAATCGTGGGATGGCTCCCAGCGCGAATGGTTGCAGGCGGTCATGACAGCTCCTTGGAGGATTCGACCTGGGCAGACTACAACCCCGTGGCGGCCCCTGGGTCAAGCGTCTCAATCGCCCTTATAGGTAGTCTCAAGCGCCAGCAGCTTCTAGAATCGCCGCAGACTTTCAGGAGCACAGTTTTATGTTGATGGTGATTTCCCCGGCCAAGACCCTCGATTACGAGACGCCGCCCGCCACACCACGCTTTACCCAACCGGAACACCTCAACCACGCCCAGGAGCTGATCCAGCAGCTGCGCGACTTTACCCCGGCGCAGATCGCCGAGCTGATGCACCTCTCGGACAAACTCGCCGGCCTTAACGCTGCACGCTTCGGTAGCTGGGTGCGGCCGTTCAATCCGTCCAATGCCAAGCAGGCGCTGCTGGCGTTCAAGGGCGATGTGTACACCGGGCTTAACGCCGAGGATTTCAGCAAGGCCGATTTCGACTTCGCGCAAACCCATCTGCGCATGCTTTCCGGTCTGTATGGCGTGCTGCGCCCGCTCGACCTGATGCAGCCCTATCGCCTGGAAATGGGTACCAAACTGGCCAACCCGCGCGGTAATAACCTCTATGACTTCTGGGGCGAGCGCATCAGTGGCTGGCTGAATGAGGCGCTGGCGGCCCAGGGCGACGAGGTGCTGCTCAACCTAGCGTCCAACGAATACTTCAGTGCAGTGAAACGCAAAGCGTTGAATGCACGGATCATCGACACCGAATTCAAAGACCTGAAAAACGGCCAGTACAAGATCATCAGTTTCTACGCGAAAAAAGCCCGTGGCCTGATGGCCCGTTACGTGATCAAAGAGCGCCTGACTGACCCAGCCGACCTCAAGGACTTCAACTACCAGGGCTATCGCTATTCGGCGGAACACTCCAAGGCTGATAGTCTGGTATTCCTGCGTGACCAACCCGAGGCCTGAATAATGCTATTCGGCGCAATTCTGCTGTTGAGCTGGCTGATCCTATTGATCCGCTACCCGAGCAAGGCACTGCCGATCTCCCTCGGCGCGCTGATCGGCCTGGGCCTGGTCGCCAGCTGGGTGCTCTGGCAGGAAAGCCGCGAGAACCGCCACTTGGCCCACCTCGAATTACGCCTCGATTATGCCCCTGAGCGCTGCCCGGCGGATCGCCCGCTGGCCCTGAACCTGAAGAATGGCAGCGAAGCCGCACTGCTTGAGCTGCATTGGCAGATCGCCGCCTATCGCCCTGGCGACAGCGTCAACCTGGCCGAGCGCCTGTATGAAACCCCGCACTACAGTGGCCCTGGCGAATTGTTGCCCGGTGACGACTGGCAAGCCTGCCTGCCGCTGCCCACGCTGCGCAGCGGCTACCGCGCCAAGACCCTGGAGTTTCGTGCTGAGCGCCTGCAAGGCAGCTTTAGCCGTTGACGGCTACCCCCATTAAAACAATAAGGAAAGTTGCATGACCCAGCCCAGCGTACTGATCACCGGATGCTCCAGCGGCATTGGCCGCGCCTTGGCCGAGGTGTTCCAGCAGGCCGGCTATCAAGTTTGGGCCACTGCGCGCAAAGCTGAAGACCTTAATGCCTTGAGCGAAGCGGGCTTTCACGCAGTGCAACTGGACGTCAACGATGGCCTGGGTCTTGGCCAACTGGCCGAACGCCTGAAAGCGGAGATCGGCGGGCTCGACGTACTAATCAATAACGCCGGCTACGGCGCCATGGGCCCACTGCTCGATGGCGGTGTCGAAGCCATGCGCAAGCAATTCGAAACCAACGTGTTCTCGCTGGTCGGCGTGACCCGCGCGCTGTTCCCGCTGCTGCGGCAGAACAAAGGGCTGGTGGTGAATATCGGTAGCGTCTCCGGCGTGCTGGTCACCCCGTTCGCCGGCGCCTACTGCGCTTCCAAGGCCGCCGTGCATGCTCTGACCGACGCCCTGCGCCTGGAACTGGCACCCTTCGCTATCGAGGTGATGGAAGTGCAGCCCGGCGCGATTGCCTCCAGCTTTGGCGCCAACGCCAGCCAACAGGCCGAACAGCTGATTGATGAAGCCTCGCCCTGGTGGCCGATACGCGACGGCATCCGCGCCCGCGCCAACGCCTCGCAGGACAACCCCACGCCCACCAGCCACTTTGCCCGCAACCTGCTGGCCGCCGTGCAGAGTAAATCCCGGCCGAACCTGGTACGCCTGGGTAATGGCAGCCGCAGCATGCCGCTACTGGCGGCGCTACTGCCTAAACGCCTGCTCGAAGCTGTATTAAAGAAACGTTTCGGCCTTAATCGCAGCCTCTAGGAGCACGCCCCATGCGCGAGCCAAGCCCCAGCAGCGTCGCGGTTACCCACCTGGCCCTTGGCGGCGTGGTGGCGGTTATCCTGCTCAACCTGCTGCTGCGCACCTTCGTCAAACTCGGCGGGCTGTTGACCACGGTGCTGATCGCCGCCTTGGTGGCCGCTGGTATGACCCTGTGGTTCTCCTGGCGCAACCGCCGCGCACCCTTGCAAGGCGAACGCCGTCGCTTGGTCGCGCTGTACGGCGGCATCCTGGCGCTGCTCTACCTGTGGTTACTGGCCATGATGGCGTGGAAGGATGATCCCAGCCCCATGGGTTTGCTGATTTTTGGCCTGCATTATTTCTGTTATCCGCTGATGGCCTGGCTGTTTCTCGCCAAGGGTTTTGGCAAGCGCAGTGAGTGACTGCCTCCCCAAACGTCCCACTGACGCCGCCGTGGGAACGCCCATGTCATCCACCCGCCTTGTCTGCATGACGACACTCGCGCTGATCGCCTTCGCGGCCAACTCCCTGCTCTGCAGGGCGGCACTCGCCGACGGCAGCATTGATGCCGCCAGTTTTACCAGCATTCGCCTGCTCGCCGGGGCCGCCGTGCTCTGGCTGATCGTGCGTATCCGCGCCGGTAGCGCCGCTGGCCAAGGCAACTGGCTATCAGCACTGGCCCTGTTTGCCTACGCCGCCGGCTTTTCCTTCGCTTACCTCGAACTGTCGACGGCCACCGGCGCCCTGCTGCTGTTTGGCGCAGTGCAAAGCACCATGATCGGTTATGGCCTGTACCGCGGCGAACGCCTGCGAGTGCCCCAGCTTGGCGGCCTGTTGCTGGCCATTGGCGGGCTGGTTGGGTTGCTGTTACCGGGTATCTCTGCACCGCCGCCACTGGCTTCGGCACTGATGCTGGGTGCGGGCATGGCGTGGGGAATCTATTCGTTGCGCGGCAAAGGCACGGGCGATCCGCTGCAGGTCACCGCCGGCAATTTCCTCCGAGCGGTGCCGATTGCGCTGATTCTGAGTGTCGCCATGCTCGGCGATCTCTCGCTGCAACACTCCGCTGGAATTGCCTACGCCACCGCCTCGGGCGCGCTGGCGTCCGGGCTCGGCTATGCCGTCTGGTACAGCGCCTTGCCGGCCTTGAAAGCCACCACGGCCGCCAGCGTGCAACTCAGCGTACCAGTGATCGCTGCGCTGGGCGGTGTGGTGCTGCTCGCCGAACCGCTCAGCCTACGCCTGCTCCTGGCCTCACTGGCCATACTCGGCGGCATTGCGCTGGTGATCCTGACTGGCAAGCAGGCCAACACAACCAGCCGCTGACGCGGCGGTGTGCAACCGCTGACCGACACTCAGCGCTTGATGGTTTTGAGCAGATCGTCCGGGGTGATATAGCCCACTACACCGCCGCTGCTTTGCGCGCTGCCCGGCTGTGGCTGATGCAGGATATGGCCCTTCATCTTGCCGATGATGTGCATCTCGCAGGGCTTGCAGTCGAACTTCAGGGTCAGCACTTCGTCCTGATGGATCAGCTGCATGTCCGAGACCTTGGTGCGTACGCCGGTCACGCCTTTGGCCTGCTTGGGGCACAGGTTGAAGGAAAAACGCAGGCAGTGTTTGGTGATCATCACCGGCACATCGCCTGCCTCTTCATGGGCCTCATACGCCGCATCAATCAGTTGCACGCCGTAACGCTTGTAGAAGGTGCGCGCCTTGTCGTTGTAGACGTTGGCGAGGAAGGTCAGGTGCGATTCCGGGTAGACCGGTGGCGGCATGCTCACCGGCTTACGCCCGCCACGCGGGTGAGCGGCGACGCGGGCTTGAGTCAGCGCCTCAATCGCTTCACGGCGCATGGCCTTGAGTTGCGAGCCTGGGACAAACGGCACGGCCTCACAGTCAATCTGCGCGCCAGTGCTGTAGTAGATGGTGGTGCCCAGTTTGCTCAGGCCATCGGCCAGTTGCTCGCGAGCTTGCTCGGCATCCTTGGCGGCGGCGAACGGCCCGGCCAGGCTAACGCGAGCGCTGATGCCCTCCTCACTGGTGACGCTCACATTCAACTGATCGCCCTGCACCGCCAACTGCCAGCTGACCGCAATGCGGCGCTCGGCGGAGGTTTTCTGCAAGGCCTGTTGCCAGTTGTGGTCGAGGTTGCGGTTGAGCGGCTGCTGTGGGCGCACGCGGTGCATGGCTTCGGGCATTTCGTTAGGCTCGACGCGGTAGCGGTAGCGCTTCTCGCCGTCTTCTTCAAACTCGCCTTTGAGCTCGCAGATGTTGCTGCGAAAACCCACCACTTCACGCTTGATCAGCACGTTCAGGCCATCGCCGTTGGACAGCGGCGTATCGGTGACGGCAATCAGGTCGCGCTTGTTCACTTTCTCGATATAGCCCACCGCCAAGCCGGTAAAGGTCGGCGAGTCGAAAGCGCCGATGTCCACCTTGCGGTCGGTGACGAAGTAATCCGTGCTGCCGCGGTGGAAGGTCTTGTCGGTGTCCGGGGTGAAGAAGTGCTCGGTGCGGCCGCTGGCGGCGCGAGCCAGGTGCGGGCGCTGTTCGAGAATCGCATCCAGCTCGCGGCGGTAGTGCGCGGTGATGTTCTTCACGTAGCTCATATCTTTGTAACGCCCTTCGATCTTGAACGAGCGCACGCCGGCATCAACCAGATGGATCAGGTTGTCGGTCTGGTTGTTGTCCTTCATCGACAGCAGGTGCTTATCAAAGGCCACCACGCGGCCCTGATCGTCCTTCAAGGTGTATGGCAGGCGGCAGGCTTGCGAGCAGTCGCCGCGGTTGGCGCTGCGCCCGGTCTGCGCGTGGGAGATGTTGCACTGCCCGGAGAACGCCACACACAGCGCACCGTGGATAAAGAACTCCACCGCCGAATCGACATTGCGGCAAATGTTGCTGATTTCTTCCAGGTTCAGCTCGCGGGCCAGCACCAGTTGGGAGAAGCCGGCGTTGTCGAGAAAGCGGGCTTTTTCCAGGGTGCGAATGTCGCACTGGGTGCTGGCGTGGATCTCGATGGGCGGCAGATCCATCTCCATCACGCCCATGTCCTGCACAATCAACGCATCGATGCCCGCCTCGTAGAGCTGCCAGATCATCTGCCGCGCCGGTTCCAGCTCATCCTCATGCAGGATGGTGTTGAGGGTGACGAACACCCGCGCATGGAACAGGTGGGCAAACTGCACCAGCTCGGCAATGTCCGCCACACTGTTGCTGGCGTTGTGCCGCGCACCGAACCCGGGGCCGCCGATATACACGGCATCGGCGCCGTGCAGGATGGCTTCCTTGGCAATCGCGGTATCGCGCGCGGGGCTCAGCAGTTCGAGGTGGTGCTTGGGCAGGGACATGGTTTCGCTATCGGGCAGTCAATCAGGCCGAGCATTTTACTCGGAAATTAGGGTCTGTTCCCATTTCATTCGCGGTCGCGCCGGAGCCTGCTTTTGCGCGAGGCAAGGCACGAGGAGCGCAGTTTGGTTATTCCAAATAAGCGACGAGAAACGCTGCATCGCGCAAAAGCAGGCCCGGCCCGAAGGGTTGCGCGGGAAATGCCCCCCGCTGTTGTTGCAGGACTTGGCAAGGGAACACCATTACCTACGCCCTGCGCCTAACCGGGGGGCATTTCTCGCAGCAACGCGCCTCGCGAATGAAACGGGAATAGACCCTGTTGTCTGTGCCCGCTTGGCAGCCGCACAACAACTGTATAGGCATACATATAAAAGCCTGCGTAGAATTGCCTCTCAATACAGACCCGAGAGCAACGCGGTGGACTTACAACAGGGCTTTCTGCTGACCCGACACTGGCGTGATACGCCGGCCGGCACGCAGGTGGAGTTCTGGTTGGCCACCGACAACGGTCCGCGCCTGCTGCGTCTGCCGCTGCAAACCTCAGTGGCCTTTATCCCGGCTGCGCAACGCGAGCAGGCGCAAGCGCTGCTGGCGGGCGAACGCGGCGTCGAGCTACGCCCGCTGGGCCTCAAGGACTTTCACCTGCGCCCGGTGCTCGGCCTGTATTGCCAACAGCACCGTACCTTGATGGACCTCGACAAACAGCTGCGCCGCGCTGGCCTGGACGTGTACGAAGCCGATGTGCGACCGCCCGAGCGCTACCTGATGGAGCGCTTTATCACCGCCCCCGTGCAGTTCACCGGCACACCCGATGCGACCAATCCCGCCCTGCTGCTGGAGGCGCAGATCAAGCCCTGCGAGGGTTACCGCCCGACGCTCAAGCTGGCCTCGCTGGATATCGAAACCAATGCCTTTGGTGAGCTGTACTCCATCGCCATTGAAGGCTGCGGCCAGCGCAACGTCTATATGCTTGGCCGCACGCCGGAACAGCCGCCAGATGTGGATTTTCAGCTGGAGTACTGCGCCAGCCGTGGCCAGTTGCTCGATTGCCTGAATCAGTGGATGGCGCAGCACGACCCCGACGCGATCATCGGCTGGAACCTGGTGCAATTCGACCTGCGTGTGCTGCACGAACACGCGCGCAACCTGGCCATCCCCCTGCGCCTGGGCCGCGATGGCAGCGAGATGCAGTGGCGTGAGCATGGCAGCGGCAACGGTCACTTCTTTGCTGACACCGCCGGCCGCTTGATCATCGACGGCATCGAGGCGCTGCGTTCGGCGACCTGGAGCTTCCCCTCGTTCAGCCTAGAAAACGTCGCACAAACCCTGCTCGGCGAGGGCAAGGATATTGCCACGCCTTACCAGCGCATGGACGAAATCGACCGTATGTTCCGCGAGGACAAACCGGCCCTGGCGCGCTACAACCTGCGCGACTGCGAGCTGGTCACGCGGATCTTCGGCAAAACCGCGATCCTCGACTTCCTGCTGGAGCGCGCCACGGTCACCGGCCTACCCGCCGACCGCAGCGGCGGCTCGGTGGCAGCCTTCGAGCACCTGTACATGCCGCTGATGCACCGCCGTGGTTTTGTCGCGCCAAACCTGGGGGACAACCCACCACAAGCCAGCCCCGGCGGCTTTGTCATGGAGTCGCAGCCGGGGCTGTATGAGTCGGTGTTGGTGCTCGATTACAAGAGCCTGTACCCGTCGATTATCCGCAGCTTTCTGATCGACCCGGTGGGGCTGATCGAAGGCCTGCGTCAGCCCGATGAGGCGCACTCAGTACCGGGTTTTCGCGGTGCGCGTTTCTCCCGAAGCCAGCATTGCCTGCCGGCGATTGTCGAGCGCGTATGGCAGGGCCGTGAGGCGGCCAAACGCGAGCACAACGCGCCGCTGTCGCAGGCGCTGAAAATCATCATGAACGCCTTCTACGGCGTGCTCGGCTCCAGCGGTTGCCGCTTTTTCGACACGCGCCTGGCCTCCTCCATCACCCTGCGCGGCCACGAGATCATGGCCCGCACCCGTGCGCTGATCGAAGCCGAAGGCTATGCGGTGATCTACGGCGACACCGACTCCACTTTTGTCTGGCTCAAGCGCCCGCATGCTGAAGAAGACGCCGCACAGATCGGCCGCACACTGGTGGCCAAGGTAAATGCCTGGTGGCGCGATCACTTGCGTGATGAGTACGGCCTGGAAAGCGCCTTGGAACTGCAGTTCGAAACCCATTACCGGCGCTTTCTGATGCCGACCATTCGCGGCACTGAGGAAGGCAGCAAGAAGCGCTACGCCGGCCTGATCACCCAGCCTGACGGTGGCCACAAGATGGTCTACAAAGGCCTGGAAACCGTGCGCAGCGACTGGTCGCCGCTGGCCCAGCAATTTCAGCGCGAATTGTATGAGCGCATCTTCCTCGGCCAGCCCTACCAGGACTATGTGCGTGACTACGTCGAGCGCACCCTGAGCGGCGAGCTGGATGAGCAACTGGTCTACCGCAAGCGCCTGCGCCGCCTGCTCACCGATTACGAACGCAACGTACCGCCCCATGTCCGCGCCGCGCGCCTGGCTGACGAGTTCAACGCCGCCCACGGCCGCCCGCTGCAATACCAACGCGGCGGCTGGATCAGCTACGTGATCACCACCGCTGGCCCGCAACCGCTGGAAGCGCGCAGCGCCGCCATCGACTACGACCACTACCTGACCCGCCAACTGCAACCGGTGGCAGATGCCATCCTGCCGTTTGTTGAGGATGATTTTGCAACCTTGATCGGCGGCCAACTAGGCTTGTTTTAGGCACGCCGCGCCGCTAAAAACCCTTCATTAGCTGTCAGGACGACACCCATGCTGCACACCCTCGCCGTCGCCAACTACCGCTCAATCAACACCCTGGTGCTGCCGCTGGGTCGGCTCAATCTGGTGACCGGGGCCAACGGCAGCGGCAAGTCGAATCTCTATCGCGCCCTGCGCCTGCTGGCGGAAACCGCCCAGGGCGGCGTGGTCAATGCATTGGCCCGTGAAGGCGGGCTGGATTCGACTTTCTGGGCCGGACCGGAAACCCTCAGCCGGCGCATGCTCAGCGGCGAGGTGCCTGTGCAGGGCGGCCCACGCAAGGAGGCCCGACGTTTGCGCCTGGGCTTTGCCGGCGATGATTTCAGCTATGCCATTTCCCTCGGGCTGCCGGAGTCCAACTCCGGCGAGAGCCGCGACAAGCCCAGCGCCTTCGCCCTGGATCCCGAGATCAAACGCGAATGCATCTGGGCTGGGGGCAGCTATCGCCCCGCTTCGCTGCTGGTGGACCGCGCCGGCGCGATGGTGCGTATGCGTGAGGGGCGCAACTGGCAGGTGATGACCCAACACCTGCCAAGCTTCGACAGCCTGTATGAGCAGATCGGTAATGATCCGGCCTGCCCGGAAGTCTCCCACCTGCGCGAACATATCCGCCGCTGGCGCTTCTACGATCACTTTCGCAGCGATGCCGAAGCGCCCGTGCGCCAGCCGCAACTGGGCACCCGTACCCCGGTGCTGCACCACGACGGCCGTGATCTGGCGGCGGCGTTGCAGACCATTCGTGAAATCGGCGATGCCGCTGCGCTGGATGCGGCGATCAGCGACGCCTTCCCCGGCGCACGTATGCGTATCGACTTTCAACAAGGCGGGCGCTTTGCCGTCGAACTGCAACAGGAGGGATTATTACGGCCGTTGTCGGCCAGCGAGCTGTCGGACGGCACCCTGCGCTACCTACTGCTGGTCGCCGCCCTGCTCACCCCACGGCCGCCATCGCTGATGGTGCTGAATGAGCCGGAGACCAGCCTGCACCCCGATCTGCTGCCCGCACTCGGCCGCTTGATTATCGCCGCGTCGCAACACACCCAGGTCTGGGTGGTATCCCACGCCAGCCGCCTGATCGCCACCCTGGAGCAACACCCCGAGTGCAACGCCATCGTCCTGGAAAAACAGCTGGGGCAAACCGTGATCCAGGGCCAGGGCATGCTCGATGAGCCAGCGTGGAAGTGGCCGAGTTAAACCTTGGCGGCCAGGGCAACCGTTGCCGGTAGCGCCTTGGGCTTACGGAACACCAGCACGTTACCCAGCATCACCAGCAGCAAACCGAACAGCGCCGGCGCGGTCCACTGGTAGCCCTCGGCAAATACCGAGATATTCAGCGCCACCACCGGAAACAGCACGGTGCAGTAAGCTGCGCGCTCCGGGCCCATGCGCCCGACCAGGGTCAGGTAGGCGGTAAAGCCGATCACCGAGCCGGGAATCGCCAGGTACAGCAAGGTGCCGATGTAACGGGTGTTCCACTCGAAACCAAACGGCGTGCCGCTGACCAGGCAGATCGCCACCAGCATCAGCGCGCCATAGAGCATGCCCCAGGCATTGGTGGTCAGTGGCTTGAGCCCGGCCTTCTGCTGCAGGCTGGAGAGCATATTGCCGGCGGAGAAGCATAGGGTGCCGATCAGCGCCAGGCCGATGCCCAAGAGGGTTTCACGACTGGCCTCCTGCCCGGCCAGTTCCGGCCAGAACAACAGCGCCAGACCGCCCAGCCCCAGCGCGCCGCCGGCCAGTACATTGGCGGCGATCTGCTGTTTGAAGAACAGCCGCGCGTTGATCGCATTCCACAGCGTTGCAGTGGAAAAAATCACCGCCACCAAGCCGCTAGGGATCCACTGGCTGGCGGTGTAGAAACACATAAAGTTGATACAGAACAGACACAGCCCCTGCGCCAGACAGATCAGCTGGCCGCGCTTATCGAGTTTCTGCAGGCGACCGCTTAGCAGCAGAACGGCAAACAGCACGGCAGCAGCCAGGGCAAAGCGATAGGCGATGGAGGCAGCAATTGCCACCTCGCCCAGTTGCAACTTGAGGGCGATCCAGGTGGTGCCCCAGATCAGTACGGTCAACAGATAGAGCGACAGGTTCATCAACAGACTCCCGGTAGATGGTTGAGAGTCTGCGCCTGATCGGCCTGGCTGTTCTTGCACAAACTTGCGCTTTTTACTCCTTCAGACTGATCGCGCGGTGCCGAGGCAGTCCAATGGAGATCAGCGCCGCCAGCAGAACAAAAGCCGAAGACACCCACAAGCAGGCTTCCAAGCCATAGGCCTGATACACCCAGCCCGACAGCAGCGTGCCGATCAACCGGCCGAGGGCGTTGGACATGTAATAGAAGCCCACATCCAGCGACACGCCGTCTTCCTTGGCGTAGCTGACAATCAGGTAGCTGTGCAGCGAGGAGTTCACCGCAAACAGCACGCCAAACAGCATCAGCCCGCCGAGCAAGACCCACTGCGCCGGCAAATCACTGCTCAGACCCAGGGCGATTGCAGCGGGCAAACCAGCCAGTACGGCAGCCCAGGCGAATGCCGCGCGGCCATCCGGCAACTGGCCGCTGGCCTTGCCGGTGATGACTGGGGCGAAGGACTGCACCATGCCGTAGCCAATCACCCACGCAGCGAGAAAGCCGCCAACCATCCAGAAATCCCAGCCAAACACGCCGGACAGGTACACCGGCAGCGCCACCACAAACCACACATCGCGCGCGCCGAATAAGAACAAGCGTGCGGCCGAGAGGATATTGATCGCCCGGCTCTTGGACAGAATGTCGCGAAACTTCGGTTTGGCTTTCGCCTTGCCCAGATCCTTTTTCAGCAGCAACAGGCTGGCCAACCAGATCAGCGCCAGCACCGCCGCCATGGCCAGCACTGCGCCAGTGAACCCGAGCAGCGCCAGCAGCGCACCGCCCATAAAGAAACCCACGCCCTTCAGCGCATTCTTCGAGCCGGTAAGGATCGCCACCCACTTGTACAGCGTGCCCTGCTGACTGTCCGGCACCAGCAGCTTGATCGAGCTTTTCGCGCTCATCTTGTTCAGGTCTTTGGCAATACCGGACAGCGCCTGCGCGCCCATCACCCAAGGAATCGTCAGCCAGGCCGCAGGCACGGTGAGCATCAGCAACGCCGCCACCTGCAGGCCCAGACCGATATTCATGGTGCGATTCAGCCCCAGCCGCGCGCCCAAGTAGCCGCCGACCAGATTGGTGACCACGCCGAAAATCTCATAGAACAAAAACAGCGCGGCAATCTGCAGCGGCGTGTAACCCAGGCTATGGAAATGCAGCACCACCAACATGCGCAGTGCGCCGTCGGTCAGGGTGAAAGCCCAGTAATTGCCGGTCACCAGCAGGTATTGGCGCACTTCGGGAGCGAGGCGGGATAAGGCGTGCATGTGCTGATTTCCTGATCAATCGCGGTGTCTTTAGCCCCTCTCCCCAACCCTCTCCCCAAAGGGGCGAGGGAGCGGACTTCATGCGGCTTAAAGAAAGCCACGAAATGAAGCGGGAGGCGTAACACTCCCCTCTCACGCTTGCGGGGCGGTGCGGGGAAAGCGAAGCACTGCTTCGCCCGCTAACGCGCCCTGAGTTCTGCGAAGGGCTGGGGCGCAGAGCGGGGGTTGGGGGAGAGGGCCGCAGTTATTGCGCACCCACCATCCGCGCCAGCTCCACCGCGCGGTTGGCGTAGCCCCATTCGTTGTCGTACCAGGCGTAGAGCTTCACCTGGGTGCCGTTGACTACCATGGTCGACGGCGCATCGATAATCGACGAGCGCGGGTCGGTGCGGTAGTCGATGGACACCAGCGGACGTTCCTCATAACCGAGGATGCCCTTAAGCGGACCGTCAGCGGCAGCTTTAAGCAGTACGTTGACCTCCTCCACCGTAGTGGCGCGTTCCACCTCGAATACGCAGTCAGTCAACGAGGCATTGGCCAGCGGTACACGCACCGCGTGGCCGTTGAGCTTGCCGCGCAGCTCGGGGAAGATCTCGGCAATCGCCGTGGCCGAACCGGTGCTGGTTGGGATCAAGCTCATGCCTGAGGCACGCGCGCGGCGCAGATCCTTGTGCGGCGTATCGAGGATGCTCTGGGTGTTGGTCAGGTCGTGGATGGTGGTGATCGAGCCGTGGCGGATGCCGAGGTTCTCGTGGATCACCTTGACCACCGGGGCCAGGCAGTTGGTGGTGCAGGAGGCGGCGGTAACGATGCGGTGCTGCGCCGGGTCGAACAGCTGCTGGTTTACGCCCATCACGATATTCAGCGCGCCCTGCTCTTTTACCGGTGCGCAGACCACCACGCGCTTAACGCCTTGATCCAGATAGCCTTGCAGCACCGCGACGGTTTTCATCTTGCCGCTGGCCTCGATCACCAGATCGCAGCCGCTCCAGTCGGTGTCGGCAATGGCCTTGTTGGCCGTGACCTGGATGCGTTTGCCGTCGATCAGGATGCACTCGCCCTCACTGCTCGCCTCGTGCTGCCAGCGACCGTGCACCGAGTCGAAATTCAGCAGATGGGCATGGGTCGGCGCATCGCCGGCCGGATCATTGATCTGCACAAACTCAAATTCCGGCCAGCCCCAAGCAGCGCGCAGCGCCAGACGACCGATACGACCAAAACCGTTGATACCTACCTTGATAGCCATGGACAGACTCTCTCGTTGAGCGGGTTAAATATTGCGCGGCGCAAACATGATGATCGCCATGCCGAGCATGGCCACAGCGGCGCCCAGCAGGTCCCAATGGGTCGGGCGAATACCGTCCACCAGCCATAGCCAGATAATCGCCATCGCCACATACACCCCGCCATAAGCGGCATACACCCGCCCAGCGGCAGTTGGATGCAGAGTCAGCAGCCAGGCAAACAGCGCCAGCGCAGCCGCGGCCGGCACCAGCAGCCAAATGCTCTTGCCCTGCTTGAGCCACAGGTACGGCAGGTAACAGCCGATAATTTCGGCCAGGGCCGTAAGGGCGAAAAGCCCAATGGTGTTTAGCATGCTGACCTCAATAGCCGACCTGCAGTCGGTCTGGACGCGTGTGTAGGGTTGGCGGCTGAACCTTAAATGGATGCCTGATTGACCCGTTTACTCAACTCGTTGGCCGACTCCTTGCGCTCGGAGTAGCGGTCCACCAGGTAGTCCGCCTGGCCGCGCAGCAGCAGAGTGAACTTGACCAGTTCCTCCATCACATCCACCACGCGGTCGTAATAGGCTGAAGGCTTCATCCGCCCGGCGTCGTCAAATTCGAGAAAGGCTTTAGCCACCGAAGACTGGTTGGGTATGGTGAACATACGCATCCAACGCCCCAGCACGCGCATCTGGTTCAGCGCATTGAAGGATTGCGAGCCGCCGCTGACCTGCATCAGCGCCAGGGTCTTGCCCTGGGTCGGGCGCACCGCGCCCATGCTCAGGGGAATCCAGTCGATCTGCGACTTGAACACTCCGGTCATCGCGCCGTGACGCTCCGGCGAGCACCAGACCATGCCCTCGCTCCACAGCACCAGCTCGCGCAGTTCCTGCACCTTGGGATGATCCTCGGGGGCGTCGTCCGGCAACGGCAGGCCGCTGGGGTTGAAGATGCGTGGTTCGGCGCCGAACCGCTCAAGCAGGCGCGCGGCCTCCTCGGTCAACAGACGGCTGTAAGAGCGCGCCCGGTTGGAGCCATACAGCAGCAAAATACGCGGCTTGTGCAGCGGGGCCGGCTTGGCCAGTTGTTCCTGACTGGGCGGTTCGAGCAGTTCGGGGTCGATATTCGGCAACTCAAAGGTCATGGCCTTTCTCCAGAAAACAGTGGCTCAGCCGCACAGCGAGGCGCGATCAGGACGGTCACGCATGCTGTGCAGGCGCAAACGATCTTCGGCCAGTTGCGGATCGTCAGCCTGGAGCACCTGCTTCAGGATCTGCCCGACCCAGGCCGGCAGTTGCGGATGCAGGCGGTAGTAGACCCACTGCCCGGCGCGGCGATCCTGCAACAGGCCGCTGCTGCGCAACTGGGCCAGATGACGGGAGATTTTCGGCTGGCTTTCCTGCAGAGCGGCGGTCAGCTCGCAGACGCACAGCTCGCCTTCCTGGGCAATTAGCTGGGTCATGCGCGCGCGGGTGTCGTCGGCCAGACATTTGAACAGGGTCACCGGGGCGAGCATCTGCGTGGGCTGGCTGACTTTGCTTTTGACCAGCACGAACATCTTGATGCGCTCGTGGATCTGCTGCAGACAACGCGTGTAGGCATTCTGCTGCTGGCTGCTGGCCGGGTCCTCGAAGTCCCAGGCGATGTATTCGCCAGCCCCGGGCAAGGTGCTGCACTCGAAGGCGGACTTGTCGCACAGGGTGATCACGTAATCGAACTGCTGGCCATCGAAGCTCTCCAGCGCCTTGCTGTGCAGGCCTTCCGTGCTGACGCCCAACTGCTCCAGGGCCTGACGTGCACGCGGATCAACCTCACCAGGCAGAGTGCCGGCGCTAAAAACCTCATAGCCTTCGGGATCGGTATGGCGTAGCAGCGCTTCGGCCATCTGCGAGCGGGCAGCATTGGCCACACAGAGAAACAGCACGCGAATCTTTTGGCTCATGGCGATGGGTGTCATGCAAATACGATTTGGCGAATATATTGATATCCATATATCTTGTAAACCGTATATTCAGCCTAACCCAAGCCGACCCAGATCAATAACGAGCACAGCGGGACTGGCTAGACTCGCCCCTCACCCAAGGAATCCAGCATGGCCAATGCCCTAGAATCCTCCGCTCCTCAAACCCGCTCGCCGCTCGGTCTGTTCGAGCGCTATCTAACGCTCTGGGTATTTCTCTGCATTATCGGCGGTACCCTGCTCGGCCTGTTCGCCCCCGAAGCAGCGCAAGCGGTGGGCGCTCTGGAAGTTGCTCAGGTGAATATCCCGGTGGGATTGCTGATCTGGGTGATGATCATCCCCATGCTGATGAAGATCGACTTTCGCGCGATTGGTGAGGTCTATCAGCAGCGCGCCGGCCTGGGCGTGACGCTGAGCATCAACTGGCTAATCAAACCGTTCACCATGGCCTTTCTGGCCTGGCTGTTTCTGCGCCATGTGTTCGCCGACTGGCTGCCCGCCGAACAGATCGACAGCTACGTGGCCGGGCTAATTCTGCTCGGCGCCGCGCCTTGCACGGCTATGGTGTTTGTCTGGAGCAACCTGTGTAAGGGCAACGCCAACTTCACCCTGACCCAGGTGGCGATCAACGATTTGGTGATGGTGTTCGCCTTCGCCCCCATCGTCGCCCTGCTGCTAGGCGTATCGTCGATTCCAGTGCCGTGGGACACCCTGCTGCTGTCGGTGGTGATGTATATCGTTATCCCCCTGGCCATCGCCCAATTTATCCGCGCGCGTCTGCTGCACCGGGGTGATGTGGCCTTGCAAGCGGTGCTCACGCGCATCGGCCCGTTCTCCATCCTAGCGTTGCTCGCCACCCTGGTGCTGCTGTTCTCCTTCCAGGGTCAGACCATCGTTGCCCAGCCTTTGATCATCGCCATGCTGGCAGTGCCAATTCTGCTGCAGACGCTGTTTATCGCTGCCCTCGGATACTGGATGTGCCGGCAACTCAAGGTGCGCCACGATATCGCTGGACCGGCGGCGATGATCGGTGCGTCGAACTTCTTCGAACTCGCCGTAGCGGTGGCCATCGCGCTCTACGGCTTCAACTCCGGCGCAGCGCTAGCCACGGTGGTCGGTGTGCTGATCGAGGTGCCGGTGATGCTCTGGCTGGTGCGCATGGTCAATAACAGCAAGGGTTGGTACGAGCGCGCGCAGGGCTGACTGCTCGATCCCAACGGTTAATAGCCATTCACTCGCATGCTCGAAAATGACCATCCAGAGCGGTATATGCGGCGGGTCGACAGCCTATGCCCAGCAGGCTAGCGTCAATACAGGGTGTCGCTGACGCATGCGCACCCGCCACACTGCCTGAGCCACCCGGCGTTGCCGGTCGCTGTAGCCTGAGGTACGCCGCATGTCTTCTCGCCTTGGCAACGCGCTTGCGTTTGTTTCCTTGTGTTTTTTCAGCCTGACGCTGTATGCCGAAGCTAAGTGGGAGTCGCTGGACTTCATCACCGAAGAATTCCCACCCTACAACTACACCGAAAGCGGCATCGCCCGTGGCATTACAGTGGACATCCTGCTGGAAGCGGCCGCCAGCGCCGGCCTGCCCATCGCGCGCCGGGATATTCGTTCACTGCCCTGGGCGCGCGGTTATCAGATGGCGCGCAAAGGTCCGGGGGTGATGCTGTTTTCCATGACCCGCACCGAGGAGCGCGGCCCGCAGTTCAAGTGGGTCGGGCCGATCATGCCCAGCCGCATCGTGCTATTGGCACGCAAGGATCGCCCGTTACAGATCAAGCAACCGGCAGATCTCAGCGCGCACCGCATCGGTGTGATTCGCGATGATGTCGGCCATCACCTGCTGAATAGCCTTGGTATCAACGACAACCAGCTGCAGATCTCGGCCAGCGCAATTCAGCTGGCCAACCTGCTGCATAACAGCCGTATCGACCTGTGGGCGTACGATGAAACTACTGCCTACTGGTTTATCCGCAATCTGGACATGCACAGCCACGACTTCACCCCGGTGCATGTGCTCAAGGAAAGCGCCATGTATTACGCCTTCAGCCTGGACACCGACGCGGTGCAGCTCACCCGGCTGCAGAACAGCCTGAATGCGCTCAAGCAACAGCCGCGCTACCTGGAAATACTCGACAGCTACAGATAACCGCGCCTTGCATAATCTTGCGCTTTTACGCGCGCGGGGGCTGGCACGCGGGCATGCCCTGCGTAGCATGGAGCAACGGAGGATTTATGTCGCAACTTGAGCACCTACAGGTTTTCCAGAGCATGCACAGCTCGCCCAACACCCGCCTGCACCGCAGCGCAGAGTTGGGCGACGGGATGGCGGCTGCCGTGTGGAGCAACCGTCATGATGCCCGCGATTACGAAGCACCCAGCCATCACACGCTGTCCTGCTACCTGGCCGGCGGCACCGGCACCTTCCGCCGCGAGAGCCCACACAGCAAAGGCGCGCCAGACAAACTGTGCATTCTGCCGGCCGGCCATCAATCGGAATGGGTGATCAACGGTGAAATCCATCTGGCCCATCTGTATATCAGCCAGGAGCAATTCGCCCTGGCGGCCGTCAACCTGTTAGACCGCGAACCACGGGAACTGGAACTGCGCGAAGGCACCTTTCTCGATGACCCGCAGCAAGCCCAGCGCTTTCGTCAGCTGAGCCAGCTGGATTGGCAAGAACCGGCCGAACGCCTGCTCAGCAGCAGCCTGGCCCACGGCCTGATCAACCACGCGCTGCTGTCCCAGGTGGGCCGCCGCGAAGGCCTGCGCCTGACCGGCGGCCTGGCCCCCAGCCAGCGCCGCCGAGTGCGCGAGTTTATCCAGGCCAACCTCAGTGAAGCGCTCAGCCTGGGTCAGCTGGCCAGTTTGTGTGCGCTCTCCGAATACCACTTCGCCAGGATGTTCCAGCTCAGCTTCGGCCTGCCGCCACACCGCTATGTGTTGGCGCAGCGCCTGCGCCATGGTCAGCAGCTGCTGCAACACAGCACGCTGCCACTGGCTGAAGTGGCCCTGGCCTGCGGCTTTGCCAGTGCCAGCCATTTCAGCAACCGTTTCCGCCAGGCCTTCAGCGCCACGCCGGGGCAATACCGCGCGGCCCTGCAACGCCCCTGAGCCCAAGCCAAGCAGCATCAGCCCGCCGCATACCCGCCTATCAGGCAACGCAGCTTGCGCACAATGAGCCTGAAAACAGCCTGCTAATCCCACGCTGGCTGTGCAAGAATCATCGGCTGCCTTCGAGAAAGCTGCCCATGCCACGATTCATCTACTCGCCCGCCCGGTGCCTCTGATGGCCCTCGACATCCTGCATCTACGCCAGGAAGACTGGCGCGCAGAATTCGGCGACGGCGACTTGCTGCGCGGTCAGGCCTATGCCGCACAAGGCCGCAGCCGTTTGCTCAGCCTCAAAGACAGCACCCTGTTGGCCAGCTGCCGTGGCTCCGGTGCGCAAACCTATCAACAGCGCATCACCCTGCATCATTACGGCCAGGGCTGGGGCGTAACCGGCCATTGCAGCTGCCCGGTGGGCTTCAACTGTAAACACGTGGCCAGCGCCCTACTCACCCTGCAAACCCAGCAGGAACAAGGCGTCGACCTCTCGCCACTGATCGTCAGCAGCCCGCAGGCCCGCGAAGAGTGCCTGGAAAACCTGCAGCCCAGCCCAGTACTGAGCCTCGGCAGCCTGGTGCGCGTGCACTTCGATGCGCGCAAGGGCCGTATGCAGGAGCAGACCCAGCACCGTGCCGCATTGGCCTTCGATTACCAGGGCCACCTGGCCTCCGGCAAACAGGGTAAAGACCTGCTGATCAAGCAGAGCGCCCAGCACAGCCTGCGCATCGTGCGTGACATCAGCGCTGAAACCCAGCTGCGCAAACGCCTGGAACAAACAGGCCTGCAAGTGGCACTGCGGCAGAGCGAAGCGCTGCCGGAAAGCGCCGGCGAAGCTTACGAGCAACCCAGTGAGACTGCCTGGTTGCAGTTTATTCGTGAGCATCTGCCAGCGCTGCGCGCAGAGGGCTGGCAAATCCGCATGCAGCCGGACTTCCAGTTCAACCTGGTACAGGTCGATGACTGGTACGCCGAAGTCGAAGAAGACCCCGAGCAAACCTGGTTCGATCTGGAACTGGGGATCGAGGTCGAAGGCCAGCGCATCAGCCTGTTGCCGATACTGCTGCAGGCCATCCGCCAAAAACCCTGGTTGCTCAACGGCGAAGCGCTGAACAAACGCGATGACGACGAAGTGGTGCTGGTCAGCCTGCCGCATAACCACAAACGCGCCGCCCTGCCGCTGGCCCGCCTCAAACCGCTGCTCGCGACCCTGGGCGAGCTGTTCGTACGCGAGCCTAGCGAGTCCAACCAGCACCTGCGCCTGTCGCGCCTGGATGCCGCGCGCCTCAATCACCTGCAAGAAGGCCCAGCCATCAGTTGGCAAGGTGGCGACCAGTTGCGTGAGTTCGCCCAACGCCTGCAACAACTGGACAGCAATACCCTGCAAGCGCCCGCCGGCTTGCTCGCGGAACTGCGACCCTACCAACTGCAAGGCCTGGCCTGGATGCAGGGCCTGGCCGAGCTGGATGTCGGCGGTTTGCTGGCCGATGACATGGGCCTGGGTAAAACCCTGCAGACCCTTGGCCATATCCTCTGCGAGTTCAACGCCGGGCGTTTGCAGCAGCCGGCGCTGATCGTCATGCCCACTAGCCTGATCCCCAACTGGCAGGATGAAGCCGCGCGCTTCACCCCGCAGCTCAAGGTACTGGCGCTGCACGGGCCGAAGCGCCGCGCGCTGTTCAAGCAGATCGACGAGCACCAGATCATCCTCACCACCTACGCCCTGCTGCCGCGCGATCTCAAGGCATTGAGCGCCTACCGCTATCGCCTGCTGATTCTCGATGAAGCGCAGAACATCAAGAACCCACGCAGCAAGTCCGCCGTCGCTGCCGGGCAACTGCAGGCAGGGCAACGTCTGTGCCTGACCGGCACGCCGCTGGAAAATCACCTGGGCGAGCTGTGGTCGCTGTTCAACTTTCTGATGCCCGGCTGGCTGGGTGACAGCAAAAGCTTTACCCGCGACTACCGCACGCCGATTGAAAAGAACGCCAACCAGCAGCGCTTGGCGCACCTTACCGGGCGGATCAAACCCTTTATCCTGCGCCGCACCAAGGAACAGGTGGCCAGCGAGCTGCCGCCGAAAACCGAAATCACCCACTGGGTCGAACTCAGCGCGGCCCAGCGTGACCGTTACGAAACCCTGCGCCTGGCCATGGACCAGAAGGTCCGCGCGGAAATCGCCCGCCAGGGTTTGGCGCGTAGTCAGATCGTAATTCTTGAAGCACTGCTGCGGCTGCGCCAGGCTTGCTGTGACCTGCGTCTGCTCAGCGAGGAAGGCGACAGCGGCCTGACTAGCGCGGATTCCGGCAAGCTCAGCGGCCTGCTGGAGATGCTCGAAGAGTTGTTCGCCGAAGGTCGGCGGGTGCTTCTGTTCTCGCAGTTCACCTCGATGCTGGCGCTGATCGAGGCCGAGTTGAAGGTGCGCAACATTCCCTACGCCAAGCTCACCGGTAGCACCCAGGATCGCCGCACCCCGGTGCAGCAGTTCCAGGCTGGCGAACTGCCGATCTTCCTGATCAGCCTGAAAGCCGGCGGCGCGGGCCTGAACCTGACCGCCGCCGACACGGTGATCCACTTCGACCCTTGGTGGAACCCCGCCGCCGAAGCACAAGCCAGCGACCGCGCCTACCGCATCGGCCAGGACAAGCCGGTGTTCGTCTACAAGCTGATCGCCAGGGGTAGCGTGGAAGAGAAAATCCAGCAGCTGCAGCAGGCCAAAGCCAACCTGGCCCGCGGCGTGCTGGAAGGTGGCAGCCAGAGCCAGCTGCAGCTCAGTGAAGACGACGTGCAGGCACTGTTTGCACCGTTAAACGACTGATCAGCCCGAAGCCTCAGTCATCGCTCTGCGCATAATCACGCTCTGCCGCTTCATCCGCAGGATTGGCCTTTTTCCGCCCCCCGCCAGCCTGCACTGCGGGGAAGCGCGAGGAGGCGAAACGCACCACAAAAATCGCTATCGCCAGCAACAGAATTGCCCCGGAGACCATCACCACGCCCATATCGGGTTTGTGGTTGTGCGAAATATCGGAAATCATCAGGCGGGTAAGCGCGGTAATCGCCACATAAATCATGAAGCGAATTGGCATATGGTTGGTCTTGAAATAGATCCCCACCATCGCCGCCAATTCCAGATAGATGAACAGCAGCAGGATGTCATCGACCGTGATATGGCCCTTCTCCAGCATGCCGAGAAAGGCCATCACCGCCGCCCAGGCGGTAATAGCGCCAATGGCGAACAGCGCCAGATAATGGAATGCCTCCATCAACAGATTGCCCAGCGACTCCGCCAAGCCATGCATGCGCTCGCGGGCGCGTTCAGCCAGATTGTCCTTCACGATCCTTGCACTCCCAAAATCGACGGTCCGCTCCAACGCGGAATGTACCTGCACCATGCAGAAACAAGACCAGCTCTCAGGAGATGGCACTCACATGGGCCAAGACACGTCCCAGGGCGCATCAGAGCGCCGCGGCTGGAATGGCGCTGCTGGACTCAGGCCAGGCGAAACAATGCTTACCCGCTTCCTTGGCCCGATACATGGCAGTATCCGCCGCCGCCACCAGGCGACGCCGGTCCTCACCATGCTGAGGAAACTGCGCCATACCGATGCTCACGCCCACTCGCACATGCGGCAACTCTTCCAGCAGCGGCGTATCCAGTGCAGTAATCATACGGGCGGCCAGGCACTCGATAGCCGCCACATCCCCTTCGGCCACCACGGCAAATTCATCGCCACCTAACCGTGCCAATACCTCGCCCTCGCGCAGTAACGTTCGCCAGCGCTGAGCAATAGCCTTGAGCACACGGTCGCCGGTGGCGTGACCATGTTCATCGTTGACCGGTTTGAAGCCATCGAGGTCCAGGTAGATCAGCGCCAGCGGCCGCTCGGCACGCCGCGCCAAGGCCAGGGCCTGATCGAGGCTATCGTTGAAGGCGCGACGGTTTGGCAGCTGGGTCAGGGCGTCATGCTGCGATTCAAAGGCCAGACGTTTTAGCAGCTCCTCACGCTCGCGCAGGTCACGGCGCAGGTCGAGGTAGGTCAGGCCGAGCAGTCCAAGCATAAGCAACGCAACCGCACTGCCGCCCCAGATAGCGACTTGCGAGCGAACATCGGTGCTTTCATGCAGCGCTTCAAGCTCATCACTGACGTTGCCCTCCAGGCTGCTAATCCGCTCACGCAGCTCATCCATGTAACGCCGGCCCTGATTGTCCATCACGCGCTGGCGGGCAGCTTCAGCGCCAGCCAAACGACGCAGTGCGATGGTTTCGCTTAGCTCGGTCATTTTCAACTCGGCGAGCTGCTCAATCCGCGCTATGTCGTCGGCGTACATCTCCATCAACGGTATCGCGCGTAACGCCTGAAACTGGGTGTGCAAGTGCTGCACCGCCACGTTATAGGGTTGTAAAAATGAATCTTCGCCCGTCAGCAGAAAGCCGCGCTGCCCAGTCTCGGCATCCTTGAGCAAGGACAGGGTTTCACTGAGCTGATAAAGCGAGGTGTGCAGCACCTCGACACGCTGCCCGTCGATCAAGTGGGCACGGCTACCCCAGATGGCACCGACAATGACGAATAAACTGAGATAGGCAACGGCCAACAGGGCCAGCAATTTGCGCTCGACTCGACCCGCAGACAACAACATGGTGCACCTCACAGAGAGCCGATGGCGTCCCGAATACTGTTGTTGGCCACTGCGACCAGCAATAGTTTACAGCGACAATGTACAAGTATTTCGCCAAAACCGTATAAGTTACGTATAGGTTTCTAACCACACGAGGACATCAGCATGCCAAGCTCATTCACCCGCACTCGGTTGTTTAGCGCACTGCTTGCAGCCCAGACCCTGATCCTGGGCTACACCCTGCCCCTGAGTGCCAATGCGGCGCCGGTGGCCAAACAGCAGAATCAGGTCGCCGGCTTCTACCGCATGACACTGGGCGACTTCGAAGTGACGGCGCTGTACGACGGCTACGTTGACCTCGACAGCAAAATCCTCACCGGCGCCAGCGCCGAGGATATTCAGAGCCTGCTGGCGCGCATGTTCGTTGACTCAAGTAAGGGCGTGCAAACCGCCGTCAACGCATACTTGATCAATACAGGCAGTCACTTGGTGCTGGTCGACACGGGCGCGGCGAAGTGCTTCGGGCCAACCCTGGGCGTGGTGCAGAGCAATCTGAAGGCCTCCGGTTATAGCCCGGAACAGGTGGACACTGTGCTGCTCACCCACCTGCACCCCGACCATGCCTGCGGCCTGCTGAACAGCGACGGCCAGGCCGCCTACCCGAATGCCAGCGTCTACGTACCCCAGGCCGAAGCGGATTTCTGGCTTAGCGATGAGGCGGCTGCAAAGGCACCGGAGCCCATGCGCGGCATGTTCCAGATGGCCAAGCAGTCCGTGGCACTCTACGACGCTCAGCAGCGTCTCAAGCTTTACGCCCCGGACAGCGCACTGATCCCAGTCGTCAGCCTGGTGCCGAGCAACGGCCACACCCCCGGTCATAGCTCCTACCTGTTCACCTCACAGAACCAGAGCCTGCTGGTCTGGGGCGATATTGTGCACAGCCACGCGGTGCAGTTCGCCAAGCCGGAAGTGGTGATCGAGTTCGACATCGACAGCTCACAGGCCAAGGCTACGCGCCAGCAGATATTCGCCAACGCCAGTCGCGACAAACTCTGGGTGGCTGGCGCGCACATGCCCTTCCCAGGGCTGGGCCATGTGCGCAAAGAAGGTGCAGGCTACGCCTGGGTACCGGCCGAGTTCGGCCCGCTGCGCAGCGGCCGCTGAACGGCTATGACGCACAGAATCGGCTATGGTGTTAGCCGGCATGGCAATTGCTGCTGGTCAAATGCCGGCGAGTTCTTTATGCTCGCAAACACTGTACAGATAAACAGTTAACTGCAACCTATCAGCGTGAAGGCGTAGAGGTGATGAATGGCCGTCGAAGTGGTGTACCGCAGCAGCCGGGATTTGGAGCGTTTGTTCATGGATAAAGCCGAAGCCGATCGTCATGACAAAATGCTCGAACTGGCCGAGCTGCTCACCGAAGTGCTGCAAAAAGCCGTGCCATCGCTGAATGAAACCCAGGGTGAAGAGCTGGGTATCTACATGGCGAAGAACCGCGACATCTTCGCCAAGGCATTCAAGAACCAGCCTGATGCCTTGAGTGAACTGAGCGAACCGGCTGCCGAGTAACGCCGGCGGCGGTCAACAAAACCCCAGTCCATGACTGGGGTTTTGCGTTTTTATCAGCGCCACATTCAGCCATACAACAAGCGCTCGGCAATCGCATCGGCGACCCTTGCCGGTGAGCGCTTATCGGCCTGGGCATGGCCGAATATCTCGGTCAGCCGCCGGCTGATCTGCGTCAAGTGCGCGGTGATTGCCGGCAGAGGCTCCCCCTGATGCTTCAGCGCCACGTAGATCAAGCCGCCCGCATTGATCACATAATCCGGCGCATACAAAATCCCCCGCGCCTGCAGGCTGTCGGAAATATCAGCACTGGCCAATTGGTTATTCGCCGCGCCCGCCACTGCCGAGCAACGCAGTTGCCCGACGCTTGTGCTGTTCAGCACACCCCCTAACCCGCATGGCGCCAGGATATCGCACGGCGTGGCGAGCAGAGCTTCGCTGGTCACCGGCCGCGCGCCCAGCTGTTCAACTGCCAGCTGAACGCGGCCGTGATCCAAGTCGCTGACCAACAATTCGGCCCCCGCAGCATGCAGCTGCTCGGCCAGCGCAAAGCCAACATTGCCCAGTCCCTGAATCGCTACCCGCAAACCTTCCAGGTTGTCACTGCCCAGGCGCGCCAGGGCGGTTGCGCGGATACCGGCAAACACGCCCAGCGCCGTATGCGGTGAAGGGTCTCCTTCGGCCGTGGTGCTGGTGACATGCGGGGTGTGCTGAGCGATGCAGTCCATGTCAACGCTGGAAGTACCGCTGTCCATCGCGGTGATGTAGTGGCCGTTAAGGGTGTCGATAAAGCGCCCGAAGGCTTCAAACAACGCACCACGATTGTCGACATGCGCAGGACGGATGATCACCGCTTTGCCACCGCCCTGCGCCAAGCCGGCCAGCGCGGCCTTGTAACTCATGCCCTTGGCCAGCCGCAGCGCATCGTCCACGGCACTCTGTTCATCGGCATAGGGCAGGTATCGACAACCGCCCAGCGCAGGGCCAAGGCGACTGTTGTGAATGGCAATGATGGCCTTAAGGCCTGTGGCCGGGTCATCGGCAAAATGCAGCGACTCCAGCCGAGCGCTTTCCATCAGGGTAAACATGCTGTCGCTCCCCTACTGCGTTGCTCATCAGTATAGGCAGCACGGCTGATCACACCCCGCCGGTGATCAGTTCACCAGCAGGGCGACAATCTGTTCGCTGTAGCGGTTCACGACAAAGGGCAGCGAGCGCTCGCGGTATTCCAGCAGCGGCTGTTCAATGTAATTCCAGATCACCTGCACCTGGCCCCACTTTTTACGTTGCTCGGCACTGCCGGCCAGGGTTGGCTGCAGCTGCTCAAGCCGCCGGCGAAAGGCCTTGGCCAGCACGTCCACAGGCTCAAAGCGTTCCTGCGCGCTGTCGTACACCGCCGAGCCGGAGTCAAAACTGGCAGCTTCACGCACATACTCAGCAGCAATTTGCTGCATCAGGATGGCCTGACGCAGGTCCAACGTCGGTGATGCGGACGGCGCTAACGCCTGCTGCTGCCGATTGAGTTGCAGCAGGTCATGGGCGCTCTGCGACAGCGTATCGAGGGCATAAAAATCAATCGCTTCGTAGTTCAACCGGGCATTGTTCAGCAACACCGCCTGAAAATGCTGCGCCTGTTGCTGCAACGGGGCTGGCAACGCCTCAGAGTGTGCAGTTAACAAACCGGCGAAATGCTGAACTTCTGTTTCCAGGCGTGCCTGCACGTCAGGTGACCCTTGCTCCAAACGTAATAAGTGAAACAGCGTTAGCAGTCGGTAGGTTGACAACTCTTGAGCCAGGAGCGGCGCTTGCGAAGCCTGTGCTGCGCTCAGCACAGGGCTCATCAGTATCAGCACGATCAGGGTGTAACGGCGAAGGGTTGCAGGCATGTTTGGCGTCCTTGTTCAACAACACAGCAGCCACACTGGCACAGCCCTGAAACAACAATGTACTGGACGAAGGTTAGGCGCTTGACTACAAAGCCAGAGACCCTGGGAGAATGTGATGACCCCACGCGCTGCCTGCCTTGCCTGCCTGGAACAAACGCCACCTGCGCTGTTTGAGGCCGCGCTGTGGATTGCCGTGGAACACCAGCCCACGCTGCAACCGACCGACGTGCTGCAACGGCTCAACGGTCTGCAGCAGCAGGTCAGTCAGGGGTTGCCTAACCTGCCGCTGCAGGAGCTGGCGCAACCGCTGCTGCGTCGGCTCAGTGAGCTGGACTTCCATGAGGACGACGAACGCCCGCTAAGGCCAAGGGCCGCGTTGCTGGATCAGCTGTTGTTGCGCCGCCGCGGCCAGCCGCTCACTCTGGCCCTACTGGCACTGGAGCTGGCCAGGCGCCTGGGAATTCCATTACAGGGGGTCAATTTTCCCGGGCATTTCCTGCTACGCGTACCGGGCGCCGACCATCTACTCGACCCTTGCAGCGGCCGGCGGCTGTATACCCGCGAGTGCCGCGAGCTGCTGCAACGCCATTTGGGGCCGACTGCCGAATTAAACGCCAGCCAACTGCAGCCTTGCGACGCGCGCAGCATGTTGCAGCGTCTGTCGCGCAACCTGCGGCAACTGCATCAACTGGACGATGACCCACTGGCCGCGCTGCGCGATGCCGAGCGCGTGCTGCTGCTCGGCACGCCGACATTGCAGGACCACCTGGCCCGCGCCGAGATTTATCAACGGCTCGACTGCCCACAGGGCGAGCGCTTCGATCTGCAGTGCGCCCTGCTGCTCAACGATGACCCGGCACAGCACCTGCAACTCAGCCAACGCCTACGCCTGCTCAGCGCCAGCCCAGCGCTGCACTAGAAGAAGCCCAACGCCTTGGCCTTGGCCACCGCCTGAGTGCGCCGCGCCACACCCAGCTTGCCGTTGATTCGGCGCGCATGGGTTTTCACTGTGTGCAGGGATATAAACAGCTGCTCGGCCACTTCCTGATTGGACAGCCCCTGGGCTATCAACCCGAGCACCGCCAACTCACGGCTGCTCAGCGCATTGCTGCTGGCGACGGTCACAGCAGACGGCGTGCCCTCCACCGGGCTCTTCACGCGGAACCACGGACGTCGATAGCCCAGGCGCTGCTGCAGTGCCTGGCCGGTTTGCCGAGCCTGTTCGGCACCCGTCTTATCGTCACAGGCCGCACAGGCATCGGCATAGCTCAGCCATAAGTCGCTGACCAGGGCCTGCCTGCCCTGCTCGGCCACCTTCGCCAACAACTGCCGCAGAGGCTCGCGCACATCCTCACCCTGCATGCGGTCCAATTGCAGCAATAACGCTTGAAACCGCGGAATCAGCTCGGGAAAGTTCGGCGTCGGCAACACCGCTTTAACCCGCTGCTCATAACTCAATACCCGAGTCGCCGCGACACGCGCCCGCGCATAGTGGCCCTGGGCAATCCACAGATGACTGCTGGCCAACAACAGGGTGCCGCGGTACAGGGTTTCGCTCACACGCTGACGCTGCATCTGCCGTTCGGCCTGCCCAAGGTGAGCAAAGGCTGTGGCCATATCACCCTGCCCCATCGCCAACTCGGCCAGGCCGAGGTAGCCATGAAACGCGCTTGGATCGCCACAGACAAGGGCATCTTCAAGTCCTCGCTGCAGCGCTGCCTCCGCTTCATCTGCACGCCCCTGGCGCAGTTGCAGACGCCCCAGACGCAACTCAAGCCGCGCCAGCACCGGTGTATTGCGCAAAGCGGTCGGTGCAGTTGCCGTCAGCACTCGCTGCAGCAGCGTTTCGGCGCGGGCAAACTCACCCCGCGTTTCCAGCAACAGGGCGTGGTCCAGTTCCAGCAGGGCTTCAAACACTGGGTTGCCATGCAGGCGCGCCTGCTTCAAAGCTTCAAAACTGAGTTTCTGTGCCACCTCAAGCTGACCTTCGCCAATGGCCACCAAGGTCAATGCCGAACGACATAGCAACGACTGCGCCCACGCACTTTGCGGCAGCCCTTGCAGGGCATCATGCAGGTGGGCGCGAGCATCCACGGCACAGACTCGGCCGTAGGCGATGATGCCCTGAATAGCTTGCCAGTGAGCGAACAGCTCACGGGTTCGCGCGCCATCGCTGCGCGGCTGAAAGCGTGCCAGTTGATTGATGCAGGTCTGCGCCTCATCCAGACGGCCAACCAGCAGCAACACCCAGGCATTCAGCAGAATCAGCCGTGGCGTACTGCACAGCAGGCTGTCCGGCAGCTCGCTGCGCCAGCGCAGAATCAGCGCCAGGTCCTGGCCTTGCAGCACCTGCTCCTCGGTAAAACGCTCAAGAAAACTGCCGGCCACGTCCGGTTGCCCGGCCAGCAAGGCGTGCTCTACCGCTGCGCGAATATCACCATGACTGGCAAACCATTGACTGGCATGCACATGCAATGCGCTGCACGGCAGATTCATGGCCTGCCGCTGCAGCAGCCGAGCCAGCGGTGGGAACAACACATACCAGCCCTTGGCTGTGTCCAGTTCCTGAATAAATACGCCACGCTCAATCAGTGCTCGCAACCACTGCGCGCCTTCGCCGACACCAAACAAGTGGTCACAGAGCGCCGGATTGAAGCGCGGCAACTGGGCCAGTTGCTCAAGTATGCGCAACAGCTCATCGGGCAGCGGTTGCAGCACCTCACGCTCGACATACTCAACCAGCAGTTGGTCATGTTCGCCGTCCTGCGGTGCGCTCAGCGCGGCCGGCTCGGCTTGAGCCGCCAACAGCACCAGGCGCAAGGCCGCCGGCCAGCCTTGGGTCAGTGCATGCAGGTCGTGCGCCCAGGCGTTTCGGCCAGGGTCCAGCTGTTGCAGCCAGGCCAGCACGTCTGACTCGTTGAAGGCCAGCTCACTGGCACCCAATTCGAGCAGCTCGCCCTCCAGCAGCAGGCGGGAAAGGTTACAGACCGGCCGCCGCCGGCTTCCCAGCCACCAACAAATGCCAGGGGGGGTGACCATCAGCAGCTGATTGAGGTACGCATCGAGGGCGAGATTCGGCTGCGCCGGGTAGTCATTGAGCATGATCCACAGCGGCCGCGACTCCTGCGCCAAGGTCTCAAGCACCTCGCCACTGCTGAGGTCTGCGGGGTACCCGAGGACTTTGCCGAGCTGCTGCGCCAGCTGTTCGACATGCCAGCCTTCACCTGCACAGCTCAGCCAGAGCAGGTGATGCGTGGCCGGGCACTCTCGGGCGCAATCTGCCAGCAGTACGGTTTTACCAAAGCCGGCCGGACCGACCAGCAAGCGCAGGCGACAGTCGTGCGACAAAAGCCGCTGCTGCAGGGATAGCCGAGCGATATGCCCAGGTGGCGGGCGCTGTACGCCGCCACACGCAGACGCTGTGGCGCTTTGCGGGAAAGGCGCTAATGCGTTCATGACGGCTCGTTTTATTGTTCTTACAGGAACCGGATCGTTGCAGGCTAAACCTCAACACCTATCGCTCACAGCTCTATCACGAGAGGTGATGGCCAACGATAAAAAAGGCGGCCCGAAGGCCGCCCAATCACGGAGTGTTTCGTGCAGCGTGCTGGCCTAACGAACGCCGGAGCTGCGCAAGGCGGCTGGCGTGTAGTCGGCAGCTGTGGCTTTGAAACCAAAGTTATACGCCGACTTCTCTTCGTTTTTCATGCCCAGAGCCAAGTAACGACCGGCCATCAGGTCATACAGCGCTTCAAGGGTGTAGCCCGGCACTTGATGGTTGTAGTAGTGCTGCGCATGTCCTTCGGCAACACGCCAGAGCTGACCACGGCCATCGTAATGATCAACCAATGCGATCTGCCAACTGTCCTCGTCGATGTACATATGGCGCTTGGCATAGATGTGCCGCTCGCCGCTCTTCAACGTGGCAACCACTTCCCAGACGCGATGCAGCTCGTAGCGCGTCAGATCCTGGTTGATGTGCCCAGCCTTGATCACGTCGTCGTACGACAGCGCCGGCGAATCAAGCTTGTAGCTGTTATAGGGAATGTACATTTCCTTTTTGCCAACCAGTTGCCAGTCATACCGATCCGGCGCGCCAGAGAACAAATCGAAGTTATCGGCCGTGCGCATGCCGTCAGCAGCAGTACCTGGACCGTCGTAAGCCACCTGCGGTGCGCGGCGTACGCGACGTTGACCGGCGTTGTAGATCCAGGCCAGACGCGGCTCTTTCACCTGATCAATAGTCTCGTGCACCAGCAGCACGTTACCCGCTAGACGTGAAGGCGCAGTCACCCGCTGCTTGAAATACAGCAGGATATTGCTGCCCTTGGCCGGATCAAGATCAGGCATGTCCGCCGGGAAGGCCACTTCGTCCTCGAACTTCACCAAGCTGTAAGAGCCATTGGTTTGCGGCGTGGCCTGAGTCACCACCCGGCGGGTGTTACCGCCACGGTAACGGGTGATGTGGTTCCAGATCACCTCAACCCCAGTCTTGGGAATGGGGAAGGCGTAATAACGGCTGGCGTTGAAGTTCTGCAGGCCGTTACCCCCGTCAACGGGCGTGGTATTGACCGCGCTGAGCTTGGCGGCATCGGCAATCGCTGCCGGCACGGCGGTGGTTCGATGCGAGGGGTAAACCGGAATCTTGTAACTCTCGGGGTAGCGCTTGAACATGGCCAACTGGCCGGCTGACAGCTTGTCTTTGTACTGCTCGGCATTCGCGGCAGTAATCGTGAAGAGCGGCGTTTCGCTGGCAAAGGGGTCAGCGAGAAACCCTTTGGCGTCGACCGCTGCCGCACTGGTAGACAGACCACCGTCCCAGGCCGGGATAGTGCCATCGGCATTCCCAGCCATTTCTCCGCCCAGCGGCGTCAAACTGGCCCCCAGCTGAGCGGCCTCTTGTTCCGAGACTGCGGCCATCACGCTGCTGGCTAACAGGGTCAGCACCAGCGCCCCAGCTTGCAGGATTCTTGTATTTTTCATGGTGTACGGATCCTTTTGCACTGCGTTGATCAGAAGTTCACACCGAAGCTCAGGGCAACAAAGTCACGGTCGACGTTGGTGTTGTAATCCCCACCAAAGAAGTCGGTGTAACTGAGGCTGGCGTTGTAGGTGTTCTGGTAGTCAGCATTCAGGCCCAGGCTCACCGCCTTGCTGCCTTCACTGAAGTTGGGGCCATAGCCATCGACGTCATGCGACCAGGCAATGCTTGGCGAGAGATTGACCCCGGCGAAGACGTTGCTGTAATCGAGACTGGTGCGCACGCGGTAGCCCCAGGAGCTGCTGGTAAAGAAACCATCGTCATTACACTGGTCAGGGTTGGCGGTGTTCACCCCTGCCGTACAGGTCGTGTTGGGGTTGAGCTGACCAATGCCATAGACCGGATCGCGACCGAAGCGCAGCTCGCCAAGATCATCACTGATGCCACTGACATGGTTGTAACCCACCTCGCCCACCAGGGTCAGGCGACTGGCTCCAAGCACTCGGTCGAAAAACTGCACCGCCGAGACTTGCGCCTGGGTCACTGGCTTGCGCACATAACCGGCCACTTCCTCACCCACGGCATTGCGCCCATGACCGCTGGTAAATACCGGTGAAAACCCCTGGCGCAGGGATGCAAAGGTCATGTCCGTGGAGTTGATGCCAATTGGCATGTTGGGCCGGTAACTGAGCTCACCCGACAACGCTGTGCCTTCGACGTTGGTCTGGAAACTGACGCCGTAGAGACGAATATCTTCCGGGTACTCTAGAAAATAGCGGGCAGCCTGTGGCGCCCCGGTGCCGACAATGATGCTGCCGCTCGGGCTACGGCTGTGGTAGTTCATCGCATACAGACCGAATTCCGTGTCGTTCAGCGACTCGGCAAACCAGCGCAGGGCAACGCCGAACTGCCCACTGTCGCGCGCATCACGATCCCCTCCGCGCGGAATGAATACCGGATTACCCGGCGCACCGGTGTTTTTTGACGCGTCAGGTGCGACGTCAGCCCCTGCGACCACCAGGCGGTCGTTACAGCCATCGGCGGCCGTGTCGCTGGGTGCAAAGAACGTCCCGCAGTTATCGATAACAGTCTGGTCCCACTCCAGCTGGTAGAACGCTTCCATGCTGACGGTGTCGGTCAAGCTCTGCGAGACATAGAGCATATTGACCGGAATCAGCCCCTCCTTGATCTCCGCACCAGGCCGGCGAAACGCTGCAGCATCCACGGGGTTGATCGAGTTGATCGAGTTGCCGATAAAGGTGCTCTCACCCCAGCTGACCACTTGCTTACCGACCCGCACACTGCCCGGCATGCTGCCCAGGTTGTAGTTGTGATAGATGAAGGCATCGAGAATTTCCGCGCCGGAGGCTTGTGCCGCCGTCTTGCGGTTGTGGTCGTCAATGTCATATAGCAGACGGCTTTCGTCCTTGGTCTCGAAGTCGTACCAATACTTGCCGCGAATAAACACGCCGGTATCGCCGTACTTCAATTCAAGATCGTGAATGCCTTTGAAGATCTTCGAAAAGGTTTCGCCTTTCTTGAAGTTCAGGCGGCCGTCATCGTTGGTCTGAGAGGACGCCTTGCCGCCGTTACGTGTACCGATAAAGTCAGGATCGGCACCGCGCACGCTCCAACTGGCCCCCACTGAAAGTGAAGAGTCGAACTGCGCTTCGACATCACCAATATTGAATGTAATAGCCTGGACAGGCGCGACACAGCCAACAGCAATGGCAATCGCCAAAACGCTGGGCTGGAAGATGGCATGTCTTGTTCTTGTTCTCATGCGGCTCTCCTGGAAAGCGGGTTTCGTGTTGAGCCTCCACGCTACCCAGCCACCTTGAGTGGGATAAGCGCCCGAAAGAGGTATTTGCCCTGTCAGCCAAAAGAGTGAATACGCCCCTAAAAAGCCGCCCCGCCGCCGATCCATCGACCCGTTCAATGGCGCTTTATAGGGTGGATGAATGACAGTGACGGCCCGTTACGTATTAACCACTGCTGACATTGCTGCCCGCACCTCCAGGCGGCGTGACTCCAACACAGCCCGCAAGCTCAACAAAAAACGTATCGATTTAAATACACCGTAATGAAAGCGACACAAACCATTCAGCCCACGACACCAGAGCCTTTGCGCAGCGCGTGGCGAACGCGCCGATCAGGATCGTATTGAATTCAATACACACCAACAAAAACCCATATCAACTAAAAGCACTTAAGTTATTGTTTTTATTGATAAAAATAACAATGGCACCTACTTTGCTATGGTCTTTTCACCTTCCGCTCGTGCCCAGCACGCGCGTCCAGCACATCGCCCCCAGCAGAAAGGGCGAGTCACCACCCTTGAGGAGTACACATGAGCGAATTGCGTTTTACCGTTGAGCACGAATGGCTGCGTCAGGATGCCGATGGCCTGGTTACCGTGGGCATCACCGCCTATGCCCAGGAAGCCCTGGGTGACGTGGTATTCGTTCAGCTGCCGGAAGCCCAGAGCTACGCCGAGGGTGACGAAGTGGCGGTGCTGGAATCGGTAAAAGCTGCGAGCAATATCGCCATGCCGCTGGACGGTGAGGTGGTCGAGGTCAACGGCGAGCTAGAATCCAGCCCTGAGCTGGTCAACGAAGATCCCCTGGGCAAGGGTTGGTTCTTCCGTTTCCGTCCAGCCAATGCCAGCGCGGTAGCCGACCTGCTCGACCAGGCCGCCTACGAGCGCCTGCTCAACGCCAATGCTGACGCCTGAGAGATTGTGATGACCAAGCTGACCACCCAGAACGAATTTGTCGCCCGCCACATCGGCCCACGTGATGCCGATACCGCGGCCATGCTCGAACTGCTCGGCTACGCCAGCATCGACGCACTGACCGATAACGTCATCCCCGAGAGCATCAAGGGCACCAGCGTGCTGGGCTCTCTGCCGGGCCTGTCGGAAGCCGACGCCCTAGCCAAGATCAAGACCATCGCGGCCAAGAACCAGCAGTTCAAAACTTATATCGGTCAGGGCTATCACGGCACCCACACGCCGAGCCCGATCCTGCGCAACCTGCTGGAAAACCCGGCCTGGTACACCGCTTACACCCCGTACCAGCCAGAGATTTCTCAGGGTCGTCTGGAGTCGTTGCTGAACTTCCAGACCCTGATCAGCGACCTCACCGGTATGCAGATCGCCAACGCCTCGCTGCTGGACGAAGCCACCGCTGCTGCCGAAGCCATGACCTTCTGTAAGCGTCTGTCGAAGAACAAGGCCAGCAACGCCTTCTTCGCCTCCCAGCATTGCCACCCGCAGACCCTCGACGTGCTGCGCACCCGTGCCGAGCCGCTGGGCATCGACGTGGTGATCGGCGACGAAGCGGCGATCACTGACGCCAGCGTCTACTTCGGTGCGCTGCTGCAATACCCAGCGAGCAATGGCGACATCTTCGACTACCGCGAGCTGGTCGAGCGTTTCCACGCAGCCAACGCTCTGGTGGCCGTCGCTGCCGACCTGCTGGCCCTGACCCTGCTCACTGCACCGGGCGAATTCGGTGCCGACGTGGCCCTGGGCAGCGCCCAGCGTTTCGGTGTGCCGCTGGGCTTCGGTGGCCCGCACGCCGCCTATTTCGCCACCCGCGATGCATTCAAGCGCGATATGCCGGGCCGTCTGGTCGGCATGTCGATCGACCGTTTCGGCAAGCCGGCCCTGCGCCTGGCTATGCAGACCCGCGAGCAACATATCCGCCGCGAGAAGGCCACCAGTAACATCTGTACCGCTCAGGTGCTGCTGGCCAACATCGCCAGCATGTATGCCGTCTACCACGGCCCGAAAGGTCTGACCCAGATCGCCCAGCGCGTGCACCAGTTCACTGCAGTTCTGGCCAAGGGCCTGCGCGCTCTGGGCTACACGGTTGAGCAGGAATTCTTCTTCGACACCCTGACCCTGGCTACCGGCGGCAAAACGGCAGCCCTGCATGCAGCCGCCCGTGCGGCCGGCATCAACCTGCGTGAAATTGATGGCGTGCGTCTGGGCCTGTCCCTCGACGAGACCACCGATCAAGTCGCCGTTGAAGCCCTACTGGCGATCTTCGCCGAAGGCAAAGCTGTTCCAGCCTTCGCTGAACTGGCTACAGGCTTAATCGCTCAGCTGCCAAAAGGCCTGCTGCGCGAAAGCGAAATCCTCACTCACCCAGTATTTAATCGCTACCACAGCGAAACCGAGCTGATGCGCTACCTGCGCAAACTGGCCGATAAGGACCTGGCGCTGGACCGCAGCATGATTCCGCTGGGTTCCTGCACCATGAAGCTCAACGCCGCCAGTGAAATGATCCCGGTGACCTGGGCCGAGTTCGGCAACCTGCACCCCTTCGCCCCTGCCGAGCAAAGCCAGGGTTACACCCAGCTGACCACCGAACTGGAAGCCATGCTCTGCGCAGCCACTGGTTACGATGGCATCTCCCTGCAGCCAAACGCCGGTTCCCAGGGAGAGTACGCAGGTCTCTTGGCCATTCGTGCTTACCACCTGAGCCGTGGCGATGATCAGCGCGATATCTGCCTGATCCCGCAATCGGCCCACGGCACCAACCCAGCCACCGCCAGCATGGTCGGTATGCGCGTGGTGGTGACCGCCTGCGATAGCAGCGGCAACGTCGACATCGCCGACCTCAAGGCCAAAGCCGAAGAGCACAAAGACCGTCTGGCTGCGCTGATGATCACCTACCCGTCGACCCACGGTGTGTTCGAGGAAGGCATCCGCGAAATCTGCGCGATCATTCATGACAACGGCGGCCAGGTGTACATCGACGGCGCCAACATGAACGCCATGGTCGGCCTGTGCGCCCCGGGCAAGTTCGGCGGCGACGTGTCCCACCTGAACCTGCACAAGACCTTCTGCATCCCGCACGGCGGTGGCGGCCCAGGTGTCGGCCCGATTGGCGTGAAGGAACACCTGATCCCATTCCTGCCCGGCCACGGCCATATGGCACGCAAAGAGGGTGCAGTCAGCGCCGCGCCATTCGGCAGCGCCAGCATCCTGCCGATCACCTGGATGTATATCAGCATGATGGGCGGCGAAGGCCTCAAGCGCGCTTCGCAGATGGCGATTCTCAACGCCAACTACATCGCCCGCCGCCTGGAAGAGCACTACCCCGTGCTGTATTCGGGTAGCAACGGCCTGGTGGCGCACGAGTGCATCCTGGATATCCGTCCGATCAAGGACAGCAGCGGCATCAGCGTTGACGATGTGGCCAAGCGCCTGATCGACTTCGGCTTCCACGCCCCGACCATGTCCTTCCCAGTGGCCGGCACGCTGATGATCGAGCCCACCGAGAGCGAGTCCAAAGAAGAGCTGGACCGCTTCTGCGACGCCATGATCGCCATTCGTGAAGAAATTCGCGCTGTCGAAGCCGGCCACCTGGACGCCAACGACAACCCGCTGAAAAACGCCCCGCACACCGCACTGGAACTGGTCGGCGAGTGGACTCACGCCTACAGCCGCGAACAGGCCGTGTACCCAGTGGCCAGCCTGATCGAGGCCAAGTACTGGCCGCCGGTCGGCCGCGTGGACAACGTGTTCGGCGACCGCAACCTGATCTGCGCCTGCCCGTCCATCGAGGCGTACCAGGACGCGTGATAACAGCCTGCGGCCCGGAACACCTCCGGGCCGCGGGACTGCTTTCTCCCCAATTTTCGACTCACCTCTACCCGAGGCGGGTTAGCTGCACCTCATATAAAAACCAGAGGGCCTCACCATGTTTAGCAAGCACGACCAACTGCAAGGCTACGATGACGCCCTGCTCGCTGCGATCAACGCCGAAGAGCAGCGCCAGGAAGACCACATCGAGCTGATCGCCTCGGAAAACTATTGCAGCCAGCGCGTGATGCAGGCCCAGGGCAGCGGGCTGACCAACAAGTACGCCGAAGGCTATCCGGGCAAGCGTTACTACGGCGGTTGCGAGCATGTCGACAAGGTCGAGGCCCTGGCCATCGAACGCGCCAAGCAGTTGTTCGGTGCTGACTATGCCAACGTGCAGCCGCACTCTGGCTCTTCCGCTAACAGCGCGGTGTACCTGGCGCTGCTGAATGCTGGTGACACCATCCTCGGCATGAGCCTGGCCCACGGCGGCCACCTGACCCACGGGGCCAAGGTGTCGTCCTCCGGCAAGCTGTACAACGCCGTGCAGTACGGCATCGACGAACAGGGCCTGATCGATTACGCCGAGGTCGAGCGCCTGGCTGTCGAGCACAAACCGAAGATGATCGTCGCCGGTTTCTCCGCCTATTCGCGCACCCTGGATTTCGCCCGCTTCCGCGCCATCGCCGATAAAGTCGATGCGCTGCTGTTTGTCGACATGGCCCACGTCGCCGGCTTAGTGGCCGCCGGCCTGTATCCCAACCCGATTCCGTTTGCCGATGTGGTCACCACCACCACCCACAAGACCCTGCGTGGCCCGCGTGGCGGCTTGATCCTAGCCAAGGCCAACGAAGAGATCGAGAAGAAGCTCAACTCCGCCGTGTTCCCCGGCAGCCAGGGCGGCCCACTGATGCATGTGATCGCGGCCAAGGCCGTGTGCTTCAAGGAAGCGCAAGAGCCTGGCTTCAAGGCCTACCAGCAGCAGGTGATCAACAACGCCCAAGCCATGGCCGAAGTATTCGTTACCCGTGGCTACGACGTGGTCTCCGGCGGCACCGACAACCACCTGATGCTGGTCAGCCTGATCAAGCAAGGCCTCACCGGCAAGGCGGCCGACGCAGCACTCGGTGCGGCGCATATCACGGTGAACAAGAACGCCGTGCCGAATGACCCGCAGTCGCCGTTTGTCACCTCCGGCATCCGCATCGGCACACCGGCAGTCACCACCCGCGGTTTCAAGCAGGGCGAGTGCCGCACCCTGGCCGGCTGGATTTGCGACATCCTCGATGAGCTGGACAACCCAGCCGTGACCGAGCGCGTTCGCGGTCAGGTTGCGGACCTATGCGCCAGCTTCCCGGTCTACGCTAACTAAGACAGCACGCAATTTTGCCACTCGCGGCGCGGTTATCCAGCGCGCCGCATCAACGCCGCCTCACAAGGGCGGCAGCAAAACACGCAGTCGGAGCAAGCATGTCACTTAGCGTTTTTGACCTTTTCAAGATCGGCATCGGCCCGTCCAGCTCGCACACTGTCGGCCCCATGCTGGCCGCCCTGCGCTTTGCCGAAGGCCTGCGCCGCGATGAGCTACTGGCCGCCACCGATACTGTGAAAGTGGAGCTATACGGCTCCCTCGGCGCCACCGGCAAGGGCCATGGCAGCGACAAAGCCGTGCTACTCGGCCTGGAAGGCGAACAGCCGGACAGCGTCGACACCAGTAACGTCGACGCACGCCTGGCAGCGATTCGCAGCAGCGGTGAACTCAATCTGCTCGGCGAAAAGCCCATCCGCTTTGTCGAGAAGCAGAACCTGGCAATGATCCGCAAGCCGCTGCCTTTTCACCCCAACGGCATGATTTTTCGCGCCTTCGACGCCGCTGGCTTGCAGATCCGCTCGCGCGAGTATTACTCGGTCGGCGGCGGCTTCGTGGTCGATGAACAAGCCGCCGGAGCTGACCGCATTGTCGAAGACAGCACCGTACTGCAGTACCCCTTTACCACCGGCAAACAGCTGCTGGCGCATTGCGCCGAACACAACCTGTCGATCAGCCAGGTGATGCTGGCCAACGAAGCCGCCTGGCGCCCTGAAGCCGAAACCCGCGCGCGCCTGCTGCATATCTGGCAGGTGATGCAGGATTGCGTCGAAGCCGGTTGCCGCAACGAAGGCATCATGCCCGGCGGCCTCAAGGTCAAACGCCGCGCCTCAGCCCTGCACCGTCAGCTGTGCAAGAACCCCGAAGCCGCGCTGCGCGATGCCCTCAGCGTGCTCGACTGGGTCAACCTCTACGCCCTGGCGGTGAACGAGGAAAATGCCAGTGGCGGCCGCGTGGTCACCGCGCCCACCAATGGCGCGGCCGGTATCGTGCCGGCGGTGCTGCATTACTACAGCCGCTTTATCCCCAGTTCCAACGACGACGGTGTGGTGCGCTTTCTACTCACTGCGGCCGCCATCGGCATCCTCTACAAAGAAAACGCCTCGATCTCCGGTGCCGAAGTGGGCTGCCAGGGCGAAGTCGGCGTGGCCTGCTCGATGGCCGCCGGTGCCCTGTGCGAAGTGCTTGGGGGCAGCGTCAATCAGGTGGAGAACGCCGCCGAGATCGGCATGGAACACAACCTTGGCCTGACCTGCGACCCCATTGGCGGCTTGGTGCAAGTGCCTTGCATCGAACGCAACGCCATGGGCTCGGTCAAGGCGATCAACGCCGCACGCATGGCCCTGCGCGGCGACGGTCAGCATTTCGTCTCGCTGGATAAAGTGATCCGCACCATGCGCCAGACCGGTGCCGACATGAACAACAAGTACAAGGAAACCGCCCGCGGCGGCCTGGCTGTGAATATTGTCGAGTGCTGACACGGCATCCCATACAGCCTGTAGACGTGACGCTTTTAGCTCGCGCCTACACAAACAACCTTTACCAACATGGAGAACCGCATGACCACTGAAACCCTGGCGAAAACCCCGCTACATGCCCTGCATCTCGAACTGGGCGCGCGCATGGTGCCGTTCGCCGGCTACGACATGCCCGTGCAGTACCCGCTCGGGGTGATGAAGGAACACCTGCACACCCGCGAAGCCGCCGGCCTGTTCGACGTGTCGCATATGGGCCAGATCATTCTGCGCGGCCCGCAGGCGGCACAGGCCCTGGAGCGCCTGGTGCCAGTGGATATCATCGACCTGCCCGTGGGCATGCAGCGCTACGCCATGTTCACCGATGACCAGGGCGGCATCCTCGACGACCTGATGGTCGCCAACCTGGGCAACGACACCCTGTTTCTGGTGGTCAACGCAGCCTGCAAGCACAAGGACCTGATGCACCTTCAACTGCAGATCTCCAGCCAGTGCCAGATCGAAGCTTGTTTCGACCGCGCCCTGCTCGCCCTGCAAGGCCCGAAAGCCGTCGATGTGCTGGCGCGCCTGGCCCCTGAAGTCGCCAAGATGACCTTTATGCAATTCGCCCCGGTGCGTCTGCTCGGTGTCGACTGCTACGTCAGCCGCTCCGGCTACACCGGCGAAGACGGCTTTGAAATCTCGGTGCCAGCCGCCCACGCCGAAACCCTGGCGCGCAGCCTGCTGGCCGAACCGGAAGTGGCCGCCATCGGCCTTGGCGCGCGCGACTCACTGCGCCTGGAAGCCGGCCTGTGCCTGTACGGCCACGACATGAGCACCAGCACCACGCCGATCGAGGCCAGCCTGCTGTGGGCCATGTCCAAGCCACGTCGCGCCGATGGCGCCCGTGCTGGCGGCTTCCCAGGTGCCGAGCGAATCTTCGCCCAGCAACAAGAAGGCGTTGCCAGCAAGCGCGTCGGCCTGCTGCCGCAGGAACGTGTACCGGTTCGTGAAGGTGCAGAAATTGTTGATGCCGATGGCACGGTGATCGGCACCGTCTGCAGTGGCGGCTTCGGCCCTACCCTGGCTGCGCCGGTAGCCATGGGCTATGTGCAGAACAGCCATATCGCTCTGGATACCGAGGTATGGGCCATGGTGCGCGGCAAGCGCGTGGCGATGAAAGTAGCCAAAACCCCATTTGTGCCGCAGCGCTACTACCGCGGCTAAAGCGACCTTAGCGACAACCTATGCGGGCAGGACAAACAACCCTGCCCGCCAGCGTCCTGTTAATCGCGTAGCTGCCCGACCATGGCGGCTGCAACGCTGAGTACATCCTTGCCCAGCTGCATCGACCGCTCGCCATTCCAACCCGTCAGCGGATTGGGCCGATCATTATGGTCTTTGAATGGCATCTCGATGGTGAAGGCCAAACAATCAAACTCCATACCCACCGCATTGCAGGCCAGGGTGGTATTGGCCTGGCCCGGTTCGTCGCGCGGGTAGCCGAAGGTGGTCTGGAACTCGGCGCCGTTGTCGATCAACAACTGGCGGAACTGGTTTTCCAATCGCTCAAGGCGCGGGCTGTAGCCCGGATTACCTTCGCAACCAGCGGTAAACACGTGAGGAATTTCCTCATCGCCATGGATATCCAGAAACAGATCGACACCCACCGCGCGCATCTGCTGCTGGACGAAATACACCTCCGGGCTGTCCGCCTCGCTGGCCGACTGCCAGGCGCGATTAAGGTCGCGCCCGGCGACGTTGGTACGCAGATGGCCACGGAAGGCGCCATCCGGATTCATGTTCGGCACCAGGTACAGATCGGCCTTCTCCAGCAGGGCATTCAGCTCGGCATCATCGCGCCGCTGCAGACGCTCAAGCAGCCCCTGCATAAACCACTCGGCCATATGCTCGCCGGGATGCTGTTGGGCGATTAGCCAGATCTTGCGCAGCGCCTGCGGATTACGGCTGATGCGCAACAACTCGATTGGCCGCCCCTCGATGCTCTTACCCGTGGCAAACAGCTCGGCGCCCGCCAAACGCTGCGCATCCTCGATCAACTGGCTATGGCGCTCGCGGCTGTAGGGCTCGAAATAGGCGAACCAGATCTGCCCATGCTGCGGCTCAATGTCGAACTTCAGCGCGCCCTCTTCAAAGCGGCTGGGCACCCGAAACCAGTCGCGCTGATCGTAAGAGGCTACGGCGTGGTAACCGCTCCAGGCATTCTTGTAAGACGACTGCCCGGCGTTGCCCAGGCTAAAGCCGTAAGGCTGACCAGGCTGCAAGCCCTCGACCTTAAAGTGGAACCATTGGAAATGTTCACTGTTGAGATCCGGACGAATCGCCAGCTGCACCTGCAGTGGGTTGCTGGCGTCGATGACCTCGATATTGCCGCTGTCGAAGTTGGAGCTGATCTGCATGGTGGCCTCGATGGCTTGGGGCGCAAGAATGAACAAGAATCGCAGCTCTGGCGCAGCAGCGAAACGCTGCAGGCGACAAACTGATATGGATTCTGCAACTGCGCCCGACACTCGCGCCTGCGACAACCCTCGGACAACGCGCAACTTACCGGTAAGCCTGCAGTCTGGTGTTTAACCGCCTCAGGTTCGACTTACCCCCCAACGCCACCTTTAAGGGAGCAGCCATACGCATGATCAAACCGCTGCCAAGCCATCATTCACTGGTAATACTGCTCTGCGCAGGAATGCTGCTGGTCGGCTGCGCCAACCAGTCAGAGCAAAACCGTAACGCCCCGCCGACCCAGACAACCGCTGCGACCAGCGAAAATAGCGTCGACGAGGCCAACCTGCGCAGCCAGGCCAACCGGGGTGACCTAAACAGTCAGTTCCAGCTCGGCAGCCTGTACTTCGTCGGCAAACCGCACAAGGACCTCAAACAGGCTGAGTACTGGTGGAAACTCGCCGCCGACAAAGGCCATGCCATGGCTGCCGTGAGCCTGGCCTACCTGTACACCGGCCGCGACAATCCAGACTTCAACAACCCCCAACTGATGCTCAAGTACCTCAACCAATCAGCCGCTGGTGGCAACCCGATGGCTCAACACATCCTTGGCAACCTTTACCTCAAGGGCGCACAAGGCGTGCCGCGCGACCCGATCCAGGCCAAAGCGTTGTTCCAGAGCGCCTGCCAGCAACGCTATGCCGCCAGCTGTGAAGCACTCAACAAGGTCCCTTAACAGCTTCGCATCAAGCCTCGGTAGCGGGCTCCGCCAGCTCGCTTGCCGGCTGCTCAGGCTGTTGCGGCTCAGCCTCATCAACCGGCTCGCCCAACCACTCATTGGTTGACTGCTGCACCTCGTCCACCTGCTTATTGAGCTCTTTCACCGTCTCATCAACCGCTTCGCGGGCGACATCCACCACGGCTTGCTCGGCCTTTTCAGCCAGCTTTTGCGCAGACTGCTCAGCCGCCTCACAACCGACCAGGCCGATCAGTACCAACCCCAGCACACCCATTTGCATCGACTTACGCATAAAGTTCTCCAGAAGCAGCCGTGAGCGGTCTGATTGACGACCGCGATCCAGTGAGCATGACTCGGGTTGATCCAGCACTAACAGGGACTCACTGGTGCGGGCGCAAATGTAGGGAGGCACACGGATTTACTCAATTGCATAGAGTTTGCAAGGTGTTACCAGTCAGCTAGGCACGCACTGGCAATGCAGGGTGCTATGCGTAAAACATCGTTCATTTCGCTGGCACAAAAGGACACTAGGCAATTACGCGCAGACGCGGTTAATAATGTTCCCTGTACACGCCAGAAGCACCAGGTCATGCAGCCCCGCGAGCGTTCATCGCAACTAAAGGATTAAGTCGTGCTGTTACGCCATGCATTATTCTTCGTCACGGCCTTGATAACTGCCGTCCCGGCTGCAGCCGAAACGGTGCACTTTGTAACCGAGGAATTCCCACCGTTCAGTTTTTCGCGCGGCGGTATTGCCAGCGGCGCGCTGCCCGAGATAGTTAATGCAACCTGTGGCCTCTTGCAGTGGCATTGCGAAATTGAAGTATTGCCTTGGCGACGCGCCTTGCAACAAGCCGAAGACGGTGAGGTTGATGGTATTTTCACTGTGATTCAGTCGCCTGCACGGCGTAAGGCATTTCTAATCACCCCCATGGTGGTGACCTCCGGCTACGACTTTTACACCCTGCGTTCAAATCACTTTCAATTCACTCAACCCGATGATTTGCGTGGTCGCCAGATCGGCGTATACGGACCGTCCGGAACTTCATTCGTCCTGCAGGAAAGCCTGAAAAACACCCCGGATGTCGACATTAAATTGGTGACCAACAACCATCGTCTGCTCCTGATGCTTAATGCCGGGCGCTTTGGTGAAAAGGGTGTGGTATTACTTAATCGCGATGTTGCTCGTCACTTGATCGAGCATGAATATCTCTACGCACTGCGTAACGCCGGACATTTGACGTCAATTTCATACGGCATTGGTTTTTCCCGCAAACGAGTCAGCCCAGTAAAGTTCCAGGCTTTTAATCGCGGGCTGAACACACTGCGTAATAACGGCCAGCTTGCAACCATCGTGCAGCGTTACGGTCTACAACCTGCCAATTAAGTACGCTGGACATTTAACTTGGCTTCGCCATAATTGCCGGGCGCTGCCTAATTAGCCCTTTAACAAACCTGACAATTCGTTCAGGTAATCCACAATAAAAGGGCAAACAGGCGCGGCAATAGTCATCAACACTATTGGCCACGCTTATTAAATGCGCGAACTAAACCTGTTTGGCGGCCTCAAGTGCCCAGGCCCTATGCCTGGCATCCAGCCACTATTCTGTTCAAGACCATGGGTAACTACGTGACGAAAGACGAACTGCGCGCCGAACTCGAGCGCCAGGCGCAGCGTTACAAGGATGTATACGGCGGAGAAGTGATTACCTACGCCGCTCAACCGGACCCCGAGCGCAAGCCGTGGCGCAAGAAGGCTAACCTTCTCGACCAAGCGTTTGAAAAAGAACTGGTAAAAATCGAAAAAGAGCTCCAATCCAAGGCCGACGAAGCAGCTGGCTGACGCCCCGCCGCATCAGTCAGATAGCGTGGCCATCCCTAACTGGATGGCCACGCCTTCAGCGCCGCTTACCGCCCATCAGCGACCCCAACAAACCACGTACCAACTGCCGACCAATCTGATTGGCCGCCTGGCGCATAGCGGTTTTCATCACTTGACTGGCCAAACCGCCCAGCAGCTCGCCCGCAGCACCGGCCATACCGCCTCCGACCTCGCTCTTGTTCGCTGAACTCGGTTTATTGGACTCTGCCTGCTGCGCAGCTTGCTCTGCACGCGCCGTCAGCAACTCATAGGCGGACTCACGATCGATTGGCTTGTCATAACGTCCCCGCAATGCGGACTGCTGGATCAACGCTGCTCGCTCGCTTTCACTCAACGGACCGATACGCGACTGCGGCGGCGCCACAGCAACACGCTGAACCATGGCCGGCGTGCCTTTAGCTTCCAGCGTACCAACCAGGGCCTCACCGATACCCAGTTCAGTAAGCACCTTCAGCGTGTCGATGGTCGGATTCGGACGGAAGCCATCGGCCACTGCGCGCAGCGATTTCTGTTCTTTCGCGGTAAACGCACGCAAGCCATGTTGAATACGCAGGCCAAGTTGCGCCAGCACATCATCTGGCAAATCGCCTGGCGATTGGGTGACGAAATACACCCCGACGCCTTTTGAACGGATCAGTCGCACCACCTGTTCCAAGCGCTCCTGCAAGGCTTTTGGGGTATCGGCAAACAATAGGTGCGCTTCATCGAAAAACAGTGCCAAAAGCGGTTTATCGGCATCCCCGCGCTCCGGTAGCTGTTCAAATAACTCAGCCAACAGCCAGAGCAGGAAGGTCGCGTAGACCTTCGGCGCCTCATGCACCAGGCGGCTAGCGTCGAGCAGGTGAATACGCCCGCGGCCATCGCGGTCTGGATGCAGAATGTCTTCCAGCTGCAGTGCCGGCTCACCAAAGAGTGCCTCGGCGCCCTGCTGTTCCAAACCGGCTAACTTGCGCAATAAGGCTTGCGATGAGGTGGCCGTAAACAAGGCGCTGTCATCCCCCAACACCTCGGGGTGATTTTTCAAGTGTGCCAGCAGCGCTTTGAGGTCTTTAAGATCAAGCAGCAACAACCCTTCACGATCCGCAACCTTAAACGCGGAATAGAGTGCAGCCTGCTGGCTGTCGGTCAGTTCCAGCAGCGCGCCGAGCAACAAAGGCCCCATTTCGCTCAGCGTGGTGCGCAGTGGATGGCCGCTCTTGCCATGCACATCCCACAGGGTTACCGGGTAGGCCATCGGCTGATGGTTAAGCCAGGGCATGCTGGCAATGCGCTCAGCCACTTTGCCTTGCGGTGCGCCAGCCGCCCCCAGACCGCAGAGATCCCCCTTTACATCGGCGGCAAACACCGCGACGCCAGCATCGCTGAAGGTTTCGATCAAGCGTTGCAGTGTCACGGTTTTACCGGTGCCCGTCGCGCCAGCAATCAGTCCGTGACGGTTTGCCAGACGCAACGCCTGCCCCACCGGCAGCCCCTCAAGATCGGCCCCCACAACAAACTGATCGGTTTGCACCATCTTGTTATCTCCATGGTTAAAGCTTTACTGCAATTAGGCCGACATAGTTAGCGTGCCCTGCAATAGCCACTGCCTAACATCAGCCCAAGACTGATGCCAGAACTCACCGGACGCAAGACGCCATGACCAACAACCTGAAGTTCAGCCACAAGATTCTGCTCGCCGCCTCGCTGGTGGTGATCGCCGCATTCTCGCTGTTCACGCTTTACAACGATTACCTGCAACGCAACGCGATCCGTGATGATTTGGAAAGCTACCTAAAGGAGATGGGGAATGTCACCGCCAGTAATATTTCCAACTGGCTGTCGGGGCGCATTCTGCTGGTGGAAAACGTTGCTCAATCGGTCGCCCGCGACTCTTCCGGCGATGCTCTGACCGGACTGTTGGAGCAGAAGGTACTGGCCTCCACTTTCGCCTTCACCTACCTGGGCAGCGCTGATGGCAGCTTCACCATGCGTCCGGACGAGGACATGCCGGATGGCTACGATCCGCGTCAACGCCCTTGGTACAAGGATGCGATGGCAGCAGGCGGCACTACCCTCACCGAACCCTACGTCGACGCCGCCACCAGCGAACTGATCATCACCATCGCCACGCCCGCCAAAGCGGCAGGAGTTGTTGGCGGCGACCTGAGCCTCAACACCTTAGTCGACATCATCAACTCGCTGGACTTTGCCGGCATGGGTTATGCCTTTCTGATCAGCGCGGATGGCAAGATTCTCGTGCACCCGGACAAGTCCCTGGTGATGAAGAACATCAGTGAGGTCTACCCGCAAGACACCCCGCGCATCAGCGGCGAATTCAGTGAAGCGGAACTCAATGGCGAGACGCGCATTCTCACCTTCGCTCCAGTCAAGGGGCTGCCCTCGGTTAACTGGCATGTCGGCCTGTCCATTGACAAGGCCAAGGCCTACTCAATGCTCAGCGAATTCCGCGCCTCGGCGATCGTTGCCACCGTCATCGCGGTGGTGCTGATCATGTTGCTGCTGAGCATGTTGATCAGCGTGCTGATGCAACCGTTGAATGTCATGGGTAAAGCCATGGAAGACATCGCCCAAGGCGAGGGTGACCTGACCAGACGCCTGAGCATTCAATCCAACGACGAATTTGGCCGCCTGGCCAGTGCCTTCAACCAGTTTGTTGAGCGTATCCACAGTTCAATCCGCGAGGTGTCATCCGCCACCAGCCAGGTCAATGAAGTGGCAAAACTGGTGGTCGGCGCTTCTAACTCGTCGATGATCAACTCCGACGAGCAGGCCAGCCGAACCAACAGTGTTGCCGCTGCGATTAATGAGCTGGGCGCCGCCGCGCAGGAAATTGCGCGTAACGCTGCCGATGCATCGAACCAAGCCTCCGATGCACGCCACCTGGCTGAAGACGGCCGCCAAGTGGTGGAACAAACCATCAAAGCGATGAACGAACTGTCCGGCAAAATCAGCGCATCTTGCGGCAATATCGAAACCCTCAACAGCAAGACGGTGAACATCGGGCAGATACTTGAGGTGATCAAAAGCATCTCCCAGCAAACCAACCTGCTGGCGCTCAACGCTGCTATCGAGGCAGCGCGCGCTGGTGAAGCAGGCCGTGGTTTCGCAGTGGTCGCCGATGAAGTACGCAACCTGGCCCACCGCACCCAGGAATCGGCACAGGAAATCGAGAAGATGATCGAAGAGCTGCAAATCGGCTCCCGCGAATCGGTCACCACCATGACTGAAAGCCAACGCTACAGCGAAGAAAGCGTGGAGATCGCTAACCAAGCCGGCGCCCGCCTAAGCAGCGTCACCGAACGCATCGGTGAAATTGATGGCATGAACCAGTCGGTGGCCACCGCAACCGAGGAGCAGACCTCGGTGATCGAATCGCTTAACGTCGACATCACCGAAATCAACACCCTCAACCAAGAAGGTGTGGAAAACCTCAACGCCACCTTGCGTGCCTGCGGCGATCTGGAGCAACAGGCCAGCCGTCTGAAGCAACTGGTCGACAGCTTCCGCATTTAACCCATGCGGAAAACAAACGGGGCACTCAGTGAGCGCCCCGTTTTTATTTCTGCTTTTCGTGGTTCGTTGGCGACTGTTCGTCTTGCTGCAACTGCCGCCATAACTCGGCGGCATCGGCAAATTCGCTACCGTCCTCGGGACTTAAAGCCTCAGGGTCATAGCGCTGCGTACAACCCTCACCAAGCACCGGTGGTGCGTTGGATGTGCCACGCGCAAATGGATCAGTCATAACACCTCCAATGTACGCTACCAGCCCTCAACTCAGCGCCACACGGCCTTCGTCATGCTGGGCAAACTCTTTGACCGCACGCAGCACATCACTGCGGCTGACCTGACCAATCAAACGGCCGTCTTCGACCACTGGCAGGCGTCGGCGCCGGCCACGCAGAAAGCGCTCGGAGATTTCGATGATATCCGCCTCCGGCGAAATCACTTCCACCTCGGTGGTCATGTAGGCGCTGACATCACCACCCGCTGACTCGTAGTAGGCGCCAGAAAGGATGCCGCGCAAGCAATCGCCCTCCGACAACAACCCCACCAGATGCCCTTGTCCGTCAACCACCGGCGCGCCAGAGATTCGGTGCTCAAGCAAGCGGTTAATCGCGGTGAACAGGTTCATTTCAGGCCGGAAAGTCACCAGATTGCGGGTCATGTAATCTCGCACTTTGATTGACTTGAGCATCAGTAATACCCTCTATCTGCGCTGAACCGAACCCTACTGACACCTCAGTCGAACACCACTGTTTTATTGTCGTGCACCAGCACTCGGTCTTCTAAGTGATAGCGTAGACCACGTGACAGCACCATCTTCTCGACATCTTTACCCAGACGCACCATCTCTTCGATGCTATCGCGGTGGCTGACGCGCACCACGTCCTGCTCAATGATCGGCCCGGCGTCCAGCTCCTCGGTTACATAGTGAGAGGTCGCACCAATCAGTTTGACCCCTCGTAGCGAGGCCTGGTGATATGGCTTAGCCCCAACAAACGACGGCAGAAAGCTGTGATGGATATTGATGACGCGCTGGGAGAACTCGGCGCAAAGTGGCGCAGGCAAAATCTGCATATAGCGCGCCAGCACAATTACGTCGGCGGCATGGGCTTTTACCAACCGCGCCACCTCATCAAATGCCGGTTGTTTATCCTGCGAATTAACTGGCACATGGAAATACGGAATGTCATGCCACTCCACCATGCTGCGCAGGTCATCGTGGTTAGAAATGACGCATGGAATATCGCAATCTAATTCGTCGCTATGCCAGCGGTGCAGCAAATCGGCCAGGCAGTGCGATTCGCGACTGGCCATCAGCACAACACGTTTCTTAACCGCCGAATCGGTAACCCGCCACTCCATGGAAAACTCACGGGCAATCGGCGCAAAAGCCTGGCGAAAACCGTCCAGATCAAATGGCAGCGAGTCAGCGCGAATCTCGTGGCGCATAAAAAACCAGCCACTCTGATTATCCGAATGATGACTGGCTTCGGTAATCCAGCCGTTATAGGTGGCCAGAAAGTTACTCACCTTAGCCACAATTCCAACCCGATCAGGACAGGCAATGACCAATCGAAAAGTACGCATCAACGGCTCCGGGGCTCAAATAAAGTCGGCCATTCTAGTCTCAACATGGAAAAACTGCAGTACTCAGACAGCACATGCCAGAGCATGCAACAGGACAGGACAGTTGTCGCTGGCGAAATAGTGCAGTACTTCAGCCCAAACAGTTAATAACTCGCTATATACAACAGGCCAAGCGGCCACCCAGTTACTTAACAATACAATTCATAAAAAATACCTATAAAGCGGTTTACTTGTTAAAAGTGCCTGACTACTATTGCTATCACTTAATCGCCAATCCCGAATACAGGTACCCATCATGTCGTTGATCAACGAATACCGCGCCACCGAAGAAGCAATCAAAGAACTGCAAGATCGCCTGAAAAATCTGTCGCAAGACGACAAACTGAAGAAAGAGCTGGAATTCGAAGGAAAACTGCGCGCACTGATGGGTGAATACCAGAAATCGCTGCGCGACATCATTGCCATGCTCGACCCAGAAGCCAAAGGCAGCAAAATCACCCGCGCAGCCAAAACAACTGGCACCAAACGCGCCCGTAAAGTTAAGCAGTACAGAAACCCGAACACCGGCGAAGTGATCGAAACCAAAGGCGGCAACCACAAGACGCTGAAAGAGTGGAAAGCCAAGTGGGGCGGTGACGTCGTTGAAGGCTGGGCAACCCTGCTGGGCTAAGCCTGCCGCTTAAGCGCCAAAAGCTTCACGCAAAAACGCCAGCAATGCTGGCGTTTTTTATGGGCATTGTTTCAGTCACGCCTACAGCATTTAACCCTATCAACTACAGGGCATAACGCTGGCGTAACTGTTCTGCATGATCGCGCCACGCCAACAAAATAGCTTGTTGTGCCGAATCACTCTCTGGAAGAACGTCCGCAAGTGCTTGGTTGAACTGTTCAAGCGTATTCGGGGCACCGTATTCGGGCTGGGTCAGACGTTGCTGACAGAATGTTCGCCAACGTTGTTGCTCCTCAACACTCAACGTCGCGGTAAAGTTTCGCGCGCGGTATCGAAATAACAGCTCCGGCAAACGCCCATCATCAAATGGCCAAACCGCATCGGCCAAACGTTGCGGTTCGGCACGCCTTACCTGCTCACACAGTCGGCGATCGCGATCGCCAATAAAGCCCTCATATAACTGCTGCTCAGGGTCTTGATTGGCTGCGAACTGCTCTTCGGCATACACCTGCACCAGTTTTTCCTGCCACTGCCCAGGACTACTGCGTAATTGTTCGGCTTGTGCCTGATAGGCCGACACATCGAGCTGCAGACGCTGAATATCCTCGGCGCGCAATACATTCATCGGAGCAACAACGGGACAACGGTTGAGATGCAGCAACTTCAGCGGTACCGGCAACTCGCCGTCGGCCAATTGATCGCGACGGGTGTACAGGCGCGTACGTAATGTTTCAGCTGACTCATTGAGCAGCGGCGAGATATCGGCCTGCAGATCACAAACAATCAACGCATTGCGATTACGCGGATGCCAAGCCAACGGCAAGACCACCGCCAGGTAATGCCGCGCACCGGCATAACGCCCGGAGATATGCACCAACGGCTGCAACAGGCGTATTTGATCCTGCACCCGCTGTTTACTGCGCAGTTGATACAGGTAGTCATAGAGTTTGCGCTGCTTGTTGCGCAGCAAACGCGCCAGGGCGATGGTTGCTCGCACATCGGACAGCGCGTCGTGGGCCTGACCATGCTCAATGCCGTTGGCAGCAGTCAGACGCTCCAGTTTGAGCGTCACCCGCCCCTCTTCTTCCGGCCAGACGATGCCTTCCGGGCGCAATGCGTAGGCCGTACGCACCAAGTCGATCAGATCCCAGCGGCTATTGCCGCCCTGCCACTCACGAGCGTAGGGATCGAAGAAGTTGCGATATAGGCTGTAACGCGTCACCTCATCATCGAAACGCAGGCTGTTGTAGCCCACCCCGCAGGTGCCAGGCTGCGACAACTCGGCATGCACACGGCTCATAAATTCGGCTTCATCCAGGCCATGCTGCGCCAGTTTGCTCGGGGTAATTCCGGTCACCAGGCAAGCTGCCGGATGCGGCAGGATGTCGTCGCTGGGCTGGCAGTAGATGTTCAGCGGCTCAGCAATTTCATTGAGGTCTTCATCGGTGCGAATCCCCGCGACCTGCAGCGGCCGGTCGCGCCTTGGGTCAATACCGGTGGTTTCGTAGTCGTACCAAAAGAGGCTGGGGGTCACAGTTATGTCCTGATGCTGAGGCGCAGGCAGTCTACCACCCCGCCAGCATCACGCAGACAAGCGCAGAACCTTGCGCCAGCGCACGCCGCACGTGGGGTCTGTGCCTTGTAGGGCACCCTGGCGAAGACTAAAGTGGGAAGCCCGATTAACCACTCTGAACAAGGACGCCCCATGAGTGAGATCAACCCCAGCAATCCCTACGCAGCACCTGCCAGCGCGCTGCAGGAAGCACCACGCGACAGCCAGGTACCCAGCATCGAAGAAGCCCTGAGCCGTGGCTACGACTTCACCATCAGTGACCTGCTCAGCGAAGCCTGGCAACGGGTAAAAGGCACAAAGGGCATCATCATAGGTGGTTTTCTGGTGTTCTACGCCGTGCTGCTGACTGCATCCTTCCTGATTGGCGGGTTCTTCGGCCTGCTGGGCGTGGTCAGCGACAGCCCAATGCTCGCGGTCGTGGCCGAACTGGTCATCGGCATTCTGGCTTCGGCCCTGGCTTATCCCTTTATGGCGGGGATCAATATGATCGGTATCCGTCGCGCCGCCGACCAACCGATCAGCTTCAATGACATTTTCAGTCACTTCGGCCGCACCGTGCCGCTAGTGATCACCGCGATTATCAGCATGCTGCTGATCTACCTCGGCATGTTCCTGTTGATCATTCCCGGCCTGTACCTGGCCATCGCTTATATGCTGGCCATTCCGCTGGTGGTGGAGCGCGGCCTGACGCCGTGGCAAGCCCTGGAAGCCTCGCGCAAGGCGATTACCCAGCACTGGTTCAAGGTCTTTGGTCTGTTTCTGCTGCTGGGCCTGATCACGCTTATCAGCGCTATTCCGCTCGGTATTGGTCTGGTCTGGACCATTCCGCTGTTTGTCATCGCCATGGGCGTGCTCTATCGCACCATCTTCGGTGTATTACCTGCGCCGCAATAATCCTCACTAAATAACCCGCTGCGCCGGTTCAGATCACTGAGCCGGTTGCTTCCCTGCCTGCTGCTGGCTAGCATCGGGCTTTCCTCGACGCAGTCTGCCGATGCCGCCCACACCAACCCCTGCTTCAGTCGCCGCTCGCCCGCTGCTGGATACCCGCTTTAAGGTGGAAACACCGGAAGGCATTGACCTGACCCTGCGCCCAGCCGGGGTAGTGCCGCGCGCGTTGGCATTTAGCATTGACCTGCTGATTCGCGGTGCGCTGCTCGGCGCATTGTTTGCCGTGCTGGCGTTGCTCGGCCAGTTCGGCATAGGCCTGGGCACCATCCTGCTGTTTCTGGTGACCTGGTGGTACATGGTGCTGTTTGAAGTACTCAACCAGGGCCGCTCGCCCGGCAAGCAGATGATGGGCCTGCGGGTGATCCATGATGACGGCACGCCAATTGGCTGGGCCGCCTCGCTCACGCGTAATCTGCTGCGTTTCGTCGATATCCTGCCGTTTGGCTACACCCTGGGCATTCTCAGCTGCCTTAATCACCCAGCGTTCAAGCGCCTCGGCGATATCGCTGCCGGTACCCTGGTGGTGTATCGAGATAACGCCCCGGCAGCGCCAGAGCTACCGCAAGCCGAGCCCATCCGTGCACCGTTCAGCATGAGCCTGAATGAGCAACGCGCCCTGCTCAGCTTTGCCGAGCGAGCGCAGAGTCTATCCAGTGCACGTCGTCAGGAGCTGGCAAGCATTCTTGCCGAGCCCTTGCAGGTACCTGCTGAGCTGGCCGAACAGCAGATCCACGGAATTGCCCGTGGCTTGTTGGGGCCGACATGAAACAGAGCCTGTTTGAACAGCAGCACCAAGCCGAGTGGCAAGCCTTTAATGCGCAGCTTGAAGCCCTTGAGCGCGGCAAGGCCGATAGCCAGCAATGCAAGGCCTTTGCCGCCAACTACCGCAGCCTGTGCCAGCACCTAGCTCTGGCCCAGAGCCGGGGCTATAGCAGCCACCTGATCGAGAAATTGCAGCTGCTGGCCATGCGCGGCCATCAGCAGTTTTATCGACATCGCAGCCCACTGGGGGCGCAACTGCTCGGGTTTATCCTGGCTGGATTTCCACGCCTGGTGCGCGCCGAGTGGCGTTTTGTCGTGGCCGCCAGCCTGCTGTTCTTCGGCAGCCTGCTGCTGATGGGCACTTTGGTGTATCACTTCCCCAATTTAGTCTACGGGGTGATGGCGCCTGACCAGGTCGGCGAGATGGAAAAGATGTACGACCCCGACGCCAGGCGCATCGGCCGCTTCAGCGAACGCGACTCCGGCGATGACTGGATGATGTTCGGCTACTACATCATGAACAATATCGGCATCGCCTTTCAGACCTTTGCCAGCGGCTTGCTGTTTGGCCTGGGCAGCTTGTTCTTCCTGCTGTTCAACGGCCTGATGATCGGCGCAGTGGCCGGCCATCTGACGCAAATCGGCTACGGTGAAACCTTCTGGTCGTTCGTCATCGGCCACGGTTCTTTCGAACTCACCGCCATTGCCCTGGCCGGCGCTGCCGGCCTGAAGCTCGGCTGGGCGCTGCTGGTTCCCGGCCGCCTGCCACGCGGCGAGGCGCTGCGCGTAGCCGCCGGCAGCAGCGTGCGGCTGGTCGGCGGGGTGATCGTATTTCTGCTGCTGGCGGCGTTTATCGAGGCCTACTGGTCATCCATGGACCTGGCCAGCCCCGCGATCAAATATGCAGTCGGCGCTGGTCTTTGGCTGCTGGTGCTGGCTTATCTCCTCCTGGCTGGCCGAGGTGCACATGCGCCTGACTGATGCCAGCGTCGCCATCCGCCCCCGGAGCGCCTGGGAAGCCGTCGACCTCGGCGTGTTGCTGGCCAAACAGCAGGCCGGCCTGTTGATGCTCAGCTGGGCCTTGGTCACCGTGCCGATTTTCGCTCTGCTGTGCCTGATGCTGTGGGATTACCCAAGCATCGCCGTACTGATTTTCTGGTGGCTGAAACCGGCTTTCGAACGCCTGCCACTGTACATCCTCTCGCATGCCCTGTTCGGCGCCACACCGAGCCTCAAGCAGGCGCTAAAAGCCCTGCCCGGTCTGCTCAAACCGCAACTGCTGGCCAGTTTGACTTGGCGCCGGCTAAGCCCCACACGCAGCTTCGACCTGCCGGTGATGCAGCTGGAAGGCCTGTCCGGCAAGGCGCGCAGCCAACGCCTGATTGTCCTCGGCCAGCGCGATGCCGGCGGCGCCAGCTGGCTCACCATCGTCGGCGTGCACCTGGAGATGGCGCTGTGGTTCGGCATCATCAGCTTCGTCTACATGCTGCTGCCGGCGCAGATGGAGCTGGATTGGACCTGGGACAGCCTGATCAATGCGGCGTCTGGCGAGTGGCTGTGGCTGGAGCATCTGTCCAACCTGACCTACGTCCTGCTGCTGATTCTCTGGGAGCCGATCTACGTCGCCTGCGGCTTCACTCTCTACCTGAATCGTCGCACCGCCCTGGAAGCCTGGGACATCGAGCTGGTCTTCCGCCAACTACGCCAGCGCCTGACGGGCGTGGCCTACGCCCTGCTGCTGGGCTGCGGCCTGCTGTTGATGCAGGTGCCGGGCAGTGCCATGGCCGCCGATACCGCAACTGCCAGCAGCTGTCCGCTGCCGGTTGAAGATCCCATCGGGCCAGAAGCCGACCGCCTGCTCAAGCAGCCGCTAACCAGCGCCGACGCGCAAAAAAGCATCGGCCAGCTGCTCGATCAGCCGCCCTTCGAACACCGCGAAACCGTCACCCGCTGGCGCCTCGGCGAAGAGCCCAAGGAGCCGAGCGAGGAAGACGCCAAGGCCCTGATCGAACTGCTGGAAAAATTCTTCAAACTTACCGAGTTCTGGAAAAGCGTCGATGCAGTGGCGCTGTTCTTCGAGGTGCTGCTGTGGGCCGCGCTGTTCAGCCTGATCGCCTGGCTGCTGTGGCGCTACCGCGATTGGCTGAGCGCATTTGCCGGTCGCCTGCGTTTACCACAAGCCCGCACCTATCAGCCACCTGAGCAGCTATTTGGCCTGGAAGTGGCGCCACAAAGCCTGCCCGCGGATATCCCCGGTGAAGTCGAAAAACTCTGGGATGAACAGCCACGCGCCGCCCTCGGTTTGCTGTACCGCGCCCTGCTCAGCCGCATGCTGCACGAACAGCGCCTGCCGCTGAAAAGCTCGCACACCGAAGCCGAAGTGCTGCAACTGGTACAGGCGCTGCAGCAAAAAGACCTCAGCCACTTCAGCCAGGCCCTGACCCGCCACTGGCAGAACCTCGCCTACGGCCATCGACTGCCGCCCGCGGCACTCAAACAGGGCCTGTGCAATGCCTGGCGACGCCTGTTCGAACAAGGGGCGCAGGCATGAACCGGCGTCTCCAGTTCCTCCTCGGTGCCGGATTACTGCTGGTGCTCGGCCTGCTCGGCATCTACTTACTGGGCAAACTCACGCCCTATGAGGAGACCCTCGAGCACGGCCCCGCACCCGAGGCCCGGGCCAACCCTTATCTCGCCGCCGAGCATTTCCTGCGCAAACAGGGCCTGCAGGTACAACGCGCCGATGGCCTGGAGGTCATGAAGGACCTGCCGAGCGCCGGGCAAACCCTACTGCTGCTCGGCGACCGCAACCGCATGACGCCCAAGCAGGCCGAACGCCTGCTGGCCTGGACGGCCAAGGGCGGCCACCTGCTGTTTGTCGCCGAGCGGCTGTGGGATGAAGAAGAAGGCAAAAGCGGCGACCTGCTGCTCGACAACCTGGGCATACAGCAATACGAAAGTGAAGAACTTGACGAGGACGCCAGCGAAGCAGCGGAAGAAGACGCCTCGACTGAGGACACGGCCGACGCTGAGCCGCAGGCTGAAGCGGAAGCTGCGGCAGATGCAGCCACAGGTTCAGACAATGCCTACCCAGAACTGACCCAGCTGTATCTGGAAAACGAAGAGGCGCCGGCCTACTTCAACTTCGACACCGACTTTCACCTCTACGACTCCGAGAACCGTGCCCACGCTTGGGCCAACAGCGACGCCGCCACCCACCTGCTGCAGCTCTACCATGGCGATGGCCTGATCAGCGTGGTCAGCGACAGCTGGATCTGGCAAAACCAGGGCATCGGCGAATACGACAACGCCTGGTTGCTCTGGTACATGACCCAAGACAGCCAGGTCACCCTGCTCTACCGCGCCGACCGCGATGACCTGTTCAGCCTGCTGCTTGAGCACTTCCCCCAGGCATTGGTTGCACTCGTGCTGTTGCTGGCATTCGGCCTATGGCATCTGGGCATGCGCCAAGGCCCGCTGCTGTTGCCCGCCAGCCGCAATCGCCGCCAACTGCAGGAACACCTGCGCGGTAGCGCTGACTTCCTGCTGCGCCACAACGGTCAGCACAGCCTGCTGCAAGGCTTGCAACAAGACATCCAGCGCCGCGCGCGGCATCGTCACCCCGGTTTCGAACGCCTCGCGGTGGCCGAGCAGTGGCAGGTGCTGAGCCGCCTGACCCGCCAGCCTTCTAGCGTTATCAGCCAAGCCATGCGGCCGTTGCCCAAGCAGCGCCTGGCCGCCGCCGACTTCACCCGCCAGGTCGCCAACCTGCAAAACCTCAGGAATGCCCTATGACGAGCGAACACACACCCGAACAGCCAGACAGCGAGATCGAGTCAGCCCCTGTCGCCGCTGAAACCGTCGAAGCTGCGGCCACCGAAACGCCTGCACCGGCCCCAGCACCAGCTGCCCCGGTAGCTGCAGCGGTGAATCCGAATGCGCAGCGCCAGCGCGCCAGCCAGTTGGCTCAGGCACTGCGTGGTGAACTGCAGAAAGCCCTGATCGGCCAGACGGCGGTGATTGATGACGTGCTCAGCGCCCTGATCGCCGGCGGCCATGTGCTGGTCGAAGGCGTTCCCGGCCTCGGCAAGACCCTGCTGGTGCGTGCCCTGGCGCGCTGCTTTGGCGGCGAGTTCGCGCGCATCCAGTTCACCCCGGACCTGATGCCCAGTGACGTCACCGGCCACGCTGTGTACGACCTGCAGAGCGAGCAGTTCAAGCTGCGCAAGGGCCCGGTGTTCACCAACCTGCTGCTGGCGGACGAGATCAACCGCGCCCCGGCCAAGACCCAGGCGGCGTTGCTGGAAGTCATGCAGGAACGTCAGGTAACCCTGGAAGGCCGCGCGCTGAATGTGCCGTTGCCGTTTATGGTGCTGGCCACGCAGAACCCGATTGAGCAGGAAGGCACCTACCCGCTGCCGGAAGCCGAGCTCGACCGCTTTATGCTCAAGCTGCGCATGGATTACCCCGAGCAGAGCGAAGAGCTGAACATGGTTCGGCAGGTGGCGCGCTCAAGCAAAGCCGACATGCTCGAAGTCACCCCGCTGCGCACCCTGCTGCAGGCCCGCGATGTACTGGCGTTGCAGAAGATAGCCAGCGACCTGCCGATTGATGAGCAGGTGCTCGACTACGCCGTGCGCATCGCCCGCGCCACCCGCACCTGGCCTGGCCTGGCCATCGGCGCCGGGCCGCGCGCCTCAATCGCCCTGGTACGTTGCGGCCGCGCCCGTGCGCTGCTGCGCGGTGGCGACTTCGTGCTGCCGGATGACATCAAGGGCTGCGCCCTGGCCGTACTGCGCCACCGCGTGCGGCTGTCGCCAGAGCTGGATATCGAAGGCCTGTCGGTGGATCAAGTGCTGCAACAGCTGCTCGACCAGGTTCCGGCACCGCGCCTATGACTCGCACTTGGCAAAAGCCCGCATTGAAAGGCACTCTCGCATGAAACCCTCACGCGCGCTGCTGGCGCTGCTCGCAGGTCTGTTCGTGCTCGGCATTGCCCTGGGTATCTGCAGCGCCCTGGGCGTTGCCGTGCCGCGCAGCTTCACCCCGATTTACTGGGGCCTGCTGCTGGTGCTGCTCGGCCTGACGCTGATCGACGCTCTGCTGCTGCGCCAAGTGCCTTCGCCGCGCATCGAACGCCAGCTGGCCGGTAACCTGCCGCTGGGGCGCTGGAGCGAAGTGCGGCTGAATCTGCACCACAGTTCCCCCCGTGCGCTGCAGGTGGAAGTGTTCGACCATCTGACCGGCGATATGGCCTTCGAGCACCTGCCGCTTAAGGTCGACCTGCACCCCGGCGAGCAAACTCAGGTCAGTTACCGCGTGCGCCCGCTGCTGCGTGGGCATTTCCATTTCCCGCAGTGCGAAGTCAGCCTGCCCAGCTCCATGGGCCTGTGGCGCGCCCGGCGTTATCTGCCCGTGGCTGGTGAAACCCGCGTCTACCCAGATTTCGCCCGGCTTTACGGCGCGCAACTGATGGCGGTGGATGACTGGCTCAGCCAGCTGGGCGTACGCCAACAGCAACGGCGCGGCCTGGGGCAGGAATTTCACCAGCTGCGCGAGTTTCGCGACGGCGACACCCTGCGGCAGATCGACTGGAAAGCCACCGCGCGCAAACGGACACCGATTGCCCGCGAGTATCAGGACGAGCGCGACCAGCAGATCGTCTTCCTGCTCGACTGCGGCCGACGCATGCGCAGCCAGGACGGCGAGCTGTCGCACTTCGATCACGCCCTCAACGCTTGCCTGCTGCTGAGCTACGTGGCGCTGCGCCAAGGCGATGCGGTCGGCCTGTCGACCTTTGCTGGCGAGCAGAACCGCTTCCTCGCCCCAGTCAAAGGCCAGGCGCAGTTGAATGTGCTACTCAATGCCCTGTACGACCTGCGCAGCACCCAACAACCGGCAGACTTCACCGCCGCTGTGGAAAACCTGCTCAGCCGCCAGCGCCGTCGCGCCTTGGTGGTACTGGTGACCAACCTGCGAGATGAGGATGATCAGGCCCTTCTCGGCGCGGTCAAACGCCTGAGCCGCCAACACCGCGTGCTGGTCGCCAGCCTGCGTGAGGAAGTGCTGGATACCCTGCGCCACACCCCGGTGCAGGACCTCTCCAGCGCTCTGGATTACTGCGGCACACTTGACTACCTGAATGCCCGCGCAGGCCTGCACGAACGCCTGATTGCCAACAAGGTGCCGGTGCTGGATGCGCGGCCGAGCGAACTGGGACCGCAGCTGGTGAGCAGTTATCTAGCCTGGAAAAAAACCGGCGTTCTCTAGCGCTGGCCACGCCAACGCCGACCTAGGTTAGCGTTGAGCGCCCCGCCCCAACCTACGGCTATAGCCACGTCACGTGCTGTTCCAACGGAAAGCGCAGACGCGGGTTGTACACGCCCTTCTCGTCCTGCTTGCCCACCGCCAGCAGCATGATCGGCAAGGCCTGGCGCGGGATGCTAAGAGTCTTGCGCAGGCGCACCTCATCGAAACCTTCCATTGGGCAGGTGGCATAGCCATGGCTCTGGAAGGCCAGCATCAGGTTCTGCGCCGCCAGCGCGGTGGATTTCACCGCCCAGATGCGCATCTGCGCCTGGCTGTTGGGCGCGCGCATCAACGGTTTGCGCCAGGCTGCCACCCGCAGCAGCTGACGTTTGAACAGCCCAAACAGACCGAATGGGCCCTGGTTGTACTGAAAGGGTGCGGTCTTGTTGTAGAAGCTGCGAATCCGCGCAGGTACTTCGGGCTCCGGCCAATAGTCGATGATGTTCTGGCAAGCCTGCTTCCAGGTGTCCGGCCGCGCCAGTACGGCAATAATCAGTGGAGCCTTGGCCGCATTCTGACTCATGCACACCGGGTGCAAACGGGCCAGCAACGCCGGATCGCGAATCACCTGGAAACTCCAGGGCTGCAGGTTGCAGGAGTTGGGCGCGAGCACCGCCAGTTCTAGGCAATCACGCACCACATCATCAGGCACCGCTTCGGCGGTAAAGCGGCGTACCGCGCGGCGACTTTCGATCAGCTCACGCAGTGCGGCGGGAGTCGCGGGAGAAATGGCGGTATCAGCGGGAAACAGGCTCATCAGGGGCATCCTCGGCAGGTTGCCCGATTAAGCCGCGATGCCCAGCCACGAACAAGCCGTATACCGGCTTAGTCCGCAGCCTTGGCGCAAATGGCCTTAACCGAGCGCCTTTTCGATCGCCTGGATCAGGCTCGGGTCATCTGGCGTGGTGCGCGGCGAGAAGCGCGCCAGCACACGGCCGTCGTGACCGACGAGGAACTTCTCGAAATTCCAGGTGATGTCACCTGGGAACTCGGCGCCCTCGCCTGCCAGCAGGCGATACAGCGGATGGCGGTCCGGCCCATTCACCTCAAGCTTGCTGCCCAACGGGAAGGTCACGCCGTAGTTGAGGCTGCAAAACGCGCGAATGGCGTCCTCGCTGTCGGGCTCCTGCTCGGCAAACTGATTGCACGGCAACCCGAGCACGCTGAAGCCCTGTCCTTTGTATTGCTGATAGAGCTTTTCCAGACCCGCGTACTGCGGTGTCAGCCCACATTTGGAAGCCACATTGACCACCAACACCACCTGCCCCTTGAAGGGTGCCAGCGGCAGCTCTTGGCCATCCAGTGCACGCAGGTTGAGGTCGTGAAAGGCACTCATGGTCTAACTCCTTGAGAACACAAAGATTACGTGTAGCGGACAAAAAATGGCCGGGAGCCATTTTAAACGTCGCACCGCGACGGCCCGCAGGGTGAGCCGCCAAGGATGGTGGCTCATAAAAAAGGCGCCTATCTGAAGGCGCCTTTCTTCTGTTGCAGCTTAGCAGTCAAGCCAACGGTTGATACGACCATAAGTCGACTCGTGGCGACCACATAAGGCTAAACCATCAATGATGGTGACCGCCTTCGCCATGGATATGGCCATGCGCAACTTCTTCTTCGCTGGCATCACGCACGCTGACAACCTTGACCTTGAAGTGCAGGCGCTGGCCAGCCAGTGGGTGGTTGCCGTCAACGATCACGTCGTCGCCTTCCAGCTCACGGATAGTAACGATCTGCATGCCACCGTCCGGACCGGAAGCATGAAACTGCATACCGACTTCCAGCTCATCCACACCTTCAAACATCGAGCGATTAAGGGTGGCTACCAGCTCGGCGCTGTATTCGCCGTAAGCGTCTTCCGGCTCAACGGCCACGTCCAGCTCATCGCCAGCTTGCTTGCCCAGCAGGGCTTTTTCCAGGCCGCCGATGATGTTGCCGGCACCGTGCAGATAAGCCAGCGGCGCGCCGCCTGCGGAACTGTCGATCACCTCACCGGCATCGTTAGTCAGGGTATAGTCGATGGAGACGGCCTTATTGGCGGCGATCAGCATGGGGCGAGACCTTTTGCTTGGAAATAAAGAGCGGGCAAGTTTACCCAAGGGCACGCGCGAAAGCGAACCGGACACAGACGGACGGCCACGCGCGGCCTCAGTGCGCGTGCTTGATTTTCGTCAGGATGAGCACGGCCATTGGGTGGCAGTATTGTCCTGCGGCCATACTCAGCACCTGCGCCACCAGCCGCCCTGGCAGAATCGCGCGTGGGTGCTGGATGCTCATCAACGCCAGGCGCACGTGGGAGAACTGTTCCTCTGCGGCTGGTGCGCGGCTGAAAACAGCGCAAGCGAGGCGACGACAGAACGCCTGAACCACGATTTGAACAAGGAGCGGTAAATGCCCGCACGCAATATTCTGGTGATCAACTGCGGCAGCTCATCGATCAAGTTTGCCCTGATCAACGAAGACCAAGATGCCTTTATTCTCAGTGGTCTGGCCGAACGCCTGGGCAGCCCGGATGCACAAGTCCACTGGCAACAAGGCGACAACAAAGACAGCCTGATTCTACCCCATGCCGATCACAGTGCCGCCCTCGCCCAGGTATTGCCCCTGGTGCAGGCCGCCGCTGGCGGCCAACTGCACGGAATCGGCCACCGCGTGGTGCATGGCGGCGAGCATTTCACGGCGGCCTGTCGATTGGATGCGCTGAGCCTTGCGGCGATTCGCGCTACCGCGCCGCTGGCACCACTGCATAACCCGGCCAACCTGCTGGGCATCGAAGCGGCGATCAAGCTGTTCCCCGACCTGACTCAGGTGGCGGTGTTCGACACGGCCTTTCACCAGACTCTGCCCGAACACGCCTATCGCTATGCCCTGCCCGAGCACCTGTACCGCGAACACGGCGTACGCCGCTATGGCTTCCACGGCACCAGCCACCGTTTTGTCAGCCAGCGCGCCGCAGAAATGGCCGGGCTGCCGGTCAATGCCAGCAGCTGGCTGGTGGCACACCTGGGCAATGGCTGCTCGACCTGCGCCATCGTCGATGGGCAAAGCCGCGACACCAGCATGGGCCTGACGCCGCTGGAGGGCGTAGTGATGGGCACCCGCAGCGGCGATGTCGACCCCAACCTGCACAGCCACCTGGCGCGCACCCTGGGCTGGAGCCTGGAGCAGATCGAAGCCATGCTCAATAAAGACAGTGGCCTCCAGGGCCTGTCTGGTTTATCCAACGATATGCGCACTCTGGAGCAAGCCCGTGAGCAGGGCCATGCCGGCGCCACCCTGGCCATTGAGGTGTTCTGCTACCGCCTGGCCAAATCCCTGGCGGCCATGAGTTGCGCGTTGCCACAACTCGACGGCCTGGTCTTTACCGGCGGCATCGGCGAGAACTCGGCGCTGATCCGCAGCAGGACAATCACGCACCTGAAATTGCTCAACCTGGCCCTCGACGAACCGGCCAACGCCCGCACCGTGCGCGGTGCGGCCGGGCCGATCCAGGCCGACGGCCACCCGCGCGTGCTGGTCGTACCGACCAATGAAGAACGACAGATTGCCCTCGACACCCTGGCGCTACTTGAAGCCTGATCGTCACCTGACCACTACGGAGCGCGAATGCACACTTTCTTTATTGCCCCCACCGGTTTCGGTGTCGGCCTGACCTCGATCAGCCTGGGTCTGGTCGGTGCCCTGGAGCGTGCCGGCCTCAAGGTCGGCTTTTTCAAACCCATCGCCCAACCGCATCAGGGCGACATGGGCCCGGAGCGTTCCAGCGAGCTGATCGCCCGTACCCATGGCCTGCACTCACCCAAGCCGCTGGCCCTGGCGCATGTCGAGCGCATGCTCGGCGACGGTCAGCTGGATGAACTGCTGGAAGAAATCATCAGCCTCTATCAGCAGGCCGCTGCAGATAAAGACGTGGTGATCGTCGAAGGCATGGTGCCGACGCGCCAGGCCAGCTACGCCGCACGGGTCAATTTCCACCTGGCCAAAAGCCTGGATGCCGAGGTGATTCTGGTCTCTGCACCCGAGCAGGAAAGCCTCAGCGAACTGAGTGACCGAGTGGAAATTCAGGCTCAGTTGTTTGGCGGGCCAAAAGACGAGAAAGTGCTCGGGGTGATCCTCAACAAGGTACGCAGTGACGATGGCATCGAAGCCTTCGCCAATCGCCTGAAAGAACTCTCGCCACTGCTCAAGGGCGATGACTTCCGCCTGCTCGGCTGCATCCCCTGGCTGGAAGAACTGAACGCCCCACGTACCCGCGACATCGCCGACCTGCTCGGCGCGCGGGTGCTGAATGCCGGCGATTACGAGCAACGGCGCATGCTGAAGATCGTGCTCTGCGCCCGCGCCGTAGCCAACACCGTGCAACTGCTCAAGCCTGGCACCTTGGTGGTGACGCCAGGGGACCGCGACGACATCATCCTCGCGGCCAGCCTGGCCGCGATGAACGGTATGCCGCTGGCCGGTCTACTGCTGTGCAGCGACTTTGCGCCTGACCCGCGAATCATGGAACTGTGCCGAGGCGCGTTGCAGGGCGGCTTGCCGGTGATGACGGTGAGCACCGGCTCCTACGACACTGCGACCAACCTCAACCGGTTGAACAAAGAAATCCCGGTCGATGACAAAGAGCGTGCAGAAAAAGTCGCCGACTTCGTCGCCAGCCATATCGACCATGAATGGCTATTCGCCCGCTGCGGCACGCCACGCGAGCTGCGCATGTCGCCGCCGGCGTTCCGCTATCAGCTGGTGCAACGCGCCAAGGCAGCCAACAAACGCATCGTTCTGCCGGAAGGCAGTGAGCCACGCACCGTGCAGGCTGCGGCCATCTGCCAGGCACGCGGCATCGCCCGTTGCGTGCTGCTGGCCAAACCGGATGACGTCCACGCCGTAGCCCGCGCCCACGGCATCGAGCTGCCGGAAGGGCTGGAAATCCTCGACCCAGACCTGATCCGCGAGCGCTATGTCGAGCCCATGGTAGAGCTGCGTAAGGGCAAAGGGCTGAACGCGCCGATGGCAGCCGCGCAGCTTGAGGACACCGTGGTGCTGGGCACCATGATGCTCGCTCTGGATGAAGTCGACGGCCTGGTTTCCGGGGCGATCAACACCACCGCCAACACCATTCGCCCCGCCTTGCAGCTGATCAAGACTGCACCGGGCTATAAGCTGGTGTCGTCGGTGTTCTTTATGCTGCTGCCCGACCAGGTGCTGGTCTACGGTGATTGCGCGGTAAACCCTGACCCGACAGCGGTGGAGCTGGCGGAAATCGCCCTGCAAAGCGCGGCCTCGGCCAGCGCCTTCGGTATCATTCCTCGGGTGGCAATGCTCAGTTACTCAACTGGCGATTCCGGCAGCGGCGAAGAAGTAGAAAAAGTCCGCGAGGCCACCCGCCTGGCCAAGGCCATCGACCCACAACTGCTGCTCGACGGTCCGCTGCAATACGACGCGGCGGCGATTGAAAGTGTCGGCCGGCAGAAGGCCCCTGGCAGCCCGGTCGCCGGCCGCGCCACTGTGTTTATCTTCCCCGACCTGAACACCGGCAACACCACCTACAAGGCGGTACAACGCAGCGCCGATTGCGTCAGCGTCGGCCCGATGTTGCAGGGTCTGCGCAAGCCGGTTAACGACCTGTCTCGCGGCGCACTGGTCGACGATATCGTCTTCACCATCGCCCTGACCGCAATCCAGGCCGCCAACCTGCCGCAGTGATGCGCAGCCAGGGCTGCTCAACGGTGGCCCTGGCCAGGCAAAAGTGCTAAACATCCGCGAATCGCTGCGATAACCCATATTTCGAGGGGTTGCAGTTCGGTGCACAGACGTTAACCTGTGCGCCGACCGATCTGCGGTGCAAAACCGCAGGCGTAGATAAGTCGGGGATCAAGCGGCTTGAGCGCCACAGCAGTGGCCCGCAACCAGCCTGGCCCCATTTTCTGGAGGCACCTGCCCCAATGCTGCATTTCCTGCCTGCTCCACTGCGCGGCCTGCTTGCCGGCCTGATGTTGGCACTCAATACCCTGTTCTGGTGTTGGCCGCTGTTTATCCTGGCACTGGTGAAACTGCTAGTACCCATACCTGAGGTACACCGCATCCTGCGCTTTTTGATGCACGCGAGTGCCGAAGCCTGGATTTCCATCAACAAGTTCTGGATGAACCTGGTCGGCCGTACGCAGTGGGATGTGGCCGGGCTGAGTGGTTTCGATAAACAGCACTCATACTTAGTGACCAGCAACCACCAGAGCTGGGTGGATATTCTGGTGCTGCAATACCAGCTCAATCGGCGTATTCCGTTTCTCAAGTTCTTCCTCAAGCAGGAGCTGATCTGGGTGCCGGTGATTGGCTTGTGCTGGTGGGCACTGGAATTTCCATTCATGAAGCGTTTCAGCAAGGAGTACCTGGCCAAGCACCCGGAAAAACGCGGCCAGGACCTGGCCACCACGCGCAAGGCCTGCGAGCGCTACAAGACCAACCCGGTGTCGGTGTTCAATTTCCTCGAAGGCACGCGTCTGTCGCCGGCTAAGCACGCGCAGCAGCAGTCACCGTTCAAGCACCTACTCAAACCCAAGGCCGGCGGTATTGCCTTTGTGCTGGATGCCATGGGGGAGCAATTGCATAGCCTGGTCAATGTCACCATCCATTACCCACAGGGCAACCCCGGTTTCTGGGACCTGTTGTGCGGACGGATTGATCAGGTAGTCGTGCGTTTCGATCAGCTGCAGATTCCCAAGGAATTTATTGGCGGCAACTATGATCAGGACGAAGCCTACCGCTTACAGTTCCAGCAATGGGTCAACCAGCTGTGGCTGGACAAGGATGCGCAGCTCGACGAACTGAAGAAGCGCTATCCCGCGCGCTAAGCCGCTATCGCTGAATCCTCAAGCCCGCCTAACCAGCGGGCTTTTCATTACGCAACGGCAAATTGTGCCAATCCAGCTGCGCGGGGAAGGTTTTGATCTGTTCGGTGTTTAGCCCCGGCGCGACTAGAAAGCCCTGCATGATTGCGCAGTTGTGCGCCGCCAGCCAATCACGCTGAGCCATGGTTTCCACACCCTCGGCGATCACCTCCAATCCCAGGTTGCGGCCCAGATCGATGATGGTGCTGACCACCGCAGCATCACGCGGCGAGTCGAGCATATTAGAGATAAACAGGCGATCGATCTTCAGCGTATCCAGCTCGAAATGACGCAGGTAAGCCAGTGACGAATAACCAGTGCCGAAATCATCGATGGCGATCTTCACCCCGAGCTTACGCAACTGACGCAGCTGTTCCTGGCTGGTTTCCAGATCCTGCATCAACGCACTTTCGGTAACTTCCACTTCCAGCTGCCGAGGGTTCAACTGGTGCTCTTCGAGCACCCGGCGCAGGTCATCGACCAGCTGCGGCATGCCGAACTGCACCGGGCTGACATTCAGGCTGAGCACCAGTTCGTTGCCGAACTGCTGGCTCAGCTGTTGGCATTTTTCGATCCCGGCCTTGAAGATCCAGCCGCCCAGGCGATTGATCAGACGAGTCTCCTCCAGCAGCGGAATAAACACCCCCGGCGCCACGGTACCGGCAACCCGATGCTGCCAACGCAGCAAAGCTTCGAAGCCACGCAGGCGCCCGCTTTCCAGGTAGATCTGCGGCTGGTAGACCAGGACGAAATCATCATTCTCGATGGCGTTGCGCAGGCTTTCCTCAAGCATCAACCGTGAGCGCGCGCGGCCGTTCATTTCCTGTGAGAAGAAGCGGTACTGCTGACGACCGGTGCGCTTGGCCTCGTACATGGCCATGTCAGCGGCGCGCAGCAAGCCTTCCACGGTTTGCCCACACTCGGGGAAACAGGCAATGCCTACACTCGCACCCAGAGTCACCTCGATGCCGTCGAGGTTATGCCGCACCGACACCTGCTCGATCAGTTTTTCGGCGATGCGCGCGGCGTCTTCCGGATGTTCCAGACTGTCGAGCAGGGCAGTGAACTCATCGCCGCCAATCCGCGCCAGGCTGTCATAGGGGCGCAGGCTGGCCTTTAGCTGTTCACCGACGAGTTTGAGCAAGCGATCGCCCACGTCGTGGCCGAGGGAGTCATTGATCCGTTTGAAGCCATCCAGATCGAGATAGAGCACCGCCATACGTTGGCCGCTGCGTTCGATCCGCGATAACGCCGATTCCAGCGCCTGATAGAAGCCACGCCGGTTGAGCAGGCCAGTCAGGGCATCAGTAATCGCCTGTGACTCCAGTTGCTGATGCAGATGGCGCACAACCGACATATCCAGCGCCATCACCACCATGGCGTGCTGCAGACGCGGCAAGGGTGAACAGGACAGCGCCACCGGCACCTGCCCGCCGTTCAGCGTGCGCAGGTTGGCGTCATGCAGGCGATAGGCCTCACCGCGCCGCCATTGCAGGTAAAATTCGGACAACCGCCAGTCGCTGGTGACTTGCGGACTGACCAGATAGGAGAGCATTTCACTGCCTTCCAGATCGCTTATCGAGCCCTCAAGCATGCGTGCCATGGCCGGGTTGGCAAAATTGATCCGACCATCCTCGCCCACCACCATGATGCCTTCGGCGGCGTTGTCCAGCACCGAGGCGTTAAACGCCCGCGCGGTATCCAGTTGCTGGGTCAGTTGCAGCAGCTCGCTGCGGTTGCGCTCATGTTCGAGCAGGGCGTGAATCTTATGGCGCAAAACGCTGGAATCGAAGGGCTTGAGCATGAAATCCACTGCGCCGGTGGCGTAGCCCTTGATCACCGAATCCTGAGTCTGCGCGATGGCAGAGACGAAGATAATCGGGGTGTAGCGCGTACGCGGATTACCACGCATCAGCCGCGCCACCTCAAAGCCGTCCATGTGCGGCATCTGCACATCCAGCAGCACCAGGCCAACGTCCTCTTCGAGCATGCACTGCAGGGCGCTCTCGCCCGAGTCGACACAACGCAGTTGCCAGTCGCCCTCCTCCAGCAGAGCTTGCATGGCCACCAGGTTTTCTTGGCGGTCATCCACCACCAGCAGAATCTGCGTGCTAGGCACGCTCCTCAGCTGTACATGTGCCATAAATCCTCCCTTGTCCCTGGCGAGCGTCTTGCGACTCCTGTTGCGGTTGAGGTTAGCAGGCCACAGCGAAACTATTGCGGTGGTGCAGCAGATGCTGCAAATGAGCCGTTTTGCGGACCGCTGTTGGCCAGCCAACGCACCAGTAAATCCAGCAAGGCCTCGCGACTGACCGGTTTGGCCAGGTAGTCATCCGCGCCTGCGGTGATGCATTTCTCCCGGTCACCTTTCATCGCATGGGCGGTCAGGGCGATGATCGGAATACTGCAACCGTGCTCGGTCTTGAGTAAGCGGGTGGCGGTATAGCCGTCCATGGTCGGCATGGCCATGTCCATCAGGATCAGGTCAAACGGCTCGCGCTGATAACAGTTGATGGCCTCCTGCCCGTCCTTAGCTGAGGTGACAATCAGCCCGACCTCATCAAGCAGGGCCGTCAGGGCGTATACATTGCGCACGTCATCATCGACCAGCAGCACGCGCCGGCCCTCCAGCGGATTCTCGGCGCGTGGCGCTCCCAGCCGCGTGGGGTTGCGCACGCTGCCCAGGAAGCCTTGCACGGCCTCACTCAGGTCCTGCATGTCCTCACCATGCTTGTGCACCACCACCGCGCTGTAACGACGCAAGCGCTGCAAGGCCTGGCGAGTGACATCCACCCCGGTATTGATCACCACCCGCGTGCCATTCAGCGGGCGCTGCCGGTTAAGGGTTTCCAGCAGTTCAAAGCCATCCTGATCAGGCAGATCAAGGTCGATCACCAACGCACTAAAAACTCCGCTGGCATAAGCTCGCTGCGCTTCATCAGCTCGCGCGCAGGCTTGCACGTCAAAGCCCAGCTGCTGCAGATGCTCGCGGTAATGTTCGCGCTCAACCTCAACATCCTCGACCAACAGCAAACGCTGGGCAGGCGAAGGGGCAAGCTGTTGCAAGTCGACAAACACCTGCTCCAGATCAGCCCGCTGAATCGGCTTGACCAGATAGCGCGTGCCGTCATCATTCCAGTCCACCGGTTGCGGCACGCAGGAGATGATGTGCACCGGCGTGATGCGGTGGCTGGCCTGGCTGCGCAGGCGGCGAAACAGCTGCCAGCCGCTGATATCCGGCAGCAGAATATCCAGGATCACCGCGCTGAAGCACTCGCTCTGCAGCAAGTTGAGGGCTTGCACCCCAGAACGGCAATGCACACTGGCAAAGCCGTGGGCGTGTGCCTCCTCGGCCAGTACCGCCGCAAAATTCACGTCGTCTTCAACAATCAGTACCGCCGGGCCTTCACCACTGCGCTGCGGCGCGTCCACGGCCGACTCCACCTGAGTCTGCGCCACCACCCGCACCGGCAGTAGCACAGTAAAGCAGGAGCCCTCGCCTAAGGTGCTTTGCAGGTTGATCTCGCCGTCCATAGCCAGCACCAGCTGACGGGTAATGGCAAGCCCCAGACCCGTGCCACCGAAGCGCCGACTGGTAGAGCCGTCGATCTGCTGAAAAGCCTGGAAAATCTGCTCATGCTGCTCGGCAGGGATACCGATCCCGCTGTCGCGCACGCTGAAATTGAGCAGCTCATGACCCTCCTCCGGCTCACCGCTGGCGCAGGACACGGTCAGGCTTACCTCGCCATGCTCGGTAAACTTCAACGCGTTGGACAGCAAGTTACGCAGGATCTGCTGCAGGCGAATGCGGTCGGCGTGAATCACCCGTGGCACCCCGGCTTCCAGCTGGGTATGCAGGCGCAATCCTTTGATCTCCGCCATCGGCCGTAAGCTGGCATCCAGCTCAACGAGAATATCCTGCATGCTCAGCGGTTCGAGCTTGAGCTGCATGCGTCCGGACTCGACCTTGGCCAGGTCCAGCACATCGTTGATCAATTGCAGCAGGTCACTGCCGGCACGGTGCACGATGTCGGCATGTTTGGCCTGCTTCTCGGTCAGGTTGCCGGCACTGTTCAGGCGTAGCTGATCACTGAGGATCAGGATGCTGTTGAGCGGCGTGCGCAGCTCATGGGACATGTTGGCGAGAAATTCCGACTTGTAGCGGTTGGCCAAAATCAGTTGCTCAGCCTGATCACGCAGGCGCTGCTCGGCGGCCTTACGCTCGCTGATGTCGATGATCACGGCCTGCACCAAGGCATCTTCACTGCCTCGGATTGGTGATAAACCGACCTCCAGCGGAATCTGTCGGCCATCACGGTGCAAGCCAAACAGCTCGCGGTTATTACCCATGCGCCGCGGTTCCGGGTTGCGCTGATAGTCCTGGCGCATCGGCACATGGCTGCTACGCAAAGCCGTGGGCAGCAGGATCTCCACCGGTTGTGCCAGCAAGGCCTCACGGTCATACCCGAACAACTGCTCGGTCTGCCGATTGACCATGGCGATGCAGCCGTTCTCGTCGATCAGCACAATGGCGTTGGGGGAGGCCTCGACCACCAGGCGAAAGCGCTCTTCGGCGCCTTTACGGGCGCGCAGGTCAATCAGGTTGATCAGGTAATTGACCCCGCCTGAATCGCCCAACACGCTCAGACTGAGTGCCACCGGCACTTCTTCCCCAAGGTCGCGGCGCGCCTGGTACTCGTTGGACAACTCCGCGCTGTCACGATCAATCGCCAGCGAACTGAGCTGCTCGATACTGGGCAAAAAGCGCTTGACCCGCTCACCGACCAACCCTTCGGGCGTTGAGTCGAGTAAGTCGGCGGCGCTGCGGTTGGCCATTTCGATCCGCCCCTGGGCGTTGCACAGCAAGGTGGCCACGGGCAGACGCTCGATCAACAGACGGAAGCGCTCTTCACGCTCACGCAGCTGGTCGGTCGCCAAGTGGTTGGCGTGCAACTCACGTTCGCGCAGGTACAGGTAGCCGCCAACCAGCAAGGCCAACAAGGCGGCAGCCACCAGCCCCAGCCATAGGCTGGCATGCCCCTCTAGGTTGACCTGCGCAGCGTCATAGACGGCCGTGCTGCTAACTTCCAGCAGCCAATTACGCCCGTACAAGGGCAGCTCGATGGCATGACGGAACGAGGCTTCCGCGTCAGCGCCTTCTATGCCACCGCTGAGCAACAGCATGTCGGGAGCCTGCTGATCCCTCAAGGTGATGGCAAAACGGCTGGACTGGGCGCCCAGAATCCCTTCCATCAAATCATGGCTGCGAAAGACGGCATGGAGCATGCCGAGCACAGCAGCGCGCCGCTCCTCAGGGGTACTCAGCGGCCTGCCAGGCTGGTACACCGGCAGGTACAACAGTACGCCGGCCTGCACATTTTCTTCGGTTTCCTGCAGCAAAGTGACCGGCGCGCTCAGGGTTGCAACACCACTGTCCATGGCTTGATCAACCGCCGCTCGGCGTACGTCCTCACTGAGCATGTCAAACCCCAGAACCCGTCGATTGCGCCAGTCCAAGGGGCTGATGTAATCAATTAATAGGTAGTGTTCACGCTGACCCGGCGGGAACACACGAAAGTTCTCACGCCCAGCCGCATGCTCCGCGGCGAGGAACGCTTCAAGCTGCTCATGAGCCAGGTAACGGGACCACGCCAGCCCCTGAATACCGGGGTATCGATCCTGCAACTGCAGCTGATCAATCGCGCGCTCCCATTCTTCACGCGACACATAGTCACTGCCCGTCATCAAGCCCGACGTACCGCGCAGCACCATTTCATAAGCCTGCATGCGACTGATGACGCGCTGGCTGATGTCCAGCGCTTCCACCTCAAACTGTTGCTGGCGCTGTTGATGGTCACGCTGGTTCCAGGCATGCCATTGCCAGAGCGACACGCTGCCAAGGGTGACCAGCACAAACAGAGTGGCCCACAACGGTAGCCAGGGTTTGCGGGCGAGAAATATGAGTCGATCGTCCATGCGCTCTCCAGTTATCGTCCATGTCAGCGCAGTTTGGGCACTGCGGCAGCAGGGTTGAAATGAACCACTGCCAGCAGTCTAGTCACGATTTGAACGGCTGACCGAGCCTGAACCGCAGGCACAAAAAAGCCGCGCACTCGACTGAGTGCACGGCTTTTTTACAGCTTGCAGTTACAGCGGACGCAGGTTGATTTCTACCCGGCGGTTCTGTGCGCGACCGGCTTCATTGGCATTGCTGGCTATCGGCTGATTCGGGCCGGCGCCATAAGACGACAACCGCGAAGCCGCAACGCCATTGGCGCTCAGGTAAGAGGCGACGCTCTGCGCACGACGGTTGGAGAGGTTCTGGTTCAACTCCAACGAGCCGGTGCTGTCGGTATGGCCGACGATATCCACACCGTTCTTATCAAACTCCTTGAACACCTTAACCAGAGAATTGAGGGTTGGATAAAAGCTGCTGGAAATATCCGCCGAGTTGCTGGCAAACGTGATGTTGCCCGGCATGATCAGTTTCAGGTCATCGCCATTGCGCTGCACTTGCACGCCAGTGCCCTGCAGGGTCTGGCGCAACTTGGCTTCCTGGGTGTCGACGTAATAGCCGTAGCCACCACCAGCCGCACCACCCACTGCTGCACCGATCAAGGCACCTTTGCCGCGATCCTTTTTGCTCGATGTGGCCGCGCCAATCACCGCGCCAGTGACTGCGCCAACACCACCGTAGATGCCCGCTTTGCCTGCCTCACGCTCACCGGTATAGGGGTTGGTGGTACAGCCGGCGAGTACGCCAAGACCGAGGGTCACAACAGCCAGATTTCGCCAAAGTTTCATGCGTACTTCCTTTGAATATCGGATCGGGACAAGCTTACCGTCGGGTTTCGAGCCCAATACCTGGCTAAAGTTCACTGCCAGGGATCATTGCGCCGACCAGCAACCGGCTAAGCACGAACAAATGGATTCTCACGCATCTCATCACCGAGGCGCGTATCAGCGCCGTGCCCCGTAACCACGGTGGCGTCTTCATCCAAACTGTACAGGCGCTGCTTGATCGAACGCTCAATGGTTGGGTAATCGCCGCCCCACAAATCAGTGCGCCCGATGCCACGCTTGAACAGGGTATCACCAGCGATCAGCAGCTTGTCCTGGGGGAACCAGAAGCTCATCGAACCTGGCGTATGCCCCGGCGTGTGCAGCGCTACGCCACAACCGCAGGCCAGCTCTTCGTCATCACTCAACCACTGATCCGGGGCCGGCACCGGGGTGTAAGGCACGCCGAACATGCGGCACTGCATCTCCAGATTGTCCCAGAGGAACTGATCCTCTTTATGCAAATGCAACGTCGCGCCGGTTTTCTCCTTCATCTGCCCAGAGGCGAGGAAGTGATCCAGATGGGCGTGGGTATGAATGATGCTCACCACCTTCAACCCGTGCGCCTCCAGACGCGCCATGATCAGATCAGGATTGCCGCCCGGATCGACCACGATGGCCTTCTTGGTCACAGGGTCACCGACGATCGTGCAGTTGCACTGCAAAGGCCCGACGGGGAAGGTTTCGCGGATCAGGGTCGGGGTTGCGGCAGAACTCATGGTTATTCCTCAGCGCGGTAATCGCTGGGCAGTTTACCCGTCCATTTCTTGAACGCACGGCGAAAATTCGACGGGTCGCTGAAGCCCAGCAGGTAGGCGATTTCATATAGCGGCAGGTGGGTGGTGGTGAGGTATTGCAGGGCCAGGCTCTTGCGTACTTCATCAAGCACATGCTGGTAACTGGTGCCCATGCTGGACAGGTGTCGGCGCAGGCTACGGCCACTGGTGTGCAGGGCCTCGGCAGCACTGGCCAGGTCGGGGAAGTCGCCGGGGCGCGCCAACAACAGGCGGCGCACGCGGGTCAGCAGTCCGTCCTGTACATCCAGGCTGGCCAGCAGGGCTTCGCATTGTTGCTCGCACATTTGCACCGTAGCCGGGTTGGCCAGGGCCATCGGCCGGTCCAGGTAGGTGATCGGCATGCTCAGGCGGTGATAGGGCTGCTCAAACGCCACCGCGACGCCGAACAGCCGTTCATAGCGCTCGGCGTAATGCGGCGCGGCATGGGCAAAGCCCACTTCGACCTCCTGCAAACGCTCGCCCACCAGAAAGCGCGCAATGGTGTAGAGGCTGGTCATCAAACCTTCAGCAGCAAAGCGACTGAGCGGACCCAATGGCATGGTCTCACTGGCACGCAGTTCGATCCGCGCGCCCAGCTCGACCATTTCCAGTTCGTAGGTCAGGCCCAGTACGCGGTAGTACTTGAGGGCGAACTGCATGGCTTTGCCCAGGTTGGCGCTGGAGAGCACCGCATAACCGAGGATGCCGTGGGTCGAGACATTCAGCCGCTGGCCTAGCAGCAGGCCCAGCGCTGGTTCATCACACAAGCGCAAAGCGCTGCTGGTGAGCTGGGTGAAATCAATAAAGGACAACCGCCCCTGAGGGTTGCCCAGCACTTCGGCGCGCACCCGCGCCTCGGCAAACAGCTGCGCGCGCGGTACGCCCAGCTCCTCAACCAGGTCGAGCAAGGCGGCGGCGTAGGCAACGGGAACCAGTTCAGCGGAGAAATTCAATGATGGCTTCATGGGCTTCTTATTATCTGGCCAGATATGACCACTGACAGCGACGATAACCTTGTTCGACAAAAGCCGACAAGGGCACCCCGCCGCACCGTGCCACGTCAGTCGCCTACGTCGGTTGTGCGAAGGCTTTGGCCATACTCAGGACTTAATCGACCGATCACCACAACCGAAGGTTGGGCGCACGCGGGCCGCGAAACCCCTCAACGCCCTGTAAGCGCTCTAGCACCGCGGCTTGGCATCATGACCACGGCGCCAACAAACCATTACGTTTGGTACACACGTGCAATATTGGCCATATATGACCGAAAGATTGGCTGTTGTGAACCTTTGCCGAAGCACGGGGCGAATCCATAGTTAGGCCACGCTTCAGTCACAGACTCAGGGAGTCAGCATGGTCAGCACTACCCCGGCAGGTTTGCAGATTCGTCCACGGCATATGGATTTCGATTTCCCCAACCCGCTGCCGCGCCACTGGCACAGCGGTGATGCCTTCAAAAGCCATCTGTTCGACGCCATGTCGGTGTTGTTCCCCGACGGCGAGCGCTTCTTTATCGACTCGGTGCGGCACTTCCGCGACCAGATCGATGACCCGGTGCTGAAAGAGCAGATCCGTGGCTTTATCGGCCAGGAAGGCCACCACAGCCGCGAGCATCTGGAATACAGCAATCGCCTGCGCGACCTGGGTTACAACATCACCCGTATCGAAAAGCGCGCGCAGGCACGTATTCGCTATACCCAGAAGAAGTTCTCGCCGCAGCGGCAACTGGCGGCCACAGCTGCACTGGAGCACATCACCGCAATCATGGCCGACGGCCTACTCAAGGACCCGAAACACCTGGAAGGTGCCCACCCCACCATGGTGCGCCTGTGGCGCTGGCACGCGCTGGAGGAAACCGAGCACAAGGCCGTGGCCTTCGACGTGTACAACCAGGTTTGCGGCAGCCGTAAACTGCTGCGTCGGGCGATGATCATGGGCACCTTCTTCTTCGTGCTCGATACCACTCGCGGCCTGGCGCATATGCTCAAACAGGACGGCCTGCTGTGGAACTGGCGCGTGTGGCGCGACGGCATTCAGTGGATGTGGGGCAAGGAAGGCGTGTTCCGCCCGCTGATCAGCACCTACCGCGATTTCTTCAAACCTAACTTCCACCCCTGGGAGCACAACAACCTGGAGTTGCTCTACCAGACCCGCAGTGAATTCGACCTACCCGTGCAAAGCCAGGCGGCCTGAGCCAAACGCTGAAGTACAACGACAAGGGAGCCAGCTGGCTCCCTTTTTTATTCTTCTTTATTCACCGATTGCGACAGCGCTGCCGCCGCAGTCGGACTCTGCTTTATCAGCCCTGGAGAAAGCGCAGGGCATCAGCCGCGCTTTGCTGTGGGATTTCCTCCATCGGAATGTGCCCAACGCCCGGGTAGGTTTTTACCTGAATCCCCGGCAGGTCACGTTGCCAGAGCGGCACATGCTTGGGCGAAATCCAGCGATCACGCTCGCCCCACAGCAGCAGGGTTGGCGCCTGAATCTGTGCGACCCGCGCCGAAGTGCCGTGCAGCTCTTCCTTATTGACCTTGAGCAGCACGCGGAAGATATCCATCATCGCTCGGCGATTGCCCGGCCGGCGCGTCAGGTCGTTGTAACGATCCACCACGCCCGGTTTGATCCGTGCTGGTTCGCCGTAAACTTCTTTGATGCCCTGAGCGATCAGCGCACGTGGCATCCACATCGGCATCGCCACGGTGGCACCGGGCAAGGCAGCGGCGGCAATCATCCACGGCACCTTGTGCATGTGATAACCGGCCGGGTCGATCAGCACCAGCTTCTCCACCCGCTGCGGCTGCGCCAGGGCGAAGTTCCAGGCGATATAACCGCCCAGCGAGTTGCCGACAATCGATGCCTTGTTTACGCAGAGGTAGTCGAGCAGCAGGCCGAATACCTTGATCATCCGCTCAGCGGAATACACACCATCGCGGGCAGGGCCGGTGAGGCCGAAACCCGGCACATCGAAGCGAATCACCCGGTAATCCGCCGCAAAGGCTGGCAACCAGTCATCCCAGGTGTGCAGCGAAGCCACCACGCCGTGGATCAAGACCAGCACCGGCTTATCGCGACTGCCCTCATCGCGGTAGTGCAGATTGAAACCGTCGAGTTCGATGTAACGCGAGCCATTGGCGGCATTGCCATAGCGCGCTTTGAGGCGCTCCAGCGGCAGGGCGCCGAAGCCCAGACGGGCAAAACCGGCCGCCAGCGGTGGCGTCAGCGAGAGACTGGAAGCAGACATGCAGGCACCTCTAGATTGTTGTTATGGGAAAGACGTATCCGGTCTATCAGAGCACGCCCACTTAAACCTGACGCCTAACCTAGGTTGAGCGAGGCGCGGGACACAGCGAGGCGATCAGCAGCTCACTGAGCACGCGCTTGGCTTGTTCGATTTCTGCGCGGCTGGCGGCGCGGCCAAGCAGTTCCAGTGATGCCGTTTCCATGGCCCAAATCAGCGCGCGGTAGGTCAGCGGCTCGGCCGCCTGAGTGGCGCCATGCAGGCGCTCAGCCAGCAGCCGCGCCATCTCGGCATGTGCCCGCTGGCGGTGGGCGGCCAAAGGTGAGTCGGCGCGCAGAGCCTCTTCCTGCATCAGGCGAATAATCGGCCCGACCGCCAGGTGATAGTCGAAATAACGCCCAACCATGCCCTGCAACCAGGCCTGCGGGCTGCCGGCGATGCTCTGCATTTCACTGAAGCGCGACAACAGCAGGGACACCGCCGTCTGGTAGATGCCTTCGAGCACCTGCATCTTGTTTTCGAAGTATTTGTAGAAGGTGCGCCGCGACACATTGGCCGCCGCCAGCAGGTCATTCACCGTAGTGTCAGCCAGGCCCTTGCGCGCAAACACCGGGATCGCCGCCAGCTGGATATTGGTGCGTTGCAGATGGCCGATCAGCGGCCCGTCACCGTCCTGTTCCTGCTGCTGGGCCACCGCGCCGTAACCACCCAGATCCTCGAACACCGCACGAACAGCACCGAGCTCAGCCAAGGCTTGCTGCATTGCACACTTCCCAACCAAGGCGCGGGTGACGCAGCAGAGCAAGCTGGTTACTCTGCAGTTGATTACTCTGAACGCCATCGCCGCAGGATTATTGTTGTGCTGACCACGCTACCACGCCGCCTTTGCCTACCGCTGGCCATCCTTTTGCTGGTTCTGCTAACACCCGTACAGGCCACTGAGCTGTTCTACCTCGGGCAGAAGATTCCCGATATCCACAAACCCTGGAACAGCGCTGACTACCAACAACTGCTGGAGGCGCTGAACAAGGTCGACAACACCCAGCTCAACGCCCTCCCTCGGCGCAGCGGCGAGTTCACCGGGCCGATCTACCAGCGCATGGTCAGCGAAGAGAACTTCCGTCCTCAGCTCAACATCTACGCACCCCTGGAACTGCGGCAGAACGAAGCCCGCGAAGCGCTGTTTCGCCTCAAGGAGTTGATGCGCCTGTACTTTGATTTCCGCGCCGTGCAACAGCCCTATGCCGCCGAAGCGCTGGGCTTGATGAGTTATTCACTGCGTCAGCAGGCGGTGCTGTTTACCCTGACCACCGAATTCTGGATGACCCTCTCGGAAAGCGAGCAAAGCAACCCGGTACGCCTGCAAGGCCTGCATGAAACCAAGGCCGCCGCGGCCATGCTCACGTCCAGCGCACTGGATTACCTGGGCCTGACCAAACAATTTGGCCGTGAAGAACTGGTGCTCTACAGCGCCGAGCTGAGCAAACAGCTGCCAGAGCTGTTTATTCATTTGAGTGGGGAGGTGCGTGAAACCCTGCTGCAACGCGTCGAACAACTGGCGCAGCAGCATGCCTACGCAGAAGTGCAGGCGAACATGCGTGAACTGCAGCCAGTGCTACTGAGCATTCAGCAGGATGTTCAGGAGAAGCTCGCGGCCGCAGCAGCACAACCGCGCAAGGCACCTACGCGTAGCCTCGATCTATCAGTACCCGTTGAGTCAGCGCAATAGACCCAGGCTCTTGGCCCGCGCCACGGCCTGGGTGCGCCGTTCCACCCCAAGCTTGCTATTGATGTGCCGGGCGTGGGTTTTCACCGTGTGCAGGGAGATAAACAGGCTGTCGCTGATCTCCTGATTGGAGCAGCCTTGGGCGATTAATTGCAGCACGGACAATTCACGCGAACTCAACGCATCGACCACTCCCGCGTAATCGTCTTGGCTGACGACATGCGCTGACTGCGGCAAGTGCTGCAACAAGGCTTCAATCAACGGGCTGGCTTCATACGCCAGCAATTGCTCACGCAACCACTCAGGCTGCCGTGTCAGCAGGCCATGGAAGGGTAGTAAACCACCGCCGGCCGCTGCCTGCAGCGCACTGCGCAACTGCTGCTGTGCTTCACGCTCACGCCCGTTGTCATACAGCAAGGCGGTCAGCTGCATCTGCGCAATCGCCCCCAGCAACTGGCCACCGGCGTTCTGCGCCAGCTGGCTTAAACCACGCAAACGCCGCTCGGCGAGTTCGTCTTCCCCCTGCAGACGTTCGTGGGTGGCCAGATGCAATTGGATATGCAGCGGCAGCTGCGGATGGAACTCCGGGGCCGCAGCTGCCTGTTCACCGCCGTAGGTATCCAACAGACGACTCAGCCAGACCCCCGCCAGCTCGGCTTGCCCCTGGCGCAGCCACAGCTCACATTTGGTCAGGGTGATCATCGCCAGGTAATAGATCGGCGGAATGTCCCAGATATGCATCAGCCGCTCAGCCTCGGCCAGCTGAGCAAAGGCCTCCGGCAAGTTACCGCTGCGCCCTTCCAGACTGGCCAGTACGCAGTAACCGATCAACACACTAATGTCGCGGCAACCACGCGCTTCGGCGATCCCAGCCAGCAAACGTTGCCGGGCCTGTTGCGGTTGCAGGCGCAGGCTCAGCAGATAACCCTCATAGAGAGTCAGTCGACCGCGCGCTGCATACTGCCGCTGAGCCGGCAGACGGGCCAGGCGCTGCTGGCCATGACGCACTTCATCGAGCGCCCGCAGCACTTCGCCGCGGGCTTGCAACACCCGCGCGCGATCGTAATGGGCCAGCGCCTCGAACAACGGGTTACCAACGCGCTGCGCCAGCTCCAATGCTTCGCGGTTCAGCCCACGGGCACGCCACAGATCACCGTGCACAATCGCCAGGTTGGCCAGGCTAGACAGGCACATCAGGCGCTGCCCGTAACGGTCCAATGGCAGACAGCTCAGCGCTTCGCTGCAATAGGCCTGGGCCTTGGCACTGTCACCGCGCCCACGCGCAATCACCCCGCTCAGGGCCAACCACTGTGCCAGTAGGCCTTCTTGCTCGTTGCGCTCACGGGCAGGTAGAAAGCGCCCCAGCTCAGCCAGCAGTTCTTCGGCAGCATCCAGTTGGCAAGCCAACGCCAGGGCCCAGCCATACAGCAGAATCAGGCGCGGCGTGCTGGTCAGCAGGCTGTCCGGCAAGTCCATCTTCCAGCGCAGTAAAGTTGCGACATTCTGCTCGGCCAGCAGTTGCTCTTCGGAGAGGTTCTGTACCAGGTTCGCGGCCACGTCCGGCTGACCGGCACGCAACGCCTGTTCAATAGCCTCATCCAACAAACCTTCGGCACTAAACCAGCGGCATGCGCGCAGGTGCAGGCCAGAAGTGGGCTGCGGACGACTGCGCAGCAGGTCGGAAAACAGGTGGTGATAGCGAAACCATTTGCCCTGCTCATCCAGCGGCACTAGAAACACCTGATGCGCCTGCAGATGACGGAGAATCGCGGCGCTGTCATGGGCATCACGCAGGGCATCACACAGCTCGGCGCAGAAGCGTTCTTGGCTGGCTGTTTCATAGAGAAAAGCCTGCACGTCCGCCGGCTGGCGCTCTATCACCTCCTCCAGCAGGTAGTCGTGAATCAATCCATCGCCACCTTGCACATGCGCCGGTAGCGCAGTCGACTCCTGTGCCTCACTAACAGCCAGGGACCAGAGGCGTAACCCTGCGACCCAACCCTCACTGCGCAACAGCAAGGCGGTCAGCGCATCAGCCGACAGCTCAGCCCCCTGCAACCTCAGCAACTCTGTGCTTTCAGTGTCCGTCAGGCGCAAGTCCTGCTCATGCAGCTCCAGTAACTGACGCGACAAACGCAGCCGCGCCAGATGCCAGTCCGGGCGCTGGCGGCTGGTCACCAGCATCACCAGGCCAGCTGGTAAATGGCTCAAAAAAAACTGCAAACAACGATCGAGCACAGCACCTTGGGCCAGGTGATAGTCATCCAGCACTAGCAACAGCGGTTTCTGCGGGTCAAGCCAGAGCGCCAGCTCATCAAGCAGGCCGTCGAGCCATTCTTCGAAAGCAAATGGCTGATGCCGTTGCCGCAGCCGCAGCAGCCCGAGTGCTTCTTGCCCAACCCCAGGGAAAAACTGCTGTAGGCCGCTCAGCAAACGCTCCAGAAAGCGTCCAGGGTCACTGTCCCGCGAACTCAAACCCAGCCACAGGCTTTGCCACTGTTCTGGCAGATGCTCGCAAAACTCAGTGGCCAATGAGCTTTTACCGAAACCGGCCGGCGCAGTAACCAGCAGCAAACGCCCCGCCAGACCGCCAAGCAGACGCTCACACAACCCAGGGCGCGGCACATAACTGGCCGGCAAGGGTGGGCGATAGAAATGCCCGCCGAGCCCACTAGGCGCAGCCACTAAGCCAGAAATACGGGATAGATCAGTCATCAGCCAGTTCTTGTAGTAGTCAGGCAGAGGCACTACCAATGCCCCGCAGACTAGCCGCTTGATGCCTGCATTTGAAGCCCTTGCGGGCATCCATTAGTAAACAGCAATGATTGATTATCCATTTGCTGCATGATCACTTGCGTTGCCCAGGCCTAAAAAATAGCCGGGAGCCAGTATTAACGCTGCCTAGCGAGAACCCGACGGGTTGCCGCCAAGGATAGTAGGCCATAAAAAAACCGGCCCAATGGGCCGGTTCTTTATGCAGCGTGACTCAGGTTTAGCGCACGCCAGCCTGGCGCAGGGCCGCTGGGGTGTAATCGCTTTCCTTCGCAGGGTAGTCGAACTCGTACGCACTCTTCTCTTCGTTCTTCATACCCAGAGCCAGGTAACGACCAGACAGCAGGTCATACAGGGTCTCGATGCTGTACCACGGCACTTGCTTGTCGTAGTAGTACTGAGCATGGGCTTCAGCCACACGCCACAGGGTACCGCGACCGTCATAGTGGTCGATGGCAGCAGCTTGCCAGGTATCTTCGTCGAGGTAGAAGTCACGCTTGGCATAGATATGACGCTCGCCCGATTTCAGGGTTGCGGTCACGTGCCATACGCGGTGCAGCTCGTAACGGGTCAGGTCCTGGTTGATATGACCAGCCTTGATGATCTGGTCATACTTCAGCTTCGGCGAGTCCAGACGGTAGCTGTTGTAAGGAATGTAGATCTCCTTCTTACCGTTGAGCTTCCACTCGTAACGGTCAGGTGCACCGTTGTACATGTCGAAGTTGTCGGAAGTACGCAGACCGTCAGCAGCGGTACCTGGACCGTCATACGAAACCTGCGGCGCACGACGCACACGACGCTGACCAGCGTTGTACAGCCACGCCAGACGAGGCTCTTTCACCTGGTTAAGGGTTTCGTGTACCAACAACACGTTACCGGCCAGACGCGACGGAGCAGTTACCCGTTGCTTGAAGTAGAACAGTACGTTGCTTGGCTTGCTGGTATCGGCATCCTTCAGTGCACCACGGAAGGTGAACTCATCCTGGAAGTAAACCAGGCTGTAGGAACCGTTCGGCTGCGGAGTCGCCTGGGTTACCAGACGCTTAACGCTGCCACCACGGTAGCGGGTGATGTGGTTCCAGATGGCTTCCAGACCGTCCTTCGGAATCGGGAAGGGGTTAGCCTGCTCGAAGTTCTCCAGACCATTACCGCCCTCGACCATCTTGGTGTTGACTGCGTTGTTCTTCGCAGCTGCCAGGATGAAGTCCGGCATGGTGGCCGTACGATGGGTCGCGAACACCGGCATTTTGTAGCTTTCCGGATAACGCTTGAACATCGCCAGCTGGCCAGGGGTCAACTTGTCTTTGTACTGATCGACGTTTTGCGCGGTGATGGTGAACAGCGGCTGCTCACTCGGGAACGGGTCCGACAGGAAGCCTGCGCTATCGGCAGTGCCTGCGCTGGCTGGCAGGCCGCCAGTCCAGGCTGGAATCGAACCATCCGCATTACCAGCCATTTCCGCACCGACTGGCGTCAGCGTAGTACCCAGTTTGGCCGCTTCATCCGGCGATACTGCCGCCATCACACCACTCGCCAACAGCGAAAGTGTCAGGGCGCCAGTTTGCAGCAGACTTTTTGTTGTTTTCATAGTCATAGTCGTCCTCAAAATCTCGTCCGCTTACTTAGAAGTTCACGCCAAAGCTGAGCGCAACAAAGTCGCGGTCAACACTAGTGTTGTATTTGCCACCGAAGAAGTCGGTGTAGGACAGGCTGGCGTTGTAGGTATTCTGATAGTCAGCATCCAGACCAAGACTTACAGCCTTATTACCTTCATTGAAAATACCATTAGGACCATAGCCATCAACATCGTGGGACCAGGAAATGCTTGGACGCAAGTTAATACCGGCAACCGCATCGGGATAATCCCAGATAGCGCGCGCACGATAGCCCCACGAAGTACTGGTGACGAAACCATCATCCTCACAGTATTTCGTAGCATTTTCTGCATTTCGATTATTACCCAAAGTCGCAATATTTAGACCTTGGCATGCCGGGAATACACCAACTCCCGACACAGCATAATTACCAGAAAGAGGACCTGGGCCATATATCGGATCACGACCATAACGAACATCGTCAGAGTCCTCAAGCCCGCCCACGTGAGCAACCCCAACCTCACCCACCAGAGTTAAACGACTAGCCCCCATAACCTGATCAAAAAAGTGAGTAAAGGTAGTTTGGAATTGGGTTATTTCTTTACGATTATAACCATTAGCAGTGGAACCGAAGCCCGAATCGAGCAGTGAAACGTTGGCAATACCAGCGCCTCTAAACACAGCACCAGTGTTAGTCATTTGCCCCAAAGGCTTTAACCCGGCATACAAAATATCTGTAGAATTCAACTGTACAGGCGCATTAGGCCTATAGCTTAGCTCACCAGCCCAAGCTGTTCCGGTAGGCAATGTGGTTGAGAAACTCATACCATAGAGGCGTATATCTTCTGGATACTCCATAAAATAATTACCGCCACCGGCGGCTAGTAGCGAAGCCAGCCCGGCGCGATTCGCAACATCTGCAGCCACAAAGTTGTCAATTGCAGTATATGCAGCCTGACTGCCCGCCTGGGCACTAAAAATTGGCGTACGACTATGATAATTCATTGCATACAAACCAAATTCAGTATCTAGTGGCTCAAAGAAATATCGGAATGCAAGTCCCCACTGACCATCATCACGTGCATCGCGATCTGCACCTCGCTTAACCAAAACCCCTTCATTATTAATATCAACTCCAAAAGCATTTGCAGCACCTAGAGCAGTCAAAGGCAATGTATTACGCGCCCGCAACACTCTTAGATTATCATCGCAGCCATCAGCCACAATATCAGCCTGAGCAAAAAAAGTACCACAATTATCAACTACAGTTTGATCCCATTCTAACTGATAGAAAGCCTCCATCGAGAGATTTTCAGTAAGACTTTGAGCAACATAAAACATATTAACAGGGATCAGCCCCTCTTTAATCTCCGCACCTGGGCGACGGAACGCGGCAGCATCGACGGGGTTAATCGAGTTAATACTGTTCTGAATAAAAGTACTTTCACCCCAACTTACAACTTGCTTGCCTAGACGTACGGAACCCGGCTGATCAGCAATTGAGTAGTTGTGATAAACAAAAGCATCAAGAATCTGCGCACCAGAAGCTTGTGCACCTTCTTTACGATTGCTGTCGTCAATATCTTTGAAGATGCGACTTTCGTCTTTCAACTCGAAATCGTACCAATATTTACCGCGAACAAAAACACCGGTATCACCGTACTTCAACTCAAGATCGTGAATACCTTTAAAAATCTTGGAGAAGGTTTCGCCTTTCTTGAAGTTGGCATGGCCATCATCTGAAGTCTGCGAAAGACCGTCGCCACCATTGTTAAAACCAACAAGATCTGGATCTGCGCCACGCACCGACCAACTAGACCCAACAGACAGGGACGAATCGAGTTGACCTTCGATCTCACCGATATTGAAAGTAACACCGAATGCAGGTGCGGCGAGGGTGGATGCGAGGCTGACGGCCAGTGGCAGTTTTGCCAGGCGCCAGGTTTGTTTTGTTTTTGTCATCGACGCTACTCCATGTGTTTTTTGTTATGGATGGTGCGGACTATAGCCAGCGGGTACTTCTGCTTGATCCCTCTAAAGTGTGATTTGCAGCCCCCAGGCACTCTGGCTCGCAGGTTTCGGCGTGGTTAGCACGGCCGGCAGAGCCAAGAATGGCTTGGAACGAGCAATTAGCAAGCCAAACGCTTGTTTGACTGATCAGTCACCGAAGCGGGACTGGGATAACGTGCATCGACGAGTGCCCATCACCCTGTAACCCACCCCGGTAAATTGTTTAACGTCCCCTTGGAAGCCCCTAAACAACTAGTGTTGAGACTGAAAACTCAACGGGCGAGGCATGCGCTTCGCCCGCAACACAATGTGCTCAGACAGTGGACAGAAATGGGCTACCGGATGCTTGCCACTGGGCGATATCCAGGCGAATACGTTTCTTATCCAGCTTGCCAACGCTGGTCTTGGGAACTTCGGTAACAAGGGCGATCTGCGATGGTATCGCCCACTTGTTGATGCTGCCCTGATCGACAAAAGGCTTGAGGTGTTCCTTGAGGCCCTTGGCATCCAGGCTCTGGCCTTCGCGCAACACCAACAGGGCAAACGGCCGCTCGCCCCACTGCGGATCGACCACACCAACCACAGCTACTTCACGTACTGCCGGGTGACGGCTGATCAGGTCTTCCAGCTCCAGGGAGGAAATCCATTCGCCGCCCGTCTTGATCACATCCTTGATGCGGTCGCGAATATCGATAAAGCCGAAGTCATCGATGGTCGCCACGTCACCGGTGTGCAGCCAGCCGTGTTCCCAAAGCTCTGCACCCTTCTCCGGCTCACGGAAATAGCCTTGAGTCAGCCACGGCGCACGCAACACCAGTTCGCCCTGTGTTTCGCCATCAGCAGGTAACAGGGTGCCGTCGGCAGACATGATTGCCGCTTCCACCAACGGCACCGGCACGCCGGCCTTGATGCGGTAGGTGGTGCGTTCATCTTCACTACCGGCCATCAGCTCATCGTTGATATGGCCACAGGAAATCAGCGGACAGGTTTCCGACATGCCATACGCAGCAGTCAACTGAATGCCCCGCGCCTTGGCCATGTCATAGAGCGAGCGGTTGAGTGCGCTGCCACCGATGATCATCTTCAAACCGCCAAAATCATGGCCTTGAGCACCTGGCGCGGCCAACACCATCTGCAGAATGGTCGGCACGCAATGGGAGAAGGTGACCTTTTCATCTTTAATCAGCCGGCAGAGCAGATCTGGCTCATAACGACCGGGATAGACCTGCTTGATCCCCAGCATGGTGGCCACATATGGGATACCCCAGGCATGCACATGGAACATTGGGGTGATCGGCATATACACATCGTTGGTGCCGAGCAGGCGGATGCTGTCCAGGCTACCCAGCACGCTGGCTTCGGCCATGGTGTGCAGCACCAGTTGGCGGTGGCTGAAGTACACACCCTTGGGGTTGCCGGTGGTGCCGGTGGTGTAGAAGGTGGTGGCGACCGAGTTCTCGTCGAAGTCCGGGAAGTCGTAACGCGGGCTGGCGGCGGCCAGCAGGTTTTCGTATTCACCGACCAGGCCACCCAAGTCGGCGGTTTTCTCAGCCGCATCGGTAAGCAGGATGGTCTTCTCTACCGTCGTCAGCTGGCTTTCGATGCCCTTGTACAGCGGCACAAACTCGCTGTTGACCAGCACGAACTTATCGTCGGCATGGTTCATGGTGTAGAGGATCTGATCCGCTGACAGGCGGATGTTGATGGTGTGCAGCACCGCACCGATCATCGGGATGGCGAACATGCACTCCAGGTAACGATGGCTGTCCCAGTCCATCACGGCCACGGTGTCACCGGCCTTGACCCCCGCCTCGGTGAGCACATTGGCCAGGCGCGCCACACGCTCGTTGAGGGTCGCATAGCTGTAGCGCAGCTGATCGCGGTAGACGATTTCGCGGGTTTTCTCGTAGCGAATGCCCGACAGCAGCAGCCGCTTGATCAGCAGCGGCGCATTGTGAGCATTGTCAGCGGGAGCAATCAGACGGGTCTGCAGCATGGCGGTACCTATTGTTGGTTTTTTCAGTGGGCCCAATCTAGAGCCCTGGCAGCCGGCTCAAATCAGCCCAAAGAATGATTTTTTGCGTGACTCTTTGGGCATTTTTAGTCACGCAGTAGAATCGAACGCTCGCATTCGATTTGTTTGGCCTGCGACCTACTACAAAAACGAGGAGTTTCCCGATGTCCGATATCGTCATCGTCAGCGGCGCACGTACGCCGATGGGTGGTTTTCAAGGCAGCCTGTCGAGCATTGCTGCGGTTGACCTTGGTGCGGCCGCCATTCGTGCCGCAGTAGAGCGCGCCGGGGTTGCGCCTGCCGATGTGCAGGAAGTGATCATGGGCTGCGTGCTGCCAGCCGGCCTGAAGCAGGGCCCGGCGCGCCAGGCGTCGCTGAACGCTGGCCTGCCCGCTGCCACCGGCTGCACCACCATCAACAAGCTCTGCGGTTCGGGCATGAAAGCCGTGATGATGGCGTTTGATTCGCTCAAAGCCGGCAGCAACACCGTGATGATCGCCGGCGGCATGGAAAGCATGTCCAACGCGCCCTACATCATGACCAAGGCCCGCGCAGGCTTGCGCATGGGCCACGGCGAGATCAAAGACCACATGTTCCTCGACGGCCTGGAAGATGCGCGCACCGGCCGCCTGATGGGCTCTTTCGCCCAGGAAACTGCTGACCAGTACGGCATCACCCGTGAGCAGATGGATGCCTACGCCATCGAGTCGCTGAAACGCGCTCAGGCCGCCATCGCCAGCGGTGCGTTGGATGCGGAAATCGTTCCGATCACCGTCAGCGGCCGCAAGGGTGATGTCGTGATCAAGGATGACGAGCAGCCGCTGAACGCCAATCTGGAGAAAATCCCCGGCCTGAAGCCAGCGTTTCGCAAGGACGGCAGCATCACTGCGGCTAACGCCAGCTCGATCTCCGACGGCGCCTCGGCGTTGCTGTTGATGACCGCTGAAGAAGCCGCCAAACGTGGCCTCACGCCGCTGGCGAAGATCGTTGCCCATGCCACGCAGAGCCAGGACCCAAGCGAGTTCACCATCGCGCCGATTGGCTCGATCACTAACTTGCTGAAGAAAACCGGCTGGGACAAGGCCGACGTTGACCTGTACGAGATCAACGAAGCCTTCGCCATGGTCACCATGCTGGCCATCCGCGAACACGGCCTGGATCACGCCAAGGTCAACGTCTACGGCGGCGCCTGCGCCCAGGGCCATCCGGTCGGCTCTACCGGCTCGCGAATCATCCTGACCCTGATCAACGCGCTAAAGAACACCGGCGGCAAGCGCGGCATCGCCTCGCTGTGCATCGGTGGCGGCGAAGCTACAGCTGTAGCGGTCGAGCTGATCTAAAGGATCGACGCATGGCCGCAATGGCCATGTTTACGTTGCGGTAACGGGCCAGCCTTGCGCTGGCCCGTTGCGTTTTAGATGCCGATCTTATCCAGCGACTTGCCGACCTTGCGCCAGAAACTGCGCTGCATGCGCTCGGTTTCGCCGCTGGCGGCGATCTGCTCGAAGGGCTGGATTTCACGGGTGGCACCGATTTCCGTCGCAGCTACCTCGCGGGACACCAGTTGCAGCGGACCATCACCCTGACTGACTGCCTGCTCATTGACTGGCGGCGGGTTGAGTTCGTCATAGCGCAGGTAATAAATGCCGCCGGCTTCGGCGTCCAGGGTAAAGCTGCTGATCAGGGTGAAGTCCAGCGGGCCGTCAGCGAAGAAGGTCCAGTGCGTGCCAAACAACGGCCGGCGCATTTCCAGCTGATAACTGGCGATATCAAACTCCAGCACCATGTAGGCATTGCTCGGCAAGCTGCCGATACGGGCGTTGTTCAGAAACAGCGCCGGAGCTTCCAGCTCCTGATCCGCCCAGTCGCTCTGCGGGCGGTAGAGGTAAACCAGCGCGTGGTTGTCATCGCTGAGCACATGCTCACGAAACGCTTCGCCCTCGGTGGCGCCAAAGAACGCCCCAGGGGTCGAGCAACCACTCAAGGCAACCACCAACAGCACCGCAAGCCAGGGCAGACCACGCATCGACAGCATCCTTATTCGAGTTATAGGCCGAGCATAGCGGCGCACTGCCCAGCCTACACCAGACAAAAGTGCGGGCCGAGAAAGTGCGGGTTAGCGGCGACGATCGAGCAGGTTGACCAGCAACTGATCCAGCGCACCCCAGATGGACTGCTGCAGCCGGCGCCACCAGGGCCGTGCGCGCCAATCGGCCAGGGTGATTTCCTGGCTATCGGCAAAGTCCGCCTGAAAGCTCGCTGCCACGCTGGCGGTAAAGGCAGGATCGAGCGCTTCCAAGTTGGCGTCCAGATTGAAGCGCAGGTTCCAGTGGTCGAAGTTGCAGGAACCGACACTGACCCAGTCATCTACCAGCACCATCTTCAGGTGCAGAAAGCGCGGCTGGTACTCGAATATCTGCACCCCCGCTTTAAGCAGACTGGCGTAATAGCGCTGCCCGGCAAAGCGCACCGGCGGATGATCAGTGTGATGCCCAGCCAGCAGGAGGCGCACGTCTACACCCCGTTTGGCCGCTTGACGTAAAGTGCGGCGCACCCGCCACGTCGGCAGGAAATACGGTGTAGCCAACCAGATACGCTGCTTGGCGCCACGTAAGGCGCGCACCAGAGAGAGCAGGATATCGCGGTGCTGCGACGCATCGGCAAAGGCCACCCGACCCAAGCCCTGCCCCAGCGCTGGCAAAGCCGGCAGATTCTTCAGGCGTAACGGCATGCGCGGTCGCCAGGCGATCCAGGCCTGAGACGCCTGCCACTGACGCTCGAACAACTGTTGCCAGTCGGCCACCAGCGGCCCGCTGATTTCAACCATGACTTCATGCCAACGGCTGCTGTCTTGCTCCGGCTGCCAGAATTCATCGGTCGCGCCCGTACCGCCGACAAAGGCAAACTGCCCATCGACCAGCAGCAGCTTGCGGTGATCACGGTGAAAGTTGCGCACGCCGTGCTTCCAGCGCAGCGGGTTGTACCACTGCACCTGCACGCCAGCCGCCTGCAGCAACTGACGATCCGCCATCTGCAGCCCCTGCGCACCAAAGGCATCCAGCAAACAGCGCACGGCAACACCACGCTGAGCAGCCGCGCACAGCGACTCGAGCAGGGCTTTGCCACAGGCTCCGCTTTCCACCAGATAGAGTTCCAGTTCGACCTGTCGCTGCGCGGCGTCGATGCGCGCCAGCATCTGCACGAAAAACTGCGGCCCGTCGATCAGCAGCGTCAGTGCGTTACCGCGTCGCCAAGGAAAGACGTTATGCGGCATGACGGTTCATATTGCAGTTGATTCTGCGCATTGCGTCTCACGCATGGGAAATTGAGACGCCACCATAGCCGTCCAGCAGGGCCTTGCAAACCCTGCCGGCGGAACGACCAGGTCGCCACCGTGTTATGGCAGCGGCGCAGCCTGCGGTAACAACTGGCAACCCTGACGCGGGCCTAACCACTGAGCACTCTGGGTGCTGCCCAGGCCGCGCGCGGTCACGCGCTTGTTGGCTTGGTCGTCGAAAAAGCCGGAGAGCGAAACATACTGAGCGACATACGCCTCGCAGTAGTCGGCCGGGTTATTCGCGACATAACGGCACGAACAATATTCCTTGGCCGAGTAGGCGCCGATGATGCCTGGGAAGGCTTGCAGGTGTGCGCGGTTCTGCCAGGCAAGAGCAGCGAGCAACAGCACAATCAGCAACAACAGGCTGCTGAACGGACGACGACGAATCATGGCTGCACCTCATCGGCCAACGCGGCGAGAACCAACTTGAGGAAATGGTTGCGATCAAAGCTGCCATCGCGGTCATCGGCATAGCGCACGATCACCAGATTTTCGCTGGCGATCACATACAAGCCCTGCCCCCAGTGCCCGGACGCCACCAGGGTGTCCTCCGGCGCATCCGGCCACGGCCTGCTTGCACCGGCTACCGCCGCGTTCAGCCACCACTGGCCGCCCGGTACAGCTTCGCCGGGCTTGTCAGCTTGTGACTGGTAGTTGGCAAAGGGCGTGCGATTGAAGTCGACCCAGGCCTTGGGCAGTAACTGCTGCTCGCCCCAGCGACCATCGTGCTGCATCAGCAGGCCGACACGGGCCAGGTCGCGGGCGCTCATATACACGTAGGAAGAACCAACAAAGGTGCCGGCGGCATCACGCTCCCATACGGCAGTGGTAATGCCGAGCGGATCGAACAATGCAGTCCAGGGGTAATCGGCGTAAGCCGCTTCGCCCACGATGTTTTTCAACGCAGCGGCGAGCACGTTGGTATCGCCACTGGAATAACGGAAGCGCTCGCCCGGCTCGGCATCGGCGCTGTGCGCGGCGGTGAACGCCGCCATATCACTGCGACCGCGGGTGTAGAGCATTGCCACCACCGAGGATTTCAGCGGCGCATATTCATAGTCTTCCTGCCAGTCCAGGCCCGAGGCCCAGTTGAGCAGATGACCGACCTTGACCTGCGGATGCGCCGCAAACGGCGGGTAGTAATCCGCCACCGGCGCATCCAGACGGAAGAGGCCCTGACCATAGGCCACACCCATGGTGGTGGCCAACAGGCTTTTGGCCATCGACCAGGTCAGGTGTGGCGTGGCGGCAGTGGTCGGCGCGGCGTAGCGCTCGTAAACCACCTGGCCATCGCGGATCACCAACAGGGCATCGGTACGTACGCCCTTGCGGGTGGAGTCATCGCGGGCCGGGAAGGCATAGTTTTCCAGCTCACTGAGCGCGGCGCTGGGCGCGGCCAACTGGCTGTCCCAGTCACTGCCAGGCCAGTTCTCGGCGTGCGCCGTAGCGCAGCCTAGGGCGAAGACGCACGCCAGCATCAGCCGCCGCGCGGGAAAGGGAGTGAAGGACATGGAGCCGCCTCTGCTGGGATCGAAGGCGGCACCGTAGCATGGCGCCGATGACGACAAAAAGCGCCGAACACGCCGGTTTAGCCGGTGATTCGGCGCGAAAAGTCACTGTGCGAAAAGCTGTTTAAAGTCTCGCGAACGAGAGACCTGTTTTTAACGCTGCCGGGCCGATGCGCAGCAGACTTCAAGCTCGCGCTTATTTAGGCAAACGGAAATCTTCCGGCCCCATCAGATCCATGCCGCACTCCAGGTTCTCGATCCAGTAGAGAAAAGCATTGATCATTTCCGCGCCGACAAAAGGCCGGCCGTGCTGCGGCACGATCATCGCCACATCCATCTCTCGGACCATCGCCGCCCACAGGCGGCAGACCTTGTTACTGGCCATATAGCGTCGGTGAAAGCCGAGCATGTTCGGCACATGGTTGACGAAGTCGCTCACCGGGTGCGCGTCATCAACCATCGAGGCGCCCATATCTCCGGAAAACAGGATCTTGCTCACCGGGTCATACAGCTGGAAGTTGCCCACCGAGTGGAGAAAGTGCGCAGGCACCGCCTTGAGCGTGCATTTACCCAGGGCAAACGACTGACCGCGATCCGGCAGCGCGATGATCCGGTCAAAGGTGTTGATGCCACGGCTGAGTGCCAGGTAGTTGGCCGTCAAATGCGGCAGAAAGCGCGCCCAGAGCTTGGAGCAGATCACCCGCGCACGCGTGTGCAGCAGCCATTTGTCCAGCGAGGCGATGATGTCCGGGTCCTGGTGCGAGGCAAAGATATAGGTCAGATCCTGCACCGGGATATGCTTGGACAGCTCCAGCGATAACGGCGTGTAAGTCAGATCGCCGCCCGGGTCGAGCAACAGGTACTGCTCGTTGTCGGTGATCAGAAACTGGTTGGACTGCACGCCCTCCCCGCTGACCAGATCATCGAACATCATGCATTGATGCTCGCCGTTATCGAACAGCACTATGGGCTCGCGTCGCATGGCAGGCTCTCTCCCGAAAGCCCGCGAGCTTACTGACGCAGCGGCTCAGTCTTACTGATCTGGATCAAGCCGGCACGCCATGCCGAGTTAAAGGTTGATGCCGAGCACGGCCTGCGCCTTCTGCAGACGTTTGCTGCGCGCGCTGCCGGCAATCGTCAGCAAACCCTTGTCGCGCTGCCAGAGCTGCGCCCATTGCGCATCACCCGCAGCAAAGGCATTGTCCAAATCAGGGCGCAAACTGTCGAACTGGGCAAACAGCCCAGCCAGCATCACGTGACTGCCCGCCGTACTCGGGCATTGCCGCGCCACTTCCGCGCAGCCGGCCAGCAAGCCGAGCAAGCGCAATTGCAGGGCCTGCGGCCAGGCCGACTCCTGGCCCACACCAAACAGCCAGGCGGTCAGCGCCGCCAGCACGTGAGTGTCTTCCAATGTGCGGAAGGGTTTTACGTAGTCATCCCAACCATCGCCGGCCAGACGTTCGCACTGCGCGCCCTGCAGATGCAGGCGGCCATGGCTGACATCCGGCATCAACGGCAACGCTGGCAGCGTCTCGATCTGCACACCCGGCGCGCCATTGCGCACCACGCCTAGAGCCAGCTGTACCGGCGCACCGACTACTTCCTCACGCGCAGTCACCAAGAGCCAGTCAGCGGCTTCGGCGGCGGTGACGAAATCCTTGCGGCCATCAAGGCTCAGCGCGTCGATCCGCGTAGCCATATCAGCCGGGCGGGTGCTGCGGTTTTCGGTGACGCACAGTGCGCCCAGGGTCCAGGGCGCGGCCGGCCAGAGTGCGCGCAACGCACCTTGATAACCGGCGAGAAACGCCAACCCCGGCGTCGCTGCCAGCCGACCACCGAGCAAGGCCAGCTGCAACGGGGTCGGGTGGCCGATGCGTTCCAGCAGGCTGGCGTACCACTCCTCCAGCCCCGCGACCGGCAGACGCGTTTGCGGGCTCAACAACTGTTGCCAGGGCATGCATTGCTCCTTGTTGGGGTTATCGAAGTCACTGTCACACAAGCATCACCAAAGATTCACGGAGGTGACACCGCCGCTACCTAGCCTGAGCTTGCCCAACAAGATCGACCGGCTGCAAGGCAAAAAGCCGGCTAACGGAGATGACGGCATGACCCAAATGGCAATCACCCGCGACCGCACCACCCCAGCTCGTCGCCTGCAGGCCGAGCGCTTACACGGCGCTGCCGCCCTGCGCGAAGCCCAGGCGCTGCGCTTTCGCGTATTCAGCGCCGAATTCGATGCCAAGCTCAAGGGTGCCGAACTGGGCCTGGACATGGATGACTACGACATTCACTGCCAACACATCGGCGTACGTGACCTCAACAGCGGTGAGCTGGTGGCCACTACCCGCCTGCTCGACCACCGCGCTGCCGCCAGCCTGGGGCGCTTCTACAGCGAAGAAGAATTCAGCCTGCACGGTCTGCCGCACCTGGAAGGCCCGGTGCTGGAAATCGGCCGCACCTGCGTCGACGCGGCCTACCGCAACGGCGCAACCATCGCCGTGCTTTGGGGCGAGTTGGCCGAAGTGCTCAACGAAGGCGGTTACCGCTACCTGATGGGCTGCGCCAGCATCTCCATGCAGGACGGGGGCATCCAGGCCCAGGCGATCATGCAGCGCCTGCGCGAACGCTACCTGTGCACCGAGCATTTGCGCGCCGAACCGAAAACTCCGCTGCCGGCGCTGGATGTGCCGAGCAACGTGATCGCCGAAATGCCGCCACTGCTCAAGGCCTATATGCGCCTGGGTGCGAAGATCTGTGGCGAGCCGTGCTGGGACCAGGATTTCCAGGTCGCTGACGTGTTTATCCTGCTCAAGCGCGACGAGCTGTGCCCGCGCTATGCACGGCACTTCAAAGCGGCTGTTTAACAGCAGGTCGGAGTAATCTTGCACAACTCGCCGGCACTCTGTAGACAGTACCGGCGTTTGTGTTTTTGTCGCGAGAGTGTTCGATGAAGAAAGTGCGTTTGTACCTGCGCCTGGCGCGCCTGCTGCTGGTGATCAGCCTCGGCACCCTGCTGGCCGGAGGCATCACTTTGCTTGAACGCCTGGTGCGGCATGACCTGATGCCGACCCGTCAGCGCCTGACCCGCTGGTTTCTCGCGCGTCTGGCAGGGGCGCTGCCATTCCGCTTGCAGGTGAAGGGCGAGCTGCCGCGCCAGCCAATGCTGTGGGTCAGCAATCACGTGTCCTGGACCGATATTCCGCTGCTCGGCATGCTCACTCCGCTGTCCTTTCTGTCCAAGGCCGAGGTACGCACCTGGCCGGTGGCCGGTTGGCTGGCGCACAAGGCCGGCACCCTGTTTATCCGCCGCGGCTCGGGTGATAGCGGCCTGCTCAGCCAGCAGCTGGGCAACCACTTGCAACGCGGGCGCAACCTGCTGATCTTCCCCGAAGGCACCACCACTGATGGGCTGGGGCTGCGCACCTTCCACGGCCGCTTGCTGAGCAGCGCGATCGACAGCGGGGTTTACATACAGCCAGTGGCCATCCGTTACCTGCGTGATGGCAAACCCTGCAGCGTGGCGCCGTTTATCGGCGATGACGACATGCTCTCGCACCTGCTGCGCTTGCTCGGCAGCGAGTTGGGTGAAGTGCAGATCCAGCTGCTGACACCGATTGCCAGCCGTGAGCTGAACCGCAATGCCCTGGCTCGCGCGGCGCAGCAAGCGATCAGCCAGGCGCTGTTTGGCACAGCTGAACTACGCGAGGAAGAAAGCCGGGCCGCTTAATCAACCAGTCCACGCTCGCGCGCCACGAAGGCCTGCAATTCGGGATAGAACTGGCGAAAATCCTCCAGTAGCGGCTGATACAGCCGCTCCAGCTCGGCCGCACCGCCGGCCAGCAAGCCTGGCCGCGATAGTCGCCGATCAATCCCCGCGACCACCTGGTCCAGCACGGCAAAATCGCGGTAACTGCCCAGCCAATCCTGCGCGGCCATACGCGGCGCAATGTGCGCCAGACGCTCAGGCAAACGCGGCTCGTCAGCCAGCACTTGATACACCCGCCCGGTAAAACGCGGCAGAGGCTCGGCGGCATAGTCGCCCCAATTCAGCGCCAGGCAGTGATCGAAAAACACATCCAGCAAGATGCCGCTGTAGCGCCGCCGCTCAACCGGAAAACGTGCCCGCGCTTGCGCTTGCAGCGGGTGGCTGTCGGTGAACACATCGATGCGCCGATGCAGGTGGATCGCCGCTTCGATATCCGCCGGCCACTGCCCGGCCAGCGGCCCTTTGACGAAATCGCCATACAGGCTGCCCAGAAGTTGTGCCGGCGCGTCGCCGCCGAGGTGTAAATGCGCGAGGTAATTCATGGCCACAGCTTACACATCAGCCGCCGTGATGATGACTATCGCCACGAACGATCTGTATATCGTCAGTAGCCAATATAAAGTTCGCTCCATCGCGATATAGCGTTACGGCACACAGGGGATAACCCGTATGCAACTCGACATCGATGAAGTGATCAAGGCACTGGCCCATCCTGTGCGGCGCGACATCCTGCATTGGCTGAAAGACCCGCAGGCGTATTTCGCCGACCAGGATCACCCGCTGGAAATCGGCGTATGCGCCGGCAAGATCGACCAGCGTACAGGTCTGTCGCAATCGACGGTCTCCGCGCATTTGGCCACCCTGCAGCGCGCCGGCCTGATCAGCAGCAAGAAGGTCGGCCAGTGGAACTTCTTCAAACGCAATGAAGAAACCATCCAGGCGTTCCTTAACCACATCAGCCAAGCGCTCTAAACCAACTTTTACATTCACTTTTTTCAGGAGCTGACGGCATGCCTGCGGCGCTTCTCGTCCTCGCTTTGTCCGCGTTTGCCATCGGCACCACGGAATTCGTCATCATGGGCCTGCTGCCAGAAGTGGCGGGCGACCTCGGCGTGTCGATTCCCGGCGCCGGTTGGCTGGTCACCGGTTACGCCCTGGGCGTGGCCATCGGCGCACCGTTTATGGCCCTGGCCACCGCCAGTTGGCCGCGCAAAGCCTCACTGCTGACGCTGATGAGCATCTTTATCGCCGGCAACCTGTTCTGCGCCCTGGCCAGCGATTACCAGATGCTGATGCTCGCCCGGGTAATCACCGCCCTCTGCCACGGCGCCTTCTTCGGCATCGGCTCGGTGGTGGCCGCCAGCCTGGTGCCGGCCAATCGCCGCGCGTCGGCCGTCGCCTTGATGTTCACCGGCCTGACCCTGGCCAACGTGCTTGGCGTGCCACTGGGCACCGCCCTGGGTCAGTACGCCGGCTGGCGCTCGACCTTCTGGGCTGTGACCCTGATTGGCGTGATCGCCCTGATTGGCCTGTGGCGCGTGTTGCCGAGCAAGACCGATGAAACCAAGGCCGACTTCGCCAGCGAAGTGCGTGCCCTGCGTGGTGCGGGCCTTTGGTTGGCGCTGAGCACCACGGTGTTGTTCTCTGCGGCGATGTTTGCCCTGTTCACCTACATCGCGCCGCTGCTTGGCGAAGTGACTGGCGTATCGCCCAACGGCGTGACCTGGACCCTGCTGTTGATCGGCCTCGGCTTGACCCTGGGCAACGTGCTCGGTGGGCGCCTGGCCGACCGCAGCCTGAAAGCCACCCTGATCGGCGTATTCGTCGCCATGGCGGTGATTTCCACCCTGTTCAGCTGGACCAGCCAGGCGCTGATCCCCGCCGAAATCACCCTGTTCCTCTGGGCCACCGCCGCCTTCGCGGCCGTGCCGGCCTTGCAGGTCAATGTGGTGGCTTTTGGCAGCGGCGCGCCGAACCTGGTGTCGACCCTGAATATTGGCGCCTTCAACCTCGGCAACGCCCTCGGCGCCTGGGTTGGCGGCCTGGTGATCGCCGAAGGATTCGGCCTAACCCGCGTCCCCCTGGCCGCTGCCGCCCTGGCTGTACTGGCGCTGCTGGCCACCCTGCTGACCTTCAGTACCCGTAGCCCTGAACCCGAACTTGCACTCAACGAATAACTTGAGAGGACCGTCCCATGACCACACTTTTCGACCCGATCCAGATTGGCGATCTGCAACTCAACAACCGCATTATCATGGCCCCGCTGACCCGCTGCCGCGCCGATGAAGGCCGCGTGCCCAACGCGCTGATGGCCGAGTACTACGTGCAGCGCGCCAGCGCTGGGCTGATCATCAGTGAAGCCACGGCCGTAACCCCGATGGGCGTCGGTTACCCGGACACCCCTGGCATCTGGTCGGATGATCAGGTACGCGGCTGGAGCAATGTGACCAAGGCCGTGCACGCTGCAGGCGGCAAGATCGTCCTGCAACTGTGGCACGTTGGGCGCATTTCCGACCCGATCTACCTGAACGGTCAACTGCCGGTCGCACCGAGCGCCATCCAGCCGGCGGGTCACGTCAGCCTGGTGCGACCGATGAAGGACTTCGTCACCCCGCGCGCCCTGGAAACCGAAGAAATCGCCGATATCGTCGAGGCCTACCGCCTGGGCGCGGAAAACGCCAAGGCCGCCGGCTTTGACGGCGTGGAAATCCACGGTGCGAACGGTTACCTGCTCGACCAGTTCCTGCAGAGCAGCACCAACCAGCGCACCGATCGCTACGGCGGCAGCCTGGAAAACCGCGCACGCCTGCTGCTGGAAGTCACCGATGCGGCAATCGAAGTCTGGGGCGCTGGCCGCGTAGGTGTGCACCTGGCACCGCGCGCTGACAGCCATGACATGGGCGACGCCAACCGCGCCGAGACCTTTACCTACGTCGCTCGCGAGCTGGGCAAACGCGGCATCGCCTTTATCTGCGCCCGTGAGAAGGAAGCCGACGACAGCCTGTCGCCAAGCCTGAAACAAGCCTTCGGCGGCGTATTTATCGCCAACGAGCGCTTCACCAAAGATCAGGCCAATGCCTGGCTGGCTGAAGGCAAAGCTGATGCGGTGGCCTTCGGCATTCCGTTTATCGCCAACCCGGACCTGCCGGCGCGCCTGGCACAGGATGCCGAGCTGAACACGCCGCACCCGGAAACCTTCTACGGCAAGGGCCCGGTCGGCTACCTCGACTACCCAACGCTGTAACAAGGCGATCAAACCGGCATAAAAAAGCCCGCCAATTGGCGGGCTTTTCTTTGCAACAGTTTTAGAACTACTTCAGGTCTAGCGAGCTAGAGCGAGACAAGGCAGAAATGGCCGTGGGCCCGGACGACTGCATGGATGTAGGAGGTAGAACGAAGCAGGATGCCCGAGTCGAGTTTACTGGTTGTAAATGAGCAGTACTCGTTTCACTCGCCCTTCGGGCCGCGCTAAAGCGCGTTAGCGGCAAGCCGCTTTCCGAGGCCATTTCTAACGCCTTATCGCCGACGCGCAGCAGACCGATCCTTAGCGTGCGTCGATCTGCTGCTGCAGGTTCAGTACCTGCGCCTGCAGGGTGCTGATATTGCGGGTCATCTGCGCGCGGAAGGCATCGAACTCGGCGGTGCTGCTGCCGGCGGAACGGGTTTCCAGGTCGCTTTTCAACACCAGCAGGTCCTGCTCCACACGGGCAATCGCCTGGCTGGAATTACCCTGTTTCTTCAGCGCATCGATCTCGCTGCGCAGACCGGCAATTTTCTCGTCGAACTTGCTCTGCCCGGCCAGTGCGCTTTTCAGGGTGGCTTGCTCGCTTTTCAGCGCGGCCTGCTCGGCAGTGAGCTTCTTCAGGGTGGCTTCGAGCTTTTCGCCACCACCTTCCTGGCCTTTCAGCTGCGCGGCCAGTTGCTCAAGGCGCTTGCTCTGTTCCGTGTTCTGCCCACTGGCGCCCTGCTGTTGTTTGCTCAGCTCGGCCAGTTTGCTTTCCAGTTGCTTGACCTGCAGCTTCAGCGCTTCACTGCCGCTGGTGACCGAGGATTCGGTGGCCACCACCTTGCCGGAAATATCCTGAATACGACCGGCGGCTTCCTCGCTGATGCGCGCAAAGCTTTCCTGGGTCGCCACCAGTTGCTGCTCCATCAGGCTGATCTGCTGGAAACTCCACCAGCCGAGCCCGCCCAGGGCAATCATCAAGGCGCCAACCAGTGCCCAGAGCGGGCCAGTGCTGGCCGACTTCACCGGCGCAACGGCCGCCGCACGGCCATTGGCAGGGCTGCGCGCAGGCTCCGACTGCTCGGCGGCATAGTCATCGTGATCGCGGTGATCTGCCCGCAGGCTAGGCACGTGATCGAGTTCGTCGTTGGCATCGTTACGCATGGGTCAACCTTCAGTAGCAGAATGCCGCGCAGTATACCGATTCGCGCGCAGGGCTTCAGTGTCGCGCCATGCCAGTGCAAGGTGCACCGACGAAGGGCACGGCTCAGGCCATCTACCCGCTGTAAGCCGCGCAGTTCCGCAGAATGTGAGCTGGTACGCGCTTTGCACTTGTCTATTTGCGACGTTTTCGTAGCACCAGGGAGCAAAGGTGTTGCAGGCGCGATCCGCACGCGGGAAACGCGGCGAGACCAGGCCGGTGGCATTCAGGATGGATGACACCCAGCCCACTTGTACTGACGGGGGAAAGGTCCATGGAGCTGAACAGAGAAGTACTGGATTGCATGATGAGCTTGCGCCGCAGGCTGCGCGAAGAATTGACGGTGGACATCCGCATGAGCCAGCCGGATGCAATCAACAGCATGCTCAGCGCCTGTCTCACCTCAAGCAGTGAGGAAACCCGGCAACTGGGGCAACTGCTGGCCCAATACAGCGACCGCCCCTTCGGCGAGCCTGCGAGCACACCACGCATGCAGGCCGGACACCCGCTGCTGGTGGAAGAAAGCGCGCACCGCCCGTCTAGCGCCTCGGTGCGCATGTATCGCGGTCAGCGCGTTTACGCCTGAGATCTGTTTACCGGCAGTCAACTCGGGTGATGCGCCTGCCACCAGGCGCAGAACTCATCCAGTGCGCTCCATAAACTGGCCTTGGGTTCGTACTCCAGATACTGCTGCGCGCGGCTGATATTCAGGGAGAAATCCTTAGCCATCACCGCCACACCCAGGCGGAACAGGGTCGGCTCAGGTCGCCCCGGCAGCAGCTTGCATACACCTTCGTTCAACGCCGCCGCGCCATATGCCAGGCTATAAGGCAGATGACGGGTGACGAGCGGCAGGTCGAGTTTACGCAGCACATAGTTGACCACGTCCCACAGCGGCACCGGCGCGCCATTGCTGATGTTGTACACCTGCCCCAGCGCCGGACCAGCCGCCAGCAGACAGCTCATCAGCGCTTCGTTGAGGTTGTGTACGCTGGTGAAATCAACCTTGTTCAGGCCGTTGCCGATGATCGACAACCGCCCCTTGCGTTGCATATTGATCAAGCGCGGAAAGATGCTGGTGTCACCCGCCCCAGTGACAAAACGCGGACGCAGCGCCAGTACCTCCAGGCCGAACTCCTGGGCGGCAAACACCTGCTGCTCAGCGAGAAACTTGGTTTTGCCGTAGTGATCGGAAAACCGCTTGGGCAGCTGTTCTTCACGCAGACCGACATGCGCCTGACCATCGAAATACACCGACGGCGACGACAGGTGCACCAAGCGCCGCACCTTCTGTTTCAGACAGGCGTCGACCACGTTTTCGGTGACCGTGACATTGGCCTGATAGAAATGCTCGTAACGCCCCCAGACGCCAACCGCGCCTGCACAGTGCACCACCATTTCAACATCCCGGCACAGCTGCTGCACCAGCTCAGGGTCGGACAGATCGCCCTGGACAAACTCCGCACCACGCGCACACAGATGCTCAACACCCTCGGCACGCCGACCGTTGACCCGCACATTCAGGCCCTGCTCCAAGGCAAAGCGGGCGAAACGCCCGCCGATAAAGCCACTGGCCCCGGTTACCAGAATCTTCATTGCCGCCCCCTTTGCCGTGATTGCAGGCCACTCTAGCAGCGCACGCAGGGTGCTGCCGTGGCATTGCAAGCCAGAACAACGACTGCACACACCCTGCGATAGGCACGCACACGCTGCGGTAACCGCTAAGCTGTGCCCCAACATCACAGCATTGGAGGACAACGGGATGGCCATGCACTGGATGATCTATGGCGCCAACGGCTACACCGGCCACTTGATCGCCGCCGAAGCCAAGCGCCAGGGACTCACGCCCATTCTGGCTGGGCGCAACCCGGCCGCCGTACACGCCCTGGGCAGCCTGCTGGGCCTGGAATGCCGGATATTCGATATCCACCAACTGGATCGCGCCAAGGAAGCCCTGGCGGATGTTGCCGTAGTTGCACACTGCGCGGGCCCCTTCTCGGCCACCAGCGCACCGATGCTCGATGCCTGCCTGGCCAGCGCCACCCACTATGTCGACATCACCGGCGAAATCAGCGTGTTTGAAGCCGCTCACCAGCGTGATCAGCAAGCCCGCGAGCTGGGCGTGGTGGTCTGCCCCGGCGTGGGCTTCGATGTGATCCCCAGCGATTGCCTCGCCGCTTGCCTGCACCAGGCCCTGCCCGATGCCACGCACCTGGCGCTGGGCTTCGACTCTGGCAGCGGGCTGTCGCCCGGTACGGCGAAAACCTCAGTGGAAGGTCTGAAGCTTGGCGGCAAGGTACGTCGCGCAGGCGTGATCACCGATGTGCCGCTGGGCTATAAACGCCGGACCATCAACTTTGGCCGCGGTGAGAAAACAGCGGTGACGATTCCCTGGGGCGATGTCTCCACCGCCTACCACTCCACCGGCATCGACAATATCGAGGTGTACCTGCCGACACCGACAGTGGCCGCGATTGTCATGCGCCTGATCGACCCGCTGCGCGGCCTGCTGGGCCTGGATGCGGTGCAAAACTGGCTCAAGCGGCTGATCGAAAAACGCGTCAGCGGCCCCGATGAAAGCAGCCGCGCACGTCAGCGCACCTGGCTCTGGGGCGAAGCGCGCAACGCCTCCGGCGTGGTGAAAACGGCGCGTCTGGAAACCGCCAACGGCTACGACGTCACCGTGCACGGCGCCTTACTGGCCGTGCGGCATTTGCTCGATTACAGCGGCCCTGGCGGCTACTTCACCCCCACCAAGCTGCTTGGCGAGCGCTGCGTGGAACAGCTGCCGGGCTCGGGCAAAGTGGTTATTTCCTGAGGTCTACCAGGCTATGGCCTGCGGCCTGGGTGAGGTGGTGCGTCAGCTGATTAAGCAACTCACCACCATTACGCCAGTGGTGCCAGTACAGCGGCACATCGATTGGCCGATCACAGATCAATTCGACCAGCTCGCCACGGGCTATTTCACCCCGCACCTGCAGCTCCGGGATCAGCCCCCAGCCGAACCCGGCCTGAGCCAGACGGATAAAGCCCTCAGATGACGGGCACAGATGGTGGGCAAACCCACCCTCCACGCCCAGGCCGGACAGATAGCGGTGCTGCAGCAGATCATCCGGGCCGAATACGATGGCCGGCGCGTGGGCCAACGCCTGCGCCGTCAGGCCTGTCGGGAAGTTCCGGGCAATAAATCCTGGGCTGGCCATAGCGCGGTATCGCATCGCCCCCAGCAACACGGCACGGGCACCGGCGACGGGGCGCTCGCTGGCGCACACGCAGGCCGCTACGTCTCCGGCACGCATGCGCTTGAGGCCGACCTCCTGATCCTCCACCACCAGATCCAGCAGCAAACGCTCTTCGGTACAGAACGCGCCCACCGCGCCGGCCCACCAGGTGGCCAGGCTATCGGCGTTCAGCGCAATGCGCAGGCGCTCCGGCAAACCGCCCTCATCCAGCCCCGGCACCTGCGCCTGAATATCGCGTTCCAGCAACCGCACCTGTTGCACATGGTTCAGCAAACGCCGGCCGATTTCCGTCGGTGCCGGCGGCACCGCACGTACCAGCACCGGCTGGCCAACCCGCGCCTCGAGCAACTTGATCCGCTGCGATACCGCCGATTGCGACAACCCCAGTACCTGCGCCGCCCGCTCGAAGCCGGCCTGTTCGACAACCGCAGCCAGGGCGGCGAGTAGTTTGTAATCCAACAAAATCAGATTTCCTAATGAGTGATCAGAATTATTTGTTTCTCTTATATACCCAGCCGCAGCAGACTGGCCAGCATCCCACCCTGAACAAGGCAATCCGCATGGCCGGCGAAACCTCACTGACAACCCTACTGCGCAGCATGAGTCCGCAGCTGAACGATGGCGCATACGTGTTCTGCTGTTTAAGCGATGCCTCACAACTGAAGGGCTTACAACCGCTGGGTAGCTTTCAAGAAGCAGAAGGTCTCACGGTGATCGTGCAGCGCCAGCAAGCCGAGCATCTGGGCTTGTCCTTTAGCTACGTGGCTGCCTGGCTGACACTGCATGTGCATTCGGCACTCGAAGCCGTCGGTTTGACGGCAGCCGTCGCAAGCGCACTGGCGCACGTCGGGATTAGCTGCAACGTGATTGCCGGCTTCTACCACGACCACCTGTTCGTCGCCCACGCCGATGGGCCGCGTGCACTGGCCGTTCTGCAAAAGCTCAGTGCACAGGCGGAGTAACCGAGATGTGGCAAAGCTATAGCAACGGATTACTGATCGCCGCCGGACTGATCATCGCCCTCGGCGCACAAAACGCCTTTGTCCTGGCGCAAAGCCTGCGCCGCGAGCATCACCTGCCGGTGGCGCTGCTCTGTGTGGTCTGCGATGCCTTGTTGGTGGCAGCTGGGGTCTTCGGCCTGGCCGCCGTGCTGGCGCAAAGCCCGATTCTGTTGGGTGTGGCGCGCTGGGGTGGCGCGGCATTTCTGCTCTGGTATGGCGCCCAGGCGCTGGTTCGTGCCAGCCGCCCACAGGCACTGAATCAGGCCAGTGAAAGCGGCCCGCGCTCACGTAAGGCAGTGCTGCTGGCGGCACTGGCAGTGACCCTACTCAACCCGCATGTGTACCTCGACACGGTGCTACTGATCGGCTCACTCGGCGCACAACAACCGGTGCCTGGCGCCTATGCGCTGGGCGCGGCAAGCGCTTCTTTAATGTGGTTCTTCTGTCTGGCCCTCGGCGCGGCCTGGCTTGCACCCTGGTTGGCGCGCCCAAGCACCTGGCGCTTTATCGACCTGGGCGTGGCCTTGATGATGCTCAGCATTGCCTGGCAGCTAATGAGCAACCCCGGCATGCTCTAAAACGGCCCTGATGCAACATGCCGAGGTGGTTTTCCACACAGTTGCCGCGTGTTTAAGGCGCAGTGCCGGTGCTATGATCAAGGGCTTGCGGCGCAAAGAGATAACTCACGCCGCTTAGATGGCCGCCCGTGATCGGCCTCGCGCACACCGCACCTGACCTGATTAGGAGATAGACAATGGCTTTCGAATTGCCGCCGCTGCCCTACGCACATGACGCCCTGCAGCCGCACATTTCCAAGGAAACCTTGGAATTCCACCACGACAAGCACCACAACACCTACGTCGTGAACCTGAACAACCTGGTCCCAGGCACCGAGTTTGAAGGCAAAACCCTGGAAGAAATCGTCAAGACTTCTTCGGGTGGCATCTTCAACAACGCCGCTCAAGTCTGGAACCACACCTTCTACTGGAACTGCCTAGCGCCTAACGCCGGTGGCCAACCGACGGGTGCCCTAGCTGACGCGATCAACGCCGCGTTCGGTTCCTTCGACAAGTTCAAGGAAGAGTTCAGCAAAGTGTCCATCGGCACCTTCGGTTCCGGCTGGGGCTGGCTGGTGAAGAAGGCTGACGGTTCCCTGGCTCTGGCCAGCACCATAGGCGCCGGCTGCCCGCTGACCAGCGGCGACACCCCGCTGCTGACCTGCGACGTTTGGGAACACGCCTACTACATCGACTACCGCAACCTGCGTCCGAAGTATGTTGAGGCGTTCTGGAACCTGGTCAACTGGGACTTCGTGGCGAAAAACTACGCCGCGTAACCTGCGTTACCCACAAAAAAACCGGCCTTGCGCCGGTTTTTTTGCTATCGGGCCAAGGTTTACAGCAGTTTGCGCGGAGCAAATGCCAGGTGCAGCGCCTCCACTTGCTGTACAGCCATAGACAGACGCTGATCGGCCACCACTGGCCCCAGGTATTCACACAGCCCGATATACAGCAGGTTGAGCAATTGCCGCAGTTGCTCCAGCCCCAGGTTGGCCACGTCCAGCTCTGCACCCTGCTCAAGCCAGGCCCGCACGCGCAAACGCTGCTCATTACTGCCCAGCAGGTTGCTCAGATTGCCTGCGGCGAAACGCTGCAGACGTGGCAGCAGCGCAGCGTCCAGTCCGTTGAACAGCACCCGGCTTAACGCCTCGAAGGTATGCCGTGCATGCACGTCTGCCGTATTGCTCGGCGGTGCGCTCAGGCCCATGCGTTGCCGCCAGCTGAGCAGCTGCGGTTCCGGGTCCGGCAGCAACGCCGATAACGGCCCCGTAAGCGCCCCCACCAGCTCGCGGTAGAGCTTGGCACGCTCCAACTTGCGCTCGCAGGTCGCCGCCACCTCACCCAGAAACTCATTCAGTGCAAACGGCGGTTTGTCCGCGTATTTACTTTCCCACAGCGCCAGCACCGCCAGCAGTTCGTCTTCAGCAAAGTGGCCGGCCAGCCCTGTGTAGATCGCCCGTCGGCGAGTTGCCAGGCTCATGTCACACCCTCCTCGGCAGGTCGTTACTGTCGAAGGTCACAGCCAGGTTGAACTCGGGATAGCCCACCTCCGCGTGCTCGGCATAATCCAGGCCACGCTGCTCATGTTGCGTGGATGTGCGCAGACCGAGGGTTTTCGCCAATAACAGGTAAAGCATCAGCGCCAGCGGGAAGGCCCAGACAAACGCCACACCCGCGCCGAGCAACTGCACACCGACCCGCGACCAGTTGAACAGGTCACCGCTGAAAAATAGCCCGGCCGCGACAGTGCCCCACACACCGGCAAAGCCATGCACCGGTACGGCACCGACCACATCATCGAGCTGCCAGCGCTCCAGCAGACGCATGCCGAACACCACCACAAAACCGGCCACCAGACCGGTGAGCAGGGCAAACAGCGGCGACATCGTCGCGCAACCCGCGGTAATGCCCACCAGGCCACCCAGCGAACCATTCACGGTGGTGGTCAATAGCACGGGACTGGACGTGCTGCGCTGCGCCAGAAAGGCCCCAAGCGCCCCAGCCGAGGCTGCCAGATGGGTATTCAAGGCAATCAGGCCGAGGCTGACATTCATCTCCAGGCTGCTGCCGGCGTTAAAGCCAAACCAGCCGACCCAGAGGATAAAACCGCCCAGCGCAACCAGGCTGAGGTTATGCCCAGGAATGCTGCGCGGTGTGCCGTCCGCAGCAAAACGCCCTAGACGCGGCCCCAGCACCAGAATACCGGCCAACGCACACCAGGCACCGATGCTGTGTACCACGGTCGAACCGGCGAAATCGATAAACCCCAGCGCCGCTAACCAGCCCTGGCCGCCATAGAGGCCGCTCCATACCCAGCTGCCGAACACCGGGTAGATAAACCCGCTGATTACCACCGCACCAATCAGGTAGGCCGAATAGCGCGTACGCTCAGCCATCGCGCCGCTGGCGATGGTCGCCGCCGTGGCCGCAAACATCATCTGAAACAGCAGAAAGGTGAAATCCCACGGCTCGCCATCGTGCGGTGCAAAATGACTCATGCCGAACCAGCCAGTGATGTTGCTGCCGAACATCAAGCCAAAACCGAACAGCCAGAAGGTGATGCCCCCCACGCACCCATCCATGTAATTTTTCATCATCACATTGACGGCGTTCTTGGCCCTCGACATACCGCTTTCCAGCAAGGCAAAGCCGGCCTGCATGAAAAACACCAACACGCTGGCTAACACCAGCCAGGCGGTGTTGAGTGCCTCATCGCTGGCCGCTTGAGCCAGTGGCGAAACCGCAAATACCGCTATCCCTATCAGTCGACTTTTCATTGCAGCGTCCCCCATGAAGGTGAATACACGGGGCTTCGCAACTCTCATGCCAAGCAAGAAACCGCCAAACGGCGCTCAAGCCTCGGGCAACTCGCACCGACACAGTGCAGCAGGCCAATTCAGCGGTCAGCAGCCGCGCCATCGCCGCGCAGATAATTTGTTCGACAAACTTTAGTAATGGCCCTTTGACTGCAAGCGCGACTTTGCCAATACTCACTAGCGTGTGACGCCGAAGGCCCGAACAAGGAACCGTCATTTGAAGCTGGAACTCAAAAACAGCTTGTCACTTAAGTTACTCCGCGTGGTGCTGCTCTCAGCGCTAATCGTTGGCGTGGTCTTGAGTCTTGCCCAGATTGTTTTCGACGTTTACAAAACACGTCAGGCAGTCGCCAATGACGCGCACCGTATTCTCGGCATGTTCCGTGACCCCTCCACGCAGGCGGTCTACAGCCTGGACCGGGAAATGGGCATGCAGGTGATTGAAGGCCTGTTCCAGCACGAATCCGTGCGAATGGCGGCCATTGGTCACCCCAACGAGCCGATGCTGGCGGAGAAAGCCCGAGAGCAGGTCGACATCCCCACACGCTGGCTCACCGACCCGATTCTCGGCAAAGAACAGAACTTCACCACCCAGCTTGTCGGCCGCGGCCCCTACAGCGAGTATTACGGCGACCTCAGCATCACCCTCGATACCGCGCCCTACGGCGAAAGCTTTGTTACCAACTCCGTCATCATCTTTATCTCAGGCGTGCTGCGTGCGCTAGCCATGGGCTTGGTGCTGTATTTGGTCTATCACTGGCTGCTGACCAAACCGCTGTCGAAGATCATCGAGCACCTGACCAATATCAACCCGGACCGCCCCAGCGAGCACAAGCTACCGATGCTCAAGGGCAACGAGAAGAATGAACTGGGTCTTTGGATTAACACCGCCAACCAGCTGCTGTCTTCCATCGAACGCAACACCAACCTGCGCCGTGAAGCAGAAAATAGCCTGCTGCGCATGGCCCAGTATGACTTCCTGACTGGCCTCCCCAACCGCCAGCAGCTGCAACAGCAGCTTGACCAAATTCTGGGAGACGCCGGCCGCCTGCAGCGCCGCGTGGCCGTGCTGTGCGTAGGCCTAGATGACTTCAAAGGCATCAACGAACAGTTCAGCTACCAGACCGGTGATCAGCTGCTGCTGGCCCTGTCCGACCGCCTGCGCAGTCACAGTGGCCGCCTCGGCGCCCTGGCCCGTTTGGGGGGCGATCAGTTCGCGCTGGTACAGGCTGATATCGAGCAGCCTTACGAGGCGGCTGAGTTGGCGCAGAGCGTCCTCGACGACCTCGACAACCCCTTTATGCTCGATCAGCAGCAAGTGCGTCTGCGCGCCACTATTGGCATCACCCTGTTCCCGGAAGACGGCGACAGCACCGAGAAGCTGCTGCAGAAAGCCGAGCAAACCATGACCCTGGCCAAGAGCCGTTCGCGCAACCGCTACCAGTTCTATATCGCCAGCGTCGACAGCGAAATGCGCCGCCGCCGCGAGCTGGAAAAAGACCTGCGTGACGCCCTGGCACTGAATCAACTGCACCTGGTTTACCAACCGCAGGTCGACTACCGCGACCATAGCGTGGTCGGTGTCGAGGCGCTGCTGCGTTGGCAGCATCCGCAACACGGCTTTGTACCGCCGGATCTGTTTATCCCACTGGCCGAACAGAACGGCACCATCATTCCGATTGGCGAATGGATTCTAGACCAGACCTGCCGCCAGCTGCGCGAATGGCACGACCAAGGTTTTACCGAGCTACGCATGGCGGTCAACCTGTCCACTGTGCAGTTGCACCACGCGGAGCTACCACGGGTGGTCAACAACCTGATGCAGGTCTACCGCCTGCCGCTGCGCAGCTTGGAGCTGGAAGTCACCGAAACCGGCCTGATGGAAGACATCAACACCGCCGCACAGCACCTGCTCAGCCTGCGTCGCTCCGGGGCACTGATCGCAATCGATGACTTTGGTACCGGTTACTCCTCACTGAGCTACCTGAAGAGCCTGCCGCTGGACAAGATCAAGATCGACAAGAGCTTCGTGCAGGACCTGCTGGAAGACGAAGACGATGCCACCATCGTGCGCGCCATCATCCAGCTGGGTAAGAGCCTCGGCATGCAGGTTATCGCCGAGGGCGTGGAAACCGTCGAGCAGGAGGCCTATATCATCGCCCAGGGCTGTAACGAGGGTCAGGGCTACCTGTACAGCAAGCCGCTGCCGGCACGCGAACTGACGACCTACTTGAAACAGGCCCGGCGACTCAACAGTGCCGCCAATCCCGCGACTCTCTGACGCCAGACGCCTACGAAAAGCCCGCCAACAGGCGGGCTTTTTTATACGCGGCGCTTTTACCTAGAAGCTGTTGATACCCAGCAACCAGGCCGCTGCCAACGCGCCGGCCAGACACAGCACGACGCCGCCAGCCGCCTGCCAGTAGAACTGACGCACCAGCTCATCTTCACCGGCGCAGGATAAGATAAACGGCTGCGCCTCACGCGGTTTCGCCAGGTGATGCTGCACCGGCTGAGTACTTTGCCGACGATGCCGGTCTTCGGCCTCCAGGCTCGCAGCCAACTGCACGCGCTGCCACTCACGCTCATCCAGCTGGCCATTGCCGTCACTGTCAAAGCGCTGCAGCAGGCCGCCGAAGTCACCCTTCCACTCGCGAATTACTGCGCCTTGAGCGGCCGGCAGATCCAGGCCCTGACGGCCGCCACCGCTGCTGCGAAAATCACCAATGGCATACAGCGGCTGGCCGGCATGCAAACGCTCCTCGGTATAGCGATAGCGCTCATCATTGCTGAACAGCGCGCGCCAACCGGTTTTCGCCGCGCCCAGCGGGTGACGCAAACTGCCTTTCCAGACTTCACGGGTCAGCGGCCGCACCTGCGCGCCGCGCGGGTCGACCAGGCAACTGCCGTTGCTGTCGTCGAGTCGCAGCAACGCCTCGCTGCTGCCGCTTTCCAAGGTGCGCCAACTGCGTTTCTTGCCGCTTGAGGTGTATTCCTCGATCTTGTAACGCCACCACAGGCAAGGTGTATTGGTCAGCGGGCCGAGCAGTTGAGGTTCGGTGCTGTCATGCAGTACGCCATAGAATTCGACATAACCCTGAGCCGCCGATCGAATCTTCGAGGTCGGCGTATCGAGCAGATGCCGCGCCTGGGAGAAACGCCGCAAAAACCACCACGCCCCGCCCGCGCTGACCGCCACGCTGCAAGCCAGCCCGACAACCTGTCCTTGAATATCCACGACCTAGCCAAACAGCGACTTGAGGTCGACATCGGCTTTCTCGCCCTCGCTGAACTCCAGCAGCGCGGCCTCTTTGAAGGCAAAGGCACGAGCAATGATCACGTCGGGAAACTGCTCAATACGCACGTTATTCAGGTTAACCGCCTCGTTGTATAGCTCGCGGCGGTCGGCAATACCGTTTTCCAGGCCACTGATACGCTGCTGCAGATGCTGGAAGCTCTCATTGGCTTTCAGCTCCGGGTAGTTCTCCGCCAAGGCGAACAGCTGACCGAGACCAGCGCGCAGGCCCGTCTCGGCCTTGCCCAGGGCATTCATATCACCTTTGGCTTGGGCGCTGGAAACCGCCTGGCGCGCGGCAATCACCGCCTCCAACGTACCGCGTTCGTGCTGCATGTACTGCTTGCAGGTTTCCACCAGCTTGGGCAATTCCTCGTGGCGCTGCTTGAGCATCACATCGATATTCGACCAGGCCTTGCTGACGCCATGCTTCAAACGCACCAGAGCGTTGTAGAGCATCACGGCATACGCCGCGAGCAGGACCAACAGCACAATGACGACAACACTGGTAAGGCTCATGCGGGACTCCTGAATGGTTCTTGAAGGCAACTGTGCTGGCATTTTAGCCCTATCGAATTGCCCGATCGCAGACTTTGCCCACAGCTCGCAGTGAAAAAGCTGCATTGACCCTTTGCGCAAAATGAAAATCTTTCGCATTATGTTTCGGTTTTTGTACCCGCTTGCGTGGGTGCTTACTCTCACCAGCAAAGGATTCCGCCATGCTCCGTATGCCCCTGGCCTCTGCCAGCCTGCTCGCCATCGCCATCTCACTCGCCGGTTGCGGTGAAGACAAAGCGCCAGCCACCCAAGCTGCCGCACCTGCTGCCAGCAGCACCAGCGCCCCGGCTGCCGCCACCAGCCAAGTCGATGAAGCCGCCAGCAAAGCGGTGGTCGGCCACTACGCCGACCTGGCCCTGGCCGTATTCAGCGATGCCGCCAGCACCGGCAAGACCCTGCAAGGCGCCATCGATACCCTGCTCGCCAACCCGAATGACGACACCCTGAAAGCCGCCCGCGAAGCCTGGCTGGCTGCCCGTGTGCCTTACATGCAGACTGAAGTGTTCCGCTTCGGCAACGCTGTGGTCGACGATTGGGAAGGCCAGCTGAACGCCTGGCCGCTGGACGAAGGCCTGATCGACTACGTCGCCAAGGACTACCAGCACGCCCTGGGCAACCCAGGCGCCAGCGCCAACATCATCGCCAACACCGAACTGCAGGTCGGTGAAGACAAGCTCGACGTCACCACCATCACCCCGGAACTGCTGGCCAGCCTGAATGAGCTGGGCGGCTCAGAAGCCAACGTCGCCACCGGCTACCACGCCATCGAATTCCTGCTCTGGGGCCAAGACCTGAACGGCAGCGGCCCAGGTGCCGGCGAGCGTCCAGCCAGCGATTTCGTCGTGGGTGAAGGCGCCACTGGCGGCAACAACGAGCGTCGCCGCGCCTTTATCAAAGCCGCCGCAGACCTGCTGGTCAGCGACCTCGACGCCATGGTTGTGCAGTGGCAAGCCGGCAAAACCGACAACTACCGCGCCACGCTGGAAGCCGACACGGCTGAAAATGGCCTGCGCAAGATGCTTTTCGGTATGGGCAGCCTGTCCCTCGGCGAGCTGGCCGGCGAGCGCATGAAGGTCGCGCTGGAAGCCAACTCCACCGAAGACGAGCACGACTGCTTCAGCGACAACACCCACAACTCGCACTTCTACAACGGCAAAGGTATTCGCAACGTCTACCTGGGCGAATACAAGAAAGTCGACGGCACCACCCTGACCGGCCCAAGCCTGTCGTCGCTGGTGGCCAAGGTTGACGCCGCCGCTGACAGCACCCTGAAAACCGATCTCGAAGCCACCGAAGGCAAGCTGCAGGCTCTGGTCGACAGCGCCAACAACGGCAAGCACTTCGATCAGCTGATCGCTGCCGATAACGCCGAAGGCCAGCAGATCGTTCGTGATGCCATCGCCGCGCTGGTCAAGCAGACTGGCGCAATCGAGCAGGCGGCCGGCAAGTTGGGTATCAGTGATCTCAATCCAGATACCGCTGACCACAGCTTCTAAGCTATGAAGGACTAGCTGCAACTCGCGAAGTCCTAGTTTGTAGTGATGAGAAAGCCGCGACGCCTTAACCGGAATCGCGGCTTTTTTGTGGACTGCTATCCCTGGCGCCCACCCCTTCGGGGCCGTCGCTACGCAACGTCAAAAATCGCTCCAGGCGATTTTTTATGCCCTGCGACCTTTGACCGCCACCGATAATGCAAATCCGTCTTATTTAAAACTGATCAGACTGTTAAGATCGGCCGCCTGTTTTTCTGCTGCGGATGTCCTTTCATGTTTGCGCCGCATCGCATTGCGCTGCTGTTGGCCTTGGGCCTGAGCCTGGCCGCCTGCGATAAAACCCCACAGTTCACCCAAGCCGAGCCTGGCGAAGCCCTGTCTGCGGGCAGCACTACCGTGCGCAAGGCCGATCAGAACGCCTTCTCCCTGCCATCCGCCAACCTGTCACCGTCACGCCGCCTGGATTTCAGTGTCGGCAACAGTTTCTTCCGCAATCCCTGGGTCACCGCACCGGCCACTACGACCGCGCGCGATGGTCTCGGCCCGCTGTTCAATACCAACGCCTGCCAGAACTGCCATATCAAGGACGGTCGCGGCCATCCGCCAGCGCCTGATGCGATCAGCTCAGTGTCAATGCTGGTACGCCTGTCGATTCCTGCCGGCAGCGAACATGCCGAGATTATCCAGCGCCTCGGCGTGCTCGCCGAACCCACCTACGGCGGCCAACTGCAGGACATGGCTAATCCAGGCGTCGCGCCAGAAGGCAAGGTACGCGTCAGCTACAGCACACAGCGGGTCAGCTTGGCCGATGGTGAGCAGGTCGAGCTGCGCAAGCCCAACCTGGAAATCAGCCAGCTCGGGTATGGCGCCCTGCATCCCGAGACGCTGTTTTCCGCGCGTATCGCCCCGCCGATGATCGGTCTGGGTCTGCTGGAGGCCATTCCCGAAGCAGCCATTCTGGCCAATGCCGACCCCGAAGACAGCAATGGCGATGGCATCTCCGGTCGCGCCAACCAGGTCTGGGACCGCGAGCAGCAACGCACGGTGCTCGGCCGCTTTGGCTGGAAGGCCGGCCAGCCCACGCTCAATCAGCAGAATGCCGAAGCCTTTGCCAATGACATGGGTCTGACCAGCACGCTGATCGCCCATGACAACTGCACAGCAGCGCAGGCGGACTGCATCAAAGCGCCTCACGGCGGCGAGCCAGAGGTCAGCGACAATATCCTCGCCAGCGTGCTGTTCTACACCCGCAACCTTGGTGTACCCGCAAGGCGCGGTGCCGATACGCCGCAGGTGCTCGCCGGCAAAAACCTGTTCTACCAGGCCGGTTGCCAGGGCTGCCATACCCCGCAATTCACCACTTCTGCCGATGCCGCCGAACCTGAGTTGGCCAATCAGACTATTCGCCCCTACAGCGACCTGCTGCTGCATGACATGGGCGACGGGCTGGCAGACAACCGCCCGGAGTTTCTCGCCAGCGGCCGCGAATGGCGCACCCCGCCGCTCTGGGGCATAGGCCTGACCGAAACAGTCAACGGCCACACCCAGTTCCTGCATGACGGCCGCGCCCGTAACCTGCTGGAGGCCATTCTCTGGCACGGTGGCGAGGCCGAGGCAGCCAAGCAGCAGGTCATAACTTTTAATGCTGACGAGCGCGCCGCGCTGTTGGCTTTTCTGAATTCGTTGTAAAGGAGCCGCAGATGATCCGCTCACCCCTCACGCTCGCCCTGCTCAGCCTCACACTCACCGCCTGTAGCCCCAGCGACCCGCAGCAGCAGGTCAGCCGCGCACTCACCGATGGCGTATTGCTGCCGATCTACAGCGCCTGGAGCGAAGCTGACCGCCAGTTGGCCGCCAGCGGCCAGGCCTTCTGCGCCGGCCAACAGAACCTCGCTGAAGCCCGCCAGGCCTTTGCCAGCGCGCAAAGCGCCTGGGCAGCCGTGCAACCGGTGGCCTTCGGCCCGCTGGCGGAAGGCAACCGTGCCTGGCAGGTGCAGTTCTGGCCGGACAAGAAGAACTTGGTAGCGCGTCAGGTTGAGACGTTGGTCAACAGCAAACCCGAGCTGACTCCGGCCGATCTGGATAAATCCAGCGTCGTGGTGCAAGGCCTCACCGCCTATGAATACCTGCTGTTCGACCCGGCCATTGATCTGAACGTCGCCGAGCAGAAAGCCCGCTACTGCCCGCTGATCGTTGCCATCGGTCAGCACCAGCAAGTCCTCGCCGCCGATGTGCTAAGCCAGTGGCAAGCCAAAGACGGTATGGCCGCGCTGCTCAAGGACTTCCCCAACGCGCGCTACGCCGAAGCCCCGGAAGCGGTGGCCGAACTGCTGCGCACCCAGGTCAGCGCCATCGACGGGCTAAAGAAGAAACTCGGCACGCCACTCGGCCGCCAGAGCAAAGGCCAACCGCAGCCTTATCAGGCTGAAGCCTGGCGCAGCAACGCCAGTTTGACCAACCTCGCTGCCAGCCTGGCCAGCGCCGAACGCATCTGGCTGGGCGCCGAACAGGATGGCATCCAGGCGCTGCTCGGCAGTGATCACGACGCACTGAAACAACGCATCAACGCCGCCTACAGCGACACCCGCCAGCGCCTGGCTGCCGCCCAGCGCCCGCTCGGCGAGCTGCTTAGCGACGAAGCCGGCCGCGCCGAGGTCAACGCCCTGTATGACAGCCTGAATGTGCTGCATCGCCTGCATGAATCCGAACTGGCGAAGACCCTGGGCATCCAGCTGGGCTTTAACGCCCATGATGGCGACTAAGTCATGCAGATCAATCGCCGCGCCTTTCTCGGCCTGAGCATCGCTGCTGTTGCCGCTACGGCAGCGGCCGCCGGCACTTACGGTGGCTGGACGCTGATGCACAGCGGCGCGCAGCCGCTATTGCTGTCGGCACGTAACGACAGCGCCGGTAAGCACTTCGCGGTCGGCTACCGACTGGATGGCAGCCAGGTATTTGCCACTCAGGTGAACGAGCGCTGCCACGATGTCATCGGCCACCCGTTTCTGCCGATGGCGCTGTTTGTCGGTCGCCGTCCAAGCACGCAAAGCTACCTGATCGACACCCGTGACGGTCGTCTGCTGCAAACCGTTCACTCACCCGAACAGCGCCATTTCTATGGTCACGCGGTGTTCCACAAGGATGGCGAATGGCTGTACGCCACCGAGAACGACACCTCCGATCCCGGTCGCGGTGTACTAGGCGTTTACCGCTTGCAAGGCGAGCAATTGCAACGTGTAAGCGAACTGTCGACTCATGGCATCGGCCCGCACCAATTGCTCTGGATGCCCGACGGTGAAACCTTAGCGGTGGCCAACGGCGGTATCCGCACCGAGGCTGACAGCCGGGTGGAAATGAACCTCAACGCCATGGAGTCCAGCCTGGTGCTGCTGCGCCGCGACGGCAGCCTGGTCAGCAAGGAGCAACTGCCGGAACGGATGAACAGCGTGCGTCACATGGCCGTGGCCAACGACGGCACACTGGTCACCGGCCAGCAATACATGGGCGAACTCAGCGATGCGGTGCCGCTGTTGGCGATCAAACGCCCTGACCAGCCCTTCCAGCATTTCCCCGTGGCCGACGCACAACGTCAGCTGATGAGCCAGTACACCGCCAGCGTGGCGATTCACAGCGAGCTACGCCTGCTGGCATTGACCGCCCCGCGCGGCAACCGGGTGTTTATCTGGGACCTCGACAGCGCCGCGCTGCGCCTGGACGCGTCGCTGGCCGATTGCGCCGGTGTTGGCGCCGTGGCGGATGGCTTTGTGGTCAGCAGCGGCGTCGGGCGCTGCCGCCTGTACGACTGCCGCAGCCCCCAAATCAGCAGCACCCCACTGCACCTCCCGGCCGGGCTGTGGGACAACCACTTGCGCCTGGTTTAAGACCGTACAGCTAAACCTGTAATACGCCTGCGGCACGCTAAAGAACGCTGCCGCAGAGCCGATCTATACTCCGACTAGCTGCTGCTTCCGGCAATCCGGCCCAGCTGGTACCAGTCGATAGGGATCTTCGCAGTTTGGGCGCGCTCAGCGTCACTGGCATCCCGCCTTCCACACTCAGGGGTATCACCCATGTTTCTGCAAAAATCCTTGCGCGCGCAGATTCTCGCCTTACTTGGCGGCAGTCTGGCGCTGATTCTGGTCACGGCACTGGCCTGCTTCAGCTTTCTGTCCAATGGCATGCAGGCCTACCGCGGTCTACTTGAGGGCCCACTTGAAGCGTCGTCCCTGATTGACTCGACCAACCTGAACTTCAAGACCCAGGTACAGGAATGGAAAAACGTTCTGCTGCGCGGCAACGACAAAGCCCAACTGGACAAATACTGGGGCCAGTTTGAAGCGCAGGAGCGCAAGGTTCAGGACTTACTGGGCCAGCTGAGTGAATTGGCTAACACTGATCGCGCACTGAAGAGCAAAGTCGATGCTCTGCGCAGCGAGCACCAGACGCTCGGCGCCAACTACCGCAAGGGGCGTGATGCCTTTGTCGCGGCCGGCGGCGACGCTGCGGTGGGTGACAAGGCGGTGTCAGGCATTGACCGCAATACCGCCCAACAGATGGAAGCCCTGTCCAGCGAGCTGCATAAGCAGAGCCTGGAGCAAGCCGGCCTGATCAATGCCTCGGCCGAGCGCACCATCACCTTTGGCACCCTGCTGATGCTGGGGGCCACTGTGGTGATCGCGCTGTTCAGCCTGTGGCTGGTCAACCGCAACCTGATCAACCCGATCCGCGAGCTGATCGAGCACATTGCCCAACTCAGCCACGGTAACTTTGGCCAGCATGTCGACGCGACCCGTCAGGATGAGCTGGGCAAGCTGGCCATTGCTGCGAACATTCTGCGCGACTTCCTCTCGGACACCTTCACCCGCCTTAAGCGCAGCACGGCTGACCTGGACATTGCCAGCGGCGAACTCAACTCCATCGCCACGCTGATGGCCCAGGGCACGCGCGAACAGTTTTCGCGCACCGACCAGGTCGCCACCGCCATGCATGAAATGTCCGCCACGGCCCAGGAAGTCGCGCGTCATGCTGCCGAAGCCGCCGGCGCTGCCGATGCCGCTGACAGCGCCGCACGCCAGGGCGAAACAGTGATGCAGGCCACGATCAAGACCATCACCGACATTCGCGGTGAGATCAGCAACACTTCGGAGGTGATTCGTCGCCTGGAAGCCGACAGCGGGCGCATCGGCAAGGTGCTCGAAGTGATTCGCGGCATCGCCGAGCAGACCAACCTACTCGCGCTTAACGCCGCCATCGAAGCGGCGCGTGCCGGCGAACAGGGACGCGGCTTTGCCGTGGTGGCGGATGAAGTACGCACCCTGGCCCAGCGCACCGCCGAGTCGACCGCAGAAATCCACCAGATCATCGACACTGTGCAGACTGGGGCGGTGAATGCCGTGCGCGCCATTGAAAGTGGTCAGAACCGCAGCGAGGAAGGTGTAACCCAGGTGACCCAGGCCGGCGCCACGCTGCAGTTGATCACCAGTGCGGTGGAAGCCATTCGCGACATGAACCGGCAAATCGCCACTGCCGCCGAAGAACAGACCTCGGTAGCCGAAGACATTTCGCGCAACCTGACCGAGATCACCGCAATTGCAACTGCCAACCAGGAAAACGTGCAACGCACCGAAAGCGCCGGGCAAAACCTGCACGTCCTCTCCGGGCAGCTGAATGAAGTAACCCAACGCTTGAGTGCCTGACACCCGGCCAGCGCACAGCAAAATGCCAGCCGATGCTGGCATTTTGCTTAATAACGCCTTGAACCTTGAGGCAACTTTTGCACAACAATGTTTTGCAAATGCGAATCTTTGACAGGCCTCTGCGCGAGGTCTAATGTGCCCGTCTTGCCTATTCCCAGGCCTCTATCCGCCTCGCCAAGGATCCGGAATATGTTGCTTCGCCGTATGCTCTTTATGCTCGGCGCAGTACTCGTCGTGGTACTCGCCCTCGCCGCCTACAAAGGCTTCTCCATCTACCAACAAGTGCAGATGTTCTCCGCACCGCAACCGGCCATCAGTGTCGACGCCGCGACAGCAGAAGAACGTCCGTGGCAGGGTCGTCTGCCCGCTATCGGCACGCTCAAGGCTTTTCAGGGCGTGGACCTGACTGTGGAAGTCGGTGGCACGGTGCAGCAAGTGCTGTTCCGTTCCGGTGAGCAGGTCAGCCTGCAACAACCCCTGATCCAGATGGACAGCGATGTCGAGCAAGCCAGCCTGGGCACTGCCCAGGCCGAACTGGGCTTGGCCCGCGTGGAATACGAGCGCGGTCGCAGCCTGGTCAATCGCCAGAGCATCTCGAAAAGCGAGTTCGACCGCCTCTCCGCCAGCCTGCAGAAGGCCAATGCCAGCGTCGCCCAGCTGCAAGCGCAACTGGCGAAGAAACGCATCCTCGCGCCCTTTGCCGGCACCATCGGCATCCGCCAGGTGGATGTCGGTGATTACCTGTCCTCCGGCACCACCATCGCCACCCTGCAGGACCTGAGCAAGCTCTACGTCGACTTCTTCCTGCCCGAGCAGGCAGTGCCTAAGCTGGCCGTGGGCGAGCGTGTGCGCTTCAGCGTGGCGGCGTACCCGAGCGAGATGTTCGAAGGCGAAATTGCCGCGATCAACCCAAAGGTCGAAGACACCACGCGCAACGTGCAGGTCCGCGCCATGTTGATCAACCCGGACAATAAATTGCTGCCCGGGATGTTCGCCAACCTGGAAGTGCTGCTACCGGGTGAGCAGAACCTGATCGTCGTGCCGGAAACGGCCATCACCTACACCCTCTACGGCAACTCGGTGTACGTGATCGGCGAGAAGAAAGGGGAAGACGGCCAGGTGGTCAAAGACGACAAAGGCCAGGCCGAACTGGTGGTCGAACGCCGCTTTGTTGAGACCGGCGAGCGCCGCGAAGGCCAGGTGGTGATTCTCAAAGGCCTGCAGGCCGGTGAGCAGGTGGTGTCTGCCGGCCAGCTGAAGCTGGATAACGGTGCCCATGTCAGCATCGCCAATGCCCTTGTCGAGGCCAAGCCGAGCGCCGAGTAATCGAGCACGGCATACAGGAACTTATTTATGGCTTTTACTGATCCCTTTATCCGTCGCCCGGTATTGGCGACCGTGGTCAGTCTGTTGATCATCCTGCTTGGCTTCCAGGCATTCAGCAAACTGACCATCCGCCAGTACCCGCAGATGGAAAACGCCCTGATCACGGTGACCACGGCTTACCCCGGGGCCAATGCCGAGACCATCCAGGGCTATATCACCCAGCCGCTGCAGCAAAGCCTGGCGAGCGCCGACGGCATCGACTACATGACCTCGGTTAGCCGGCAGAACGTGTCGATCATCTCGATCTATGCGCGCATCGGTGCCAATAGCGACCGCTTGTTCACCGAACTGCTGGCAAAAGCCAACGAGGTGAAGAACCAGCTGCCGCAGGACGCCGAAGACCCGGTGCTGAGCAAGGAAGCCGCGGACTCCACGGCGCTGATGTACATCAGCTTCTACAGCCAGGAACTGAGCAACCCGCAGATCACCGATTACCTGTCGCGAGTCATCCAGCCCAAGCTGGCCACCCTGCCTGGCATGGCCGAAGCTGAGATTCTTGGCAACCAGGTCTTTGCCATGCGCCTGTGGCTCGACCCGGTGAAAATGGCCGCCTACGGCGTGACCGCCGGCGACGTGAATGACGCGGTGCGCAAATACAACTTCCTCGCCGCAGCCGGTGAAGTGAAGGGCGAGTACGTGGTCACCAGCATCAACGCCGAAACCGACCTGAAATCGGCCGAGGCCTTTGCCGCCATCCCGCTGAAAACTGTTGGGGACAGCCGCGTGCTGATCCGCGATGTGGCGCGGGTGGAAATGGGCGCGGAAAGCTACGACGCGATCAGTTCCTTCGACGGTACGCCATCGGTGTACATCGCCATCAAGGGCACGCCGGGGGCCAACCCGCTGGACGTGATCAAGGAAGTGCGCAAGGTCATGCCGGACCTCGAAGCGCAGCTGCCGCCCAACCTGAAAGTCTCCATCGCCTATGACGCCACGCTGTTTATCCAGGCCTCCATCGACGAAGTGGTGAAAACCCTCGGCGAAGCGGTGCTGATCGTCATCGTGGTGGTGTTCCTGTTCCTCGGTGCGTTCCGCTCGGTACTGATCCCCGTGATCACCATCCCGCTGTCGATGATCGGCGTGATGTTCTTCATGCAGCTGATGGGCTACTCGATCAACTTGCTGACCCTGCTGGCCATGGTGCTGGCCATCGGCCTGGTGGTGGACGACGCCATCGTCGTGGTGGAGAACATTCACCGGCATATCGAAGAAGGCAAAACGCCGTTCGATGCGGCCATTGAAGGCGCCCGCGAGATCGCCGTGCCGGTGGTGTCGATGACCATCACCCTGGCGGCGGTGTACGCGCCTATCGGCTTCCTCGAGGGCCTTACGGGCGCGCTATTTAAAGAGTTTGCCCTGACCCTGGCCGGCGCGGTGATCATCTCCGGCATCGTGGCCCTGACCCTGTCGCCGATGATGTGCGCCAAGCTGCTGCGCCATGAGGAGAATCCGTCGGGCCTGGCGCACAAGCTCGACCAGATTTTCGACGCACTCAAGAAACGCTACCAGCGGGCGTTGCATGGCACTCTGGATACCCGTCCGGTGGTGCTGGTATTCGCGGTAATCGTCATGTGCCTGATTCCGGTACTGCTCAAGTTCACCAAGAGCGAGCTGGCCCCAGAAGAAGATCAGGGCATCATTTTCATGATTGCCAGCGCACCGCAACCGACCAACCTGGAGTACCTGAACAAGTACACCGACGAGTTCGTGAGCATCTTCAAGGAGTTCCCGGAGTACTACTCCTCGTTCCAGATCAACGGCTTCAACGGTGTGCAGTCGGGTATTGGCGGCTTCCTGATGACGCCGTGGAACGAGCGCGAACGCACCCAGATGGAGATTCTCCCGGAGGTGCAAGGTCGCCTGTCGCAGATCGCCGGCCTGCAGATCTTCGGTTTCAACCTGCCGTCCTTGCCGGGCACGGGTGAGGGCCTACCGTTCCAATTCGTGATCAACACCCCCAACGACTACCAGTCGCTGCTGCAAGTGACCGAGCGGGTCAAGCAACGCGCCGTTGAGTCCGGCAAGTTCGCCTTCCTCGACGTCGACCTGGCCTTCGACAAGCCGGAAGTGGTGGTGGAAATCGACCGCGAAAAAGCTGCGCAGATGGGCGTGTCCATGGAAGACCTCGGCCTGACCCTGGCCAGCCTGCTCGGTGAAGGTGAGATCAACCGGTTCACCATCGACGGCCGCAGCTACAAGGTGATTGCCCAAGTCGAACGCGCCTACCGCGACAACCCGGAGTGGCTCGGCAGCTACTACGTGAAGAGCGAAAGCGGCGCGATGTTGGCCCTGTCGACACTGGTCAAGGTCAGCGACCGTGCGCGGCCGACCCAGCTCAACCAGTTCCAGCAGCTGAACTCGGCGATCATCCAGGGCGTACCCATCGTCAGCATGGGTGAAGCCGTCGAGACGGTAACGCAGATCATGCTGGAGGAAGCCCCAGCCGGTTATGCCTACGACTTCGCCGGTGCGTCGCGCCAGCTGGTGCAGGAAGGCAACGCGCTGTACATCACCTTCGGCCTGGCCCTGGCACTGATCTTCTTGGTGCTGGCAGCTCAATTCGAGAGTTTCCGCGACCCGCTGGTGATCATGGTCACGGTGCCACTCTCGATCTGTGGCGCGCTGATTCCGCTGTTCCTGGGCCTGTCGAGCATGAACATCTACACCCAGGTTGGCCTGGTCACGCTGATCGGCCTGATCACCAAGCACGGCATCCTGATTGTCGAGTTCGCCAACCAGCTACGCCGTGAGAAGGGCTTGTCGCGACGTGAGGCGGTCGAAGAGGCCGCAGCGATTCGCCTGCGTCCGGTGCTGATGACCACTGCGGCGATGGTCTTCGGCATGGTGCCGCTGATCCTGGCAACCGGTGCTGGTGCAGTCAGCCGCTTCGACATCGGCCTGGTGATCGCCACCGGCATGTCGATTGGCACGTTGTTCACCCTGTTTGTGCTGCCCTGCGTGTACAGCCTGCTGGCGCAGCCCGATGCGCCGGCCAAAACGGCAACCGCCCACTGATCCAAGGACCGGACAGAAAAAAGCCCTGCACTGCAGGGCTTTTTTTGCGCTCGAATCACCGAACAAACAGACTCAACCTTGTGAACGGGCGCCCTGAGACAGGCTGAACATAAACAGCAGCAGGTCCTGGTCCGGTTTTAGCACCTGGGCCGTTCGCGCCTGAGGCGGCAACGGGCAGTAGCCGCGCTCGTTGAGGGTGATGACCTGGGGGCTGGCTTCCTGCCAAGCCGCTGCCGCGAGCGAGGCCACGCTGAGCGCGGTCACCAGGAACAAACCTCGTGCGATTTCTAGCTTCATCACTGCAACCTCTTGATAGCGCTGCCAAACGCTGTTTGTAGACCCTAGATCACTGTTAACCACCGCGCCGTATCGGGCGACAAGTGGTCGTTACTGCCGGACGCTGCCGGCAATGCCATTCTGATCATCCTGATCCACACGCAGCCATTCAGCAGGCCAGGCTTCGAGCCAGATTCGCACCGTTGGTTCAATCGTTGAGCAAACCAAGGATGGGGATCGCATCACCGCACCTGGCGGTAACACCCTCGCAGTCACTTAATTGCCCAATTGCATCAGCGTGGTGCGCAATAGAACCTGTGGTTTTAAAACAATCGCAGGCAAAACCGTAACCGGCACAATCTCCAACCATCCATTGAAAACGGCGTGGTAGAGCACATCCAGGTGAGGTCAAAACACGGAGCGACCATGCGTAGCAGCAGCACAGCGCAGATTGACAGGCTCCAGTCCGGGAGCGCGCATCACACAAAGCAATTGGCGTACCGCTTTGCCGCGAGGGACTGTTATAGCCGAGAAAAATGAAAACCCCGTGACAGGCACGGGGTTTTCTTTACTGCATGCAGGCCATCTGGCGATGGCCTGCGGGAGCCGGGCTGGCTTACATCATGCCGCCCATGCCACCCATGCCGCCCATGTCTGGCATACCGCCAGCGGCCGGCTTGTCTTCTACCACTTCGGCGATCATCGCTTCGGTGGTGATCATCAGGCTGCCGATCGAAGCTGCAGCTTGCAGCGCCGAACGGGTGACCTTGGCCGGATCGAGAATACCCATCTCGATCATGTCGCCGTAGGTGTCGGTCGCGGCGTTGAAGCCGAAGTTACCCGAACCCTGCTTAACCTTGTCGACCACTACGCTCGGCTCGCCGCCGGCGTTGGAAACGATCTGACGCAGCGGAGCTTCAACAGCACGACGCAGCAGAGCGATACCCACGTCCTGATCGGCGTTGTCGCCTTTCAGCTCGCTGATGGCCTGCAGAGCGCGAACCAGAGCCACGCCACCGCCAGGTACCACGCCTTCTTCAACGGCTGCGCGGGTCGCGTGCAGGGCGTCGTCAACGCGGGCTTTCTTCTCTTTCATTTCAACTTCGGTGCCGGCACCGACTTTGATCACCGCAACACCGCCAGCCAGTTTGGCCAGACGCTCTTGCAGCTTCTCTTTGTCGTAGTCGGACGAGGTGTCTTCGATCTGCTTACGGATCTGCAGTACGCGAGACTCGATATCAGCCTGAACGCCAGCGCCGTCAATGATAGTGGTGTTTTCTTTGCTCAGGATCACGCGCTTAGCGTTACCCAGGTGCTCCAGGGTGGCGCTTTCCAGGCTCAGACCGATCTCTTCGGAGATTACGGTACCGCCAGTCAGTACAGCGATGTCCTGCAGCATGGCCTTACGACGATCGCCAAAGCCTGGTGCCTTAACGGCAGCAACTTTAACGATACCGCGCATGTTGTTCACAACCAGAGTCGCCAGGGCTTCGCCTTCAACGTCTTCAGCTACGATCAGCAGCGGACGGCCGGACTTGGCAACAGCTTCCAGAACTGGCAGCAGCTCACGGATATTGGAAACTTTCTTGTCAACCAGCAGGATCAACGGGCCGTCAAGCTCAGCCACCATGGTGTCCGGCTTGTTGATGAAGTACGGGGACAGGTAGCCACGGTCGAACTGCATGCCTTCAACAACCGACAGTTCGTTTTCCAGGCCCGAGCCCTCTTCAACGGTGATCACGCCTTCTTTGCCGACTTTTTCCATGGCTTCGGCAATGATTTCGCCGATGGAGGTGTCGGAGTTGGCGGAGATCGAACCGACCTGAGCGATGGCTTTGGTGTCAGCGCATGGCTTGGACAGCTTCTTCAGCTCAGCAACGATGGCGATGGTCGCCTTGTCGATGCCGCGCTTGAGGTCCATCGGGTTCATGCCGGCAGCGACGGCTTTCAGGCCTTCGTTGACGATGGCTTGAGCCAGAACGGTAGCAGTGGTGGTGCCGTCGCCCGCGTCATCGTTGGCACGGGAAGCAACGTCTTTAACCAGTTGCGCGCCCATGTTTTCGAAGCGATCTTTCAGCTCGATTTCTTTGGCAACGGAAACGCCGTCCTTGGTGATGGTCGGAGCGCCGTAGCTCTTCTCGATGATCACGTTACGGCCTTTCGGGCCGAGGGTGGCTTTTACTGCGTCAGCCAGAACATTAACGCCGACGAGCATTTTCTTGCGGGCGGAATCGCCGAATTTAACTTCTTTAGCAGCCATGATGGTTATTCCTTGATTCGTTCAAATAGAGCGGAATTCGTAGCGACGGAGCGCTGAAATCAACCTTCAACGACAGCGAGAATTTCGCTCTCGCTCATTACCAGCAGGTCTTCGCCGTCAACTTTGATGGTGTTGCTGCCGGAGTAAGGGCCAAACACCACTTTGTCGCCGACTTTAACGGCCAGGGCACGCACTTCACCGTTGTCCAGCACGCGACCAGTACCGACAGCGAGGATTTCACCGCTGTTGGCTTTCTCGGCAGCGGAACCTGGCAGCACGATGCCGCCTGCGGTTTTCTTTTCTTCTTCGCTGCGACGGATTACGACGCGGTCATGCAGAGGACGAAGCTTCATTGTCGATCTCTCCCAATAGTGATTTTTCGGCCGGTGCAATCACCGGCGAGTTAGCAAAGTCCGGCGAGGCCGGTAGCACTACGCCAGGCGCAGCGCTGAAGTCTGAATCTGTCTGACGACAGAAAACCTTGCGGTGACCGCTACATAAGGGCGCACAAGGGGATTTCAAGGGCTGAGGGTGAAATTTTTACGATCTACAGGCTTTTCTTATGAGCCGAAAATCAGTCGCGGCGCTCAAATTCGCCTTCCAGCACATTGGGACGAACTTGCCCGGAGCGTGCGGCCTGGTCGTCAAAAAAGGCGCGCTGACGCATGGCTTGTTCGGCGGCGCGCAGACGCACCTTGTTGACCAGCAAGCGGCGGGTGAACGGAATTAGGCAAAGCAGGCCGAAAATGTCGCTGATAAAGCCAGGCAGCAACAGCAGACCACCACCGACGGCGATCAGCAGGCCTTCGAGCATTTCCTGCTCGGGTAACTCACCTCTGGCCAGTTTCTCGCGTGCACGCCACGCGGTGGCCACCCCTGCAACGCGCAGCAGAATGGCGCCGAGGATGCCGGTACCAATCACCAGCAACAAGGTCGGTAAGACACCGATGGCACTGCCCACCTGAATCAGCAGGGCCAATTCAATGAACGGGAACAGCAGAAACAGAAACAGAAACGCACGCATCAAAGGATCCTTAACGGAAGATCAGCTTCCTATGGGACTGAAGTATGGGGTGTTGAGCTGAATTCAAGCTGAAGCCTGACCGTCGGTCGGCCAGACTTCGGCGCGAGCCAGTGCCACCAAGGCCTGGCGCACCTCCAGCGGACTGTTACAGGATACTGGAAAGGCCAGCCAATAAAGCCCCTGACCGATCCGCAGGTGAAAGCCCTCACTGTCGACCCCAACCAGCTCAGCCGGCGCATGCTGGGGTAAACCTGCCAGCTCGACATAGTGAGCGATAGCCTTGGCATGGTCGCTGTTCATGTGCTCAACCATGCTGATTTCGCTGTCGCCGGCAAAGGGGTTGGTCTGGGCCACCTCATCCAGCCAGTGAATCGCACCAAATCCGCCGATGTAGCGCCAGCGCACCGGCTCCAGGCGCCAAAAGTCGAAATCGTGGGCCTGATGGTAGCCGCGCGACTCCGGGAAATAGCGGTAATAGCGCTGCGCAGCCGCAACAATCTGCACCTCGTCATCTAATTGCCGCGCCTCGGCGAGTAGCGTAAGACGACCGACCGCCTGCACATCTTCCGCCCCACGCTCCCCCACCAGCAGCGAGCATTTACCATCCTGCTTGAGGTTGTGGGTGTGCTGGGCGATGCGACTGATCAGCATCAGCGGATAACCGTCAGCATCCAAGCAATAGGGCACCACTGATCCGAAAGGGAAACCCGGCATGGCTTTGGAATGGGTGCTGAGCACGCCCCGGTATTCCTTGAGCAGCAATTCTCGGGCATGCTTGCCGGCTTTCACGCTCACCTTATGACTCCTTGCATAGATTCCGTCACAGAACGGGAGGCACCTAGATTAACCGCCGGCAAGGTCACACAACACCATTTGAGGGGACTCGCGATGCAACTCAAAGATAAAGTTATCGTCATCACTGGCGGCTGTCAGGGCCTGGGCCGCGCGATGGCTGAGTACCTGGCAGAAAAAGGCGCCAAACTGGCGCTGGTCGACCTGAACCAGGAAAAACTCGACGAAGCCGTGGCGGCTTGTAAGGCGCTGGGCGTAGAAGCGCGCGCTTACCTGTGCAACGTTGCCAATGAAGAGCAAGTGACCCAGACCGTGGCACAGATCGCTGAAGACTTCGGCGCACTCAATGGCCTGGTCAACAACGCCGGCATCCTGCGTGACGGCCTGACCATCAAGGTCAAGGACGGCGAAATCACCAAACTGAGCCTGGCGCAGTGGCAGTCGGTGATCGACGTGAACCTTACCGGCGTGTTCCTCTGCACCCGTGAAGTGGCGGCGAAAATGATCGAGCTGAAGAACGAAGGCGCGATCATCAACATCTCCTCCATTTCCCGTGCCGGCAACATCGGCCAGGCTAACTACTCGGCTGCCAAAGCCGGTGTCGCCGCCGACACCGTGGTCTGGGCAAAAGAGCTGGCGCGTTACGGCATCCGTGTCGCGGGCGTAGCACCGGGCTTTATCGAAACCGAAATGGTCGCCAGCATGAAACCGGAAGCACTGGAGCGCATGACCTCGGTCATCCCACTGCGCCGCATGGGCAAACCAGCCGAGATCGCTCACTCGGTGGCCTACATCCTGGAAAACGACTACTACACCGGTAGGATCCTGGAGCTGGATGGCGGCCTGCGTCTCTGATCGGCTAGATCGACACGCTGCAAACAAAAAGCCCCGCAATGCGGGGCTTTTTTTGCTTTTAATTTTTCAAGATCTAGCGAGCTAGAGACCTGCAAGGCAAAAACAGGCGAGGAAGCGGAGTGTACTGTTGTACATGAGCATTCCGAGCCTGTTTTTAACGCAGCAGGGCCGACGCGCAGCAGATCGACGGCCAAATACTTACCAACCCACGCCAAAACCTAGGCTATAACGGGTTTCATCCAGCTCGCCTTCTGCACCGCTGACCAGGTCCTTCTCGGCCTTCATATTCAGCGAAGCCCAATCGGTCAGCTTGTAACGCAGGCCCACGGCGGCATCCAGGGTGTAGTCCGCTGCGTTGGCCAGCGGCTTACCCACCTCGCCATCGCTGAACAGTTCGACACTCTTGCCGACCAGGTAGCGGTTGTAATCCCACTTCAGGCTCGCGGCGTAGAAATTGTCGCTCTCGCCATTGCTGTATTCGTAGTCGGTACGGTTAAGCAGGCCGGCCACCGAGAAGGCGCCCAGCTCGTTATCCCAGAACTGGTAACCCGGACCGGTACCCACGGTGCGCTGACGCTCAAGCTCTTCGACCATGTCACGCTTGTACTCGAAGCGACCCTGCCAGAACCATTTCTCGGTCAGGAAGCGGTCGAGGGCGTATTCGGCGCTCCAGTTGTCGGTGGTGACCACATCATCCTGGAACTCGCGGTTGTAGTCGGCTTGCGCGTTGTGGCGCCAGAGGCCATGGCGAGCCTGAGTCTTGAGGCTGACGTCGTAGTCGTCGGTGTCGCGCTCGGCACGTTTGTAGTCCAGCGCCGCATCGATATTGCCCTTCCAGACCAAATCCTCGACCAATGGCTTGGGCTTGAGGATCTGCTTGATGCTGGCCAGTTCGATGGTCTTGGGCGCATCGCCATTGGCCAGGATCACCTTACCCGGCTCGGCCGGCTGCAGGGACTTGGCGCGCTCACCGGCGATGGCGTTTTCCTTGATCAGCAGCTCCTGATCGCTTTCCAGGGTGGCGATCTTGCTCCAGTCGAGGGCAATCGCACCGCCGTAGTCGGTCGCCAGCAACAGCTTGCCACCGTCGTAAAACTTGATCTTGCCGGTCAGGCGGTCGCCGTTCTTCAGCCAGACGGTATCCGCCAACGCGGGGGTAGCAGCCACAGAAAGGGCCAGGCACAGCAGGGTTCTGGAAAACATAGGGATGAATTGTCTACTTCGGGTTCGCGGAAGGTCGCGCATTATCCGTACGCACGACGCCAGAGCAAGCACTGACCGACAGAATCACCGCGAGTTCATCATTACGTGGCCTACCAGCCGACCCCCACACCCAACAGATAGCGGCGCTCACTGCTGGTTTGCCCGAGCGCACGCGCCTGATCCAGCTCATACAGCAGCGATAGGCGCGCCCAATCTGTCAGCCGGTAGCGCAGGCCTATTTCGCTGTCGAGCACGTAGTCAATTTCTTCTATCGCAGGTAATTGCAGCTCAGCCGTGCTGTAAAACTCCAGACGGGTACCCCACAGCAGACGCTTGTAATCCAAGGCAAGCGAGTAGGTATTGAACGACCGCTCAGCATCACTGGCCTCCAATTGCAGGCGATTGAACTGGCCGATCACATCCAGCCGGCCCAGCTCGTTATCCCAGAAGCGATAACCCGGTCCGGTGCCCAGCGAACGCTGGCGAGTAAAAAAGGCAAACTCATCCTCGTCCTGCTCTGCCCCCACCCGCCAGAACCAGTGATCCGTGATAAAGCGGTCGAGGTCGTATTCCAGCTGCCAGTTGTCTGCGGTTTTCGCGTCATTCTTCACCTTGCGCTCCAGCTCACCGGCCAACACGTGACGCCAACGGCCGTGCTCCACACGCGTATTGCTTTTGAGCTTCCACTCGTCGGTGTCGTTGTCGTCGCGCTTCATATCCAGTTTTGCGTCCAGATTGCCCTCCCAGAAGCGGTCCTGCAGTACCGGGCGCGGTGGAATCAGACGCTTGATACTGGAGAGCGGCACGGTCTGTGTGTTGTCGCTGACCACCCGCACCATGCCCTTGCCGGCAGCTTCCAGCTGGTTGCTGTGTTCGCTATCGAGCCCCTGGCGGCGCATCAGCAAGGGTTTCTCCGAGCGCAGGGTGTCGATATCCTCCCAGGCAATCAGCACCTGGCCGGCATACTTGGTTTTCAGGGCCAGCTTGCCGCCATCGAGCAGAACTATCTCACCGCTCAGACGGTCACCATTGTTCAACCACACCGTGTCCGCCCACACAGGTGTGGTCAGAGCAAGAACCAGAAAGCACAACAGAGTACGTATAAGCATGATGGGAAAGCCGGATAACGAGCCAGAACAGGTGCCGAAGCATGCCGCGCCAGGCCAGCCGACAGCAAGCCAGGTCGAGCGGCGCACGGCACTTTATGCGGTGCTGGCGCAGATTCCGGCCGGCTGCGTGGTGAGTTACGGGCAACTGGCTGCATACGCAGGCCTGGGTCGCGCCGCGCGCTGGGTCGGGCGCACCCTCAGCCAGCTACCGGACGGCAGCACCCTGCCCTGGCACCGGGTAATTGCTGCCGGTGGCCGCCTCAGCTTGCCGGCTGGCAGCCTCTCCGGCACAGAACAACGCAGTCGTTTACGTGAGGAAGGCGTGCAAATCCATAACGATCGGGTGGATATGCCGCGCTATGGCTGGCGCCCAATGGAGCACAGCGGGTAGAGTGCGCCCTTTATTAGGTCAATCTCAGGCTGATACCCCTTCAATGCCCCGTAAAAGCTGGCGTGATGCCATTGCTGCCTACTCCAGCCCCTCCACCTTGGTGCTGCTGCTTCTAGGGTTCGCCGCTGGCCTGCCTTATATGCTGGTGTTCTCCACCCTGTCTGTCTGGCTGCGCGAAGCCGGCGTGGCCCGCGATACCATTGGTTTTGCCAGCCTGATCGGCCTGGCATATGCCTTCAAATGGGTCTGGTCGCCGCTGCTTGATCAGTGGCGCCTGCCGCTGCTGGGCAAACTGGGCCGCCGACGCTCCTGGTTGGTGCTATCACAGATCCTGATCGCCATCGGCCTCGCTGGCATGGCCCTGTGCGATCCGCAGACCCACCTGACCTGGCTGATTTCCCTCGCGGTGCTGGTGGCCTTTGCGTCGGCCACTCAGGACATCGCCGTTGATGCCTACCGCCTGGAAATCGTCGACGACACCCGTCAGGCCGCGCTGGCCGCCAGCTATATGGCCGGCTACCGCGTCGCCGCCCTGCTGGCCACCGCCGGCGCACTGTATTTCGCCGAAGGCTTTGGTTCCACCGCACTGCTCTATCAGCACGGTGCATGGGCCGGCACCTACCTGCTGTTTGCCCTGCTGATGTTGCCTGGCCTGCTGACCAGCCTGTGGATGCGCGAGCCGGATGTGCCACTGCGCACGCAACTGGCCGCTGCGCGTTATGGCTTTAGCCACCAGATCGCCTCGGTACTGGTACTGATTGTGTTGCTGGTATCGGTACCGGCGATGTTTACCCAGTTCTACAACACCGACTTCGCCAGCGTGATCAACGGCGAAGCCAGCATGCTTGACCTGCTATTGGAAGACCGCGCCTTTCTGCGCGCCCTGCTTTACACCATTCTCAGCGCCCTGTGCCTGTCGTCCATGGGGCGCCGTGGCCTGGCGCCGGTGCTGACACCGGTCAACGACTTTATCCTGCGTTACCGCTGGCAAGCGTTCCTGCTGCTCGGGTTAATTGCCACCTACCGTATGTCGGACACCGTGATGGGCGTGATGGCCAACGTGTTCTACATCGACCAGGGCTTTACCAAAGACCAGATTGCCAGCGTCAGTAAGCTCTTCGGCTTGGTCATGACCCTCATTGGTGCAGGCTTTGGCGGCCTGCTGATCGTGCGCTTCGGTATTCTGCCGATCCTGTTTATTGGCGGCGCGGCCTCGGCAGCGACCAACCTGCTGTTCCTGATGCTTACCGGCATGGGCGCAGACCTGCAGATGCTGATCGTGACCATTTCCGCCGACAACTTCAGCGCCGGCCTGGCCACAGCGGCGTTCGTCGCCTACCTGTCGAGCCTGACCAACCTGAAGTTCTCCGCCACCCAGTACGCTCTGCTCAGCTCGATCATGCTGTTGTTGCCGCGCCTGATCGGTGGTTATTCCGGCGTAATGGTGGAGAAGTTCGGCTATGCCCAGTTCTTCCTGGTCACTGCCTTGCTGGGTATTCCGACACTGCTGCTGATCATCCTGCAATGGCGCCGGGAACGGCTGCAAACCAGCGATTTAAACGTGACTAACGCCACCGAACAGCACTAACAGCATTACTGGCAAGACTCTTGCTCTACCCTGCTCACAACAAGAGGGCAGGCCATGACCGTAGCATTCAGTAACGCCACCCGCCTCACCCACTACCCCAGCTTTGACAGCTGGTGGCAAACCCAAGGTGAATGGGTCGAAGAACCTAATGAGCGCCGCGGTGGTTATAGCGGTGTTCAACGCCTCACCCAGCTGGGTCAGTCGCTTTACGCCAAAAAGCAAACCGGGCACACCTACCGCAGCCTGCTTCACCCTTGGGGGCGGCCGACGGTACTGCGTGAACGCGACGCTCTGCTTAGAGCACTCAAGGCCGGTGTAGCGGTACCCGAGATCGTTTACTGCGCCGCCGAGCGCAACCGCGAAGGCTGGCGCGCCTTGCTGGTGACCAAAGCCCTGGAAGGCTTTCAGCCTCTCGATGAATGGTATGAGCATCATGCTGCCGAGGCGCTAGACGCCTCCCAGCACCAGCAACTGCTGCAGCAGATCGCGCAAAGCCTGGCCAATTTGCACAAAGCCCGCCAGCAACATGGCTGCATGTATGCAAAACATATCTTTGTGCGTATCCAGGCTGCAGATACGCCGCCATCGTGCGAAATCGCCTTGCTCGATCTTGAGAAGTCGCGCCGCCGCCTCACCCGCAAACAAGCCGCGTTGCACGACATGCTGCAACTGCGGCGCCATTCGCCGTGGGATCAGGCCGACTGGCAAAGCCTGATCAACCACTACCAACTGGCGATGGGCCGCACGTTCAAAACGCTCTATAACGCCACCAGTCGCTAACTCGGCGTTCCTTCAGACAGTGGGTTGCGGCACCAGATGCACCACCCGCTGCGGGAATGGGATGCCAATGCCCGCCTCGCTTAGGCGCTCCTTGGCTTGCTCGGTGAAGGCGAAAGTGACTGGCCAGAAATCCGGCGTCGCCACCCAGATGCGCAGTGACAGGTTGATCGCGCTATCACCCAAACCGGTAACAAACACCACAGGCGCCGGGTCCTGACGCACACGCGGGTCCTTGGCGATGTCCAGCAACACCTCACGGGCCTGCTTGATATCGCTTGAGTAATCGATACCCAGGTTGATATCAACACGCCGCGTGGATTCGCGCGAATAGTTAGTGATATGGCCGTTCGACAGGCTGCCGTTGGGCACGATCACCACTTTGTTATCCGCAGTTTTCAGCGTGGTGTGGAAGATCTGAATGCTGTCGACACTGCCCGAAACACCTTGGGCCTCAATCCAGTCACCGGCGCGGAATGGACGGAAAAACATGATCAACACACCGCCCGCGAAGTTCGCCAGGCTGCCTTGCAAGGCCAGGCCAATCGCCAGACCGGCGGCACCGATCACCGCAATAAAGGAGGTGGTTTCCACCCCCACCATCGACGCCACGCTGACCAGCAGCAACACCTTCAATACGATGCCGACCAGGCTGCAGATAAAACTGCTCAAGGCCCGATCAACCTGACGCAGGTTGAGCAAACGACCAACGCTATTGATGAGTTTGCTGATCAGCCACCAGCCAATCAGCATGGTGATCAATGCCAGAGTCAACTTGCCGCTGTATTCCAGCACCACAGGCAACCAGGCCTCTGACACTTTCACCAGTTGTTCGATGTTCATATCCATTTGTTAATCCTTGTAAGCCTTTGAAAATAAAACGCCACGGCAAGCCGTGGCGTTTTTACTGCACCAACACCGTTGCGACGCTTTAGCGGCGGCAAGGTTCATTGCGCATGCATTAATCGCGGAAATTATTGAACTGCAATGGCATACCGAAGTCCTTGGCACGCAAGGCGGCAATCGCTTCCTGCAGGTCATCGCGCTTCTTGCCGGTGATGCGCACTTGCTCGCCTTGAATGGCGGCCTGCACCTTGAGTTTTATGTCCTTAATGTGCGCGACGATCTTCTTCGCCAGATCCTTCTCGATCCCTTCACGCAGGATCACTTCCTGCTTGACGCTCTTGCCCGACGGGTAGGCGTCCTTGAACTCCAGGCACTGTACGTCGATCTTGCGTTTGACCAAGCAGAGCTTGAGAATCTCAACCATCTGCTCCAACTGAAAATCCGCATCGGCTGTCAGGTTGACAGTCAGCTCTTTCAGCTCAAAGCTACCTTTACCGCGTAGGTCATAACGACGATCCAGCTCTTTGATGGCGCTGTCGATGGCGTTGGTAACTTCATGTTTGTCCAACTCGGACACCACGTCGAACGAGGGCATGGGCTTACTCCAGATAGACGGCGCGCCCTGTATCACGAACGGGACACGCCTGGCTTGACGGTGAAAAAACCCGGCCATTATATAGCGGTAGCAACACACACTGCCCGGCGAAGTATCGGGCCCACGCGATTTCTCCCTAGCGAGCCTGCCCATGCCGAACCCCCACCTGAGCATTTTGGTCGTCGATGACGCCAAGTTCTCCAGCGCCATGATTGGGCGCGCGCTTAGCCAGGCGGGTTATCAGGACCTTCGTTTTGCCAACAGTGCCGCCGAAGCGATTCGCTTGCTCGAACAGCGCCCCGCCAGCGTCTTGCTCGCCGATTGGTTGATGCCCGAGATGAATGGCTTAGAGCTGACAGTGCAGGTCCGTCAGTTTGATGAAATGGCCCATCACTACACCTACGTCATCCTGCTCACCGGCAAGGAAGGCGAAAACGTATTGGGCGAAGCCTTCGACAGCGGTGTCGATGACTTCATCAGTAAGGCAGCGATGAACGAGCAACTGGTGCCACGCGTCTATGCGGCCGATCGCCTGTGCAACACCCTGCAACGCCTGTTGCAGGAAAACCGCTTACTGACCGAAAACATTGCCAGCCTGGAACAACGTAACCTGATCGACCCGCTCACCGGGCTGGGCAATAGCCGCTACCTGCACCAGAAGATGCTCGACAGCCTGCGCCAGGTGGAATCGCGTGGCGGTGCGCTGTGTTACCTGCTGATTGGTCTGCAAGACATGCACGAGCTGCACCAGCGCTATGGCGACACCTTCTACAACGAACTGCTCACCGGCGTGGCGCGCCGCCTGCAGCAGCTGGTAAGGCCATTGGATGTGCTGGTGCGCTTGGATGAAAGCCACTTCGGCCTGATTACTTTGCTGACCGATCTGCACGAATGCTCGCCCAGCAGCTTCAAGCGCCTGCATGAAGGCATCAACCTTAAAGCCTTCAAGACCAGCGAAGGATTTATCAGCCTCAAAGCGGGTATCAGCCTGGTGGGCCTAGATGCCAAAGGCCTCCCCATCACCCCAGAACAGATCATCGATAACGCGACCAGAATCCTGCCCGAATCACACAGCACCGGGCTGGTCACTGCCCTGCGCTTGTCGTTACCGCAATAAGCCACGTTCAGCATGTGGCATATCCTCGGTGCGGGGAGCCTCGGCACCCTTTGGGCCACACGTCTGGCGCGAGCCGGCCTGCCAGTAGCGCTGATCTTGCGTGACTCGGCGCGCCTGCATAGCTATCAACAGGCCGGCGGGCTGACCCTGATTGAGCAGGGCCAGCCACAGCATTACCCCATCCCTGCGCAAACACCCGATCATCGCCAGCCGATCCAGCGCCTACTGCTCGCCTGCAAGGCTTATGACGCGGCTAACGCGGTAAGCCAACTGGCGTCACGCCTGGCGCCGGGTGCCGAAATTCTCCTGCTGCAAAATGGTCTGGGCAGCCAGGACGAAGTCGCCCGCGCGGCGCCCCAGGCACGTTGTATCTTTGCCTCCAGTACCGAAGGCGCGTTTCGTCAGGCCGATTTCCAGGTGGTGTTTGCTGGCCACGGCCACACTTGGCTCGGTGACCCACAGGATCTGCAGCCGCCCATTTGGCTGGCAGACTTGCAGCACGCTGGCATTGTTCACGACTGGAGCCTGGATATTCTCAGCCGGCTGTGGCGCAAGCTGGCGCTGAACTGCGCCATCAATCCACTGACCGTGCTGCATGACTGCCGCAATGGCGAGCTACAGGCACACCCGGCGCAAGTAGCGTGCCTGTGCAGCGAACTGAGCGAGTTGCTACACACCTGCGGCCACAGCGCCGCTGCCGAGAACTTGCATGACGACGTGCAGCGTGTGATTCAGGCCACTGCCGCCAACTATTCGTCCATGCACCAGGATGTCCGCCAGGGCCGTCGCACGGAAATCGCCTACCTGCTGGGCTATGCCTGTGACGCCGCACAGCGCCACCAACTGGTACTGCCGCATCTGCAGGCGCTGCACAGCCAGCTGCTGGCGCACCTTGCTGCACGCGGATTGCCCAGCCACTAAGGCCCGCGTTAACCTGCCCGCACTTCCGTCGCCGTGATAGCCCACCATGCCCCTGCGTCAGCGCCTCGAAAACCTACCGGTCGGTCGCAAACTGCTGGTCGCCTTGCTGGCCTTGCTCGCGGCAGTGCTGCTGGTGGCCAACCTGGCGTTCATCAGCGCCGCCTATTGGATTTCTCAGGAAAGTGTGGCCCCTCAGGCCCTGCACACCCTCGGCCGGCTGATTGCTAGCCCGCCCTTGAGCAAGGAAGCATTAAGCACCCCAGCAGCGGCCGAAGCGCTACTCCGCCGCCTGGATGACTATGCGCCACTGCGCGCGGCCGTGATCTATGACGCAGAGGGCCTGAACCTGGCACAGCTGCAGCGCGGCACCAAGCTGCAACTGCCGCCGCGCGTCGAAGAGGTGGAATCATGGCGCCACAGCGAATTCCGCATCAGCCAGCTCGTCGAGCTGCCGCAGGCCACAGGCAACCCTGGCCATCTGTTGCTGGTGGCCTCCAGTGAGCTGCCAGGAGTGTTCTACACCGGCACCCTGACCGCCAGCCTGGTTATTCTGGCCTTTAGCGTGCTGCTCTGGCTGATCGTGTCACGCCAGGTGCGCCGCTTGATCACCCGCCCTATTCGCCGCTTGGAAGAACTCTCACGCCAGGTCACCCGTGAAGAGAACTATGCCCTGCGCGCACGCCGGGGTAATCGCGATGAAATCGGCAACCTGGCCGACGCGTTCAACACCATGCTGGTCCGCATTGAGGCGCGTGAGCAGCAACTCAAACGTGCCCGTGATGACGCCCAGGAAGCGTTCGACCAAGCCCAGCACCTGGCCGAAGAAACCCGCCACTCCAACCGTAAACTGGAGCTGGAAGTGCAGGTGCGCGGCAAGATCGAGAAGAAGCTCACCGGCTTTCAGAAGTACCTCAACAGCATCATCGATTCCATGCCCTCGGCGCTCATTGCCCTCGACGAACAGTTCTACGTCACACAATGGAACCAGGAGGCCAGCAGCCTTTCCGGCACCCGCCTGGACGAAGCCCTGAACCAGCCGATTTTCCTTGCCTTCCCACCGCTCAAGCCTTTCCTGGTGCAGTTGCGGCGCACCGTGGAACAGCATCAGGTGGAAAAGATCGAGCGGGTCACATGGGGTAACAGCGAGCAACCACGTCACTTCGCCCTGACCTTCTACCCGTTGACGGGCGGCAGCGGTCGAGGGGTGGTGATCCGCATCGACGACATCACCCAGCGCCTCAACCTGGAAGAAATGATGGTGCAGTCAGAGAAGATGCTCTCCGTCGGCGGACTGGCCGCAGGTATGGCGCACGAGATCAACAACCCGCTGGGCGCCATTCTGCATAACGTGCAGAACATCCGCCGGCGTCTGTCACCGGAGCTGGAAAAGAACCGTGAACAGGCCGATCAGGCCGGCATCAGCCTGGAGGCCATCGACCGTTACCTGAATGCGCGGGAGATTCCGCGCCTGCTCGACGGTATTCAACAAGCAGGCAGCCGTGCCGCGAAGATCGTCAGCCACATGCTCAACTTCAGCCGCCGCAGCGACCGCCAGCTGGCGCCGTGCCAATTGCCGGCGCTGGTTGATCAGGCAGTCGAGATCGCCAGCAATGACTTCGACCTGACCGAGAGTTTCGACTTCAAGAGCCTGACCATCCAGCGCGAGTTTGCCGCGGACCTGCCCGCCGTGCCGGCCACCGCCAATGAACTGGAGCAGGTCCTGCTCAATTTGCTGAAAAACGCCGCCCAGGCCATTCACCAGCGCGACGATAACTCGACGCCTGGGCAGATCATCCTGCGCGTACGTCTGGCGCCGCCTTGGGCAGAAATCCAGGTGGAGGACAATGGTGTAGGCATGCCTGAATCGGTGCGCAAGCGCATCTTCGAGCCGTTCTTCACCACCAAGGAAGTCGGCCAGGGCACTGGGCTTGGCCTGTCAGTGTCCTACTTCATCATCACCAACAACCACAAAGGGCAGATGGAAGTGCAGTCCAAAGCCGGCCAGGGCACCTGCTTTACCCTGCGCCTGCCTATGACCACCGCCACCCCAGACACAGGTCTCTGAACATGGGCTACCGCCTCTCGAAAATCTACACCCGCACCGGCGATGCCGGCGAAACCGGCCTGGCCGATGGCCGCCGCGTGACCAAGGACCACCCTCGGGTGGATGCCATGGGCGAGGTCGACACTCTGAACAGCCACATCGGTCTGCTGCTGGCTGACCTTGCCGAGCACACCGCACAGTGCCCCGGATTAAATGAAATCATTGAGGTGCTCGCGCCCTGCCAACACCGCCTGTTCGACCTTGGCGGGGAACTGGCGATGCCCGACTATCAAGCCCTGCAGACGCCGGAAATCGAACGCCTGGAAGCGGCCATCGACCGCTGGAACGAAGAAGTCGGCCCGCTGGAGAATTTCATCCTGCCTGGCGGCTCGCGCCTGATCGCCCAAGCGCACGTTTGCCGCAGCCTGGCCCGAGGCGCCGAGCGGCGCTGCCAACACCTGAATGCGGTGGAGCCGATTCGCAGCGTCGGTCTGGCCTACGTCAATCGACTGTCTGACCTGCTGTTTGTCGCGGCGCGGCTGATCGCCAAACGCCAAGGGATTGCTGAAGTGCTCTGGCAGGCAGCGCCCAAAGAACCACAAAGCTAAGCGTGTCGCCGCGCAGCGTGGATGACAGTGTCTTCATACACCTTACCGGTTGGTGGATGGGTAACGCACCATCCACCCTAAGCCTTCAGAGCAAACTGAGCTGGCTTTCGAAGGTGCGCCGTTCGCCGGTCAGAGGGTCGATAAAGCTCAGCCCCCTGGCCAGCAGCCTGAGCGGTTTGCTGTAGTCATCCGGCGCATCGGGCGCATCGCTGACCTCGGGATAGAACGGATCATTGAGGATCGGCGCGCCCAGCGCGGCCAAATGCACGCGCAGCTGATGTTTCTTGCCCGTGACCGGGTACAACCGGTACAGCCAGTGCTCGTCCAGACGCTGAGCAACCTCGATGCGGGTTTCCGTATTGGCCTCCCCGGCCACTTCCTGCATGCGGAAAAACGGCTCAGCGCCCTCCAACCGCGTTGCCCGCAACAGCGGAAAGTCGAGATGCGGCAAAGCCGCCGCCAGCGCCTCGTAGCACTTGTCCATCTGCCGCAGGCGAAACAGCGCCTGGTACTGACCACGGCTCTGCCGATTGGTGGAAAACAGCACCAGGCCTGCGGTGTGCCGATCAATCCGGTGCAGCGGCACCAGGTCGGCATTGCCCAGGCGCTTGGCCAACCGCGCCTGCAAGGTCTGCTCAACGTATTCACCGGCGGGCATCACCGGGAGGAAATGCGGCTTGTCAGCCACCAGCAGGTGTTCATCAACATGCAGCACGGTTTCTTCGAAGGGGATCGGCGTCTCCGCCGGCACCTCACGAAAGTAATGCACCTTGAGCCCTTCGCGATAAGCCGCCGCCATGCCGAGCGGCTGCCCCTGCGCGTCCAGCACCCGGCCACGGGCGATCCGCTCCTGCCACACCGCCGGCGCAATCGCCGGGAAATGCGCGCACAGACACTCGAACACTGTAGCCCAGTTGCCACGCGGCAAATGCAGGGTGCTGGGGCGCATATTGGACGGGGAACGGGCTTCAACAGGCATTAATGCACTCGATCAGGCAGACACATAAACGGACTCACTCGGGCCAGAACGCGCGAATACCCGCCACGCCCTGGGCGCCGACCTGCCAAGCCTGCTCTAAATCGGCCGGGGTAACGCCGCCCAGCAGATAAGCAGGCTGATTGAAGCCCTGCAGCAACTCGGCAACCTGTGCCCAGCCTAGCGGCTGCGCATCGGGATGGGTCTGGGTGGCTTGCACGGGAGATAGGGTGATGAAATCCACCCCCATCTGCGTGGCCAGCTCCAGCTCCTGCGCCGAATGGCAGGAGGCTGCCAGCCAGCGCTGCGCTGGAAACGGTCGACCACCAGCGCTCAATTCGCGCAACTGCTGCGCCGTCAGGTGCCAGCCTGCTGCGGGAAAGTCGCCCAGCCACTCCAGCGGGCCCTTGAGCATCAGCTGCGCCTTGCCGGCGCACAAGCCGAGTGCATCTACGGCAATATCACGGTACTGCGCATCGAACATCGCCGGGGCACGCAGTTGCAGCAAACGAATACCGCTTTTCAGCGCAGCCTGGATACCGCGCAGCAGCTCGGGACCATTCAGCCCCTCGGGAGTAATCAGATACCGCTCAGGTAAGCGCGCGGCTGCCACGATCGGCCGATTGGCGGCGGGAAACTCATAGTCGCCCAACTGTCGAGGGCTGACCCAGGCCAGCGGCTGACCTTCAGCGCCATGGGGCTCACCAGTAAACGCCGAGACTTCCCAGACATCCAGCAGCACTTGCTTGTCCGGGTAGTCATGACGCACCTGAATCAATGGCCGCGAGGCGCTGGGGCGGATGCCGAGTTCCTCGTCCAACTCGCGGGCCAGGGCTGACTGAACCGTCTCACCGGCTTCGACCTTGCCACCGGGAAACTCCCAGAGGCCGCCCTGATGCTTATCTTCGGGCCGTTTGGCGAGCAGAATCTGCCCATCCACGCCACGAATAACTGCAGCGGCTACATGAATACGTTTCACGCCAGATGTTCCTCCTGGGCGGCTTGGTACCAGCGCTGAAACGCCGGCCACTGATAGATGGTGTCGACATAGGCGGCAGCTTCTGCTGGCAGCGCCACCTGATAACTGCGCAGACGCGCTGCAACCGGGGCAAAGAAGGCATCGGCCAGACTTGGCTGGCCAAACAGGAAGCCGCCGCCCTGACCAAAGCGCTGCCGGCACTCGGCCCACAGGGCACAGATGCGCTGGATATCGGCCATGGCATCGGCCGGTATCTCAGCCAGTGCCTGATTGCGTTTGAGGTCCATCGGCAGATGGCTGCGCAGCGCAACAAAGCCGCTGTGCATCTCGGCACTGGCACTGCGCGCTAGCGCGCGGGCAGCCCGGGCTTGCGGCCACAGCTGGGCAGCGGGAAAGCACTCGGCCAAGTATTCGCCAATCGCCAGGGAATCCCAGATGGCGCCGTCGTCGCTGATCAGCAACGGCACCTTGCCGGTCGGCGAGTGCTGCAAAATGAGCGCGCGGGTATCGGGGCGGTTCAGGGTAATCAGCTGCTCGGCATAGGGCGCACCGGTCAGGTCCAGGGCCAGCGCCGCACGCAGCGACCAGGACGAATAGGTTTTGTCGCCGATAACCAGAGTAAGTGACATGGGTTGCGCTCGCTGCGAGAGGGTCGCATGACCTTAAAAGGCGACTCCCGCAATAGCAAATTCCCGTTGTTCATAGGAGCATGAGCAACGGGAATGCGGGCAGTCAGACAGCAGGTACGTGGCCGATCAGGTGCGGTATTCGGCGTTGATCTTCACATACTCATGGGAAAGGTCGGTGGTCCAGATGGTCTCGCTGCAGCCACCACGGCCCAACTCGATGCGGATGGTGATCTCTTCCTTGGCCATCACCGCGGCACCCTGCTCTTCGGTGTAACTGGACGCGCGGCAGCCCTTGCTGGCGATGCACACTTCGCCAAGGAATACATCGATCAGGCTGACATCCAGCTGCGCCACACCGGCGTAACCGACGGCGGCGAGAATACGGCCCCAGTTCGGGTCGGAGGCAAACAGCGCTGTCTTGATCAGTGGCGAATGGGCTACCGCGTAGCCAACATCCAGGCATTCCTGATGGGTCGCGCCGCCGTTGACCTGGACGGTGACGAACTTGGTCGCGCCCTCACCGTCGCGCACGATGGCCTGGGCCACCTCCATGAAGACACCGAACACGGCCTCCTTGAGCTTGGCGAACAGGTCGCCGCTGGCCTGGGTAATTTCCGGCAGAGCGGCCTTGCCAGTGGCGATCAGCATGCAGCAGTCGTTGGTCGAGGTGTCTCCGTCGATGGTGATGCGGTTAAACGACTTGTTCGCCGCGTCACGCACCAGGTCCTGCAGCACGCTGCGCGCAACCTTGGCGTCAGTGGCGATATAGCCGAGCATGGTCGCCATGTTCGGGCGGATCATCCCGGCGCCTTTGCTGATGCCAGTCACAGTGACGGTGACGCCATCGTGAACAAATTGGCGGCTGGCCCCCTTGGGCAGGGTGTCGGTGGTCATGATGCCGGTGGCAGCCTCGGCCCAGTGGTTCTCGGACAGGTCGTCGAGAGCAGCCTGCAGCGCGCCTTCGATCTTCTCGACCGGCAGCGGCTCGCCAATCACCCCCGTGGAAAAGGGCAGCACAGCGCCCTCATCCACGCCGGTCAACTGAGCCAGGGCGGCACAGGTGCGCATGGCATTCGCTAGGCCCGGCTCGCCGGTACCGGCGTTGGCATTACCGGTGTTGGTCAGCAGGTAACGCACGCTGCCTTGCACACGCTTCTTGGCCAGAATAACCGGTGCGGCGCAAAACGCATTGAGGGTGAACACACCCGCTACGCTGGAGCCTTCGGCACATCGCATCACCACCACATCCTTGCGCCCTGGGCGTTTGATGCCCGCCGAAGCGATGCCCAGTTCGAAACCTGGAACAGGGTGCAGGGTAGACAACGGGCCAAGACCAACAGCCATAGGGAACGCTCCTTGAGGTGGTAGGACTGATTGCGATGGTAAAACGCCGCGAGCGGTCAAACCGTTCGCGGCGTTAATCAAGCTGGGCCAAGCATCACCAACGTCACTGTCGGCTCAACCCGCTCTACACGGTGGGGTTAATTAACCTGGCCGTGGCAGTGCTTGTACTTCTTGCCGGAACCACAAGGGCAAGGCTCATTGCGGCCGATCTTCGGCTCGGTGCGCACTGGCGCAACGGCAACCGCCAGATCACCCTCTTCTTCAGTGGCTTGCGGCAGCAGCGCCGAGGCTTCGGCATGCTGGAACTGCATGCGCTCGGCCATGGCTTCGGCTTCACGACGCAGACGCGCTTCTTCCTCGGCAGGATCTTCACGACGCACCTGCACATGCGAGAGCACGCGGATGGTGTCGCGCTTGATCGAATCCAGCAGTTCCTGGAACAGGGTGAAGGACTCGCGCTTGTATTCCTGCTTGGGGTTCTTCTGCGCATAGCCGCGCAGGTGAATGCCGTGACGCAGGTGATCCATGGTCGACAGGTGATCTTTCCACAGGTCGTCGAGGACACGCAGGAGAATTTGCTTCTCGAAGGTGCGCAGGGCTTCAGCGCTGGCTTCGGTTTCTTTCTCGTTATAGGCGCTGACCAGCTCTTCAAGAATGCGCGCACGCAGGGTCTCTTCGTACAGCTTGTGGTCATCATCAAGCCACTGCTGAATCGGCAAACGCAGGTTGAAACCGCTGTACAGCGCCTCTTCCAGGCCGGCGATATCCCACTGCTCAGGCAGCGACTGCGGCGCGATGTGCTGGTTGATGGTGTGATCCAGGACTTCCTGGCGGAACTCGGCAATGGTTTCGCCGACGTTGTCGGCAGCCAGCAGCGTGTTGCGCATGTGATAGATCACTTTGCGCTGCTCGTTGGCCACGTCGTCGAATTCCAGCAGTTGCTTACGCATGTCGAAGTTACGACCTTCAACCTTGCGCTGGGCCTTTTCGATGGCGTTGCTGACCATGCGGTGCTCGATGGCTTCACCGGACTGCATGCCCAGGGCCTTCATAAAGTTCTTCACCCGATCGGAGGCGAAGATGCGCATCAGGCTGTCTTCCAGCGACAAGTAGAACCGGCTGGAACCCGGGTCACCCTGACGACCGGCACGACCACGCAGCTGGTTATCGATACGACGCGACTCATGACGCTCGGAGGCGATCACATGCAAGCCGCCCGACTCGATCACCTGCTGGTGGCGCTTCTGCCAATCGGCTTTGATCTGCGCAATCTGCTCAGGCGTGGCGTTCTCCAGGTTGGCGACTTCAACTTCCCAGTTGCCGCCCAGCAGGATGTCGGTACCACGACCGGCCATGTTGGTGGCAATGGTCAACGCACCCGGACGACCGGCCTGGGCAATGATTTCCGCTTCTTTTTCGTGGAATTTGGCGTTGAGCACCTTGTGCTCGATGCCTTCCTGATTGAGCAGCCGAGACATGTGCTCGGAAGTTTCGATGGTGGCCGTACCGACCAGCACCGGACGACCCAGCGCCATACTTTCCTTGATGTCGGTGACGATGGCGGCGTACTTCTCTTCCGCAGTCAGGTAGACCAGGTCGTTGAAGTCCTTACGCGCCAACGCACGATTGGTCGGGATCACGATCACCGCCAATCCGTAAATCTGCTGGAACTCGAACGCTTCGGTATCCGCAGTACCGGTCATACCGGACAGCTTGTTGTACAGGCGGAAGTAGTTCTGGAAGGTGGTCGAGGCCAGGGTCTGGCTCTCGGCCTGGATCGGCAGGCCTTCTTTGGCCTCGATCGCCTGGTGCAGACCTTCGGACAAACGACGACCGGGCATAGTGCGGCCGGTGTGTTCGTCGATCAGCAGCACCTGATTGTTTTGCACGATGTATTCAACGTTGCGGTTGAACAGCTTGTGCGCACGCAGGCCCGAATAAACATGGGTCAGCAGGCCCAGGTTATGCGCCGAATACAAACTCTCGCCCTCAGCCAGCAGGCCGACTTCGGTGAGCATCTCTTCAACATACTGGTGGCCTGCTTCGTTCAGCTCGACCTGGCGCGCCTTCTCGTCGACCTTGTAGTGGCCTTCCTGCGTGACCACGCCCTCCTCTTCCTCAACATGCAGCTTGAGGCGCGGGATCAGCTTGTTGATCTCGGTATAGAGGCGCGAACTGTCTTCGGCCTGGCCGGAGATGATCAGCGGGGTGCGCGCTTCGTCGATCAGAATGGAGTCAACTTCGTCGATCACGGCGAAATTCAGCTCGCGCTGGAATTTGTCTTCCAGGCTGAAGGCCATGTTGTCGCGCAGGTAATCGAAACCGAATTCATTGTTGGTGCCGTAGGTGATATCGGCAGCGTAGGCTTCGCGCTTCTCTTCCGGCGGCATAAAGGGGGTCACGATACCCACGCTCATACCGAGGAACTCATACAGCGGACGCATCCAGTTGGCGTCGCGGCGGGCCAAGTAATCGTTGACCGTTACCACGTGCACGCCCTTGCCAGACAGTGCATTGAGGTACACCGCCAGGGTTGCCACCAGGGTCTTACCCTCACCGGTGCGCATCTCGGCGATCTTGCCTTCGTGCAGGGTCATACCACCAATCAACTGCACGTCGAAGTGGCGCATGCCCATCACCCGCTTGCCGGCTTCGCGGGCGACCGCAAAGGCTTCGGCAAGCAGCTGGTCGAGGGTTTCGCCTTTGGCCAGACGGGCTTTGAACTCCTCCGTCTTGGCTCGCAGTTGCTCATCGGAAAGGGCAAGCATCTGCTCCTCGAAGCCGTTGACGGCTTGTACCGCCTTGAGCATGCGTTTGACTTCACGCTCGTTCTTGCTTCCAAAGAGTTTCTTCAACAAAGGCGCAAACATATCGACAGGATCTTCCAGGCGTATGGATTGAGGGCGGCTGAGCAGCGACCCATGCAGCCTTTATGGCTGCGTGCGAAGGGGGCATTCTACCCGGAAACGCAAACGAGGAAAGCGGCGTTATTCGACGTCGTTAACCCGGGCTATGTAGCTGGCCGGATTGACCAACCGGCCATTCTTGGTAACTTCAAAGTGCACGTGGTAACCACTGGCACGGCCGCTGCGGCCAACTTTGGCAATCGTCTGCCCGCGCTGAACCAGATCACCGATCTGCACCTGATTGCTTTTATTGTGCGCGTACAGGGTTGTGTATCCATCGGCATGGCTGATTTCAACAACATTGCCATAACCCGACCTCTTCCCCGCAAAACTCACCACGCCAGCCGCAACCGCTACCACATCACTACCTGGCTTGGCGGCAAAGTCCACCCCTTTGTGCTGAGTATTGCGCCCGGTTAGCGGGTGCACGCGACGACCGAATGGCGAAGACATATAGCCATGACGCACCGGCATGCCAGATAAGTATTCGGCCTCATTGAGCTGACGCTCGCCGATCAGTTGCTCCAGTACTTCAAGCAGCTGCTCGCGACTATCCAGGCGCAAACTCAGGCGATCAAGTTCGTCCATAAAAGGCGGTGGCGCATACGCTGCATCGCCCAAGGCATCCTCCGCACCGCCCTGCCCCACGTTAAGCGAGAAGTCGAACTCATTGGCATCCAGGTCCGCCAGCTCGGTCAAGCGCGCACCCAGGGCATCCAAACGAGTGAGACGCGCCTGCAGCTCGGCCACATGCACAGCGAAGGCATCCAACTGCCGCTGCGCGTCACGGCGTACTTCGCCGACCTCGGCACGCTGCTGATCAATCGCCTGATTAAGCTGGGTGTCGTCATGCACCTCAACCGTCGCAGGTGCCCACCAGGCACCAACAGCTACGCCACTGGCCAGTGCCGCGCCGAGCGCCAGCAGCAACGCCAGCAATAACCAGCGCAGATCCAGACTGAGTGAGCGTGCAGCACCGTGGTGCCGACTGAGTAATATGATGTGCACGGCCTTCCCCTAGTGGTGAAGCGTCAGTCAGCAGCAGTGATTCTGCTACCATGGCGACCTCACTTTTTCAGGCGTCCTGCCATGACTTTTCGTCCTTTGCCGGCCCGAGCTCCCGCGGCGCTGTTGCGCGAAGCGAAACCCTTAAAGGCACTGTTCAATCAAGCGCAACGCATTGATCGCCTGCAGCACCTATTGGAAAGCCAGCTGCAACCTGCTGCTCGCGAACACTGCCATGTAGCCTCATGGCGCGAGGGTTGCCTGCTATTAATCATCACCGATGGCCACTGGGCCACGCGCCTGCGCTATCAACAAAAACGCTTGTTGAAACAACTGCAGGCACTTGAAGAGTTCGCGACCTTAACGAAGATCCTGTTCAAGGTGCAACCTCCGACTGCCGAAAGGCGTGCACCGGGTCGCACAATTTGCCTATCCAGCAGCGCTGCCGAAAACATCCAGTCCACCGCTGAAGGCATCAGCGACCCCAAGCTACGCGCAGCCCTAGAGCGCCTCGCCAAGCACGGCAAGCCCACTGAGTAAGCGCATGGATAACCGCTAAAATTTAGGCAAAAAAGAGGCCACCCGAAGGTGGCCTCGAAAACAAAGTAAGGAGAGTGTTGCGTTACACGGCCGCAACCGGGCGCATGTAAGAGATTGGCGCGGTGTTGGGGTCGTCAAACGTGACCACTTCCCAAGCATCAGGCTGCTCAATCAGAGTGCGCAGCAGGCGATTGTTCAGCGCGTGCCCCGATTTGAAGCCTTTGAACTCGCCAATCAGGCTGTTACCCAGCAGGTAGAGGTCGCCAATCGCATCGAGAATCTTGTGCTTAACGAATTCGTCCTCGTAACGCAGGCCGTCTTCGTTCAATACACGGAATTCATCTACCACGATGGCGTTATCTACGCTGCCGCCGAGTGCCAGGTTCTGTGAACGCAGGAACTCGATATCACGCATAAAACCGAAGGTACGTGCGCGACTGACTTCTTTCACAAACGAGGTGCTGGAGAAGTCAACGCTGGCTGACTGAGTGCGATTGCGGAACACCGGATGATCGAAATCGATCTCGAAGGTCACCTTGAACCCTTCGAAAGGCACGAAGGTGGCGCGCTTGTCGCCCTCTTCAACAGTGACTTCACGAAGGATACGGATGAACTGCTTGTGGGCATCCTGCTCTTGCAAACCAGCAGATTGAATCAGGAATACAAAGGGACCCGCACTGCCATCCATGATCGGTACTTCGGACGCGGAGAGCTCGACGTAGGCGTTATCGATGCCCAGGCCAGCCATGGCCGAAAGCAGGTGCTCTACCGTATCCACCTTGACATCACCATTGACCAATGTGGTCGACATGGTGGTTTCACCAACATTGCCTGCACGCGCGGGAATTTCCACGACAGGGTCCAAGTCGGTACGACGGAACACGATACCGGTGTCCACGGGTGCCGGCTTCAGGGTCAGGTATACCTTTTCCCCGGAATGCAGGCCGACGCCAGTGGCGCGGATAATGTTCTTCAGGGTGCGTTGTCTGATCATGGCTTTGGCCGCTATAGCACTAGTTGCGAATAGTTTTCAACAATGGCCGGCGATGATAGCAGAACCGGCCTTTGCTGAACACCAATCACCCCAATACTCCTGATACATTTCATTAATCAGCCTGACGACGCAGGAACGCTGGGATGTCCAGGTAATCCAAGTCATCTTGCGGGTTCAGCTTGGCCGCAGTGGCCGCACCGCCGTGGCTTTGGCGCTGAACGGTTGGGCGCTCGTAGTCCTTGTAGTTAACGCTCTGCTCGGCACGCGCCGGGGCTGCGGCGTTGCTGCCAGTGTTGGCAGAAACTTGCACAGTGTTGTCGATAACCTTGACCGGCTTCTCGATACGCGCACCCAGACCCGTGGCAACCACAGTCACGTGCAGCTCGTCGCGCATGTCCGGATCGATCACGGTGCCGACCTTGACGGTCGCGTGCTCGGAAGCGAACTGCTCGATAATGTTACCCACGTCGGAGTACTCACCCAGGGACAGGTCAGGGCCGGCGGTGATGTTCACCAGGATGCCGCGCGCGCCTTGCAGGTTGACGTCTTCCAGCAGCGGGTTGCGGATCGCCGCTTCAGTGGCTTCACGCGCACGGTTCGGACCGCTGGCGCAGCCAGTGCCCATCATCGCCATGCCCATTTCGCTCATCACGGTTTTCACGTCGGCGAAGTCGACGTTGATCATGCCCGGACGCTTGATGATGTCGGAGATACCGCGCACGGCACCGGCCAGTACATCGTCAGCCTTGGCGAAAGCCGACAGCAGGCTGGCGTCCTTACCGAGGATGGTCAGCAGTTTTTCGTTCGGGATGGTGATCAGCGAGTCGACGCTTTCCGACAGTGCGCGGATACCTTCTTCGGCGATCAGCATGCGCTTCTTGCCTTCGAACGGGAACGGACGGGTCACCACCGCAACGGTGAGAATGCCCATTTCTTTGGCCACTTGAGCGATGACTGGGGCTGCACCGGTGCCGGTACCGCCGCCCATGCCAGTGGTGATAAAGACCATGTCGGTGCCTTGCAGCACTTCAGCGATACGCTCGCGGTCTTCCATCGCTGCCTGACGACCGACTTCTGGGTTGGCGCCAGCGCCGAGACCCTTGGTCACCGCAGTGCCCAACTGCAGCACGGTACGCGCGCCGATGTTTTTCAGGGCTTGAGCATCCGTGTTGGCGCAGATGAACTCAACGCCTTCAATGTTGTTTTTCGCCATGTGATTGACAGCATTACCGCCGCCGCCGCCCACGCCGATGACCTTGATAACTGCACTAGCTGGAGCGCTGTCTACGAGTTCAAACATTTTCCCTCTCCTTTACTTTCTAGTTATAACGCCTACTGCAAAATCAGAAATTGCCCTGGACCCAGCGTTTCAGCCGTTCCAGCACAGGTTGTTTGGGTTCATCGCTGTAGCTGCCAAGCGCAGACATGGAGATGCCATCGGCCTGCTTTTGCAGCCCGTACAGCAGCAGGCCTACGCCTGTGGAATAGATGGGGTTACGCACTACGTCGGCCAATCCTTTGACACCTTGCGGTACGCCCAGGCGCACCGGCATATGGAAAATCTCTTCGGCCAGCTCGACGGCTCCTTCCATCTTCGCTGTACCGCCGGTCAGCACGATCCCAGCCGGGATCAAGTCTTCATAACCGCTGCGACGTAGTTCAGCCTGAATCAGGGTAAATAGCTCGTCATAACGCGGCTCCACCACTTCAGCCAGGGACTGGCGCGAGAGGTCACGGGGTGGACGATCGCCGACGCTGGGCACCTTGATGGTTTCGCCCGCACCAGCCAGCTTGGCCAGCGCGCAAGCATACCGAATCTTGATCTCCTCGGCATACTGGGTCGGTGTACGCAGGGCCATGGCAATGTCGTTGGTGACTTGGTCGCCAGCAATCGGGATCACCGCGGTGTGGCGAATTGCACCTTCAGTGAAGATGCAGATGTCGGTGGTGCCGCCACCGATGTCGACCAGGCATACGCCCAGCTCTTTCTCATCGTCGGTCAGCACCGCGTACGCCGAGGCCAGTTGCTCAAGAATGATGTCGTCCACTTCCAGACCGCAGCGGCGTACACACTTCTCGATGTTCTGTGCGGCATTCACGGCACAGGTGACCACGTGCACTTTGGCTTCCAGACGCACGCCGGACATGCCCAACGGCTCACGCACGCCTTCCTGGTTATCGATCACGTAGTCCTGCGGCAGGGTGTGCAACACGCGCTGATCCGCCGGGATGGCCACGGCCTGGGCGGCATCGAGTACGCGCTCCAGATCCGCGGGGCTGACTTCGCGATCACGAATGGCAACGATGCCATGGCTGTTGAGACTGCGGATATGGTTGCCGGCCACGCCGACAAAGGCTGAGTGAATGCGGCAGCCAGCCATCAGCTGGGCTTCTTCTACGGCGCGCTGGATCGACTGCACGGTGGATTCGATATTCACCACCACGCCCTTCTTCAAACCGCGTGACGGATGGGTGCCGATGCCGACGATTTCCAGTTGGCCGTCCGCATTCACTTCACCGACCAGCGCCACCACCTTGGAGGTACCGATATCGAGGCCGACGATCATCTTGCCGCTCTGCACGTTTGCCATGGCTTTCATCTTCTCCTGATTCACTGCACGACAGCGGTTTCAGCCGCTGCGGGCGCTACCGGCTCACGCCATGCCACGGCAAGACCGTTGGCATAGCGCAGATCGATCCGCGCAATATTCGCTTGTTGCTCTTTCAAGGCCTTGTCGTAAATGGCCGTGAAGCGCCGCATTTTTTCCACCAGGTGGTCACGCCCCAGCAGCAGTTCAATGCCCTGCCCAGTGGAGAGGAACCAGCTGCCGCGTTCACGCAGCTCTAATCGCGCCACGGAAAAACCCATGGGCCGCAGCATCTGACTGAGTACCTGGTATTGCTGCATCACCTGCTGCTGGGCACGACGCGGGCCATACAACTGCGGCAAGTGCTGGTAATTACTGACTTCCTGCGGGGCAAAGGCTTCGCCTTGGTTGTTCAACAGCGCCTCATCACCCCAGCGGGCGATCGGCAATTGTTCTTCCAGACGCACCACCAACTGATCCGGCCATATGCGGCGCACCTGAGCGCTGGCAATCCACGGCATCAGCTCCAGCTCGCGGCGCAGGCTGAGCAGGTCGACACTGAAAAAGCTCGCACTGGCATAAGGCGCAATGCGCTCCTGCACCGCCTGCTGGTTGACGTAGCTGAGGTCGCCCTCAACGCTGATCCGCGCAATCGGCTGATCGGCATAGGGCAACGCACGCAACGACAACTCATAGGTGCCGTAGCCCAACGCAAGCAGCAACAGCGGCCAGGTCAGGCGCTTCAGCCAGCTGCCCATGCCAGTTAAACGGGCTTTCGGCAGGCTCAAGCGCAGGCTGATCGGCTCCTTGGCCACCAAACGGCTGGCGCCGCGCTGCGCAGGCTTACCGCGCACGGGGGCGCGGTTCGAGCCTGGCTGGTGACGCAAGGTGGCCGTCATGACTTAACCCCGCGCCTCAAGGCTGTCGGCCAGAATCGCCAACACCAGTTGTTGAAAATCCAGACCCGCAGCACGGGCTGCCATTGGCACCAGGCTGTGGTCAGTCATGCCCGGAACGGTGTTGACTTCCAACAGCCAGAATTTGCCGTCGGCGTCTTGCATCACGTCAGCACGTGCCCAGCCCTGCGTACCGACCGCTTCACAGGCACGCGCAGTGAGGTCCTTCAGCTCGGCTTCTTTTTCAGCCGAGAGGCCACACGGGATGCGGTACTGAGTGTCATTGGCCAAGTACTTGGCGTCGTAGTCGTAGAAGCTGTGCGGCGTGCCCAGGGCAATCGGCGGCAACACCTTACCGCGCAGCATGGCGATGGTGAATTCCGGACCGGCGATCATCTGCTCGACCAGCACCTGCGAGTCGTAGCGGCTGGCATCTTTCCAGGCAGCGATCAGCGCTTCGACATCATTGACCTTGGCCATGCCAATGCTCGAACCCTCATGGGCCGGCTTGACGAACAGCGGAAAGCCCAGCTCGGCCGCCGCCGCATGGCAGTCGGCTTCGCAGGCCAGCGCCGCGTGGGCCGGCGTCGGTAGGCCAAGGCTCAGCCACACACGCTTGGTGCGCAGCTTGTCCATGGCCAGCGCCGACGCAAGAATGCCGCTGCCGGTGTAAGGAATTCCGGCACACTCAAGCAAGCCCTGCATCGAACCGTCTTCACCACCACGGCCGTGCAGCACGATAAAGGCGCGGTCGATTTTCTCGGCTGTCAGGCGCTGCAGCAGATCATCGCCTGCGTCGATGCCGAACGCATCCACACCGGCCGCCAGCAGCGCTTGCAGCACAGCATTGCCGGACTTCAGCGAGACTTCACGCTCGGCGCTCTTGCCGCCGAACAGCACGGCCACGCGACCAAAGGCGCTGACCGGAAATTGTGATTGCAGACTGGCAGCACTCATTTCGACTTACCTTCGGCCACTGCGAACAGCGGGCTTTGCAACAGTTGCGGAGCCAGGCCGCCGATATCGCCGGCACCTTGGCAGAGAAGAATGTCACCAGCACGCAGCAGCGGCTTGACGATGGGCGCGAGGTCCACACCGCGCTCGATATAGATCGGATCAAGCTGGCCGCGCTGGCGGATGCTGTGGCACAGGTTGCGGCTGTCCGCCCCCGGAATCGGTGCTTCACCGGCCGGGTAGACTTCCATCAGCAACAACACCTGAGCATCACCGAGCACCTGAACGAAATCGTCATACAGGTCGCGGGTGCGGCTGAAACGGTGCGGCTGGTAAACCATCACAAGGCGGCGCTCCGGCCAACCACCGCGCACGGCCTTGATCACTGCGGCGACTTCGCGCGGGTGGTGACCGTAATCATCAACCAGCATCACGCTGCCGCCATCCACCGGCAATTCGCCGTAGACCTGGAAGCGTCGACCCACACCCTGGAACTGCGAAAGGCCCTGGACGATGGCTTCATCACTGATGCCTTCGTCGCTGGCGATGGCGATGGTGGCCAGGGCGTTCAGCACGTTGTGGTTGCCCGGCATGTTCACTGACACGTCCAGCGGCTCGCGGTCGCGGCGCAGCACGGTAAAGAAGGTCTGCATGCCCTGCTGACGCACGTTGATCGCACGCACGTCGGCATCTTCATCAAAGCCGTAGGTCACGGTCGGACGAGCTACCTGCGGCAGGATCTCGCGCACGATCGGGTCATCCACGCACATCACCGCCAGACCGTAGAACGGCAGGTTGTGGAGGAACTCGATGAAGGTTTTCTTCAACTTGTTGAAGTCACCGCCATAGGTGCTCATGTGATCCATGTCGATGTTGGTGACCACGGAGACCATCGGCTGCAGGTGCAGGAAGCTGGCGTCACTCTCATCGGCTTCGGCGATCAGGTAACGGCTGCTGCCCAGCTGGGCGTTGGTGCCGGCCGCATTCAGCCGGCCACCAATCACAAACGTAGGGTCCAAGCCGCCAGCAGCGAACACCGAGGCCAGCAGGCTGGTGGTGGTGGTCTTGCCATGGGTGCCGGCAACGGCAATACCGTGGCGGTAGCGCATCAGCTCGGCAAGCATCTCGGCGCGTGGCACCACGGGGATGCGACGCTCCAAGGCTGTGGCGACTTCCGGGTTACTGGTATTGACCGCGCTGGAGACGACCAGCACGTCGGCCTGCTCGGCGTTTTCGGCGCGGTGGCCAATAAAGATCTGCGCACCGAAGGTTTCCAGACGCTCGGTCACGGCAGACGCCTTGAGATCGGAACCGGACACTTCATAACCCAGGTTGAGCAGCACTTCGGCGATACCGCACATGCCGGCACCACCGATGCCGACGAAGTGGATACGGCGAATGCGGCGCATGCGGCGGATTTCCGAACGTGCAGCGGCGGGAGACTTAGCCACGGGCCACCTCCAGGCAGATATCGACAACGGTGCAGGTTGCATCGGGCTTGGCCAGACGACGAGCCGTCTGCGCCATTTGAGTGAGTTGTTCGGGGTGCATCAAAACCTCGGTCAGCTGCGCGGCCAGCTTGGCGGCGTCAGTGGAACGTTGTGGCAGAAGTACGGCAGCGCCGGCACTGGCCAGATAATCGGCATTACGGGTCTGGTGATCATCGATCGCGTGCGGCAGCGGCAGCAGGAAGGCTGGCAGACCGGCGGCGGCCAGCTCGCTGACGGTCAGCGCGCCGGATCGGCACACCACCAGATCGGCCCAGGCATATGCCCGCGCCATGTCCTTGATAAACGGCGCGACCTGCGCTTCGACGTCAACCGCGCGATAGCGTTCAGCAGTAATTGCATCATGTTGCTTGCCGGCCTGATGGAACACTTCAGGGCGCAGCTCAGCGGCTACCAGCGCCAGGGCTTCGGGCAGTAATTTATTCAACGGTTCGGCGCCCAGGCTGCCGCCAAGCACCAGCAAACGCGGCTGGCGGTTGCGCAGCGAATCACGCGGGGTTTCCAGAAACAGCTCTTCACGCACCGGATTACCGGTAGTGCGGCGCTTGTCGCTGTTACCAAAGGTATTCGGGAAGGCTTCGCAGACGCGGCTGGCGAACGGCACCAGGCTGCGGTTAGCGGTACCGGCGACAGCATTCTGCTCGTGGATGATCAGCGGCGCGCCGCTCATGCGCGCGGCCAGGCCGCCAGGACCGGTGACATAACCGCCCATGCCCAGCACACAGACCGGCTGCAGTTCACGCATCACCTTGCGTGCCTGGAACAGCGCCTTGATCAGCTGGAACGGTGCTTTCAGCAGCGACAGCTTGCCCTTGCCACGCAAGCCAGTGACGTCGATCAGGTGCAGCGGCAGACCGGCCGCCGGCACCAATTCATTCTCGATACCACGCGGCGTACCCAACCAATGCACGCTGTAACCACGCGCCTTGAACTCGCGGGCGCAGGCCAGCGCTGGGAATACGTGCCCGCCAGTGCCGCCGGCCATGATCAGCACATTACCGCGCATGCTGAACCTCCTCGGCGGACTGGCCTTCGAAGAAATCTGACTCTTTAAAGTCAACGTCTTCATTGCCCAACTGGGTGCGACGCTCCCACTCGATACGCAGCAGCAGCGCCAGGCTGACGCAGCAGATCACCAGCGAGCTGCCGCCGTAGCTGAGGAATGGCAGAGTCAGGCCCTTGGTCGGCAGTAGGCCAACGTTCACGCCGATATTGATCAGCACCTGACCGATCCACAGGAACGCCAGGCCGTAGGCCACATAGGCCGAAAAAAACTGCTTGGCCTTCTCCGCCCACAGGCCGATGTACAGAGCGCGCACGCTGACGAAAACGAACAGGGCAACGGTGATCAGTGCGCCGACCATGCCCAGCTCTTCGGCCAGCACGGCAAATACGAAGTCGGTATGCGCTTCCGGCAGGTAGAACTGTTTCTGCACGCTGTTGCCCAGACCGACGCCGAACCATTCACCACGACCGAAGGCAATCAGCGCCTGGCTCAGCTGGTAACCGGCACCGTACTGATCAGCCCAGGGGTCGACGAAGTTGGTCAGACGCTCCAGGCGATAAGCCTGACTGGTCATCACCAACACGCCAAGGCCAAGAACGCAGGCCGCCAGCGGAATAAAGCGCAGCAGGTTGACCCCACCGAGGAACAACATGGCGATGGCAGCGCCAACCAGCACCACAGTAGCGCCGAAGTCCGGCTCGGCCAGCAGCAGCGCGGCAATCGGGCCCAGCACCAGCATCGGCTTGATAAAGCCGGTGAGTTTCTCGCGCACTTCTTCCTGACGACGCACCAGGTAGGCGGCGATAAACATCACGCTAAACAGCTTGGCTAACTCGGATGGCTGCAGGTTGAACACACCCAGGCCGATCCAGCGCTTAGCACCGTTGACCTCACGACCAATGCCCGGCAGCAGTACCAAAATCAGCAGCACCACCGCCGCCAGCAGCAGCATGCCGCTGTAACGCTGCCACAGCGCCATCGGCACCAGCAGGGTCACCAGCGCAGCGCCCAGGCCAATGGCCAGATAAATCAGGTGGCGAATCATGTGATAGAGCGGGTTGCCCGATTGCACTGCCGCCACTTCCGAAGAGGCCGAGGCGATCATCACCAAACCCAAGCCGAGCAGCGCCAGGCAACCGGCCAGCAGCGGGAAGTCGATATCGATACCGCGACGGGTATGCAGCGGCGAAGGCGCGGCGAGCAGGCGGGCCAGCATCATTGCAAAGCCTCCACTGCCTGGGCGAACAGACGCCCGCGCTCTTCGAAATTCTTGAACATGTCCAGGCTCGCGCAGGCCGGCGACAGCAGCACGGCATCGCCCTGCACAGCCACCTCTGCAGCGCTCTGCACGGCCTCTTCCAGAGTTTTGACTCGGATCAGCGGTGCGGCATCGCCCAGCGCCTCAGCCAGCAGCTCGGCGTCGCGACCGAGTAGCACCACGGCGCGGCAGAACTTGCCGACCGGAGCTTTCAGGGCTGAGAAATCCGCGCCCTTGCCATCGCCGCCGGCGATCAGCACCAGTTTGCCGGCAATATCCGCACCCAGGCCTTCGATAGCGGCCAGCGCGGCACCGACGTTGGTGGCCTTCGAATCGTCGTAGTAACTCACGGCATTGCGCTCGCCCACCCACTGACAGCGATGCGGCAGGCCAGCGAACTGTTTGAGGGTTGCCAACATCGGCTCGAACGGCAGGCCAACAGCATGCCCCAGGGCCAAGGCCGCCAGGGCATTGGACTGGTTGTGCGCGCCGCGAATCTTCAGCTCACGCACCGGCAGCAAGCTGTCGAACTGGTAAGCCAGGTATTTCTCGCCACTCTCTTCGAGCAGGCCGAAACGCTTGAAATCCGGCTTGCCCAGGCCGAAGTACCAGCACGGCAGTTGATCGGCCACCAGCGGACGCGACAGGGCGTCATCGCGGTTCACCACCACCTGCCGCGCGCCACGGAAGATGCGGTGCTTGGCCAGGTGATAAGCCGGCAGATCGGCGTAACGATCCATATGGTCTTCGCTGATGTTCAGGCAGGTTGCCACTTCAGCGTTGAGCTGGTCGGTGGTTTCCAGCTGGAAGCTCGACAGCTCCATGACATACAGCTCGATCTCATCATTCAGCAGGTCCAGCGCCGGCGTACCCAGATTGCCGCCGATGGCGACCTTCTTGCCGGCCGCAGCCGCCATCTCACCAACCAGGGTGGTCACGGTGCTTTTGGCGTTGGAGCCGGTGATGGCAATGATCGGGGCCTTGGCATAACGGGCGAACAGGTCGATATCACCCGACAGCTTGACCCCACGTGCAGCAGCCGCCTGTAGCGCCGGGGTGGCGATGGCCAGGCCCGGGCTAACTAGCAGCTCGCTGGCGCGGCAGAGGAACTCCACATCCAGTTCGCCACAACGCACTTCCACCTGCGGGAACTGCTCACGCAAGGTGGCGAGCTCCGGCGGGTTGGCACGCGTGTCGACCACGGCAAACGGCAGGCCCTGGCGCGAGAGGAAACGCGCCAGGGACATGCCGCTCTTGCCGAGGCCGACAACGATGCGGAAGTGGTCAGAAGCGATCAGGGTCATGGGTTCCTCAACGCAGTTTCAGGGTGGCAAGGCCTATCAGCACCAGAATCACGGTGATGATCCAGAAGCGCACAATCACGCGCGGCTCAGGCCAGCCTTTCAGTTCAAAGTGGTGATGGATCGGCGCCATGCGGAACACGCGCTTGCCGGTCAGTTTGAAGCTGGCGACCTGGATGATCACCGACAGGGTTTCCACCACGAAGATGCCGCCCATGATGAACAGCACCACTTCCTGACGGACGATCACCGCGATAGTGCCCAGGGCCGCGCCCAGCGCCAGCGCGCCGACATCGCCCATAAACACTTGCGCCGGGTAGGTGTTGAACCAGAGAAAACCGAGGCCAGCACCCACCAAGGCGGCGCAGAAGACAATCAGCTCACCCGCACCCGGCACGTAGGGAATAAACAGGTATTCGGCGAACTTCACGTTGCCCGACAGGTAGCAGAAGATCCCCAGGGCGCCGCCGACCATTACGGTAGGCAGAATGGCCAGGCCATCAAGGCCGTCAGTCAGGTTTACTGCGTTGCTCGAGCCGACGATCACGAAGTAGGTCAGCACCACGAAGCCCAGGCCCAGCTCCAGGCTGAAGTCCTTGAGCATCGGCAGAATCAGGGTGGTTTCCACCGGGCTCTGCGCGGTCATATAAAGAAAGAACGCAGCACCGAGGCCGAACACCGACTGCCAGAAGTATTTCCAGCGGCTCGGCAGCCCTTTGGAGTTCTTCTCGATCACCTTGCGGTAGTCATCCACCCAGCCGATGGCGCCGAACAGCAGGGTTACGGCCAGCACCACCCAGACGTAGCGGTTGGACAGGTCAGCCCAGAGCAGGGTGCTGACGGCGATGGCCGAGAGAATCAGCGCGCCACCCATGGTTGGAGTGCCTTTCTTCGACAGGTGCGACTGCGGGCCGTCGTTACGTACCGACTGGCCGATCTGACGAATCTGCAGGGTGCGGATCATCCACGGGCCCAGCCACAACGACAGGGCCAGGGCGGTAAGCACGCCGAGGATGCCGCGCAGTGTCAGGTACTGAAACACTGCGAAACCCTTGTGGAACTGTTGCAGGTACTCCGCCAGCAGCAGCAGCATTAGTGAATCTCCCCGGATGTGCCACACAGCGCCGCGACGATTTTTTCCATCGCCGCACTGCGTGAACCTTTAATTAGAAGGGTGGTGTCGCCCTGCTCGCCTTGCAGCGCAGCAATCAGGCTGGCCTGGTCGGCAAAATGCCGACCCTGTGTGCCGAATTCTTCAATGGCATACGCCATCAGCGGACCAACGGCATACACAGCATCAACCTTACCGAGCGCATAGCTGCCGACCTGGCGATGGCCCTGCTCGGCCCACGCGCCCAGCTCGCCGATATCGCCCAGCACCAGCACACGGCGGCCAGGAAAACCGGCCAGGATATCGATGGCTGCGCAGACGGATGTCGGATTGGCGTTGTAGCTGTCGTCGATCACCCGCAGGCCGTTCGGCGCAATCTGCGCAACGGCGCGGCCTTTGACCGGTTGCAGACTTTCCAGCCCGGCCTTGATCGCCGCAGGGACCAGGCCCAGCGCCTGGGCAGCCGCAGCAGCAGCCAGGGCATTAGCGACGTTGTGTTCGCCGAGCAAGTTGAGCTGAATACGTGCCTGGCCGCAGGCGCAATGCAGGGTAAAGGCTGAGCAGCCACGGGCGTCGCGGGCCAGTTCGCTGGCATAAACGTCAGCCGCCGGATTAACCAGGGCGAAACTGCTGACGCGGCGACCTTTGGCGCGCTGCTGCCAGATGGCAAAGGCCCGATCATCAAGGTTGAGCACGGCCACACCGCTTTCGCTCAGGCCTTCGAGTATCTCGCCCTTGGCTTCAACAATTTTCTCAGGGCCGCCGAATTCGCCGACATGCGCAGTCCCGGCATTATTCAGCACGGCCACTTGCGGCAGGGTCAGGCCAACGGTGTAGGCAATCTCGCCGACATGGTTGGCGCCCAGCTCGATCACCCCTGCAACATGCTCAGGTGCCAGCTCCAGCAGGGTCAGCGGTGCGCCAAGGTCGTTATTCAGGTTGCCACGGGTGGCCAGCACCGGACCTTGAAGGCCCTCGCGCAGGATGCTGGCGAGCATTTCCTTGACTGTGGTCTTGCCGCTGGAGCCGGTAATCGCCACCACAGGCGCGTTGAACGCCTGACGATTGAGCGCACCCAACTGACCCAGGGCCAGACGGGTATCGGCGACCAGCAGTTGCGGTAGCGGCGCATCCGCCACTTCACGCTCGACCAGTGCCGCCACAGCACCTTTGCTGGCGACTTCAGCCAGGTAGTCATGACCATCAAAGCGCGGACCGGCCAGGGCGACGAATAGCTGGCCCGGCTGAATCGCCCGGCTGTCGCTGCTAACTGCGCTGAATGCCACATCGGGGCCGATCACCCGCGCGCTCAATGGACCAGCCACGTCGCTCAACCGCAGCGCCTTAAGCATGCGCCACCTCCCATGCGGCCAAAGCGTTGGCCGCTTCGACCAGGTCGGAGAATGGCTGACGCACGCCGTTGATTTCCTGATAGTCCTCATGCCCCTTACCGGCCAGCACCAGTACATCATCGGCAGACGCGCTGGCGATTAGCTGAGCAATCGCCTGACCACGGCCATGGACGAACTGCACGGCCTCAGGTGTGACGAAACCTGCTCGAATGTCACTGAAAATCTTTGCCGGCGCTTCGGTGCGGGGATTGTCATCGGTGACCAGCACTGCATCGGCTAGACGCTCAACCACCGCGGCCATCAGCGGGCGCTTACCGTTGTCACGGTCGCCACCACAGCCGAACAGGCAAAGCAGGCGGCCTTTAACATGCGGACGCAGGGCTTCGAGAACTTTTTCCAAAGCATCCGGAGTGTGTGCGTAGTCCACCACCACCAGCGGCTGCTTGCCGCCCCCCAAACGCTGCATACGACCGATAGGGCCTTTCAGCTGCGGCAGCACCTGGAGAATTTCGTCCAGTGGGTAATCCAGCCCCAGCAGCGTGCCGACCACTGCCAGCAGGTTGCTCAGATTGAAGCGCCCGAGCAGCGAGCTGCGCAGGCTACCTTCGCCGCGCGGGGTGACCAGCGTTGCGCGCACGCCCTGCTCGTCAAACTGCGCATCGCGGCAATACAGATAGGCTTCGGCATCGCTCAGGCTGTAGCTGATCAGGCGCGACTCGTGCTCAGCAGCTGCCAACTCACGACCAAAGGCATCGTCCAGATTGAGCACCCGGCAACGCAGACCCGACCAGGCAAACAACGCGGCTTTCGCCTCGGCGTAGGCTTGCATCGAGCCGTGATAGTCCAGGTGATCACGGGACAGGTTGGTCAGCACCGCCACATCAAATGCCAGCGCCGCAACGCGGCCCTGGTGCAGGCCGTGGGACGACACTTCCATCGCCACCGCGCGCGCGCCGGCGTTTTTCATGTCCGCCAATGTCGCCTGCACGCCGATCGGATCCGGCGTGGTATGACGGCCCTGTTCAAGCGCGCCATAAAAGCCATTGCCCAGGGTGCCGACGATGCCGCAGCGCTCGCCCAGCAGGTCCAGGGCTTGTGCCAATAACTGGCTGACGCTGGTCTTGCCGTTGGTGCCCGTAATACCGATCAAATGCAGGCCACGGCTTGGCTCGCCATAGAAGCGCCCAGCAATCGCCGACAGCTGATTGGCCAGGCCCTTGAGCGCGACCAATTCAGCGCTGTGCGCGGTCATCACCGCGGCACCTTCGGCTTCATAAGCCACGGCGGCGGCGCCACGGGCAACCGCATCAGCGATGTGCACGCGCCCATCCTGCTGGGTGCCGGGCACGGCCAGAAACAGGTCACCCGGACGCACCTTGCGGCTGTCCAGGGTCAATTCACGAATCAGTGTCGAGCTGGCGGCTTGCGGCAGTAACTGATTAAGGGGCATGGGCATCAGATACGCCCTCCTTTAACGGGTGCGGCAGCGGCGGTTTCGACCTTCACGGCTTCAGGTGCTGGCAGATTATCCGGGGCGACATTCATCAAGCGCAGTGCGCCAGCCATGACCTTGCCGAATACCGGAGCAGAAACCAGGCCACCGTAGTAGCCCCCTTCGCTCGGCTCGTCGATCATGATCACGGCGGCGATACGCGGGTTATCGATTGGCGCAACGCCGGCGAAGAATGAGCGGTACGCCTTGTCGACATAGCCCTTGCTGCCGGTTGCGGCTTTACGTGCAGTGCCACTTTTGCCGCCGACGTGGTAGCCCGGCACCTTGGCCCGCGCGCCACCGCCGCCCGGCTCCTCAACCACGGACTGGAGCATGCCAAGCACGGTCTTGGCGATCTGCTCGTCAATGACTTGGGTAGTAACCGGCTGGCGATCCAGGCGCACCATCGACAGGTTTACGTTCTTGCCGTCGTTGCCCAGCACCGAGTAGGCGTGCGCCAGTTGCACGGCGGTCACCGAGAGGCCATAGCCGTAAGCCAGAGTAGCGGTCTCGGCCTGTTTCCAGACGCGGTAGTTGGGCAGGTTGCCAACGCGCTCGCCGGGGAAGCTCAGACCCGTGTCTTGGCCCAGGCCGACTTGCTGCATCACGGCGTAAATCGGCTCGGCGCCGATATCGAAGGCCACCTTGCTGATACCGACGTTGCTCGACTTCATCAGAATCTGGGTGAGGTTAAGCACGCCACCGCGCGATACGTCGCGGATGGTGTAGCGACCGATGCGCAGGCTGCCGGGCGCGGTGTCTACGGTCATTTCCGGGGTCCAGCGACCCGAGCCGAGGGCGGCAGCGATGGAGAACGGCTTAACGGTCGAACCCGGCTCAAACACGTCGATCATCGCGCGGTTGCGCATAGCAGCCGGCTGCAGGTTACGGCGATTGTTCGGGTTGTAGGTCGGCTGATTGACCATGGCCAGCACTTCACCGGTCTGCACATCGAGTAGCACCAGGCTGCCGGCTTTGGCACCGAACTCGGTCACGGCGTTGCGCAGCTCGCGGTGTGCGAGGTATTGCAGGCGCAGGTCAATCGACAATGCCAAGGTCTTACCGGCCTTGGCATTCTGAGCTACCTGGACGTCTTTGATCAGCCGCCCGCGGCGATCCTTGAGCACCTGGCGCTTACCGGGCACGCCAGCCAGCCAATCCTCGAAGGCTAGTTCCATGCCTTCACGGCCACGGTCATCAATGTCGGTAAAGCCCACCACATGGGCTGCCACCTCACCCGCTGGGTAGAAGCGGCGGAACTCTTCAATGCCATACACGCCCGGCATTTTCAGGTCGAGAATGCGCTGACCCTGCTCAGGTGTCAGCCCGCGCACCAGGTACATGAACTCGCGCTCGTGTGCAGCCGCCAGGCGTGCGGAAAATGTCTTGGGGTCCTGCCCCAGGGCTGCCGCCAAGGCATCCCACTTGGCCTTACCGCTCTGCAGTTCCTTGCCATTAGCCCACAGGGTGGTCACCGGGGTACTGACAGCCAAAGGCTCACCATTACGGTCGGTAATCAAACCGCGATGCGCCGGAATCGGGATATGCCGCACGCTGCGCGCGTCGCCATGGGCCTGCAGAAAGCTCTGATCGAACACTTGCAGGTCGACAATACGCCAGGCAATCGCGCCCACCATCAGTGCCAGTAGCAGCAGCACCAGACGGAAACGCCAAGGGTAGAGTGCACCTTCAAGGCCCATCATGGCGCCACCATCCGCACTTCGGCGGCATCAGGGATACGCATGCTTAGGCGCTCAGTGGCCAGGGCTTCGATACGGTTGTGCGCGGTCCAGGTGCTTTGCTCGAGGATCAAGCGCCCCCATTCAGCCTGCGCTTTGTCGCGCACACTGAGCTCGGCATACAGTTCATTAAGCAGCTGACGGTTCCAGTGCGCGCTGTAGGAAACGCCCACCGCAGATACCAGCACAGCCACAAACAACAGCAGCATCAGCAGACTGCCGCCGGGCAATGGCTTGGCGAATAGCGCGCTCATCGCACTTTCTCTGCAATGCGCATCACCGCACTGCGCGAACGCGGGTTGGCTGCGAGCTCGGCTTCGGAGGCAAATACCGGCTTACCAATCAGTTTCAAGCGTGGTTCGAAGGCTTTCGGGATGATCGGCAGATCGCGCGGCAGCTTGTCCATCTCACCCTTGGCATGCTTGCGCATAAAGAGTTTGACGATGCGATCTTCCAGCGAGTGGAAGCTGATCACCACCAGGCGGCCGCCCACTTCGAGGTTCTCCAGAGCGGCTTCAAGGCCGCTTTCCAGATCACCCAATTCATTGTTGATATAGATGCGCAGGCCCTGGAAGGCGCGAGTTGCCGGATTCTTGCCCTTTTCCCAGGCCGGATTGGCGACGGTCAGCACCTGAGCCAGGTCGGCGGTGCGGGTAAACGGCTGCTCGGCGCGGCGCAACACCACGGCACGGGCCATGCGCTTGGCAAAGCGCTCTTCGCCGTACTCTTTGAAGACGCGCGCGATTTCTTCTTCGGCGGCGCTGGCAATAAAATCGGCGGCGCTAACGCCCGCGTCCGGGTTCATGCGCATGTCCAGCGGGCCATCATTCATAAAGCTGAAGCCGCGCTCGGCGTCATCCAGCTGCGGCGACGACACGCCCAGGTCCAACAGAACACCGCTGACTTTGCCTGCTAGAGCGCGCTGTGCCAGTTCGTCACCCAGCTCGGCAAAGCTGCGCTGCACAACGACAAAGCGGCCGTCTTCGGCCGCCAGCGCATCTCCCGTCGCAATTGCCAGGGGATCCTTGTCAAACCCTAGCAAGCGACCGTCTGGCCCGAGCTTTTCCAAAATCAGCCGGCTATGCCCGCCACGCCCGAAGGTGCCATCCAGGTAGCAACCGTTCGCGCGCACAGCCAGCCCTTCGACAGCCTCGTCGAGTAGCACGGTGATGTGGCGGAAATTGCTAGTCATGGTCACAGGATCAGGTCACGTAGGTCGTCAGACAAAGCACCCGGTTGCTTGATCGCGGCCAGATCGGCATCGGCCACAGCATTCCAGGCATCTTCATCCCACAGTTGGAATTTATTGAGCTGGCCGACCAGCATCGCGCGCTTGTCCAGCTTGGCGTACTCGCGCAGACGTGGCGGCACCAGGAAACGACCACTGGCATCCAGCTCAAGGTCAACAGCGTTGCCGATCAGCAAACGTTGCAGACGGCGGTTTTCTTCACGGAAGGAGGCGAGCTCGCGGAGCTTGGCTTCAATCAGCTCCCACTCGGACAGTGGATAGACACACAGGCAGGGGTCAATGGCATCGATCGTGACGATAAGCTGGCCGGCGCAACGCGACACAAGCTCGTCCCGATACCGACTTGGCATCGCGAGTCGCCCTTTGGCGTCGAGACTGATGGCGTTTGCTCCGCGAAACACGATCGCGTTTCCCCTTTTTATTAGCTATCCGTGCCTAAGAAACCCACTTTGTGCCACTTCTTACCACTCGCGCACACTATAGGAACGCACGCCCCCCACCGTCAAGGCACGCTTGGCGGGAAAAATCCTTATAGAACGGCGATTTAGCGAACTTTGAGAGGGGCAAAACGGAGAAATAACGCGAAGAAATGGATATAAAAATGAGCATATGCAGCGCGTTGAACTACGAAGTTAAAGTAGTTTGTTAAGAGTAAGATTTTTTCGGTCTTAGAAAGGGGGTGAAACAGTGAAGCGGATAAATGAGGAAGGTGGAGAGTCGATCTGTAAGCCGGGTTCTGTCGAGGACAGTCATTCCTCTACGACGTACATCACTGCACGCCTTTAGCAACCTACCCGGTTCCAGCGCGGGCCACGCCAATGGAACCCTATTTGGTCTTGCTCCGAGTGGGGTTTGCCTAGCCACGAACTGTTACCAGTCGCGCGGTGCGCTCTTACCGCACCTTTTCACCCTTACCGGCACCGAAGCGCTTAGGCGGTTATTTTCTGTGGCACTTTCCGTAGGCTCACGCCTCCCAGGCGTTACCTGGCACTCCGCCCTATGGAGCCCGGACTTTCCTCCCCCGTATTACGCAGAACGCAACACGGCAGCGACTGTCCGATCGACTCTCCGCGGGCAAGGTTAACGGCCCGCGCCCTATAGAACAAGGTTTAAACGTCTTTCTGCTGCTCCAGCGCCACCTGATAGAGCAGGTTCTTGCGCACCCCGGTGATCTCCGCCGCCAGCGCCGCTGCGCGTTTCAGCGGCATTTCCGCCAACAGCAGATTCAACACACGCATGGCTTCGGCACTGACAGCCTCGTCGCCTTCCGGCGCCTGCCAACCCGCGACCAGCACCACACATTCGCCGCGCTGTTGATTACTGTCGGCAGCCACCCAAGCGGCTAGCTCAGCCAACGGCATGCCCTTGAGCGTCTCGAAAGTCTTGGTCAGCTCGCGCGCCAGCAACGCGGGGCGCTCATCGCCAAACACCGACTGCATATCCTGCAGGCATTCGAGAATGCGATGCGGCGCCTCATAGAAGATCAGCGTGCGCGGCTCTTCCTTTACCTGCTCCAAGCGCGCGCGTCGTCCTGCGGCCTTGGCGGGGAGAAAGCCTTCAAAAATAAAGCGATCCGACGGCAAGCCTGCAGCAGACAACGCGGCAATCAGTGCGCAGGCGCCCGGCACGGGCACCACGGTAATACCGGCAGCGCGCGCCTGGCGCACTAGGTGATAACCGGGATCGGAAATCAGCGGCGTACCGGCATCGGAGATCAGCGCCACATCGTCACCCGCCAACAGCCGCGCGAGAAAACGTCCGCCCTGATCGCGCTCGTTATGCTCATGACAGGCTGCCAGCGGCGTACCGATGCCAAAATGCTGCATCAGACGTGCGGAATGACGGGTGTCTTCGGCAGCAATCAGAGCCACGCTGCGCAGGATAGTCAGCGCGCGCGCGCTGATGTCATCCAGGTTGCCAATGGGTGTAGCAACCACATAAAGACTGCCTAAAGGCGAATTCGCAGCAGCGGAAGTGGTCACAGCACAGGCCTCTCAAATCAGCAAAGCGCGCATTGTAGCCCGTTTCCAACCTTCGACATCGCGTCACCCGGCGGGCTTGGGTACAATTCGACGCTCAATTTGATCAAGTATCAGGAACGCTTACATGATCGCCTGCCTGCGCCCCATCTCTATTCTCTGCCTTGCCGGCCTGCTCGCTGCCTGCGCCAGCCAGCCCTCATCGAACCTGGGCGAGCTGCCGCGCACGCCGCAAGCCAACATTGAACAGCTGCTGCAACAAGCAGCCGAAAGCCCCATCGAGCAAGCCGCAGCACTACGCTTGTCGGCGGCAGACCTGGCCTATAAGCAGAAGGATTTAGCCCGCGCCAGCAGCATTCTGGAGCAAGTGCAACTGGAAAGCCTGAAGCCCGCCCAGCAGATCTACGCCAGCACCCTGCGCGCAGAGCTGGACATGAGCCGCAACAAACCCAAGGCCGCCATGCGCGCCCTCAGCCACCCGAGCATGGAACGTCTCGGCGAGCTACCGGTTGAACAACAGGTACGCAGCCAGCTGGTACGCGCGAACGCCCTGCAGGCCACCGGGCAAATCCTGGCCGCAGCGCGCGAGCGCGCCTATATCGCGCCACTGCTGAGTGGCGCCAGTGCCACAGCCAACCAGGAAACCATCTGGGCACTGGTTTCCAGTCTGCCACAAGGCGAACTGCAAGCCAGCGGCGATGCTGACCTCGACGGCTGGCTGGAGTTGGCCCGCGCATCCAAGAGCGCTGGCACCCTGGAGCAGCAGCAAAGCGCTATTGATGCCTGGGTTGCCACCAACCCACAGCACCCTGCCGCGCAGCAACTGCCGCAGGCGCTGGTCGAGCTGAAAAAGCTCTCCAGCCAACCGCTGACCGAGATCGCCTTGCTGCTGCCACAAGATGGCCAACTGGCCAGCGTGGCTCGCGCTCTGCGCGACGGATTCCTGGCAGCACACTATCAAGCGCAGCAAGCCGGGCAGAACCCACCGAACATTCAGATTTTTGACAGCTCGCGCATCGGCTCCATGGACGCTTTCTACACCCAGGCCCAAGCCAGTGGCGTGCAGCTAGTGATCGGTCCGCTGGAGAAAAACCTGGTCAGCCAGCTAAGCAGCCGTGAACAGTTGCCCATCACAACTCTCGCGTTGAATTACAGCGAAGGCAGCCAGGAAGGCCCTGCACAACTGTTCCAATTCGGCCTAGCAGCCGAGGACGAAGCCCGCGAAGTCGCCCGCCGCGCCTGGGCAGACGGCATGCGCCGCGCCGTAGCGCTGGTACCCAACGGTGAATGGGGTGACCGCGTACTCGCTGCTTTCCGCCAGAGCTGGCAAGCCCAGGGCGGTACATTGATTGCCGCCGAACACGTTGATCAACCGGTTGAACTAGCCCGACAGATCGCCGACCTGTTCCAACTTCGCGAAAGTGAAGCGCGCAGCAAGCGCCTGCAGAGCACACTGGGCACTTCGGTGGCCGCGGCTCCGTCACGCCGCCGTGATGTCGACTTCATCTTCCTCGCTGCCACGCCGCAGCAGGCTCAGCAGATCAAACCTACGCTGGCCTTCCAGTACGCTGGTGATGTGCCAGTGTATGCCACGTCGCACTTGTTTACCGGCACCTACAACCAGGCGCAGTACATCGACCTCAACGGCATCATGTTCTGCGAAACCCCATGGCTACTCAATGTCAACGATCCGCTGCGCCAACAAGCCAGTACACAGTGGCCTCAAGCTGGTGGCAGCCTCGGTCGCCTGTATGCCATGGGCGCCGACGCCTACCTGCTGGCACCACGCCTCAATCAGCTAAAAGCCCTGCCCGATACCCGCCTGCAAGGCCTGTCCGGCAATCTGAGCCTGAATCCGAGCCAGCGCATCGAGCGGCAATTGCCCTGGGCCGAGTTCCGTGACGGCCAGGTTCAACCGCTTCCCGACAGCATCAATTGAGCGAGCGCACCAGCACGAAACAACGCGGAGACGCTGCCGAGGCACAAGCCCGGCAGTATCTTGAACAACATGGTTTGCGCCTGCTTGCACAGAACTGGCGCTGCCGTGTCGGCGAGCTCGATCTGGTCATGCTCGACGCCGATACAGTAGTATTCGTAGAAGTTCGCTATCGGCGCCATAGCGCCTGGGGCGGCGCGGCCGAGAGCGTGGATGCACGTAAACGTGAGAAACTCAGCCGCGCCGCTCAGCACTTTCTGCAACAAGAAGCACGCTGGGCCAAGTACCCATGCCGTTTTGATGTGATTGCCATAACCGCCGACAGCCAAGCCCCCGCGCAACTGGACTGGATTCAAAACGCCTTTGATACCTGAACAGAAGCCACACTGAAGGTTAGACCCCTAATGGACATGCAAGCCCGTATTCGCCACCTGTTCCAAGCCAGCATTGAAACCAAGCAGCAGGCCATGGAAGTGCTCATCCCCTTTATCGAGCAGGGCAGCCAGGCCATGGTTCAGGCACTGCTGAGCGAAGGCAAGATCCTTTCCTGCGGTAACGGCGGCTCAGCCGGCGACGCCCAGCACTTCTCCTCGGAGCTGCTCAACCGCTTCGAACGTGAACGCCCAAGCCTACCGGCCATCGCACTGACCACTGACAGCTCGACCATCACCTCGATCGCCAACGATTACAGCTACAACGAGGTGTTCTCCAAGCAGATTCGTGCCCTCGGTCAGCCTGGCGACGTGCTCCTGGCAATTTCCACAAGCGGCAACTCCGCCAACGTGATCCAAGCCATCCAAGCTGCTCACGACCGCGAGATGACCGTGGTGGCCCTCACCGGTCGCGATGGCGGCGGCATGGCTTCACTGCTGCTTCCGGAAGACGTGGAAATCCGCGTACCGTCAAAAGTCACCGCACGCATCCAGGAAGTACACTTGCTGGCCATCCACTGCCTGTGCGACCTGATCGACAGCCAACTGTTTGGGAGTGAAGAATGACCCGCTCACCATTAATCCTCGCCGCCTTGGCGCTGACCCTTGCGCTGGCCGGCTGCGGCAACCGCAGTGTCGGCAACAAGATCGACGACCAGTTCATTCCTTCGGAAGTCAGCTCCAGCGTGGCACGCGCGCACATCGACCTGACCAGCCCGACCTCACACATCATCGTCACCAGCTACAACGGCGTGGTGCTCCTGGCCGGCCAGACACCGCGCAACGAGCTCAAAGGCATGGCTGAGCAAGCTGCTCGCCGAGTCGGCAATGTGAAAAAGGTGCACAACGAACTGCAAGTCCTGCAGCCCACCTCACTTCTGGTGCGCAGCAATGACTCATTGCTGACCAGCCGAATCAAAACCCAAATGCTGGCAGACAGCGCCGTGCCAGGCACACGCATCAAGGTGATCACCGAAAATGGCATCGTCTACATGCTCGGTCTGGTCTCGCAAGCGGAAGCCAGTCATGCCACCAACTTGGTGCAGAGCGTCTCTGGGGTGCAGAAAGTTGTGAAGCTGTTCGAGTACACCAACTGATCGCTCTACAGCCGAACTGAATAGCAGCAATAAAAAAGGCGATCCTCGGATCGCCTTTTTTATATTTACTTAACCACTTTAAGACTGGGCCTGCCGCTGGGGCGTGGCGGCTCATCATCCGGAGGGCTTTGCTCATCCGGATCGTCGATCTCGCCACCCTCAAGCATCGGCGACTCGGCATCAAATACCATGCCCTGACCATTCTCCCGCGCATAAATCGCCAGTACCGCAGCCGCAGGGATATACAGGCTTTGCGGCACGCCGGAAAAACGCCCCTCAAAGCTCACGGCCTCATTATCCATGTGCAAATTGCGCACGGCGGTCGGCGAGACATTCAGGACTATCTGACCATCGCTGGCAAAGCCGGTAGGCACTTGCACACCGGCAAATTCGGCATTGACCAGTAAATGCGGGGTGCAGTCGTTGTCCACGATCCACTCATAGAGGGCACGAACCAGATAAGGACGACTCGACTTCATCACTACCTCCTCGGGTTAACGCATATCACGTTCGACAGGCGACAGACTGGCCTGGAACGCTTCACGAGCAAACTGACGATCCATGTAGTCCAGCAAAGGCTTGGCCGGCTTTGGCAACTCTATCCCCAGAATCGGCAAACGCCAAAGAATCGGCAGCAGACAGCAGTCCACCAGACTCAATTCCTCACTGAGGAAATACGCCTTATCGGCAAACAACGGCGACACCCCTGTCAGGCTCTCACGCAGCTCCTTGCGCGCCAGGGCACGGGCCGGCTCTTTGCTACGCGAATCGAGGATCAGGTCCACTTGCGCGCACCAGTCACGCTGAATGCGATGGATCAACAGACGGCTATTGGCACGCGCAACCGGGTACACCGGCAACAACGGTGGATGCGGGTAGCGCTCATCCAGGTATTCCATTACCACAGTCGACTCATACAGTGCCAAATCGCGGTCCACCAAGGTCGGCAGGCTGGCATAAGGGTTAACCTCAAGCAGCTTGGCCGGATAACGACCTTTTTCAACACTGATGATCTCGGCGCTTACACCCTTCTCGGCGAGCACAATACGTACACGGTGGGAATAGTGGTCGGCGGGGTCGGAGTAACAGGCCAACCGATTGGTCACGCCCATGGCGGTCCTCCTCGCTTATAAAGTTATGTGAAGCAGAAAGACCTGCGCGCCCAAAGGGGCGCGCAGGTCAACAGCGGAGATGCAACGGATTAATGTATGTCCTTCCAGTACTCGCGCTTGAGCAGATAGGCGAATACGAAGAAGAAGGCAAGATACAGCAGCACGTAGGTGCCGATGCGCTGACTTTTCAGTTTGACCGGGTTAGCCGAGTAAGCGAGGAAGGTCACCAAGTTCTGGATCTTCTCGTCGAACTCCTCCGGACTCAACGCACCCGTTTTCGGCTCGATGGTCAGCTGGTCGCAGGCTTCATGAGTAATCGGCGTGCCAGTCAGTGGATCGAACATCTTCTTGCCGTCTTCGACCACTTGAACCTGCTTGCAACCGATGTACTGGCGACCCTGCAGGCCCACCAACACGTTCGGCATACCGACGTTCGGGAACACCTTGTTGTTGGCACCCAGCGGACGCGCAGGATCTTCATAGAACGTGCGCAGGTAGGTGTACAACCAGTCATTGCCACGCACACGCGCAACCAGAGTCAGATCCGGCGGAGCAGCACCAAACCAAGCTTTAGCATCGGCTGGCTTCATACCGATGTTCATGTGCTCGCCAATCTTCGCGCCGGTAAACACCAGGTTGTTCAGCATGACTTCATGCGGAACGCCCAAGTCGTCTGCAACACGCTCATAGCGCTGGTATTGCGCAGAATGGCAACCCATGCAGTAGTTCGCGAAGGTACGCGCACCATCTTGCATGGCTGCTTTATCGGTCAGGTCGATTTCCACTTTATCAAGTGGATAACCACTACCAGCACCCAGAGCCAGGGCCGGCATTGCAGCAATTACGAGTGCAGCAAATAGCTTTTTCATCAGCCAGTCACCCTTTCCGGAACCGGTTTGGTCTTCTCGAGTTTGGTATAGAACGGCATCAGGATGAAGTACGCGAAGTACAGGAAGGTACACACCTGCGACAGCAACGTACGGCCTGGTGTCGGCGCCAGTACACCCAGCACACCCAGAATCACGAAAGACACACAGAAGATCAGCAACCAGACCTTGCTCATCCAGCCCTTGTAGCGCATCGATTTAACCGGGCTACGATCCAGCCACGGCAGCACGAACAGCACTGCAATAGCCGCACCCATGGCAATTACACCCAGCAGTTTGTCTGGCACCGCACGCAGAATCGCGTAGAACGGAGTGAAGTACCAAACAGGAGCAATGTGCTCAGGCGTCTTGAATGGGTTAGCGGCTTCGAAGTTCGGCTTCTCGAGGAAATAACCACCCATTTCCGGGAAGAAGAAGATCACGAAGCAGAAGATAAACAGGAACACCACCACACCGACGATATCTTTCACGGTGTAGTAAGGATGGAAGGCGATGCCGTCGAGCGGAATGCCGTTCTCGTCTTTCTTCTTCTTGATATCAACGCCGTCTGGGTTGTTCGAACCAACTTCGTGCAACGCCAGAATGTGCAGCACCACCAGACCGAGAATCACAATCGGCAGGGCCACCACGTGCAGGGCGAAGAAGCGGTTCAGCGTGATCCCGGAAATCAGGTAGTCACCGCGAATCCACTGAGTCAGGTCCGCACCGATCACTGGGATGGCACCGAACAGCGAGATGATTACCTGGGCACCCCAGTAGGACATCTGGCCCCACGGCAGCAGGTAGCCCATAAAGGCTTCTGCCATCAGCATCAGATAGATCAGCATGCCGAAGATCCACACCAACTCACGCGGTTTCTGATAGGAACCGTAGAGCAGGCCGCGGAACATGTGCAGGTACACCACCACGAAAAACGCTGAAGCACCGGTGGAGTGCAGGTAGCGCAAGATCCAGCCGTACTCCACGTCACGCATGATGTACTCGACCGAGGCAAATGCCTGTTCAGCCGAAGGCGTGTAACTCATGGTCAGCCAGACACCTGTAACGATCTGGTTAACCAGCACCAGCAGTGCCAGGGAGCCGAAAAAGTAGAAGAAGTTGAAGTTCTTTGGCGCGTAATACTTGGAGAGATGGTCTTCCCACATTTTGGTCGCGGGAAAGCGCGCATCGACCCATTCCATGAATTTGCTCATCATGCTTTCTCCTGATCCACACCGATGATGATCACATCATCCGACTCATACGTGTGCGGCGGCACCGGCAGGTTCAGGGGCGCAGGCTGAGCCTTGTACACACGGCCAGCCAGGTCATAGCGCGAACCGTGGCAGGGGCAGAAGTAACCACCAACCCAGTCAGCACCCAGATCAGCAGGTGCAACTTCCGGACGGAAAGACGGTGCACAACCCAGATGGGTGCACAGACCTACCAGCAACAGCACTTCCGGCTTGATCGAACGGGTTTTGGGGTCGACATAACTTGGCTGCTCAGACGCCTTGGAATCGAAGTCAGCCAGCTGGCCCTCGATTTTCACCAAGTTACTGAGGATTTCCTCGGTACGGCGCACGATAAACACCGGCTGCCCTCGCCATTCAGCAACCATCTGCTGGCCAGGCTCAATTTTGCTGACGTTCACCTTCACGGGTGCTCCGGCAGCTTTAGCCTTGGCGCTTGGGAACCAGGACCCTACGAACGGGACCGCGGCACCCACCGCTCCTGCAGCGCCCACCACAGAGGTGGCCGCTACTAGAAAGCGACGCCGGCCTGCATTCACGCCGTCATTGCTCATTCAGTCGTCTCCCATCAGCTTTATGGCCTGTTGGTCAGGCCTATACTAGGTAAAAATCGAGTCGCGCAAAAAATTTGCCAAATGGTAAAGAAAAGCCCCTCTACTGACAAGGTAATTACCCAGCCAGAGCGGACTCAACCCCTTACAAATCACGGCGTGCACGGATGCGGCATGATGCCGCAGAGCAAATAATCGCCCACAAAAAACGCCCAGCTCCGAAAGGAAACTGGGCGTTTTCGTGAACGCAGGTAGCGAATTAACGCTTGGAGTACTGCGGACGCTTACGCGCTTTACGCAGACCAACCTTCTTACGTTCAACTTCACGGGCGTCGCGAGTCACGAAGCCAGCTTTACGCAGTGCAGGACGCAGAGCTTCGTCGTAGTCCATCAGGGCGCGAGTGATGCCGTGGCGGATTGCGCCAGCCTGGCCACTTACACCGCCACCGATTACGGTAACGAAGATATCGAACTTCTCGGTCATCTCAACCAGTTCCAGCGGCTGACGAACTACCATGCGGGCAGTTTCGCGACCGAAGAAACCATCAAGAGTGCGATTGTTGATGGAGATTTTGCCAGTGCCCGCACGCAGGAAAACGCGAGCGGTTGCAGTCTTGCGACGGCCAGTGCCGTAATTTTGAGTCGCCGACATAATGAACTATTCCGTTAAAACTTCAGTTCTTGGGGCTGCTGAGCAGTGTGGGGGTGAGCAGCGCCCGCATACACTTTCAGCTTACGATACATGTCGCGACCCAGCGGGTTCTTCGGCAGCATGCCTTTAACCGCGGTCTCGATCACGCGCTCAGGGGCTTTAGCGATCAGCTTCTCGAAGTTGATCGACTTGATGCCGCCCGGGAAACCGGAGTGGGAGTAGTACATCTTGTCAGTGGTCTTGGCACCGGTAACGCGAATCTGCTCAGCGTTGATGATGACGATGTAGTCACCGGTATCAACGTGCGGAGTGTATTCAGGCTTGTGCTTGCCACGCAGACGGCTTGCAACTTCGGTAGCCAGACGACCCAGGGTCTGACCTGCAGCGTCGACGACAAACCAGTCGCGCTTAACTGTTTCCGGTTTAGCAGTAAAAGTTTTCATTCTTTATAGCCTCAGGGGCCGCCCTGATAAATAAGACGGCGGATCTTACTGAATAGTGCGTACTTTGACAAGTCAAAGGCAGCCGAAAACAGGCGCTATCGGGGGCTCGGGTCAGCGCGTCCGTAATACGGCAAGATTCTTCGGCAGGCGGCGCATCACTTCCACTGCAGAAAGAGGTGCGCAATTATGCAGATTGCGCGGAGAATTTCAACACGATTATGCCGACCCGCTTTTCTCAAGGAGCTAGCAATGGATTACCGTCAACTCGGCCGCACCGATCTCAAGGTCAGCAGTCTATGCCTGGGCACCATGACCTGGGGCGAACAGAACAGCTCTAGCGAGGGCTTCGCCCAGATCGAACGCGCCAAGGCCTACGGGGTAAATTTCATCGATACCGCCGAGATGTACCCGGTACCGCCGCGTGCCGAAACCTACAGCAAGACCGAACAAATCATCGGTGACTACTTCAAAAAGCGCGGTGAACGTGCCGACTGGGTGCTGGCCAGCAAGATCGCCGGCCCTGGCAATGGCATCGGCTATATCCGCGACGGTCAGCTCAAACACAACCGCGCGCATATCGCCCAAGCGCTGGATGCCAGCCTAAAACGTCTGCAAACCGACTGGATCGACCTCTACCAACTGCACTGGCCGGAACGCCCGACCAACTATTTCGGCCAGCTCGGCTACTGCCATCAGGACAACGATTTCACGCCACTGGAGGAAACCCTCGAAGCCCTGGATGAACAGGTCAAGGCCGGCAAGATTCGCCATATCGGCCTGTCCAATGAAACGCCCTGGGGCACCATGACGTTCCTGCGGCTGGCCGAACAACGTGGCTGGCCGCGCAGCGTATCGATCCAGAACCCCTACAACCTGCTCAACCGCAGCTTCGAAGTGGGCCTGGCAGAAATCGCCATCCGCGAACAATGCGGCCTGCTCGCTTACTCGCCCCTGGCCTTCGGCATGCTCTCCGGCAAGTACGCTGACGGCGCGCGCCCGACCAATGCGCGAATCAGCCTGTTTAGCCGCTTCACCCGCTACACCAACCCGGAATCGGAAAGTGCCTGCGCACGCTATGTCGCCCTGGCGCGTGAGCATGGCCTGGATCCAGCCCAGATGGCCTTGGCCTTTGTCACCGCGCAACCCTTCGTCACCAGCAACATCATCGGTGCGACCAGCCTGGAGCAACTGGACAGCAACCTGGCCAGCAGTGAACTGAAGCTCTCTGCCGAGGTGCTAACTGCTATCGAAGCGATTCACAAAGCCCAACCCAACCCAGCCCCCTAATCAGTGCGCGAGACATAAAAAAGCCCGGCAATAGCCGGGCTTTTTTATTCAGCATTCGATCACAGCGAACGGGCGATGATCTCTTTCATGATCTCGTTGGTACCCGCATAGATGCGCTGCACCCGCGCATCGGCCCAGGCGCGCGCCACCGGGTATTCCCACATATAGCCGTAGCCGCCGTGTAGCTGCACGCACTCATCGAGCACCTTGCACTGCAGATCGGTGCCCCAGTACTTGAGCATGGCGGCGGTCGGCACATCCAGCTTGCCCTGCAGATGCAGCTCCAGGCAGCGGTCGACAAACACCCGGCCGATCTGGATTTCCGTGGCCATTTCCGCCAGCTTGAAGCGGGTGTTCTGGAAGTCACCAATCGGCTTGCCGAAGGCCTTGCGCTCGCGGGTGTACTCCAGGGTCCACTGCAGCGCCGCCTCGGCCGAGGACAAGGCGCCGACACCGACGGTCAGACGCTCCTGCGGCAGCTCTTGCATTAAATAGGCGAAGCCCATGCCGGCTTGGCCCAGCAGATTTTCCTTCGGTACGCGCACATCCTGGAAGAACAGCTCGGAGGTGTCCTGGGCCTTCATGCCGACCTTTTCCAGGCGCTTGCCTTTGGAGAAGCCCGGTGTATTAGCCTCGACCAGGAACAGGCTAGTGCCCTTGGCGCCAGCCTTCGGATCGGTCTTGGCCACCACGATTACCAAATCAGCCAGAAAACCGTTGGTGATAAAAGTCTTCGAGCCATTGATCACGTATTCATCACCATCCAGCACCGCGGTGGTTTTCACGCCTTGCAGGTCGGAGCCGGCACCGGGCTCGGTCATGGCGATGGCGGTGACCATCTCTCCAGACACCAGTTTTGGCAGGTAATGCAGTTTCTGCGCCTCGGTGCCGTAATGCAGGATGTAGGGCGCAACGATGTCCGAATGCAGGGAGAAACCGATGCCAGTTAAGCCCAGGCGGCCGACCTCCTCGATCACCACGGTGCTGTAGAGAAAATCCGCCGCCATGCCACCGTACTCTTCCGGGATATGCGAGCAGAGCATCCCCGCCTCCCCCGCCTTGTTCCAGAGCGCACGGTCGATATGCCCATCCTTTTCCCATTGATGGTGGAAAGGCACGGCTTCCTGCTCAAGGAACTTGCGCACGCTGTCGCGAAACTGTTCGTGTTCGGAGCTGAAAATCGTTCTAGGGATCATGGCAACACCTGCTTGATAGAGCGGTTTTAAAGTGGCCTCGACTTTAGCCAAGCAAACGCTTGGTCACACTGGACACAAGCGCCAAAAAATAAGACGATCCAGCCAGCTCATGACCACTTAGCCTTAATAAGAACAATATATATGCCGAATCCGTCACCAGCGCCGTTGCACCGCGTCAGCATTCTTGCAACCGAGGGTGTGTTTGCCTCGACCCTGATGCAGGCCAAAGACTTCTTTCACATGGCCAGCCTGCGCTACGGCAAACAGCAGGGCCGAGGCCTGACACCGACCTTTGAAATCCATCTAGTCAGCCCGGACGGCAAGCCCGTACGCAGTTTCAGTGATGTGCTGATCCCGGTCGACGGCGCACTGGCAGATGCCGACGTGATCATCCTGCCGGCCTTCTGGGATGACTTCGACGCCCTGTGCCAGCGCCACCCGCAAGTGCTCAGCTGGCTGAAACAGCGCCATGCCGCCGGCAGCGCAATCTGCGGCGAAGCCACCGGGGTGTTCTGGATGGCCCAAGCCGGCCTACTCGACGGTAAGGAAGCGACCACCTATTGGCGCTTCTTCAACGAGTTTGCCGAGCGCTTCCCCAAGGTACTGCTCAATCAGGAAAAACACCTGTCGGACGCTGACAACCTGTATTGCGCCGGCGGCGTGACCTCGGCCTGCGACCTCTACATTTACCTGATCGAACGCTTCTGCGGCGCCAGCGTGGCCCAGGGTGTGGCCCGCGACATTCTGTATGAAGTGCAGCGCAATTACGCCCCTGGGCGCATCGGCTTTGGCGGGCAGAAGCTGCACCACGACATGACCATCCTGCAGATCCAGCAATGGCTGGAGGATCACTTCGCCGACAAGTTCCGCTTCGAAGATGTCGCCCGCGAGCACGGCATGAGCATCCGTAACTTTATGCGCCGGTTCCAGACCGCTACCGGCGATAAGCCGCTGCACTACCTGCAACGCCTGCGTATCGAAACCGCCAAAGGTCTGCTCAGCGCCACCCGCAAAAGCATCAAGACCATCAGCTATGAAGTGGGTTACGACGATGCCAGCTTCTTCGCCCGTTTGTTCCGTCAGCACACGGAACTGTCACCCAACCAGTACCGCCGACAGTTCCAGCACAAGGACAGCCATGCTTAAGATCGGCACAGCAGCAGGCCCGACGCACTGAAAACCCGCGCAACTCATCCTTGGATGGGTGGGGTGCGGGCGGCAGCACTCTATGATCAGCGCATACCTACAACAATCAGGTCATCGCCATGCGCCGCACACTTATCGCCTTACTTGCCGCCTGCAGTTTCAGCGCTGTCGCCGCTGACAACTGGAAACCCTTCCCCTACGACCAAAGCGCCTACGACTACTCAGGCGACAAACTGCGCCAAGCCTGGCCGCAACTAACACGCGGCTTTGGCGCCAACTACCCCTTCCCCGACGCTGACTGGGTGGTGACTATGGCCACCACACACCCTCAGGCGCTGGAAAAAACCGTGCTGGCCAACACCGGCTTCACTGGCAAGCCGGAAGAAGCCGAGGTTTACGCGGCCAAGCTGCAGGATGTCTGGCGGTTGATGTTCCGTGGTGATTTCGCCGAGGCCAAGCAACAGGGCCTGGCCTTGGGTGTTGGCGGGCAGATCCCGGCGATGTTTGCCCAGGTGGTGTATGCCATGTTCCTGGTGCCCGACCAGGCCGAGAAGCACAAGCTGCTGGAAGAGGTGATCACTTACACCGACCAGGCCGGCGAGCTGGTTCAGGCCGATACGGTGGCGCAATTCGGCCGGGTGTACGCCAAGGCGCGCCTGGGTGAAGAGCTGTCAGTACCGGTAGTACTCAAGCGCGGCTACACCTCGCAGATTCCTGACGAACTCAAGGCCCTGCTGGCCAAGCACCCGCAACAACCCTTTGCTTTGGCCCTGTATGGCGGCTACGAGGCTGGGGTAATTCGCAAGGTCGGCAAGATGGTCGGACGCATGACCTACGGCGTCAGCGCTGACAACATGGAGAAATACTTCAGCCGCAGCTTCAAGGCCCAGGACAATCTGCCCATCGGCCACTACGAATACGCCAACGCCCTGACCTATGTGTACGGCGACGACGAGCAGGACAAGGCACTGCAACACCTCAAGCGCGCGGTAGCGATCAAGCCGATCAACGCCATGGAAGCCCTGGAAGTGGCTCACGCACAGAAAATGCTCGCCCAATACGAGCAGAAGCTGGCGCAAAACTAAGCCCCACCGAAACGCAAAAAGGCTGCCTCATGGCAGCCTTTTTTGATTTTTACATCGACAACTTATTGCTTGGCCCGCTCCAGGGGCTCCAACAGCGCCCACAACGCCTGTGCTTCTTCCGTCAGCATCGAATAGCTGCGGATATCACCATTACGCTGCGCCTGCATCGCCTCTTCCAACTTGGCACTGTATTGCTTACGTAGTTTCTTGGCGGGATCGCTTTTAAACAAACCGAACATGCTGTGTGCCTCTGTCGACAAAGAGCCCCGGATAGGTGCCTGTCCAGCTTAATTCAGCCACGCGCCGTGGTTGAGACGCAGATGTAACAAGCCGCTAAAAGCATCGTCAGCCAAAGGCGTGATCACGAATTTTCTGCAACGCCAGCGACATCTTCGCGGCGGGCACTCGCTGCAGGTTGCACAGCAGCTCATGGGAAATCTCGGCAATGCCATGGCGCTCACGCAGCAACGCCGCCATAAAGCAGGTCAGGTTGGCCGCCATCTCGGCATCTGCCAGCGCCCGGTGCGCCTTGCCAGTATCGGGCAGACCAATCCACTGGTTGAGATTGCCCAGCTTGTGGCTCGGCGCCATCGGTAACAGACGACGCGACAGCAACAAAGAACAGGCAAACGGCTGCACGCGGCGACGGCGAATCAGTGCCAACTCGGCGTCCCAGAACTTCTGATCGAAGCTGGCGTTATGCGCCAGCAGCGGGCGGTCGCCTACAAACTCCGCTACCTCCTGCATCACCTGCGCGGCAGGCGGAGCGGTGCGCAGCATGGCGTTGCTGATGCCGGTGAGCTGTTCGATAAACGGCGGCACCCAGGCGCCGCTGTTCATCAGGCTCTGGTAGCGCGCGACGATCTGCCCACCCTCGACGATTACCACACCGATTTCGGTGGCACGCGCCTGCTGGGCCGGCGACATGCCAGTGGTTTCAAAGTCGAGTACGGCGATGGAGTCGGCAAGCATCAATCAGTTTCTCAGCAGCAGTGCGCCGTCGATCGGCACATAGCGGCTGGCGGCGCGCACCAGCGATTGCGCAGTCAGCCCTGGCACGCCATAGGCCACGGCCTCGACGCCATAACTGCCGCGAATTTTGTCCAGCAGCAGATCGAAGTCGCCATCGCCTGAGGCCAGCACCACTTCATCGACGCGCGGCGCGGCGTCCATGATGTCGATGGTGATGCCTACATCCCAATCGCCCTTGGCCGAGCCGTCGCTGCGCTGGATAAACGGCTTGAGCTTCACGGTAAAGCCGAGGTTGCGGAGGATCTGCTGAAACTGCTGCTGCTTCTGATCGCCTCGGTCGATAGCGTAGGCATAAGCTTCGACAATCTGCCCATGCTGACTGATATCGGCCCACAGCGCGGCGTAGTTGAAATGGCAACCATAGGCCTGGCGCACGGTGTAATAGAGGTTCTGTACATCGGCGAATACGGCGATCTTCTTCACCGGTAATCCTCATGGCAGGGCAATAAGCGCCGGGCAGTATGCCAGAAGCAAGGCACTAGCAAAGCCGGCATAAATTGGAGCGCCTGGGGCAATCGGCTAGAGTGGCGACTCTCAGACTCAACACGCGCCCACCATGAATATGACCTCCGCTCTGCGCGACTCCTGGTATTTCTTCAGCCATAACCTGGTGGCGATTGCCCGCCTGTGCCTGCCGTTGATCGTGCTCGAAGGCTTGTTGCTGCAGCAGGTCACCAGCCTGGTGGCCGCCGAATCCGCCACCCTCTGGCGCCTGCTCGCCGGTTTGCTGTTCTACCCGTTATATAGCGCCGCGCTGATTCTATTCCTCGACGCACGCAGCCAAGGCCAGCAGCCGCGCGCCCGCGATCTGCTGGCAGCCAGCCTACGGCTGTGGCCAAGTTTCGCTCTGCTGGCGGGACTCAATACCTTGGCGGTTCTGCTCGGCGCTTCGCTGTTCGTGCTGCCGGGAATCTGGCTGATGGTCAAACTGGCGTTTGCCGAGTACCTGCTGGTGTTGCGCGGTCTGAGCCCGATGAAGGCGCTGCACGAGAGCTTCCAACTGAGCAGCGGTTACTTCTGGCCTATGCTCGGTTGCATCCTGATTGTCATGCTGCCGCTGTGGCTGCTCGACGGCTGGAGTCACTCCAACGAGATCTTGGCCGACAACGCCCTTGCGAGCCTGCTGCTCGACTGCGCAAGTCGCTTTTTACAACTATTCTCAAGCGTCGTGCTGTTTCGTCTATTTATGCTGCGCAGCGCCCAGCCCGAAGTCGAGTGAACGCCAGCAACACTCAAGGAGGACAGAGCCATGGCTGACGCCAACCCGAGCATCCTTTCGCATATTTCCATCGGCACCAATCAATTCGACAAGGTCACCGCCTTCTACGATCAGGTGCTCGCCACCCTCGGCTGCAAGCGCGTACTTGCCCACCCTGGCGCAGTCGCCTATGGCCGCGAATACCCGGAGTTCTGGGTGCAGACGCCGATCAACGGCAAACCGGCAAGCATCGGCAATGGCAGCCACTTCGGCTTTGTCGCATCGAACAAGGCCGCCGTGCACGATTTCTACCAGGCAGCCCTGGAAGCTGGCGCCAGCGATGAAGGCGCTCCCGGCCCTCGCGCAGAATATGGCGAGCCCTATTACGGCTGCTTTGTTCGCGATCTGGATGGCCACAAGATCGAAGCAGCGTTCTGGGATCTGGAAATGATCTACGAGGTGTATATCGAGCCACACGAGCATTGATGGCTGAGGCTGTTGCAGCTCAAGGCGCGGTGGACTGATAACGCTGCGCCGCCTTGGCGATCCAGCCTTCAGCCTGCATCTGCGCCAGTGCTTCGCTTACCTGCTGATACTGCGCCTGCAAGCCACGCTGGCGGGAGAAGCCAATGTACAAATCGGTGCGTGCTTCGGGCTGAAACACCGCTTTGGCGATATGGCCATTCCAGCGCGCATCGCGCAATTCGTAGTCGACCTGACAATCGGTGCCGATCACCGTTTGCAAGCGGCCACGCACCAGCATTTCCAGTAACTGCCCTTCAGTATTGACCGCGGTTTTACGCAGTTGCGGATCTGAATCAAACGGCTCGAAGTACGCCGACTCCAGCACATGACCAATCGTCAGGCTGGCCAGCTGCCTATAGCTCTGCAGCGCCTTGGCCTGCGCCGGTGCAGCATAGAAACGCGGCGCACAAGCGTAGTAAGGCTGTTCGAGATAGTGGATATAGCCCTCACGCTCCGGGGTTTTCGCCAACCCCGTCATCAAGTCCGCCTTGCCGTTCTGCAGAGCCGCCAAGCCGCGCGCCCAGGGCGCACGCTGGACGTCGAAGCGCAACCCGGTGCGCTCAGTGAGTTGCTCGAGCACATCAATGTCTAGCCCCGTTAGCGGGCCATCACCTTCCTGCATACGGAACGGTGGCCAGATATCGGTCATGACCCGCAACGCAGGCGGCTCCTCGGCGTGTAGCGGCGCACCGAGCAACAGCAGTAAAAAGGGCCATGCGCGGCGCATCAGGACCTTCCCGCACGCTGCGGTTTCAAGCCGGACAGGCGCGGCAGCAGCACACGCTCGAACAGCCGTGGGAAGAACCGCGCCAGCACCCGCGCGCGCCAGTCGACATTTGACAACACCAGCAGCCGACGACGCTTCAAGGCGCCTTGATAGATCGCCTCGGCGACATCCTGCGGCGAGGCCACCTTGCCCATTGCCAACGGCGGTTGCGCGGCCACCGAACCATCGCCGACCAAAGCATTCTTGCGCAGGTCGGTAGCAGTAAAGCCAGGACACACCAGCATCACATTGACCCCGGAGCCCTTCAGCTCATAGCGCAGGGTTTCAAACAGACCATGCAGGGCATGCTTGCTGGAGTTATAGGCACTGCGATAAAGCAGCGGCGCAAAGCCTGAGAGAGAGCTGAGCACGATGATCTGCCCGCCGCGGGCGATCAGGCTGGGCAGCGCGGACTTGGTGCAGTGCAGCGCGCCAAAATAGTTGACCGCCATAATCCGCTGAAACACGGCTAGCTCGGTGTCGGCAAAGCTGCTGCGGTGGGTAATGCCGGCGTTATTGACCAGAACATCAATGCCGCCAAAACGCTCGACGGTCAGCGCCATCGCCCGCTCAACTGCCGCTGCATCGGCCACATCACAGAGCACGCCCAGGGCCTCAGCGTTGTGATGATCGGCCAGGTGCTGCACCAGGCTGTCGAGCGCCTGCTGCTGCAGATCAAAGATCACCAGCCGTGCGCCGGCCTGTGCCAAGCGCATGGCCAGCGCGCGGCCAATACCGGCACAGCCACCCGTAATCGCCACAACTTTGCGGTCGAATACCTTGTTGGCGAACACCTTGCGGTACATAACCTGCCTCCAACCCAGTGACTGCAAAAGCGGTTACTACAACCTGTTATGGCTGCCATCGCAACAAGGCGGTATCTGGGTGTGCTTGCAGCCACAGAAGTACAGGGTGGCGTCCTCGTCTGCGTGGAACTTCAACGGGGTGAAACCGCTGCCTTTATGCTTGCCGTCGCAGAACGGCTGTGCGGCGCTGAGCCCGCAGCGGCACCAGAAGTAGTCGTTGCCGGCGGTGACCGCCACCGCATATGGGCTGCGCTGAGCAATCGTTGGGTGAGTCATGTGACCTCCTGAAGCACCCGAGCAAGGCGCTGCAACATCGGCAGCATCAGCCATCTCCGGTATGCTCCCACAGCATAGTTCACCTGCCGGCGACCCTGTTTATGCCCCTGCCCCGATTCCTGCGCCTTCTCCTGCTCAGCATGGCCAGCCTGTGCTGCGTGCTGGCGGCACTGGTCTACAGCCTGACCTGGCACCCAGACGCCCGCGAAGCCGCCCCCGTGAGCTGCCAGACCAGCGCGCCGCAACTGCAACCCGGCCAGGCCCTGAAAGTGATGACCTGGAATATCCAATACCTGGCCGGCAAGCGCTATGTGTTCTGGTACGACCTGGTCGGTGGCAACGGCCCCGACCAGCGCCCCAGCGCGCAAGACTTGGCGTTTACCCTGGATGAAGTCGCCCGCATTCTGCGTGACGAGCAGCCCGATATCGTCCTGCTGCAAGAACTGCACAACGGGGCCAAAGCCACGGACTATCAGAACCAGCTCGCACTGTTGCACGAGCGTTTAAGTGACCTGTATCCGTGCAGCAGCCAGGCTTATTACTGGAAAGCAGCCTTTGTGCCGCACCCCCAGATTCTCGGCAGCGTCGGCATGCAGCTGGGCACCCTCAGCCGCTTCCAGATATCCCACGCCGAACGCCTGCAACTGCCGCTGATGCCCGCCAACCTGATCAGCCGCCAATTCAACCTCAAGCGTGCCTTGCTGGTCAGTCACCTACCCGTGCGTGGCGGTGGCGAACTGGTCGCCATCAACACCCATCTGGATGCCTTCGCCCAAGGTAATGACACCATGCAGCGCCAAGTGGCCATGACCCGCAGCCTGCTCGACCAGCTCCAGGCCGACGGCAAACCCTGGGTGATCGGCGGCGACTTCAACCTGTTGCCTACCGGCCAGTACCAGCGCCTGCCTGAGAACCAGCGCAGCTGGTACAGCCCCACCAGTGAGTTGCAGCAACTGGCTGAGCGCTACCCGATGGTGCCGAGCCTGGAGCAGGCCAGCGGCGCAGAACAGACGCGCTGGTACACCCATTACCCCAACGATCCGGCAGTGACTGGCCCGGATCGTACCCTCGACTACCTGTTCCACAGCCCACAGCTGACGCTACTCGACAGCCAGGTACGCCAACGCGACAGCTTAGGCATTTCTGACCACCTGCCGGTGCTCGCCCGCCTGCTGCTGCCGACGCTGGACTAAGCTTTTTCAGCAAGTCACTGGACAAAACTGCTGGCAGTTAGCCATGCTCGGGTTGTGTGACATTTTTATAACGAAAAGACGGCAGATAGCCGCAGTACGTACCCATTTGATGCCACGATTTCTCTGCCTCGCGCTGGCTGTAGCCTTGCACTGCAGCGCCAGCCTCGCCGCTTCTGCCGCCGATGATTCGCGACCATTGGTGCACGTGGGGTATTACGAGTTTCCACCTTATTCCTACACGGACAGCCAAGGGCGCGCCAAAGGCGCCATATTGCAGTTGAGCAAACGCCTGCTGGAACATGCGGGCTATCGCACCACACTACGCTCCTACCCCAGCGCACGGCTGTACAACGCTATTCAGGATGGCAGCGTACAGGTCTGGCCGGGCGCACCGGGCAAACTGGAATTGCGCGAGCACACCCTGGAAACCCAAACCCTGTTGGGCGAGATCGTGCTCAACCTGTATTTCCGCCGGGACACCCTGATGCCGCGCCTGCCCGAGGACCTTAAGGGCCGCGGGGTGATCATGATCAGCGGCTACACCTACTGGCAGCCGGTCAACGAAATGCTCAACGACCCGCAGCTGGCCGTAGAGCAACACCGCACCGGCACCCACACCGCCGCATTGGAAATGCTCCAGCGCCGTCGCGGCGACTTCCTTCTCGATTACCAAACCCCGGTGGAGCAGGCGCGCAAACGCCTGGGCATGTCCGAGCTGCCGTATGTGGAGCTGCAGCGCATCCCGCTGAAGCTGATTGTGTCCAATAAAGCCCCCGGCGCCGAAGCCCTGCGCGATGCGCTGGATCGGGCCTATGCCGAGCTTCAGGCGGCCGGCGAAGACCTGCGCCTGCCCTGAGGCCTACTTACGCGGTTTGGCCCGCGCGGTGGGCTCGGCGATCAGCGGATCATCCGGCCAGTAGTGTTTCGGGTACCTGCCCTTGAGGTCTTTCTTCACCTCGGCATAGGTGCTGCGCCAGAAGTTGGCCAGATCCTGAGTCACCTGCACTGGCCGCCTCGCCGGCGACAGCAGGTGCAACTTGACCACCTGGCGACCGCCGGCAATGCGTGGCGTATCGGCCAGACCGAACAGCTCCTGCAAGCGCACCGCCAACACCGGCGGCTGCTCGCTGTAATCCAGACTGATGCGCGAACCAGACGGCACCTGCACGCTGCGCGGCGCCAACTCATCCAGACGTTGCGGCAGCGGCCAGGGCAGCAGGTTCAGCAACAGGCTGGGCAAATCCAGATTGGCGAAGTGACTGAGCCGGGTGACGTTATCCAGATAGGGCTGTAGCCAACTCTCCAGCGTCGCCAGCAAGGTGGTATCACTGACATCGGGCCATTCGCTGGCGTCTTTGCTGGCCAGATCCAGCGTGCGCAGCAACGCCACCCGCGCCTGCCACTGGCGCAGCTCCGGCGTCCAGGGCAGCAGCGCCAGGCCCTTGCGCCGCACCAGGCCGAGCAGGGCGCGACTGCGCTGTTGCGCATCGAGCCCGGTCAACGCCTCGCGTGACAACACCAGCTCACCGACCTTGCGCTGGCGTTCGGCGCGCAGGGCGCCTTCGCGGTCATCCCAATCCAGCACGTCCAGGTTGCTGACCTGCTCAGCCAGCACCCCCTCGAATAGCTTTGGTTCCAGCTCAGCGGCCAGGTAGATACGCTCTTCACGCTGCCCCTGACGACTGCCCAGGTCCGCCACCACCAGCCAGCTGTGTTTCATCAGGCCATCGACTTCGGTAAACAGCGCTGCACGGCCGTTGGCCAAACGGTATTCCGCGCCGCCGTCACGCCGCTGCTGAGCGATGCGATCCGGGTAGGCAAACGCCAGCAACGCGCCCAGCCAGCGCGGATGCTCGGGATCGCTGACTGCCTGCGGGCTGGGCCGGCGCTTGAGGTACCCCTGAAACTGCCGGGCCAGTTGCCGGGCGCGCTGCACCCCGCCCTGACTGCCGCGCGCGCCGCGTGACTCACCCGCCAGCAAGGCCAATCGGCTGTGCAGATCAGCGCCCGCGCCACGCAGAATGTCGCGTTCGCCGAGCAACGCAGCCAGATCGCAGGCCAATGGGCCAAGGCCCAACTCCTGACCGCGCAGCAGCAGATGGGCGATACGTGGATGAGTCGGCAGCTCAGCCATGGCCTGACCGTGAGCGGTCAATTTGCCTTGAGCATCCACCGCGCCCAGCCGTCCCAACAGCTCCAAAGCCTGGGCATAGGCGGCTGCCGGCGGCGGATCAAGCCAGACCAGTTCGGCCGGCTGCACGCCCCAGCGCACCAATTGCAAGGCCAGGCCGGCAAGGTCGGCCTGGAGCATCTCCGCCGTGCCGTATGCCGCCAATTGCTCATGCTGCGCCTGCGACCACAGCCGATAACAGACGCCCGGTTGCAAGCGCCCAGCACGCCCGCTGCGCTGAGTGGCCGAGGCGCGGGAAATACGCTGGGTGTCCAGGCGGGTCATGCCGCTGTTCGGGTCAAAACGCGGCACCCGCGCCAGGCCGGCATCGATTACCACACGCACGCCATCGATGGTCAGGCTGGTTTCGGCGATGTTGGTCGCCAGCACCACCTTGCGCAGGCCCGGCGGTGAAGGCTCGATGGCAGTGCGCTGGGCGCTAAGATCCAGTTCGCCATGCAGCGGGCAGAGCAGAACATCGCGCCGTCCGGCCAGGGACTCTGCCAGTTGTTCGTTGACCCGGCGAATCTCCGCCTGCCCCGGTAGAAACACCAGCAGGCTGCCCGGTTCATCGGCCAGCGCCTGCAGGATGGTCTGCAGCACTTTCGGCTCGACCCACTCGCCCGCCTGCCAGGGCGCGCCCCAGCGGATATCCACGGGGAACATCCGCCCTTCGCTGCGCAGCACCGGCGCATCGCCGAGCAGGCCCGCCAACCGCTCACCTTCAAGGGTTGCCGACATCAGCAGCACCTTGAGCGGCAGTTCGCCGGAGTCCGCACCACGAAACATCGCTCGACCATTCAGGCACAGCGCCAGCGCCAGGTCCGCATCCAGACTGCGCTCATGAAATTCATCGAAGATCACCAGACCGACGCCTTCCAGCGCCGGGTCGTCCTGCAGCCGCCGCGCCAGAATGCCTTCGGTGACCACTTCGATACGGGTGCGCGGGCCGACCTTGCTGTCCAGGCGGATGCGATAACCGACGGTTTCCCCCACCGCCTCACCCAGCTCACTGGCCAGGCGCTCGGCCGCAGCGCGCGCCGCCAACCGCCGAGGCTCAAGCATGATGATGGTCTGCCCGGCCAGCCAGGGCTGGGTCAGCAGCGCCAGCGGCACGCGGGTGGTCTTGCCGGCACCGGGCGGCGCTTCGAGCACCGCTTCGTCACGCAGGGCAAGGGCCTGACACAGTTCAGGCAGCAGCACATCGATTGGCAGGGAATTCATGCGGGCTCCATTCAAGGCGCGGGATTATAACGGCGAACCTGTAGAGCATTGGCGCTGTCTGAGTGTTAGGTATGGCTGCGCGAAATAGCGCTGGCAGCGCCTGACGCAGCGGCATTGCAATACAGGCATTGGTATAGTTGCGCCACTTTTTCCATGGAGATGTTCAATGCGCACCCAAACCCGCGTTATCGGTGGCCTTATCGTCGCCGCGCTGCTCACCCAACTGACCGCCTGCGGCACCCTGTTCTTCCCGGATCGCCGCGGCCAGATCGAAGGCCGCATCGACCCCATGGTCGCTGGACTCAACGCTATCGGCATCCTGTTCTATGTGATCCCAGGACTGATCGCCTTTGGTATCGACTTCGCCACCGGCGCGATCTACCTACCGGGCGGCCTGACCTCGCAAGTTGACCCGCAAGACCTGCAGAATGTGGTGGATGCTGACGGCAAGGTCGATCCGATCAAGCTCAAGGCACTGATCGAAGTGCAAACGGGCCACAGCCTGCCGCTTGATGACCCGCGTCTGATTCAGCACAGCGGCAGTGCGGAGCAACTGGCAGCCTATGGTCTGCGCCCAGCAGCCTAAGCCCGGCACCAGCAAGCCCAAACTAAAAGCCCGTTTTCCGACGGGCTTTTGTTATTTAGCGCTAGCCTTGGCAGAACTCGCCCAATTCTGGATAGCCCGTGAACATACAACCGCAACACGCCCGCCTGATGCGCCTGGCGACCTTCGCCGCACTGGCGGCGGCACTTACGCTGGCACTGGCCAAAGCCATTGCCTGGTGGCTCAGCGGTTCGGTCAGCCTGCTGGCGGGGCTGACCGACTCGCTGCTTGATGGCGCCGCCTCGCTGCTCAACCTGATCGCCGTGCACTACGCCCTGCGCCCGGCCGATGAGGATCACCGCTACGGTCACGGTAAGGCCGAAGCCCTGGCTGGCCTGGGCCAGGCGCTGTTTATCGGCGCCAGCGCAATCTTAGTCGGCAGTCACGCCATCGACCGCCTGCTCAGTCCCGAACCGATTGGTGCACCGGCCCTGGGCATCGCGGTGATGCTACTGTCGCTGGCGGTGACCATCGCCCTGCTGATGTTTCAGAACCATGTGGTGAAACTGACCGGCTCCACCGCGATTCGCGCCGATTCGCTGCACTACCGCTCGGACCTGTTACTCAACAGCAGCATCCTTCTGGCATTGCTGCTGGCTAGTTACGGCTGGCCGCAACTGGACGCCATCTTCGGTATCGGCATTGCGCTGTATATCTTCTGGAGCGCCATCAGCATCGTCCGCGAAGCCGCCACCGTGCTGATGGATCAGGAGCTCGATCCGCAGATCAGCGCACAGATGCACAGCCTGGCCTGCGCCGTGCCCGGCGTGCTGGGCGTGCATGACTTGCGCACGCGGCTCTCCGGCACCCACTGGTTTGTGCAGCTGCATGTGGAGCTGCCGGGCGAGTTGAGCCTGCAGCATGCCCACGGCCTGTGCGATCAGGTTGAAGCGGCGATCCGCAGCGAGTTCCCCCGCGCCGAGGTACTGGTACACGCCGACCCGAGCAATGTGGCACCGCCAGCTGCGGTCTCTTGAAGGTAGCGAGCAGGTAACAGGAGTCGCCTGACACCATGTTTAGCGGCGCGCAGCCGAAGACAGCGGGCACAAAAAAGGGGAAGGCCTGCAGGCCTTCCCCTTTTTTGCGTGTCCGTCATTGTGGCGATGGTAACGCCTTTTCTTCGCCTACCTGGTTGGGCAGTGCGAACCCGGGTGCCGTGACGATCCGGTTGGATCGGCGGCGACCGCTCACCTGATTGGGCGAGGCGGCTGGACGTGTCGTCCGGGCCTTGAAGTTGAGGTAAAGCTTACGCCTGCCAACGCAGTGAAAGATTGCGAACATTGCTGAAATACCCACCACTTGCGCAATTAATCACCACAAGCGCATCATTCTGAACAACCGAATAACGAAAGCAGGATAAAGATGAACAGACTTGATCGTTACGACCTGAATATCCTCGCTGAATTGCAGCGCGACGCCACCCTGTCCAACCAGGACCTGGCCGAACGCATCGGCCTGTCGCCCTCCCCTTGCTCGCGGCGGGTTAAACAGCTCGAAGACGATGGTTATATCCTCGGCCAGGTCGCCCTGCTCGACCGTAAACAGCTCGGCCTGACGCTGACTGCCTACGTGCTGATTGGCATGGACAAGCACACCCCGGAACGCTTTGAGCATTTTCAGGAAGAAATCCGCAAATGCCCGCAAGTGCTGGAATGCTGCCTGGTGACAGGGATGGACGCGGACTACCAGCTCAAGGTGGTGGTGCCGGACATGGATCATTACCAGAAACTGCTACTGGGTACCCTGACCCGCATCGAGGGTGTTTCCAGCGTACGCTCCAGCTTTGTGCTGCAACAGATTCTCTCCAGCACTCAGCTGCCGTTACAGCACCTGCGCGGCTGATCGCCGCACTTTGGCCGTGGTCGGCTGGCAGAGCCGCCGATGGTGCGTATAATCGCGGCCTCTGTGCGATGGCCGTCCTTTCATGCGCTTCGCATAGCGCTGGTCGGCACCCAGCCGAGCACCTGCAGGTTCACGAGGCCCGAATGGAAACCGAACAGTTCGAATCCCTGATGATGTACGCCCTAGTCGGCGGGCTGATGGTGTTTATGTTCTTCATCATCTGGGACCTGGCAAAAACCTCCAAAGCCGGCCGCCTGGGCACCGCCATCCTGTTCCTCGGCCTGGGCCTGTGCCTGTTTGCCTTCCTTGCCAAACCGGTCATCACCTACATCATCGAAGCAAGTCGCGGCATCCACGGCTAGAAAGCTGCCCCGCGCCGACCACTGCACACCAAGCCGCAGCAAACTGCTCTAGAATGCGCCTTTCCGCCTTCTCTCAGGAGCATTCATGTCCCCTACCGACCGGGTGATGCAGAGCTATGGCCGCTGCTGCGCCAGCCCAGATTTTTTCGACAGTTTTTACCGGCACTTCCTCGCCAGCTCACCCGAGGTGCGCGAGAAGTTCGCCAATACCGAGATGAACGGACAAAAGCTCCTGCTGCGTCAGGGCATTCTCAACCTGGTGATGCATGCCCGCGGCATGCCTGACACCAAGCTGCGCGCCCTGGGCTGCAGCCACTCCCGCGCCGCCATGGACATCCGCCCAGAGCTGTATGTGCTGTGGCAGCAAGCGTTGCTACAAACCATCGGCGAGCATGATCAGCAGTACTGCAACGAAACCCGCAACGCCTGGAATGAGGTGTTGGATAAAGGCATCGCTGTTATCAAAGCTGGTTACTGATCAATCCAGCCGGGCCGGCACTTCGCGCCACTGCCCCGGCTGCAAATCATCCAGGCTGAACGTGCCGATACGCACGCGCACCAGGCGCAGCGTTGGCAGCCCAACAGCGGCGGTCATACGGCGTACCTGACGGTTGCGCCCCTCGCGAATCACCAGCTCAAGCCAGGCCGTCGGGATGCTTTTACGAAAGCGCACCGGCGGGTTGCGCTCCCACAACTGCGGCTCATCCAGTAACCGTGCTTCGGCCGGCAGGGTTGGGCCGTCATTTAACTGCACGCCGTCACGCAGCTGCTGCAATTGCACGTCGTTCGGTTCGCCCTCTACCTGCACCCAATAGGTTTTCGCCAGCTTGTGCTTGGGATCGGCGATGCGTGCCTGCAGGCCGCCGTCATTGGTCAGCAGCAACAGACCTTCGCTATCACGGTCCAGCCGACCGGCCGGGTAGACGCCGGGCACATCGACAAAATCCTTGAGGGTGGCGCGGCCCTGGTCATCATTGAACTGGGTCAGCACGTCAAAGGGTTTGTTCAGCACCAGCAAACGCGGCTCAGCGGGTGGCGCCTTGGCCACGCGGCGCACCGCAGGTTTACCGCTGTGCGGACGAGAAGACGCTGGGCGAGGTGGGCGCGACATAGGTGATCCAACAACAGGTTACGAGTCGGCCAGTGTAACCGAGGCCACGGTTGGACTATCAGTCTGAGTGATCCGCGCAGCCTGCAACGGCGTAGCGGGCTATGCTGGCAAAGTTGTGTTTCCTGTCCCGAGGCCATTGTTATGAGTTCGTCCGAATCCATCGTCGACACCTTTACCGGTTGGGCTGCCAAAGCACCCGGCGCGCCCCTCGAACTGCACAGTTATGACCCCGGCCCACTGGGCGCTGAAGAAGTGGAGGTGGCGGTGGAATACTGCGGCATTTGCCACTCCGACCAGTCGATGATCGACAACGAGTGGGGCAATGCGCGCTACCCCTTTATCCCTGGCCATGAAGTAGTCGGCACCGTGGTGCGCCTCGGCCCACAGGCCCGCGGCCTCAAGCTCGGCCAGCGCGTCGGTATCGGCTGGTACAAGGGCAGCTGCATGCATTGCAGCTCCTGTATGGAAGGCTCGCACCAGCTGTGCGGCACAGTAAAACCGACGATTGTCGGCAGCAACGGCGGTTTCGCTGATCGCCTGCGCAGCCATTGGGCCTGGGCCGTAGCACTGCCCGACGGCCTTGACCCTGCGCTGGTCGGCCCACTGTTCTGCGCCGGCTCCACGGTGTTCAGCCCACTGCTGGACTTCGACGTGAAGCCCACCGATAAGGTTGGCGTGGTCGGTATCGGAGGCCTCGGTCACCTGGCGCTGGGTTTCCTCAATGCTTGGGGCTGCGAAGTCACCGCCTTCACGTCTTCACTGAGCAAACAGGAAGAAGCCAAACGCCTGGGCGCACACAAGGTGGTGGCCTCGACCGATAGCGCAGCGCTGAAAGCGATTGCCGGCAGCCTGGATTTCCTGCTGGTCACTGCCAGTGCCGACTTGGACTGGAGCGCTATGATCGGCACCCTACGTGGTAAAGGCCGGTTGCACTTTGTCGGCATCGTACCCAGCGCGATCCCGGTGCATGTATTCAACCTGATTCCCAAGCAGAAGAGCCTGTCTGGCTCACCGGTTGGCTCACCGGCCAACATGGCGAAAATGCTCGAGTTCTGCGCGCGCCATCAAATCCTGCCGCAGGTCGAGCACTTCCCCATGAGCAAGGTCAACGACGCCATTGACCACCTGCGTGCCGGCAAAGCGCGTTACCGCGTGGTGCTGGACGCCAGCAAGTGACAGCGGGGGCAAATCAGCTGCATGATTTGCCCCTTTTTCACCGCCGCTGAGCCACACATGCCGCACCCGATCGAAACACCCCGCGCCACCGACTTCCCGCGCTTGCTTGAAGTGTGGGAAGCAGCCGTACGCGCTACCCATGACTTCCTCGAAGAGCACGATATTCAGCTGCTCAAACCCTTACTGATCGAGCAGTACTTCCCCCTGGTTCAGCTCAGTTGCATGCGTGGCGACGATGGCACGATCGCCGGTTTTCTCGGCTATGCCGAAGGCAAGGTCGAGATGCTGTTCGTTGACCCGCAGTACCACGGCATGGGCATTGGTCGAGCACTGCTCAACGACGCAGTGGTACGCCTCGGCGCACACCAGGTCGACGTCAATGAGCAGAACCTCCAGGCGCTGGGTTTCTACCTGAGCCAGGGCTTTGCAGTCGAAGGCCGCTCACCGCTGGATGGCGGCGGGCGGCCTTTCCCGATTCTGCACCTGCGCCTCGCTTGATGCGTTAGCGGAACGGCGGCTCATCAAAGCTGCGCAGCTTGCGCGAGTGTAGCGAGTTGAGCTGGCTGCGCATCAGTTCCAGCGCGGTGATACCGATATGCAGGTGCTGGGTGACCGCGCGCTCATAGAAGGCACCGGCCGCACCCGGCAGTTTGATCTCGCTGTGCAGTGGTTTGTCGGACACGCACAGCAGCGTGCCATAGGGCACGCGCAGGCGATAACCTTGCGCGGCGATGGTGCCGCTTTCCATGTCCACGGCCACGGCGCGGGACAGGTTGATCAACGGCCGCTCCTGGGCCCAGCGCAGTTCCCAGTTGCGGTCGTCGTAGGTCAGCACGGTGCCGGTACGCAGACGCTTCTTCAGCTCATCGCCCTCTTCACCGGTCACCAACTTGGCCGCTTCCTGCAACGCCTGCTGCACCTCGGCCAGGGCAGGCAGTGGGATATGCGGCGGCAGCACGCGATCAAGAATGCCGTCGCGGCGCATATAGGCGTGAGCCAGCACGTAGTCGCCAATGGTCTGCGACTGACGCAGGCCGCCACAGTGGCCAATCATCAGCCAGCAATGCGGACGCAGCACAGCCAGGTGATCGGTGATGTTCTTGGCGTTGGATGGGCCGACACCGATGTTGACCAAGGTAATGCCGTGGCCGTCCTCAGCCTGCAGGTGGTAGGCCGGCATCTGGTAGCGGTGCCAGATGACGTTCTCGATAATCGCCTGCATCTCGCCTTCGGCCATGCCGCGCTCGATCACCACGTTGCCCGGCAGCACCATGCGGTTGAAGCGCGACTCACCCACCAGCATGTCCAGACCATGGCGAATAAATTGGTCGACGTAGCGGTGGTAGTTGGTCAGCAGAATCCACGGCTGCACATGCCGCCAGTCGCTGCCGGTGTAATGCACCAGACGACGCAGGGAGAAGTCCACCCGCGCCGCGTCGAACAGCGCCAGCGGCAGCGGGTCGGTGTTTTCCCAGTCGTACAGGCCATCGGCTGTACCGTCGGTGGCGGCGGACAGATCGGTACTGGGGAACACCCGCGCCAACTCGGCGGCGGTTACCCCGGAGCCGGCCAGCTCATCGCCCTGTTCGACCACGTACGGATAAGGAATGTTCTGCTGGCTGATGCCCACTTCCACACGCACGGTGAAGTCGCTCATCAGAGGGCGCAGCTGCTCCAGCAGGTATTTACGAAACGCTGCCGGGTGGGTGACGGTGATGCTGTAGGTGCCCGGCACCTGCACCTTGGCGTAGGCACGCACGGTGGTCGGCACTTCGCCCTGACACAGGTAGACCAGACGCAACTCGGGGTAGCGGAACTGGCACTGCTGAGCGGCATCCGGCTTGACGCGCTCTTTCAGGTAGCGCTTGAGCGCCTGACTCAAGCCCGTGGTCGCCTGCAGGTGCAAGGCGGCCAGACGATCCACTGCTTCTTCAGCGGTGTTGGCGACAATAAAGTCATCGGAACAAGGGTTCACAAGGCACCTTCCTGGCTGATCGGAATGGCTCTATCTTGCCCTGATCCGCCGCGCTTGCGATAGCGCGACGTTGCCCGCGCAGGCTACTTGAGTAGCGCCTGCAGATCCTCGGGCACAGCCTGCGGGGTCAGCGGGCCGACGCGCCGTGTGCCCGGATTTCCCAGGGGAAACAGCCCCAGCAGCGAACCCAGGCTACCGGGTATGCGCAGCAGTTGCGCCAGGCCCTCGGCCCAATCACGCTGGCGCCAGGCCCAAGCGAGCATCCATAAATGGCTGCGTAAGTGTTCGCTGAAATAACGCTGACCGAGAATATGCGCCCGCTCCAGATGGCGCAGCTCGGTAGCCGGATCAATACCGCGCTGAGCACGGGCCAGTTGGTATTCCTGCCAGAAGGCTTGTTCACGGGTCATGGCAACGCTCCTCTATTCAGCTGCGTTGCCAGTCTGCAAATGCGGGGCGGCACCCAGGTCAAGCATCCGTTGCTAATCTTCTGTCAGCCAATTGTCTAAGGAACACTCATGCCGCGCGCGCTGCTCACCCTTGTGCTTTGTCTGTTACCCAGTTTTCTGCTGGCCGATAACCTAGACGGCCATTACTTGACGACGCTGGACGGCCAGCCAGCCGAAATGCACCTGCGCAGCCAGGGCCAGCAGGTCACGGGGGAATATGTGGAAGGTGGCAGGCTGCACCTGCAGATCAGCGGCACCTTTGACGGGCAACTGCTCCGGGCTCAGATCAGTGATGCGCAATCTGGCCAGTTGATCGCCAATATGAACGCCACTTACGCCAATGGCATGCTCAACGCCCATATTGCCGCACGCAACCCGACGACCGGGGCCACCCTGGAGCGCAAGGCGCTGTTTCACCGGCAGAACCTTAACGCTGCAGCGGCAGCGTCAAGCAGTAGTCCAAGCAGCAGCGCCACACGCGATCCGGCGCTGATCGGCACTTGGGTACACGAGAAGATCATCAACAGCGGCGGTGCCAATTTCGCCTCAATGACCACCCAGATGATTCTGCAACTGAGTGATGACGGCAGCGTTTCGCAGTGGACGCGCAGTGTGGCAGGTGGCGCCGACTGGAACTACGACAGCCCTGGCGAGCTGCAATACAGCGGCCGCTGGCAGAGCAACAACGGCCTTTTAGAAGTGCAGATGCAGGGTCGCAGTGACTATCAGCCTGCCGCCTACTATCGCTTCAGCGACCAGTACCTGGTCACTGAGAGCAACACCGGCAAGCTGATCTGGCAGCGCCGCCAGTAGTCAATCAGGCCGGCTGATGCAGACGCGTGTTGAACAGCGGCCCACGGCTATAAGCGGACAGTGCCTTGGCAGCGGCCAGCACACCCAGATCAACCAGTGGCTCGATCAGGATCACGCTCATATAGGCCAGACCAAAACTACCCACGGCCGCCAGGTTCTCACCGGAGAAACCGTTGCCATAGAACGCCCAGAAGCCGACCCAGGCGACGATGCCACCCTGATAGGCGGTCGACAGCGCCAGCGCCTGCTTGTAGGAGAGGTCAACATAAGCAGTACCCGGCGCAATGATGCGCTTGGCCAGCACACTGATCGCCCACAGCGGCACCAGCAGCGTGGTGACGTTCATGCCGTACTGCGGCAGGTCAAACTGGGCAAACAGCAGACCCTGCAACAGCAGGCCAGCGGCAAGACCTACAGCCGTGGCACCCGCGCCGAACAGCAGCAGCAGGGTCGAGCCGAGGATTAAGTGAACCTCGGAAACCCCAACCGCATGGTGCGGAAAGACCTCGAAGAAGCAGAACACCAAGGCGGTGGTCAGCAGGCTACGCAGCGCCAAGGCGGCAGCGCCACCGTTGCTGCGCACGCTGTCGAGGGCAAGTTTAGCCGTGAGGCCAAAGGCACCTGCGGCGGTTGCATAACTGAGGAAGAGTTTGGCGCCAGTAACGACTTCTGGTTCGATGTGCATAGCGATTCCTGTACCGCGCCCACCGCGCGATGATCCGGATTGAGGGGATGGGCATAAGCGCCCGACTTCGATGGCAGGTCTCCTGGCTCACGGCTTGATACTCCACCCGCCTTCCCAACCTTACGGTCAGTGGCATCTGGGCGTCGCTCGCCGTTTACAGTTGCGGGGGCAGCCATGGCTTCGGCACCGGTTGTGGTGCTTTCCATGTTCCCTTTTCATCCAGTCGCATCACACGGGCTGGAACCATCGGCGGCCACCTTACCCGGCGGCCGCGGGAAATGACAGAGCCGGGCGTTTACCGCGCAGGTATACCAACGGACTGAGTAGCGCCTGACGCCGTATGGAGCAAGCAAGTGAAGACACCACTGGCGTTGGCGCACAGCAGCCCCTGAGCATCGTGCAGCGTGGCCTGTACCGCGACATGTCGCCCTTCGCGCTGCTGCACGCGGGCTTCGGTTCGCAGCGGCAAAGCCGCAAGACCAATCGGGCGCAGGTAATTCACCTGCAGGCTGGCGGTCTTGTAGACCTCCTCGGCACAGGCTTGCGAATACACCGCCAACCCCAACGCCGCATCGAACAGCGTGGCGGTGTAACCACCATGCACGCCGCCGAGTGGATTGAAGTGCACAGCCGGCGGCTGACTGCTGAAGCTCGCCACCCCGGCTGCGGCCTGCAGCTGAGCGATACCGTAGTCCGCACCGATATCACCGGCCAGCCAGGCCTTTAATCGCTCAAAGAGACTGCTGTGCATATCCAGGCCTCAGATCAGATGCGGCGTACTGCGCACCACCAGCGCCTCGACATTCACCCCACGCGGCAGAGTGCCGTAGACCCGGCCGCCCTGCCCGCCCAAACGGCTGGCGATAAAGGCATCGCTTACCACCGAATTGCCGGCTTCCAGCAGCAGCTTGGCCTGTAGTGCCAGGGCCACGTCTTCGGTCAACTGACGGGCGCGGTACTGGATATCGGCGGTGTCGCGAAAGTCTGCCTGCAGCTTGGAGATATGCGCCTTGAGGCGTGCATCAGCATGACCGTCGCCGAGTTCATGGAACAGTGCATCAAGCACGCCGGGTTCCTTGGACAGTGCACGCAGCACGTCCAGGCACTGCACGTTGCCCGAGCCTTCCCAGGTCGAGTTGACCGGTGCTTCACGGTACAGGCGCGGCAAGATGGTGTCCTCGACATACCCGGCGCCGCCCATGCATTCGGCGGCTTCGTTGATCATGGCGGGCGCACGTTTGCAGATCCAGTATTTGCCCACGGCGGTGACCAGGCGGGCGAACTTGTCTTCCTGCTGGTCATGCGGATTATCCAGCGCCTTACCCATGCGCATAGTCAGCGCCAGGGCCGCTTCGCTTTCCAGGGCCAGGTCGGCCAGCACGTTCTGCATCAGCGGCTGTTCGCTGAGGACACGGCCGCCAACCTGGCGGTGGGCGCAGTGGTGTGCGGCCTGGGTCAGGGCCTGACGCATCAGGGCGCTGGAGCCGATCATGCAGTCGAAGCGGGTCAGCGCGACCATCTCGATAATGGTCGGCACGCCACGGCCTTCCTCGCCGACCATCCAGGCCAGGGCGCCGCGAAACTCCACTTCACTGGAGGCGTTCGACCAGTTGCCCAGCTTGTTTTTCAGGCGCTGGATATAGAACTCGTTGCGCGTGCCGTCCGGGCGATGGCGCGGCAGCAGAAAGCAGGTCAGGCCCTTGGTGGTGTATGCCAGGGTTAGGAAGGCATCGCACATCGGCGCCGAGCAGAACCACTTGTGACCGACCAGTTCATAAGCTTGACCGGGACCACCCAAACCCACCGGGTAAGCGCGGGTGGTGTTGGCGCGCACATCGGTGCCGCCCTGCTTCTCAGTCATGGCCATGCCGATGGTCGCGCCGGTTTTCTGCTCGATCGGCAGATTGCGCGGATCGTATTGGGTGGAGAGGATTTTCGGCAGCCACTTCTCGGCCACATCGGCCTGCAGCCTGAGCGCCGGCACGCTGGCGAAGGTCATGGTCAGCGGGCACCCGCTGCCAGCTTCGGCCTGGCTGTGCAGGTAGCTCATGGCGGCGCGCGCCACCTGAGCACCGGCGTGCGGGTCGGTCCAGGGCATGGACGGCAGACCATGCTCGATGGCCGCACTCATCAGCTGGTGATAAGCCGGGTGAAACTCCACCAGATCGGCGCGATGGCCATAGCGATCGTGGCTTTTGAACACCGGCTTGTTTTCATTGGCGAGAAAGCCTGCGGCCATCAGCTCACCACCGGCCAGGCCGCCATACACATCCAGGCGCTGCTCGGCCCAGCCGCCGCCGAAGCGTTTGCTCCACTCCTGCAGCGGCAGGTCAACGCGGTACAGGTTGGCGCCATCCAGCGGCGGCACCTGATTGAACACTTCATGGGTTTCGGCGTGTTGGCTGGCATTCATGGCTGAGGCTCCTCTGCGGGCAATGGGGCGCCCACGGCGCGTAGACAAAAGGTGACCAGGGCTTGGCTGACTTCAGCCAGACTGGGGGCGGGGTATCCGGCTTCACGGGCCGCACGCGCGGGCGGCGATAACGGGCCGACCAGGGCTTCGGCAATGGCGCCGACCAGGCAGGCAGCAACCAGGTTGATTTGCTGCACGCGGAATACGCCGAGCGCGGCTCCTTCCTGTAACAACTCAACGAACAGCTCCGCATAGGCTTCGCGGTAGAACAGGCGCTGCTCGTCGACTTCCGGATCAACCGGCTCAGCAATCAGGGCGAAGGCCAAGCGGCGGCTTTCCCAAGCTCTCGCCGCAAAGCGCTCCAGCCCTGCGCCCAGGCGTTGCTCCGGACGACCGGTTCCGCGCATGGTGGCGGCCAACGCATCGACTTCACGCTGGCTGGCCACAGCAAACACCTCGGCTGCCAGGCTGCCCTTACTGCTGAAGTGGCGGTACAGGCTGCCGGTGGCGATACCGACATCCTCGGCCAGGGCCTGCATGGTCAGCGCGGCAAAGCCGCCTTCGGCCACCCGCGCCAAGGCGGCGCTGATGATGCGCTCACGCAGCGCCTGGTCACGGTCGATACGCAGGGCGGTGGTGCGATAAGCCATGATCTGAATCCTGATTCACTATTGCTCAAGTGAATCAGGATTCAGAGTTTGGCTAAAGGGCGATTCCGGGCACAACAGCGGGCATATTGGCCAGCCGCTGGCGCATACAACTCAATAATGTATTTACGATCTCAGGAGCTAGAGCCATACAAGGCGCTACGTTAGTAACAGCCTTCGACTGGTCAAAGCGGCGAGGAAGCAGACTGGGCTCACATTCCGAGCCTGCTTTTAACGCAGTAGGGCCGACGCGCAGCAGATCGTAAGATCAGGACTCGCGGCAGAGCACCCAGTCGTGCAATAGATTACGCAGCTGTTCGAACTTAACTGGCTTGGCCAGGTAGTCGCTCATGCCTGCAGCAAGACAGCGCTCACGGTCGCCGCTGTGGCTGTGGGCGGTGATCGCCAACACTGGCAGCAACTGGCAGCCCGGCAGGTTGCGCAACGCCCGGCAGGTGGCAAAACCGTCCATCACCGGCATCTGGCAGTCCAGCAGCACGGCGTCGATGGTCTCGCTACGCAAGAGCTCAAGGGCTTCAGCGCCATTGTCGGCCGTGCGCACCTGATACCCCAGCTTGAGCAGCATGCCGCGGGTTACCAGCTGATTGATCGCGTTGTCTTCGACAATTAATACCGTGCACTGCTCAGGCGCGCGCAGCGCCGGGCCGGTGGCGCGCAGCACGACGGCGGCTGGGGAGGTCATTTGCACCGGCAAGGCCAACGGCAGCTCCAGGCGGAAACAGCTGCCCTGACCGGGCTGTGATTCATGACTGAGATCACCGCCGAGCAGATCGACCAGCTGCCGGCAGATCGCCAGACCAATGCCCAGGCCGCCGTACTCGCGGGTCATCGAACCATCCAGCTGCTGAAAACGCTGATACAGCTTGCCGTCCGCCGGTACGGCAAAGCCCACACCGGTATCAATCACCTCGATGCGCAGCGGCAGAATATCGCTGGCCGAACCGCCACGGCTGACCCTTACACGCACCTCGCCATGCAAGGTGAATTTGATGGCGTTATCCAGCAGGCAGTTAAGGCTTTGCACCAGTTTGCTGGCGTCACCCTCAAGGGTGTCGGGCAGGCTGTCATCCAGCTCAAGCACAAAGCGCAAACCCTTGTCTTCGGCACGTGGCGCGTACTGCGCACGCAAACCGTCGAACAGCCCGCGCAGGCTGAACGGCTCACGCCGTGGGTAAAGGCGTCCGGCCTGCAGCTCGGTGAGAGCGAGGATGTCATTGACCATGCGCATCATGTCGCGGGCCGAACTGGCGGCGGTGCGCTGGTAATGCGCCAACTCACCGTCGATCTCGAGCATCTGCATCAATTCAAGCGAACCAATCACCCCATTCATCGGTGTGCGCAGTTCGTGGGTGACGGTGGCGAGGAATTCATCCTTGAGGCGGTTGCTGTTGGCCAGCTCCTGGTTGAAGGCTTCCAGCTTGAGCCCGGCCTCTTGGAGGATGCGCGTGCGTTCTTCCTTCATCGCGTTGATGCGGTCGGCCAGGGCCAGCGAGAGCAGGCCGACTTCCAGCGCCGAGCCGATCTGACTGGCGTACATGGTGAGGAACATATTCGGCAGGTAGCCCAGCACCATCAGCGTGTTGACCATCCCACCGGCGAGGAAAGCCGTCCAGGCGATGATGAAATAGCGCGCCACACGCATGCCGCGCATCCAGGCGAGGATGCCAGCACTGAAAATCACTACGGTAAAGCCCAGCGCCAGGTAAGTGGCCAAACGCAATGACAGGGCATAACTGGCCGTCAGTGCCAGGGTCATCACCAGCACACCAGACCCCATCATCAGCAACAAGGCGCGGTCGACCCAAGGACTGTGCTCGGCGGTATGCAGGAAGCTGCGGGCGAACTGACACCCAAACAACGCAGCCGCACCAATCAGAAACGGCGTGGCAGCGTTCGCCCACCAGGGGCTGTTGGGCCAGAAATACTCGATGGCCGCGCCGTTAACCGACAGCTGATAAAAGCCGAACGAGGCGATATAGAGGATGTAATACAGGTAGCTGGTGTCGCGCACGCTGAGGAAGATAAACAGGTTGTAGATCAACATCACCAGCAGCACGCCGTAGATGATGCCCAGCACATAGATGCGCGCCGGTTGCTCTTCCAGGTAGGCGTTCGGCGCCCAGAGGGTCAGCGGCGCTTGAATCGAGCCCTGACTTTCCAGGCGCAGATACACACTTTGCCGCTGCCCCGGTGGCAACCTCAGTTCAAACACGTAGTTGTGCTGCTTGATCTCGCGGCTGGAGAACGGCAAGGCATCGCCGGTGTGCTGGCTCAGTTGATAGCGTCCCTGCGCATCGGGCAGGTACAGCTGCACATGATCAAGTGGCGGATAGGCCAGCTCCAGCAACCAGGGCTGGTCGCCATTTGCCTGCTGCGGGCGGTATTCCAAGTCCAAGCGCAGCCAGAACACCGAACGCGAATAACCGGCATTCAGTACGCCCTTGTCATGCTGACGGAAGCTGGCCTGAAGGGCTGGAGAGGTGATGTCCTCGATGCTGGCATCGCCGCGTACATCCTCGAATACCGACATGGCCGTGCCGAGCGGCAGGCTGCGGGTGTTTTCGTCAAAAACCAATGCCCCGGCCAACCCTGGCACCAGCATGAATAAGCAGAGAAGGATGTAGTGCATGCAGCTCAGCCAGAGTAGGCCAACAGCGCCACGGCGCGCCGTTGGAAGCGATGTAATTGGATGCTGGCACTCTAACATAGGCCTTTACGCCAGAACCCCAGGAAAAACCTGAATGACCTGGAGTTTTTTGACCGTTCATTGGCCCGCGTCACAACTCTTTCCGAGCCTGCGACAGATCGTCCGCAGGACGGGCTTTCCTGCCGCAACAGGGTCTGCAAGCCGCCGTTTGGTGGTAAGCTCGCGCACCATGAAAACGCCTACTTCTCGCCCCGTAGTGCTGTGCCTGTCCGGTCACGATCCCAGTGGTGGTGCTGGCCTGCAAGCCGATATCGAAGCCCTGCTCGCCCAAGGCTGTCACGCCGCTCCTACTGTGACCGCGCTGACCGTGCAGGACACCGTCAATGTTTCTGACTTCCGCGTGCTCGACCGCGACTGGGTCTTGGCCCAGGCCAATGCGGTGATCAATGACCTGCCGGTCGAAGCCGTTAAGCTCGGCATGCTCGGCTCGGTCGAGATGGTCGAGACCGTGCTGCACATCATGCAGCGCTTACCCGGCATTCCGCTGGTCTGCGACCCGGTGCTGCGTGCCGGCGGCGGCGGCGCGCTGGGCAAGGATGAAGTCGGTTATGCCATGCGCGAGCGCCTGCTGCCCGTTGCCACCATTGCCACGCCGAACCTACCGGAAGCGCGCATCCTCGCCGAGTTGCCCGAGGGTACGGCCGATGAGTGCGCCGAGAAGCTGCTGCCCTTCATCCAACACCTGCTGATCACCGGCGGTCATGGCGATGAGCATGAAGTGCACAACCGCCTGTACAGCCGTGATGGCAGCCGCCACACCTTTACCTGCCAGCGCCTACCCGGCAGCTACCATGGATCCGGCTGCACCCTGGCCAGTACCCTGGCCGGGCGCCTGGCACTGGGCCAGGAGTTGGTCAGCGCCGTGCAATTTGCCCTCGACTACACCTGGCGCACCCTGCGCGATGCCGAACAGCCTGGCCACGGCCAGTTTATTCCGCGCCGCCTGCCACTCGATCTTTCTTGATGAACGGCTGCTGTATGGAGCGCACCCCATGAAACTGCGTGGCCTGTATGCCATCACCGATAGCGAATTACTCAAGGGCAAGCTGCTGCCCTACGTCGAGGCGGCACTCAAGGGTGGCGCGACGCTGCTGCAGTACCGCGACAAATCCAGCGACGAAGCGCGGCGCCTACGTGAAGCAGAAGCCCTGCGCGAGCTGTGCAACCGCTATGGCGCTGCACTGATCATCAATGACGACGCCGAACTGGCGGCGCGCCTCGGCGTGGGCTTACACCTGGGGCAAGGCGATGGCTCGCTGTCCGTCGCCCGCGCCCTGCTCGGGCGCAAAGCAATTATCGGCGGCACCTGCCACGCCCAGCTGGAACTGGCCGAAGCCGCCGCCAAAGAAGGCGCCAGCTACGTCGCCTTCGGCCGCTTCTTCAATTCCACCACCAAGCCTGGCGCACCGGCGGCTGATGCTGAGCTGCTGACAGCGGCGAAAGCCAAGATCAACCTGCCGATTGTCGCCATCGGCGGCGTGACCCTGGACAACGCCCCTGAGCTGATTGCCCACGGCGCGAGCATGGTGGCCGTGGTGCATGGCCTGTTCGGGGCCGACTCGGCTGCTGAAGTCGAGCGTCGCGCCCGCGCTTTTAGCGCCCTGTTTACCCAGAAATAAAGGCCTGGAGCCATTATTAACGTCGCACAGCGACGACCCGAAGGGTGGCCGCCAGGGATGGCAGGCCATAATTAATTCTTGTCAGGGGCAGCCCGGCTTGCCCCAACTCCCCGCTTGAGAGGCCCTGCCATGTCCCGTTCCGAAACCCTCTTCGCCAACGCGCAAAAGCACATCCCCGGTGGCGTCAACTCGCCGGTGCGCGCCTTCAAAAGCGTCGGTGGCACGCCGCTGTTCTTCAAGCATGCTGAAGGCGCCTACGTCACCGATGAAGACGATAAGCGCTACGTGGATTACGTCGGCTCCTGGGGCCCGATGATCCTCGGCCACAGCCACCCGGAAGTCCTCGACGCAGTGCGCAACCAGTTGCAACACGGCCTGTCCTACGGCGCACCGACCGCCATGGAAACCGAGATGGCGGACCTGGTGTGCAGCCTCGTGCCGTCGATGGAAATGGTGCGCATGGTCAGCTCCGGCACCGAGGCGACCATGAGCGCCATCCGCCTGGCCCGTGGCTACACCGGCCGCGACAACATCATCAAATTCGAAGGCTGCTACCACGGCCACTCCGACAGCCTGCTGGTGAAAGCCGGCTCCGGACTGCTGACTCAGGGCGTGCCGAGCTCGGCCGGCGTGCCGGCGGACTTCGCCAAACACACCCTGACACTGCCCTTCAACGACCTGGCGGCAGTTGAGCAGATGCTCAGCGAAGTCGGTTCGAGCGTCGCCTGCATCATCGTCGAGCCGGTAGCCGGCAACATGAACTGCGTGCCGCCTGCGCCGGGCTACCTACAGGGCCTGCGCGAGCAGTGCGACAAACACGGCGTGGTGCTGATCTTCGACGAAGTGATGACCGGTTTCCGTGTCGCCCTCGGTGGTGCCCAGGCATATTACGGCGTCACCCCGGACCTGACCACCTTCGGCAAGATCATCGGCGGCGGTATGCCGGTCGGCTGTTTCGGCGGCAAGCGCGAGATCATGCACTGCATCGCCCCGCTCGGCCCGGTGTACCAGGCCGGCACTCTGTCGGGTAACCCGCTGGCCATGGCCGCAGGCCTGACTACTTTGCGCCTGATCAAACGCCCGGGCTTCCACGCGGAGCTGACTGTCTACACCAGCCGCATGCTCCAGGGCCTGCAGGACCGCGCCGATGCGGCCGGCATCCCGTTCGTCACCACTCAGGCGGGCGGCATGTTCGGCCTGTATTTCAGCGGCGCTGACGACATCGTCACCTTTGACGATGTAATGGCCAGCGATGCCGAGCGCTTCAAGCGCTTCTTCCACCTGATGCTGGCAGGTGGCGTGTACCTGGCGCCGAGCGCTTTCGAGGCCGGCTTCACCTCCATCGCCCATGGCGATGCCGAGTTGAAGATCACCCTGGATGCCGCTGAACGGGCCTTTGCCGAGCTGAAGAACGCCTGATGCAGTACAGCACGGCACTCTCCGATGGCGTGCTGGCTTTGGCCTGCCTGGCCTGCGCAATCGCCATCGGCAAAGCCCGCAGGCACTATGGTGAAGCCGATCAGCCCGCGTTGTTTTGCGCCCTGCTAGGGTTTCTCCTGCCGGCCGCTGCGGCGACCGTTGGTGTGGTTCGCTTCGGCATCGACCCCGACGCACAAGCTGCACATTTGTGGCTGAGCCAAGCCAGCAGTTTTCTCGGCCTGCCGCTGCTCGGCGCAGCCGCACTGGCGTTGGGCCGAGGCTGGGAATGGAGTCGCGCCAACTGGGGACGCATCCTGCTCGGGCTGTGCGCCTTCTTCGAGCTGTTCCGGCAGATGAACCAGCTGGAGGATTATCGCCTGCTGCTCAACCTGGCAACCTTGCTGCTGATTCTCTACGCCGGTGCTGTGCAGTGGCCCAGACGCGCACCCCTGGCTTCGGCGATTACGGTGGTCGGGCTGTTTCTGCTGGCCGGCTTGGCCGTCGGCACCGAGGGCTTTATCGGTTCTTTACGCCGAGTCGACTTGTTTCATGCCCTGCTGACGCCGGCCTACCCACTGCTGGCCTGGCTACTGTTGAGCCTGCCTGGCAGCGCAAAAAATGGCCGCACGGAAGAAAACCCGGTAAAGACTTTGTAAGAACGCCGCTGCTTATTTCATAATGTGATGGCTGCCGCGTTACGGCGGCCAGGCACATCGCCTGTTGTGCATCCCGAGGTAAACGGATTTTCATGAAACGCACCGGCCGCACCCTGTCTCTGGGCTGCCTGTTGCTCCTGCTGCCACTGCTTGCCTCGGCGAGCGGCAATTCCTTGCTGATCCCCGCGCTTGGCAGCTGCTCACTCAACACCGCCCCCGAAGAACTACCCGCTGCTCTTGAAGCCTGCGAGCAAGCTGCGCTCAATGGCGATCTGCAGGCGGAGTTTGAACTGGGCGAGTTCTACTACGACGGCAAGCGCGTCGAACGTGATCTCAGCCAGGCGCTGAAATGGTTCGAGCAGGCCTCACTGCAAGGCCATGCGCAATCGCAGTACCGCCTGGGCATGATGTTTTTCCGCGGCGAAGGCGTACAAGCAAACGCCGTGCAGGCTTATATCGTGCTGAAGATGGCGGCGGTGAATGGCTCGGATGAAGCCATGGACAGCGCCGACCTGATCGCCGCGCAGATGCCCCGTGATGAGCTGGAAATCGCCAGCCAGGTACTCGGGCAAATCTTCCGCAACTACCTGCTGGAGTTGCAGAACGCCGACACCCTTACCTCACCGTTCGCGCCACTGCCGTAGTCAAACCGTTTTGGCGTGAAGCGTAGCGAGCGAAGAGCAGGCAAGGCAAAAACTGGCGAGGCAGCGGAGTTTACTGGTGTAAATGAGCATGCCGAGCCAGTTTTTAACGCCGCATGGTCGAGCGCAGTAGCTTCACTTATCAGGCATCGGCATGGGGAACGGCATGACATTGCCGCCACCCTTGGCTTCGCTGATCTTCGGCGTGCCCAGGCGCTCGACTTCGTCGATGCGGATGATCGCGTGCATGGGGATAAAGCTGCGCACCACGCCGTCGAACTGCGCCTTGAGCTTTTCCTCGCTGGGGTCGACGACCACCTGGGTGCGCTCGCCGAAGACGAACTCCTCCACTTCCAGAAAGCCCCACAGATCGCTTTGAAAGATCTGCTTGGCGTACATCTCGTACACCTGACCCTGGTTGAGGAAAATCACCTTGTAGATGGGTTCGCGCTTGCTCATGGCTATGCAGTTCGTACCGATGGGTTAATTGAAAGGGCGCGGATCATAGCATAGCCGCCTAGCAGCCAACGCTAGGAACCCTGGCACTAGCTCCCTATAATGCGCGGTTCTTCGAATCACCCTTTTTGAGCGCGCATGACCAAGAAGCTTTATATCGAAACCCACGGTTGCCAGATGAACGAGTACGACAGCTCGCGCATGATTGACCTGTTGGGCGAACATCAAGCCCTGGAAGTCACCGAGAAGGCCGCAGACGCTGACATCATCCTGCTCAACACCTGCTCGATCCGTGAAAAAGCCCAGGACAAGGTGTTCTCGCAACTCGGCCGCTGGCAAAAACTGAAAATTGCCAACCCAGACCTGGTGATCGGCGTTGGCGGCTGTGTAGCCAGCCAGGAAGGCGCGGCGATTCGTGATCGCGCGCCCTACGTCGACGTGGTCTTCGGCCCGCAGACCCTGCACCGCCTGCCGGAAATGATCGACGCCGCGCGTACCACCAAGATCGCCCAGGTCGACATCAGCTTCCCCGAAATCGAGAAATTCGACCGCCTGCCCGAACCGCGCGTCGATGGGCCCAGCGCCTACGTGTCGGTGATGGAAGGCTGCAGCAAGTACTGCACTTTCTGCGTGGTGCCCTACACACGCGGCGAAGAAGTCAGCCGACCGATGGCCGACGTGCTCGGCGAAATCATCCACCTGGCCGAACACGGTGTGCGCGAAATCACCCTGCTCGGGCAGAACGTCAACGGCTACCGCGGCGCCACCCAGAATGGGCAGATTGCCGACTTCGCCGAGCTGCTCTACGCCGTAGCGGCAATCGACGGTATCGACCGCATTCGCTACACCACCAGCCATCCGCTGGAGTTCTCCGACGCGCTGATCCAGGCCCACGCCGAGATCCCCGAGCTGGTGAAGTACCTGCACCTACCGGTGCAATCGGGCTCCGACCGCATTCTCGCGGCGATGAAGCGCAACCACACCGCGCTCGAATACAAGTCGCGTATCCGCAAGCTGCGCGCCGCCGTGCCGGACATTCTGATCAGCTCGGACTTTATCGTCGGTTTCCCCGGTGAAACCGAGAAGGACTTCGAGCAGACCATGAAGCTGGTCGAGGATGTCGGTTTCGACTTCTGCTACTCCTTCGTCTACAGCGCGCGCCCTGGCACCCCGGCGGCTGACCTGCCAGATGACACCCCACTGGAGCTGAAAAAACAGCGCCTGGCACTGCTGCAACACCGCATCACCCAGCAGGGCTTCGAAAATAGCCGACGCATGGCCGGCACTGTGCAGCGCATCCTGGTCAACGATTACTCGAAGAAGGACCCTGGCATGCTCCAGGGCCGCACCGAGAGCAATCGGGTGGTCAACTTCCGCAGCGATAACCCGCGCCTGATCGGTCAGTTCGTTGATGTGCATATCGACCAGGCCATGCCCAACTCGCTGCGCGGCACGCTGATCAACGAAACCGTCTGCAACTAAAGCCGCAGCGGCCCGAGCTTCCCCCTCGCGGCCGCTAGCGCTATTCTTCGTTTCACTACCCCAGCCGACTGGCGGCCATCACACGACCTTGAACGCACCCATAGAACCACTCCGCTTTATCCTTGAACCCTTTGAGGCTCGCCGCTTCGCTAACCTGTGCGGCCAATTTGATGAGCACCTGCGCCTGATCGAACAGCGCCTGAGCATCGAATTGCGCAACCGCGGCAACCAGTTCGAACTGGTCGGCACCGCCGGTCAGACCCGCGCTGCCGAGCAGCTGCTGCGCCGCCTCTACCGTGAAGCCGAAAACACCGAACTGTCGCCCGATCTGGTGCACCTGTTTCTGCAGGAGTCCGGGATGGAGGAAATGAGCAACCCGACCGTCGAAGCCAGTGTCGCCCTGCGTACCCGCAAGGGCATGATTCGCCCGCGCGGGGCCAATCAGCAGCGCTACGTCAAAGCCATCCTCGACCATGACATCAACTTCGGCGTCGGCCCGGCCGGTACCGGCAAAACCTACTTGGCTGTGGCCTGCGCCGTGGACGCGCTGGAGCGTGAGCAGATTCGTCGCATCCTGCTCGTGCGCCCGGCGGTAGAGGCCGGCGAGAAGCTCGGCTTCCTCCCCGGCGACCTGTCGCAGAAGATCGACCCCTATCTGCGCCCGCTCTACGACGCGCTGTACGAGATGCTCGGTTTCGAGCAGGTGGCCAAGCTGATCGAGAAACAGGTGATTGAAGTCGCGCCGCTGGCTTATATGCGCGGCCGCACGCTGAACAACAGCTTTATCATCCTCGACGAAAGCCAGAACACCACGCTGGAACAGATGAAGATGTTCCTTACCCGCATCGGTTTCGGCTCCACCGCCGTGATCACCGGCGACATCACCCAGGTCGACCTGCCACGCGGCACCAAAAGCGGCCTGACCCACGTCATCGACGTGCTGCGTGACGTTCCGGGCATCAGCTTTACCCACTTCAAGCCCAAGGACGTGGTGCGCCACCCACTGGTGCAGCGCATCGTCGAAGCCTACGAGCGCTACGACAATCGCATGCACGGCAAGTTGGATAACGAGCAGGATGAGCGCAATGCTTGAGCTTGACCTGCAGATCGCCAGCGACGCCGCCAGCCTGCCGAGCGAGGCGCAGTTTCGCGCCTGGTGCGAGATCGCCCTGCGCCAGCGCACGGCGGATTCCGAGTTGACCATCCGCCTGGTCGATGAAGCCGAAGGCCGCGAGCTCAATCACACCTGGCGTCATAAAGATTACGCCACCAACGTACTATCCTTCCCTGCCGATGTGCCGGACGAGATGCTGGATATACCGCTGCTCGGTGATCTGGTGATCTGCGTGCCGGTGGTTGAGCGCGAAGCCCAGGAACAAGCTAAAACCAGCGAAGCGCATTGGGCGCACTTGGTGATCCACGGTTGCCTGCACCTGCTCGGCTATGACCACATCGACGATGAGGAAGCCGAAGAGATGGAAGCGCTGGAACGAGAATTGCTGGCTGAGTTAGGTCATCCCGACCCTTACGCCGACCACGAATAAATGCCCTCTACGCAAACCCAACTGAAATTACAAAAGGTTCCTGAGTAACCACCATGAGCGAAGACCGATCGAGCAACGAGCAGAAGTCCTGGTTTAACAGACTGACCCAGGCTTTTGCTCATGAGCCGAAAAACCGCAAGGAATTGCTGGAAGTGCTGCGCGAAGCGCATCAGAACAAGCTGCTCGACAGCGAAGCACTGGCCATCGTTGAAGGTGCAATTCAGGTCGCCGACCTGCAGGTTCGCGACATTATGGTGCCGCGCTCACAGATGATGAGCATCAAGGCCAACCAGACGCCCAAGGAATTTCTGCCCTCGATCATCGAGGCTGCGCACTCGCGTTATCCCGTGGTGGGCGAGAGCCTCGACGATGTGGTTGGCATCCTCCTGGCCAAAGACCTGCTGCCGCTGATCCTCTCGGGCGAACAGCCCAACTTCAATATCAAGGACCTGCTGCGCCCGGCCACCTTTGTGCCCGAGTCCAAGCGCCTCAACGTGCTGCTGCGCGAGTTCCGCGCCAACCACAACCACATGGCCGTTGTGATCGATGAGTACGGCGGCGTTGCTGGCCTGGTGACCATCGAGGACGTGCTGGAGCAGATCGTCGGCGATATCGAAGACGAGCACGACGTGGAGGAAGACAGCTACGTCAAACCACTGCCTTCCGGCGACTTCCTGGTCAAGGCGCTGACGCCGATTGAAAGCTTCAACGAAGCCTTCGATACCGAATTCTCCGATGACGAGTTCGATACCGTCGGCGGTCTGGTGATGAGCGCCTTCGGCCACCTGCCCAAGCGCAACGAAGTCACCCAGATCGGCGAATTCCGCTTCCGCGTCCTCAACGCCGACAGTCGCCGCATCCATCTGCTGCGCCTGAGCCCGGTTAGTAATTGATCCATAACCGGCCACCACCAAGGGTGGCCGGTTCGCAACACTTCCCCCGCCTGCCCTCTCGCTTTACCCTTGCGCCACCTCAATCCAAGGACCTGCATGCAATGCACTGGATAACCCGACCTGGCTGGCCCGGCAACCTGATCGCGCTGTTGGCAGGCGCTATCACGCCACTGGCGCTGGCGCCTTATGACCTGTGGCCGCTGGCCATCCTCTCCATCGCCCTGTTCTACCTCGGCCTGCGTGACCTCACGCCGCGCCAGGCAGTGCTGCGTGGCTGGAGTTATGGCTTTGGCCTGTTCGCCGCCGGCACCAGCTGGGTGTACGTAAGCATCCACGATTACGGCGCGGCCTCGCCGCCCCTGGCGGCCTTTCTGACCCTACTGTTTGTCGGCGGCCTCGGTCTACTGTTCGCCCTCAGCGCATGGGTTTGGACGCGCTGGCTACGTCGAGTCGAAGCCCCGCTGGCCGACGCCCTGGCCTTCGCTGCCCTATGGCTAGCGCAGGAAGCCTTCCGCAGCTGGTTTCTCACTGGCTTCCCCTGGCTGTATGCCGGTTACAGCCAGCTGGATGGCCCGCTGGCTGGCCTGGCCCCGGTGGGCGGCGTGTGGCTGCTGTCGTTTGCCTTGGCGCTAAGCGCCGCGCTGCTGGTAAATCTGGCGCAACTGCGCGCGCGCAAGGCGTTTCTCGCCATCGGCGTGGTGCTGTTAATCGCCCCGTGGATCGCAGCTCTCGCGCTCAAGAATCACGCATGGACCCAACCGCTAGGCGAACCGCTAAGTGTGTCGGCCATGCAGGGCAATATCGAACAGAACATGAAATGGGACCCCGAGCAGCTCAACGCGCAGCTCGCGCTGTACCGCGACATGACCTTCAGCGCCAAGCCGACTGATCTGATCGTCTGGCCGGAAACTGCCATCCCGGTGCTCAAGGACCGCGCCCAAGGCTACCTGGGCATGATCAATCGCTTCGCCAATGAGCGAAATGCTGCGCTGATTACCGGAGTGCCGATTCGCCAAAGCAACGAGCGCGGCGAACAGCGCTACTACAACGGCATCAGCGTGGTCGGCCAGGGCAGCGGTGATTACCTCAAGCAGAAACTGGTGCCGTTTGGTGAATACGTGCCGCTGCAGGAAGTGCTGCGCGGGCTGATCGCCTTCTTCGACCTGCCGATGTCCGACTTCGCCCGTGGCTCCGCCGAGCAGAGCCTGCTGCAGGCCAAGGGCCATTCGATTGCCGCGTTTATCTGCTACGAAGTGGTCTACCCGGAATTTTCCGCCGGCCTGGCCGCGCAGAGCGACCTGCTACTGACCATCAGCAACGACACCTGGTTCGGCCGCTCCATCGGCCCGCTGCAGCACTTGCAGATGGCGCAGATGCGCGCCCTAGAAGCCGGCCGCTGGATGATCCGCGCGACCAACAACGGCGTCACCGCACTGATCGACCCGCAAGGCCAGATCACCACACAACTGCCGCAGTTCGAACAGGCAGTGCTCTATGGCCAGGTGCAACCGATGCAGGGGCTCACGCCTTATCTGCAGTGGCGTGGTTGGCCCATGCTGATTATCTGCCTGGGGCTATTTGCCTGGGCGCTGATGGCCAGCCGTATGGCTAAAACGCTTTAACGACGAAAAAATCGGTAGAACTCGCGCAGCTCTGTCTGCGCGTCGCCAATGCTGACCGGGGTGAAGCGCAGTGGATGGTGCGCCGGGCATTGCGCCAGGCGGCCCTGATCGAGCGGGTGCAGCCAACCGAACAGCGGGTATCCGCCCATGCTCTGGTGGTCGGCCTGCAGGATGATCGGCTGACCATCCGGCGGCACCTGAATCGCGCCCCGGCCAACCCCCAATGACCACTGCGCACAGGCGGCTGCACGGCCTCGCCGAGCAGCCGTGCGCCCATGCGATCGGAGTGCGGGCTGAGCTGCCAGGTCTGGGCGAAAAAGCCCTGCAACTGGTCTTCCTCGAAACTCGCCGCATCGCCGCCGGTAATTACCCGCAGTAAAGGTTTGCAGCGGTAATCCGGCAGGTAGGGCCAGGGCACGCTGGCGGCGCGGGTGAAGTGCGCAGGCCAACAAGCCAGCAGATCCCCTACCTGCACCGCCTGCCCCAACCCTTCGCGCAGCTGCACGCTGACACTGCCCAGCACCGGTGCGGCGATAAAGCCGCCGGCAACCGCCAGATAGGCGCGCTGACCACTGCGGGCAAAGCCCAGACGCAGCAGTTGGCCTTTTCGCAGCGGCAAGCGCGTCCACAAGGGCTGCGGCTGATCATCCAGGCTCAGCGGCACCTGGGCGCCGCACACCGCCACCCAGGTGTCGACCTCGGCCTGCAACTCAACGCCGCCCAGGGCGATTTCCAGCAGCGGCGTGCCCCAGGGATTGTTCAGCAGATGATTGGCCCAGGCCGCGCCGTGCCAATCCAGCGGCCCGGCGGGCGATACGCCCAGGTGCTGCCAGCCGCGCCGCCCGGCATCCTGCAATAGGCTTTGCGGCCCTGGCTTGAGAACCCTTAGGCCGCTCATAGCTGACCGCCTTCGCGGATAAAGTCGCGCTCATCAATGCGGCGAAAACGCACCCGGTCACCCAACGCCAGCGGGCATGGCGGCGTGCGCGCGGCGTCGAACAACGACCAGGGGCAACGGCCAATCAGGTGCCAGCCGCCGGGCGAGCTGTGTGGATAGATCGCCGTTTGCCGCTCGGCAATCGCCAGACTCCCGGCCGGTACGGCAATGCGCGGGGTAGCGCGACGCGGCAAGGCCAGGCGCGCGTCCAGCTCACCGAGGTAGGCAAAGCCCGGAGCAAAACCAATCGCGCCAACGCGGTACTCGGTCGCCGCATGCAGCTCAATCACCTGGGCGCTGCTCAGTTGGCACAGCTGGGCGACCTCAGCGAGGTCTTCACCGTTATACAAAATGGGGATTTCATGCAGCCGCCCGGCCTGTGCAACAAAGGGCTCGGCGAGCCAGTGCTCCAGCAGCGGCTTGAGCCGCTCGGCCAATTCCAAGTGATCGGTGCGCAGCAGGTCATAGTGCAGCAGCAGGCCGGTCCAACCCGGCACCAGATCGGTGAGGGCCTCACCCAACTCGCCACGGATACGCTCGGCCAGCAACGCGATCCGCTGCGGCAGCTGCGCATCCGGCTGCTCGGCCAGCACCAGCAGCAGCGCTTCGGCACCGGCCGGTTCGAGGCGGATCATAGGGCGTCCAGGCTGGCCCGCAAACGCCGCAATACGGCCAGGGAGTCGGCGTTATCGCCATGCACGCACAGGCTGTCGGCGCGCAGCTGCAGCGGCTTGCCATCGATATCGGCAAACGGCTCACCCTGAGCAATCGCCAGGGCCTGCTGAAAGATCCGCTGCGGATCATGGTGCACCGCGCCGCTCAAACGCCGAGGCGCCAATTGCCCATCGGCCAGGTAGGCGCGGTCGGCAAAGGCCTCGAACATCAGCGGCACATCGGCGGCATCGGCCAGGCGCAACTCACGGCTGTTGTCAGCCAGCGCCAGCACCATCAGCGGCAAGCCCCTGCGGTAACTGGCGCAGGCCTCAAGCACCGCGTTGAACAGCGCATCGTCACGCACCAGGTCGTTGTACAGCGCGCCATGCGGTTTGACGTAGGCCAACTGAGAGCCGGCCGCGCGGCAGAAGGCATCCAGCGCGCCGAGCTGATACAGCACCAGCGCGGTGACCTCTTCCGGCGAGCAGGCCATATGCCGCCTGCCGAAGCCGAGCAAATCCGGATAAGCCGGGTGCGCACCAATGCTCACCCCATGCTGCACCGCCAGGGCGACGGTGCGTTGCATGGTCAGCGGGTCGGACGCATGAAAGCCGCACGCCAGGTTGGCCTGATCAACCAGCGGCATCGCATGCACGTCATCGCCCATGCGCCACACGCCGAAGCTTTCTCCCATGTCGCAGTTCAGCAGGATTTTTTTCATGCCGACAAGCTTAGTGGTGCATTACCGCTGCGGGAAGCCTGGCTGCGTTAATACACGTCGCGGCGATAGCGCCCCTCTTCGCGCAGGGCCGTGACAGCGGATTCGCCGAGCAACTCATGCAACACCGCATCCACCCCAGCCGCCATACCGTCGAGGCTGCCGCAGACATAAATCGCCGCACCGTCATCTAGCCACTCGCGCACTGAGTCGGCGGACTCGCGCAGGCGATCCTGCACGTAGACCTTGGCGGCCTGATCACGCGAGAAAGCCAGGTCCAAACGCGCCAACTCACCGGTTGCCAGCCAGCCCTGCAACTCAGCCTGGCAGTAGAAGTCATGCGCCGCATTACGCTCGCCGAACAGCAGCCAGTTTTGCCGATGCCCGGCAATGATCCGCGCCTTGAGCAGGCTGCGCAGCCCGGCCAAGCCGGTGCCGTTGCCGATCAGGATCAGCGGTCGATCATCTTCGGGGGCATGGAAGGCGCTGTTACGCCGTACCCGCGCCAGCAACTGACCCTGCAGCGCCGCGCCTTCCGTCAACCAACCGGAGCCAAGCCCGAGCGAGCCATCGGCATGCCGTTCCTGACGCACGATCAGTTCCAGTTCGCCGTCGCTGGGCAAGGAGGCGATCGAGTATTCGCGGGCAGCCAAGGGCACTAGCGCATCCAGCATGGCCTGGACGTGCAAGCCGACCAGGTGAGTGAACTGCTCGGGTAGCTGCTTGCCGCGCAGCGCCTGCTGCAGCGACTGCGTCAGGCCATCGAGACTGACCGTCTGGTTGCCGTCCAGCGCATGGGCCTGCAACCAGGCCTGCACGGTGGCATCGCTATGGCGCGGCGGTACGTCGAGAATATCGCCGGCACTCCAGTCGACCGGCTGTTCAGCACGCAGTGCCAGCAGGTATGTCGGCGCGCCCTGACTACCCGGATTAAGCAGCTCGCGACGCGTGAGTGTCCACAGGCAGGGCGGCGTTTCCGCTTGAGGCAGCGGCTGGGCGCCTGTCAGCTCACCGAGTTGGCTTTGCCAGTGGGCCAAGGCTGTCGCATCGGCAGCGTCGACCTGCACCGGCTCGAACAAACTGCGCGCCCCCTGCTGAGTTAACCAGCCGTGGACCCGCTGGGCAAAGCCACAGAAGTGCTGATACTGGCGATCCCCCAGAGCGAGCATGGCATACCGCAGATTAGGCAGATGCAACGCCTGCCCCAGCAGCCTGCGCTCGAAGCCGCGCGCACTGTCCGGCGCCTCGCCATCGCCAAAGGTGCTGAGCACAAACAGCGCGTTGTGCGCCTGGCGCAGCATCTGCTCGTTGAGTTTGGCCAAGGGCTGCACGCTGACGGCAAGGCCGGCGGACTGCAACTGGCCGGCGGTTTGCCAGGCCAGCTGTTCGGCAAAACCACTCTGACTGGCAAAGCCAATCAGCCACCCCTCGCCCAGCCCCGTGCTTGGTTGTAACGCACCACGCGCCTTGAGCATCGCGCGTTTTTTACGCCGACGATCCAAGTAGAGCAACCAGCCAGTGATGGCGAACAACGGCATCGCCAGGCTGGCAAGCATCATCAGAATGCGCCCGGTCAGGCCGAAATAGCTGCCCACATGCAAGGCATACACACTGGTCAACAGTTGATCGCCAAAGCTCTGTTGCTCGTAGCGCGTGTGCTTACCTGCCTCGCCGCTTAAAGGGTCGAGCGCCAGTTGGTTGAAAGCACGGTCGTGCGGTGCATCATCACGCTGGTAGAACACGGTCACGGGCTGCCCAGCCACTGGCGGCAAGCGCAGGTTGTAGCTGCTCAACTGACTGCCGGCCTCACGCTGCAGGCCTTCCCAGACGGCGTGGTAGTTCACTATCGGCAACTCGCCGGCCGGTGGCGGGCCGCGCTTGCCTCCGCGCTGCTGACCACCAGGCTCAGCGCTAAGTAACGCGGTTGCACCTTCACGGTACCAGTCATATGACCAATACAGCCCTGTAAGCGCCGCCAGCAGGTATAGCGCCAGGCACCAGGTGCCGGCCACCGCGTGCAGATCCCAGTTGAAGCTGCGGCCCTTGCGCGCCCAATCCAGAGTCAGCCAGGCACGCCAGCTTCCCGCCTGACGCGGCCACCGCAGGTAAAGCCCCGAAAGGCAGAAGAACACCAGTATCAATGTGCTGGCTGCGGTGATCTGCTTGCCGTATTCCCCCATGGCGAGGAAACGGTGCAGCCTCAGCATCAGGTCGAAGAACCCTTGCCCGCGTGGCTCAGCTAGCAATTCACCGCTGTAACCATCGAAGTAACGCGACGGCCCACGACGCTCGCCAGGCGGCGGTGCGAAAAACACCCGCGCAGCCCGGTCACCCTCTACCGCCAGCCACAGGCCGACCACCCGCTGCTGGCTGGCTGCTTCGAGTTTAGGCACCAGCTCGGCGGGCGACAGCGTGCCACTGTCACGCACCTCGACCTTTAGCACTTCGGGGTTGAGCGCACGCATCAGCTCATCCTGAAACGAGTAGGCCGCACCCGTAACACCCATCAAGGCCAACACCAAGCCGGCTGTGATACCGAACAGCCAATGCAGCTGGAACAGAATTTTCTTTAACACGGGAAACTCGATCACCGGCGTTGAACACAGGCAGTCGCACTACAAACCGGCAACGGCCAAAGGAGAAGCAATTCTATTTAATAATTTGTTTCAATAACCAGCCATGTGCCGACCTTTACCAACTCTTTACCCAAGGTGAACGCTCACACAAACGGCCCTAAAGCCGTGATTCGTTGAACGACACGGACGATTCAAGCCTGCGTGAAGCCGAGCAGCTCACTCGGCACGGCGCCGGCCGCGATCGCCGTTCACTAAGCGCAGCCATCCGACACAGCGGACTGCAACAGTTAGCGGTCAGCGAACGCACAAAAACCCTGCACATACTCGAGCAGGGTTTTCTCAATTGGCTCGCAGGCAGGCTGGCTTACGCAGCCTGCCTACCGCTTGGCGTGGTTAGAAGCGGTATGTGGCCGACAGCACTGCCGAACGCGCAGCACCGTACTCGATGGCCGAAGAGCGTGCGGTGGTGGTGCCGGCACCCACAGTGGTGCCCACTTGCGTTCTCACGCTCTCAACATATTCCTTATCAAACAGGTTGTTGAGATTGAGTTGCAGATCAAGTTCCTTGTTGACCTTGTAACCGACCATGGCGTTGTGCAGCCAATAGGCATCCAGCTTTACGCCATCATTGGAAGCGGTAAGGTTACGCTCGCTGACATAGCGGGCACCGTAACCGACGCGCCAGCCAGCTGGCAGATCATAAGTCGTCCACAGATTGAGCGAACGAGGCGGAGTGTTGGCCAACGCCTGACCTTCGCGGGCAATACCTGCCGCCGTGTTGGCCGCTTCAAGGGTCTCGCTGTCCAGGAAGGTGTAGTTGGCGTAGACATTCCACTGATCAGTGACACGTCCGGTTGCGCCCAGCTCAAAGCCCTGAACGCGCTGCTTGCCTGCCAGCTGGGTACTGCCATCAACCATGGTTTCGCGGGCATTGCTCTTCTCTACCCGGAACAGCGCTGCATCCAGGCCCAGACGACTATCGAGGAACTCCCACTTGGTGCCCAACTCCCAGGTTTTGTTCTTCTCAGGCTCAAGATCCTGAGTCGCCGCAGACAGGCCAGCACCGCTGGTCGCCAGGTTCTCGGCGGATGGGTTGAAGGAGTCGCCATAGGCAACGTAGATACGCCCATTCTCTGCCGGCTTATAGGTCAGCCCCGCACGCTTGCTCAGATGCTCATCGCTTGAGTTGAAAGACGTCCGGGCATTGGTCGCCAGGGTGTGATCATCGGCATCGCCATCCACCCAGTCATAACGCAGGCCGAGACTCAAATCCCAGTAGTCGTTCAGTGCGATGGTGTCGAACGCGTAAAGCGCGCGGTCGAGAAGGCGCGTCTCGGTATTCGCGCTATCCGCCTTATTGGTCGGACCATTCCAACGACCAGGCGGGTTACTCAGGTCATAACCGCTGTCCGGAAACGCCAAGTTATAGGCGTAGGTAGTACGGTCATAGGTCTCACGTGACAGCTCGACACCGCTGACCAGCGTGTGGGCCAGGCCAAGTGTCTCGAAGTTGGCAGTCAGGTTGGTCTGATTGATCAGCATTTTGCTGGTGACATCACGACCATAGGCCTGCGGACCTGCGGGCAGATACTTGCCAGCCGCCAGAACTGGACCAAGACCCGTTGTCGTTGAACGACGACGCTCAAGGTTCACATGGGACGCCGAGATAACTGTATCGCGGTGGATTTCCGAGTAACGGGTCAGGTTCTGCAAGCGCAGGCTGTCGTTGATGTCATGCTCAAGTTTGACCGTGAATGCATCGCTCTCGATTTCTTCCTTGTCCAGATTGCGCCAGCCAAAGAAGCTTTCACGGTCCACGCCTGCCAGGCGCTTGCCATTGATTGCCGGCACGCCGTAATCAGGCAGGTTGTCGTCCGTTTGGTGGAAGTAACTCAGGGTCAAACGCGTCGAATCGCTCAGACCCAACAGCAGCGACGGTGCGATGCCCCAGCGCTGACGATCGACATAGTCGCGGCCTGGTACATCGTTCTCATGGGCCATCAGGTTAATGCGCATGGCGCTGCCGGTACCCACGCCATCCAGGGTCTGGTTGGAGTCCAGGGTCAGACGGTGGTAGTTGTCAGTGCCCAGGCTGGCGCCAATTTCAGTGAAGTCACGCTGGAGCGGCTGTTTGCTGACCTGGTTGATGCTGCCGCCAGTGGTGCCGGAACCACCGAATACCGAGTTGGGGCCCTTGATGACTTCAACGGCTTCGATATTGAAAGTGTCGGTACGGTTGTTCTGCGAGCTGTCACGCAGGCCGTCGATCTGCATATTGGCGTTGGCACTGAAGCCACGGATGTTGATGCTGTCGCCCGAGCCACCACCGCCCTCACCGGCGTTGAAGGTGATGCCGGAAACGTTGGCCAGCACTTCTTTCATGCTCAGGGCTTTCTGCTCTTTAAGCAGCGCCTGCGGTACCACGGTGATGGTCTGCGGGGTATCGAGTAGCGGCACAGCGTACTTGGCCGACGCCGAGCTTTCGGTCTTGTAGTCTTCGGTTTGCTCACCTTTGACCGTTACGCTGCCCAGCTCAACCGGTGTCTTGGCTTTTTGCGGCGCTTGCTCAGCGGCCAGGCCTGCGCCCGCCCAAGAGGCGATGACCAGACCAATGGCCGAAGCCAGAACACGACGCTGCGGCAGACTGCCGGCTTTTTTACCCATACCCATGAGAACCACCCCCAGATAAAAACGAGGCGTGATTCTAATTGATAACTATTATCAAGCAATAGGTATTTACACCTTAATTCGTATTTAGTTCCATTCCCGTAGCTTTTTATCCAGCAGGCACTCGCGCCCAATACTGGCCAAATCACGACAGCCCGTCAGCGCCATCGCCACTTCCAATTCAGCGCGCAACAGCTGTACCACATGCGCCACCCCGCTTGCCCCGGCGGCTGCCAGGCCATACACATAGGGTCGCCCGACCAGCACAGCATCAGCGCCCAAGGCCAACGCCTTGAACACATCCGTACCGCGGCGAATACCGCCATCGAGCAGCAGCGGCACCTGCCCCTGCACCGCAGCAGCGATTTCCGCCAGCACCTCGATGGTTGCGGGCTGGCCGTCCAAAGTCCGTCCGCCATGATTGGAGACAATGATGCCGTCGACGCCTTCGGCCACTGCACGCCGCGCATCCTCGGCAGTCATCACGCCCTTGAGCAGGATCGGCAGACGCGTCAATGAACGCAGCCATTGCACATCCGCCCAGCCAGGCGCTGCCGCAAGCAACGCACCACCGAGCAGCAAGCCACCACTGGGCGGCGCGCACTCATGCAATGGCTGCATACCGCGCAGATTGACCGCCTCAATGCCCTCGGGCAGACAGAAACCGGCGCGCTGTTCGCGGTTGCGCATGCCGTTGACCGGCGCATCCACCGTCAACACCAGCGCCTGATAACCCGCCGCTTCGGCGCGCCTGACTAACGCTTCGGTAAAGGTTCGATCCGGTTGGATATACAGCTGAAACCACAGCGGGTTATGCGCCTGCTCGGCCACGGCTTCGAGGGACACACTGGCCTGGGTGCTCAGCACCATGCCGGCCTGCACAGCCGACGCAGCCAGCACCGTTGCCAGCTCACCCTCGGCATGCGCCAACTGCTGATACGCCACCGGCGCGAGGAAAATCGGGTGAGTAAAGGCCTGACCGAACAACTGCAGATGGGTGTTACCACCACTGAGATCAGCCAACACCCGCGTACGCAGTCGAACACGCTGAAACGCCGCCTGATTTTCCGCCAGGGTCAGTTCATCAGCCGCGCCGCCAGCGATATAGGCCCAGGCCTGGGCACTCATGCGCTCGCGGGCCAGGGGTTCATAGTCCGCCACGGCAGCAACACTTGGCGGAATCTGCGTCAGTTTTGGTAACGGTATGCCGGTCATGTATTGGCCCACTGGCGCAGCAGGTTGTGATAAACCCCGGTCAACCGCGCCAGCTCAGCGCTCTCTGGCACTTCAAGGGTCAGTGCCTGCACCGCCCGATCCAGCTCCAGCAACAGGCCGCGCTGGGTGTCATCACGCACCAGGCTCTGAATCCAGAAGAACGCCGCATAACGCGTGCCACGGGTTACCGGATTGACGCGGTGCAGGCTGGTGCCGGGATACAGCACCAGATGCCCAGCCGGCAATTTGACGCTATGGCTGCCGTAGCTGTCCTCGACCACCAGCTCACCACCCTCGTACTCATCCGGATCACTGAAAAACAGCGTGGCCGACAGATCGCTGCGCACTCGATGCGGCGTGCCCGGCACACTGAAAATCGCATTGTCGATATGGTTGCCATAGGTACCACCACCGGTGTAACGGTTGAAGCGCGGCGGCAACACTTTCAGCGGCAAGGCGGCCGAGACAAACTGCGGATGGTTGCCCAGGCGCTGCACGATAAAGTCACCAATCTGCACCACCAGCGGATCATCCTGTGCCAGCTGCTGATTGGCCTTGGCCTTCACCGCCTGATGGCCAGCGGTCAGGCGGCCATCCTGCCAACTGGCCTGCTCAAAGGCCTGGCGGCACTCCCGCACCTGCTCGGGCGTCAGCACATCGGCAATGCTCAACATCATGATTCGCTCTCCTCACCGGCCGCCCTGAGCGACCGCAACCAAACAGTTGCAAATGATTCTAAATAGCTAGCGCGCACTATGACAGCGCCACACACCGAGGCTGTTGATCCAGCCCAATAAAAAGCGCTCAGCCTCCACCTCAATGCGCCAGCCAACCACTGCAGCGGGAAAATAAAACGCCCCGGATACCAACGGTATTCGGGGCGTTTGTTTGCTGCGTATGTGACTTAGAAACGGAAATCAGTGCTCAAGGTTACGGTGCGTGGGTCACCCAACAAAGCACGGCGACCTTGCCAGTTGGCTGAAGCAACATATTCCTCATCCGTCAGATTATCGATATTCAGACGCACATCCACATTGGCATTCACTTCATAAGAAGCCATCGCCGCAAAGGTGGTGTAACTCGGCACACGACCAAAGCGGCCATTGGCGACCATACGCTCGGCATCATCCGGACGCCCTAGGTACGATGAGCCGACATGCTGCGCACCCAAACCGAAGGTCAGCCCGACCGGCAGGCGGTAGGTCGTCCACAGGTTGCCGGAGACTTTTGGCGTAAAGGCCAGCTCGTCGCCATTGGTACGCAGCTCAGTGCCGTAATCCCCAGCATTCGCGCGACGACGTACGTCATCCAGATAAGCGCTGTGCTTACGTTCGCTGTCCATAAAGACGATGCCGCCAAACACGCTCCAGTTATCGGTGAGCTTGCCCGAAGCGCTCAACTCCAGCCCTTTGACGGCCTGTTCACCATACCCTTTGAGCGTGGCGCTGCCGGTCTGGCCAACATCAAGCCCGGTGATGGCCACATTTTTCTTCACGGTGTAGAACAACGCCGCCGCGGTCGAGAGACGCTTGTCGAAGAAATCCCACTTGGTGCCGATTTCATAGTTGTGCGCACGCACCGGGTCGGCCCCCTTGATCAGCGCGGGCAGCCCCTGGTCGGCTCGCGAGATATCGGAGTTCGACAGGTAGGAGCCTGGCGGCTGAGTGGAAACGCCATACGCGGTGTAGAGGCTGCCATTCGGCAGTGGCTTGTACACCAGGCCCAGCTTGCCGCCCAGGCTCAACTCGGTGTCATTGAAACCATCGCCCGCCGTAGCGGCACCGCTGCTCAGGTTACGGCTGCTGATGCTGGCCTCGTATTGCTCCAGGCGCAGGCCACCGGTGAGTTGCCACTGCGGGTTGAACTCCAGCGTGTCGTAAACATAAAGCGCGGCAGTATCCACATCCACCTTGGTGCGATCACGCGGGGCCAGTGCTGCCGTCACACTGCGCGACCAGTCCGGGTCAAACACATTGACCAGGCCGGGTAAGGTCTGTGAAGCGAATGCCAGCGACTCGGACTTCTCGTGAGTCAACTCCAGCCCAGTGGACAGGTTGTGGGCAATACCCCAGGTCGAAAACTGGATGGACAGGTTGGTGATGTTGCTCAGGGACGTGTTGACCCGGTCGTATTGCTGACGCTGCACATTGACCAGCGCGGCATTGGCATTGTTATCGTCATCCAGCACATGGGTAAACCGCGCCTGACGATCCACCCGCGCTAGGCGTGTCTGGTTGCTCACAGTGGTGACAGCACCAAGATCCTGCTCAATACGAAACAGCAATGCATCGCTGGTGGTGTCGTCGAAATCCGACTTTAGGCCGAAGAACGTGTCACGGTCCGCCGACCAAACGGACGGGTCATAGGGCGTGCCGGCACCCTTGAGTTTGTCGCGCAGCGCCACCCCGGCCACCCCAAGGTCAGGACGATCATTCATCTGTACATGCTCATAGGCGAAGATCGCGCGCGTATCGGTGCCCAAGCCAAACGCTATCGAAGGTGCGATGCCCCAGCTGTTCTTCTCGGCATGCTCACGCCCGGCCACACCGCTGTCTTCCAGCAGCAGGTTGAGGCGCACTGCGGTGCTGTCGTTAATCACCTGATTGGTATCGAGGGTCATGCGCTTGCGCGCCTCGGAATCGTACTGGTCGAAGGCATAGCTGATGCCGCCGCCGATAAATTCTTCCAGGGTTGGCGTCTTGGTCACGAGGTTGACGTAGCCCCCTGCACCCCCCCGGCCGTTATCGGCCGCCGGGCCCTTGGCCACTTCAACCGACTCGACGTTGAAAACGTCGCGGGTGTAGCTGCCGTTGTCGCGCGCACCGTCGATAAAGATGCTGCCGCTGGTGTCGAAACCACGCAGGCTGAAATTGTTGGTGCCACTGGCAAAGCCGTTCTCGCCGGCATTGAAACTGATACCAGGCGTGTTGCTCAGCACGTCAGTCAGGTTGCGCGCGCCCTGCTCCTTGAACAGCGCTTCAGGGATCACGCTGAAGGTTTGCGGCGTATCCAACAGCGCTGCAGTCTGCTTTGGTGAGGAGGCCTTATCGACCTTGTAGCCGTCGTCCTGCTGACCTTTGACCGTGACGCTGCCCAGCTCAACCGGGGTTTTATCGGCGTCGGCAGCCAAACTGTGGCTGGCACAGGATGCGATGGCTAAACCGATGGCGCTGGCCAGCAGGCGGCGTTGCGGGAGACTTCTGCGCTTTTTATCGTAGTTGTTCATGAGAATCGCTCAGACTTAAAAATCTGGCGCAATTCTAATTAGTAAGCACTCTCAATCAATCTTTACATCTCGTTTACAGCAACTCGTTTGTAACAAAATTGTTACGGCGAAACACCCAGAACTGAAGCCCACACGCCTGCAATAACGGCAGGCACCTGACGGATCAGAGGCAGAAGATTGCGGGCACAAAAAAGGCACGAGGGTGAGCCCGTGCCTTTTTGCGTAGCGTGTAGCCTGCGTATTACAGGTAGAACGACTTCAGCGGCGGGAAGCCGTTGAACTCCACAGCGCTGTAACTGGTGGTGTAGGCGCCAGTGGACAGCCAGTAGACACGGTCACCGATGGCCAGATTGAGCGGCAGGCCATACTTGTAGTTCTCGTACATGATGTCAGCGCTGTCGCAGGTCGGCCCCGCGATGACAACCTCTTCCATCTCACCCTTCTTCTCGGTGTAGAGCGGGAACTTGATCGCCTCGCCCATGGTTTCGATCAGGCCACTGAACATGCCCACATCGACATACACCCAGCGCTCGACCGCGGTACGCGACTTGCGCGCCACCAGCACCACTTCGCTGACCAGAATGCCCGCGTTGGCGATCAGCGAGCGGCCCGGTTCAAGGATAATTTCCGGCAGGTCATCGCCAAAGTCTTCCTTGAGGAAGCGGATGATTTCCTCGGCATAGGTTTCCAGGCTGTTGGTACGGGTGATGTAGTTGGCCGGGAAGCCGCCGCCCATGTTGATCAGCTTGAGCTCAATGCCGTCTTCTTCTTTAAGACGCTCGAAGATCACCTTGACCTTAGCAATCGCCGCGTCCCATACCGAGATGTCGCGCTGCTGCGAGCCAACGTGGAAGGACAAGCCGTAAGGCACCAGGCCGAGGTCACGGGCGAGGATCAGCAGGTCCATGGCCATGTCGGTCTGGCAGCCGAACTTGCGCGACAGCGGCCAATCGGCCGTGGTCGAGCCTTCGGTGAGGATGCGTACATAGACTTTCGCACCCGGCGCAGCCTTGGCGATATTACGCAGGTCAGCTTCCGAGTCGGTGGCGAACAGGCGCACGCCCTTCTCGTAGAAGTAGCGGATGTCCTTGGATTTCTTGATGGTGTTGCCGTAGCTGATGCGATCCGGGCTGACGCCACGGCCCATGACCTTGTCCAGCTCATAGATCGAGGCGATGTCGAAGCTGGAGCCCTTTTCCTTGAGCAGGTCGATAATCTCGACCGCCGGGTTGGCCTTGACTGCGTAATACACCTTGGCGAATTCGAAACCAGCGCGCAGGTCATCGTAAGCCTGGCTGATGATCGCGGTATCGATGACCACGAACGGGGTTTCCTGAGTATCGGCAAACGCCTTCATGCGCTGAAACGTAGCGGGTGCGTAATAGTCTTCGACCTTGATCGGCATGCGGAACTCCAGTTGGCTGAACCCGTTAACACAGTTTTAGTCAGGCAACCGCTGCGTACGCAGCCCGTTGCCCACCATTTAGGGAGACCTGGCGGCTAACCCGCACAGGTAGAACGTCTGATCAGTTTCCCCACTTTGGTTCGCCTACTTCCCAAGGCATGTCGCCGAGAACCCTGTGGGCCTCTCGTCGTCAGTACTTGAGCCGGATGGATCGTTGCCAGCATGGACGTTCGGGCGCGAACTTTAGGGCCATGGGGGGCTGAGATCAATCAAAAATGCCGTGCTTTTGCTCCTCTTTGTCGCCTTATTGATTGAACGTTTTATATTCAAAACAAAACGCCATGAAATGCTGCACAACGCGCGAAAAAACCCAGGTTTTGCGCACTGACTACAGGTCGCCGCGCTGGCCGACGTTTACCGTTATAATCGCCGCCTTTTTTGACAGACCGACTATTCAGTCGACGGGTTCCCGCACAATGAGCATCCAGGCCACCGAAGTCGGCAAACGCCGTACATTCGCCATCATTTCCCACCCAGACGCCGGTAAAACCACCATTACCGAGAAGCTGCTGCTGATGGGCAAGGCAATCGCCGTGGCCGGTACGGTTAAGTCGCGTAAGTCCGACCGCCATGCCACCTCCGACTGGATGGAGATGGAGAAGCAGCGCGGCATCTCCATCACCACCTCGGTGATGCAGTTCCCGTATCGCGAGCACATGATCAACCTGCTCGACACCCCCGGCCACGAAGACTTCTCGGAAGACACCTACCGCACCCTGACCGCCGTGGACAGCGCGCTGATGGTGCTCGACGGCGGTAAAGGCGTTGAGCCACGCACCATCGCCTTGATGGATGTCTGCCGCTTGCGCGACACGCCGATCGTCAGTTTTATCAACAAGCTCGACCGCGATATCCGCGACCCGATCGAACTGCTCGACGAGATCGAAGCCGTCCTGAAAATTAAAGCAGCGCCGATCACCTGGCCGATTGGCTGCTACCGCGACTTCAAGGGTGTGTACCACCTGGCCGACGACTACATCATCGTCTACACCCCGGGCCACGGCCACGAGCGCACCGAAACCAAGATCATCCAGCACCTCGACTCCGATGAGGCCCGCGCCCACCTGGGCGACGAGTACGAGCGTTTTGTCGAGCAGCTGGAACTGGTACAGGGTGCTTGCCACGAGTTCGACCAGCAGGAGTTCCTCGACGGCCAACTGACCCCGGTATTCTTCGGCACCGCACTGGGCAACTTCGGCGTCGACCATGTACTCGACGCGGTAGTCGACTGGGCACCCAAGCCGCTGGCCCGCATCGCCAACGAGCGCACCGTAGAGCCGGTGGAAGAGAAATTCAGCGGCTTCGTGTTCAAAATCCAGGCGAACATGGACCCTAAGCACCGCGACCGCATCGCCTTTATGCGTATCTGCTCGGGCAAATACAGCCAGGGTATGAAGATGCGCCATGTGCGTACCGGTAAGGATGTGCGCATCGGTGACGCCCTGACCTTCTTCTCCAGCGAGCGCGAAATGCTGGTCGAGGCCTATGCTGGCGACATCATCGGCCTGCACAACCACGGCACCATCCAGATCGGCGACACCTTCACCGAAGGCGAAGCGCTGGGCTTCACCGGTATCCCGCACTTCGCCCCAGAACTGTTCCGCCGCGTGCGCCTGAAGGACCCGCTGAAATCCAAGCAACTGCGCCAGGGCTTGCAACAGCTGGCCGAAGAAGGCGCGACTCAGGTGTTCTTCCCAGAGCGAAGCAACGACATCATCCTCGGCGCGGTCGGTGTGCTGCAGTTCGACGTGGTCGCCAGCCGCCTGAAAGAGGAATACAAGGTCGAGTGCGCCTACGAGCCGATCACGGTCTGGTCGGCGCGCTGGATCGACTGCAGCGATAAGAAGAAGCTCGAAGAATTCTCCAACAAGGCGGTGGAAAACCTCGCCCTGGATGGCGGCGGCCACCTCACCTACCTGGCACCGACGCGGGTCAACCTGAGCCTGATGGAAGAGCGCTGGCCGGACGTAAAATTCCGCGCCACCCGCGAACACCACTAAGCCATCCACCCTCTCCCCAACCCTCTCCCGCCAGCGGGAGAGGGAGCCGAACGCAGCAGGTTGTAGATACGCTAGCGCCGCCTCGATCATTGGCTGAATTACTAATCCAACAAGCTACGCGGTCAACTCCCCTCGCCCGCTTGCGGAAGAGGGGCTGGGGGAGAGAGCCGCTTGCGCTCCACCCATAAGCGCAACCGCTCCAGCACCGCATCTGTTTGCAGCAGCACCTCATGATTCCAGAAACGCAGAACGTCAAAGCCCTGCGTCCTTAGCCAGCCATCACGCTGCTCGTCATAGGCCGCCTGCTCAGCATGCTGACTACCATCCAGCTCAATGACCAGGCCTATCTCCAGGCACACGAAATCCACGATGTAACGGCCCAACGGCTTCTGCCGCTTGAACTTAAGCCCCATGCAACGATGGGCGCGCAGCTGATACCAAAGACACCGTTCTGCCTCGGTCATCTCACGCCGCAGCGTTCTGGCACGCTCCCTCATGAGCCCGTCCATAAGCTACCCTGCTCCCTGCAAAGCCCACTATTTGAACAAACCCTAGCCCATGCGCCTGATCGACACCCACACCCACCTGGATTTCCCCGATTTCGATGCGGATCGCAGCGAGCTACTGACGCGCTGCCGCAGCCGTGGCATTGAGCGGTTGGTGGTTCTGGGTGTGCATCAGGCCAACTGGCAGCGGGTGTGGGATCTGGTGCAAGCCGAAGACAGCCTGTATGCGGCGTTCGGCCTGCACCCGGTATACCTGGATGAACACCAGCCAGAACACCTGAGCGAACTGCGTGACTGGCTGACTCGCTGCGCCGGCCACCCCAAGCTTTGCGCCGTGGGCGAGTTCGGTTTGGACTATTTTCTTGAGCAGCTGGACCGCGAACGGCAGCAACAGCTGTTCGAAGCGCAGCTCAAACTCGCCAGCGAATTCGAGCTGCCCGCCCTGCTCCACGTACGCCGCGCCCATGCGGAGACGATCGCCACGCTGAAACGCCTAAAGCCAGCACGTGGCGGCATCATCCATGCCTTTGCCGGCAGCACTGAAGAAGCAAGGGAATACCTCAAGCTAGGCTTCAAACTCGGCCTCGGCGGCGCCCCCACCTGGCCGCAGGCATTGCGCCTGCGCAAGGTGGTGGCGCAATTGCCGCTGGAGGCTATCGTTCTGGAAACCGACTCACCCGATATGGCGCCGTCCATGCACCCCAACCAGCGCAATAGCCCGGACTACCTGCCGGACATCTGCGCGGCCCTGGCCGAGCTACGCGGCATCAGTGCCGAAGAGCTGGCCAGCGCCAGCAGCCGCAATGCCACCAAGTTGTTTTGCTGGGACTGACCTGGGGCGAAACCATACGTCGCGGGCTTATGCCGCCGCCTCAACCAGAGGCTGAGTGTCCGCACGTTTCAACAGTGCATAGCTCACCCCGGTCAGCAGACTGCCCGCAACAATGGCTAACAGGTACAACAGCGCATGGTTAATCGCGTTGGGGATCAACAACACAAACAGGCCACCATGCGGGGCCATCAACTTGCAGCCGAAATACATCGACAGAGCACCGGTCAGTGCCCCTCCAGCAATGCTCGCTGGAATCACCCGTAACGGGTCCTTCGCGGCAAACGGAATCGCCCCTTCGGAGATAAAACACAGCCCCAAAACACCAGCGGCCTTGCCTGCCTGGCGCTCGCTTTGCGCGAACTTGTGCCGCGCCAGCACGGTGGCAATCGCCATGCCGATGGGGGGTACCATACCGCCGGCCATGGCCGCGGCCATGGGGGCGTAGCTCTGCGAGGCCAGCAAGCCAACCGAGAAGGCATAAGCGGCCTTGTTGATCGGCCCGCCAAGGTCCACGCACATCATGCCGCCAAGCAACAGCCCCAGCAGCACCGCGTTGGACGTGCCCATGGTGTCGAGAAACACGGTCAGCGCGGCGAGCATGCCGGCAACCGGTTTGCCGACCACAAAGATCATCACCAACCCCGTAAACAGGCTGGCCAGCAGCGGGATGATCAGAATGGGTTTGAGCGCTTCTATGCTGGTCGGCAACTTGACCCAACGCGCCAACGCCTTGGCCGAATAGCCCGCCAAAAAGCCGGCCACAATGCCACCGAGAAAGCCTGCGCCCAAGGAGCTGGCCAACAGCCCGCCAATCATCCCAGGAGCCAGCCCCGGCCGGTCGGCAATCGAATAGGCAATATAACCGGCCAGCAACGGCACCATCAGCTTGAATGCTGCATCCCCGCCAATCTGCATCAGCGCGGCGGCCAGCGAACCTTCCTGCTTGAACGCCTCGATGCCGAAGACAAATGACAGGGCGATCAACAAACCACCAGCCACCACCATCGGCAGCATGTAGGACACACCCGTGAGCAGGTGCTTGTAGGGACCGCTTTTCTCGCTGGGTGATGGATTCGCGCTGACCTCTGACGGCTCGCCCGTCAGAGGGCGGGCTTCAGCAAAAGCACGCTCCAGCGTTTGTTGTGGCTGTTTGAGTGCCACACCCGTGCCGCAGCGGTAGACTTTTTTACCGGCGAAACGGGCAGTGTCTACCTCGATATCGGTCGCCAGTAGAACGGCGTCGGCGGCAGCAATGGTGGCGTCATCCAGCAGATTGCGTGCACCGACAGAGCCGCGGGTCTCCACCTGCAGCACGATGCCCATGCGCGCCGCCGCCTGTTGCAAGGCTTCGGCTGCCATAAACGTGTGTGCCACACCGGTGGGGCAGGCGGTCACGGCAACCAAGCGTCGCACGCTGCTGGCAACCGCAGCCTCTTCGACATAGGGCTCCGCGCGTTCAGCCGCCTCTCGTAGGAAGCGTTGCGGGTCAGCCAAGGCATCAGCGGGCGTGGACTGCACCAGGCGCTTACCAACAAAACGGCTCAGCGACAGCTCGCCGGTTTTCACCACCAGTACCAGGTCGGCCGCGGTGATATCCGCCGCGCTCAATGGCGAGCCGATAGCCCGCGCATCCTGAACCTCAACCTTGGCCTTCCACCCCAGGCGTTCGGCGGCGGCCTGCAGCAGCCGCGAGCACAACACGCTGGTGACCTGGCCATTGGGGCAGGCGGTAATGATCAGCAGATTCATGGTCAATGCCTCTTATTCTTGCAAGGGCTGTAGCCGCACAGCGGCTTCTAAGCGGGCTAATTGTTCGCGGTCATGGATGCCAAAACCGATCTGCGTCACCGCCTGCGCAGCCACCGCCGTCGCCATACGCAAGGTGCGTTCAGCCGGCCAACCTTGCAGCAGGCCGTGCAGGCTGGCAGCCAACAGCGAATCGCCAGCACCGACTGTGCTGACGACCTCAACGCGAGGCGGTATGGCGCGCAAGGCAATGCCGGGGCCATGCCAGTCGACACCGGCACTGCCCCGCGACAGCACAACATGCTCAATGCCTTGCCCGCGTAATTTACGCACAGCCGCCGTGAGGTCGCTGCCGCAGACCTCGCTGAGCTCCTCTTCGTTGGGTTTGATCATCCAGGGCGCAATGGGTAACGCGGCCTGCAACGCCGCGCCACTGCTGTCGAGCACCAGCGGCACGCCACTGGCTTTGAGCCGATGCACTAACGCGGCAAACCACGCTGTGCTCACGCCACGCGGCAGGCTACCGGCCACCACAATCGCATCGTGCCCCGCCACCAGCGGTGTCAGGTTATCGAGCAGGCTCTGCAGGTGCTCGTCCTCGACCTGCAAACCAGGACCATTGAGATCGGTAATCCGCCCATCGGCCTCGGCCAGTTTGATATTGCTGCGGGTCTCGCCCGGCACGCGGATAAAGGCATCGGTAAAACCACGGGCCTGCATCAAATTTTCAAATGGCTGCGCATTGTCGCTGCCAAGAAAACCGCTGACCGTCAGGTGATGGCCCAGATCAGCCAATACTTGGGCGACATTCAGCCCCTTGCCAGCGGCGTGACGCGTGAGGCCCAGGCTGCGATTGACTGCACCGGGGATCAGCTTGTCGAGGCTAACCGTTAGGTCCAGCGCAGGGTTCAGGGTCAGGGTCAGGATACGGGCCATCAATGCATCCCCGCGATCAGGGCACGCACAGCCGCAGCGCTGTCGAGCGTCAGCGCCTGCTCAGCCAGGGTGCGTGCGGCGCTCATGGTCAATTCGCGCACGCGCGCCTTGACCAGGGCAATCGAGCGCGGTGACACACTCAGCTCATCCACCCCCAAGCCAACCAGCAGCGGCACCGCCAAACGATCACTGGCCAGCTCGCCGCACACGCCGACCCACTTACCGTGGGCATGCGCGGCGTCGACCGTCATGCTGATCAGTCGCAACACCGCTGGATGCAAGCCGTCAGCCTGTGCCGAGAGGGTCGGATGGCCGCGGTCGATGGCCAGGCAATACTGAGTCAGGTCGTTAGTGCCGATGCTGAAGAAGTCCACTTCCCGCGCCAGCACCGGAGCCATCAGCGCAGCCGAGGGCACTTCGATCATGATCCCGAGTTGCAGGTCTGCCACGGGGATTTCTTCGCGTAGACGCTGTGCCATATCGCGCGCCACACGCCACTCTTCAACCGTGCTGACCATGGGAAACATGATCCGCAGCGCACACCCATCAGCCGAGGCAAGCAAGGCGCGCAGCTGGGTTTCCAGAATGTCCGGGCGTTGCAGGCTAAGACGAATGCCGCGTACGCCAAGGAAGGGGTTTTCTTCACTCGGCATCGGCCAGTAAGGCAACGGTTTGTCGCCGCCGACATCCAGGGTGCGCACCACCAGCGGTCGTCCGCCCAGGGCATCCAGCACACGCCGGTATTCGCGCTCCTGCGCCGCCTGGCTCGGGGCTTGGGCGTGCTCCATAAACACCAGTTCAGTGCGTAATAGGCCGACCGCCTCGGCACCCAGAGCCACGGCTTCGGCGGTTTCGCCACTGGCACCAATATTCGCGGCCACCTCAATCTGCACACCATCACGGGTGATGGCCGGGTGCAGGCGCTCGGCATGGGCCTGCTGCTGGCGCAGTTGCGCCGCCTCGCGCTCACGCAGGGCCTGCTGCTGGGTGGCCTGATCCGGTGCTACGCGCAGCAGCCCGCTGTCGCCATCCAGCAACAACAGGGTGTTCTGCGCCAGCGCCAGCACCGCCTCACCGGCACCGACCAGCGCAGGAATACCCAAGGCGCGGGCAATGATCGCACTGTGCGCAGTGGCCCCGCCGCGCGCGGTGAGAATACCGGCTACACGCTGCCGATCGAGACCGGCGACATCCGAGGGCGCCACCTCATCCATCACCAGGATGTAGGGCTCGCGCGGCTCGTCAGGCAAAGTAACGCCGCATAACTGCGCCAGCACACGCCGGCCGATGTCGCGCAAATCCGCCGCGCGCTCGGCCAGCAGCGCGTCGTGCAACGCCTCCTGACGCTGCGCAGCAGCATCGATTTCGTGTTGCCAGGCCGCTTCGGCGCTGGCCCCGGCGAGGAGCCGAGCCTCAACATCATCAATCAGCGCGGGATCATCGAGCATCGCCAGGTGAGCGCTGAATATTTCCCGAATACTGGCCACACCGGCACCGTCGACCAGGCGCTGAACCTGCCCGGCGACCACCGCACGCGCCGCTTGTAGACGCTGCCGCTCGGCATCAACACCCTTGCCGCGCTCGGCATATTCAAAGCGCGGAAAGATCCGCACCAGCGCCGGGCCGATGGCGATGCAGGGCGATGCCGCCACCGCCATCAACTGACTGCCCGCGGGCGGCGCCATTGGCACGTGCGCAGCCGCCGGCAACAGCGCCGCGCCCTGCTCGGCCAGCAACGGTTCCACTGCCTCGCCCAAACCGCTTTCCAGCGCCGCTTGCAGGGCGGGCAAGGCATCGGCGGCAATACTCGGCTCGGCGCTGAAGTGCAGCATCTGCCCACGCCGCGCACCCAGCGACAGCAAACGGCTGAGGCTTTTCACCGATACCCCAGCCCCTTCACCGCCACTCAAGCGGACGCGCAACTCGCCACCAAAACGCTGCGCCAGCTCGCTGAGTACCTTGGCCGGGCGCGCATGCAAACCATGGGCATTGAGCAGCGGCAGAGTCAAACTCGGCCAGTCCGGGGCGACTTCGCCGCCCAGCGCCTCGATCACCCGGCGGCTGTCATTGGCTTCACTCAGTTCGGCAGCGCGGCCGCCGATCAGCACATCACACAACCTCTCCAGGGCCTGACGGTGCGCCTCGCCCTGGCTGGCCAGGCAAAACAGCCCTTTCAGCACCTCTCCGCGAAACTGCAGGGGCTGCGCTGGGGTGACAAACGCCAAACCGGGGCGCAGCACGCTCTGTTCGCTGTGCAGCCACCACAGCCCCTCGCCCAGGGGCAGCGGCTCGCTGCGCGCTAAGCCCAGGGCAAAGCCGCTGCTGGCACACTCGGCCTGGCGCAGCAGCCGCGCGCCTTGCCACAGCAGCTCGTCAAAGTCCTCTATTTGCAGCCCCAACCCGACCAACTGGCCGTCCAGTGCCAGCGCCTGTGGCGCACCTTGCAGCAGTTCGACGAGCTGCTCGGGCTCGCGCGCTTGACGCAGCGCCTGACTGAGATCGCCCTCCCCCAGCGCGCGAGTGAGTAATTGCAGCAGGTACAAGTGCTCATCGGACTGCGCAGCAATGCCGATAGCCAGGTACACCTGCTGACCATTTCCCCAGTCGACCCCCTCGGGAAACTGGATCAACCGCACTCCGGTACGCAGAACGTGATCGCGGGTTTGCGGCGTGCCATGCGGGATCGCCACGCCCTGCCCAAGAAAAGTCGAACCCTGCGCCTCACGAGCCTGCAAACCTTGCAGATACGCGGCAGTGGCCAGCCCACCCTCGACCAGCGCCTCGCTCAGCATGGCCAGTGCCTGCGCCTTATCCGCCGCATGGCAGCCCATTTGGATCTGGCTGGCATCAAGTTCGAGCATGGGTATTCCTCTGGCTATCCGGTTTGACAAGGTGTCGCGGCTGGCTTGAAACCCGCCTGATGAACAACATTGCTGAAACGATTCATCAAGCAGTGGCACCTTAGCTGATTATGGGTAATCCTTGAAGCCCGGCACGGATAACAGCACAGTGGCCAGCGCCCGCAACCGGCACCCCGCGCGGCCCTGTATTCCAGCCCGGATATCCCTCAGTGAAAGAGTGCTACGCCCGTGAAACTCAGTGACATCGCCAGGCTGGCAGCGGTCTCGGTAACCACCGCCAGCTATGTGATCAATGGCCAAGCTGCTCAGCGGCGGATCAGTCCCACAACCGTAGAACGGGTGCAGGCGGTGGTCGAGCAATACGGCTATCGTCCCGACCAGCAGGCCGCGGGGCTGCGCCGTGGCGACAGCCGTTGTCTGGGCTTTATCCTCCCGGACCTGGAAAACCCCAGCTACGCCCGCCTGGCCAAGCTGCTGGAACAGAAGGCCCGCGCCGCCGGGTATCAGTTGCTGATTGCCAGCTCTGATGACAACCCGAACAGCGAGCGGCAGTTGATCAGCTTGTTTCGTTCACGCCGCTGTGCGGCGCTGATCGTCGCCAGCTGCCTGCCACAGGACGACCCGCTCTACCCCAAGCTGGTCAGCGACGGCTTGCCGATCATTGCGGTGGACCGGGCCCTTTGCCCCGGCCACATTCGTTCGGTGATCAGTGATGATGAAGCGGCTGGCCAGCAGTTGACGCACAGCCTGCTGACGCCCAAACCCCGGCATATCGCCCTGCTCGGCGCACGCCCGGAACTGGTGATCAGCCAGGCACGCGAACGTGGTTTCCACAAGGCCTTGGCGGATTTCGACGGGCGCGTCAGCGTTTATCACAGCGAGCACTTCAGCCGTGACAGTGGCTACCAGCAGATGCACGATCTGATTGCTGCAGAGGGGCCGCCGGATGCACTGATCACCACCGCGTATGTCTTGCTTGAGGGCGTGCTGGACGCGATTTATCAGCAGCCCGATGCCGCCTGGTCGGCACTGCGCCTGGCCACATTCGGCGACACCCGGTTACTCGACTTTCTGCCGATGCGGGTCAACACCACCAGCCAGCAACATGAGCAGATCGCCGAACGGGTGATGGCCTGGGCGCTGCAAGCCGTAGAGCAGGCTGACTATCAACCGGGTATCGAAGCCATCAGCCGCCGCTTCAGAGCGCGCATGTAGCGCATACGCAGGGCTGCCGCAGGGCACGCGGCCCGACTATGTGAAGCAACTGGTCAATAAACAACCAGCGCCATGCAGAACGCAAGCCGCTTGACCAAGCGCCAGGGCCGCACACCTTATCCACAGTGTTTTGCACCATTACTGTGGGCTAAACGATTGATCTTGAATGCATTTATATACAACGCCCCTGCAGCTCACCCGCAAGAGCTTCAGTGGCTGATCATCCAAGGCCGTGCGCTGGGTTTGGTCTTGAGCGCATGGGGATTTGCCTTGGTTGGCGCCAAAGGTTTGTTCGGTGTGCAGCAACCACAACCTTTTGGGTGCTTGCGGCTCTGCGCGTACTCCTCAACCGTTTGTGGTGCATTGGCACTGCGCTCGTTGGCCGCAATGGCACGGCGCTGGCTACCGGACATGGTTGCCAGGCTCGGCGCACTGAGAATCACCCGCGCGCTGGCCCCTCCACACCAGGGGCAGCTGCAGGGCTGGTCACGCTCGGCCATTGGCCGCAGCTGGGTGAAATCACCGCAATCGGTGCAGTCGTATTCGTAGATCGGCATCGCGTCGCTCCTCTTCATCGTGGCTAAGCAACCACCCTCTCCCGTATTCGGGAGAGGGGTCATCGGGTTACTTGTCCGGGGCAATGGGCAGGTCGATGCTGCCATCGAGGAACTTGGTCGGCCCGTTGGCGTTGGGGTTGATATCGAACTCGAAAATCTCCGTCGGCAGCCACAGGGTGGCGCAGGCGTTGGGCACGTCGACGATACCGCTGATATGCCCCTGCACCGGTGCCGAACCGAGCAGCGCATAGCCCTGGGCCGGCGAGTAACCGAACTTGGTCAGGTAATTGATGGCATTCAGGCAGGCCTGCTTGTAGGCGATGTTGACGTCCAGGTAATGCTGCTTGCCGGCCTCGTCCACCGAGATGCCTTCAAAGATCAGGTAATTCTTGTAGTTCGGGGTGATCGGGCTCGGCTTGAACACCGGGTTCTTGATCCCATACTTGGCCATGCCGCCTTTGATCAGCTCGACCTTCATATGCACCCAGCCGGCCATCTCGATGGCGCCGCAGAAGGTGATCTCGCCGTCGCCCTGGCTGAAGTGCAGATCGCCCACCGACAGCCCGGCGCCATTCACATACACCGGGAAGAAGATCTTCGAGCCGCGGGACAAATCCTTGATGTCGCAGTTACCGCCATGCTCGCGCGGCGGCACGGTGCGTGCGCCGGTTAGTGCTGCCAGGTCGCGAGCCTCGCCCTTCATTTTGCCCATATGTGCAGTCGGCGCCATCGGCGGGTTAGCCAAAGCCGGCACGCGGTGCGGGTCGGTGTCGATCAGCTCCTGCTCGCGCTTGTTCCAGTCGGCGAGCATCTTGTGGTCCGGCAGGCAGCCAATCAGGCCAGGGTGAATCAACCCAGCGAAGTTAACCCCGGGAATGTGTCGGCTGCTGGTGAACATGCCCTTGAAGTCCCAGATGGCCTTCTGCGCCATCGGGAAGTGATCAGTGAGAAAACCACCGCCGTTCTGCCGCGAGAAGAAGCCGTTGAAGCCCCACTGCGAGTCGGGCATCGCGCCGATATCGAGCAGGTCGACCACCAGCAGATCGCCAGGCTCAGCGCCGTGCACGCCCACCGGGCCGGACAGGTAATGCACGGTGGACAGATCCACATCGCGCACATCACTGGCATCGTCGTTGTTCTTGATCGCACCGGCGGTCCAGTCATAAGTTTCGAGGATGAAATCGTCACCCGGCTTGACCCAGCAGGCCATCGGAATATCCGGGTGCCAGCGGTTGTGGATCTGCTCGTTTTCGGTGGCGGGCTGGTTGAGGTCGACCTTGATCAGCGTTTCGGTCATGACAAAGCTCCTGAGACCATTGAGGGGACTTGGCGCCACGGCGCCGGGTACGGAGCTAGTCTTCAACGGCGGCGAAAAACCGCAAATACGTCGGATGACGTATGCCCTGCATCAGCGTTCATAAGGCCTGCAGGATTTTTCGCGGACGCGAAAAAGCGGCCAGCGCATGGAGAACACGCCAGCCGCAAAGCTTGAAACTTGAGTTACTACGGGTGAGCCATCACACCGATAGATAACGGCTGATGGTCGCTTCGTCGACCTTGTCGCGGCTCTCCTCGACCACGAACTTGCCCTTCTCGATCACCAGGAAGCGGTCGGCGATTTCCATGGTGAACGACAGCACCTGCTCGGAGACCACGATGGTCAGGTCACGCAGGTTGCGGATCTCCTTCAGGGTGCGGGCGATGTCCTTGATGATCGATGGCTGGATGCCCTCGGTCGGCTCATCCAGCAGTAGCACCTTGGGGTTGGTAGCCAGCGCGCGGGCGATGGCCAGTTGCTGTTGCTGACCGCCAGACAGGTTGCCGCCCTTGCGATGGCGCATCTCCTGGAGCACCGGGAACAGCGCATACAAATCGTCCGGCACCTTGCCCTTGGCGGAGGCTGGCAAACCCGTCTGGATATTCTCCAGCACGGTCATGCTGGGGAAGATCATCCGGCCCTGAGGCACGTAGGCGATGCCGCTCTCGACTCGCTGATGAGTCTCCAGTTTGGATATGTCGCAGCCATCCACGCTGATCTGCCCGCCCCACTGCGGCAGCACGCCCATCAGGCTTTTGAACAGGGTAGTCTTGCCCATACCGTTACGGCCCATCACCGCGACAATCTCGCGCTTGGCCACATTCAGGTTGAGGTCATGGAGGATCTGACTCTGGCCATAGCCGGAGGCGAGGTTGCTGATCTGGAACATGGAAAACTCCTTGTTGAACGTGACCCGGATGCCATCCGGGCTAGCGCCGATGAATGCGTGAAGCAACTCAATGCCCCAGATACACCTCAATCACTTTCGGGTTGTTCTGCACCGCCTCCATGCTGCCCTCGGCCAGCACCTTGCCCTGGTGCAGCACGGTGACCTTGTGCGCGATGCTTTTGACGAACTCCATGTCGTGCTCGATCACCAGTACCGAACGACCCTTGCTGATGCGCTTGAGCAACTCGGCAGTCTGCATGCGCTCGTTAACGCTCATGCCGGCCACCGGCTCATCGAGCATCAGCAGCGCCGGGTCCTGCATCAGCAGCATGCCGATCTCCAGCCACTGCTTCTGCCCGTGGGACAGCAGGTCGGCCTGCAGGTAGAGGTTGTCGGTAAGCATGATTTCCGCCGCTATCTGTTCGACCCGCGCAATCACCTCGGCGGTACGTTTGAAGAACAGCGCGCCGAACACCTTGCGCCCCTTGGGATAGGACATTTCCAGGTTCTCGAACACCGTGAGGTTTTCGTAAATCGAGGGGTTCTGGAACTTGCGCCCGACGCCAGCGCGGACGATGTCGAACTCACGCATCTTGGTCAGCTCACGGTTCTCGAACTGGATGCTGCCGGCGGTGGCCTTGGTCTTACCGCAGATCAGGTCGAGCACCGTGGTCTTGCCGGCGCCGTTGGGGCCGATCACCACCCGCACTTCGTTGCGGTCGATGTACAGGTTGAGGTCGTCCACCGCCTTGAAACCATCGAACGATACGGTCAGGCCCTCGATGGCCAGCACCGGTTTGGGCATCTGAAATGCACTTGGCTGACTCATGGTGTGGTCTCCAGTTCACGGGGTTGGTTGCTGGCCACCGGGGCCTCAGCAACAGGTGCTGGCGTGGCCGGCGCTGCAGGTTTGCGAGCCAGCTTGCCCAGCCATTTGCGCCCGTGGCTTTCCCACAGGCCGGCGAGGCCGTTGGGGAAGTACATGACCACGGCGATAAACAGGCCGCCCATCAGGTACAGCCACAGCTCGGGGAAGGTTTCGGAAAAGTAGGTCTTGCCGTAGTTGACCAGCAGGGCGCCATACACCGCACCGAGCAGCGACATACGTCCGCCGACGGCGGCAAAGATCACCATCTCGATCGACGGCACGATGCCGACGAAGCTCGGTGACATAAAGCCGACCTGCAAGGCGAACATCGCCCCACCGATGGCCGAGAACGCCGCCGCCACGCAGAACACGAAGATCTTGAAACTGGCCACGTCGTAACCGGAGAAACGCACGCGCTCTTCCTTGTCGCGCATGGCCATCAGCAGGCGGCCGAGCTTGGAGGCGAGGATAAAGCGACCGATCAGGATGCAGCCGAACAACAGGAAGGCGTTGATGAAGTAGAGGATCATCTTCGAGCTGTCGTCGCGGATATCCCAGCCCATCAGGGTTTTCAGATCGGTGATGCCATTGACCCCGCCGGTGAGGCCCTGCTGACCGATGATCAGCACCGTGAGAATCAGCGCAATCGCCTGGGTGACGATGGAGAAGTACACATCACCGACACGGCGCTTGAACATCGCCACACCAATCACCAGCGCCAATATCACCGGCACCGCAATCACCGCCAGCAGGGTGAAGCCAAAGCTGTGGAACGGCTGCCAGAGCAGCGGCAGTTCGGTGATCTGGTTCCAGTCCATAAAGTCTGGAATGCCGGGGGTGGACTGGATCTTGGTGCTTTCCGGGTCGCTGGCTTCGAGCTTGAGAAACATCGCCATGCAATAGCCGCCGAGGCCGAAGAACACGCCCTGGCCAAGGCTGAGAATGCCGCCGTAGCCCCAGCAGAGCACCAGGCCAACGGCAACAAAGGCGTAGGTCAGGTACTTGCCGACCATGTTCAGGCGAAAGGCATCCAGCGCCAGCGGGAACACCACCAGGATCAATGTAGCCAGCACCGCCAGGCCAATTGCGCCCTGCTTGCCGCCAAGAAACTTATCGAGTGTCGGGTTCATGGGACGGCTCCTTACTTGCGCACTTTGATGGAGAACAGCCCTTGCGGACGCAACATCAGAATCAGGATCACCGCAGACAGGGTGAACACCTTGGCCATCGAACCGCTCATAAAGAACTCCATCAGCGACTGCGCCTGGGCAATGCTGAAGGCCGAGGCGATGGTGCCAAGCAGGCTCGACGCGCCGCCGAAGACCACCACCAGGAAGGTGTCGACGATGTACAGGGAACCTGCGGTCGGCCCGGTGGAGCCGATGGTGGTGAAGGCCGCACCCGCCACCCCGGCCACGCCGCAACCGAGGGCGAAGGTCATGCGGTCAACCTTCTTGGTATTGATCCCCACGGCGCGGCTCATCACCCGGTTCTGCACCGTGGCGCGCACCTGCAAGCCCCAGCGCGAGCGGTAGAGCATGAGGAAGATCATGCCGGTCATCAGCACGGTCAGGCCCATGACGAACAAGCCGTTACGCGGAATGTCGATGGCTTCGGTAGGGTTCCACGAGCCCATTAGCCACTCCGGTAAGGTGGCGCTGACTTCGCGGGCGCCGAAAATCGAACGGAAGGCCTGCTGCATCACCAGCGACAGCCCCCAGGTGGCCAGCAAGGTGTCCAGCGGGCGCTGGTAGAGCTTGCTGATCATCGCCCACTCGGCGAGCCAGCCAATCGCACCGGCGATAAAAAACGACAGCACGATGGCGAGAAAAAAATAGTACGGGCCGAAAAACGGCGCGTATTGCTCGGTCAGTACCGAGACCACGTAGGTGGTGTAGGCGCCGATGGTGAGGAACTCACCGTGGGCCATGTTGATCACGCCCATCTGGCCGAAAATGATCGCCAGCCCCAGGGCCATCAGCAGCAGAACGCAGAACACGGACAAACCGTTGAAACCCTGCATGGCCGCGATGGCACCAAATTCCGATAGCCATTCCATGATGATGGTCTCCAGCTGGAAGAAAGAAACACGTCAGCCCGTACAGGCGTCAGGCGCACCCTCGCGGGTACGCCCTGCCCTGAGTCCGGCTTACGCCGCTGTTACTGGTAGCCTTTCGGGAATGGGTTCGGCTCGATCAAGCCGGATTCGAACACCACCTTGAACTGGCCATCCTTCTGCACCTGGCCGATGCGGGTCTTGCTCCACAGGTGATGGTTGTCGTGCACCTTGACGTAGCCTTCCGGCGCAGTGGTCAACTCGATGCCAGGCGATGCGGCAGCCACCTTGTCGACGTCAAAGCTGCCGGCTTTCTCGACTGCAGCCTTCCACAACCATGGGCCGAGGTAGGCGGCCTGGGTCACGTCGCCGATCACCGAGTCCTTGCCGAACTTGGCCTTGAACGCTTCAACGAAGGCTTTGTTGTTCGGGTTGTCGAGGCTCTGGAAGTACTTCATGGAGGCGTAGAAACCGTCCATGTTCTCGCCGCCGATGCCCAGCAGCTCATCCTCGGTCACCGACAGGGTCAGCAGGTTCTGTTTGGCGCTGGTGACGCCGGCGGCTTTCATCTGCTTGTAGAAGGCCACGTTGGAGCCACCGACCACAGCGGTAAAGACCACGTCAGGCTTCTTCAGCTTGACCTTGTTGATCAGCGAGCCGAACTGGGTGTTGCCCAGCGGGTAGTACTCCTCGCCCACCACCTTGCCGCCGAGCACGTTTTCGATGTGCTTGCGGGCGATCTTCATCGAGGTGCGCGGCCAGATATAGTCCGAACCGATCAGGTAGAAAGTCTTGGCGCCCTTCTCCTTGGCGATCCAGTCGAGGCCTGCGAGGATCTGCTGGGTGGCTTCCTGGCCGGTGTAGATAACGTTCTTCGACTGCTCCAGGCCTTCATAGAAGGTCGGGTAGTAGAGCAGGCCGTTTTCCTTCTCGAACACCGGCAGCACAGCCTTGCGCGAGGCCGAGGTCCAGCAGCCGAATACCGCAGCGACCTTGTCGCCGACCAGTAGCTTCTTGGCTTTTTCAGCGAAGGTCGGCCAGTCGGAGGCGCCGTCTTCCTGGATGATCTTGATCTGCCGGCCGAGGATGCCACCGCTGGCGTTGATCTGCTCGATGGCCAGGCGCTCTGCCTGGATTGAACCGGTTTCGGAAATGGCCATGGTGCCGGTGGCCGAATGCAGCTGACCGACCGTCACTTCGGTGTCGGTCACGGCCAGGCCGGTGGTGTTGACGTCGGCCAGGGCCATCTGGCTGAACACACTGGCCGCCAGCAGCGAGAGTGCCGCAGCACCCAACGCTAGCCGACGAGGGAGAAAGCGAGTCGGTGAATCCATGGTCGTGCTCCTCTGGTGGTTTTCCTCCCTGGCTCGCCTTGCGGGTACCAGTTCGGTTCGCCACCAGCATGCGTTTGCCACAGGCGCGGGCGGTATACGCAGGTTGACGTAACGGCATACGTCATCTGACGTACAGCTCCGCGCCCCACGCTGGTGCAAGCTCACGCCCGAGCTGCTGGCAGATAGAAGCTCGCGCGCGCAAGGACGGCGGCTGCAGACGCAGGGCATGGATGTTGCAAATTCAAACAAGCGTATTAGCCACGACTCAGGAGCGTCCTTGTGCAGCCGACCGGCACCCAGCGCATCGTCAAGATCCGCCGCGACTACAACAGCTGGGTCGCCGACGAGACCATGGAAGACTACGCCCTGCGTTTCACACCCAAGTCGTTTCGCAAGTGGTCAGAGCTGCGCATCGCCAACACTGCCCTCAGCGCGGTGTCGTTTCTCGCCCTGGAGGCCATCGGCGGTGCTCTGGCGCTGAGCTACGGCTTTACCAACACGCTGTGGGCGATCCTTGCGGTAAGCCTGGTGATCTTTCTCACCGGCCTGCCGATCAGCTACTACGCCGCGCGCTATGGCGTGGACATGGACCTGCTGACCCGTGGCGCCGGCTTCGGCTATATCGGCTCGACCATCACCTCGCTGATCTACGCCAGCTTCACCTTCCTGTTCTTCGCCCTTGAGGCGGCGATCATGGCCCTGGCGCTGGAGTTGTACTTCAACATCCCGCTGGCGTTGGCCTATGTGATCTGCTCGGTGATCGTCATCCCGCTGGTGGCCTACGGCATCACCCTGATCAACCGATTGCAGATGTGGACCCAGCCGCTGTGGCTGTTTCTGCTGTTCCTGCCCTACATCTTCGTCATCGGCAAAAACCCCGAAGCACTCAGCGACTGGACCAGCTTCGCCGGCCGCGAGGGGGAAGGCGGCGCGTTCAACCTGCTGTACTTCGGCGCCGCCTGCACCGTGGCCCTGGCGTTGGTCACGCAGATTGGCGAACAGGTCGACTACCTGCGCTTTCTGCCGGAAAAGACCCGGCGCAACCGCAAGCGCTGGTGGGCCGCGCTGCTGATGGCCGGGCCGGGCTGGATCATCCCCGGTGCGCTGAAAATGCTCGCCGGCGCCTTTCTGGCCTTTCTCGCTTTGCAGCATGAAATCCCCATGGAACGCGCCGCCGAGCCGACGCAGATGTACCTGGTGGCGTTCAACTATGTATTCAGCTCACCGGAGTGGGCGCTGGCGGCCATGGTGCTGTTCGTCATCGTCAGCCAGGTGAAGATCAACATGACCAACGCCTACGCCGGCTCCCTGGCCTGGTCGAACTTCTTTGCCCGCGTCACCCACAGCCATCCGGGGCGCGTGGTGTGGCTGGTGTTCAACGTCGCCATCGCGCTTATGCTGATGGAGCTGGGGGTGTTCCAGGCCATCGAAGAAGTGCTCGGCCTGTACGCCAATATCGCCATCGCCTGGATCGGTGCGGTGGTCGCCGACCTGGTGATCAACAAGCCGCTGGGTCTGTCGCCCAAGCACATCGAGTTCAAGCGCGCGCATCTTTACGACATCAACCCGGTGGGGGTGGGCGCCATGCTGATCGCCTCCCTGCTCTCGGTGCTGGCCCACGGCGGCCTGTTCGGCGCCTTTGCCCAGGCCGCCTCGCCGCTCGTTGCACTGGGCTCGGCCATGCTCTTCGCCCCGCTGATTGCCTGGCTCACCGGCGGGCGCTACTACCTGGCGCGCAGCAGCGACCCGCTGTTGCTCTATCCACATGGTGTCACCACCACGGTGCAGTGCGGCCTGTGCAGTAACGCCTTTGAAAGCGAAGACATGGCCTTCTGCCCTGCCTACAGCACGCCGATCTGCTCACTGTGCTGCTCGCTCGATGCGCGCTGCGGCGATGCCTGCAAGCCGCGGGCGCGGCTGTCCGAGCAGCTCGATGACTTTATTCGCTGGCTGTTCCCACGGGTCTCGATCCCGCGCCTGCACAGCCGCCTGGCGCAGTACCTGGGCTTACTGACGGTATTGGTGGCGCTGCTGTTCGGCGCTCTGGCACTGATCTACAGCCAGGTATCACAGGGCTTGGTGGCACAATCGCCGGAGGCGCAGGAAACCCTCTATCTGGCGTTTCTCAAGGCCTTCCTGACCCTCTCGCTGTTCGCCGCGATTCTCGCCTGGTGGGTAGTGCTGACCCGCGAAAGTCGGCGGGTAGCCCAGGAGGAATCCGACCGCCAGACCCAGCTGCTGATGCAGGAGATCGAAGCTCACCGCAAGACCGACGAAGCCCTGCAGAAAGCCAAGGAAGCCAGCGAAGCCGCCAACGCCGCCAAGAGCCGCTACGTCACCGGGCTGTCTCACGAGCTGCGCACGCCGCTCAACAGCATCCTCGGCTATACGCAGATTCTGCAGCGCGATGCCGGTATGCCGGGGCAACATCAGGATGCCCTGGCCACCATCTTTCGCAGCGGCTCGCACCTGCTGTCGCTGATCGACGGGCTGCTCGACGTGGCCAAGATCGAGGCCGGCAAGCTCAACCTGGAGCTGACGGAAGTCCCTTTCCCCGAATTTATCCACCAACTCGAACGCATGTTCACCCCGCAGGCCGAGGAAAAAGGCCTGCGCTTTCGCCTGGAAACCAGTGGGCGTATGCCGGCAGTGGTACGTGGTGATGAGAAGCGCGTGCGGCAGATCCTGATCAACCTGCTCGGCAATGCGGTGCGTTTTACCGACAGCGGCGAGGTCTGCCTGCGCGTCAGCTACCTGCGCGAAACCGCCAGCTTCGAGATCGTCGACACTGGTATCGGCATCGACCCCGAGCAGATTGAGCGGATCTTCCAGCCATTCGAGCGCGGCGACCTGATGCGCCAGGACAACGGCGTCGGCCTCGGCCTGACCATCACGCGCATGCTCACCTCGCTGATGGGCGGCGAGCTGTCAGTCAAAAGCATGCAAGGCCAGGGCACCAGCTTCCAGGTGCGCCTGTTCCTCTCCGAGGTGCGCGTGCCGCAGGCGGTGGTGCATGTAGAGCACGACATCATTGGTTATCAGGGCCGGCGCCGGCTGATTCTGGTGGTGGATGACCATATCGAACACCGCCGCGTTCTGGCCGGCATGCTCGAACCGCTGGGTTTCAGCATCGCCCAGGCCGCCAGTGGCCAGGAAGCCATCCGCCAGGTTGCGCTGCTGCAGCCTGACCTGATCCTCATGGACCTGTCGATGCCGCAGATGGACGGCTGGGAAACCAGCCGACTGATTCGCCGCAACGCACAGAGCAAGGCCCCAATCATTGTGATCTCAGCCAACGCCTTTGCCGATGACCGTGAACGCAGCGTCAGCGCCGACTGCAGTGACTACCTGGCCAAACCAGTGCATACCCCCGAGTTACTCGAACGCATCCACAAACACCTCGACCTGCAGTGGTTGCGGCGCACGCTGCAACTCCCGGCCGCCACACAAAATGCGGCTGTTCGCCCTAGCGCCACTGATCTCGAAGCGCTGCGCGAGCTCGGCGCCATGGGCTATATCCGCGGCATTCTGGAGAAACTCGACGCCATTGATCGGCTGACACCCGCCAGCACCAGCTTTACCACGCCCCTGCGCGCCCTGGTGAAAAGCTACCGTCTGGACGAATTCAACCGCCAACTCAAGGAGGCCGAACATGAACGCGCTGACCCATCCATCTGAGCAGCACAGCAGCGCCGCCGAGCGCGGGGTGATCCTGATCGTCGATGACACCCCGGACAACCTGGCGCTGCTCTCCGACGCCCTCGATGAAGTGGGCTACATGGTGCTGGTGGCGCTGGATGGCCTGAGCGCGCTGAGCCGCATCCAGCGCCGGCGTCCCGACCTGATTCTGCTCGACGCGATGATGCCGGGGCTGGACGGCTTCGAGACCTGCCAGCGGATCAAGGCCGATCCGGCCACTGCCGACATTCCAGTGCTGTTTATGACCGCCCTGACCGACAGCGAGCATGTGGTCAAAGGCTTCGAGGCTGGCGGTATCGACTATGTGACCAAGCCGATCAACACTGAGGAAGTCCTCGCCCGCGTGGCCTCACACCTGCGCACCGCGCGTATCCTGCAAACGGCGCGCGCCGCCAGTCAGGCGCAACCGCTGACGCTCAACGACGAGCCAGCCTATGCCACCCTCTCGGCGCGTTTTCAGCTGACCGAACGTGAAGTGGAAGTGTTGCGCTGGGTGGCCTGCGGCAAGACCAACCGCGACATCGGCGACATCCTCGGCCTCAGCCCGCGCACGGTGAACAAACACCTGGAGCACGTATACGTGAAGCTCGGCGTGGAAACTCGCACAGCCGCCACCTCGGTGGCACTCTCGGCGATGGCCGAACGCGCCTGAGCCACGCTGACTGCCGGGCATAAAAAAACCCGCCAAAGTGGCGGGTTTTGCTTGGCAGTGGCGAATCAGACGCGGAATGCACCGATCAACTGTTTGAGGCGCGCCACAAGCCCGGACAGCTCGCGGCTGGCCTGTTCAGTTTGGCTGGCGCCCTCGGCAGTACGCTCACCGGCCTGGCTTATCTCGACAATGTTCTGGTCGATATCCTGCGCCACGGCGGTCTGCTCTTCGGCAGCGGTGGCGATCTGCTGGTTTTGGTCGACGATCATGCCCACCGCACCGAGGATATTTTCCAGCGCCTGCTGCACTTTGCCCGACTCATTGACGGTGGTATCAGCCATCTTGTGGCTCGCACTCATGGCCTTGACCGCAGCACCAACGCCACTTTGCAGTTTGGCGATCATCGACTCGATTTCTTCGGTGGACTGCTGCGTACGCTTAGCCAGGTTACGCACCTCATCCGCCACCACAGCAAAGCCGCGACCTTGTTCACCCGCTCGCGCTGCCTCGATGGCCGCGTTGAGCGCCAGCAAGTTGGTTTGCTCGGCAATGCCTTTGATCACATCCAACACTTGGCTGATCGACGCACTGTCGCTGGCCAACTTATTGATCACGCCCACGGATTGATCGATTTCACCCGCCAACCGCTGGATGCTGCCGACTTGCGACTCGACCAGCGCTCGACCGCTGACCGTTTCATCGTTGACGCTCTGGGCGCTGCCCACTGCAGCGGCAGCACTGTGCGCCACTTCCTGAGCAGTGGCCGACATCTCATTCATCGCAGTGGCGATCAGATCAATCTGGCCGCGCTGGCCAGCTACCGCCTGGTTACTTTCACCGGAGACCTGCTGCACGCGGTCCGCCTGACGTTCAACCTCAACCACGGTCTGGCCGACACGCTCGATCAGCTGATGGATCTTGCTGACCGTCTCATTAAACACCTGGCCCAGCTCGCCCAACTCATCCTGGCTCTGCGCCTTGAAGCTGACAGTCATATCGCCAGCGGCCACCTGGTTCATCACCTGACCGAGCTTTTTCAGCGTGGTGCGGATCGACACATAAAAACCGCTGTACAGGTAGACGATCAGTAGGAACACCACCACCAGGGCCGCGACCAGCAACACCATGTGCGTACGGTTTTCTTCCAGGCGAACTTGCAGCTGTTTATCGAGGAACGCCAGCACCGCATGATTGAGTTGGTAGGTTTGATCCATGGCACCGCTGATGTCGGCATAGAACTGCGCCCATGGCGTGTCCAGCGAATCGGCAATCACCACCTTGTCCTCAAACAATACCGCAGTGGTTTTCAGGGTCTCCAGGCTGCTGGCGGCTTGGCTGGCGAGCTCTGTGCGGGCCTGCGCGCTGCTGTTGAGTGAAGCCTGAAGGTTCAAGCCGTACTCGGCATGCAGCTTTTCCAGCTCCAGCAACAGCTCGTCAAACGTGGTGCTGGCAGAGGAATTGAGAAAGCCTTGAGCCAGGGAATAAGCACCGACCGCGCGCCCTTCGCTAAGAGCCGCGGTGACCTTGGGCGTGTCCACGGACACCAGCTCAATCATCTGCCGCACAGAACCCTGGCGATCCTGGCTCAAGCCGGCTTGGGCGGCGACCAACTTGATAAATACCTGGGAGCTGCCCAGCAGTTTTTCAGCAAGGGCAATTTTGCCCTGCAGCGACGTCTCGGCCTGCACAGCGCCTAATTCAGCAATCAACTGATCACGCTTGTTGTTGAATTCCTCAATCTGCTCAGGCTCGCGTACCACTGCCGCCATGCCCTGCAACGCCTCGCCGATGCTGCCTTGCAGCTTTACCAGCCGCGTTTCTAGATCACCCGCCTGGCCCGACTGACCGATCATTGCGTTGATCTCGGTGAGGTCGACGAAGTCCTCAAGATTACGCCGCAACGTCAGGCTCTGATCGAGCAGATCAATGCTCTCGAGCGCCGCCTGGGTACTGACGAACTGCAGATAGGAGTCGCGCACCAAATAGAAGTTGGTGACCAGCATGGGCAGAAAGAACAGAACACTGATCAGACTGAACTTCATGCCGAAGCTGAGGCGATTCATTAGCGCGATGGCCGGATACAACACGGTCTTCACAGGACGTCTCCAGTTCTAATTATTGTCGTGTAAGGTTACAAAACAGTCGTTCAGGGTCTCAAACGGCGGCTTGTATGTCCCTTGCTGCTCGACCTGTGGCATTTGCATCAACCGGGTAAATACAGGCAGATTAATGTGATCAATGTCACAAAATAACGACCGAGCAGGGCGTCATGTATACCTCTTATCGACTCCAACCTCTGTAACTTAAGGTTAATGATGCGCAAACAACTGAAGCTCGGTATTGATCTGGGTGGCAGCAAAGTCGAAATAATCGCCCTGCACAATGGCCAGCAAGTCTTGCGCCGCCGCGCCCCAACACCCCAGGGCGATTACCTTAAAACCCTCGGTCTGATTGCCAGCTTAGTTGAAGATTGCGAACGCGAACTGGGCATCCAAGGCAGCGTCGGTGTCGGTATCCCCGGCACACGCTCGCCCGACCATGGGCGGATCAAGAATGCCAACTCGCAGTGTCTGATCGGCCAGGATCTGCAAGCCGACCTTGAGCAGCGCCTCCAGCGCCCGGTGCGCCTGGCCAATGACGCCGACTGCTTTGCCCTTTCGGAAGCCTGCGATGGCGCAGGCGAAGGTGCCATAAGTGTTTTCGGGGTAATTCTTGGAACCGGCGTTGGCGGCGGACTGGTCGTGCGCCAGCAACTGCTCAGCGGCCCGAATGCCATCGCCGGCGAATGGGGACACAACCCCTTGCCTTGGCGACGTGAGGAGGATGGTCCAAGCCGCCGCTGTTATTGCGGCCAGGATGACTGCATTGAAACCTTTCTCAGCGGTCCAGGCTGGGCAGCACGCAGCGGCCTTGGCCTGGAAGCAGGTGAACTGGTTCGTGCGGCAGGCGCCGGCCAGGCTGATGCGCAAGAAGCCGTTAACCGCTACTACGACCAGTTGGCACGCGGCCTGGCAGCGGTGATCAACCTGATGGACCCGCACGTGATTGTGCTGGGCGGTGGGCTGTCCAACAACACGGCGCTCTACTCCCAGGTGACGCCTCTGTTGCCGCGCTATGTGTTTTCCGATCAGGTCAACACGCGCCTGCTTCAGGCTCGCCACGGCGACTCAAGCGGTGTGCGTGGCGCCGCCTGGTTGTGGAACGAATAGCCTGTTTTAAATAAGCAGGGTCCACACAGCGAACACCGCGTACCAGAACACCGCCGCACGCACCAGCAGCTGCCACAGCCCATCAAGACTGCTGACACCAACCTCGCCAATCACCGGTTCCGGCGTTTCGCCAGCAGCCCGCGCCGTGATGATGACCAATTGTGCGGCGCTGATATCCCAGCTGAGCAGCTCATGCAGCAAGGTGCGACTGACGCCGGCGAAGTTGCCGACCATGGCAAAGCTGGCGGCCAGCACACGCACCGGCAACCAGTCCAAGCCGTGGCGTACCTGCACTGCTGCCTCACGCAAGGCTGGCAGCGTGGAATGTTCACTGGCCAGGGCGACCAGCCGGTATGCCAGCGCCGCCAAAGGCCCCAGCAGCGCATACCAGAAGATCACCGCAAAGAAACTCTGGTAGGCCTGCCACACCAGATGCCCCTGTACTCGCTGCAGCAACTCGCCCTCTTCCTCCGCTTCCAAGGCCAGATCGCGCCGCGCTACCAGGTACGCGGCCTCGGCATCCTCACGGCGCCAGCTGTCGCGAAACGGCCCTAATGCCGCCAACAAATCACCACGCCCCAAGCTGTAAATCACCACCAACAGATGCACCGGCAACGCCAGCCAACCATAAGCCACCGGTTCTAGGATCAGCAGAATCAAGCCCAGCACGAACAACGGCAACAGCACCAGCACGGCCAACACCAGCCAAGGCCGCTCAGCCCACTGCGGCTTGCTCTCAGTCGCAGCCAGCAAACGCAACCATGGGCCATCGTGTTGAATGGGCTTACGCCAAGACGAAAACTTCTCGACCCAGAGAACCAGCAGTAGCACCAGAAAATTCATGTCAGCTCCTTGTCTTGCTGCAATGCCATGCGCACGCGCTGCCAATCGAATGCCGGACCCGGGTCAGTCTTGCGACCTGGCGCGATATCGCTGTGGCCACATATGCGCTCCACAGTGATGGCAGGATAAGCCGCCTGCAGCTGCTGAATCAGATCAATCAGCGCAGCATACTGCGCGACGGTAAACGGCAGATCATCGGTGCCCTCAAGCTCAATGCCTAAGGAAAAATCATTACAGTTTTCCCGTTCTGCAAACCGCGACACCCCGGCATGCCAGGCGCGCTCGTTACAGGAAACAAATTGCGTAACGGCGCCATCACGTTCGATAAAGAAATGCGCGGACACCTGCAGGCTGGCGATACTGGCGAAGTAGGGATGCTCATCGGCGTCCAGACGATTCTGAAAAAACGCCTGCACCTTGCCCGTACCAAACTGACCAGGCGGCAAGCTGATGTTATGAATCACCAAGAGGGAGACTTCGCCCAGCGGTCGCTGATTGAAGTTCGGCGATGGGCAGTGCTGGATGCCATCGCACCAGCCACTGGAAGGATCCAGCTGCATGAAAGACTCCTTGAACGAGCCACCACTCTAGTGCAGCTCCGGCTCAAGGCCAAGGGTGAATGCCCAAGCAGCGCGCAGATACAAAAACGCCGCCTGGGCTAAGCCCTGGCGGCGTTGTCGTAACGCATCAATATGACTCGATTAAGCGCCTTTGAGCTTACGCAGGTTGCCGATCACCGACTCCAACGCTCGATCAAACAGCAATGCATCATCTAGCAAGCGAATCGCGTTGCGGCGGAACTCCACAGCCAGCCCCATACGGGTTTTTTCCAGCACCTTCATACCGGTACGGTTGACGAAGATGTATTTACCGGTCGGCTTTATCACCGCTGCCAGCTTGCAACGCAGCTTGTGCTCTTCATCTTCCTGAAACTCGACCCAGCTGCCGACCCGCAGATTATCGACCTGCAGCAGCGACTCATCGTCGTCCGGCAGGCTGGCTTCCGGCTCAGCAGCACGCAGCTCGCCAGGCGCCAGCAGAATGATCTCTTCCACCACCTCGACCATCGCCGGCTCTTCAACCACTTCCGCGGCCGGAAGCTCCAACAATGGCAACTCGATACCGGCCTCGGCCAAAGCAGCACGCTGCTCTTCGTCGATTTCAGCCAACACGGGGGCATCATCCTGCGGATGCTCTTCCGGCAGGCTGCGCTTGAAGCGTTGGAAAGCCTGCACATGCAAGGCTTCCAGCTGACTGAAGAATTCACCGGTGGAGAATGGATCAAAGGCCGCGCTGGCCATGCCCTCACGCAGTGCCTTGAGCAGCCCCGGCACCATCTCCAGCAAACGCATCCGCGCTTCCGGCTCTTCGTGAAGCTCAACACTCCAGACCAAATCATCCATGGTCGCTAACGCGGCCTGCCATTCTGCCGACTCAACGCCATGCTTCAGGCAGGTCAACATCAACACCTTGCTCCAGGCTTCCTGCAGCAAGCGCACCACCACTTCCGGCAGGGTTTTACCGAGCAGCCGCTCATTCAGTGCTTGTTCGACCTCACGCCGCGCCATTGCAGCCTTCGCGCTACCTTCCTCGGCATCACGGGTGCGCTGCTCGAGCAGCTCACTACGGCGGCGCTCGTCTCCGGTAAACGCCAGGAACTCGGCCAATAGCTCGGAGAAGATCACCGGATCATCAACAAAATCATTGAGCAGGCGTTGCACCACCTGCTCGATCTTTTGATACAGGCTGTCGCGCTGCGCATCGTCCTGCTCACCCCAACCGAGTGCAGCAGAGGCAATTTCATTGAGTAGGCGGCGGGCCGGATGACTACCACGACTGAAGAAGGTCTTGTCGATCACCGCCACCTTCAGCATCGGAATCTGCAAGCGGCCAATCAATGCCTTGAGTGAGTCCGGCAAGGTACGGTCATCGAGGATAAACTCGAAGAGCATCGACACCAGGTTGATAACATCTTCATCGACCTCACCGACCACACGCGCCTTGCCCGCCTTGGCGCTAGCACGGGTCAGCAAGCCTTCCAGCTGCTCACGCAGATCAAAGTCGTCACTGACCTGTGCAGGCGCACGCTGCTGCATATGCGAGAGCAGGCGCATCAGGTCATTGCTGGAGATCGGCATCGCATCGGCCGGACGATTGCGCCGCGGAATCACCGAGCCACGCGCTTGGGAAAGCAGCTCCTGCAGCGCGCCAAACACTTCCTGCACGCCTTCATCAGCAAACTCAGCCGAGAGTTCCGACGATGCATCCTGACGAGCACCGCCTGCCAGTGCACTGGCGCGCGAAGGATTACGCCGCGCAGGGGCGGATTTAAGCTCGGGCAAAACGCCGGCGGCGATCAGTGCCTGATTGGCTTCGGCATACAACTGATCGAGGTCGCTGAGTACGTACTTCTCGAACAGCTTAAGGATGATCAGCTTGACCCGTATCTCGACGCCCAAGCTACTGCAAGCATCAAGGAAAAATTCACAGAGGCTGGTCGGACCGACAGGGTTGCTCTTGTCGTCCAGCTTCTTGCTGACCATGGCGTTAAAGCGCGTGGTCAGATGGCTGAGCGCAGCGCCGTCGCGACTGACAACTTTAGCCACCATCGAATCCAGAGCAACTGACTCTTCCAGCGCATCGTTCTGCACCAGCGACAGGGTGTCAAACGACACAGCATCCAAAGGCGCAGGCTTACCGATTTCATATTGATTCAGGGTTGCAAAGGCCTCAAAGACCTTTTGCAGAAAGCCGCGCTCGATATTTTTGCGCTTCAAGCGCAGATCGCGCATCGCCTCAAAGAACGCATTCTGCTCAGCATTGCTGGTGGCGCGATCCGCCATCTCGAACAGCGTATCGTCCGCATTGTCGAACAGCGCCTGCAACGCCGTTTTCAGCTGTTGCGCCGCTTTGTCACGCACATTTGTCAGCGCCACAGGCAGTCTTCCTACCGGCGAAGTGGGCGGTTGCTCAGGGCTCACCTTGCTCAGGTGCACCACATTCGCATCAGTCTTCATTGCGAGTCTCCTGCAGACTGCCCCTCTTGGGCGAACCGATCTGCACAGCGATCAACTGAGCGTCATCCGTAACGTCAAAGGCCTGGCGTCAACATTCATAAAAAGTAAAGTCATTATAGGGATGCGCGCTCGCATACCAAGCTGACTTTTCCTACAGACATGACAGGCGTCACAGATGCAGCATCACAGCCTACCAACGGTTACCTGCATACGACGAACGCAACACAACGCTGTGTAGCGGCTGCATGCAGCCAACGAAGAACCTCTTCAGCATAGCCCCGCCGGGCCCAGAGAACAGCTGCAAAGACTGCGCAAACAGCCATCAGTCCCTATAATCGGCGCATTCTGCTGACTGGAGCCCATCATGCCTAACCTCATCCTCGCCGACCTCGCCCACGAAATCGAGGCCAATGTGCGCCGCGCACTGGCAGAGGATATTGGCAGCGGCGACATCACCGCCCAACTGATCCCCGCCGAGCGCTTGGCGCACGCTAAGGTCATCACGCGCGAATCCGCAGTCATCTGCGGCACCGCGTGGGTCGATGCCGTATTCCGCCAACTCGATCCGCGGGTCGCCGTGCACTGGCATATCCAGGACGGCCAACGCGCCGAGGCTAATCAAGTCTTGTTTGAACTCGAGGGCCCTGCTCGCGCCCTGCTCAGCGGCGAACGTAGCGCCCTGAACTTCCTGCAAACCCTCTCCGCCGTCGCCACCCGCTGCCGGCACTACGTAGATCTGGTGCAAGGCACTGCCGTCAAACTACTCGACACCCGCAAAACCTTACCCGGCCTGCGCCTGGCGCAGAAATACGCAGTGACACAGGGCGGCTGCCACAACCACCGCATCGGCCTCTACGACGCTTTTCTTATTAAAGAAAACCATATCGCCGCCTGCGGCGGCATTTCCCAAGCAGTAGCAACCGCTCACAAAATCGCCCCTGGCAAGCCGGTGGAAGTTGAAGTGGAAAGCTTGGAAGAACTGCGCCAGGCGTTAGATGCAGGAGCTGACATCATCATGCTTGATGAGCTGAGCCTGGATGATATGCGCGAAGCTGTAGCCCTCACCCAAGACCAAGCAAAATTGGAAGCCTCGGGCGGGGTAAGCGAAAGTACCCTGCGGGCGATTGCCGAAACAGGGGTGGACTATGTGTCGATTGGCACGCTGACCAAGGATGTTGAGGCAGTGGACTTATCGATGCGGCTGGCTTTATAAGCCCCGGCTTTACCGCATAAACCATACCTTTGCCGAAGCACGCCTAAAACAGCCAAACAGCCCACACAAATCAACCTACCGTTTACGCCAGCGACTCAGCGGCATCTCCAACAGATGCCAACTGAGAACAGCCAAAACCCCAGCTAGAATTACTCCGCCCACCGCAACTGCAGGCCACGAATATAGACCCTTGAGATACTGCATTATCGGGTAATGGAACAGGTAGAGACCGTAAGAAATCTTGCCAACATAAACCAAGGCCGGCGCGCCCAATAACCTGGCCAACAAACAGCCTGGTTGCTGCACCACCCAGATAATAGCCAGCGCAGTCAGCAACTCCACAACCGGCAAGCCATACGCCAAACGCCACGGCTGCCCATGCTCCGGCAGCACCAACAATAATAGAACCCCTAACATGAGCGGCAGCATTGAGCGCCCAGCACGCCCCATGTCCGGCAACCAAGCGGGCGCCAACCAGGCCACCATAACCCCCAGCAATAAACCACTGAGTCGCATATCGAAGCGGAAGTACATAGCTACCTCGTAGCTATCCAACTGCACCCAATAAAACCGCCACAAGGTCACCAGTAAGGCCAGCAGCAAAAAAAACAGCCAAAGCCGGTTGTAACTGCTGATACGTAGTAGGAATAAAAGCAGCACTGGAAACAGTAGGTAGAACCGCTCTTCGATACCCAGCGACCAAGCATGCAATAAGTATTGCGGGCCATCACCAAATACCAGCGCAATATCCGCCAGATAGAGCAACAGCTCGATGCCATCGCGCAGATGGAAGTAATAATCCGGCCAGACCAGAGGAGCCAACACCGCATAGAGTGCCAGCAACAATAATAATGGTGGCATCAACCGCCAAAGGCGACGGCGGTAGAAGCGACGCAAGTCGATAGCAGCATGAACCCTGAACTCGGCCAACAAAAGCCGACCAATTAGATAACCGCTTAATACGAAAAAGATGTCTACACCCAGGTTTGCCCCAGGCAGAAACGGCACACCGGCATGAAACAGCATCACCAATGCAATGGCTAACGCACGCAAGCCATCAAGTGCAGGCACGTACTCAAGCCGGGACCCGACAACACGCTGGGACTCAGCATCGGAAGCCAGCACGCTTATTTGAGCACCAAACCTTCGAAGACATTTTCCAGGGTGCTTTGCGGCTGAGCATCAATCAGCACCGCACCGCTATCCTGTAAGCGCTGCAACAACGCAGGCAGATCCGTGCGCGGGCACAACCCTTTCCATATCTGCTGAGCGTCAGGCCGGAAGCCCTCAAGTGCTGCCTCTCCGTGATAACGCACCACCAGCATGCTCTGACTAGCCAACATTTCCGCCATTGACTGCTGAGCGACAATTTCACCCTTGTGGATCATCACAAAACGATCCGCCAGGCGCTCTACGTCATGCAGGATATGCGTGGAAAAAAACAAGGTGCCGCCCTGCTGGCGATACTCCTGCATCAAATCCGCGACCTGCCGGCGCCCCACGGGGTCAAGTCCGGACATCGGCTCATCCAGCACCAACAGCTCAGGCTGAATGGCAAATGCGTGAGCCAGCGCAGTGCGCTGTGTCATACCCTTGGACAGATTGCGAATACGCTTGTCGGCCGCATAAGCAATACCCAGCTTATCCAGCCAAAGGGCAGTACGACGCGTATTCTCCACCCCGCGAATGCCATGCAAACGCAAACCTGCCGACAGTACTTCACGCGGCGTTAGTTGCTCATATAAATAAGGGTTTTCCGGCACATAGCCCACACCAGCGCGCGAGCGCGGATCCTCTGCCGAGCGCCCCATCAACAAGGCCTCACCAGCATCGGCACGAATAGCCCCGAACAGAATCTTGATAGTGGTGCTTTTACCTGCACCGTTTTGGCCGATAAAACCCACCGACTCGCCCGCCGCGACCGTAAAGCTGACATCATCAAGCGCGTTGACTTCGCGGCCCTTGAGTTTGAATCGTTTGATCAAACCCGCTACTTCAACCAGATTCATTCTTGCTTCCGTATGTCGATATGGTCAGCCACTTGCAACTCACCGCTGGCATCCAGCGTGTAACCCGCCCCCAGCGGATCCTCAGGAAAAACCGTAAGCTCACCATAGCCAATCAGTTGAGCCCAAGTAGTGGGCAATTTACCTTGATGCTGCTGGCGGTATTCAGCCAATGCCGCGCGCAGCGCCAGTAATCCCTCCAGTCGCGCAATTCGTGCCTGGAGCAGTCGACGAAACTCCTTATCGGTACTTTGTGCATGCATATTGCGCAATACATCCAGGGCCACCGCCGAGTCATTCTGCCGCTCATACCAAGCTGCAGCCATACTGCGCAGTGCAGGCGCATTTTTTGGGCTTCGTTGCGCGGCAATCTCCGCCCAATGCCCAGCTTTGGTCATATCACGCTCAAAGTACATGGCATTGAAAGCATAATAAAACGCCGGCCACATATCCCAAGTACGTGATTGAGCGGCTTTTAATAGCACTTCCTGGCCCGCCTCGACCTGACCGTTCCAAGGCAAGATTGCGGCAGCAATATAATAATTATCTTCATGCAACGGATTAAACCTCGCAGCATCCGCCTGCAATTGCCCCTGAATACGGTAGGTTTCCTGCTCGGTAACTGCCACATCCACCACAATGCTGCGAAATACATTGAGATTCGCCGCAAGATAGGGGTCGCCACCTGAATACAGCAATTGCACCAGCAGCGGCAGGCGCACCCGCAGCACTTCAAGGCGCTGATCCAAGCGTTGATGGTCATGCAAACGCAGACCGCTATAAGCAAAAGCGCCCCAGCACAACGCAGCCACCAGTAACGGACGCCAAAAACTCATGTGAAGTTGCGCCGCTGAAAGACCACAGCTGCCAGCGTCAAAAGCAGCACGATATAAGCTGCCGCATTAAGCGCAGCCAGCGCCATAGCAGTGAAGTCCGGCGTCAAGCCGTACAGCGCCAGGGCTCGCCAGTCCAGCCGCGATAAATCAGGCAGCCAGGTATAGGCGTGCTCCAGAACGGGGCCAAACAGGGCATCATGCAAAGGATCAGAGCGATCGCTACGCAGGTGGCTAATGGTCGGGCCTAGCCCGCGAGCGGCCAAAGCAAAGGCAAAGCCCAACAGCAGGGGCAAATACGGCGTAGTGGAAATACTGGATAAAAGCATGGCAAAAGCCGCCACTACCAGCAGATCCAGCCAGATACCCAGCAGTGCCATCATATAAGGCATACCCAGCGCAGGCGGTTGTAGCTGCGGATGACTGGAGCCAAACAGATACAACACCAACCACAACGCCAGACCAACAAAAACCAGGGCACTTGCGCTTAAGAAAGCGACGGCAAAAAAACGGGAAAGCAGAAACTGGCTACGGGTAACCGGATAAGCCAGCAGAAAATAGATGGTTTTACGCTCAATATCCCTGGCCAGCAGATCCTGCACCCAGAGCAGCGCCATCAGCAGCAAAACAAAACGCAACCCGCTCAACCCGACATCCAGAGTCACAGTAAGCGGTTGTCTGCCGGAAAAGTTTCCAGCCAATAGCGCGGCACCCAGCAACGCCAACGTGATCAGTAACAGGATACGGAAGCCTTGCCCCCGCACACCCGCACGCACACCTAATGCTGTTAGCTCGAACATTTGTATAATCCAAAAAAGAGCCCCCTTTCGGGGGCTCATTTACACGATTTGCATATGCAAATTAGAGATTGCAGCCATTAGGCCGGCCAAACACCAGGTTACCAGTAATCACGGCGCTCGCAGCCAGGTTAGGAATAGATTTCCCGATCAGCGGACCGCACTGAGAAATACTGCCACCCACCGAAGTACCGGTAAACAAAACATAACCTTTGTTCGACCCAGAAATTACGCCAAAACGACTGTTAGCAGCGTCTTCATTGATGCCAGCAACTACGTTGGCAGAAACAGTGAATTCAAAATTGTTTTTCACAAAACCGGCACGGCTAGCCTGAGCCTGCATCAAGCCGGAGCGAGCCAGGTTGATGCCGGTACCAGTAGGGGTACCAATAGCCTTATAGCCACCGCCGGTCAAATCGACAGTGATGTCAGCACTTGGTGCTGGAGTTGCAAAAGCAACAGAACTGAACAGGCCAGCAAACAGAGAAGCAGCAATAATTTTTTTCATGATCACAGTTCCCTAAATTAGTTGGAGTTGGCGATGGCGCCGGTCATGATGTTACGCGCATCGGACTGAGCCGATTTGTCGTAGCCCTTGGCCTGGTAATCCTGGAACTGAGGGATGGCAACAGCAGCAAGGATACCGATGATCGCGATAACGATCATCAGCTCGATCAGGGTAAAACCCTTTTGGCTCTTGTTCGACTTCATGGTGATCTCCTAGAAATGCACAGTTAACGTAGCCTGTTGGCTCGTGCGTAGAACATATCAAATAGCATGCCAAGCTTACTTCCGCCCAAGCCCAAGCACTCCAGACAAAGCTCGCCGACAACCCGCAAAAATTTGCGCTAAAAAGCGACGTTTTTTGTCACGTCACTCGCACGCAGTGGCAGCGCCCCAGCTTCTCGTTTATAAGTTGTGGATACTTTACCGCTCTCGATGTGACCTTTATGACTGATGCCCCCGTTCTGACCGGACTGATTCGCCAGCTGGTACTTGCTGAAATTATCGACGAGCCCACCGCCGTCAAAGCCTCGCAGCAAGCCCAGCGCAATAACATCCCCCTGGTCACCTATCTGGTACAGAACAAGCTGGCTAATAGCCGGCAAATCGCCGCACAAGCAGCAGAGCAGTTTGGCGTACCGCATATGGACCTCGCCTCACTCGACCGCGAGGCCCAACCTAAAGAGCTAATCAGCGAAAAACTCGCCCGCAAGCACCGCGTTGTGCCCCTATGGAAACGCGGCAATAAGCTGTTTATTGGTATCTCGGACCCCACCCAACAACAGGCTATCACCGATATTCAGTTCAGCACGGGCATGAATACCGAAATGATCATGGTCGAAGACGACCGCCTTGACGCCGCAATCGATCAGTATTTCGACAGCGGCAGCAAAGCCATGAGCGGAATGGGCGACATCGACCTCGACGAAGGCCTTGAGTTCGAGACCGAAGCGGAAGGCAAGGATGACAATGCCGCAGGAGGTGATGGCGATGACGCTCCGGTAGTTCGCTTTGTGAATAAGATGCTGCTGGACGCTATTAAAAGCGGCTCATCTGACCTGCACTTTGAGCCGTATGAGAAAACCTACCGTGTACGCTTTCGCACCGACGGCATCCTGCAGGAAATTGCTCGCCCGCCTATTCAGCTCGCTCCGCGCATCTCAGCTCGCCTCAAGGTAATGGCAGGCCTGGATATTTCCGAGCGCCGCAAGCCGCAGGATGGGCGGATAAAGATGCGCATTTCAAAAACAAAATCCATCGACTTTCGTGTAAGCACGTGCCCAACACTGTGGGGCGAAAAGATCGTGATGCGGATTCTTGACTCCGCTAGTGCACAGATGGGCATCGACGCCCTTGGGTACGAAGAGTCACAGAAAGAGCTGTACATGGCCGCACTGAAACAACCGCAGGGCATGATTCTGGTAACCGGCCCCACTGGCTCCGGTAAAACAGTCTCCCTTTATACGGGCCTGAATATCCTCAACACCGTCGACGTCAATATCTCTACAGCTGAAGACCCGGTTGAGATCAACCTGGAGGGCATCAACCAGGTCAACGTCAACCCCAAACAGGGCATGGACTTTACCGCCGCGCTGAAGTCATTCCTGCGTCAGGACCCTGACATCATCATGGTCGGCGAGATTCGCGATCTGGACACCGCATCGATTGCCGTCAAGGCCGCCCAGACAGGCCACATGGTGATGTCAACACTTCACACCAATAGCGCCGCAGAAACACTGACGCGCCTGCGCAACATGGGGGTGCCGTCGTTCAACATTGCCACGTCAGTCAATCTGATTATTGCTCAGCGCCTGGCGCGCAAACTGTGCAGCCACTGCAAGAAAGAAGTACAGGTCCCGCGCGAAACCTTGATAGAGGAAGGTTTCCCAGAAGACCAGATTGGCAAATTCAAGATTTACAGCCCTGTAGGCTGCGACAGCTGCAACGGTGGTTACAAAGGCCGTGTCGGTATTTATGAAGTAGTTAAAAACACGCCTGCACTGCAACGGATTATCATGGAAGAAGGCAACTCGATAGATATCTCTCTCCAGATGCGTAAAGACGGCTTTAATGACCTTCGCACCTCAGCCCTGCTGAAGGCCATGCAAGGTGTCACCAGCCTTGAAGAAGTGAACCGCGTCACTAAGGACTAACCCATGGCGACCAAGACTATTCAGCCCAGCACTTTTCAGTGGGAAGGCAAAGACAAGAAAGGCAACACGCTCAAAGGGGAAGTGAATAGCACCTCGGCTGCACTGGTGAAATCTCAGCTGCGGGCACAGGGCATTGCAGCCAATAAAGTAAAAAAGAAGTCAAAATCGCTATTTGGCGGCGCAGGCAAAAAAATCACCCCAATGGACATCGCGCTATTCACACGTCAAATGGCTACAATGATGGGGGCAGGGGTTCCATTGCTGCAGTCGTTTGACATTATTGGCGAGGGGTTTGAAAACCCTAATATGCGCACACTAATCGGCAACGTGAAGCAAGAAGTGTCTGGCGGTAACAGCCTTGCCAACTCATTGCGCAAATTCCCCGACCACTTTGACGACCTGTATTGCAACTTGGTGGATGCTGGCGAGCAATCCGGCGCCTTGGAAATGCTGCTTGATCGTGTAGCAACCTACAAAGAAAAAACCGAGGCACTCAAAGCTAAAATCAAAAAAGCAATGACTTACCCTGTTGCGGTAATTATTGTCGCTGTGATTGTTACAGCCATTCTTCTCATCAAGGTGGTACCGACCTTTCAGGGCGTTTTTGCTGGCTTTGGAGCAGAACTCCCGGCGTTCACCATGATGGTCATTAACATGTCTGAGTTTCTCCAGGCCTGGTGGTTTCTAATACTTGCCGCATTTTTTGGTGCAGCCTTCGTAATTAAAACCGCTCACCGTAAAAGTGAGAAATTCCGTGACGCCACTGACAAAGCAAAGCTCAAACTACCAATTGTTGGCAGTATTCTTTTCAAAGCCACAGTTGCACGTTTTGGCCGCACTCTAGCAACAACCTTCTCAGCCGGCGTACCGCTTGTGGAAGCGCTTGATTCTGTAGCGGGCGCAACTGGCAACGTGGTATTCCGCACAGCGGTAAATCGAATTAAACAAGATGTATCCAGCGGCATGCAGCTAAACTTCGCCATGCGCAATACTGGTATTTTCCCCGCGATGGCAGTGCAGATGGCCGCAATTGGCGAAGAGTCCGGCTCCCTTGACGCAATGCTGGATAAGGTTGCCACCTACTATGAGGCTGAGGTCGATAACGCGGTGGATAACCTCACCACACTGCTCGAACCATTAATCATGGCTGTTCTCGGCATTCTGGTGGGTGGTCTGATCATTGCCATGTACCTGCCAATTTTCAGCCTGGGCGGCGTGATAGGTTGATGCTCAACTTATATGTCATTGCTACCAACACCATTCTATTTACCGCAGCCGCGCTGTTGCTTGGACTACTAATTGGTAGCTTCCTTAATGTAGTGGTATATCGACTCCCCGTGATGATGCAACGTGAGTGGCAGGCAGAAGCAAAAGCGATTTTGCTTCTGCCTGCCGACACAAGCACATCAGCATTCAATCTTTTGCTGCCCAACTCGCAATGCCCGCACTGCTCTCATGAAATAAAGCCCTGGGAAAATATTCCGGTTATCAGCTACCTGTTTCTGCGCGGTAAGTGCTCTAGCTGCAAAGCACCAATCAGCATGCGCTACCCGTTGGTTGAGCTGACTTGTGGCTTGTTGTCGGCTTTTATCGCATGGCACTTCGGTTTTACCTGGCAGGCGGGAGCGATGTTGCTGCTGACCTGGGGCTTACTCGCGATGAGCCTGATCGATGTTGATCATCAGCTGCTTCCAGACTCGCTGGTGCAACCGTTGCTGTGGCTTGGCTTGATTACCAATAGCTTTGGGGTGTTTACCAGCCTGGAAGATGCGCTCTGGGGCGCGATTGCTGGCTATCTGAGCCTGTGGTCGGTGTACTGGCTGTTCAAGCTGGTAACGGGCAAGGAAGGCATGGGTTACGGTGACTTCAAGCTGCTGGCGATGCTCGGCGCCTGGGGTGGCTGGCAGGTATTGCCGCTGACGATATTGCTGTCATCTCTGGTTGGCGCGGTGCTGGGCTTGATCATGCTGCGCCTGCGAAACGCGGAAGCCAGCACGCCTATCCCCTTTGGTCCTTATCTGGCGATTGCCGGCTGGATTGCCTTGATCTGGGGTGAGCAAATCACTTCAAGCTACCTGCAGATTGCAGGGTTCTAAAAAAGCGTCATAGCCCTGGCTAAAGCCGGGCTGGCACGTCACACCAGTAACCGTCGGCGGCTCAAGAACTGAGCCGCCCTCTATGGTTCGCCATCAGCCAAGCCGCTGCACTACAATCGCGCTCTTGTATGTCCTGCATGAGCTCACACCTTGATGACAAAACCCTGGATTCTTGGCCTTACCGGCGGCATTGGCAGCGGTAAGAGCGCTGTCGCTCAGCACTTTATCGATCTGGGCGTGCACCTGATCGATGCCGACCACGCTGCGCGCTGGGTGGTTGAGCCGGGTAAGCCAGCGCTGGCGAAGATAGCTGAACACTTCGGCAGCGATGTGTTGCAGGCCGACGGCCAGCTTGATCGCACAGCACTGCGCAACCGGATTTTTGCCGATGCCAATGAGCGACGCTGGCTCGAAGCGCTGCTGCATCCGCTTATCGGCCAGGAAATCATCCAGTACCTAGCGCGCGCAAAATCACCCTATACCATTCTGGTTTCTCCACTGCTGGTTGAGTCAGGCCAGCACAAGCTGACTCAGCGCATACTGGTGGTGGACGCACCTGAAAAGCTGCAAGTGCAGCGCACCATGGCTCGCGACCAGAGCTCCAACGAACAGGTGCAGGCTATTCTCAAAGCCCAGGCCAGCCGTGAAGAGCGCCTGCAGCATGCCCATGACGTACTGCTTAATGATCAAGACTTGCCCTGGCTGCGAGCCGAAGTGGAACGACTCCACACCTTTTACCTAAGCCTACGCGGAGGCCAAGCATGAGTACGCCAACCCTAGTCGCCTGCCCCACCTGTAGCGCCCCCGTAGAATGGGGCCCGCAAAGCCCGAGCCGGCCATTCTGCAGCGAACGCTGCAAGCTGATCGACCTCGGCGCCTGGGCCTCAGAAGAGCACGCGATCGCCGGCAACCCGCTGGAAGATGATCTGTTCTCTGGCGAGCTACCGCCGCGCGAGCACTGATAGTTAAGGCCGCATAAAGCTGTAATCGCGATCATCATCCAGATTGTCCGCGAGAAACTGCAGTTCTGCGGCCAGGTCCACCGCGCTGCGCCCGGTCCGGCTAAGCTCGACCACTGCGCTGAGCAAAGCCCGCAGCGCCATGGCCTGATCAAAACACTGCGCCTCTACACCCTGCAAACTCTGCTCGATTGCCTGCCTCGCCCATTGATGCACGCCCATGTCACGTCCTCTCTGTTGATAGATGCAAGATCGCGCATAGCCATTTGCGCAACTTGATCTGGATCAACCAGCACAACGCAATCGAAACGCTGAAGGGCGCGCTATCAGCGCGGCAGATCATCCCCCTTCCAGGGCGCGGCCAGATAACGCGTGCGGTTGAAGGTCTCCAGCCAGTCTGGATAGAACACCACCAGCGCGGTCACCAGCATGCCGTTGATAAAGGCCTCGGGGAAGATCACCAGCCAGAGGTAGCCGATAAAATCCTCCAACCAGGGCGGCATCGGGAACAACCCGTCCACCCAAAGCAAGACGAATGCGGCAGCAATACACAGCAAAGCAGCCAGCGCAGCGGCGAAGAAGCCGCTGAAGAAGATGTAGACGAACAGATTGCGCGGCTGCTTTTTCTCAACCCAAAGCGCGCAGGCTTCGGTCACCCACACGGGTATCACCACCAGCAGCACGCCGTTAACACCCAGGGCGGCAAGATCTTGCTTACCCAGTACCAGCAAACCCAGCTGGGCAATCAAACCCACCAGCATGGCCAACGGCCAATCCAGCAGCAAGGTGACCGCCGTCATGCCGATAAAGTGATAGGACAGGCCCGATTCGAAATCCCGACGCACCAGCCACAGTACAAACAGCGCCAGCGCTGTACCACCCAGCAAATGCTGACGACGCAGATCACTGCACAGCTCAACCCAGGGCGCACGCCAGATCGCCCAGCACAGCAGCGGCAGATAGATCAGCCAACCCAGTATCAGACTGGTGGAAGACAACAAGTGCGCGGCAATCATGTGGAACAACCCCCAAGCCATCGTGGCCGACTTGTGCAGTCTACAACTGCGGGCTCCAGCAACACATGAAAAGCACGCAACAACCGCCGCAGAGGGGTACCAACAACCCAACCGCGCAGGCTAAGCTGAGCCTATGGATGACTCAGACTATTTGCGCCTGCTGACGCACCAGGCCGAACAAGCCAATGCCTTTCTCTCCAACGCGCGCAAGTGGGAGCGCGAGCGCTGGGTCTGCCAGCGCCTGCTGCAGGCCTTGAACGTCAGCCACCGCCTGGATGAGTTCAGCGCCGCCAACCATGAACCACCCGACGTATTGTTCCGCGAGGCCAGCTTTGAAGTGTTCTTCGTCCTCGACGAAGGCCGTCGCCTGAATGATGAATGGCGTGCCGAACTGGAACGGCGACGCAGTGCGTTTTCCCTCAGCCAACTGGTGCGGCGCGAAACCAAACCACGGCGCATTGCCGCAGCTGAACTGCAACAGCGGCTGACGCCCACCCTGCGCAAAAAAGCCCACAACTATAAAGAGCGCGGCCTCGACCTGGGCGAGCTGGACTTGCTCGCCTACGTCAATCTGAAGCGCGCCGTGCCAGACTTCAACAGCCACTTTCCACCACCGACCGAGTTTCTCCGCCAAGGCTGGCGCTCGCTATCACTGGTCGGTCCGACCTTTGCCCGCGTGCTGTTCGCCCACCCGAGCGCACCCGACTTTCTGCGCCACAACCTCGGTCGCAGCATACTTTTCGATGTAGGTATCAGCCTGTGAGTCCTCTGCATGAACTGCTTGCCGCCGTACCTCAGCAAGGCTGTGTACGCTGGATAGGCGTGCGCCCCGCATCGCGAGCAACGATGATTGAATTGGACGCCGTGGAAGCGCGCCGTGAAGCAGGCCTAACCGGCGACCACAGCCGGCCGGGGCCGCGCAATGCCAGGCAAGTCACCCTAATTCAATGGGAACACCTTGCGGTGATAAGCGCGTTAATGGGTCGTCCTACCGAACAGCCGATCAACCCGATTGAACTGCGGCGCAATATCGCCATAAGCGGCATCAACCTGTTCAGCCTCAAGGGCCGACGCTTCCGCCTCGGCCAGGCGATACTGGAAACCACCGGCTGGTGCCAACCCTGCGCCAAGCTGGAAGAACGCCTAGGGCTTGGCACCTTTCAAGCCATGCGCGGCCACGGCGGTATTACTGCGCGCGTGCTACAAGGGGGCATTATTCGCTTGAATGACGCCCTGCGCGTTGAGCCTTTATAAGTCGCGCGGCTAGAATGCCCAGCACTTCAGCCTGCAATCGATCCCATCAATTGCCAACCGGCCCCTTAATTCGAGGCACGCATGTCCAGTCGCCTGAATCCTGATGATCAAAAACGTGTCGAGCAATACCTTAGCGCTCCGCAACATCAGGTCGAGCGCCAGCCGTTCAAGGTCTGGCGACTGCTGCTGATCATCGTAATGGTCACGATTGGTCTGGGTGTGCTGAGCCGTCTTCTGAGTCGACTGGTGCTATGAGCTGCTTAGCGCTCGCCCACTGTGACTCGCCACTTTTTCTTAAAAGCCTTGTGAGCGTGTCTAATGACTCATCAAATCGTAATTGTCGGCGGCGGCGCCGGCGGACTGGAGCTTGCCACCCGCCTGGGTAGAACCCTGGGTAAACGTGGCCAAGCCAAGATCACCCTGGTCGATGCCAACCTGACGCATATCTGGAAACCGCTGCTGCACGAAGTGGCCGCGGGCTCGCTGAACTCCTCAGGTGACGAACTCAACTACGTGGCGCAAGCCAAATGGAATCACTTCGAATTCCAACTGGGGCGGATGTGCGACCTCAATCGCGCAGAAAAACGTATCAGCCTTGCTGCCACCCTGGATGATCAGGGGCAGGTGCTCATGCCTGCACGCGAGCTCAGCTATGACAGCCTGGTTATTGCTGTGGGAAGTACCACCAATGACTTCGGAACCTCGGGCGCCGCCGAGCACTGCCTGTTTCTCGACACCCGCGAGCAGGCCGAACGCTTCCACCACCAGCTGCTCAGCCACTACCTGCGCGCCCATGCCAGCCAAAGCGTAGCTACCGAGCTAATCAACATCGCCATCGTCGGCGCCGGCGCAACAGGTGTTGAACTGGCCGCCGAACTGCACCATGCCGCACGCGAATTGGCTGCCTACGGATTGGATCGGATCAGCCCGGAAAACATGCGCATCACCCTGATCGAAGCCGGCCCCAGGGTCTTGCCTGCCCTGCCGGAGCGGATCAGCCAGCCCGTGCATAAGACCTTGGAGAAACTCGGCGTAACCGTCCTCACCGGCGCAGCCGTCAGCCAGGTCACTCGCGAGGCGCTGCATACCGCGCAAGGTCAGGTTATTCCGGCCACCTTGAAAGTCTGGGCGGCGGGGATTCGAGCACCTGATTTCCTTAAAGAGCTGGATGGCCTGGAAAGTAATCGCATCAACCAATTGCAGGTGCGCCTGACGCTGCAGACCACCCTGGACGACGACATTTTTGCCTTCGGCGACTGCGCAGCCTGTCCGCAGCCTGGCAGCGGAGGACGCAACGTGCCGCCGCGCGCGCAAGCAGCGCACCAGCAAGCATCGCTACTGGGCAAATCACTGAAGCTGCGCATCGAGGGCAAAGCTCTGCCTGAATACCGCTACCGCGATTACGGCTCACTGATCTCGCTGTCGACCTTCTCTGCGGTCGGCAACCTGATGGGCAACCTGACCGGCAGCGTCATGCTCGAAGGCTGGCTGGCCAGGATGTTCTACGTCTCGCTCTACCGCATGCACCAGATCGCTCTATACGGCGTCACCCGCACACTGCTGATGATGCTTGGCGACCGCATCGGCCGCAGCACCGAGCCGCGTCTAAAGCTGCATTGATTGGCTCAACCCTATCCGCAGGAACTCGCCATGGCCGCCCAGCACCATGTGCGGCATGGCCAGTTCTTGCGTTTAAATCCGCCAAAGAATGGAGGTCGACATAAATCGCAGGCAATAAAAAACCCGCACTAGGCGGGTTTTTTATCATTCAAGCATGCTTGAAATGGTGGGTCGTGTGGGATTCGAACCTACGACCAATTGGTTAAAAGCCAACTGCTCTACCAACTGAGCTAACGACCCAAAAATGGTCGGGGTAGGGGGATTCGAACTCCCGACATCCTGCTCCCAAAGCAGGCGCGCTACCGGACTGCGCTATACCCCGATGAAAGATTGGCTCCGCGACCAGGACTCGAACCTGGGACCCAATGATTAACAGTCATTTGCTCTACCGACTGAGCTATCGCGGAACTACTTGCTTCCGTTCTCAGAAACTGGAGCCGGTTATTAAATCGTTTCCCGTGTCTGAGGCGCGCCATTTTACGTTTCCGCGCGCGCCTGTCAACCCCTTAAATTGCTTTTAGTACAATGATTTGCAGCTGCGTGAGCGGCTGCTATATCTTCACTAGGTCTGTATTCATTGCAGGACGCACAAGCCGTAAGGCTCCAGCCAGGAAAGTCCATGAGTAACCAGGGCACACCGCCAAATCCACCCGGCTCAACGCACACCCTTGCCAGCCGTGGCATCCAGCCACGCTTCGGCGACTTGGTGCAAAGCTGTCGAAAACTAGTGATGAACCGCCTGGCTGAACACCTGACGGGGGTCTTTGCCCAGGTCGACGACACGCTGTTCGAATGCGCCGAAAAAGCCGAGAACAATCAGGTGCAAACCCTGTTCTTCGACAACATGCGCGAGATCCGCCGGCAGCGTCCGCAGATTGAACGCAGCTATCATCAGCAAATTGCACAGAATTTCTCTGACTTCCTCGAAGGCAAACTCAAGCCACCACCCAGCACCAGCAAGCTGGACGCTGAACATATGGCGCTGGTGCAAAACGAGGATTATGAAGAAAGCCTGCAAGTCACCAATATGGTCAGCCGGGTCAAGGCGCGCTGCGCGCAATCACTGTTTGCTCTGGAACAACGCCTGGCACTCCTTAATAACGGCCAGAAGTTGGGTGAGGACATCAATCCCTTTGGCCCGCAGATGATTGCCCAGGCGTTTCGCGATGCCCTGACGCCCTGCCCATTTCCACTGCGTATAAAGGTCATCCTTTATACGTTGTTTGATACGCATGTTATGCAGAGCCTGGACAGCATCTATACCGCATTGAATCAACGCCTGATTGATGCTGGCGTGCTGCCAAATTTGAAGTACACCGCGCAGCGCAACAATCCACTGCTGCGACCTAAAGCCTCGACTGCCGCGCCGGCAGAGCAAGCACCTGAAGGCAGTACCACTAACAGTCATAGCCCGACCGGCACACCTTCGACTCCAGCGCCAGGGCAATCCTACAAGCCTGTCACTACAGACCTCAGCGGCCCACCACCGAGTGACCCCCTGGAATTGCTCGGCAGCCTGGCGACACTACTGGGCGAACATCGCCAGCGCGACATTGACGCGCCACTCCTTGGCGGCACACGCAGCATTGCCAGCTTCACACCGCGCGAAGCGACCAGCACCTACAGCGCGTCCGCACTGCTGGACGCGCTGAATCGCATGCAGCAACAATCAGCCAACGACCTGTCGCAGCGACTGAGTCGCCCGCAGCAGGTAGAAGGCCTCAAGGCAGATTTGCAACAGCAGCTAGAAGCGCACAGCGAGCTACCGGGCCAGCAGAAGGTTTCTGACCAGGAAGCCGACGTGATCGACCTGGTCGGTATGCTGTTCGACTTTATCCTCGACGACGACAACCTGCCGGACACCTGCAAGACCACCCTGTCCCACCTGCATACGCCCTACCTGAAAGTGGCACTGCAGGACAAAGCACTGTTCACCCAACACCATCACCCGGCCCGGCGCCTGCTCAATGCCATGGCCCAAGCCGGTGTTCTGTATGGCGGGGAAGGCGACGAACGCGGCCTGCTGGCCAAAATGCAGTGGGTGGTTGAGCGGGTTATCCATGATTTTTTCGGCGACCTGCAACTGTTTAACAACCTACTGGAGGAGTTCAACGAATTCGTTGCGACACTCCGCCATAAGGTCGAGCTGCGTGAGCGCCGTGCAGTAGAAGCGGCAAAAGGCCGCGACAAACTGCTTGGCGCTCGTCAGCATGCAGTCGAAGTGATCGGCAACAGCCTGAATAACCGTCAGCCGCCGACCATCATCCGCAACTTCCTCGAACTGACCTGGGCGGACGTACTGGTCTTTGTACTGCTGCGCAATGGTGAGCAGAGCCCGGAATGGCAGCGCGCCTGCGAAGCGGCCGAGCAACTGGCCTGGAGTGGCACCCTGCTTGACGACGCCGGCCGTGAGCGCCTGCAGAAATTACGCGTGCCGCTGCTCGAAGACCTGCGCAAAGGCCTGGAGCTGCTGGGCGGCTACCACGAAGACGGCATCCGCCGGCTGCTGCAGGACCTCGTGGCCTGCCAACATGCCGTACAGGCCAAACAGCCACAAGTGGCCGCCCAGCTCAAACCCATCCTGCCCGAGAGCCCACTCGGCGCCATGCTCGGTGAAGACGCCGCGCTGGCCACTCTGGCACCACGCGAATCAACACTCTCGACCCGCGCGCTGGCGCTGGCTAAAGAGCTGGGACATATCGAGTTCGGCACCTGGTTCGAGTTCGTCAATGGCGAGCAGGTGCGCACACTCAAGCTGTCCTGGTTCAGCCCAACAACTCGCAACTACATGTTTGTCGACCAGAGCGGCCAGCGCGTAGCAATCAAGCCACTCACCCAGCTGGCCACTGAAATGGAACAAGGGCTGGCGCGCATCGTCACCCCCGAACGAGGTGCACCACTGGTGGACCGTGCCCTTACCGCCATTTACCGCGTGCTCCAGCGTTTTACCGGGCGCACGGCTGAGCCTCAAGAATAAGGAACTCCTATGGATGACGAACGTCGCCTGCACAGCCGGCATAACGCCGAAGTGCAGCTGGAAGTCTTCGACCTACACACGGGACAACGCCTGGGCCGCGTGGTCGACCTGTCCGCCGACGGCTTTATGTTGTTTAGCGATACGCCGCTGGCCGCCGACGAGCTGGTGGAGTGCCGCCTAGTGAGTGAGCAGCCGGTAGAGGGCGTCTGTGAAATCACCCTCGGCGCTGATTGCCTGTGGAGTCGTCCTGGCGCCGACGGCCAGCACTGTTGGGCCGGCTTTCACATCATTGACCTGGCAGAAGACCAGGCTGCCGCACTGGAAGTCCTGCTCAAGCACCTGTAATCCGCCCCAATAAAAACACCCCGGTCAGCGCGAACTGTACCGGGGTGTTTTTTTATTTTGCAGCCCTATTGTGGCCGACAGCGTTTAACCAAAGACGATTTCATCGCCCTCAACCTTACCTGTCACACTGCTGCCTGGGGCGAACTTGCCGGCCAGAATCAGCTGGGCCAAGGGGTTTTCGATCCAGCGCTGTACGGCACGCTTGAGCGGGCGAGCACCATAGACCGGGTCATAACCAACGGCGATCAGCTTATCCAAGGCCTCATCGGACAACTCCAGGCTCAGCTCACGCTCAGCCAGACGCTGACGCAAACGGCTCAGCTGGATTTGTGCGATACCAGCAATCTGGTCGCGGGCCAGCGGCTCGAAGATCACCACTTCATCAATCCGGTTGATAAATTCCGGACGGAAGTGTGTGCCCACCGCATCCATCACAGCTGCGCGCTGCGCCTCACGATCACCGACCAACTCCTGAATCTGCGAGGAGCCAAGGTTGGAGGTCATCACGATCACAGTGTTCTTGAAATCCACGGTGCGGCCGTGGCTGTCAGTCAGACGACCATCTTCAAGCACCTGCAACAGCACGTTGAACACGTCCGGATGCGCCTTTTCCACTTCATCCAGTAGGATCACCGAATAGGGTTTGCGGCGCACGGCCTCGGTCAGATAGCCACCCTCCTCGTAACCAACATAGCCAGGCGGCGCGCCGATCAGCCGCGCCACGGAGTGCTTCTCCATAAACTCGGACATGTCGATACGCACCAGCGCCTCTTCGGTATCGAACAGGAATTCGGCCAAGGCCTTGCACAGCTCGGTTTTACCGACCCCAGTTGGACCGAGGAAGAGGAACGAGCCGCTCGGCCGATTTGGATCAGACAGCCCGGCACGGGAGCGCCGCACCGCGTTGGCCACAGCCACCACCGCCTCGTTCTGGCCAATGACCCGCTGATGCAGCAGACCTTCCATTTTCAGCAGTTTGTCGCGCTCGCCTTCGAGCATCTTGCTCACCGGAATACCGGTCCACTTCGACACCACTTCGGCGATTTCTTCCTCGGTGACCTTGCTGCGCAGCAACTGGTTCTCGCTTTTACCGTGCTGATCGACCATCTGCAGGCTGCGCTCCAGGTCCGGAATAATCCCGTACTGTAGCTCGGCCATGCGGTTGAGGTCGCCCTTGCGCCGCGCTGCCTCAAGCTCCTGACGGGCCTGCTCAATCTTCTGCTGGATCTGCGCGGAGCCTTGTACCTCGGCCTTTTCCGACTTCCAGATATCTTCCAAGTCGGCGTACTCACGCTCCAGCCGCGCAATGTCTTCATTGAGCTTGGCCAGGCGCTTGATCGCCGCTTCGTCGTCTTCTTTCTTCAACGCCTGAGCCTCAACCTTGAGCTGAATCAGACGCCGCTCAAGGCGGTCGAGCACCTCAGGCTTGGAGTCAATCTCCATACGAATGCGGCTGGCCGCCTCGTCGATCAGGTCGATGGCCTTATCCGGCAACTGACGATCGGTGATATAGCGGTGCGACAACTTGGCCGCGGCAATGATCGCACCGTCAGTGATAGCCACCTTGTGGTGCACCTCGTAGCGCTCTTTCAGCCCACGCAGGATGGCGATGGTGTCTTCTTCGCTCGGCTCATCGACCAGCACCTTCTGAAAGCGCCGCTCCAGCGCAGCATCTTTCTCGATGTACTGGCGGTACTCGTTGAGCGTGGTCGCGCCGACGCAGTGCAGCTCACCGCGCGCCAGCGATGGCTTGAGCATATTGCCAGCATCCATTGAGCCTTCGCCCTTGCCGGCGCCAACCATGGTGTGCAGCTCGTCGATAAACAGGATGATCCGCCCTTCCTGCTTGCTCAGCTCATTGAGCACCGCCTTCAGGCGCTCCTCGAACTCGCCGCGAAACTTGGCACCCGCGATCAGCGCGCCCATATCCAGCGACAGCAGGCGCTTATCCTTCAGGCCATCCGGTACCTCGCCATTGACGATGCGCTGGGCCAGGCCTTCGGCAATCGCAGTTTTACCGACGCCCGGCTCGCCGATCAGCACCGGGTTATTCTTGGTGCGGCGCTGCAATACCTGAATGGTGCGGCGAATCTCGTCGTCACGACCGATTACCGGGTCGAGCTTGCCTTCTTCGGCACGCTTGGTCAGGTCGACGGTGTATTTATCCAGAGCCTGGCGATTTTCCTCGACGTTCGGGTCATTTACCGCATCGCCGCCGCGCAGGTTGGTCACGGCATTTTCCAGCGCCTTGCGGCTAACGCCCTGACCCAACAACAGCTTGCCCAGCTTGGTGTTCTCATCCATCGCAGCCAGCAGCACCAGCTCGCTGGAGATAAATTGGTCGCCCTTCTGCTGCGACAAGCGATCAGCCTGATTGAGCAGACGCGCCAGGTCCTGCGACAGATTGACGTCGCCGGATGGGTTCTGGATTTTGCCCAGCTGATCCAGCTCCTTGCCCAAAGCCAGGCGCAGGCTGTTGACATCAAAACCGACCTGCATCAGCAGCGGTTTGATCGAGCCGCCCTGCTGTTCGAGTAATGCCTGCATCAGGTGCAGCGGCTCAATGGCCGCATGGTCCAGACCAACGGCCAGGGACTGCGCATCGGAGAGCGCGAGTTGCAACTTGCTGGTTAAACGATCAATACGCATAAACAATCAACCCTCGTGGTGATGGCAGGCCGGCGCACTGAATCGCACCCAAACAGAAAGCCTGCGAGATGAAGAGTAGATGAGGACGATTGTGCGGGTTTCAAGCCGAGCGGCGTTGACCTGGATCATTTGCCGCAACAGTGCCGCAGCTGCGGCACGCGAGGATCAGTTAACCAACCAGATTAGGCTGGCAAAGCGCCCGGTTTGCGCAGAACGGCGATAGGAGAAGAAACGTGGATCGTTGAAGGTGCAGAAATCACCGCCGTACACCGCGTCAACGCCACAGGCGGCCAGACGAATACGTGCCAGCTGGTAGATATCCGCCATAAATTTGCCCACATTGACGCTGGGCTGGAATGCTGACGCGGCTTGCGCATGCTGGGCGATAAAGGCCTCACGCACCTCATCGCCTACTTCGAAGGCCTGCGGACCAATCGCTGGCCCCAACCAGACCAGCACCTGATCTGCCGGCACTGCCAATTGATCCAGGGTGGCTTCAAGCACCCCGGCGGCCAGGCCGCGCCAGCCAGCATGGGCTGCCGCAACACGGGTGCCGGCTCGATCACAGAACAGCACAGGCAGGCAGTCGGCGGTCATTACTGTGCAGGCGATACCTGGCTTTTTCGTCCAACTGGCGTCGGCTTCAAGTACCAAAGCAGGGTTGGCCTCAACCACCGCAACACCATGCACTTGCTGCAACCAGGCGGGCTTGCAGCCGAGCAGGCTGACCAATCGCTGACGATTTTTCAGCACGGCCTTTGGTTCGTCGCCAACATGCTCGCCCAGGTTGCAGCTATCGAACGGCGCAACACTGACACCACCACTGCGGGTCGTGACGCTGGTTTTGACTCTTGCTGGCGCGGGCCATTGTGGTGTTAGCCAATCGTGCATCCTGTCACCCTGCTCCCTATTCGCCACTCGCGTTAGTCAGACCGTGCTCAGCCGATAAACGCTTCACGGTCCTGACGCAGCAGCGTCAGCAACCAGACAAAGTCATCCGGCAGTGGCGACTGCCATTTCATGCGCTCACCGGTGATCGGATGATCCAACTCCAGGAAACGCGCATGCAACGCCTGACGCGGGAACTCCTTGAGGGTTTGCACCATGCTCGGATTGGCGGCCGGAGGGATGCGGAAGCGCCCACCGTAGACCGGATCGCCTACCAACGGATAACCGATATGACTCATGTGCACGCGAATCTGGTGAGTACGGCCAGTTTCCAGCTTGACTCGCGCATGGGTGTGCGAGCGATAACGCTCCAGCACCCGGTAATGGCTGACCGCCGGTTTGCCGCCATCACTCACCGCCATGCGCTGACGCTGCGAGGAGCTGCGGCCAATCGGCGCGTTGATCTTACCGCCGGAGGTGATCACACCAATCACGATGCATTCATAGATACGGCTGACCGAGCGCTTCTGCAACTGGTCGACCAAACGGGTCTGCGCCTCGATAGTCTTGGCTACCACCATCAGGCCAGTGGTGTCTTTATCCAGACGGTGCACGATGCCGGCACGCGGCACATTGATAATATCCGGCACGTGGTGCAGTAAAGCGTTAAGCAGGGTGCCATCGGCATGCCCGGCAGCCGGATGCACAACCAGACCGGCCGGCTTGTCGATCACCAGAATCTGTTCGTCTTCGTAGACGATGTTTAGCGCGATGTCCTGGGCGATCCATTCGCCCTGGGCTTCCTGCTCGGCGTTCAACGCCAGCAGTGCACCGCCATGGACGATGTCGCGCGGGCGCAACACCTCACCATCGACGGTCAGCAGACCCTCTTTGATCCAGGCAGACAGACGCGAACGCGAGTGCTCGGCGAACAGGAGTGCGGCGACTTGATCGAGGCGTTGACCGCCCATTTCATAGGGCACCTCGGCGTTCAGTTCAATGATCTGCTTATTAATAGAGGACATGCTCGGCAACAGAGGGGGCATAGCTTTTGGTTTCGGCTACACGCTTGTGGTTAAATACGGCGTCTTTGCCCCAGGAGTACCGGGGGCGCTCATCATAACAGGACGGCTTTGCTCAAGACAGCCGCCGTCACAGGGACGCAAGCCGCCATGCAAGTGAAACACCTGCTGCTGATCGCAATCCTCGCCCTCACTGCCGCCTGCTCATCGAAAGAGGTGGTCGACGAAAACCTGAGCGAGACCGAACTCTACCAGCAGGCACAGGCCGACCTGGATAATAATAGCTACACCAGCGCCGTCGCCAAGCTCAAGGCACTGGAGTCGCGCTACCCGTTCGGCCGTTATGCCGAGCAAGCGCAGCTGGAGCTGATCTACGCTTACTACAAGAACGTTGAGCCTGAAGCGGCCAAGTCCGCAGCTGACCGTTTTATCCGCCTGCACCCGCAGCACGCCAATGTTGACTACGCCTACTACCTCAAAGGCCTGGCTTCGTTTGATCAGGACCGCGGCCTGATTGCCCGCTTCGTTCCGCTGGACATGACCAAGCGCGACCCGGGCGCCGCCCGCGACTCTTACAATGAGTTCGCCCAGCTCACCAGCCGCTTCCCGACTAGCCGCTACGCACCAGACGCCAAGCAGCGCATGATCTACCTGCGCAACCTGCTCGCCGCCTACGAGATCCACGTGGCGCACTATTACCTGACCCGCAACGCTTATGTGGCCGCCGCAAACCGTGGCCGCTATGTGGTGGAAAACTTCCAGGAAACCCCAGCAGTCGGCGACGGCCTTGCGGTAATGACCGAGGCCTACCAGCGCCTGACCCTGGATGACCTGGCGGCTACCAGCCTGGAAACCCTCAAGCTCAACTACCCGGACCACCCAAGCCTGGTCGATGGCCAGTTTGTTCCGCGCGAAGAAGAAGCCGACAGTCGCTCTTGGCTGGCCAAAGCGACCTTGGGCCTGATTGAAACTGACACCCCACTGCCACCGGGTGAAACCCGCGCCAGCCAGGATGTGATTCGCCAGTACGAAGATGCAGAAGAACAAATCCCGGATGACCTCAAGGCCGGCACAAGCGAAGAAAAACCGAGCCGCTCCTGGTTCAGCTACCTGACCTTTGGCCTGTTCGACTAAGTCAAAATAGGTAATAAAAAGGGAGGCCCAATGCCTCCCTTTTTTATTGGGGCGACGGCAGGGAGTAAGAGGCAGGCCTGCCGTACACAAAACAACACCGTACGCTTCGCCAATCGACGCAAGAAACGGCGTTCAGCGCACAGCTTCAAGACTGGGCGCACGCAAACGGCTTAGCTAAACTGCCCGCCTACCGATAGAAAGAGAGCACCATGGGCCTGTTCCGCTTATTGTTCTGGATTGCCATCATTGCGGCCGCGTTTTGGCTGTGGCGGCGCTTTACTCGCACGCCAACTGCACGCCCCGAAGACCGCAACACCGGTGCAGCCCCAATGGTTCGCTGCGCACACTGCGGTACTCATGTACCCCGCAGCCATGCACTGACTAAGGATGAACAGTGGTTTTGCAGCCAAACGCATCTAGAACAAGGCCCGCAATCCGGTGAGCGCTGATTTCCCCCTGAGCGGGGAGCAAAGCTGGCGAATTCTGCGGCTCTATCACTTCTACCGCCTGGTAATCGGCATTACCCTGGCGCTGCTGATCTCCAGCGACCTCGACGCTCAACTGCTGGACATGATGCACCCGGCACTTTTCCGTAATGGCAGCTGGGTTTACCTCGCCCTCAACGTCCTGATCATAGCAACCGTTCGACGCCCCAAGCGCCTGGTGCAGATATTCAGTCTCGCATTGGTCGATGTGATTCTGCTTTCCGGGTTGTTCTATGCCGCCGGCGGCACCCCCAGCGGCATCGGTAACCTACTGATTGTCGCGGTGGCAATCGCCAATATTCTATTGCGCGGACGTATAGGCCTGCTGATTGCCGCAGTCGCCGCAACGGGTATTATCTACCTGACCTTCTACCTCAGCCTCAGCCGACCGGCTGCTGCCGCACAGTACTTGCAGGCTGGCGCACTTGGCGCGCTGTGCTTCGCTGCTGCATTGTTTGTGCAGGGCCTGACACGCCGGCTGCAAGTCAGCGAAAGCCTGGCCGAGCAACGTGCAGCAGATGTTGCAAACCTGGAGGCGCTGAACGCCCTGATCCTGCAACGGATGCGTACTGGCATTCTGGTGCTCGACGAACTGCACCGCGTGCTGCTGGCCAACCAAGGCGCCAACCACCTGCTAGGGCACGCGGACCTGAATGGCAAAATTCTCGACCCGCACTGTCCCGAGCTGATCAAACGCATGCAGCAATGGTCGCACAACCCCAGCCTGCGCCCCGCCAGCTTACAAGCCGCCCCCGATGGCCGAGTGCTGCAACCTAGCTTTATTGCTCTGCAGCGCGGCGAGCATAAACACACCCTGATTTTTCTCGACGACATCTCACAGATCGCTCAGCAGGCGCAGCAGCTCAAACTTGCCTCACTGGGCCGCCTTACAGCGGGTATCGCCCATGAGATTCGCAACCCCCTGGGCGCAATCAGCCACGCAGCACAACTGCTGCAGGAATCCGAAGAGCTGGAGGGTCCAGACCTGCGCCTGGCGCAGATCATCCAGGATCACTCACGACGAATGAACCTGGTGATCGAGAACGTCCTGCAACTGTCGCGACGGCGCCAGGCCGAACCCCAACTGCTCGATCTGAAGTATTGGTTACACCGTTTCGCCAGTGAATTCCGCAGCAGTGCGGCTCCCGGGCAGACACTTCACCTGGAAACCAGCAGCGGCAGCATTCAAACCCGAATGGACCCGCACCAGCTCACGCAGGTGCTGAGCAATCTAGTGGAGAATGGCCTGCGCTACAGCGCACAAAAGAACAAGCAGGGCCAAGTCTGGCTAAAGCTGTTCCGCGACCCGGAAAGCGAGCTACCGGTACTTGAAGTGCTGGACGACGGCCCTGGCGTTGCCGAAGAGCAACTGCACCACTTGTTCGAACCGTTCTACACCACAGAAAACAAGGGTACCGGCCTGGGCCTGTATATTTCCCGCGAACTGTGCGAAAGCAACCAGGCACGCCTCGACTATAAACTGCGTGACGGTGGCGGCAGCTGCCTACGCATCACCTTCGCCCACCCGCGCAAACTGAGCTGACCATGACCCGCCAGAGAGCCTTGATCGTCGATGACGAACCGGATATTCGCGAACTTCTGGAAATCACCCTGGGGCGCATGAAGCTCGACACCCGAAGCGCGCGCAACGTCAAGGAAGCCCGCGAATGGCTAGCGAAGGAGCCCTTCGACCTGTGCCTGACCGATATGCGCCTACCTGATGGTACAGGCCTTGAGCTGGTGCAACATATTCTGCTGCGCCACCCGCAAGTGCCCGTTGCGATGATCACCGCTTACGGCAGCCTGGACACCGCGATCAATGCTTTGAAAGCTGGCGCATTCGACTTTCTGACCAAGCCGGTGGACCTCGGCCGCCTACGTGAACTGGTCGCAGCCGCACTGCGTCTGCGTAGCGCCGATGGCGAAGAGCTGCCGGTGGACAGCCGCCTGCTCGGCGACTCACCGCCGATGAAGGCGATGCGCAAACAGATTCTCAAGCTCGCACGTAGCCAGGCACCGGTGTACATCAGCGGCGAATCTGGCAGCGGCAAGGAGCTGGTCGCCCGCCTGATCCACGAGCAAGGCTCGCGCGGGGAGCAGCCCTTTATCCCAGTCAACTGCGGTGCCATCCCCACCGAGCTAATGGAAAGCGAGTTTTTCGGCCATAAAAAAGGCAGTTTTACGGGCGCCATCGAAGACAAACAAGGCCTGTTTCAAGCAGCCAACGGCGGCACCCTGTTCCTCGATGAGGTCGCCGACCTGCCACTGCCAATGCAAGTTAAATTGCTACGTGCGATTCAGGAAAAAGCCGTACGCGCCGTGGGCGGCCAGCAGGAGCTGATCGTCGACGTACGCATCCTCTGCGCCACCCACAAGGACCTGGCCGGCGAGGTCGCGGCCGGACGCTTCCGCCAGGACCTGTATTACCGCCTAAACGTGATCGAACTGCGCGTACCCGCCCTGCGCGAGCGCCGCGAAGACATTGCCCTACTAGCAGGCATCATGCTCAAGCGCCTGGCCGAGGGCACGGGCCTCAGCCCAGCAAAGCTGGATGACGACGCGCTAGAGAAACTCAAAAGCTACCGCTTTCCGGGCAACGTGCGCGAGCTGGAAAACATGCTCGAACGCGCCTACACCCTGTGCGAAGACGATCGCATCACCACCAGCGACCTGCGCCTGGCCGACAGCGTGCCGATCAGCGAGAACGGCGAAGCCAACCTCGCGCAGATCGATAACCTGGAAGACTACTTGGAAGCCATCGAACGCAAACTGATCATGCAAGCCCTAGAAGAAACCCGCTGGAACCGCACAGCCGCCGCGCAGCGCCTGGGTCTTAGCTTTCGCTCGATGCGTTATCGACTGAAGAAGCTCGGTATCGACTAAACCGAGCATTAATTGTTGGAGGGGCTTTAGCCGCAAGCCCCTCGCAGTGAAACACTCAACAAGTCGAACCCAACCGCCCAGTAGGCGCATAAGGCGCCGGATCAACAATAGGCTCACGCCCCAGCATCAGGTCCGCCAGCAATTGGCAGGACGCCGGCGCCAGAACCAGCCCATTGCGGTAATGCCCGCAGTTCAGCCACAAGCCTTCATGACCCGGCACAGGCCCAATAAACGGAATGCCCTCAGGCGAACCAGGCCGCAGCCCTGCCCAATGCCCCACCACCTCGGCATCCGCAAGCGCCGGCAACAACTCGATAGCGGAGGCTTTCAAGCTGGTCAGCGCCTCGTCAGTTGGCGTTTTATCGAAACCAGCATGCTCAAGCGTGCTACCAATCAGAACATGCCCGTCACGTCGCGGAATTGCATAACGCCCCTTCGCCAGTACTATGGCCGGTAGAAAGTCTTCGCGGCACTTGTACAGAATCATCTGACCTTTGGCCGGCACCACCGGCAACTCAATGCCAAGGGTTTTCATCAGCTCACCGCTCCAGGCACCGGCAGTCAGCACCACCTGATCGGCATACATCTCACCCTGTGCAGTGTGCACACCTGTGATACGCCCACCCTCGCGAATAAACCCACTCACCGCACAATGCTCATGCATGGTGACATTCGGCATCTGTTGCAACGCGGCCCGCAGCGCTTTGACCAAACGCGGGTTACGCACATTCGCCACATCCGCCATCTGCAACGCCCGCACGAAGCTCTTAGCCAACGCGGGCACCGCACGCTCTACCGCCGCAACATCCACACACTGAAGCGGGCGCCCCTCACGCCGCGCCCAGGCGAGCGCTTCAGCTTCGTCATCAAGATCAAGCCAATACAACCCGGTGACATACACCTCGGGATCAATCTTCGTCTGCGCCAACAGCTGCTCACCCAACCGCGGATAAAAATCCTGCGACCAATGCGCTAGCGCTGTTACTGCAGGACTGTAACGCCAAGGATAAAGCGGCGAAACAATACCACCGCCAGCCCAAGAGGACTCCGTCCCCACAGACTGGGAATCAAACAATGCGACATGGTTGCCGGCTGATGCCAACGCATAAGCCGATAGCAAGCCAAGCACCCCACCACCAACGATGAGCTGACATTCGGACACTTAAAAACCTAAAAAATAAAATAGCGTTATTGGAATCACTCAATGACGAGAGAGCTTATCAAAACTGGACTTGCACCACGCAAAAAAACGACTAGGTTATAGATGCGAACAAAGGCTACCAAGGAAGCTAGCCTGCACGTCAAAAGGATCAATAAAATGCCAAAGCAGAAAATGAGCGGAACGACACTGACTGAATTAATCATCGCGACATCACTTATATCTATAGCTATATCTATAGCCATACCTCCACTTATTAACTTATTCAAAACCAGCCAAAGCAAAGCGCTTCTCAGCGAAACCAGAAGTTCAATTGAATATGCAAGAACCATCGCCATACTGAACAGGGAAATCATAGAAATATGCGGAATTGGCGACCAGTCAACCTGCAATAGCGACTGGTCAAATGGATGGGTTATTAAAGAGTTAAAAACTCAAAAACCACTACAGATAATAAAACTAGACGGCTCAACCACAATAAGAAGAAGTGGCTTCACACAAAGCATACGGTTCTATCCAAATGGAACAACACCGATAAGTAACGGCAGGGTTTATCAATGCCAAAATAGTAAAATCACATGGCAATTAGTAATAAACCGTCAGGGGCGATTAAAAACAAGCACTGAAAGCGATAATCTTTCTCAAGACTACCGATGCAAGGATGAGCAGGCCTGAAACCTGTGCAATCACAAGGCCACGACGCCGTCAGCGCAGGGGGAATAGCAGCGACAACCGATCATCCCGCCCAGAGCGCCAGCTGTCATCGAGTCAATGACAGGACAAAAATCATTCTAGAGGATACGCTCACTGCCCCCTAGGAGAGCACAATGACGCTTCAACCACGCCCGCACGGATTCAGCCTGATAGAGCTAATGGTTGTCCTGGCACTTTTTGCAATTGCTATAGCAATTGCAGTGCCCAATCTAGCAAGCCTGATCCGAAACGACCAAATAGAGAGCCAGGCACAGCAAATAAATAGCTTACTCCAGTACGCAAGAAGCGAGGCCGTTGTACGCAGAGCGCGAATCAACCTCAGCAACAACGGCGGCACTTGGACTGTAAGAGATTTAAGTAGAAATGAAAATTTGCGACAGGAGACATTTGACGCAACAAACATTTCAATTGCTACCAATCCATCACCACTTACTGTCACTTATAGCCCTAATGGCACAGCAAGTGCTGCCAGGGCAATTGTTTGCAATAATAACAAAGTAGAAACAGCATACCTGATAACTATACAGGCAAGCGGAAGCAGCAAAATACATGCCCGCGGAAAACAAGCAAATAACACAACAGCCTTAGGGGGGTGTGCACCATGAATAGGCAAAGAGGCATGTCCGGCTTTAGCATGATTGAAGTTTTAGTGACATTAATAATTGTGACAACAGGTGTTTTAGGTATGGTTGCGATGCAAGGCCGGAGCATTCAATTCACTCAAGACTCCGCCCAACGCAGCACCGCCGGCAATATGGCGAACGAGTTACTAGAAATCATGCGTGCCAACCCGGAAGCATACCTAGACTCTCGCGAACGCTACAAGGACACATCAGATTTCTACAAAGCAAAAGGCAGTGATTTTCCGCCATGCCCCAAGCCAGCAATTACTACAAAGGATCAACTTGGTTGTTGGGCCCAACGAGCTGGAGAGAATTTGCCTGGAGGCAGTGAACTCCTGAATAGCCACTTTAAGATATGTAGAAGCCCATCACCCGGTGTTTGCAACGCGGCCGCGGGCTCGGCGATTGAAATAAGCATGGCGTGGAGAGTCAAATCTGGCACCTGCATCGACGCAAACGATCAAACTGCGGACAAATCGATATGCACATTCAATCTACGCGCACAGCTGTGAGCAGGAAAATGGATAAAAAACTGTCACACCAAAATGGCCTGTCCATGATTGAACTTTTAGTCGCACTGGCGCTTAGCTGCTTCCTACTTCTCGGCGTTTCACAGCTTTTTATTGACAGCCGTTACAATTATTTCTTCCAACAAGGCCAAGCTAGCAATCAAGAAAACAGTCGTTTCACACTACTGCTTCTTGAGCAACAACTTGTCAAAGCAGGCTACAGGCGTTTAGCAGATACTCCAATGGAAAACGCATTCCCTAAAGCGGACCCTGCCGGAGGATGCAGCGCATTCATTGCGGGACAAGTAATTACTCCTGCAACAGGAGATCGCGGCATATGCCTCCGCTACCAAGCAGCAACCGTGGGCGAAAGTGACTGCTTGGGAAATTTAATACCAGGAACACCCGGAAAGTCATTCGATAAAGTCCCCAGCGATATCACTAAAACCTATCGAATAACATTTACTCCAGGCACGGGAAAATCTGCAGGCTCGCTGCAATGCGGAGGCCAAGAGCTTGTAGCGGGTATTGAAGATATAAATATCAGTTACGGTGTAGGCCCTAAGGGAAAACGCAGCGTTGAAAATTTCACGGAAACTCCAACTGCTGATCAAGTCGTTAGAGGCGTACGCTTTTCTGTACTTGCTAGTAGCGGCGAAGCTGATCTACGAAAAGGTGTAGGAGAAGGCGTCGACAGCAAAGCCAAAGCAGACTGGATAACCTATTACGGTGGAAACAAAGCTGCTCTCGACGCTAAAGAGCACGGTCAGTTACTACTTATCGGCCAAGGCGCACAAACCCTTCGGAATATGATGCCATGATCAACCCTCCAAATACTAAGCAACAAGGTGCGACGCTTATAGTTGCACTAATAATGCTTTTGATAATTACGATTCTAGCGGTCGGTAGCATGCGCGAAGTTACGCTTGAAAGCCGCATAACTGCCAACACAATTGAACAGAAGCGCCTACTTAACCTGGCCGACTCTGGTTTACGTGAAGCAGAGCGTAGATTTAACAATACATATACAGCCCAAGAACCTGGTGAAGGCTGTGAACTAACAAACAAAAAGTATCCATGCCTAGTTAACCTAGCCGCCCTAGGCCTTGATATAAATGTGCTACATGCCAACCCCAAAGAGTTCGACAAAATAGATCCATCGAGCGCCCGGGCCTGGATGCCCTATATTGGCTCTGACATTGACAACCCAACGACTCTAGATCCGACCAGGACTATTACATGGAACAGCGTACCAATCCCGTCTGGCGAGCAGAACAGTGAAGCCCTAAACCCAGAGTACGGCAATTTAATGCGCGGGGAAGGCACATTCTTTTATGCCACTAACAGTAGAGCCAAAGCCACAACTGGCACGCAAGGGTCAGCGTTGTTGCAGTCTACTGTAGCACGCGTTTATACAAGCAACTGATGGAGAGCACAATGAACGCACTTTTAGTAAAAGGCAGTAAATTACTGACAGCTAGCTCTCTCAGTATTGCAATTATGACCAGCGCACAACAAGCAAGCGCAGCAGCAATGGTACCAAGCCAACAGCCTCTATTTCTTACGCAAGGTGTTGCACCTAACATCTTAGTAACTCTCGATGACTCGGGCAGTATGGCATTCGCTTACGCACCCGACTCCGCCCAAAGCGAACGAAACAGAAACTATTTTAAATCCAATTACTTTAACCCCATGTACTACTCGCCAACAACGGAGTACAAACTGCCTAAAAAAGTAACTTTAGTCTCCGGCGAACTGAAGATAACTGAATACGATACACCTATATTTACCGCCGCATGGAAGAACGGCTTCACTAAAGCATCAACTGTTAACCTCTCATCGAACTATGCCGCCACCGTAGAGTACGGCCGCGGCGCAGATACAGAGACTGCAGCAGATGGTCGCGCGCACTACTACGAGTACCGACCAAACAATGCAAATTGTAACAAGACAAAAACCGACACAGACTGTTATAGCAAAGTAAATATTCCTGCGACCGCAGCTGCAGAGAAAAATTTTGCAATCTGGTATTCATTTTATCGAACTCGTGCTCTTGCAACACAAACAGCAGCTAATCTCGCATTCTATTCGCTACCGGAAAACGTCCGTCTTACATGGCAGGTATTAAACAACAGCACTTGTAACGTGATGGGTAGCGGATCGAGCTCTGGCAACTGCAATACTAACTATTTAAGGGAATTTTCAGGTCAACACCGAGCCAACTTTTTTACTTGGCTTGAGAAACTAAGCGTAACTGGTGGCACACCATTACGCCAAGCAATGCAGCGCGCAGGCAACTTTCTAAGCCAAACCGGCATTAATGGTCCCTATGCATACTCATTAGGCAAGCAAACCAATCCAGAATATGCGTGCCGGCCCACCTACCATATCCTAATGACTGATGGTATTTGGAACAGCGACAGCGCCTCGGTGGGTAATGCTGACAACACAAACATCGCAACACTCCCAGATGGCAAATCCTACACAGCTATTGCGCCGTACAAGGATGGTGCAAGCAATACAGTGGCAGACCTTGCCTTCAACTACTGGAGACAGGATGCACGCACAAATATAGATAACAAGATCAAGCCATTTATCTCCGCAGCGAATCCTACTGATTCGACAAAAGAGTATTGGGATCCGCGTAACAATCCGTCCACATGGCAGAACATGACCACATTCACCCTAGGTCTTGGACTGACCTCAAGCCTCACAAGCCCCGCTTGGGGCGGGTCAACCTTCGAGGGGGATTACGGCAAACTCGCAGACGGCTCTATTGCATGGCCAGCAGCGTCTGCTGATTCTGCAAACAACGTATATGACCTTTGGCATGCGGCGATTAACTCTCGTGGCGAGTTTTTCAGCGCCGACTCTCCCGAAGATATGGTGTCCGCGTTCCAAACTATCCTTACGCGTATCGGTGATCGCAATAACTCTGCCGCACGACCAGCAATTACAGCAAAACTGCAAGAGAGCCCGTCGGGCGACACCCTGCTGCGTTATGCATACCAGAGCAGCTTCGATAGTTCAAAGAACTGGGCTGGTGATTTGATTCGCTACAAACTCGAAGAAAAATTCGGCATCACCGAAAAAATCAAGGAATGGAGCGCACAGGAAAAACTTGAAGTTCAAGACCCTGATAGCAGGAAAATAATGATTGCCGGCAACTCCGCGACAAACCTGGTTGATTTCCAGTGGAGCAATCTAAATGCAGCACAACGTGCACTCCTGAATCGTAACCCTGATAGCAACAATACGGTTGACGCATTAGGCGAGGCCAGACTGCAATTTATTCGTGGCAAGAGTAATGCAAATTTCAGAAACCGAGTAACGCGCCTCGGTGACATTATCAACTCCGCTCCGGCGGTGGTTGCCAACGCACAATACCTTGCATATCTGGCTAACCCTATAGAATTTGACAGCATTCCTTATGAAGATTTTAAAAATAAGGTAGACACGACAAGTACAACGCAGGGACGCAAACGGCTTATATACGTTGGCGCAAACGACGGCATGCTCCATGCATTTGATGAAGCCACCGGTAAAGAAGAGTTTGCATTTATACCATCAACTATTTTTGAAAAACTTAATCTACTAGCAGGTAATAGTTACAAGGGGAGTGCTCACCAGTTCTACGTTGATGGCAGTCCCGTAGTGGCAGATACGGTAATTGATGGTGAATGGCGCACAGTGCTAATCGGAACATTCCGAGCTGGCGGTAAAGGCATTTTCGCGTTGGATGTTACAGACCCAAGCAAAATCAAGCTTCTATGGGAGATCAATCTTACTACTGAAGTGGACATGGGCCACAGCATGCCAAAACCTACTGTTGCGCGTCTGCACAACGGCCAGTGGGCAGTAGTAACTGGTAATGGCTACTCCAGCCAGGATGACAAAGCCGCACTGTTAATCTTCAACGTTAAGGACGGCAGCCTTATTCGGAAGCTTGAAGTTAAAGGCAAAGAAGGTATTCCTAATGGGCTTTCAACACCAAAACTGGCTGACAATAACAGTGATGGTGTAGCGGATTACGCTTATGCTGGGGACCTTCAAGGAAACATGTGGCGTTTTGACTTACTGACCAAAACAACAGCTGACGTAAGTCTCGACTCTGAGCGCCTAGGACGTACATCTGCAGTTTCTGGCGGCAAACTTGTGTCCGCAGAAAAACCAGAAAACGCTAAAAACTTTAAGGTTTCATTTGGTGGAAAACCGCTATTTTCTGCACAAGCTAGTGATAACTCTAGCCAAGCAATTACGGCGGCTCCATCAATCGTTCGACATCCATCAAGCACGGGTTACATTATCGTCTTCGGTACAGGCAAATATTTCCAATCGAGCGATGCGGGAGCCGATACAAGCAGAGCCCAAACTCTTTACGGTATATGGGACAAACAAACAAAAGGCCAACCGGCCTCAACCACACCAAGCATCAATAGATCCAAGGTCGGGGCCGAGTATACTTATCTTGCTGAGCAGACTTTCACTGAGGAAGTTAATAATGCGACTTTTACTAATGAAGCGGGGAGCAGTAACAATCGCAATATAAGGATACTTAGCCAGAACCCGCTCGAGTGGCATGACAGCACTACAGGCAAAGGAAAATACGGTTGGCTTCTAGACTTCAAAGTCAACACCACTCTCGAAGGAGAAATGGTAGTTGACGACATGGTAGCTATCGGCCAGGTCTTACTCGCACAAACATTGACACCCAATGACGACCCCTGCGCGGACGGTGTATCTAACTGGACGTATGGAATAAACCCAGCAACCGGGGGACGACTCGACTTTGCTGTTTTTGACCTTGCTCGCCAAGGCTATGTTGACTCCCGCTCCAACTATAAAAAATCTGACGGGACTACTGTTCCAGTTTCAGGCTACCAAAATGATGGCATGGGCGGCCTGATCGTGACCACTACACCAGAAGGTCAAATTCAAGTGTGCACATCGAGCAGCTGTGAAACTATTGACCCTGGCCTAGAGTCAAGTGGGCGCCAAAGCTGGCGCATTGTTGAGGATTACTAACCATGAAAGTACATAAGCTTCTATTTATCCTCGCAGGTCTTCTTGCTTCCCCTGTGTTGCTGGCGGCCACATTCGAAGATGTGGGTCATATTCAAGAAGTATCTGTTGAAAAAAACACAATCATAGTAAACGACAAGAAATACTCACTGGCGAATTCCGTACTATCAGGTAATTCGCCTGTAATATTCTCGTTAAAACCAGGTGCTTTGATTAATTTTTCCGGCGACACCGGCTCGCCAAATGACATCATTAAAAGCGTTTACATCCATGAGCTACCGCTGCTAACGGCAGAAGAAATGGACGGACTCAAAAATGCAGAATAAGCACAGAGGCTTTACTTTAGTTGAGCTAATTATGGTTATGGCGATAATTGGAATCATCGCGTCTATTGCGATACCCAACTACAGCGAATATATGACTAGAACAAAGCGGACTGAAGCTATAGGGCTACTAAGTGACATTGCAGCTCGTCAAGAAAGATTCTTAGCACAGAACAATCGCTACATAACAAATAACGACGAGCTAGCCTTACTGGGGGTACAGAAAACAGATACCGCAGCTAAGAAAATAATATCCGAGAACGGCTACTACGAAGCACAAGTATCCTCTGTCGCTAATGATGGCGGCTACACACTGACAGCAACACAGAAAATCGGCGATACTGCCTGTGGAAATATGACGCTTAATGCCCTAGGTATAAAAGGTCGGTCTGGAACAAAGCCTGCGGAGGAATGCTGGAAATAACAAAAACCCGCTATAGCTCTGGATATAAGCGCCCCACTCTCCCATATATCTAATATAAGAGAGTGGGACTGGAGCTAGTTCTACGACAGCCAATCGTCAAACGCGGTAGATTATTTCAAACACCAGTTAACATTCACGAGTTACACACGACACTACGTCCCTATTTTAAATCGAACGCTCTATCTAAGCTTGATATCCAAAGCACTCCCACCCGCCCTCACACTCATACCCTTGATTGATTGGCCATTGCAGGTATCAGAACGGATTTGCAGTGCAAGTTGAAAAACCGACAGACAGAAGTTCCATACTCCTCATGCCTGCATGAATATCAGGTATATTCAGATGGCCTGCATCTATAAATATATAAAGGGATTAAAGGTTACTGTCTTGCAATTACCCTTAACTCCTTCGGCATCGAAAACGTCACATTCTCAGGCCGCCCCAGCAACTCTTGCGCACCTGTTGCACCCCATTCGCTCAACTGCTGAATAACGCCCTGCACCAGCACTTCTGGTGCAGATGCTCCCGCAGTAATGCCAATGCCCGCCATACCTGCAAACCACTCCTGCTTGAGGTCTTCTGCCCCATCGATGAGGTAGGCAGGCGTGCCCATGCGCTCAGCAAGTTCGCGCAAACGGTTGGAGTTGGAGCTGTTGGGGCTGCCGACCACCAGTAGCACATCGCATTCGGCAGCGAGCTGTTTGACGGCGTCCTGGCGGTTCTGGGTGGCGTAGCAGATATCGTCTTTGCGCGGACCGCCGATGGCGGGAAACTTGGCGCGTAGAGCGTCGATGACTTTGCTGGTGTCGTCCATAGACAGAGTGGTCTGGGTCACAAACGCCAGCGCTTCGGGGTTACGTACCTCAAGCGCGGCCACATCTGCTTCATCTTCCACCAGGTAGATACTGCCGCCGTTGCTGGCGTCGTATTGGCCCATGGTGCCTTCGACTTCCGGGTGGCCTTCGTGGCCGATCAGGATGCATTCGCGCCCTTCGCGGCTGTAGCGCACCACTTCCATGTGCACCTTGGTCACCAGCGGGCAGGTGGCATCGAATATTTTCAGACCACGGCGCTCAGCCTCGTTGCGCACCGCCTGGGAGACGCCGTGAGCGCTGAAGATAACGATAACTTCATCAGGAATCTGATCCAGCTCTTCGACGAAGATTGCGCCGCGCGAACGCAGGTCTTCAACCACAAACTTGTTATGCACCACTTCATGCCGCACATAGATGGGCGGACCGAAGACTTCCAGGGCGCGGTTGACGATTTCAATGGCGCGGTCGACGCCGGCACAGAAGCCACGGGGATTGGCGAGTTTGATATGCATGGCGAATATCTCGACGGTAGACCTTGCGGGCTAGTGTACGGTGCGGCCGCACGCACTGGGGTAGCAATCTGTATATGCAGCCGTGATCGCGAGGATCTCGCAGAAACACTCGAAGCGAAAGCCGCTCCCACAGGAGCGGGCTACACCTTAGAGCGCTTTGACCTCAATAATTTCCACATCGAAGCTCAGCGCTTTACCGGCCAACGGGTGGTTGAAGTCAATGGTTACCTGGTTGTCGTCAAAAGCTTTAACCACACCCGGCAACTCGGCATTGGCAGCGTCGTTGAAGATCACCAGTAGGCCTTCCGACAGTTCCATATCCTGAAATTGGCTGCGCGGCATGACCTGGATATTCTGCGGATTACCCTGACCGAAGCCCTGCTCAGGACTGATCGGCAGGCTGCGTTTGTCGCCCGCTTTCAAGCCATAGATGGCCTGCTCAAAGCCTGGCAGCAGGTTACCGTCGCCGACCTTGAAGGTGGCGGGATTTTTATCGAAGGTGCTGTCCACCACATCGCCGTTGTCTAGCTTGAGGGCGAAATGCAGGGTCACCTGCTTATCCGGGCCGATACGCACGTCAGTCATTTGCCTGTTTCTCCGGACTTTTCGCTTTTGAACATATCCAATGCCAGCAGAATGGCACCGCCGGTAATCGCCATATCAGCCACGTTGAAGGCTGGGAAGTACCACTGCTGATGCCAGTGCAGCAGGATGAAGTCGACCACATGGCCAAACACTACGCGATCAACCAGGTTACCCAGTGCACCACCCAGAACTAACGCCAACGCCACCGCAAGCCAGGTTTCGCCTGGCTTGAGGCGTTTGAGCCAGACCACCAGGACTCCGCTCACTACCACGGCAATCGCGGCAAAGAACCAACGCTGCCAGCCAGCGGCATCGGCCAGGAAGCTGAATGCCGCACCGGTGTTGTAAGCCAGGGTCCAGCTAAAGTAATCGGGGATGATCACGATCTGCTGGTACATGCTCAGGTTGTTGTCGAACCAGAACTTGCTCGCTTGATCGACTACAAACACCAGCAGACTCAGCCACAACCAGGCCAAACGCCCGAAACGACTAGCGTTATCACGCATAGTGACGAACCTCACCTGCGCCTTCGATGTTGTCCACACAACGACCGCAAATTTCCGGATGCGCTGGGTTCACCCCAACGTCCTCGCGGTGATGCCAGCAACGGGCGCACTTGGCGTGGCCGGACTTCAACACTTTCAGCTTGAGCCCCGCCACTTCGGTGTCCACAGCATCACTCGGCGCGCTGGTGAGCGGCGCCAGGCTGGCGGTGGAGGTGATCAGCACAAAGCGCAGTTCGTTACCCAGCTTGTTCAGATCGGCAATCAGGCTGTCTTCAGCGTACAGGGTCACTTCCGCCTGCAGGTTGCCGCCGATGGCCTTAGCCGCACGCAGGTTTTCCATTTCCTTGTTCACAGCCACCTTGACCGCCATCACGCGCTCCCAGAAGGCACGATCTAGCTCGAAGCCTTCCGGCAGTTCGCTCAGGCCCTGATACCAGCCATTGAGCATTACCGACTCGTTACGCGCACCCGGCAGGTATTCCCACAGCTCATCGGCGGTGAACGACAACACCGGAGCGATCCAGCGCACCAGGGCTTCGGCGATGTGGAACAACGCGGTCTGGCAGGATCGCCGCGCAACGCTGTCAGCGGCGGTGGTGTACTGACGGTCCTTGATGATGTCGAGGTAAAAGCCACCCAGCTCCTGCACGCAGAAGTTGTGCACCTTCTGGTAAACGTTCCAGAAGCGGTAGCTGTCGTAGGCTTCTTCGATTTCGCGCTGCAGCAGCAAGGCGCGATCTACGGCCCAACGGTCCAGTGCCAGCATGTCTTCCGCCGGCAGCAGGTGCTGCGCTGGGTCGAAACCGCTGAGGTTGGAGAGCAGGAAGCGCGCGGTATTGCGGATACGCCGGTAGGAATCAGCGCTGCGCTGCAGGATGACCTTGGACACGGCCATCTCGCCAGAATAGTCGGTGGACGATACCCACAGGCGCAGGATGTCGGCGCCCAGGCTGTCATTCACTTCCTGCGGAGCGACTACGTTGCCCAGCGACTTGGACATCTTACGACCGTTCTCATCGACCACAAAGCCGTGGGTCAGCAGCTCTTTGTACGGCGCGTGGCCGTCGATGGCCGCGCCCGTCAGCAAGGACGAATGGAACCAACCGCGATGCTGATCGGAGCCTTCCAGGTACAGGTCGGCACGTGGGCCACTGGCATGGCCCAAGTTGTGCGAACCGCGCAGCACGTGCCAGTGGGTGGTGCCGGAGTCAAACCAGACGTCCAAGGTGTCACTGATCTTGTCGTAGTCGGCGGCTTCATCGCCGAGCAGCTCAGCAGCGTCCAGCTTGAACCAAGCCTCGATGCCCTCTTGCTCGACACGTTTGGCCACCTCTTCCATCAGCTCGGCGCTGCGCGGGTGCAACTCGCCCGTGGCCTTGTGCAGGAAGAATGGGATCGGTACACCCCAGTTGCGTTGACGCGAGATACACCAGTCCGGACGCCCGGCGATCATGCTGTGCAGACGTGCCTGGCCCCAGGCTGGGACGAACTGAGTTTGCTCGATGGCTGCCAGCGCACGCTCACGCAGGGTGCCGCCTTCGTTAGGCTGCTTATCCATGCCAACGAACCACTGCGCGGTGGCGCGGTAGATCAGCGGGGTCTTGTGGCGCCAGCAATGCATATAGCTGTGCTGAATGGCTTCGTGCTTGAGCAGCGCGCCGACTTCGTCCAGCTTGGCGACGATGGCCGGGTTGGCCTTCCAGATAAACTGGCCGCCAAAGAACGGCAGGTCGCTGACATACACGCCGTTGCTCTGCACCGGGCTGAGGATGTCGTCATTGCTCATGCCGTAGCCTTTGCAGGAACGGAAGTCGTCCTCACCATAGGCCGGCGCCGAGTGCACCACGCCAGTGCCGGCGCCCAGCTCAACGTAGTCAGCCAGATAGACCGGGGCAAAGCGCTCATAGAACGGATGACGGAAGCGGAGCAGCTCCAGCGCCGCGCCTGGCGCGGTGGCGATCACGTCGCCCTGCAGTCCATAACGGGCCAAGCAGCCTTCCACCAGCTCTTCGGCCAACAGCAGCAAACGCTCGCCGGTATCGACCAGCGCATAGGTAAATTCAGGGTGGACGTTCAGCGCCTGGTTGGCCGGAATGGTCCAAGGCGTGGTGGTCCAGATCACGATGGAAGCAGGCTTCGGCAGGCTGGCCAGACCAAATGCGGCGGCCAGCTTGTCGGCATCTTCCACTACGAAGGCGACGTCGATGGCATCGGACTTTTTGTCCTGGTACTCGACTTCGGCCTCAGCCAGCGCGGAACCGCAGTCGAAACACCAGTTGACCGGTTTCAGACCCTTGAATACGAAACCCTGTTTGACCATTTCGGCCAGCGCGCGGATTTCGCCCGCTTCGTTGGCAAAGTCCATGGTTTTGTAAGGGTTGTCCCAGTCGCCCAGTACACCGAGGCGCACGAAGTCGGCCTTCTGCCCTTCGATCTGCTCACCTGCATAGGTACGGCAGCGCTCGCGGGTCAGGTCGGACGGCTGATTCTTGCCAAAGGTGGTTTCCACCTTGTGCTCAATCGGAAGACCGTGACAGTCCCAGCCCGGCACATAGGGAGCGTCGAAACCGGCCAGGGTCTTGGAACGGGTGATGATGTCCTTGAGAATCTTGTTGACCGCATGACCGATGTGAATGCTGCCATTGGCATAGGGCGGGCCGTCGTGCAGAACAAACTTCGGGCGACCTTCGCCTTGCGCGCGCAGCTTCTGATACAGGCCAATCTCGTTCCAGCGCTGCAGAATCTGCGGCTCGCGCTGCGGCAGGCCGGCCTTCATCGGAAATTGGGTGTCAGGCAGATTAAGCGTGGCTTTGTAATCGGTCATTTCAGGCTCTTCGTAAGCGATTGGCACCCAGCAGTTGAAGCCGGGTGCTTAAACGCGCCAATGGGCACGGGCGGCAGCAATATCGGCAGCAATAGCCGTCTTCAATGCCTCAAGGGAGGCGAAACGCTGCTCATCGCGCAGCTTGTGGTGGAAAGCCACCGTCAAACGCCGGCCATATAAATCACCGGCAAAGTCCAGCAAATGCACTTCCAGATGAGCGCGACCATCACCGGCCACGCTCGGGCGCACACCAATGTTGGCCACACCCGGCCAGGTTTGGCCGTCAATCTCGGTGCTGACCAGGTACACGCCTTTGAGCGGCACCCGCTTGCGCTTGAGCTGCACATTGGCAGTCGGCGCATTCAGCTGACGCCCCAGTTTCTGCCCGTGCAACACCCGTCCGGCAATCTGAAATGGCCGCCCGAGCAGGTGCTGCGCCAAGGCAAAATCACCGGCATCAAGGGCTTCACGTACCCGCGTACTGCTGACGCGAATACCGTCCAGCTCAACCGTGCTGGCAGCCTCGACGCTGAAGCCTTCGCGCTCACCAGCCTCGGCCAGAAAGGCAAAGTCACCGGCGCGGTCACAGCCGAAGCGAAAGTCGTCACCCACTTCCAGATGCTGCACACCCAGGCCTTCCACCAGCACACGATGCACGAACTCAGCCGCGCTCAACTCACGCAAGCGGCGGTTGAAACTCAGGCACAGCACTCGATCAACGCCTTCGGCAGCCAGCAGAGCCAACTTGTCGCGCAACCGCGCCAGGCGCGCCGGTGCTACATCAGGTGCAAAAAACTCGCGCGGCTGCGGCTCGAAAATCAGCACGCAACTGGGCACGCCAAGCTCGGCGGAACGCTCACGCAAACGCGCCAAAATGGCCTGATGACCACGATGGACGCCGTCGAAATTCCCGATGGTGGCGACACAGCCCCGATGCTGGGGCCGCAAATTGTGTAGGCCTCGAACCAGCTGCATAACGCGCTTCTTGCTCATAAAGTGCTCGATTATACGCACACCGAGCAGCGGACAACAGGCAGCAAATCAGCTGCAACTCAGAGCGCACTGCGGCGAGCAAAATCCTTCAAACGGAACCCCAGCAGCGCCAACACGGCCAAATAGGCCAACATGCCCACACTCACCAGCCCACCCAGGCGCAGTAAACGCCAGAGCATAGTGCTGTCCGCCCAAGCTGGCAGCTGCTGCATAGCCAGCAGTAACACCACCACCATCGCCAGCAGCGCCAGCAACAACTTGCCGAGGAACAACGCCCAACCCGGCTGTGGTTGGAACATGTCGCGCTTGCGTAGCTGCCAGTACAACAGACCAGCATTCAGACAGGCGGCCAGGCCGATGGCCAAAGCCAAACCGGCATGCGCCAAGGGAATCACAAAGATAAACAGCACGTTCATCGCCTGGGTCGCCAGCAATGTCACCAGACCGATACGCACCGGGGTTTTGATGTTCTGCTGGGCGTAGAAGGCAGGCGCAAGAATTTTCACCAGAATGATGCCGACCAGCCCCAGCGAGTAAGCAATCAAGGCCCGCTGGGTCATCAAGGTATCGGCAGCGGTGAACTTGCCGTACTGGAACAGCGAGGCGATCAACGGCTCGGAGATAATCGCCAACGCCACCGCACTGGGCAGCGCCAACACCAGGCACAGACGCAAACCCCAGTCGAGCAGCTTGGAGTAGTCCTCGCGGTTGGCGCCCGAATGGGTTTTCGATAAGGCCGGCAGCAAAATGGTCCCCAGCGCCACGCCGAGCACACCGGCCGGCAGCTCCATCAAGCGGTCGGCGTAATACATCCAGGACACGGAGCCTGCGACCAGAAAGGAGGCAAAGATCGTATTGATGATCAGCGAAATCTGGCTGACCGACACCCCGAAGATCGCCGGCCCCATCTGCTTTATCACGCGCCACACGCCTGTGTCCTTGAGGTTCAGACGCGGCAGCACCAGCATGCCGATCTTGTGCAGATGCGGCAGCTGGAACAGCAACTGCGCCAAGCCCCCCACCAGCACCGCCCAACCCAGCGCCATGATTGGCGGATCGAAATAGGGGGTCAGAAACAGGGCGAAGACAATCATGCTGACGTTGAGCAGAGTCGGCACAAAGGCCGGCACCGAGAACCTGTTCCAGGTATTGAGCACCGCCCCCGCCAGCGAGGACAGGGAGATCAGCAGAATATAAGGAAAGGTCACCCGCAGCAGCTCGGTGGTCAGCTCAAAGCGCTCCGCCTCATCAGCGAAACCAGGAGCGGAGGCCCAGACAATCCACGGCGCCGCGAGGATGCCAATAAAGGTTACCAGCGCCAGCACCAGCGTCAGCAGGCCTGTCACGTATGCGAGAAACGTGCGCGCTGCCTCATCGCCCTGCTGGGTTTTATATTCGGCCAGAATCGGCACAAAGGCTTGAGAGAACGCGCCCTCGGCAAAAATCCGCCGCAGTAGATTGGGCAGCTTGAACGCCACCACAAAGGCGTCCGAGGCCACGCCAGCGCCGAAGGTGCGGGCAATGATGGTGTCGCGCACAAAGCCCAATACACGCGAAAGCATGGTCATGGAGCTGACAGCGGCCAACGACTTGAGCAAATTCATGTAGTATCCCGGCTCCGCAAACAATCACTGGCGCGCAAAGGCGACGAGTGTAGCGGTCTGCCGCTGGTCAGGCCAGCACAGGGAAAAGCCAACAGGCTTGACAGCTCTCCCTCATATCGGCATGATTCGCGGCCTTATTTGTTTGTAACCCCCAGAATTTTTCTTCGAGGAGCTTGACGGTGGCCAATACACCTTCTGCCAAAAAACGCGCAAAACAGGCTGAGAAGCGTCGTAGCCATAACGCCAGCCAGCGCTCGATGGTTCGTACTTACATCAAGAACGTCGTCAAGGCTATCGAAGCCAAAGACGCTGCTCTTGCAGCTACTGCTTACACCCTGGCTGTGCCGGTAATCGACCGTATGGCCGATAAAGGCATCATCCACAAGAACAAAGCCGCTCGCCATAAGAGCCGCCTCAATGGCCACATCAAGGCCCTGAGCGCTGCTGCAGCTGCCTAAGCTGCTTGCGACACGCTACTCGTTCTTGAAAAACCGGCTTAATCGCCGGTTTTTTATTGCTCGCAATAATTGCCGGCGCAGCCTGCAACACCCAGAGGTAGTCGCCATGAGTGGCAGGCCACAAAAAAGCCCGAATCATTTCGGGCTTTTTGATTCAGGGCTTTTGCGGCCAGGGCAGAATCGGAATGGCCGTCACCGCATTCTGCGGACTCCCCTCGATTACACGATCGCTGTAGACCAGATAAACCAGGGTATTGCGCTTCTGATCAAAGAACCGCACGACCTGCATGGTCTTGAATACCAGCGAGGTACGCTCACGAAACACCTCCTCGCCCTCCTTGAGCTTCTTCAGGAAGCTAATCGGCCCGACCTGGCGACAGGCAATCGACGCCTCGGCGCGATCCTCAGCAAGACCCAAACCACCCTTGACTCCACCGGTCTTGGCCCGTGACAGGTAGCAGGTCACGCCCTCCACCTTAGGGTCATCAAACGCCTCGACGACGATCTTGTCGTTCGGCCCCATAAACTTGAAAACCGTCGACACTTCACCGATCTGCTCGGCCGCCACCAACCCAGGCAACAGCACCAGCGCACCCAGCAATCCCTTTACCACTCGCATCAGCCTTCCCTCAAATCAGGATCAAATTATCCCGATGCACCAACTCGGGCTCATCAACATAACCCAGCAGCCTCTCGATGGCATCCGACGACTGACCGATGATCTTTTGCGCTTCAAGCGCACTGTAGTTAGCCAACCCACGGGCAATCTCGCGACCATCCGCCGCCACGCAGACCACCATCTCACCGCGACGAAAGCTACCCTGCACGGCCTTTACGCCAACTGGCAACAAACTCTTGGTACCGGTCGCCAGCGCCGTGACCGCACCATCATCCAGCACCAGGGTGCCGCGCGTCTGCAAATGCCCGGCGAGCCACTGCTTACGCGCTGCCAGCATGCCGCGCTCAGGCGCAAGCAGCGTACCCAGACGCTCGCCTGCCTTGAGCCGCGCCAGCACCTGCTCGATGGCACCACCAACGATTACCGTATGAGCACCGGAACGCGCCGCCAAACGCGCCGCGCGCAGCTTGGTCTGCATACCGCCACGCCCCAGCGCACCACCCACGCCACCCGCCACAGCATCCAGCGCCGGATCATCGGCGCGCGCCTCGAAAATCAGCTCAGCATCGGGGTTATGCCGCGGATCGGCGTTATACATGCCGTCGCGATCAGTAAGAATTACCAACAGGTCGGCCTCGACCAGATTGGCCACCAGCGCAGCCAGGGTGTCGTTATCACCAAAGCGGATCTCATCGGTAACCACAGTGTCGTTCTCGTTGATCACTGGCACCACATCCAGATCCACCAGCGTGCGCAGCGTGCTACGCGCATTCAGGTAACGCTTGCGATCAGACAGATCGTCATGGGTCAGCAGAATCTGCGCCGTGCGCCGGCCATGCTCGGCAAAGCTCGATTCCCACGCCTGAATCAGCACCATCTGGCCAATAGCTGCCGCCGCCTGCAACTCATGCATGGCGCTCGGTCGCGCTACCCAGCCCAACTTGCTCATACCAGCCGCCACCGCACCGGAGGACACCAGCACCAGCTCAACACCCTGCTCACGCAGCGCGACCATCTGCTTGACCCAAACCGCCATGGCCGCACGATCCAAACCACGACCATCAGCGGTCAGCAACGCACTACCAATCTTCACTACCCAGCGCTGCGCACCGGTTACCTTGTCACGCATGATCTTCCAACCTTAGCCGCGACCTGTGATTACAAAAACGCCGCAATTAAGCGGCGTTTTTGTAGTTGCTTAATCCCGGACGTAAATGATTTCCGGGCCATCATCTTCGTCTTCTTCATCCCAGAAGCTGTCGTCTTCATCGACATCACCGACTGCCTTGACCCCGGAACGACGCAGCGCACGCTTGTCGTCCAGCGCCTGCAGCTGAGCGCGCGCTTCGTCCTCGATGCGCGTATCCAGCTCGGCCAACTCGGCGGCGTACTCTGGGTTTTCCTGAATGCGCTCAGCGCGCGCTTCAAGGAAATCCATGATGTCATAACAGAGCTTCTCAGTGCCCTGGCGCGCCAGGGCAGAAATCACATAAACCGGCCCAGTCCACTCGATCCGCGCGACGATTTCAGCAATCCGCGCTTCCTGCTCTTCATCGAGCATCTGGTCAGCCTTGCTCAGCACCAGCCAGCGCTCACGCTCAGCCAGCGACGGACTGAACTTGGTCAGCTCATCAATAATGGTGGCGGCCGACTCGGCCGGATCGGTCAGATCCAGCGGCGCCATATCAACGAGATGCAGCAACAGACGGGTACGCGACAAATGCTTGAGGAAGCGGATGCCCAAACCAGCACCGTGAGAAGCACCCTCGATCAGCCCCGGAATGTCTGCAACCACGAAGTTTTTGTAGCGATCGACACTGACCACGCCCAGGTTTGGCACCAGAGTGGTGAAGGGATAGTCAGCGACTTTCGGCTTGGCGGCCGACACGGAGCGAATGAAGGTGCTCTTGCCGGCATTCGGCAAACCCAGCAGGCCGACATCGGCCAATACCTTCAATTCCAGCTTGAGATCGCGCGACTCGCCCGGCTTGCCCGGAGTGGTTTGCCGCGGCGCTCGGTTGGTACTGGACTTGAAGCGGGTGTTACCCAGACCATGCCAACCGCCCTGCGCCACCATCAAACGCTGGCCAGCGCGAACCAAGTCACCAATCACCTCCTGAGTGCCGGCATCGATCACCGTGGTACCAATCGGCACCGGCAGGATCAGATCCTCACCCTTGGCACCGGTACAGTCGGTGCTGCCACCCTTCTCACCATTCTGTGCCTGGAAACGACGGGTATAGCGGTAATCCACTAGGGTATTGAAGTTCTCGACCGCCTCGATATACACCGAACCACCGTCACCGCCATCACCACCGTTGGGACCGCCCTTCTCGATGAACTTTTCACGACGAAAAGCCATCATGCCGTTACCGCCGTCGCCGGCTTTTACAAAAATCGATACTTCATCGACGAATTTCATTTTTACGCCTCCCGCAATCACGCGGGTCATCTAAACCGAGAAACACCAGGTTCTTGCAAAATTGACCTGCATTCAAATCGAACGCTAACACCCAGGACAGTTTGGCAAGAACCCCAAGAATACAGAAACAAAAAAGCCCCGTCGCAAGGACGGGGCTTTCCCAGCAGTCGCGCTATTAAGCCGCAACGACGCTCACGTAACGGCGGTTGAACGCGCCTTTTACTTCAAACTTGATCACGCCTTCGATTTTCGCGAAGAGGGTGTGATCTTTACCCATGCCAACGCCGTAACCGGCGTGGAACTGGGTGCCGCGCTGACGCACGATGATGTTGCCTGCTTTGATAGCCTGGCCGCCATACATCTTCACGCCAAGGCGTTTGGCTTCTGAGTCGCGACCGTTGCGGGTACTACCGCCAGCTTTTTTGTGTGCCATGAGTTCAATACTCCTATAAAGGGATCAGACCGAAACGAATCAGGCCTGGATACCGGTGATTTTGATCTCGGTGTACCACTGACGGTGGCCCTGGCGCTTCATGTGGTGCTTACGACGACGGAACTTGATGATGGTGACCTTGTCGTGACGACCTTGAGCGATCACTTCAGCAACAACTTTGGCACCTTCAACAACCGGAGCGCCGATTTGAACGTCGTCGCCATTGCCGACCAGCAGAACACGGTCAAAAGTCACAGCTGCGCCAGTGGCCAGCTCGAGTTTTTCGACCTTGAGGAATTCGCCTTCGGTGACTTTGTATTGCTTGCCACCAGTAACAATTACTGCGTACATGGTAAATCTCCGTTAATCCTGCTCACCCAGCGCTTTATAGGAATAAGTGTCGGCTGGCATGGCTGCTTGGGGCCTTCAAGGACACCCTTGCAATTGCGTAAGGCAGGGAAATACCCAGGGGGAAGTTCAGGGTGCGCGATTGTACGCAAGCAGCCAGCGCGACGCAAGGCCCCGACACCCAGAGCACCAGCCTCTTGCCTTGACAGCCCCTACCCTGCCCCCTAGCATGCCGCGCAACCCATGAGTAGCAGGTGCAAGCGATGCAACCCCAGGCTTTCTACCGCGTGGTGGCGGATGACTTTACCGCCGTCGACGGCATCATCCGCGCCCAACTGGTGTCGCGCGTACCGCTCGTAGAGAAGATCGGCGACTATATTATCTCCGCCGGCGGAAAACGCCTGCGGCCTTTGCTGGTTCTGCTCAGTGGTAAGGCGTTGGGCATTGAAGGCGACAACCTGCGCCTGCTCGCTGCCACCATCGAATTTCTGCACACCGCCACCTTGCTGCACGACGACGTGGTCGACATGTCCGACATGCGCCGCGGCCGCAGCACCGCCAATGCCCAGTGGGGCAACGCGCCAAGCGTACTGGTCGGCGACTTCCTTTATTCGCGCTCCTTCGAAATGATGGTCGAACTTGGCTCCATGCCGGTGATGAAGATCCTTTCAAAGGCCACCAGGGTGATTGCCGAAGGCGAAGTGCTGCAGCTGTCGAAGATCCGCGACGCCAGCACCACCGAAGAAACCTACATGGAAGTCATCCGCGGCAAGACTGCTATGCTCTTCGAAGCCTCGACCCACAGCGCCGCAGCACTGGCGGGCGCCAACACCGAACAGACCGAAGCGCTGCGTACCTTTGGCGACCACCTCGGCGTGGCCTTCCAACTGGTCGACGACCTGCTCGACTACCGTGGTGATGCCACTACCCTGGGCAAGAACGTCGGTGACGACCTGGCCGAGGGCAAGCCGACCCTGCCGCTGATCTACACCATGCGCGAAGGGACCCCTGAACAAGCTGCACTGGTACGCCAGGCGATCCAGAAAGGCGGCATCGAAGACCTGGAAAGCATCCGTAATGCCGTAGAAGCGGCTGGCGCGCTGGACTACACCGCACAGCAAGCGCGTGACTTCGCCGAGCGCGCCATCGCTTGCCTGGATGCGCTGCCGGCCAGCGAATACCGCGACGCACTGATCGAACTCAGCCGCTTTGCCGTAGCCCGCACGCACTAAAGTTTCCCAGGACAGACAAAAGCCCGCCATATGGCGGGCTTTTTATTAGCAGCGATCCACAGCAATCAAACCGTGCGACAAAAGGCAGCGATTAATCCTTGCTATAAATATAATAAGAATTATTCTCATCTGACCACTTGAAAGGGAGATGAGTCATGACCTATCTGATCGATGCCTGGCTGGACCGCCCGCAGCCGTATCTTCGCATTCTCAATCGCAACACCGGCGAGGTTTGCGCCCTGCTTAAGGAAGATGCCCTGGATGAGCTGCGTGATCAGGGGGATCTGGATCTGCACGAGCTGAACTCCAGCGAGCCGCTAGTGCTTAAAGAGTTGGTGCGTAATCTGTTTCTCTACTGCTACGCCCGAGCGTTGCGCCCCTGAAACGCATCGTGAGCATGGCCCGCTCCTACATCAAGTAAGAGCGGGCCATGCCCACGAAGGTAAACCGACTGAGCGTTAGAGAACGTCCAACAGCTCCACATCAAACACCAGCACGCTGTGCGGCGGGATGCTGCCCACGCCTTGCTCGCCGTAAGCCAGCTCGCTCGGCACGTACAGGCGCCATTTGCTGCCGGCATTCATCAGCTGCAGGGCTTCGGTCCAGCCGGCGATCACGCCGCCAACCGGAAACTCGGCAGGCTGGCCACGATCGTAGGAGCTGTCGAATACAGTGCCGTCGATCAGGGTGCCGTGGTAGTGGGTGCGCACTGTATCTTCGCGAGAAGGCTTGGCACCTTCGCCGGCGGCCAGCACTTCGTACTGCAGGCCAGAAGCCAGAACGGTGATGCCGTCACGCTTGGCGTTTTCAGCGAGGAACGCCAGACCCGCGCCGGCAGCCGCTTCGGCCTTGGCAGCCGCTTCGGCTTGCATGATGTCACGGATGACTTTGAAGCTAGCGGTCAGCTCCGCTTCGCTGACGCGGCTTGGCTGGCCGGCGAAGGCATCGGTGATACCGGCGATGATGGCGTCCAGGCTGGCACCCGGCGGCGGGTTGTCGCGCAGCTGACCACCCAGCTGACGGCCAATGCCGTAGCTGACGCGGGTTTCGTCAGTCGAGAGATTGAGTTCGGACATAGCACGGCTCCGCTAGGGCTAAAAAAGGTCGGCCAGCCTAGCACAAACCGCCTGACCGCCCTACCCGCCGGCAGCGCCCTGACGATGACGCCGACAGCGCTCGGAGCAGTACTTCACCTCATCCCAGCAGCGCGCCCACTTCTTGCGCCAGGTGAAGGGCAGCCCACACACCGCACAGGTTTTGACCGGCAATTCGGCCTTTTTCACAGGGCCTCACCCGCATCCAGACGCGCCAGCAACTGCTCACCCCGCGTCCATAAGCCCTGCTGCTTGGCATCGCTCATCTTGTCCAAACCGCGATAGATCATGCCCAACCGATGGTTACCGGACAGCTGCTCGCGGTGGCGCATAAGAAAATGCCAGTACAGCGCATTGAACGGGCAGGCCTGCTCACCCACGCTTTCCGTGACCTTGTAGGCGCAGTCGCCGCAGTAGTTGGACATCCGTTTGATGTACTGACCACTGGCGCAATAGGGCTTGGAGCCCAGATAACCGCCATCGGCGTGCATGACCATGCCCAGGGTGTTGGGCAGCTCGACCCAATCGAAGGCATCCATGTACACCGCCAAGTACCAGTCGCAGACCTGGCTGGGCTGGATACCGGCCAGCAGGGCGAAGTTGCCGGTGACCATCAGCCGCTGGATGTGGTGGGCATAGGCATGTTCCAACGTCTGGCCGATGGCCTGACTCATGCATTTCATGCGGGTTTTACCGGTCCAGTAGAACTCCGGTAGCAGCCGAGTGTTGCCGAAGGCATTGCGCTCGGCGTACTCCGGCATGTGCATCCAGTAGATGCCGCGCACGTATTCGCGCCAACCAATCAACTGCCGGATAAAGCCTTCCGCAGCATTCAGCGGCACCTGGCCACGCCAGTAGGCCGCCTCCACATCCGCACACAGCCGGCGCACATCCAGCAGACCAATATTCAGCGCTGCGCTGATCCGCGCATGGAACAGAAACGGCTCACCGACTGCCATGGCGTCCTGGTAATCGCCAAAAGCCGGCAGGGCGAAATCGAGAAAATGCTGCCACAGCGCTTCGGCCTCGGCATGGGTCACCGGGTAATCGAAAGCCGCCAGACTGCCGTAGTGATGACTGAAGCGCTCGGCCACCAGCACCAGTACGTCCTGAGTAATGGCATCCGCCGGGAAGCGTGCCGTCATCGGCGCCTTGATCTGCTTGGGCAGTGCCTTACGGTTTTCCGCATCGAAGTTCCATGCGCCGCCCACCGGGGTACCGTCACCATTGAGCAGCAAACCGGTCTTACGGCGCATCTCGCGGTAAAAGAACTCCATGCGCAGCTGTTTGCGCCCCTCGGCCCACTGTACGAACTCGTCACGACCACAGATAAAGCGGCTGTCGGCATGCCAGGTGATCGGCACGCCGCTGCGCTTCAACTGATCTTCCAGCCGCCACTCACCACACTCGGTGACATGCACTTCAGTCGCCTGCAACTGCGCGGCCCAGCGCAGCAACTCTCCCGGCAGCGAGCCGCTGTTGTCCGGGTCGTCCAGTGCTACGTACTGCACACGCCAACCGCGCTCGCGCAATGCCTCGGCAAAGTGACGCATGGCACTGAAGATCAGCGCAATTTTCTGCGGGTGGTGCGGCACATAGTCCGTTTCGGCGGCCACCTCTGCGAGCAACACCGCATCCTGCTGCGGGTCCAGAGCCTGCAGACTGGGCAGATCGAAAGACAGCTGATCACCCAGTATCAGGGCGAGCCGGCGAGTGGTCATAACATAACAACCTCGGTGTTTGGGCAGCGCCGTAAATGGCTCAGCACGATGTGGTAGGCATCCAGACTGAATGCCTGAGATGGCTGCTGACTGACGGAATGAAGCAAGGCCGGGTCATCGACCGTGGCCAGGTAGCGCCACTGATCCAACACATGCCACTGCGAGAGCCCATGCTCAGGATCACGCTCAACCAGCGCGACAGTCCCCGGCCAGGGCCAGGCCACCGTACGCAGCTGTTCGCAGGCGGCCAGCAGCCGGGCATCATGCGCAGCACGAGGCTCTTGCCCGCAGCAGGCGCCCTGACAGCCACCCAGTTGAGTGGCAAAGCAAGCGCCCATGCCCGCTTCCAGACCGATCAGACGTAAACACAACTGATGCTTGCGCGCCTGGCTGCGCAACCAGTCCTGAGCCTGACGCCGTGAGCGGAATAAGCCGACACTGCTGTCAATCGGTGCATGGGTGTCGACACCCTGCAATGCCAGCTGCCAACCGCCCGGAGACTGGCTAAGGCTCCACGTCAGCAGTTCACGCTGGCGCCGCAGTTGCCGGTTATACAACGGCAAAAGCCGCTTGACCTCCGCAGCCTCCAACAACAGCGCACCCAGCTCGCCGGCCGTAGGCTGCACGCGCACCTCACGGATCTGCTGAGCCACCTGCAGGCTTCGACGACTGTGGTGATCATTCTGGAAATGCGATTGCACACGCTGGCGCACATTACGGCTCTTACCGATGTACAGCAGCGCCTGATTGTCGCCATAAAAGTAGTAAACCCCCGGCCGCGCAGGCAGCGCTTGCAATCGCTCAGCACTGAGGAACCGGGGGACTGCCGCTTTGCGCAGCTGGCGTTGCACCTGAGCATCCAGTAGTTCAACGGGCACCTGCGCCAACAAACTGGAGAGCAACTGCCAAACGGCATCGGCGTCCGGTAGTGCACGATGACGGAAAAAACGCCGGACCTGTTGACGCTCACACAGCGCCTCCAGACTGTAATCCGGTAAATCCGGCCAGGCGGCACGCGCGAGCCGCACGGTACACAGCTGCCGGTAACGCACCGACAGGCCTGCGAGGGTGAAGGCCCGCCGCAAAAATGCATGCGCCACACGCAGGTTGTGCCCAACCACCACCCGCCCCTCCAGCAACCGGGACAGCTCGCCAGCAATCTCGGCAAACACAGGCTGCTCGTCCAATTCTGCCGGCAACACACCTGACAGCCGCGAAACAGTGCGGGGCAGCGCACAGGCGGGCTTTAACAACCAGGAGTGGCGCGCCACCACCGAACCCGCATCGACCTGCAAAACAGCAATTTCCCAGATGCAGTCCTTGTCAGGATGCATGCCGGTGATTTGCACATCGATAACAGCCAGCGGGCGATCAAGCAGCGGGGTTGGGGGGCTCAAGGCATTACCAAGACGAATTGAAGGAAATCGGTACGCGCAGGGTGTCCTGGGTGCCGTCCTGCATGCCGCACATCTCGTCATGCACCACCGCGTGCACCAGATGGAACGGGACACGCGGCAAGTCATGCAGCAGGTCGCGCGCATGCTCAACTGAGCGCAGGTGCAAGGTTTTGCCTTGGCCATCGTTGAGTGGATGGACCCGACCATCCATGTGCGCTTCCAACAAGTAGATGCCGCCCTCAATCGAGATCAGGTTGAGGGCGTCGATATTTCCGGAATGGGCATGCTGTGACAGCTCTTGAAGATTCATGGCTACGTCCTCGGGCAAGTAAAGTTATACAAAAATCTGTACAAATACAATTCTTGTACAACATAGCGAAAGCACAAGGCACAAACCAAACCGCCCGTCCGTTTTGCAACGGCCGGGCGGCGGGTCCAGCAGCAAACGATCAGTGATCGTGCTTGGTGAGCTTGTCCAGGTAGCCCATGGCAAACGCCGAGAGCACAAAGGCCATATGGATGATCACGTACCACATCAGCTTGGTATCGGGGATGTTCTGCGCATTCATGAACACTTTGAGCAGATGAATGGAGGAGATCGCCACAATGGAAGCCGCCACTTTCATCTTCAGCGAGCTGGAATCCATCTTGCCCAGCCAGCTGAGCTTCTCGGTGCCTTCCTTGATATCCAGTTGGGAAACGAAGTTCTCGTAACCGGAGATCATCACCATCACCAGCAGACCGCCCACCAGCGCCATATCGATCAGCGACAACAGCACCAGAATCAGATCGGCTTCAGCCATAGCAAAGACGTTGGGCAGGATGTGAAAAACTTCCTGAAAGAACTTCAACGCCAGCGCCAACAGGGCCAGCGACAGGCCGAAATAGATGGGCGCCAGCAGCCAACGCGAGGCATACATGGCATTTTCGATAATGCGTTCCATAAGGACTCACTCAGGGTTCAAGACTGCCGGCGAGTATACCCAGCGCCCCCGCCCAGACAACCCTGGCGTGTGGCAATCAAGGCTCGTTGCAGTTATCCCCGACAACTGTGGATAACCTTGTGGGCAGGCTCAGGATGAATGACTGCACGCTTGCACGACAGCGGCTTACAGGAGGCTGGTCAGAAACTCGCCAGACGCCTGCTCAGGTGTCAGGATGGCGCTGGCAGTCGCGCAGTGGATGGCCACGATCACCGTTTAGCCGACGCAACTCCGCCTGGATATGCAGGCGCCAGATCGGCACATCAGCGGCTTGCTCATAGCCCATGCCCTGCAGGTTTTCAGCGATATCGACAAGGATGCTTTCAGCAGCAAAAGCCCCGTGGAATGGGCCTTGTGCCTTAATCGTGGAAGGCTGCGCACCAGCCATGCCTGCCGCACAAATCAGCGTCCAAAGGCCGTTGTTACCGGCCAGCGGCAACACCACGCATTCAATACGGGTGTCCAGGCCCAAGCAGTGACGGGTGAGATTGAGGCTGCGCACCATGGCGACGACCCTCTCGGGAGCAGGTCTTCAGCCTACACCCGAGCGAGCGCCACTGGGAAGCCAACAGTTATCCCCGCTTGCTGTGGATAACTGTGTGGATGAAGTGAGGAAAAGCCGGCCAGAGCCAGGCGCACGGGCCGGCGACGCAATTCGCTCAGTGACTGACCAGCCACCGGGCGAATTGTCGCAGCCGGGCGGTCATTCAGCCGCCGGCTTTTTCGCCCGAGGCTTCTTCTCCTTGGCCGCAGCAGCCGGTTCTTCCTTCTTCGGCTCCTCTTTGTCGTCCTCTTCCATGCCCATGGCAGCGATATCACGCAGGCGTTCAACCACCCGCGCATTGACGCTGCCCGCCGGGAACTGACCCTGCTCATTCGGTGAGCCGGCATCCGCGCCGACCAACAGACTCAGCGCCTCATCGACCTGACGCACGGCATAGATATGGAACTGCCCGGCACGTACCGCCTGCAGCACCCGTTCATCAAGCATCAGGGTGGTGACGTTGGAGTGCGGAATGATCGCGCCCTGCTCGCCCGTAAGGCCGCGGGCCTCGCACAGGCGGAAGAAGCCTTCGATCTTCTCGTTGACCCCACCCACCGCCTGCACCTCGCCAAACTGGTTGATCGAGCCGGTAATGGCGAAGCACTGCTTGAGCGGCGTGCGCGACAACGCCGAGATCAGCGTGCACACCTCACCGAGGGATGCGCTGTCACCGTCGACATAGCCGTAGGACTGCTCCAGGGCGATGCTCGCGGAGATTTCCAAGGGGAATTCCTGGGCGTAACGGCTACCCAGGTAGCCGGTGAGGATCATCACGCCCTTGGAGTGGATCGGCTGGCCGAGATTCACCTCACGTTCGATGTCGACGATACCGCTGCCGCCCGGATAGACCGTGGCAGAAATCCGCGCCGGTACACCGAAGGCCGAGTCGCCAACTTCCAGCACGGTCAAACCATTGCACTTGCCCACGGCCGCTCCGGCGGTATCAATGAGGATGATCCCGGCCAGCATGTCGTCGATGATCCGCGCCGATACGCGACCGGTGCGCGTGGCCTTGGCCTTTAGCGCGCGCTCGATATGCCCGGCGTCGGTCACTTCATCCCCCGCCAGGCTGCGGATAAAGTCGGCTTCGCTGACTAGCTGGAACAGATCGCCAATACGCGCCGACAACCGCCCCTGATGTTCGGCCAGGCGCGCACTGTAGGTCGCCACGCGCGCTACAGCAGCAGCAGTCAGCGGCGCCATGCCCTCTTCCGAGGTGCGGGTTTTCATCAGCTGGGCGAACTGCTCGAGGCTGTCGTCGGCCAGCGGGATGTCTTCATCGAAGTCGACCAGGACGCGGAACATCTCCTGGAAGTCCGGATCGAGATCCTGCAGCGTGTAATAAAGCTGACGCGAGCCGATGATCACAACTTTGAGGTGCAGCGGAATCATCTGGGGGGTCAGGGTCACGGTGGCAATGCGGCCGAGATCGCCCAGCGGCGACTCCATCTTCAGCTGGCGCGATTGCAGGGCGCGCTTGAGCGCATCCCAGACAAACGGCTCGCCGAGCATCTTCTCCGCTTCCAGAATCAGAAAGCCACCGTTGGCGCGGTGCAGCGCGCCAGGGCGCAGCTGGCGGTAGCTGGTGTAGAGGGCGCCCTGATCGGTGTTGTATTCGATGCGGCCAAACAGATTGTCGTAGGTCGGGTGCGGCTCGAACACCACCGGTGCGCCACCCTGGGCGTGATGGCCGACGACCAGGCTCGGGCAGTACTGCTCTTCGAGCAGCTTGCGGGTTTGTGCGTCGGCCTTCTCCACCTCGACCAGTTGATCGACCACGGTTTTCAGCAGGTTGACCTGCACCGCCTGCAGGTAGGCGCAGACTCCGGCGTTTTCCGCGTACTTCTGCGACAGCGGCGCCAGCAGCGGTTGCAGGGCGATGGTGATGGTTTCTTCATTGAGCTGACGCAGCAGATTGCTCGACTCGCGCTTCCACTGCGGCAGACTGGACAGCTCCTCGTTGAGGCGCTCCTCCAGTGTGGCGATATCGGCATGGAAGCGCTCGCGCTCGGCTTCCGGCAGCTGGGCAAACTCGGCTTCATCCAGCGCCTTGCCATCGAGCATCGGGGTGAAGGCGATATTGCTACTGTCACGGTACAGGGCAACGCTCTTTTCCAGCGACAGGCGCTCGACCACATCTAGGGCCTGGTCGTAGCGCTTGTTGAAGTCGCGGTCGATCGCGTTTTTCTTCTGCTGGAACGACGGGTGCTCGAACACCGCCGGAAAGGTCGCCAGCAGGTTATCGATCAGGCCGTTGATGTCAGCGAGAAACTCGCCAGCAGTGCCGGAAGGCAATTCCAGCGCGCGCGGCTCGCGCGGCTCGTCAAAATGGTTGACGTATACCCGGTCAGCCGGGGCTTCCAGGCGCTTGGCTTCAGCCTTGAGGTAGCGTTTGACGAAGGAGAAACGGCCTGTGCCGGGCTCACCCATAACAAACACGTTATAACCGGGGCGCGGCATCGCCACGCCGAACTGCAGTGCTTCGACGGCGCGTTCCTGGCCCAATACGCCACGGAAGGGCTCCAGGTCTTCGGTATTGGTGAAGTTGAACTGCTCAGGGGAAAAGGGACGGGTAAGTGCTTCAGGTGCCAACCGCAAATGGGCTGCGACGGAGTCTGGCATTGGAAATCCTTGGACGGGGGCCTGGTGGAAATCATGGCCGCATCGGCCCGCATCCACAAGCCAAAAGGCGCGTCCTGGCTCGGCAAATCTCGCCAAGTGCCACACCAGTGCACCCGCGCTGAGCAGAGCGCGACCAACCGTACGCCATCACGCTGCCGGTCGTAGCGTCGACTAGCCGGCGCAAACGCAACTTCGCGGCGGGATTGCTGCCCGCCGATGCAGAAGCGCATTCAACGTTCGCGCGCATCGGCACAGGCCAGACAACACTCTGCCGCGGGCATCACCTGTAACCGCGCCGCACTGATGGCCTCACCGCAGCGCAAGCACAAGCCGTAGCGCCCCTCGGCCAGGCGCAGCTTGGCGAGGCCGACTTGGCGCAACCCGGTCTCGGCTTCGGCCAGCAGCGCCTGCAGCACGTCATCGTTTTGCCGCTGCTGCGCCTGCTCGGCAAAACCTGCCGAATGCAGACGCGCCAGATCCTGGCGGATCGCATTGGCGCGAGCGCTGTATTCGTTTACCAAGGTGTACAGGGCGATATGGGGGTCGAAAGCAGGCATGTAGGCAGTCCTCGGGAGCACTGCATTCAGTGTGCTCCCGTGCTGGCGCCAAACACTGTCGCAGATCAGTACTTGCTCGCGCGTTGCACGCGGAACCGGCAAACAAAAACGGAGCCTTTCGGCCCCGTTTTTTTATTGCAACCTGACTTACTGCGCCAGCTTCTTGTAACGCACGCGGTGCGGCTGCGCGGCTGCGTCGCCCAAGCGTTTTTTACGATCCGCTTCGTACTCGGTGTAGTTGCCCTCGAAGAACTCGATATGCGAGTCGTCTTCGTACGCCAGGATGTGGGTCGCCACGCGATCCAGGAACCAGCGATCGTGAGAGATCACAATGGCAGCGCCCGGGAAGTCGAGCAGCGCTTCTTCCAGCGAACGCAGGGTTTCCACGTCGAGGTCGTTGGACGGTTCGTCCAGCAGCAGCACGTTGGCGCCCTCTTTCAGGGTCAACGCCAGGTGCAAACGGCCGCGCTCACCACCGGAGAGGTCCTTGACGAACTTCTGCTGGTCACCGCCCTTGAAGTTGAAGCGCCCGACGTAGGTGCGCGACGGCACTTCATAGTTGCCGATCTTGATCATGTCGGAACCACCAGACACGGCTTCCCACACGGTTTTGCTGCCGTCGAGGTCGTCGCGGCTCTGGTCAACGCAGGCCATCTGCACGGTTTCACCGATCTCGATGCTGCCAGAGTCCGGCTGTTCCTTGCCCATCAACATGCGGAACAGGGTCGACTTACCAGCACCGTTACCGCCGATCACGCCGACGATGGCGCCCTTGGGCATGCTGAACGACAGGTTGTCGATCAGCGCGCGGTCGCCGTAGCCTTTGCTGACGTTAACGAAGTCGATGACCTTGTCGCCCAGACGCGGGCCAACCGGGATGTAGATCTCGTTGGTCTCGCTACGCTTCTGGAATTCCTGCGACTGCATTTCTTCGAAACGCTGCAGACGTGCCTTGGACTTGGACTGACGGGCTTTGGCGCCTTTGCGCACCCACTCCAGTTCTTCCTTCATGGCCTTTTCATGGGCTGACTGCTGCTTGGACTCCTGGGCCAGACGATCCGACTTGGCTTCCAGCCAACCCGAATAGTTGCCTTCGTAAGGAATACCGGCGCCGCGGTCGAGTTCGAGAATCCAGCCGGCGACGTTATCCAGGAAGTAACGGTCGTGCGTGATCGCGACCACGGTGCCCGGGAAGTCGTGGAGGAAGTGCTCCAGCCAGGCGACCGAGTCGGCGTCCAGGTGGTTAGTCGGCTCGTCGAGCAGCAGCATGTCGGGAGCCGACAGCAGCAGACGGCACAGGGCCACGCGGCGCTTCTCACCGCCGGACAGGTGTTCAACCTTGGCGTCCCAGGCCGGCAGACGCAGGGCATCCGCCGCAACTTCCAGCTGACGCTCGAGGTTATGGCCGTCGCTGGTCTGCAGGATGGCTTCCAGCTTGGCCTGCTCGGCGGCCAGCTTGTCGAAGTCAGCATCTGGCTCGGCGTACGCGGCGTAAACCTGATCCAGACGCGCCTGGGCGTCCTTGATCTGGCTCACGGCCTCTTCAACCACTTCGCGCACAGTCTTGCTCGGGTCGAGCTGCGGTTCCTGCGGCAGGTAGCCGATATTCAGCTCCGGCATCGGACGGGCTTCGCCGTCGAACTCGGTGTCGACGCCGGCCATGATCTTCAGCAGGGTGGATTTACCCGAGCCGTTGAGGCCGAGTACGCCGATCTTCGCGCCCGGGAAGAACGACAGGGAGATGTTCTTGAGGATTTCCCGCTTCGGCGGTACGACTTTGCCGAGCCGATGCATGGTGTATACGTAAGAGCCTGTTTTGCCTGATTTGTCACCTTTGGACATGGTTTGATTCGCCTTTAATCCAGTTTTTTCAGTGCTTTGATGGTTGCGACGAGCGCTTAAATTCGGAAAAGCAAAACGTTAGGTTTTGCGCTGACCTTAACTTGTTCCTGACTATACTTAGAAAAGTCATTTTTTATGAGGGAGCAATATGGGTTTCCAGGTCATAGAGCAGGTGGTGAATGGTGCTCGTAGAAAGCTGCTGGTGCAAGACTACATCCCGGTTTACTACCCCAACCTCTACATGACCATGGAGCACTCGGGCAGAGCACTGGAAACAACAAAGAAGTACCTTGAGCATCTGGTTGTGCTTGAGCAGTTTCTGGCTTTTTCCTCTATTGATCTGATTTCTCGAATCGAACAGCGCCCTGCCAGCAAATACCTGACAGACAGCGAGCTTTCCAGATTTGTGTCGGACGCGGGGTTTAGTAAGGAAACCTTGGCCAAGAAGTATGCGGGGATGCGTTTGCATCCGACTGCCTACAAATCCGTTGGCAAAATCCATGCGCAGCAGCGAATCGAGGCGGTACGCGACTATCTGGCCTTCCTCTATGACAAGTTGGGTGATCACTCAACACGATATAAGGCGGTTGACGACCTGAAGGAGCGCATCAAACGCAAGATCGATGCGGCCCGCCCTGCGTGGAAAGAAACGCGATTGGACGAAATGAAAGGGCTTACCAGCCAGGAGCGAACTCGATTGCTGGAAATCATGTATCCGGATAGCGCCGAGAACCCCTTTTCAGATGAAGCCATCAGGCTGCGTAACTACATCATTTTGCTGCTGGGTCTCGACATGGGTCTGCGCCGCTCCGAGATGCTGCTGATCAAGACCAGCGATATTCACTGGCACAGTCGTCAACTAGCGGTGGTCAACCTGGAGGATGAGAGCCTCGATCCACGAACCATGGCCCCGCAATTCAAAACCCACGAGCGCATGATGGTGATGACCGATGACCTGTATGACGCGATCACTGAGTACGAATCGAAATATCGCAACAGAAAGCCCCGTAGCGGCGCATCTCAAGCGAGAAGGCATCCGTTTTTGCTGGTGGCGCACAAGCGAAATGAGGGCGGACCTCTGACCATCAAGGCAGTGGATGGCGTTCTGTCCAGGGTCCGAGAAATAGCACCGGAACTGGCTCATGTGCACCCGCATATTCTGAGGCATGACGCGGTCTACACGATGCTGGAAAGCATGCGTGAGGAACTGGCAGCGTTCACGCCGGAGGATCGCACCACGCAAGTTCAAAAGACCCTGACATACATGTTTGGCTGGAGTCCCGATTCGGACATGCCCGGCCGCTACGGCGCGAAATTCTGGAAGGAAGAGGCAGACAAAGCGATACAGAAACGGGCCGAGCGGTTTAAGGCCATCCGTCAGAACGCCGAGGCGACACAAGGAGGCTCAGAGTGAACATCGCCGTCGAAGCACTTCAGGCACCCACGAAGGATAGCCTCGATGCATGGCTGAACACGCCTCGCTTTGCCAAGTGCGGAGAAGTGTTCACACCTACCCACCCCATGTGGAGACCGGATAAATCGAATGGTCGTTCAGTCAACTGGGAAGCGGCTATTACCTGTGTCTCGCCGGATTGGCAGCCCTGGTTGCACGCCGCCCTGGCGTACCGAATGGCCGATGTGTCAGCGGGCACGGTTCTTGTGGCCACCTCTGTGTTGTCGCGGGCTGCACAAGCCGGGCTTGACCCGCTCAACGAGAATCACCTGATCGATCTGCGGGAGCGCTTTAACCATGCTGAGTTTAGTGTCATTGCCTCTTTCATGGCGTTTTGGCACGACTGCGAATCCCTCGAACAGCGCCCGTCGCAACCCCTTATCGATGCCTACCAGGCACTGCCTAGGAACAAGAAATCCAGCCACGATGTGATCCTCAGCCTGGACCCCGAACAAGGCCCGTTCACGCAGGTGGAACAGGACGGCCTGTACCAATGGATACATGAGCAGTTTTGTCACGGCCAGTTAGATCCCGAGCAGTACCTTTACCTGCGCTTGTTGATGATTTATGGGCCGCGAGGCACTCAGGCGCGAGCGCTGGTTTTTGGTGATTTCACGAAGAGCGATCAGGGCTGCAAGGTCAGGATGCCCTGGGCAAAGCAAAGATGGGACGAGGGAGGTTGGCGAGTAAAGTTCGAAACATTCAGCCTGGATGATGACCTCTACAGCGTGGTGCAGGCCTACAAGGCAATGGTCCTGGCGCAACTCTGGCAAACGTATCCAGACGGTACCGATTGGAATGCAGCCATTCAGAATGTGCCCCTCTTTCGTCGGAAGCTGGATGATGAAGCAGGAGTTAGGGAGCGGGTTTATCCCCCTGTTTTGCTCGATAGCCCCCTCCAAAAAGGCCTCGAAGACGCGCCGCAGGCGATCTTTCATGCCGGAAAAAGCACGATCAATGCTTGGCTTGAGCGCATTGAGCGGATGGAGGACTTTCCGATTTCGCCTCGCACCCATCAGCCGCTGATTGTGACGCGGAGTCACCGGTTCAGGCACACCCTCGGCACGGACCTGTCCAATGCGGGGATGAGTGAGTGGGCGATGGCCCGCGCATTAATGCACAAGGGTACTCAGACAGTGCGAAAGTACCGACAGGTGTCGGCAGAGTTGCTGGCGTTGATCGACGCGAAGATGACCGACCATCTGGCCTTGGTTGTGAATGCGTTCACTGGGATCATCGTCACAGATCGCACCTCAGCGAAAAACGGGGAACTAGCGGATCGACTAATCGAGAATCTGGCGGTGTGTGGTGCCGATGCCGCCTGCCATCTCGATGCGCCGTTTACCTGTTACGCCTGCGGAAAGTTTCAGCCACTTCTGGACGCGGATCACAGTTCGGTCCTTGAGCGATTGGAACGTCGTCGGGAGCAAACCATTGCCACGGACAAAACCACCGGTGTGCTCTGGGATCGGGCCATTCTGGCCTGCCGCAAGGTGATTATAGATTGTGAGGCCATGCGCCGATCATCGGGCGCTGGGAGGACAGAAGAATGACCGAAGGGTTTGATTCTGAACCGACGAACAACATTGTCGATTTTAAGCCCAGGAGCCAACTGGCTGCGGAGGCTCAGCTCGCGGCGTTTATCGAATGGGCAAAACAGACCCTGCCCAAAGGCATTCCCAATCGAGTGCACGCGAGTATTCGCTGGGAAGACGACAGTTGGCACTCGCATGGCGTCCAATCCTGTAGCTTCACGGAGCTCGGATCGACCAAAACCGCCCCAAAGGCGATGCAGGTACCATTCACGGAGTTTGCCAAAGCAATAGTGGTGTACCGAAGGGTGTATTTGCAAAAAAAGAACATCGGTGATTGGCTGTCCCCCCTGAAGGCGCTGGAAGCCGCCCTGTTCGAGTTGACCGGCACGCGGGATGTGACGCGGGTGTCCGCCGCTGTCTGTACTAAAGCGTGCGACCACATGAACCGTCACTGGACAAAAGGCGATACCGCATACAAATACGGTAAGGCACTTGAGGCCGTCATCACATTGATGCGGGCCAAAAAACTGTTCAAGTCGGATTTCCGGTGGACCTCTCCGCTGAGGCGGAGGCTGAGTGGCACGCTCAAGCAGCAAAAAGCGGATCGGGAACATAAGCTGCCCAACCCTGAAGCGATCAAGGCCCTCGGGGAAGTGTTCAATAACGAATTGACCCGCCCCCTCGATATCGTTGTGACATCCGCCTGTGCGCTGCTGCTGAGTGCACCCAGTCGCGTGGGTGAATTGGCGGATGTTGAATTGGATTTCCTAGTATTCAAAGAGGACACCCAAGGCAACCAGCGCATGTTCTTGCGCTGGTACGCGGAAAAGAAAAACCAGGTAATACTGAAGCCCGTCATTACGCCTGAGATGGAGCCGGTCGTCGAGCGGGCCATCACGTTACTGAAACCGATCACCGATGAGGCGCGGGCTTACGCCGCCTGGCTGGAGGACCATCCCGATGAGTTTCCGCCCCATGAAGGACTGCCACCCAAGGGGCCTGATGAACCGCTCACGTACACCGAAGCCTGTGCCGCGCTGAAAATCAGCGCTGGTGAGACCTGCGGCCCGCGAAAAGCATTTAATCGTTCGTTGCTGAAAGGCATGGAGAAGCGAGAGGCGCTCAGCCCCGCCGCCCGAGCCCTAATGGCCGAGATCCGAGACGGGTGGGATGCCAGCGCAGGGAAGAAGATCTTCGTCAAGGGCAAGCTTGGAATCCAGAGCTTTGAATATGACGACCGGTTTGTGATCACGCTGCGCAAGCTCAATGTGCTGTTGCGGGAGAAGTATCTTCCAAAGGATTTTCCATACACCACGCCGTATACGGAGGGCAAAGCTCGGGTGAAGTACCGTAATGCGTTGTTCACAGTGCGCACGGGAGCGCTGGCTGAAGACGCAGGTGGCATTACTGTGACACACGGGTTTGGCGTGGAGATCGCGGTGAACTCTAGCCGAATGACTGTGCAATTAGGTGGTTCGAAACAGCCGACAAGGAAAAGCCTGTTCGAGCGCTATGGCTACCCCGGCGTCACGGTCAACACGCATGCGTTTCGGCACGAATTGAACACGCAGATGCACCGGGCGGGCCTGTCGCAGCTCCTGATTGACGCCTTCTCCGGGCGCACGACGTTGGGGTCGGTCTACAACCATGAAACAGTCGAGGAACGCACCCAAAGGGTTGCGGATTACCACCCACAAACGAAGCACAGCACCGCTGCTCAGCGTCTGGAAAAGGTCAAAACCAATCAGCCGCTGAACCTGATTGAGGTGAGGGAACTGCGCGAGGGTGAGCAGGACCGCATTATCCATCTAACCCCTTACGGCGTTTGTGTGCACAACTTTGCTTCCGAGCCCTGCCCGAAAATGGGTGCCTGTTTGGACTGCGGTCGACTCGGTTGCGTCAAAGGCGATGACGTGAAGCTGGGCAACCTCATGGAAGAACGTGACGACCTTAAACGCCGCCTAGATAAAGCCATGGATGCCCAGTCTCGGGGTGTGTTCGGGGCATCGGAGTCGGCCAAAAAACTGGGTGAGAAGCTCTTTAAGTGCGAGGCGCTCATCCATACGCTGGAAAACCCCGAACTCGAAAACGGTGCCATCGTGTGGAACGCCGATAACGGTTGGACGCTGACCAAGAACGCCGCCGCAATGTCGGGGCTGATCGAAGTCAAATTCGTTGAAGATAACCAGGCGCAAGAGGCGTTGCCATCGTTGGATGACGTCTTGGCCTTGCTGGATGAGATTGAGGGTTAACGATGGGGCATTTAACGCCAAAGGATGAGAAACGCATCATTAAGCTAATTGAGGAATGGTCAGAGCCGAAGCTGACCTGGCCTTTGCTCGTTGAGGCCTGCAAAGAAAAACTGGGTATCAGTCGTGCTCGCCAGTCCCTGATGAATCTACCTGCCGTGGATTTAGCAATGAAGAATGCCAAGGCGGGATTGAAGGCTCAGAAGCTGAAGCCGGGCTGGATTAGCGATATTCAGGCAGCCAACGAGCGCATTGAGAAACTGACAGAGAAAAATCAGAAGCTGTCAGCTGCTGCTCGAGATATGTATCGCCGGTTTTTGATCTGGCAAGCCAATGCGGATATGCACGGGCTAACGCAATCGATGTTGGAGCAGCCGGTTTCACAGCTTCAAAAGAAGACCTGATCCGGTGTTCAGAAACTTATACTTGGAAAAAACTCATGGCAGCTACGTCCTGAAATTCGAGCACTCGGCCCATGCTCCGCGCTACGTTCTGGAAGGGGACGAGTTGATAATCCGGGGCTTTGCGCCCCATACCTCGCGACCTATCGCGTCGATCGGCGAGAGCGAGAGGTCGCGGTGGCGTTCTTGATTGTTGACCTTAAGAGGTCACTTCACGCAGCGCCTGATGCAGTGGGTTCTATTATCTAATAGCGCTCAATGAGCGCCCCAGTTTAGTTGCATCCCAACGACTGCTCCTGGGCGGCAGTTGTCTCAAAAGCCGCGCTTGGCGGGGCTGTTTAACTCGTATGCTATCTGCACATCACTCATGCGCCGTGCATTAGTCATCGCCAATCCGATTCCAGTGCTCGGCCAGCTCATCTGTACGATCCGGAACCCGAGGTGTCTTACTGAGAATAAGGCACCGAACAGTGCCGACATACTCCTCGATCAAATAGAGAGTGTCGCCTACGTCGACACCTAGTTCCTGGAGAACTTCATCAGGAATACGGATTGCGCCATCGCCGTCCCAATCTTCGATCGTCGCTAGTTTGGTATCCATTTTCGCGCTCCAGTTTCTTGCTCGCTCTGACGCTGTCGACCTTAGGCCAAGGTCAGGCCTCTAGTCGAGATCGTAAGTCGGAAAAGACTGCTTCTTGCCGGGTTGAGTCATTTGCGAGTGGCAGCTTCGGGCCGAAGCTGCTGCAAAAGTCCCATCGCGATTTTTGCCCTTGAAAGAGCGCTTTCGACGCTGAAATTTGGTTCGTTCAGAAGACGAAGCTGTCTTGGTTTCTAGGTATCAACGCCCGACCTAGTTCTATCCTCGTACGCAAATCACCTCCTCCCAGCGCGTGGTGTATCGCTGACTTAACATGTCTCGGCGCATAGCCCACTTCGGCTTCTTGGGCACCCGGCCGAAGCGTAGGGTACCCCGGCCGTTCTTCTCATTGATCTGGTCAACTATGGCCATCAATCGCTCTGCGCCTGGACGCGGCCCAAGTTCAAAAAAGTCGCCAGTTAGTTCACCGCGCTGGCTCAAGTCCATCAGCAAGATGGAGCATTTCGAGAAGGGATAACCTGGCCGGAAGATTTGCTCCAGGCCACGCTGGGCGAGCGCCAGAATCTCGCGGGTGTCATCGGTCGGTGCCGGGAGGGCTAAGGTCATAGCGTTGGCATAGCGCGGACCGTCGAGGTCGGCCAGCTGCGTCTGTAGGCCGACTTGAATCGTGCTGCACAACGAGTTCTGGCTGCGGAGCTTCTCAGCCGCCCGGCTCACGTAAGCAGTGAGTGCCTCACGAATCGGCGGCAGCTCCTTTTGACGCTTACCAAACATTTTGCTTGAGCAAATAGCCTGCTTCGGTGGCGGTCCCTGCTTGAAACCAATACAACTAACTCCACGCAACTCCCTAGCCGTGCGCTCCATGGTTACACCGAAGGTCTTGCGTAGCGTTGCCGCATCGAACTGCGCCAGATCCCAGGCCGTGGAGATATTCAGAGTGGCCAACTTGGCTGCCGAACGGTGGCCTACACCCCATACCTCCCATACCGGTGCCAAACGCAGTAACTTTTCCTGACGCACTGGGTCAGTCAGGTCTAGCACGCCACCGGTGGCCTTCCATTTCTTCGCAGCCCAATTCGCTAACTTAGCCAGCGTTTTGGTGGTGCTGATGCCCACTCCCACCGGCATACCAATCTCCTGCGCCAAGCGGTCACGGATATTACGACCAAGCGCCTCAGGGTCGGCTACTCCGGTCATATCGCCCCATGCCTCATCAATGGAGTAAACCTCAATCCCTGGAAGCATCTCAGCCATTACTCGCATGACTCGATTGCTGATGTCTGCATAAAGGGTGTAGTTGCTGGAGCGCACGATCACGCCATGTTTGCGTAGCTCCTTTCGAACATCCTTAAACGACGCCCCCATGGGAATGCCTAAGGCCTTAGCCTCTGAGGTACGCGCAATTACGCAACCATCATTGTTGGACATCACAACCACTGGCCTGCGCTTCAGACCCGGCTGGCAAATGCGCTCGCAGCTGCAGTAGAAAGAATTACAGTCGATCAGCGCGAACACCCGGCGGGAAGTGTTCATGGCGCTACGCGGCTGACCACCCAGCTCACTACGCCCCACACCTCGATAACCACATCACCATCCAGCTGCACGTCCGGCACAATCGGATCGGCCGCCTTCAACCATCGCCCGCCAAACAAATCCCGCGCAACCAAGCGCACTCGATAGCCCTCACCGCCCAAGTCGACTACTACAAATCGGTTATCTAGCTGGCATGCCGCACGATTCACGATCAACCGGTCACCCGGGAAGATGCCAAAACCGAGCAGCGTGTCATCCAGCACCTGCACGCCCCAGATATGAGGCGCACCTAGACCAGTTAGGCGGTCGAGGGAGAGACCCTCCTCCTTTTCGTCCTCAGCAGGCGATTGGAAACCGGTTATGCGCAGGTCAGCCACATCGGTGAGCAGGCGTTCCCGCATGCGCTCACCACGAGCAAGAATGGAAAGAGACATCAGAGCACTTCCAAAATACTGTATATAGACACAGTATTCGAGAAGACACCGAGCTGGTCAACCGAGACCAGGAGGGCGCCGACAGGAGGCGCCCTCTCAAGTATTCAGGCGTTGATCAGCTCCTCGCGGAGAATGGTGATCTGTTTGGGCGCATCGATGCTGATGCGGGCTCGGCTATGGCATTCGGTAAAGCCCACATGGATGGTGATCCCGTCTCGTAGCAGCTGCTTAAGGAGCTTTTCGGGATCAATCCGGGATCGATAGTGAGGCGGATCATTTCGCCTTCGCGGCGGGTGACAGTCAGAAATCCCATGGGGGCAAGTCCTTTGCTTATTGAGGGAATATGCGTCCTGCATCGGTAGTCTAGAACAAGGTGACGGAAGTCGAGCCTGCAGCGGTAGGCAATGTGGGAGGGCCAGTTATGTGCGGAGGAGTAGAAGCTCGCGAGGCGGACAAGGTTTGGAGGATCTATTTCCCCAATCCCAAAGCAGCAATTCCAGTTCAAATGGAAGGAAGCGGTCAGCTGGACTGGATTCACTGGGGCAGGCGCAAAGAGGAGCCAGGCAGCAGCCCCCAGGGTGGCTGGGCGCGTCTCAGCACAGTGGAGGCTGGTGGTTGGGATAGATACAAGCCGCGCCGTGGCTTCGGCATGGTGGAGCGCTTCATGGAAAAGGAAGGGCGGCTAGGTGACAAGAACCGGCCGTCACACTGGTTCGACGTGCCGCAAGGGTATGCGTTGGAATGCCTGATAATTGGTGAAGGGGAACAACGGCGAGTGTATGTGGTTACCACCGATCCGCCGGAGGAGTACGCATGGATTCATGATCGGTGGCCATTGCTGGCAGAGCTTAAAACCACCTAGAGCAATCTAATATCTAGAATCTAGTCGTCCACCGTCGGCATAGGCTGCTTCCGGCCTAAAGTAGGCGAAGCGAATCGGACGTCCAAAATAGGACTCCATGATTGACTACAAACGCCTATGAAGCTCGCCCTAGAGCGGTCAGGCCCTAAGCCGGCAAGCCGTGCTCGAGCGCGTGAATCACTTGCAGTACTGCCCTACGGCCCGGCTCAGTAACGAGCAGATCGATCGGCCGCTCGGAGGCTAGCGTCAGAACCGGTGAGGTCAGCCAGCGGAGCGCGCCATCGAGATCTCCCTCATGGAGTTCCATTAAGGCGTCCAAGGTCTCGACTAGACGACAAAACCCCTCGCCTGTCCGGACAGACATCACGGAGTGTCGAAACGAGGTTCCCACCCACGTTGCGACCTGTGTGCGACGCAGTCCCAGTTCATGCGCCAGATCCGCAACCAGCGTAACCGGAAGCCCGGCCAGCACCGCCTGATGCATCCGGTAATGAGTTTTTGGCAAACCTAGCCGATCGTAGAGCTTTTGCATTAGTAGACCACTACAGTTGTCTCTACCAGCTGGGCCTGGCGTTGGGCGTGAAGCGCGTGTTTCCATACGCCCCCGGCAGCATAGCCCTTGAAGTGCTGAGGCGGATTCCAAACCAACTGAATCGCCCCTAATTTCATAGTCACCAACTGACCAGCTGCTTCTGGCTGGTGTCGGCCAACCGTAGATATTGTTGTTGAAGCGCCTACCCGTCTAAAGTCTCCTTATCCTTTTGGGTGATCAAGATGCCAACACACGAAGAAGCGCAACGCCGCTGCCGCGTAGCCCATGTACAGGCCACCAACAATCTTGCGGGCGCTCACATGAGCGCTTTCATGTCCTCGAAAATGGCTGAATATGTGAAGGGCCGCCTTTCCTCGGCTGAACTTGTAGCAGCCGCAAAGGCTCGCTACGGAATCCATGACTGAGTAAGTCAACTCCTTCCACGCCACGGCCTTTCTGGCCCAATCTATGGCCGCACCTATCCAATCTTTGTCCGCCCTCCTAAACGCCGGCTCCTACCCTCCGTGGCCGGCAACTGTCGGCCACGGAGGGCAGGAGCCACTCACTGGCAGTAGAGTCAGTTCTGGACTTCCCCGTCAGCATCAATATCTTGGTCTACACCGATTACTACCCGATCAACATCGCAGGGGCTGCAGCCTTTGCAGGGCCAGCGGCGCTTGTGTTCGCCCACAATGCAGGATTCGATCGGTGCTTTGCTAAGCCATTGAGCCGCATCTTCACCACCAAGCCACGGGAGCGCACAATGCTCCAGCTCGATTGGGCAGGCTAAAATAACGAGCTACGGCTAAACGGGGTAAGTTATTCGTGCATATTTCAAGGTTACAACTCGTCAACTACCGGAATTTCGAATGCGCGAATGTAGTCTTCAACAAGGGCGTTAACACGATCATCGGCGAGAACGGGTCAGGCAAGACAAACCTGTTCCGGGCGTTGCGTCTTTTGCTAGACGACACGCTGCTGCGCGCGGCATATAGGCTCGACGAGAAGGACTTCCACCGGGGCCTTGGCGACTGGCGCGGTCACTGGATAGTCATTAGCCTCGAGTTCGATGAGGTATCCCAAGACGAGGCGATTCAGTCCCTCTTTCTCCATGGGACCGGTAACATCGCCGACGGTGCGATCGGCAAGGCGACCTACAACCTTATTTTTCGCCCCAAGGCGGCAGTCCGGCGGACCCTGGCCGACCTTGCCGCCGGTGATACGGAAGGACTCGCCGAGGCACGTTCGAAGATCACCATTTCGGATTATGAAACGATCTTTACCGGCAAGAGCACCGCAAACTTCCTCGATCCCGAAACCTATAGGCAACTGGTTGGCGACTTCGACGCGGTATTATTTCCCCAAGAACTGACGAACCCCGCTATCGGGGGCGTCATCCCGGGCATGCTCTCGATCTCGCGCGAAGTGTGCTTCACCTTCGTGCAAGCACTGCGCGATGTGGTCTCCGACTTCCAGAACAACCGCACCAACCCCCTCCTAACTCTGCTCAAGTGTCGAAGCGGTGAGATCGATCCGCAGAGCTTCGAGCCAATCACCGCGCTCGTCAAAGGGCTCAACGATGCAATCGAGGGCCTACCAGATGTAGGTACCATCCGCACCGATATCCGCGACACCATCACCGATGCGGCAGGCGAGACCTACTCCCCGCGATCACTTTCGATCCGCTCGGATCTGTCCGACGAGGCCGACCGCCTTTTCCAGTCGCTCAAGCTGTTTGTGGGCGAGAACGAGGAAGAATATGAGGGCGCGATTCACGAGTTGAGCCTGGGCGGTGCAAACCTAATCTACCTGACGTTGAAGCTGCTCGAGTTCAAATATCAGAAGCAGAAAGAGTCCTTCGCCAATTTCCTCGTGATCGAGGAGCCGGAGGCGCACATCCACACCCATATCCAGAAAACGCTGTTCGACCGGCTGAATTTTGATGACACCCAGATCATCTATTCGACCCATTCGACCCACATATCCGAAGTGAACAACGTCGTGAACATCAACATCCTCGGCCGGCAGGACGGACGATGCGAGGTGTTTCAGCCATCTGCGGGACTTGACTCCGGCCAGATTGGCAATATCCAGCGCTACCTCGATGCGGTCCGCAGCAATCTGCTCTTCGCCAAGAGCGTGGTCCTGGTCGAGGGCGACGCCGAGGAGATCCTCATCCCGATCCTCGTTAAAAAAGTGTTCGGGCTCAGCCTGGACGAGCTGGGGATCAGCTTGATCAACATCCGGAGCACCGGCTTCGAGAATGTTGCGGTGCTTTTCCATAACGAGCGCATCCGCAAGCGCTGCGCGATCATCACCGACCTTGACCGCGCGTTTATCGATACGACCAAGGACATACTCGACAGTGACGATAAGGCGGCCGCAAAGAAGAAGGCACTGGGGTCACAGATCGCTGGACTCCAGCGCCAGGCAGTGCTCAAGGAGTTGTGTGACGGGAATCCCTGGTTGTCGGCGCACTTCGCCGACCACACTTTCGAGGTCGATTTCGTCTCCGCCGGCAATGTCGGCACTGTCGTTTCGGTGCTGGGCGACGTCTATAAGGATAGCGGCACCATCGCGACGTCTAAGATGGAGCTGGAATCGGGCGATATCGCACGTTTCGGGACGCGCGTGCTGACGATGGCACGTTACGCCGGAAAGGGGTGGTTCGCCATCATCCTGGGGCGAATGATCACGCCAGAAACTGTCATTCCGGATTACATCCTCGACGCCATCTTCCAAGCACATCTCCCGGTATCCATCCAGACATGGGCGCGTGTCCTGGACTATCGGGTCTCGGTTCTTGCTGAGTCACAACTACACGCGGTAGTGGACATCGACGCGATGCGCGCGCAAATCAGACGCTACTATCGCGGCGAGATCGACTTTGCAGGGGTCCGCGCCGAAATGCTACAGGCCTTTCCGGCCGACGGCATCAACACGATCCTGGCGAGCTTCTAGATGTTTGTCTGGGACAGGAAAGATCTGAACGACGCCCAAGTCGCAGCCATCGAGCATCCAGGCAGCGTCTTCCTCGTTGCCTGCCCGGGGAGCGGTAAAACGAGAACCCTCACCTACAAGATCGCCCGCCTGTTGTCGGAGCTTAAGTCGGACAAAAAACGCGTCGTCGCGATCACCTACACGCACCGGGCTGCGGATGAGATTCACGAACGGATCGAGCAGCTTGGCGTCGATACGAGCCAGCTTTGGATTGGCACGATCCACTCCTTCTGTCTCGAATGGATCTTAAAGCCCTACGGAATCTATCACTCGGCGCTCAAGCACGGTTTCCGGGTGATCAATGCCCATGACACCGAACGAATGCACGAGGAACTCTGCAGCGCGGTGCAGGGCACTAAGCTCAGTAGCTTCGACTGCGCATATTATTTCAAGCCGAACGGCTATGTCCTGACATGCAACAAGACCGACAAGCATGAAGCAATTAGGGGAGTTTTGCGGGCATATTGGAAGGCGCTTCGTGCCGAGCGGCAGGTCGATTTTGAACTGATCCTTTTCTACGCCTATCAACTCATCGAGAATAATCCGTCGATCAGCGTGCTGCTGGGTTCGATCTTCGAATGCGTACTCCTCGATGAATTTCAGGATACGCGGGAAATCCAATATGCGATCCTCGCGTCGATCCTGAAAGCGTCGAAACGCGGTGCGTCCGCCTTCGTGGTAGGCGATCCTAATCAGGCAATCTATGGCTCGCTTGGCGGCTATGCGATTACGGCGGCGGACTTTGGGACGCAGTGCGGCATCGCCTTCAATGAAATGGAGCTGTCAGACAATTACCGGTCGTCATCGCGCATTGTGAGCTATTTCGGCAATTACAACGTCTGGCCTTCGAAGATCGAGGCGGTGGGGAGGAGCAAAGACTACGCGAGCGTGGTGTCGTTCGATCACCAGACGCACCGCGACGCGCTGGAGGAAGAGCTTGTAAGGCTCATCAAATTCAACGTCGAAACGCTCGGGATCGCTCAGCATGAGGTCTGTATCGTTGCGCCTTGGTGGGTCCATCTCGCAAGCATGACACGCAGGCTGGTCGCGGCGCTTCCAGCTTATTCGTTCGACGGCCCGGGCATGGTGCCCTTTGCGCGCGACGTCGACAATTTCTGGTACAAGCTCGCTCGGATCATTCTGACGGAGGCGTCCCCACAGCTCTATGTACGCCGGATGCGATGGGCGGGAGAGATAATCGCTGACCTCAGCGAGGCGGGCGTCGAGGTTCCAGGTTTGGACCGCAAGACACTGCTGCGCGCCTGCAACGCCATCACCGTCACCGAGACCGATGGCCTTGTCTTCCTCCGGGTGTTCTTCGACCAGCTATGTTCCACTTTAGGAATCGATCGCCACACCTGCGCGGCACTCCAGGAGCATCACGACGCTTTCTTTGAGTGCTCGCAGAAGCGCATTGACAAGCTCATCAAGGAAGGCGCTGAGGCGATCGCTGAATTGGCGATGTTCAGGAAGGTCTTTGCGGACCGGACTGGAATCACCGTATCGACGATCCACGGGGTCAAGGGCGCTGAGTATGACGCAGTGATCGCCTATGGCCTGCTAGAAGGGATGGTTCCCCATTTCAGCGATCCGAACCAGGCCGAGACAGCTAAGAAGCTCATGTATGTGGTGTCGTCGCGGGCCAGAAAGAACCTACATCTGATCTCTGAGCGCGGTCGTAGTCGAGGCTGGAGCGGAGATTATCAACCAACCGACGTACTTACTGGATGTGCATTCCGGTACGACCAGCTTTCTTGACGGGTAAGAATCTGGTCGCAAGTGACCGCTCCTGGCCGATTTCTGCCTATCTCGACCGGCAGCTGGCGGCCAAAAGCAGTCATTGAACGTCTATGAAAGACTGGCCGAATCATTCACTAGATAGTTTTATAAACGCAGAGACCTGTGCTCACTTAGTTCATTTTGCTGACGATGGCGTCGCGCGCTGCTGCAAAGTCGACCAGGCCACCAGCGCAACAATAATCACGGCAAATCCTTCACTGGTGCCTACTACACCAAGGCCCAGACCGCCTTTGGCCACTGAGTGCGACAACCAGTCGCCGCAGGACGCGCCAAACGGTCGGGTGAGAATGTAAGCCATCCAGAAGCTTGGCACAGTACCGAGCTTGAACAGGTAATGCGACATGCCCACCAAGCCAATTGCAGCCAAGAACAGTAGTGCAGACATGGCATAACCCAGGCGCATTTCCTCAGCCAACCAGTCGCCTGCCGCCGTGCCCAAGGCAAAGGTCATCAGAATGGCCAACCAGTAAAAATACTCACGTCGCCCCCGATAAATACTGCGGATCGAAAGGCTCCCTTCGCAGGCATACCAGAGCGCAAATGTCAGCGCCAACGCCACACTGAAAAACATCGTGGTGGTGGTTAGTGCCACCCCGTAGGTGTCCACTAAACTGTCGGTCAGCAAGGTGCCAAAAATGCTCACCTGCACCACGCACAACCAGTAAGCCCAAGGCCCGTAACGTGTGCGACGCAGCTGCAGTGCCATGACCAGCAACAACAGTGCACCCATGATCAGCGTGGTGACGGGCAGGCCGACATGCAGCTTGAAAATTAGAAAATCGGCACCGGTTTCCCCTACCGTGGTGGACAAAATCTTGATCAACCAGAACACCAGCGTCACCGCCGGCACTTTATTCAGCGCAATCTCTTCACTTTGGACAGCGTGCATCACATCATCTCTCGTGGAGTCGGGCTGTACTGGATTAATCAACACGCTGTTCACTGCGCTCAACTTGCAGAGCCACAGTGGACGGCATGCAACCACGAAATATATCCAGCTGCGGCTGATAGACCGACGTGCGTACACCCATCAGGCCGATCACCGAGTGGAACAGGTTGTCTTGCGACACCGGCTGGCCAGCTTGCTGACGCAAGCAGTCAGCTGAGATACCGCTGCTGCGCTGCATGCCGTCGGAGAACCACAGCACCATCGGCACGTGGGTCTGTTCACTTGGGGCCATGGCGTAGGGCACCCCATGCAGGTACATGCCGAGCTCACCGAGGGACTCGCCGTGGTCCGACATATAGAGCATGGCCGTGTCCAACCTCGCTGCATTGTTGCGCAACAGATCGATGGTGGCGGCCAGCACATGGTCGGTGTATAGCAGGCTGTTGTCGTAGGCATTGACGATGCTGGCGGTGTCGCAGCGATCGAGTTGCACGTTTTTGCACACTGGAGTGAAGCGCTCAAACGCTGCAGGGTAGCGCTTGTAATAGGCCGGGCCATGGCTGCCTTTCATGTGTAATACCACCACGGTGTCACGCTCGATGCTGTCCAGGTAGGCCTGCATGTTGTGCAACAGCGCCTCGTCGTGGCACTCGCCATCGGCGCAGTACTCGGCAAGCTTAAGGTGCGAGACATCCTCACTGGGAACCCGATCACAGGCACCTTTACAGCCGGAGTTGTTATCGCGCCAGAGCACGCCAACACCGGCACGCTGCAATACGTCGAGCATGCCTTCGCGATTGCCGGCCATCGACTCCTTGTAATCTGCCCGGCCGACGTCTTGAAACATGCAGGGCACCGAAACCGCCGTGGCGGTGCCGCAGGAAGAAGCTTGCGGGTAGTTGATCACATCGCGCTTGGCCAGCTTTGGGTTGGTCGGGCGAGCATAACCGTTGAGCGAGAAGTTCGCCGCACGCGCCGTTTCACCCACCACCACTACAGTCACCAGCGGCCGGTGGTTTGTGCCTACCACACTTATGCGATGTGCGTCGGCGCCAACCACTTCCAGCGTGACCGGTGCAGCCAGCTCGCGCTTGAGGTAGCCATGCACGGCTCCGACCACATTCGACGGTATCAGCATCAGGCGCACCTCACGGTGGTTACGAATCAGTGAGGCGTAAGGCTGGTACTGGCTCATGACCAGCACGGCAAATACCCCCAACAGTACAGCCATGCTACCCAGCTTGGCGGCCAGCTCCCGCCGCCATGTGAGTGGGCGAGTTGGTATACGACTGATCAATAGCGCAGGTAGCACGCCCAACAACAAAAGCCAAAGCAGCAGGCGACCATTGAACAGCTCCGTGGCTTCTGCCACATCAGTCTGTAGCATGTTGGTGAGCATGTTGTAGTCGATGACGATGCCGTAACTGTTCATAAAATAGCTGGCTCCGGCCGATACCAGCACTAGCCCGCCCAGAACCAGTTTTGTCAGCCGCCCCCAGGCCAGCAGGCTGAGCAGTAGGTAGAGCCAGATCCAAACAAACAGCGGCAGGCTTAGCAGGAACAGCGGGCTGTCATTGCTCATGCCGCCCACGCCCTGCCAGACGCTGTGCCAGAACGGCAGGTTCATGGTCAGCATCAGCCACAAAGCAACCAGCATGGTTAGCACGTTACGGCTTAAGGCCACACGCTTAAGAGTTGATTCACGCACAAAGCACCTGGGTAGATTACGAGACTGCCGTAAATCTACTCAGGCCGATGTGAAATGCCTGTCGGGCGGATGTGAAAAAACTGTTGAGTGGTCACTGCCGCGCCTCAGTGTTCAGCCCGTAGCCTGCGGATACACCCCGGTCATGTGTGAGCAGCGCAGAACTCACGAATTTTTCACATTCTTTTGACATGGAATTGAATGCCTACCTTCTAGGATGCAAGCAGTGTCTACCGATGGATATTGCCCATGCTGCCCTCTTCATTACTCGACAAGCCGCTGCCGACTCACTCCGGCGTGCTGCATGGCCTCAAACTGCGCGGCAAACTCGGCTGGCTACGGGTAGCGCAAGTACTGATGATCGTGCTGCTCGCGACGTTCAGCTACATGGGCTGGCGTCACCTTTACCCTGCGGTGGCCGAAACGGGCTGGCGCTATGAGGTTCTGCTCAACGATATCGAGAAAGTCAGCGCCATCGCTCTGGATGCCGAAGGCGGCCTCCTGCTCAGCGAGGAACTGCAAAGTGGTGAGGGACGAATTCTGCGTTACAGCGCTGACGGCAGCCTTGAACCGGTAGAAGCTGGCCTGTCCAAGCCAGACGGCATGGTCAGCTTCCACGGTGGCGTGGTGTTCAGCCAGGAGCAAGGCGATGAGCCCGTGCTCTGGCGGACACCGCAGCGCACCGTCGAGCTGTTTGCCGGCAGCAATGTTGAGGGTCTGGCCAATGATGGTCGCTACCTCTATGCCATTGAAGACCGTCATGGCGATGGCCGCCTGTTGCGCTACGACCCCAGCAACGACACTACCGTGGTTCTGCGCACCGGCCTGGATCAAGCCGAAGCCATTACCGCCTGTCCCGACGGCCTCCTGTTCTATAGCGAGAAGAGCAGCGGCACGGTTTCTCAGCTACACGCTGAAGGTCATGACAGCGTGGTGCTGACGGGCCTTAACCAACCCGGTTTTCTGCTGTGCAACAACGAGGGTTTGTGGATCACCGAAGATGCCACGCATATGGCCCGTCTGTTGCGGCTGGCCCCGGACGGCCAGTTGCATACCGTATTGTCACACCTGCGTTCGGCACAAACCTTGATCGAAACGCGCCCTGGCCACTATCTATTGGCCGAGCAAGGCCGCAACCGCGTGCTGAGCCTGCAACGCGACCCACAGGAAACTGATTGATGTCCGCCATGTCTACTCGCTCTGCCTCAGGCCACAACGGCTTGCGTCAACACCTGCTGTTCACGGCCCTAAGCGGTGTCCTGTTAATCGTGCTGTACAGCCTGCTGCGCCTAGTGTTACTGGCTTATAACCATGAGCTGATTGGTGACACCACAGCCAACGACTTGTTGGAAGCCTTCGGTAACGGTCTACGATTTGATCTGCGCCTGGTGACTTTTGCCCTCGCGCCGCTGATTTTGGTGATCGGCAGCCGGCGCTTGATGGCGGCGCGCACCTGGCAACTGACCTGGCTCAGCGTGGTGATCAGCCTCACCCTGTTCCTCGGCGTACTGGAACTGGACTTCTACCGCGAATTTCACCAGCGCCTCAACGCGCTGGTGTTTCAATACCTCGGCGAAGATCCTGCTACCGTCATGAGCATGCTCTGGCATGGTTTTCCGGTCGCTCGCTACCTGATCGCCTGGGCAGTGGCAAGCTGGCTGCTGTTCAAAGCCCTGCAAGCCATCCATCGACTGACCCCGCCGGCAGACCCGCGTCTCAGTGCAGCGGCAGGCGAGCGCTGGTACTGGCGCATCAGCGTCCTCACCCTCTGCCTGTTCCTCGCCGTACTCGCTGTGCGCGGCACTCTGCGTCAGGGGCCGCCGCTGCGCTGGGGCGACGCCAGCACCACCGAGTCGGTATTTGCCAACCAACTGGGCCTTAACGGCACCCTGACGCTGATTGATGCGGGTAAAGCGCGCTGGTCTGACCACCGCGACAATCAATGGAAAGCCCGCTTGCCAAGTGCCGAAGCGCAAGCCCTGGTACGGCAGATGCTGCTGACCCCGCAGGATCTGCTTATCGACAGCGGCGAGGCGGCGATCCGCAGGATCAGCACACCAAAGCCACACCTGCAGTTGCCGGTACGCAATGTGGTGGTGATCCTGATGGAAAGCTTCGCCGGGCACTATGTCGGCGCCCTTGGTGCACGAGGCGACATCACCCCCAACTTCGACCGTCTGACTAAAGAAGGGCTGCTGTTTACCCGTTATTTCTCCAACGGCACCCACACCCATCAAGGCATGTTTGCCACCATGGCCTGCTTCCCCAACCTACCCGGCTTCGAGTATTTGATGCAAAGCCCGGAAGGCTCCCATGACTTCTCTGGGCTGCCGCAGTTGCTGGGTGATCGAGGCTTTGACGACCTCTACGTGTACAACGGCGACTTTGGCTGGGATAACCAGAAGGGCTTCTTCGGTAACCAGGGCATGAGCCACTTTATTGGCCGCAACGATTATGTCGACCCAGTGTTTTCCGACCCGACCTGGGGCGTTTCTGACCAGGATATGTTTGACCGCGCCGACCAAGAGCTGCGCAAGATGGACCGCCAGCGGCCGTTTTATGCCCTGCTGCAAACCCTATCCAACCACACACCTTACGCCTTGCCAGACCCACTGCCGGTAGAGCCGGTCAGCGGTTTCGGCTCCAACGACGAACACCTCACGGCCATGCGCTATTCGGATTGGGCCCTGGGCCAGTTTTTCGAGAAGGCGCGCAAGGCCCCTTATTTCAAAGACACGATGTTCGTGATCGTCGGCGACCATGGTTTTGGCAGCCCCGAACAGCTTAGTGATATCGACCTGTACCGCTTCCATGTGCCACTGCTGGTGATTGCCCCTGGGGTTCAAGAACAATTCGGCACCCGCAATGACATTGCCGGCACCCAACTGGATATCGTCCCCACCATCATGGGCCGCCTTGGCGGCCCGGTGCAGCAGCAATGCTGGGGCCGTGACCTGTTGGCGCTTGACTCGGCCGATCCGGGCATTGGCGTGATCAAGCCCTCCGGCAGCGATCAGACAGTCGCTTTGGTTTCCGGCAGCAACCTGCTGATCCAGCCACGGGAAGGCGCACCGCGATTGTATAACTACAAGCTGCATGAAAACGCAGGCATAGAGCCAACTGACAACGCCGCGCTGCAAGATCATTTACTGTCGCGTCTGCAGGCCTTTTTACAAATCGCCACCCAGAGCCTATTGAGCAACACCGCGGGGGTCGGCGATACGCAACCCATCACGCGCCAGACCGCCGCACAAGACAACCCATAACGTCGCCAAGATCGAGGTAATCCGGACGGCCCTATATCGAGCCACCCGCACAGTTCGCCGCAGCAAACGCACATCGAGGTTTGCAAGACGCCTGCCGGGCGGATGCTGAGCAGTATTACCCAGCGCGTGACTTAGTAGCGCGCTGGGCAGATGATCAATAACGCGCTGAAAATGGCCGGCGAACCGAGCCTAGTGCTCGGCATATTCTGCGCTGCCAATGGCGTCTGGCCGATACTGAACATCAGCGACAGCCGTGTGGTGATTGCCGTCCATAGCAACGCTGAATAGCTGCCGCAGGCGCTGACCGGCGCACAGTGCAGGTGTGGGGATTGAGTGGGGCTCTATTAGACTCGGGCGGAATGCTGTGGGATGAATTGTCTGCCTGCACGCCTTGCATCAGATTGCCGATGCACCACGCAGACTGGCCATGATGCGTGAGTTCAGCCGAGTCATCAGCAATAGCATGATCATCACCGCCTGGGTCGACGGCAACTGGTAAGACTGCGCCAGGCTGAGACAGGATACAGCACTGGCGTTATTAGCAGCCACGCGGAGGTTGAGGACGAATGTATTCAGTCCGGTGTTCCCAGCCCTGCGATGGATCACAGGGGACACGAGTTGTACCTCGATGGGCTGCTAGATATTAATGCCCGCCCACCTACGACTTGCTAATCAGCGGTGACAACATGACCGGGGCGGGTATCTTAGAAGGTGACTACCTAATCGTCAGTTGTGATGCTGGGAGCAAAGCCTGGAGACGTAGTGGTGACCTGCTTAAGTAGCGACGTTATTCATCTGACGCTTGGGCAGATGCCATAAGTCGTATGTGCTGCAATCCGAGCCCACTGATTACGCGCCGCACAACGTACTAGATGATGACGAACTGATGATCTGGGGCGTTGTGAGCCATAGTCTGCATCATCACAGTACACATGCCTGAGCCGGTGTTTGCCATTATCGACTGCAACAGCTTTTACGTAAGCTGTGAGCGGATAACTCGGTCTTACCTCCAGCGCATCACATCGTCTTGTTAAGCAACAACGGCGGCTTTGTAATTGCACGCCCTGCCGATGAAGAACCCTTCGTGAAGATAGGTGCCCTTTCCATGAGATTCTTGGCGACCTAAACGCCATGGTTTAGTGGCGCTCAGAGCCGTCATTAACATAGCTCTGTATTAAAGCACCGCAAGGCGGTGCCTTTAATGCATGAGAGGGTTAGCGCGCACTAAGATCTTCATCCCGCAGTTCCTCTGGCTGCCAAGCCATGAGCCCTTTCTGGAACGCATGGCTGGCCCCCTGGTAGTAAGCAATATCACGACGCATCAGTCTGTCATCGGTGCCAACAATCGACTCTATGCTCAGCCCCAGAGCATCTTGATGTTTACGCATTCCTCGCCTCGGACTGAGAATCGCAAGATTGTTGCCATCGAAAAGCCCCAAATGCTGGTAGTTACCGATCAGGGCGCGCCCAGCATTACGATCCTCTCGCAACACGTTGCGCCCGAAAAACGTCGAGACGTAGTCGAAATTGAGCATGCCCAGTAAAGTTGGAGCCAGGTCGATCTGACTGACAACATCAGTGAACTCCCTAGGTTCGATTTGCTCCGGAGCATAAATAAACAGAGGTATGTGGTAGTTGGCCACCGGCAAATCTTCCTTACCGGCGCTTCCTGCTGTGTGGTCGGCGACAAATATGAATAGCGTGTCCTTAAACCAGGGTTTTCCACGCGCTTGGGCTATAAGTTGGCCAATGGCGTAGTCGGTGTACTTCACAGCTCCTTCGCGACCGTCACCGGAAGGTATGTCGATGCGGCCTTCAGGGTAGGTATAGGGCCGATGATTTGAGGTGGTCATCAATTGCAGGAAAAAAGGTTTGCCTGCTTTATGGTCGGCATCCGCAATTTTGAGGGTTTGCATATATAGGTCTTCATCCGACATGCCCCAGGCGTTTTTGAAGGCGATGTCAGCCTCGGCAACACTGCTTTGGTCAACAATGCGATAACCATTGCCGCCGAAGAAAGCATTCATATTGTCGAAGTAACCACGGCCGCCGTAGAGAAATACACTGTCGTACCCTTGGGCTGCGAACTGCTGACCCAGGCTCGCATAACCAGCTTCACGACCGATACGTTTGACGATTGAACGTCCCGGCGTTGGTGGAATAGAAAGGGTGATGGCTTCTAGGCCACGATCAGTTCGGGTGCCCGTGGCGAAAAAATTGCTGAATGCCAGGCTTTGCTTTCGCAGCGCGTCCAGATTCGGAGTCAATCCGCGGCTGTCACCGAAACTCCCCAAGTATTTGGCACTCAAACTCTCGATGGTGACCAGAACTACGTTCAGGCGTTTTGGCTGCCCTGGATTATCGATTTCTCGGCGAATGTCTAGCGCATCACTGCCTATGAAACGGGCATTGGGCTCGCTCACCTCGCTTCGCAACAACCCAGCGACGTCGGATTCCGGGAGGGTCGAATAAAACTGCTGGTAGTCCAGTTCATTATTCCGAAATGCGGCAAAGAACTGGAAAGGACCATTACTCGCCAGCTCGCGCTGATAGGCATTACCGCCTAATCCACGGGGTGCGTTCTGCCCGACAAAGCCGCTACAAAGACCAACCAGCAAGAGCATAGCGACCAGACTATAAAATGCTTGCTTGGGTGCCATGCTTGGAGCGTCCAAGGCTGCTGCAAGCGTTTTTCGAAAAGTGAGTGTCAGGCCAATAGCCAATATGGCGAGGAGTGCTAGCAAGGGGTAAATCGGATAGGACTCCAGAATGTTGTTGATCACCTCCTCTGAGTACACCAGGTAATCGACAGCGATGAAATTGAAGCGTACGCCGAACTCGTCCCAGAACAACCATTCAGCAACAGCAGTGAAAAGCATTACATAAAAGCTGAGCCCCATTACGCAGGCCATCAACTTCTTGTGCCAGCTCTGCTGCCATAACTTGCGCGGGCAAAGCAGCAGGTAAAGCGCCATTGGCAAGGTCGCGTAAAGCAGGAAGCTCAAGTCGTAGATCAGACCTACTGCATACAAGCCTACTAGGTTCGAAATGCTGATATTCGCATCTGCCAAGTGGCTAGCCAGCAACAGGCTACGAGTCAGAGCGAATAACGTTAGCCACGTCAGTATGACGATGGATAAGTAGCGAACTTGCGCATAATGAAGCAGGGGCATCGTATGATCCTTTCTGGATGAACGGGCCGCAGCCTGCATTTGCCTCTGTTAGTAGCCTGTCAAAACAACGTGAAAAAAACGTCAAAATCAAAGAGTATTTAACCGATGCGTATTCTAGTCATCGAAGACAATCGCGACATCCTGGCCAATGTACTGGACTACCTGCAGTTAAAGGGCTTCGGCGTCGACTGCGCGCAGGATGGCTTGAGCGGCTTACACCTAGCCAGCACAGGCCACTACGATTTGATTGTGCTCGACATCATGCTACCGGGCATCGACGGTTATCAGGTATGCAAACGTCTGCGCGAGGATGGCCAGAGCGAGGTACCAATCCTTATGCTGACTGCCCGTGATGCGCTTGATGACAGGCTGCACGGCCTCAACGTCGGGGCTGACGACTATCTGATCAAACCCTTTGCTCTATCCGAGCTAGTCGCGCGTATCGAGGCGATTCTGCGCCGCAGCCAAGGCAGCCGAAAACGCCAATTAAAAGTAGCGGATCTGATCTATGACCTGGATACATTGCATGTCAGTCGAGCAGGCCGACCGCTCAAGCTGAATCCCATTGGCCTAAAGCTATTAGCGGTGTTGATGCAGAAAAGTCCGGCTTTAGTACGCCGCGAAGTACTGGAGGATGCGCTCTGGGGAGATGACTGCCCCGATAGTGACAGCTTGAGAAGCCATATCCACCAACTCCGTCAGGTTCTCGATAAGCCCTTCAATGCGGAGCTGCTGCATACCCAGCATGGTTTGGGTTACCGCCTTGCGGAGAAAACTGATGTTAGCTAAACAACCTTTTGCACGCCGCATCCTGCTTGCCTTTGTACTCATGACGGCGATAGTAAGCGGTACTTTTTCTATTGGCATCACAGCGGTGGTGCATTTTGTCGAAGAGCACTTAATTTCCGAGGAGTTACAGCGGGAACTGGACACCGTGCTGCACCAGGACATCAATCGAGGCCAACCACCACGCTTGGACGCTAGTACCCGCTTTTTTTCCTCTGGCCATTCCGAATATGCCATTCCCGAGCAGTTTGCGAATCTGGAAGAGGGCTTCAATGAGGTGGTCGATGGCAATGAGGCGTTCTATGTTTATGTCCAGGAAACCAACAATCAGACTTATCTATTGGTGCAGGAACAACACGAGTTCGAGGCACGCGAGCAGGTTCTATTCGATGTTGTACTAGCAGGCTTCCTACTGACCATCGCAGGTGCATGGGGGCTCGGACTCGTCATGGCGCGTAAGGTGATGGCTCCGGTCAGTCGCTTGGCTCAGCAGGTGCGTCATCGTGACCAATTGCACTCTTTGGCGCCGCCACTTGCGCCCGAATACCCTGATGACGAAATTGGTCAATTGGCAGCTGCCTTTGATAGCACCCTAGGCCAAGTACGTCACTCTCTGGAACGTGAACGGCTATTCACCAGTGATGTCAGCCATGAATTGCGCACCCCATTAATGATCATTGCCACTTCCTGTGAGTTGCTTGCAGAGGTGAAGCTTGAGCAGCGCGAGCGTGTACAGATTGAACGTATAGGCCGAGCGTGCGAGGAGATGCGCGAGCTAGTTCAGACTTTCCTGCAATTAGCCAGAGATAAAACTAATGAAACAGCCTTTGTCGCGAGTAGCAGTTTAGCCACGGTTGCCACTGAGCAAGCAGAGCGATGGGGACCGATGCTCAGAGAAAAAAATCTTGATTTCCAGTGCGTTGAAGAGGGTACGGATATTGGTCACTACAATCCTACTTTTCTCAACACAGTTATGGCCAACCTTCTGCGAAACGCACTGCATTACACCGAGAGTGGATTTGTACGTCTCGTAATAGGATCTGGAGAGTTTCGCGTTGAGGATAGTGGTAACGGCATTCCTTTAGAGCAGCACGAACTGATTTTCCAGCCATTTATACGCGGTACCCAAGCTCGGGGAGATGGCTTAGGACTGGGGCTTTCATTAGTTAAACGTATCTGTAGTAAGCAGGGCTGGACGATCTCTGTCCATAACCTCCCCAACGGGGGAGCATGCTTCAACGTAACCTTGAAAAGCGTTGTTTGACGACTTTTTCACATCCTTTTGACAGGGCCTTGATGCCTAACTCCCTAATGTGACGAGCGTACCTTCTTGTGGACGCTTCGCCATGTCGAAACCAAATCCCATCGAGCTCGAATTTTCGAGCAAATATGACCAAGAGCATGCTCAGCAGTACCTATTCAAACATCAGGATGGTTTGGCTCGGCAGCTGTCGCACTGGCGTGAGATTCAGGTGGCGCGCAAGGCCCTAAAGATTGCGGATGATCCCAATCTGGTGCTGGACTTAGCCTGTGGTGCTGGACGTTTCTGGTCCATGCTGTGCGAGCAACCCAATCGTGTGATCCTTGCCGCCGATAACTCTGTGGATATGCTTGACACCGCATGCTCCGCCCAAAATCCAGAGGTAGTCGCGCGAGTCAATACCTTCCAGACTTCGGCGTTTGATATTGACCTAGGTGTCAATGCGGTGGACTGCATCTTCTGCATACGCTTGCTGCATCACATCGAATCATCTGAGCACCGCTTGGCCATTTTGCGTGAGTTCCATCGCGTCAGCCGCGATAGCGTAATCCTTTCACTCTGGGTTGATGGCAACTACAAAGCATGGAAGCGTCGTCGCCTGGAAAAGCGGCGAGCAGATGAAGGTCGGCCGTCACAAAACCAAAACCGTTTTGTCGTAGCCAAGTCTGTTATCGAGGAGGAGTTCAAACAAACCGGTTTCCATGTCGTCGGTCACCTGGATTTTCTTCCAGGCTACGCCATGTGGCGCACATATGTGTTGCGCAAGGAGGACTGAGTCATGGGCGTAATGACCGAAAAAGCATCGCCGCAGCTCATCACTACAGAATTTGATCGCTGGTGGAATAGCTCCGGTATCTGGGTTGAACCGGCCAACAAGCGACGTGGTGGCGAAAGCGGCGTTCAATTGTTGCAGCAGCGCGATTTAATGCGGACACCCTTGTACTGCAAGCGCCAGGTTGGGCATATCTACCGAACTTTTTTGCATCCATTTGGCCGCCCGACCATCTTGCGTGAATTGCAGGCCTATCGCGCTTTTGCCCGCCTGGGCATCAAGACACCTAACATCGTCTATTGCGCTGCACGGCAGCAGCACGCCAATTGGCAAGCTTTGCTAGTTACCGACGCACTGCAAGGCTTTGTCAGCCTAGAGCAGTGGTACACCAGCAAGAACAGTGCTGCACTCACGAATGCTGTACTAAGACAACTCGCAGCAACCCTCGCACGCTTGCATCTTGCGGGTTGGCAGCATGGTTGCTGTTACCCCCAGCATATCTTCGTTAAGGCCCAGGCAGACAAAAACGGTGCGGTGGAGGTAGATATAGCCTTGCTCGACCTTGAAAAAAGCCGCCGGCGTTTTCGAATCAAAGATGCGGCTCGCCGTGACTTAGGCCAGTTAGGGCGACACCGTGGAGACATACCTGAAACTGACCTGTTATTTATCCATCAGGCCTATCAGCAAGCCTTGAATGGACCTGCTGGAGCGTTGCAACCATGAGTAACAAACCATACAACGACGAATTGGATGCCCTCTCGTTGAAAGGCCGAAGCGGCTTTACCCGCATTCTTTATGCCACTGGATACTCGCTAGCAGGCTTGCGAGCAGCATTTCAGGGCGAAGCCGCTTTCCGGCAGCTGGTGCTGTTAAACGCAGTGCTTATGCCGCTGGCCTGTGTGGTTGACGTGACCCGCAGTGAGCGAGTTCTGCTAATGCTCGTGCCAATGCTTGCGCTAGTCGTGGAACTGCTCAACTCGGCTATTGAGGCTACCGTCGACCGTATTTCTCTGACCATCCACCCGTTGTCCAAGCAAGCCAAGGATATGGGGAGTGCAGCGCAATTAATTGCTCTGATAATGATCACACTTACCTGGGGCTTCATCCTGCTATAGCTCCCAATTAACAAACTATAGAAGGCTGTCCATTTATGCCTGCCCGTAAAACGGCCAGCGAAGGCACCCTGGCGTAGGCATGTCGCACTGATACGCGAAAATTTGCACCGGCCTGCGACCAGGCGACGGGCGCATAATCACCTACCTGCGCGAGAACCCCAGGCAGTTGTCTGCTGCATGCCAAAAGTTACCGTTCAAGAGCAGCAAGTTTTCACAAATTTTTTTTGGTGAAATCACTATTTGCACATCGACCAAGGGTAAGTTTCGATGCGCAATGCGTGAGAGAATCTGACCATTCAGACTCTGCACACACCTCGCTATGCCCTTTATCACAAGTAATTTTTACGAATGCGCCGCCCGCCTGCGCGCCGGCCACCTGGTCGCCATGCCCACGGAAACCGTCTATGGCCTGGCGGCCGACGCGCGCCAGGATGCAGCCATCCAGCAGGTGTTTGCACTCAAGGGACGCCCGAGCAGCAACCCGCTGATCGTTCATCTACAGCGCGCGGAGCAGGTCGTCGAGTGGGCCGCAGAGGTGCCCGCCGCCGCCCAGCGCCTGATGCAGGCCTGTTGGCCGGGTCCGCTGACCCTGGTTTTACCCGCCCGTGACGAGGTTTCGCGCAACGTCACCGCCGGCCAGGACAGTGTGGCGCTAAGGGTGCCGGCCCATCCGCAGGCGCAGGCTCTGCTGGCGGCGTTCGGCGGTGGCCTGGTAGCGCCGTCAGCCAACCGCTACATGTCGATCAGCCCTACCAGCGCCGCGCATGTGGCGCAGCAGTTTGCCGACAGTGACCTTTGGATTCTCGATGGCGGCGCCTGCCCGGTGGGCCTGGAGTCGAGCATTGTCAGCCTGCTGCCCGGTGACAGCCCGCGCCTACTGCGCCGCGGCATGCTCGGCCAGCTTCAGCTGGAGGCTGTGCTCGGCGAGCCGCTGGAAGGTAAGGACGGTGGCGTGCGCGCCCCGGGCCAGCACCATCGCCATTACGCCCCCAGCACTGTGAGCCTGGCTTTCGACCAGGCACCTGCAGAGGCGCTCGCCTCGCCACTTTACGGCTGGCTCTGGTGCGGTCAGGCGCAATCCAGCCAGGGTCCGGCACTAAACCTGGGGAACGAGCCGCAGGCCTATGCGGCCGGTCTCTATGCGGCGCTTTATCAACTCGATGCACTGGGGCTGGAGCGCCTGTATATCCAGCTGCCACCACATCAGGATGCCTGGGCGGCAGTACACGACCGCCTGGCCCGCGCCAGTCAACGGATTTAAGGCTTCACTCCGGCAGTGTTGGGGTCTCCAGCGGCACTTCGGCAAAGCGACTGAAGGCCTGCGCCGCCGGTGACGGATTCTTGGTCCGCCAGCGCACCAGGTACCAGCGGTTGGGGATCGGAAACCCCTCTACATCCAGCTCGACCAGATTGCCCGGTGCTGTGTGAATCAGGGTATGTCGCGACAGGATGGCAATACCCAGCCCCGCCGCGACGGATTCCTTGATCGCTTCGTTGCTCTCGATGGTCATCTGCGGCTTCAGCACCCAACCAAAGCGGGCAAAGTGCTCCTCAATGGCCAAGCGCGTACCGGAACCTGGCTCACGGCTGAGAAACGGCTCCGCAGCCAGTTGCTCCCAGCGAATACGCTGACCGGTGAAACGATGGCCGGCCGGCGCAATCACCACCAGCGGATTATCGGCCAGCGGCATGGCGTCCAGATCCAGATGGCGCGGCGGCTGGCTGAACACATAGAGGTCGTCCCGATTGTCTTCCAGGCGGCGGATCACTTCCGAGCGGTTTGCGATGTTCAGCTCGACCTCAACCTGAGGGTACTGCCGGCAAAAGGGCCCCAGCAGGCGTGGCACCAGGTACTTGGCCGTGGTCACCGCTCCCAGCCTGAGCTGCCCGGCAGTCAGGCCATTGAGGTGAGCCAGGCGCATTTCTAGGTGATCGAGGGCATCGAAGATTTCCCGAGCCCCGGCCTGCACCTCGCGCCCGGCATCGGTCAGGTGTAAGCGCTTGCCCAGTTGCTCGAACAGGTTCATGCCCAGCGCCTGCTCAAGTTTGGCGACCTGCGTCGACACTGAAGGCTGGGCCAGGTGCAGGGCACGGGCTGCTTCTGTCACGCTGAGACGCTCGGCCACGGCGAGAAAGGTTTCCAGCTGGCGAAACGTGGTCTGACGGGTATGGAAGCGCGGTCTCTGCATTGCTAAATACCGATGGTTTTTAGGCTGATAATCTATTTTTGACTATATCAAGTACTGGAGAAAATGCCTGTGTCGTCATTTCAGGGATTCTCGCCATGTCTGCCGCTCTCGCCCCGCATGGGCACCCCGCTGCGTTGAACCAGGTGCAACCCGTTGCCTTCCTCACCTGCCATGACAAGGGCCGGTTAGTCACCGACGCCTTGGCTCCTCTGGGCTTGTGCATCGAATCGATCAGCAGCTACGACACCGACCACTTTGGCACCTTCAGCCGCGACGTCGCGCGTACGGGCAGCGCCCACGACACTGCGCTTAGCAAAGCCAAACTGGCCTGTGCACTAGGCGGGGTGCGCTACGGGCTGGGCAGTGAAGGCAGCTTCGGCCGTGATCCGCACCTGGGCTGGATGCCCTGGGACTACGAAATTCTCTGCCTATGGGATGCAGAATTGCAGTACCCGGTCTTTGCCTTGGCAGGCTCGGGAGCGACCAACTATGCCCAGGTCGAGGTCGACAGCCTGGAAGGCGCCGAGATTTTTATGCAGCGCGCCCGCTTTCCCGAACATGCCCTGATTCTCGGGCGTCCCGGCGAAGCTTGGTTCCGTAAGGGTATTCGCGAGCGCGACTGGCTGCTCGCTCAACTGGACTGGCTGCTGGCGCGCGAACCGAAGATCTGGCTGGAGACCGACATGCGCGCCCATCTGAACCCGCTACGCCAGACGGTGATCCGTGATGCCGCGGGGCAACTGGCGAAGCGCCTGAGCAGCCACTGCCCGAGCTGTCAGGCATGCGGTTTTGCCGTGGCGCGCAGCGAGCCCGGCCTGCTATGCGTGGACTGTGGTCTGAGCACCCCATTAGCGGCCGCACACATCTGGGTGTGCCCGGCCTGTCAGCATGAAGAACGACATCCCGTGACCCAATTAGCCAGTGCCGGCCAATGTGAGCTATGCAACCCATGAATGCTTTCGTCCCTGCAAATCAGCGCTTGAGTCACCTGCGCGCGCTCGAAGCCGAAGCCATGCACATCCTGCGCGAGGTGGTGGCCGTGATGCGCACCCCCTGCCTGTTCTATTCGATCGGCAAGGACTCCACCGTGCTGCTGCACCTGGCGCGCAAGGCATTCTTTCCGGGGCCGCTGCCCTTTCCGCTGCTGCACGTGGACACCGGCTGGGAGTTTGCCGAAATGGGCCAGTTCCGCGACCGCCTGGCCGCGCGCCTGGGGCTGGACATGCGCGTACACATCAACCCCGATGGCGAGCGCCTGAACATCACCCCGTTCTCCGTGGGTTCGGCCAAGTACACCGACATCATGAAGACCGAGGCGCTTAAGCAGGCGCTGGCGCAGTACGGTTTCGATGCCTGTTTTGGCGGGGCGCGCCGCGACGAAGAGAAGTCACGGGCTAAGGAGCGCGTCTGCTCGTTCCGCGACGCGCACCAGCGCTGGGACCCCAAGCAGCAACGGCCGGAACTCTGGCAGCTGTACAACACGCGGATCAACGCAGGCGAGAGCCTGCGGGTATTTCCCCTGTCGAACTGGACCGAACTGGACATCTGGCAGTACATCCACCTTGAAGGGATCGAGATCGTCGACCTCTACCGGGCGGCGCCGCGCCCAGTGGTCGAGCTGCATGGCACGCTGATCTGCGTGGACGACGAGCGCCTGCTGGCGCACCTCACCCCAGAGCAGCGCGCGAGCATCCAGACACGCTGGTTACGTTTCCGCACCCTCGGTTGCTACCCACTGACTGGCGCTGTCGAGTCGAGGGCGCAATCGCTGCCGGAGATCATCCAAGAAATGCTGCTGACCCGGACCTCCGAACGTCAGGGCCGCATCATCGACCATGACCAGGATGGCTCGATGGAAAAGAAGAAAATCGAGGGGTACTTCTAACCGGCTCGCAGTACTGAATAAAAAGCCGCCTGAATAAACAGGCGGCTTTTTGTTTGCGCTACGCGAAGCCGGCGGCGCGGACTGACCGAGATGTGACAAGGCCGTGCCCTATAGGCGCGGCCATTATCGATCAGGCTCCCGGCAGCGGTTGCCAGCCTGTTGCGGTGCGCCGCTCCAGCTGGGCGGGTTGACCATCCATGCGCAGCAGGTACAGCCAGCCATGCAGGACCAGGTCGCGCACCACGGGGTGGTTGTCGATGACCCGGTCGATCATGGCCTGCGGCGCCTCGATCACCACATGCAGGCGCAGCGGGCGATGCCTCCACTGCTGGCCATCGTGCAGCGACTGGCGGGCCAGGCCGATGCGCAGATCGCCGCCGCTGCCCTCGAACACGCCGATATGCCCGCCGACCACGTTGTGCAGCAACTTGTTGCCACTGCCGAAGCGCGCATTGTCGGTGGTCGAGGTGAAGTACTGCAGGTTGATCCAGTGCGCCACCACCATGGGCGCGGTCATGATCAGCTCCAGCACAGCGCCCTCGGCATCCTCGCGCCAGTCGTAGTCGTGCAGAAAGGCGCGGCCCTGCAGGTCGACACCGCGAGTACGCGCGCGCGGCGCGGCGATAAACGCGGCGTTATTGGCCAGGCCCCATTCGGGCCGGGTCTGCGACCAGTCACGGGCACGCCGGCGCAGCCGATCAAGCAGTTTGACCGGCTGCCCCTGCAGCGCCGTCAGGCCCAACCCGGCCGCGCGCTCCTGGCGCACCTGGGCAGCGGCCAGGTCCAGCGCCTGACGCACGCGCAGCCAGTCCTCTTGAAGGGCCACCGGAATCGACGCGTGGGCAAACACTTGCACCTCGTCGGTGGTGGTGTTGTGCAGGCCGGCCAGCACATGGCAGTGAGCCGGCAGGTCATGCCCGCGCTGGCGCAGTTCGATGCGCACCTCGCGGTCGTTGAGCAGGCCGGCCAGCAGGCGCGCATTGACCTCGCCGCTCTGGCCGCAGCATGCACCGCAGTCGAGCCCGGCCGCCTGGGGATTGTTGGCACTCTGGCTGCCGTGCCCGAGCAGCACCAGCAGCGCCGGGACCGGGCCTTTGAGCCCCATAGCCTGGAGGATGCGCGCGGCCAGATCGGTCTTCTGAGTCAGTGACAGGGCCGGCAATTGCGGGTGCAACTGCTGCCACTCGGCAGGACGCCAGCCGCTGCGATGTGCCTCTTGAGTACCCGAGGACAGGCCACAGGTGCGCCCGAGCAGCGCGCCGGCATAGCCCAGGCCCACACTCTCGACCAGGGTAAAGGTCGACGCTGGCAAGCGCTCAAACAGACGCCAGCCGCCCTGACGGGCCAGCCGCGCCTGGCGGCGCTGCGCCAGGTGGTTATCCTGCGCGGCATCGCCGCTGCTGTCGCTGACCTGCAGCTGCGGTGCCAGCAGCCCTGGCAACTGCGGGCGGGTGGCGGCAGTGCCCAGCGGCGTGTAGGCAATGGGCAGGCCGAAGAAGCCGGCAAAACCACCGGTCTCAAGGTCCGGACAGACCTGCTCCAGAGCGCGGCGCAGGGGCTCGGAGCGCACATCGATGCAGAAAAACAGCTTGGCCAGCGGCGCCTGCAGCGGTGCTGCCGATTCCGCCCGGCAAAGTTTCTGTTGCAGCTGTTCCTGCCAGGCCAGCTCGTCGGCCCGTTGCCACACTTGTAAGGCCTGCCAGGTGGCTGAGGGTGGCTGCTGCAAACCGCTCTGCCAGGCCGCGCGCCAACGCCGCCAGCGGCTCTGCCCATCGCGCTGGCGATCATCCACCAGCCACTCCCAGGCGGCGCGGATGGCCAGCAACTCCAGCGTGGTCGGGTCATCCTGCCCCTGCAGGTTGGCCTGCCAGCGCTTGTACGCACACCAGGAGGCCCACCCCAGGCTGCGCAGCAACAGGCAGTCGAACCAGGGCGCCCAGTCCTCAGCGCTCAGTCCAAGGCGCTGCACCGCGGCCTCAAGCGCCGCGTGGGGCTGCAGCGGCAGCTCGGCAATGCGCCCGTGCAAGTCGCGGCAGTCACTGAGTACGCTCAACCCTCTGTCTGCCAGCATGCTGCTGCGCCAGGTCTGATAAAGCCCGGCGCCGGCTTCCGGGCGCCAGTCGGCCTGCTCGTGGTCGAACCAGGCGGCGCAGCACTGACCAATCTGCTGAGTAATCAGCACCGGCCAACCCGGCAGCGGGATGCCGGGATCGGCCAGGTCTTCCAGCAGAGGTAGCCCGGGGTGTGCCGCAGGCGGTATCTCCAGGGCCTGCAGCACCTGTGCGAGGGTCAAGGGCTCGGCCTGTTCCGCCAGGGCCTGCTGCAGGTGATGGGCGCCGATGCGACCGGCCTGCCAGGCACTCCGGTAGTCGGCAGCGCTTAGCGTCAGCGGACTGCCAGCCCGTTGCCAGAGCTCTGCGGCGACGGTTGACCAGGCGTGCTCTCGGCGCTCCCACAGCGGGTTGACGGCGATCATGCGGTCCAGCGGCCAGGTCGGGGCGATGCGCGCACAGGCCTGCCGCGCAGCCTCGTGCAGCGCATCCCGGTCGAGGCTGGCGAAATGTTCGAGCGCAGTCATGGGCGGTCTCCAGTAGGCGAAGTCAGGGGCTGGGGCGAACGCACCGGCCACAGGCGGAAGGTCAGGCGGGTGAAGTGCTCATCCAGGTAGAAACCAGCAAAGGCCAGCGGATACAGGCGCTGGGCCAGTGCGCCCTGGGGGCGCGCCAGGATCAGCGCCTGCAGCAGGTACAGACCGAAAAACAGCAGCAGGGCCAGCCCAGTCAGCAGCAGTGGCGCGTGCGTTAACGGGGTATCCAGAATCCAGGCGGCGGCCTGGTGCCAGAGCAGGTAGGCCGCCAGCAGCAGCACGAACATGCTCAGCCCCTGCAACACCTGCCCGCGGCGCAGGCACCAGGGGGCAAGACCGATGGCGAGAATGGCCAGGGCCACCAAGGGCAGCTCGTGGGTCGGCAGCAGCCAGGTCCACGTACCCTGCAGCAGCGCCAGGGCCAGGCCGACCAACAACAGGGCCCAGAGCAGATCACCTAAACCTGGCCGCGCAACAGCGGGCTGCAGGGCATGTTGGCGCACCTGGGCCACCGTCTCGCCTGCGGCTAGGAAGGCATGGGCCTTGTACAGCGAGTGTGCCAACAGGTGCACCAGGGCCAGTTCGTAGAGCCCTAGGCCGCACTCCAGCAGCATCAGGCCCATCTGCGCGCAGGTCGACCAGGCCAGGCGGACCTTGATGCTGATGCGCGTCATCATCACCAGCGCGGCGAGCACTGCGGTCAGGCCACCGACCACGACCAGCACGCTTTGCGCCGGCACGGCGGCAGAAAACAGCGGGGCAAAGCGCAGCAGCAGGAAACCACCCAGGTTGACCAGCCCGGCGTGCAGCAGCGCTGACACCGGCGTCGGCGCTTCCATCACCTGGATCAGCCAGCCATGCACCGGCAGCTGCGCGGACTTCAAGATCACTGCCAGGGCCAGCAGCAGCGCCGCCAGTTGCAGGTCCCAGCCGAGCTGCCCGCTGGCCTGCAGGCGGCTGTTCACGGCGTCGAGAATCACCGTGATGCTGCTGTCACCGCCAGAGCGTACCAGCAACCCGGTGGCCAGCAGCAAACAGACATCGGCCAGGCGACTGGCGAGGAATTTCTTGTGCGCCACCACCAGGGCCTGCGGACGGTCGCGGTAAAACGTGAGCAGCTGATGCAGGCACAAGCTGGAGAGAATCCAGGCAGCAACCAGCAGCGCCAGGTCGGTGCTGGTGACCACCGTGGCCACCGCCGCCAACGTACCGAGCAAGGCCAGCACATAGCGCTGCTGCCCGAGCTCGCCCTCCAGATAGCGCCGGGAATAGTCGATGATCACCAACGCCAGCACACTGACCAGCCCCGCCATGGCCAGGCCCAGTCGATCATCACTCTGTTCGTTAAGAGCCGCCTGCAGCCAGGCTGCCAGAACCAGGCTCAAACCGAGGTAGCCGGCGCCCCGGGCCGACCACCAGAAGTGATCGCGAGTGTGTAAGAGGCTGGCTGGAATCAGCGTCAGGGCATACACCCAGGGCAACAGTTCGACCAGGGGCGGGAGAATGATCGGCACGGGCGTAGCTCCTAATCCATCAACTGGATCTAGTCTCCCGTAGCGCTTGAAGTATTAAAAATAGATTGATATGAATGGATCATTCTCTTTTTAGGAATCCAGCGTGCGCCGACTCAACTTTCACCACTTGCACTACTTCTGGGCCGTGGCCAAGGAAGGCAACCTCACACGCGCTGCCCACTCGCTACATGTGTCGCAATCGGCGCTGTCCACACAAATCCGCACCCTGGAAGACGAGCTGGGCCACGCGCTGTTTATTCGCAGCGGTCGCAGCCTGACGCTGACCGAAGCGGGACGACTGGTGCTGGACTACGCCGAAAGCATCTTTGCGCTGGGCAGCGAATTGCAGATGACCCTGCAAGGCGCTCAGCAGGACATCCAGCCTTTACGCATCGGCGCCGTTGCAACCCTGTCGCGTAACTTTCAGGAAAACCTGCTGCGGCCCTTTCTCGGCCGTGCGCAGGTGCGTATCACCCTTGAGTCCGGCAGCCTGGAGGAGTTGCTGGAGCGTCTAGCCTTGCACAAACTGGATGTTGTACTGACCAACCAGGCGGTCAGTGGAGATGGCCAACGAGCCTGGCGTTGCCGCCTGCTGGACCGGCAAAGCGTGTGCCTGGTGGGGCCGCCCCGGACGGGGCTTGCGCCGTTCACCTTGCCCGCTGATCTGCAGCAGGCCCGCCTGATCGTGCCGGGGCGCAGCAGCGATATTCGCAGCCAGTTCGAGGTCTACTGCAACAGCCACGGCCTGAGCCCGCATATCTGTGCCGAGGTGGATGATATGGCCATGCTGCGCCTGCTGGCCCGCGACTCCGGCGACATCGCCCTGCTGCCCGCCGTTGTTGTACAGGACGAGCTGCTCCACGGCACCCTGCAGCTATATGCCGAGCTGCCAGACATTGCCGAGCAGTTCTTTGCGGTCACGCTCCAGCGCCACTTTGGCCTTGGCATTCTTGATGAGTTGCTAAGCAAGTCTTGATCGCAAGGGATTAAGCATCAACACGGAGCAAAGATTTATTGGACTCTTGTCGCGTTCACAAATACTCAACGGCCGCTTCTGGCCGAAAGCAGCCTGGGGGAATGGTTTTAATGTTACGGCCTCAGTGAAAATTCCTACTCCCTACATCAAGTCCTTCGAGCAGGTCGCTTCGGTCTTTCAGATGACCAGCATAGCGGGCCATGATCTCGTCGTATTTTGGGTCACTCAAGTTTCGATAACTCAGAGTGGACTCGCTCAAGCAAATCGCTCGCCGGGACTCCAGCCTGAACATAGGCATAGGCAAGAAGGGTAACTGGATGGACTCCCAACACGGTCGCGATGTCGTCGATCTTCTCAATAGATGGTGACTTCATCCCTCGCTCAACGTCACTCACATAAGACTGACTCGGCCCTAGCCCCTCTTGTGGCACCGCACAAGAAATCCTGATCTTCCGTATCGCAATTCCAACCGCCGCCCTGATTTCCATTTGCCACTCTCGCAAAAGGAATCATGAAGCCGTTCGAGCGCGCAAAGGGCTATACTCGATAGAGCATAGGTCGAGGTATTTTATGTTTTTAACTCACAAGCAGGCAGAGGTTGACCTTGGATCACTATTCGGCAACGAACACCGAATGTGGAAATCCGTAGAGCACACAATTCACCAGCCCTGGTTTTACGTGCGGCTGGTTGAGTGCGGAGGAGATATAGAGCTGAGCAGGATGCTGCTCATTTCGGACGGTCAATCCCTGAAGAATCTGATGGCGTGTCAGAACCAAATTCGTCGAGTCGCGGACGTAATGTTAGTGACCCCTGATCACGTGAATGGCACCAGTGTTTGGCAGATGCAAAAGCTATTGCGTGCAGAGCGCCTTGTTCTCGATACCGCTGTAGCATATGCCTACGTGGTAGATAACCTTGCTCAATATGTAACGGGGAGTCCCTCCGCACTGAACGGCGCAGTGTGCGAGGTTATATACGCGGCAGGACAGTCTTGTTCGGCGCCGTAGTCATGACAACCTTGATTCTGGACGTCTTCGGTACCTTGATTGAAAAGAGACCGCGCCGCACAAATCCTTACTCCAAGCTCGCTGATGCAGCAGGCGGAGAGATGCGGCTTCCGTTTCTTACCCGTAATGAGCCCATTAGTGTTTTGGCAGATGAACTCGATGTGGGATTTTTAGCCCCATATCTAGAGCGCCAGATTAAGACCGAAATAGATAGCTTTCGTCTTTACCCCGACGTGCCGCAGACGCTGCTCGAATGGCGCGGCCGGGGATTTCAGATCGCTGTGTGCAGCAACCTCGCTTTCGAATACTGCGCTGCAGTGCGGGGACTTTTACCTATGGTCAGCGATTTCATTTTCAGCTGTGAAATTGGCGCGGCCAAGCCAGATCCTGAAATTTACGCAAGCACCTGCCGACTTTTGAAATGCCGGCCTCGCGATGCATTGTTTATCGGGGACAGCAAGCGTGCCGATTACGATGGCCCAAGAGCTTTCGGAATTAAGGCCCGTCAAATCAACAGAGGGCAAGGAGAGCTCCTAGCTCATTGCTTCCCAGGCAGCTGCTAATACACCAATACGAATCGTATGAACTACATAGAAACGCTTGATCGTGTTACGGAACAGGTGCTCGACGCAGGAAAGTTGATTATCGCCGAATGGGAGCGCCCATCGGGGCCACGTGGGTCAGGCGACAAGGCAGCGGTCGACATCGAGATCGAAGAGCGGCTGCGTGTCGCTCTACTAGAAATTTCTCGCTGCGACTTTTGGGGCGAAGAAACCGAGGCGAGCTTGAGTCGTGCTAAATACTGTTGGGTGGTGGACCCGAATGATGGAACAGCTGACTTCTTGAATGGGCTTAAGGGCTCCGCAATATCTGTTGCTCTCCTTAGAAACGAAGTCCCAATCCTTGGCGTCGTTTATGCACCCGTAACGGTTGAGGGTCCTCCAGATTGTATCGCTTGGACGGAGGGACTTAGGGGCATTCGCCGTAATGCACAAATCCTTCAAACCAGCCTTCGCGGAGCTGCGCTAGAAGCTGGCTGCAAGGTAATGGTAAGCACCGCCGCCTTTCGCAAACAAATGATCAACGCTGAACTCTGTGAACCTGCAGTATTTCATCCTATGCCTAGCATTGCTTATCGCCTTGCAAGGGTTGCTGCAGGGGACGCAGTTGCTGCGGTGTCAGTCGTCCCGGTATCGGCCCACGATGTAGCGGCAGGGCATGCAATTCTAAAAGGTGCGGGGGGAACTCTGTTAGACCAAGATGGTGTAGAAATCACGCGCTACGCGGAAGACAGTCTTGGCATCGTGGGTAATCGAGTTTTCGGAGGGGCATCGCTTGCATGCATCACACTTGCCAGCCGCAAATGGGAGAGAGTATTCCAATGAGAGGAAGGCCAATGCGCTCCGTAATTTATTGCCGCACAACGGGGAATCGACTGGTGATGCCAGGCAAGACGCAAATATAGGATCACTTACAAAAAGTTAAGTTTGGGAGCCTAAATTTGACCCAAAATCAGCAAAAGCTAACTAAAAGCTCTGCCCTGACATAGAATTGAGAGGAAAAACATACTGGAGAGGCTGGAAAGCCAGTGAACATGAGGGCTCTACTACAGATCGCAAAACGTGACTAAAAGTTAATAAGGCAGATACGCATATTGAGCCATGATGACCTTGGTTCTGGGTTGAAACGAAAGAGAAGCCGCCAACTGATACGTGTAGCCTAAGGCTAAACGGCGGGGACGGAGCCGCCAGGCGCTACCTGCGCAGCATCCTGCTCATACAGCCACGCGCGCGTGCGGCAAAGCTACCGGAATGCGCCGAACAGGGCAAACGACGCTCGTCGGCGGCGCTGGCACTTTGCCACGGTTATGGCATGCTAGCCGCCCCCTGCCTGCCGGCCATTCTGCGCCCCCAGGAACCGTCATCGTCGCCCAGCCCCCAGGATGTAGGTCTTTGCCAACAGTCACGCCCCCAATCACACCGCGTACTCCCGGCGCGCCGCCGGCTGCGACGATGCGTGGGCCGACCCGTGGCGCACTGGTGGTGTTGGTGCTGAGCATGTTGGTGCTGCTGCTCTGGCAACTGCGCCAGGAATCTCAGCAACTGCTCGACAACCAGCGGCAACTGGGCCTGGCCTACAGTTCGCAATTGGCCAACCACCTCAATTTGAACATGGCGCTGAAAGCCAGTGCCGGCCAGGCGCTGCTGCAGCCCCATGTGCTGCCGCCAAACAACCCGGATGAGCTTGAAGAACTGCTGCACACGCTGCGCGGCGTATTCCCGACGCTGCGCAGCCTGGCCTGGCTGAATGCCGAGGGCCGCATCATCGCTGACAGCCATGCGCCCACCGACGACACGTTGTACCTCGAAGAGTTGCTGCAACGGGGTGGCCGTGACAGTTTCTTTTATACCTTCAGTGCCAACGAGCATGGGCGTATCTACCTGCTGCTGCGGCATAACCCCGACAGCACGGCCAGCGGGTTCTGGATATTGCGCCTGACCAACCAGGCACTTACCGGTTGGCTGAATGAACACCATCAAAGCCAGCATCACTGGCTACTGGAAGACCGCAATGCTCAGCGGGTGATTGCCAGCAACGTGGCCCAAGGCATTCAAAATGCAGCCGTCGCGCCGCCTGTGACTGCGGAAAACCTCGACCAGAGCATGTTGGAAACCCCACTCAAAGGCAGCGACTGGCAACTGCGTGCGCTGTTCAACGAGCGCAAGGTGCGCGCCCAACAGCTGCCGCAGCAGGCCAGCAAGCTGCTGCTGTTTATCCTCTGCGCCACCCTCACGCTGTTGGCGCTGTACCGCCTGCTGAATGAGCAACGCAACCTGCACGCACTGAATACCGCCTCGCGGCGCTCATTGCAGCAAGCAGCCAGCGTACTCGGCGCCATCGAAGAACGCGTGCTGGTCACCGACAGCAGCGGCCAATTGCAGTACCTCAACCCGCAAGCGGAAGCGATGTTCGGGTTGAGCAACGATGAGGCGCGTGATTGGCACCTGCTGAAACTGCTGCCACGCCTCGATCCGCTGCTGCTGCACGACACCGCGCTGCACAACGACCTTGGCCCGGACCTGGTAGAAATTCAGCAGAACGGCGTCACTCATCTGTATGACATCAGCCGCAGCGACTTGAGCGAAGACAACAAGCGCACCGGTTTTGTCTGGGTGCTGCGCGATGTCACCGAAGAACAGCATGCCTCGCATGTGCTGCAGGAAACCCGCCGACGCTATCAGGACATCTTCGACGGCACCGGCACCGCCCTTTGCGTGCTCGACCTGGCTGAGTTACAGCGCTACCTGCAACAACAGCAACTGCGCAACATGACCGACCTGCAACGCTGGTTGGACGAAGACCCGCAACATCACATTGAGCTGTGCCAGCGCCTGCGCCTGACGGAAACCAATCAGGTGGCCCTGCAACTCCTCGGTGTCGACTCCAACCAGCAGGCCTGGCAACACTTGTTCAATAGCGGCCCGCTGCGCCCGGAAGGCTTCCGCATGCAGCTGCTCAGTGTTCTGCTCAGCGGTAGCGGTCAGCTGGAAATGGAGCGCCAGATCACCACGCCACAAGGGTATGAGCGCCACCTGTGGTTATTGATGCGCCTGCCGGAGAGTATCGACGACCTGCAGGCCGTGACCCTCAGCATCAGCGATATCACCAACCGCAAACGCATCGAAACGTCACTGATCGAGCGTGAGCGCTTCTGGTCCGATGTGGTCAACGCAGTGCCCGACACCATCTATGTGCACGACATCGCCGGCAAGCGGGTGATGTACAGCAACAACCACCTCGGCCCGCAGCTGGGCTACAGCAAGGCGGAAATGCGTGCCCTCGGTGATCGGCTGTGGGAAAAAATTCTGCATCCCGACGATGTCGAGCTGTACCAACGCATGCGCAATATCCAGCAGGTATTGGGCAATGGCCTGTTGATGCAGTTCGAGCTGCGCTGGAGGCACCGCGATGGCAGCTGGCACTGGTTCGATATCCGCGAGCAGGCCCTGGCGCGCGATGCCAAGGGCCGGGTCAGCCGATTGATTGGCGTGGCCAAGGACATCACCGAACAGATCACCCACAGCGAGTCCCTGCGCACCAGCGAGCAACGCTATCGCCTGCTGGCGGAAAGCATCAGCGACGTGATCTTCTCCACCGATGCCCAGCTGCAACTCAACTATGTCAGCCCATCGGTGATGCCGGTGCTCGGCTATGACAGCGAGTGGGCGCTGGCCAACGGTTTCCAGAGTCTGGCCACCAACCCGCGTCAGCTCAGCGGTTTCTACGCCCTGCTCGACCGCGTGCGCAACGCCCTCGGTGACCCGCAGCGCCTAGCCGAACTGCGCGCCGAATTTCTGCCGCAACTGTTCGTCTTTGACGCCTTGCGTGCGGATGGCCAGAAAATCCCCGTGGAACTGCGCTTGGTGCCAATGTGGGATGACAGCGGCCGTTTCGAAGGCTTGCTAGGTGTTGGCCGCGACATCAGCCTGCAGCGCCGCGCCGAAAAAGACCTGCGCATGGCCGCCACGGTATTCGAGCACTCCACGGCGGCCATTCTGGTCACTGACCCGGCGGGCTATATCGTCCAGGTCAACAACGCCTTCAGCCGGGTCAGCGGCTACAGCTCCAAGCAGATTCTTGACCAGCTGCCGAGCGTATTGACTGCAGACACTCAGCAAGCCAGCCATCTGGCCTATGTGATCAAACAGCTCAACCAGCAAGGCAGCTGGGAGGGCGAGGTGTGGCTCAAGCGCAAGAACGGTGAGAAATTCCCGGCATGGGTCGGCATCACTGCGGTCAAGGACGATGAAGGCGACCTGGTCAGCTACGTATGCTTCTTCAGCGATATCAGCGAGCGCAAGGCCAGCGAGCAGCGTATCCACCGCCTGGCGTATTACGATGCCCTGACCCAGCTGCCCAACCGCACCCTGTTCCAGGATCGCCTGCACAGTGCACTGCAGCACGGTGAGCGGCATCAGGAGTGGGTGGTGCTGATGTTCCTCGATCTCGACCGCTTCAAGCCGATCAACGACTCCCTCGGTCATGCCGCCGGCGACCGCATGCTCAAGGAAGTCGCCGTGCGCCTGCGCGCCTGCGTGGATAGCGACGACACCGTGGCGCGCATGGGCGGCGACGAGTTCACCCTGCTGCTGCAATCCCAGGCGCAGCGTGAAGGCGCACTGACCCGCGCAATCCACGTTGGCGAGCAGATTCTCGCCAGCCTGGCGCAGCCGTTTATCCTCGAAGGCCGCGAGTTCTTCGTTACCGCCAGTATCGGTATCGCCCTGAGTCCGCAGGATGGCAACGAGCTGAGCCAGCTGATGAAGAACGCCGATACGGCGATGTACCACGCCAAGGAACGCGGCAAGAACAACTTCCAGTTCTACCAGGCCGACATGAACGCCAGCGCCCTGCAGCGCCTGGAGCTGGAAAGCGACCTGCGCCACGCCCTCGAACAGGGCGAGTTCAAGCTGTTCTACCAACCGCAATTCTCCGGCGATGGCAAACGCCTGACTGGCGCCGAAGCGCTGTTGCGCTGGCAGCATCCACAGCGCGGCCTGGTACCGCCCAGTGACTTTATTCCGGTCTTGGAAGAGCTGGGCCTGGTGGTCCAGGTTGGCGACTGGGTGCTGCGCGAGTCGTGCCGGCAACTGGCCGAATGGCACGAGGCGAAGATTCGTGTGCCGAAGATTTCGGTCAACCTCTCGGCACGCCAGTTTGCCGAAGGCGACCTGCATCAGCGGATTGCGCAGATCCTGGAGCAGAGCGGTGTTCCCGCCGCCTGCCTGGAGCTGGAACTGACCGAAAGCATCCTCATGGAAGATGTGGCCAATGCCATGCAAACCCTGAGCAGCTTGAAGCAGCTGGGGGTGTTTATCGCCATCGACGATTTCGGCACCGGCTACAGCTCACTGAACTACCTCAAACAATTCCCGATCGACGTGCTGAAGATCGACCGCAGCTTTGTCGACGGCCTGCCGCATGGCGAACAGGACGGACAAATCGCGCGCGCGATCATCGCCATGGCCCACAGCCTGAACCTCACGGTAATCGCCGAAGGTGTGGAAACCCTGGCCCAGCTGGATTTCCTGCGTGGCCACGACTGCGACGAAGTGCAGGGCTTCCTACTGGGCAGGCCAATGCCGGCCCACCAGTTCACCGCGCTGTTTACCGGCACCGCCCTGTTTATGCTGAGCTGAATCGCCGGCGTGCATGAGCCCCGCTTGTCCGTCAGATGACCACGCTTCATATGCCTGTTTAGTACGGATGAGGTAGAATTCGCCCCCTCTTTCTACCGCCCAGCTGATTTTCTCAGGGGAATGCTATGTTCAGCCGTGATTTGACTATCGCCCGTTATGACGCCGAATTGTTTGCCGCGATGGAGCAAGAAGCCCAGCGCCAGGAACATCACATCGAGCTGATCGCCTCGGAGAACTACACCAGCCCAGCGGTGATGGAAGCCCAGGGTTCGGTACTGACCAACAAGTACGCTGAAGGCTATCCAGGCAAGCGTTACTACGGCGGTTGCGAATACGTCGACATCGTTGAGCAGCTGGCCATCGACCGCGCCAAGGAGCTGTTCGGCGCCGATTACGCCAACGTCCAGCCGCACTCCGGCTCGCAAGCCAACAGCGCCGTGTATTTGGCCCTGCTGGAAACCGGTGACACCGTACTGGGCATGAGCCTGGCACACGGCGGCCACCTGACCCACGGCGCCAGCGTCAGCTTCTCCGGCAAAATGTACAACGCCGTGCAGTACGGCATCACCGATGCAGGCCTGATCGACTACGACGAAGTTGAGCGCCTGGCTGTTGAACACAAGCCGAAGATGATCATTGCCGGCTTCAGCGCCTACTCGCAGGTGCTGGACTTCCCACGCTTCCGCGCCATCGCCGATAAAGTGGGCGCTTACCTGTTCGTCGACATGGCACACGTGGCCGGTCTGGTGGCTGCGGGTGTGTACCCGAACCCAGTGCCGTTCGCCGACGTGGTTACCACCACCACTCACAAAACTCTGCGCGGCCCGCGCGGCGGTCTGATCCTGGCTCGCGCCAACGAAGCGCTGGAGAAGAAATTCAACTCCGCGGTATTCCCAGGCGGCCAAGGCGGCCCGCTGGAGCACGTCATCGCCGCCAAGGCCGTGTGCTTCAAGGAAGCCCTGCAGCCTGAGTTCAAGACCTACCAGCAGCAAGTGATCAAGAACGCCCAGGCCATGGCCAGCGTGTTTATCGAGAACGGCTACGACGTGGTCTCTGGCGGTACTGAGAACCACCTGTTCCTGCTCAGCCTGATCAAGCAGGACATCACCGGTAAAGATGCCGACGCCGCTCTGGGTCGCGCCTTTATCACCGTGAACAAGAACAGCGTACCGAACGACCCACGTTCGCCGTTCGTCACCTCCGGCCTGCGCATCGGCACCCCAGCCGTAACCACCCGCGGCTTCAAGGAAGACGAGTGCCGCGCACTGGCGGGCTGGATCTGCGAGATCCTCGCTAACCTGGGCGACGACGCGGTCGAAGCGCGCGTGCGCGAGCAAGTCAAAGCGGTCTGCGCCAAGTTCCCGGTTTACGGCAACTAAACATCGGCTGCTGCTGAAAAGCCCGCCTCCTGGCGGGCTTTTTTATACCTGCCGAACCACCCTCAGCAGCGATAAAACCAAGCCAGCGGCAGCAGCCTTGGCTATAGTGGATAAAACCTCGCAGGAGTTTCTTTGCATGAGCGAAACAGCCAATGAGCGTCGGCGCTTTCACCGCATCGCTTTCGACGCCCCCACCGAGATCGTGCAAGGGGAACGACGCTGGGCGGTCGAATTGCATGACGTGTCGCTGAAAGGTCTGTTAATCAAGCGTCCAAACGGCTGGAATGGCGACCCTAATCAGCCATTCGAGGCCAATATCCAACTGGCCGATGACACCCGTGTGCGGATGGAAGTGGTGCTGACACGCACCCAGTCTGACCTGCTCGGTTTTGTCTGCCGGCATATCGACCTCGACTCGATCAGCCACCTGCGCCGCCTGGTGGAGCTCAATCTCGGCGACGACAGCCTGCTGGAACGCGAACTCGCCGCGCTTGGCGAAGACGAGTAAAAAAGGAGGCCTCGGCCTCCTTTTTTCATCCTGCCTGAGCGGATTTAGAACGTGTTTACGATTTCGCGAGCTAGAGCCAGGCAAGGCAAAAACAGCCGAGAAACGCAGCGCAGCGGAGTAACAGCCAACGGCTGACCCGCAGGGTGAGCGAAGCGAATCACGCGCAGTTTACGAGCTGTAAATGAGCATTCCGAGGCTGTTTTTAACGCCGGGTGGTCGACGCGCAGCAGATCGTAAACAGGTTCTTACTCGAACAACGCATCCAGCGCTTGCTCCAGGCGCGTGACGGCAATCACCTGCAACCCTGGCGGCGGATCTTTCGGCGCATTGCCCTTGGGCACGATGGCGCGCTTGAAGCCGTGTTTGGCCGCCTCTTTCAGACGTTCCTGGCCGCTTGGCACTGGGCGAATCTCGCCAGACAGGCCGACCTCGCCAAACACCAACAGGTCATGCGGCAGCGGCTTATTGCGCAGACTCGAAATCACTGCCGCCATTAGCGCCAGATCGGATGCGGTTTCCAGCACCTTGACCCCGCCCACCACGTTGAGAAACACGTCCTGGTCATAGGTCGGAATGCCGCCATGCCGGTGCAATACGGCCAGGAGCATGGCCAGGCGGTTCTGATCCAGGCCCAGGGTGACGCGTCGCGGGTTGGCCATATGGCTGGTGTCGACCAGCGCCTGCACCTCCACGAGCATCGGCCGGGTGCCTTCCCAGGTGGCCATCACCACGCTGCCGGGGACTTCTTCTTGGGCCCGGGTGAGGAAGATCGCCGAAGGATTGGTGACCTCTTTCAGGCCCTTATCGGTCATGCCGAATACGCCCAACTCGTTGATCGCGCCAAAGCGATTCTTCACCGCGCGCAGCAGGCGCAGGCGGCCATCGGACTCGCCTTCGAAATACAGCACGGTATCAACCATATGCTCGAGCACACGCGGCCCGGCCAGCGCACCTTCCTTGGTCACGTGGCCGACCAGGAAAATCGCCGTGCCGCTCTGCTTGGCAAAGCGCACCAGCAACGCCGCACTTTCGCGCACCTGGGCAACGCCGCCAGGTGCCGACTGCAGCTGCTCGGTAAAGATGGTCTGGATCGAGTCGATCACCATCACCTTGGGCTTTTCCACCCGCGCGGTGGCGATGATGCTTTCAATGCAGGTTTCAGTCATCACCTTGAGCTTGTCTTCCGGCAAGCCCAGGCGGCGGGCGCGCATGGCCACCTGCTGCTGGGATTCCTCACCGGTGACATACAGCGCAGGAAAGCGCGTGGCGATATTGCACAGGGTCTGCAGCAGGATGGTCGACTTGCCGATGCCAGGGTCGCCGCCAATCAGCACCACCGACCCGTCCACCAGACCGCCGCCCAACACGCGATCCAGCTCACCAGAGGCCGTGGAGAAACGCGGTACCTCCTCGACGCTGACCTCGGCCAGGGTCTTGATCTGCACCTGATCACCCGCCCAGCCGGCGCGGCCGCTGGGGGTGGCTGCGTTGGCTTCAAGCAGGGTTTCCACCAGGGTATTCCAGGCCCCGCATTCGCCGCACTGGCCGGCCCATTTCGGGAAGGTGGCGCCGCACTCGGTGCAGCCATACATGCGCTTGGCCTTGGCCATGCCGGACTCCTATAAACGCTGAGCCCGGATCATACGAAATAGCTGGATATATTTACAGTCCCGCACAGCTATCCCTTGCAACCGTTACCACAGCCACAACATTGCCCGGCAGCGCGTTTCAGCCGGCGCGCGAGATCATCCTTGAGGCCAACCCGCTCCTGCTTGAGGGCCAGCAGCGCCTCATCAGCCAGCAGTTCGCTGCCCGCCTCGATCCGGCAGATACGTTTATCCAGGGTTTCGTAGGTATCCGCCAGGCGGGCGAAGTTGGCATCGCCAAGACGCAGCTCATGCAGCGCGCCGCGCAGTTCGGGGAAATCCTTGATCAGCGGATGGTGTTCAACGTGCATGCGGGTAGCCCTCTGAGATAGTCACTGTTTGCAGACTATCCCTCGAACCGGGCCCCGCACTTGACCCGGATCAAAGCAATACCGTTATTACGCGCTGCTAAGAAAATCGGCCAATTCATCCTTGAGGCTGACGCGCTGCATCTTCAGGCCCAGCAGCAGCATCTCATCCATGGCCACCCGCCCGCTCTCCGCCTCATAGATGCGCTTATCCAGCTCTTCATACTCCTCGACCAAGCGAGCGAAATGGCCATTGCTGGACAGCAAGGTATGCAACTGCGTCTTGAACTCGGGAAACTCGCGGTGCAGCGGATGATGTTCCAGTGGCATAACGGCATCCTCGTGGCGGATTCCCCTTGAGCCTAGCCCAGTAGCGCGGGCTCTGCCGAAACGGTCCGGCTGCACGGATGGAGAGCGACTTCTGCTATCTTTGCCCAAGCATCAGGAACCACTTACGAGAACAGGTTATGAGTACGACATCAGGATGTTCGGCTTGCCGTGACGGCCAAGGGTTGGGATTTCCCATCAGCATGGCCTTTCAGCCCATTATCAACCTGAGTACAGGCACCATATTCGCCCACGAAGCGCTGGTGCGCGGCAAAAACGGTGAGTCCGCTGGCAGCCTGCTGAGCAAGCTCAACGCGGATAATTTGTATCCGTTCGACCAAGCCTGCCGAATTACGGCGCTGGAGTGGGCAGCCAAGCTGCAAGTGCCTGCCATGGTCTCGATCAACTTTATGCCCAACGCGGTGTACAAACCCGAGACCTGCATCCGCGCCACGCTGGAGGCCGCTTCGCGATTCAACTTCCCGCTGGAGCGGATCATCTTCGAGGTCACCGAACAGGAGCAGGTGCTGGATATCGACCACCTCACCGGCATTCTGCGCGCGTACCGCAAACAGGGCTTTATGACGGCGATCGATGACTTCGGCGCCGGTTATGCCGGGCTCAATCTGCTGGCCGACTTTCAGCCTGACCTGATCAAGCTGGACATGCAGCTGATCCGCAATATCGAGCAAGACAGCGTGCGGCAGATCCTGGTCGAAGCAACCCTGCAGATGTGCCGCAAGCTGAATATCCGGGTGATTGCCGAGGGCATCGAAAGCATCGGTGAACTGCACGCATTACGCGACATGGGGGTGGAACTGTTCCAAGGCTACCTGCTGGCTAAACCTGCGTTCGAGTCGCTGCCCGAAGTCCATTACCCGGGCTGATAAGTAGCTGGCAAGCGGAGCGTGCTGGATTACACTCAGCGCAACCTCACCTACCAGGGAACGCAGCATGAGCATAATCAGTGAATTCAAAGCCTTTGCGGTCAAGGGCAACGTGGTCGACATGGCCGTGGGCATCATCATCGGCGCGGCCTTTGGCAAGATCGTCTCGTCCTTTGTTGGTGACGTGGTGATGCCACCGCTGGGCGTGCTGATTGGCGGCGTGGACTTCACTGATCTGGCCATCACCCTTAAGGCTGCCGAAGGCGATCTGCCTGCTGTGGTGTTGGCCTACGGCAAATTTATCCAGACCGTGCTCGACTTCCTGATCGTCGCATTCGCCATTTTCATGGGCATCAAGGTGCTCAACAAACTCAAGCGCGAAGAAGAAGCGGCACCCCCAGCACCGGCCCCACCGACCAAGGATCAGGAACTGCTGAGCGAGATCCGCGATTTGCTCAAGACCCAACAAACGAAGGAGTAACACCAGGCAAGCATTGATAAAGGCTCCGGAGGGAGCCTTTGGTTTGCCTGCTAACTGCTACCAGTAATTCTCCACCGCCACCTGCCCCGGCCGTCGGGTCAGGCTAAGCTGCAAGTCGCGCTGTTTTAGCAGCGCGCGGGTGTCGTCGATCATCTGCGGGTTGCCGCAGATCATCAGCCGCGAATGCTCAGGCTCCAGGCTCAGCCCCGCCGCCCGCTCCAGCTCGCCACTGTCCAGCAAGGTGGTGATGCGCCCATGAAGGCAGCCGGGCACCTGCTCGCGGGTGACCAGCGGCAGATAGGTGAAACGATCGGCGTATTCCTGCAGATGTTCCTGCTGCATCAGTCCGTGAATCAGCGGCTGATAGGCTAGCTCGCTGGCCGTGCGCGCGCTGTACACCAGCACCACGCGCTGAAAACGCTGCCACACCTCCAAACCCTGCAGGATCGATAGAAACGGCGCGAGCCCCGTCCCGCTGGCCAGCAGCCAGAGGTCACGGCCATCGGCAAAGCGATCCAGGGTGAGAAAGCCCAGGGCCTGTTTTTCAACTAATAGACTGTCGCCGACCTGCAGCCGACTCAGCTCGGAGGTGAACTCGCCGCCTGGCACGACGATGGAGAAGAACTCAAGAAACTCATCATGAGGCGCCGAGGCCATCGAATAGGCCCGCCAGACCACCGAGCCATCAGCTTTTTCTACGCCAAGACGGGCGAACTGTCCGGCGCGAAAGCGAAATCCGGCATCGCGACTGCAACGCAGGCTGAACAGGCTGGGTGACCAGACCTGAATAGAGCTAAGGGTTTGCCGCGTGTACTTGTCGTCACTAGTCATACGAATACCGGGCCTATGCAGATTGCACAGGCCCAGTGTGGCGCAACGTTCACCGAACAAACACCGGTAAAACCTGGGGGCTCTTGGCTTTGCCCTAAACACGCGCTTAGCGGCGGTTGACGGCCTGAGCGGCACGCAGCACATCTGCGCCGATTTCCGCTTCATAGGTCTTCCACAGCGGGCTCAGTGCGGCGCGCCAGGCGGCACGTTCATCGTCGGTCAAGGTCACCACTTTGGCATGGCCGGCGGCGATGATGCGCTCGCGATCATTGTTGTTCAGCGTTTCGGCATCCTTATTCACCGCGAAGGACACTTCATCGATGATCGCTTCCAGCTCGGTGCGGGTTTTGTAGGGGATGCTGGTCCAGAACTCCTTGCTGCTGATCAGCATATAGCTCAGCGAGCCGTGATTAAGCTCGCTGATAAACGGCTGCACGGTGTCGACCTTCTGGCTGGCGATGTTCGACCAGGGGCCTTCAGTGCCCTGGATGGTGCCGGCCTGCAGCGCTTTGAACGCCTCGGCGAACGGCATTTTCACGGTCTTGGCGCCAAGCTGGCCAAATTGTGCCTGCAGCACCGACGAGGGTTGAATACGGAAGGCCAGATCCTTGGCATCCTCGGGCTTGCGCAGCTCGCGGTTGGCGGTCAGTTGCTTCATGCCGTTGTTCCAATAGGCCAGGCCGTAGATGCCTTGGTTGGACATGGCGTGCAGCAACTCGCGGCTCTTGTCACGCTTCTGGAAGCGTTTGACCGCCTCCAGGTCGTCGAACAGGAACGGCAGGTCAAACACCTGCAATTGCTTGGTGTAAGCCTCGAACTTGGACAGCGACGGCGCCAGCATCTGCACCTTGCCCTCGCGCAGTGCGTTGATCTCCTCGCCATCACCGAACAGCGTCGAGTTCGGGTAAACCTCAACCGCGACCTGCCCGGCTAGGCGCTCTTCGACCAATTTTTTGAACAGCAGTGCACCCTTGCCCTTGGGGGTGTCCTCGGCCACGACATGGGAGAACTTGATCACGATGGGCGCCGTGCCTTCTGCCAGGGCCGGGCTTGCCGCGACCAGCAATGCGCTGAAGGTTAAGGACAACAGTGACTTGAACATGAACATACCTTTTTGCAAATAGAACGCCGTGAAGCCTGCATGGGCAGGCCTCATTGAGTGGGGGTGTGGGCTATGGATGATTCAGTGGACGCGGCAGAGTGCTGCACGGTCCTGATCATCAGGCGCTACCAGATCGCAGCCGGGCTTAATGCTCGGGGCCTGGTTATTATTTGAATGCCGACCTTGCTGACTCATGCTTGCTGACTGATGGGTATCAGACACGACTGAGCGGATCCACAAGGGGGCGGCATTCTTCGGTAAAGCCGTGCGCGGCACAACTGCGATTTGCTGAACCAGCTCTCAGTTCCGAGACTTTTCCGCCACTTGCACCGACAATAGCGACCAACTGCACTTTTTATCGCGCCCTTACGGCCTGCCACCCGAGTTTTCCATGCCTGTGTTCAGCACCCCGTTCGCCCAACTCGACCTGCTTCGCCAACCCGACCAGCCCCACGAGCCGCTGCAGGCGTTCGATGCTGCGGACGAATACCTGCTCAACCATCTGCATGAACAAGGGCTGACGAGCAGCACACGCGTATTGGTGCTGAATGACAGCTTCGGCGCACTGGCGGCCAGCCTCGCTGGGCAGGCGCACGTGACCAGCAGCGGCGACTCACACCTCGGCCACCTGGGCTTGCAGGTCAACCTGCTGCGCAATCAGTTGCCGGCGGATGCCGTGACGTTTGTACCGGCCAGCGCAGTCGCTCAGGGGCCGTTTGATGTGGTGCTGATTCGCGTACCGAAAACCCTGGCGCTGCTGGAGGAGCAACTGATTCGCCTGCACGGCCAGCTCGCCCCAACCGCGCAGGTGATTGCCGCCGCCATGGTCAAGCACCTGCCGCGTGCTGCCGGTGATCTGCTGGAGAAATATATCGGCCCGGTGCAAGCCTCGCTGGCAGTGAAAAAAGCCCGCCTGCTGTTTGCCACATCAGAGGCCAAACCCGCACCCGTATCGCCCTACCCGACGCGTTATCGCCTGGAAAAACCGGCTATCGAGCTGCTCAACCACGCCAACGTGTTCTGCCGCGAAGACCTGGATATCGGCACCCGCGCCTTCCTCCCGCACCTGCCCAAACACCTCAGCCGCGTGCGCGTAGCTGATCTCGGCTGCGGCAACGGCGTACTCGGCATTGCCTATGCACTGGGCAGCCCGCAGGCCGAGCTGACGTTGGTGGATGAGTCTTACATGGCGGTGCAATCCGCCGAAGAAAACTGGCGTGCGGCACTGAATGAGCGCCCGGTAGAGATTCGCGCCGGCGATGGTTTAGCCGAGCAGGCGGAGGATTCGTTGGATCTGGTGCTGTGCAACCCGCCGTTCCACCAGCAACAGGTGGTCGGCGATTTCCTCGCCTGGCGCATGTTCCAGCAGGCCCGCGCCGCGCTGATGACCGGCGGCGAGCTGTGGATAGTCGGCAACCGCCACCTGGGCTACCACGCCAAGCTGAAACGGCTATTCCGTGGTGTCGAACAGGTGGCGGCAACGCCGAAGTTTGTGGTGCTTAAAGCGATCAAATAAGCGCGCTTACGGCGTGCCCATTCCTGCCGCCTGCATAAACAGGCGCAGCAGATAGGACACTGCACCCAGGGCCAGCACACTGCCGGCCCAGATCAGCACCAGCCAGCCGAGGCGCTGCCACAGCGGCTTTTTCTCATCTATGTCGTTCATCACTCGCACCTTAGTGATAGCCGTCTTCTTCAGTGACCTTGCCGCGGAACACGTAATAGCTCCAGGCGGTGTACATCAGGATAAAGGGGATGATGAACAGCGCGCCGACCAGGATAAAGCCCTGGCTCTGCGGCGGTGCGGCGGCTTCCCAGATGCTGATCGACGGCGGGATGATATTCGGCCACAGGCTGATGCCCAGGCCACTGTAGCCGAGGAAGATCAGCGTCAGGGTCAGCAGAAACGGTGAGTAGTTGGCGTTGCGCGCCACCGCGCGCAGCAGCGCCCAGGTGCACAGCAGCACCAGCAGCGGCACCGGCATAAACCAGAAAATATTCGGCAGGCTAAACCAGCGCTCGGCAATTTCCGTATGGGCCAGAGGCGTCCACAGGCTGACAATGCCGGTGACGCCAAGCAGTACAAACACCAGCGGCCGCGCCATATCGTGCATCTGCAGCTGCAGGCGGCCTTCGGTCTTCATGATCAGCCAGGTGCAGCCGAGCAAGGCGTAAGCGGCAATCAACGCCAGGCCGCAGAACAGCGAGAACGGCGTGAGCCAATCCAGCGCGCCGCCGACATAGACGCGATCGACCACCTTGAAGCCGTCGATATAGGCCCCCAGCGCCACGCCCTGGAAGAAGGTCGCAGTCAGTGAGCCGCCGATAAACGCCTTGTCCCAGAGGTGCCGTTTGGCCGCCTTGGCCTTGAAGCGGAACTCGAAGGCCACACCGCGGAAAATCAGCCCCAGCAGCATAAAGATCAGCGGCAGGTACAACGCGCTGAGCACCACCGCGTAGGCCAGCGGAAAGGCGCCGAACAGCGCCGCACCACCGAGCACCAGCCAGGTTTCGTTACCGTCCCAGACCGGTGCCACGGTGTTCATCATCACATCACGCTCGCCTTCGCTTTTGACGAAGGGGAAGAGGATGCCGATGCCCAGGTCGAAGCCGTCCATGACCACATACATCATCACCCCGAAGGCGATGATCACGGCCCAGATCAGCGAGAGATCAATGCCCATGTTCAATTCCTCTCAGCCAGTGAGTCGGTTTCGCCCTCGTCCAAGCCCTCTTCGGGTGCGGACAGCGGACGGGACGGCGTGCGTTTCTGGCCTGGGCCGCCTTCGGCGGGTTCTTTGCCTTCGTCGGTGATCGGGCCCTTGCGCACCAGGCGCATCATGTAGCTGATACCGGCACCAAACAGGGCGAAATACACCACCACAAACAGAATCAGGGTCAGGCTCATCTGCGCAAAACTGTGCCCGGACGAGGCATCGGCGGTGCGCATCAGCCCCTGGATGATCCAGGGCTGACGACCGATTTCCGTGGTGTACCAGCCGGCGAGGATGGCGATGATCCCCGACGGGCCCATCCACACGGCCAGATGGAGGAACGGCCGGCTTTGAAACAGCTTGCCGCGACTGCGCAGCCACAGGCCCCAAAGACCGGTGAGGATCATCAGCATGCCCAGGCCGACCATGATCCGGAAGGTCCAGAACACGATGGTTGAGTTAGGCCGATCTTCCTTGGCGAACTCCTTGAGTGCCGGCACCTGCTTGTCCAGGCTGTGGGTGAGAATCAGGCTGCCGAGGGCGGGAATTTCAATTTTGAAGCGGGTTTCTTCTCGCTCCATATCCGGCCAACCGAACAGAATCAGCGGGGTCGGCTCATCGCCATGATTTTCCCAGTGACCTTCGATCGCCGCGATCTTCGCCGGCTGGTACTTGAGGGTATTCAGGCCATGGAAGTCGCCAATCACCGCCTGAATCGGCGCCACGATCAACGCCATCCACATGGCCATCGACAGCATCTTGCGGATCGCAGGGTTATCACGGCCGCGCAGCAGGTGCCAGGCAGCCGACGCGCCAACAAAGAACGCAGTGGCAAGGAATGCTGCCGTCGCCATATGCGCCAGGCGATAAGGGAACGACGGGTTGAACACCACGGCGAACCAGTCCACCGGAATCACCCGCCCGTCGATGATCTCGAAGCCTTGCGGGGTGTGCATCCAGCTGTTGGAGGCGAGAATCCAGAACGTTGAGATCAGCGTGCCGACCGCCACCATCACCGTGGAGAAGAAGTGCAGGCCCGGGCCGACGCGGTTCCAACCGAACAGCATGACGCCAAGGAAGCCCGCCTCAAGGAAGAACGCGGTAAGCACTTCATAAGTCAGCAGCGGCCCGGTGACCGCACCGGCAAAGTCGGAGAAGGCGCTCCAGTTGGTGCCGAACTGATAGGCCATGACCAGGCCAGACACCACGCCCATGCCGAAGTTGACCGCAAAGATCTTCGCCCAGAAGTGGTAAAGGTCGCGGTATACCTCTTCCCCGGTTTTCAGCCACAGCCCTTCAAGCACCGCCAGGTAACTGGCCAGGCCAATGGTAATGGCCGGAAAGATGATGTGAAAGGAGATGGTAAAAGCGAACTGGATTCGGGCGAGGTCGAGAGCCTCCAATCCAAACATGGCGTTTCCTCAGTCAGGTGATACGGGGCACGGCCACGGGCGCACATGCCAGTCACAAGCAATCAGTCGGGGGGATTATTGTTCTGGGTGAGGCAACTAGCGAGCTGGGCAAAGCCCTCACAACCGCGCGTCGAAGGTGTTGACGCGGGTCATTGCATGTAAAGAGAGTAGCGTTTGCAGGTGCAAGTTCAGCTGTGGTCGATTGTCGCGCGACCGGCTGCCACAAGCACTGCGCGCAGACACAATCTGCCCCTGGCAGCTTGTGCAAGCTCACACCAAGCCCCTAGGCTGCACCTCCCCCCAGTTATCGCTCGAGCCTTTTCGGCCATGTCCCAGCTTCTGCTCCGTCAGCACCGCCCATTCCTGGCCTTCTGGTTCGCCCGGGTGTTCACGGCCAGCGGCTTCCAGATGATTACCGTGGCGATTGGCTGGCAGATGTATTCGCTGACCGGCAACGTGCTGGACCTCGGCCTGGTCGGGCTGATCGAATTCCTGCCGAAGATCCTGTTTATCCTGCTCACCGGGCATGTCGCCGACCGTTTCGACCGGCGCAAGGTGGCGGCGCTCTGCCAGGGCGCACAGGGGCTGATTGCGCTGGGCCTGCTGCTGGGCAGCAGCGCCGGCGGTATCAGCCGCGAAATGATCTTCGTGATTGCCTTTCTGCTCGGCACCGCCCGCGCCTTTGAGATGCCGACCACCCAGGCTCTGCTACCGAATATCGTGCCGCCCGGGCTGTTTCCCGCTGCCGTGGCAGCCTCCGCATCGGCCATGCAGGCCGCCACCATCATCGCGCCGGCGCTGGGCGGTTTGCTCTATGCGCTCGGTACGCACTGGGTCTATGGCCCGGCCGTGCTGTTATACGGTTGCGCCCTGAGCCTGATGCTCAGTCTGCCGGCGCGCCAGTTGCCGCTTAAACAGAAAGTCTCGTTGGATTCGCTACTGGCCGGCTTTCGCTTTATCCGCAGCCGCCCTGCCGTGTTCGGCGCGGTATCGATGGACATGCTAGCGGTGCTACTCAGCGGCGCCACCGCGCTGCTGCCGGTGTTTGCCAAGGACATTCTGCTCACCGGGCCATGGGGCCTCGGCCTGCTGCGTTCGGCACCGGCCGTTGGCGCACTGCTGATGTCGTTGTGGCTGGCGCGCTTTCCCATCGAGCGACGGGTCGGCCCGGTGATGTTCAGCTCAGTGGCGATCTTCGGCGTGGCGACCATCGGCTTCGGCCTGTCCACCTCGCAGTGGTTCAGCCTGGCGGCACTGGTGGTCTTGGGCGCGGCGGACATGATCAGCATGGTGATTCGCGGCGCCTTCGTGCAGCTGCAAACCCCGGACGAGATGCGCGGCCGTGTCGGCGCGGTCAACGGCCTGTTTATCGGTGCGTCCAATCAGCTCGGCGATTTCCGCGCCGGGGTCAGCGCGGCCTGGTTCGGCACCGTACCGGCAGTGCTGATCGGTGGCGTCGGGGCGATTCTGGTCACTGGCCTGTGGATCCGTTTGTTCCCCGAGCTGGCCAAACGTGACCATCTGCACCCGCAAGGGCCCGAGCGAAGTAACGACTAGCTGACCAACATGGCCTCGGCGACCTGCTTGCGCACGGCCTTGCCGCACAGCTGTTCGACCAGGGTCAGAGCAAACGCCAGGGCGGTGCCGGGACCCTGACTGGTGATGCAGTTGCCATCAACCACCACTGGCTGATCGACAAACACACAACCGCTGAGGCGATCACTGAACGCCGGATAACAGGTCATGCGCCGCTGCCTGAGCACGCCGTACTGCTGCAGGGCGACGGCGGGTGCCGCGCAGATGGCCGCAAACAGCTTGCCGGCCTTGGCCTGCTCGCGCACCCGCTCGGCCAACGGCTCGTGCTCGGCGAGGTGTTGTGCGCCAGGCATGCCGCCGGGCAGCACGATCAGGTCGAAGGGCTGGGCCAGAACGTCGACCAGCATGGTATCGGCGGTCAATCGCGTGCCACGGGCACAGGTGATCATCCGTCGGCTTTCGATACTGGCCACCACCACCTCAACCTCGGCCCGCCGCAGTACGTCAATCAGGGTTACGCATTCGAGGTCTTCAACACCATCGGCAACGCTGATAAGAGCCCGTGCAGTCATTGTTTCGCTCCTTGTTCTGGCCGTGCATAAACTGTCCGAGCGGTCATAAATTCACCAGCTCCAGACGAGCTGATATGATGCGCGCCTTTTTCCAGATCGCCAGCAAAAACATGCACCCACGCGTGGATGTGCTTTGCTTTCGGTTTGCATAAACACGGCAAAAAAGCCGTTACGGGGAGCGCCACATGCTGGAAAGACTGTTCCAACTCAAAGCCCATAACACCACGGTACGCACCGAGTGCTTGGCGGGCCTGACCACCTTCCTGACCATGGCCTACATCCTCTTCGTCAACCCGAGCATCCTCGGCGAAACCGGCATGGATAAAGGCGCGATCTTCGTCGCCACCTGCCTGGCTGCCGCCATCGGCTCGGCGATCATGGGCCTGATCGCCAACTACCCGATTGCCCTGGCACCGGGCATGGGCCTCAACGCCTTCTTTACTTACACCGTGGTACTGGGCATGGGCCACACCTGGCAGGTGGCGCTGGGCGCGGTATTCCTCTCAGCCTGCCTGTTCCTGCTGCTGTCGATCTTCAAGATCCGCGAATGGATCATCAACAGCATCCCCCTGGAGCTGCGCTCGGCGATAGCCGCCGGTATCGGCCTGTTCCTCGCACTGATCGCCCTGCAAAGCGCCGGCATCGTGGTCGACCACCCAGCCACGCTGGTGGGCATGGGCGACCTCAGCAAGCCCCAGGCACTGCTGGCAATTCTCGGTTTCTTCGTGATCGTCGGCCTGGAGGCGCGCAAGGTCACCGGCGCAGTACTGATCGGCATTCTGCTGATTACCCTGATCAGCATGGCCCTGGGCATTTCGCAGTTTGGCGGCGTGGTCTCGATGCCGCCGTCGCTGGCACCGACCTTCCTGCAGCTGGACATCATGGGCGCGCTGGATATTGGTCTGATCAGCGTGATTTTCGCCTTCCTGTTCGTCGATCTGTTCGACAACTCCGGCACCCTGATTGCCGTCGCCAAGAAGGCTGGACTGATGCGCAAGGACGGCCATATGCCGAAGATGGGGCGTGCGCTGATCGCCGACAGCACTGCCGCCATGGGCGGCTCGCTGCTGGGCACCTCGACCACCACCAGCTACATCGAATCGGCCGCCGGGGTATCCGCTGGCGGGCGTACCGGCCTGACCGCCTGCGTGGTCGCCGTGCTGTTTCTGCTGGCGCTGTTCTTTGCCCCGCTGGCAGGCAGTGTGCCGGCCTTCGCCACGGCACCCGCGCTGATGTTCGTCGCGGTGCTGATGACCGCCGGGATGGCCGAGATCGACTGGGAAGACATCACCGTTGCCGCACCCGTGCTGATCACCGCCCTGGCTATGCCGCTGACCTTCTCCATCGCGTCCGGCATCGCCTTCGGCTTTATTGCCTGGGTGGCCGCCAAGACCCTGGCTGGCCGCTGGCGCGAGCTGAACCTGATGCTGGTGATCCTTGCCGGCTTCTGCGTGGTCAAGCTCGGCCTGTTCTCTTAAGCCCGTTCGCATCGCCCGCCAGCAGCTATGCCGGCGGGCGCCTCCAGCGCTGATTAGCGAGTAATCCATGAGCCGTTCCCAGTTCGATCCCGCCAACTACGCCGCCCAACTTGCGGAGAAGCAGCAGCGCCTGATCGAGCTGTTGGCACCGTTCAACGCCCCTGCACCCGACGTATTCGAATCGCCGCGCGAGCACTATCGCCTGCGCGCTGAATTCCGCCTGTGGCGTGAAGGTGAGGATCGCCATTACGCAATGTTCGAGGCCGGTGATAACCTCAATCCGATTTTCTTTGAAGATTTCCCCATCGCCAGCGCGCAGATCAACGCCCTGATGCCGCGCCTGAAGGCTGCCTGGCAGGCCAGCAGCGCCCTGAGCTTCAAGCTGTTCCAGGTAGAGTTCCTGACCACCCTGGCCGGCGACGGACTGATTACCCTGTGCTACCACCGCCCACTGGATGCCGCCTGGCAGGCCGACGCTGAAAAGCTCGCCGCCGAACTGCAGGTCAGCATCATTGGCCGCTCCAAGGGCAAGCGCATCGTCATTGGTAAGGACTATGTCGAGGAGAAACTGCAGGTCGCCGGACGCACGTTCAGCTACCGCCAACCGGAGGGGGCGTTTACTCAACCCAACGGTGAAGTGAACCAGAAGATGCTCGCCTGGGCCTATGACGCGCTTGGTGAACGCTCGGACGATTTGCTTGAGCTGTACTGCGGCAACGGCAACTTCACCCTGCCGCTGGCCACCCGCGTGCGCAAGGTGCTGGCCACCGAGATCAGCAAGTCCTCGGTGAATGCCGCACTGGCCAACCTGGCCGACAACGGCGTGGACAACATCACGCTGGTGCGCCTGTCTGCCGAGGAGCTGACCGAAGCGCTGAATGACGTGCGACCGTTCCGCCGCCTAGCCGATATTGACCTGAAGAGTTACGACTTCGGCTGCGTATTCGTCGACCCGCCGCGCGCCGGCATGGACCCGGACACCTGCGAGCTGACCCGACGCTTCGAGCGCATTCTGTACATCTCCTGCAACCCGGAGACCCTGGCCGCCAACATCGCCCAACTCAACGACACGCACAAGGTGACGCGCTGCGCGCTGTTCGACCAGTTCCCCTATACCCACCATATGGAATCGGGTGTGCTGCTGGAGCGCCGTTAAGCCTACAGGCGCTGCAAGCCGCGCAGCGCCCAATAGCTCAGCCCCGCCGATACCACTTCCAACAGCAGCGCGTAGAGATTGAAGGTCTGCTGCGCGCCACCATCCAGCCACAGCCCGCCAATGCGTGCCAACGCCAGCGCGCTGTAGAGCAGCCCCAGCAGAGTCAGCGCAGCGCGCGTCAGGTCCAGCCGACTCAGCGACAAGCCGAGAAACGCCGCCAGCCCCAGTTGCAAGCCACCGTAGAACGCCCGCATATCCGTGGCGGCCGCCGGCGACATCAGCAACATACCGCTGAGGTTGGCCATTTCATGGGGACGCACAAAATAGGCCAGCCCCAGCCCCGCCAATGCCAACAGTTGAATCACCAGTACTGCGCGTGCAAACAACATGAACACCCCTCCCCCTGAAATCGAGCACGCAGCATAAGCTGCGCCCGTCCGATTCGGAAATCGCAGGTGGTTGGCCACGGCCACCCGGCGCTATGCTCAGCCTTTCACCTGCCAGGAGTTACCCGATGCGCCAGTTGCTTGTTCTCGCCGGGCTGTTTGTCAGCAGCCTGAGTTTCGCCGCCGAACCCCTGACCATCGACGTGCATCGCGACGCCAACTGCGGTTGCTGCAAGGCCTGGATCAGCCACCTGCAGGACAACGGCTTTAACGTTGTCGATCATGTCGAAACCGATATGAGCGCGGTCAAACAGCGCCTGGGCGTGCCGCCGCGCCTGTCCTCCTGCCATACCGGAGTGATCAACGGCCAGTTTGTCGAAGGCCATGTACCGGCCGCCGACATTCTCAAAATGCGCAAACAGCCCGACCTGCTCGGCGCGGCCGTACCGGGCATGCCAGCCGGCTCACCGGGTATGGAATACGGCAATGTGCGCGACGCCTATCAAGTCATCGGCCTGGATAAGCAAGGCGCAGAGCGGGTGATCAGCGAATACCCCACCATTGAATAAGTGACGACTGCACTGGCGTAGTTCAAGCCTGCGGACGACACTCACGCTCGACAGACACAGGACGATAGCGATGCGCTGGAAACGCGGTAGACGCAGTGACAACGTGGTGGATGCGCGCGGCAGCGGCTCACGCATGGGCGGCGGCAAAGGGCTGACCCTGGGCGGAGTGGCCATCGTGGTGATCGTCGGCCTGCTCAGCGGCCAGGACCCGATGCAGATACTCGGCCAGCTGGCCGGGCAAGCCATGCAGGGCGGCTCGGTCAGCGCGCCGCAAGGCTCAACGCCTGCCGCCAATGACGAGCAGTCGGAATTCGTCCGCGCGGTGCTCGGCGATACCGAGGACACCTGGCGGGAAATCTTCCAGGGCGCCAACCGGCAGTACAAGGACCCGACCCTGGTGCTGTTTCGCGGCGGGGTGAATTCCGCCTGTGGCTTTGCCAACTCGGCAGTCGGGCCGTTCTATTGTCCAGGCGATCAGCGGGTGTACATCGACCTGGCGTTCTTCCGCGAGCTGGAACAACGCTTTGGCGCCGCCGGCGACTTTGCGCAGGCCTATGTGATTGCCCATGAAGTTGGCCACCACGTGCAGACTCTGCTCGGCGTCTCGGCCAAGGTCAACGCTGCCCGCCAACGCGGCGAACGGGTGGAGGGTGCGAACGGGCTACTGGTACGCCAGGAGTTGCAGGCCGACTGCCTGGCCGGGGTGTGGGCCTATCACGGTCAGCAGCGCCATGACTGGCTGGAGCCAGGCGATATTGAAGAAGCGCTGAACGCCGCCAATGCCATCGGCGATGACCGCTTGCAGAAGCAGGCCCGCGGCCAGGTGGTGCCTGACTCCTTCACCCACGGCACCTCGGAGCAGCGCGTGCGCTGGTTCAAGACCGGTTTCGACGGCGGCGATGTCGGCCGCTGCGATACGTTCAAGGCCACGCGGCTGTAAACCAGACAAACGCCCAAGATATTCAGCGCAAAAAAATGCCGCTTACCGGATCAGGTAAGCGGCATTTTTTATCGGCGGGACGCTCTGTCTATTGCGCCCAAGGCGGTGGTGGCTCTTCGCCTTTGGGTTCGTCTTCGGCACTCAGCAGCGCCTGACGGCGCGCTTCGTCGGCCAAGGCGGCCTTGATTTCGCGCATCACCGCATCGATATCGGCTTCTTCTTCCGGGTCATCGAACTCACCCGTCAGCGGGCTCTCTGGGGTCAGTTCACCGGCCTCATAGAGCGCCCACATTTCCTTGGCGTACTTGGTGAATTTCAATTCCGGGGCAAACTGACCGAAATACTCAGCCATGTTGCGCACATCGCGCTCAAGCATCTTGAACGCATGGTTGTTGCCGGCCGCATCCACCGCTTGTGGCAAGTCGATAATCACCGGGCCACCCGGATCAAGCAGCACGTTGAATTCCGACAGGTCACCATGCACCAGGCCAGCGCAGAGCATTTTCACCACTTCATGAATCATAAAAGCGTGGAATTCGCGGGCATCGTCCGGGTGCAGGTCGACATCATTGAGGCGCGGAGCCGCGTCGCCCTCACCGTCATCGACCAGTTCCATGAGCAACACGCCTTCAAGGAAGTCATACGGCTTGGGCACCCGCACCCCGGCGTTGGCCAGGCGGAACAAGGCGGCAACCTCGGCATTCTGCCAGGCATCTTCCTGGCCCTTACGGCCGTACTTCGAACCTTTGGCCATGGCCCGGGCATCACGGCTGTTGCGCACCTTGCGGCCTTCCTGGTACTCGGCGGCTTGGCGAAAACTGCGTTTATTGGCTTCCTTGTAGACCTTGGCGACGCGCAGTTCCTCACCGCAGCGCACCACGTAGACCGCGGCTTCTTTACCGCTCATCAGCGGGCGTATCACTTCATCGACCAGCCCGGCTTCGACCAGGGGCTCAATACGTTTTGGCGTCTTCATCAGCTTTAATCAGGGGTCCTGTGTTGCCCAAGTCGACTCTGCCGCCCGTTATACGGCAATCTTTACGCAGCGCCCACCCTCCTGTCAGCACACCCCGTATTACCTGGCGCCAGCCAGACCGATCGAAGGCTGAGTAAATCGCTCAATCATGCCGCCTAGCGGTGTGTTAAGTGGCGCACATGCAGCAAACCCGGTGTTACAAACACACGCGCCATGCAACCAAAAGGGATTTAACACTGTCCCATTCGCTGTATATTCGCCAGCCGGTCATGCCACGCGCAAGGACCCTTACCACTACCCCGCGAAGGCGCCTCGCCTGAGCCTGCATGATTGGGGGGAAACAACTGTGAAACATGCCCAATCTGGCAGCAGCACCCTGCCCCAGCAGCCACATCTTCAGGCGCGCAACGCAGTGGGCAGTCTGGCCGCCAAGCGCCACGCGCACCCTAAGCGCTGCAACGGCATCGCTGCGCTGCACATCGCCTCCAGCCATGTCGTCACCGATACGCCTGCACGCTACATCAGCCGCCTGTGTGCGCAGTTTGCGCACAAGTTGCCCGTCAGTTTCGGTGACCACCACGGTCGCATCGAATTTGCCTTCGGCCTCTCGCACCTGCATGCGGATCGCACCGGCCTGCATATCACTGTCCTGAGTAATAACCCGCAGGACCTGAACAAGCTCAAGCACCTGATAGCCACACACTTCGAGCGCTTTGCCTGGCAAGGCGAGTTGGACCTCGCGTGGCAGTAGCCCACGAAACCCCACCACGCAGGTGAGCACCTCAGGGTGCCAATAACTGCTGCCGCAGCGCCTCGATGGCATAACGCACTTTGGCCGGTTGTGCATCGCGGCGCGGTGTCACCAAATAAATACCAAACGGCGGCAGGCGCCAGTGCGGCAGTAGCTCACGCAAACTGCCATTGGCCAACTCTTCGTGCACTTCCTGCTCCGGTTGCAGCGATACGCCCATACCGGCCAAGGTGAAATGGCGCACGGCGAGGATGTTGTTGCAGCCAACCCGGCTTTCCACACGCAGCTTCTCGACCTGGGCGTGTGGCCCATGCAGCTCCAGCAAGTTGAACGCACTGTCACTGTGCAAAATCAGCCAGTCCAGGCCGATCAGGTCCTGAGGCTGAGTGATCGGCGGTTTGCGCAGCAGATAGGCCGGCGCAGCGCACAGCAACATGCGTGTATCACCGATATGCCGCGCCACCAGGCTGGAGTCATCCAGATGGCCGACACGAATGGCCAGGTCGATGCGCTGTTCGACCAGATCGACCTGCTCATCCTGAAAAAACAGCTTGAGGCTCAGGCCACTATGCGCCTGCAACAGCGGCGCCAGTGCCGCGCTAAGCCGCCGCCCGGAAAACCCCACAGGCGCGGCAATACGCAGCTCGCCCACTGGTGCATCGCGCAGCTCGGCCAACCGCTGCTCGGCCTGCTGCGCCAGCGCCAGCACCTGAGCGCAACTCTGGTAGAAGGTCGCACCCGCTTCGGTCAGGGTCAGCTTGCGCGTAGTGCGGTGCAGCAGGCTGACCTGGGTGCTGTCTTCCAGTTTGCGAATCTGCTGACTGACTGCTGAGGCCGTCATCCCCAACACTTCAGCCGCCGCCACCATGGAGCCTCGATCGACCACGGTGGCGAACACCGCCATGCGCTTTAACTGCTCCATTCGTAAGCCCTGCTTAATAGTTAAAGCCTTTTTAGCCTATTTTTCTGCCCTTTACCCAGCTGCGATCATTGCTCTCACCTAATCGCACCTGGAGAACCCCATGAAACTCGCCCTGATCGGCGCCAGCGGCTTTGTTGGCGCAGCTGTTCTGCAAGAAGCCCTGGACCGTGGCCATCAGGTCACCGGCATCGTTCGTAATCCCGCGAAGCTGCCACAGCACCCTGCGCTTAACGCCGTGGCGGGCGATGCCTACAACGCCGAGGCCCTGGCCGCACACCTCAAGGGCCACGATGCAGTGATTCACGCCTTTAATCCCGGCTGGGGCACAGCGGATATTCGCGAACGCTTTATCCAGGGCAGCCAGGCGATCATCGCGGCCAGCAAACAGGCCGATGTGCAGCGACTTCTGGTGGTCGGCGGCGCGGGCAGCCTGTATGTCGCACCGGGCCTGCAATTGATCGACACCCCGGACTTCCCCGCCGAATACAAGGAAGGCGCCGAAGGCGCGCGGCAGGCACTCAACCTGCTCAAGGCTGAAACTGCACTGGCCTGGAGCTTTATCTCGCCACCGGCGCTGCTGCAGCCCGGCGCGCGCAGCGGGCAGTTCCGCATCGGCGGCGATCAGTTGCTGATGAATGGCGACGCCCCGGCGCAGATCTCGGTCGCCGATTTGGCCGTGGCCATCATTGATGAGCTGGAGCGCCCACATCACCTGCGCCAACGCTTTACCGTTGGCTATTAAGCCGTCACTTGACCAGGAGAACCCCATGCCACTGAACGCCAGCGCCTATGTCGCCACGGATACACCGGCCCGCTATATCAGCCGGCTATGCAAACACTTCGCGCACAAGATTCCGGTAAGTTTCGATGAACACCACGGCCGTATCGAGTTCGACAGCGGCCTCGCTCTGCTGCAGGCCGAGACCGACGGTTTGCGCCTGAGTGTGCAAAGCGCCAGCAGCGAAGGCTTGGAAAGCCTGAAGCAGGTTGTCAGTCGGCATTTTGAACGCTTCGCCTGGCAAGCCGAACTCAGCCTCGACTGGCAATAACCACTGCTGAGTAGGGGACAACGGCCTGAGCCCAGCAAATAGCGGCGGCGCGGCAGCCTGTCGCTCAGGGCAGGTTGTCACCGAAAGCCGTCTCGATGTTCAGGCCCAGGCTGATAACGCCGAGCAGTACATCGGTATCGGGGTCGTACAGCGGCGCCGAGACCTTGCTCTGAAAGCTTTGTGTTGAACCGTCATACTCAATCGCGCCGATATACACCTCGTCACGGGGGAGCGACGCGGCCCGCTGAAAATCCAACTCATCTGCCTGCCAATAATCACTGGTGCTCTCGCTCAAGGCCACCAATTGACCGCTGGCATCACTGATAAACAATTCATTAAACAGCGGGGCATATTGCTGAGCGATACCAGCTAACAGCTTGGATGGCTGCAGGTTGAGCATGCGTCGGATCAATGGTTTTTCTTCAAGAATGCGCTCGCGCCGCCACTGCCGATCCAGCTCCTGGATCCGCTCCGCGCTGTTCTCGCGCTGATTCGCCGCCCGCAAAGCCTTAAGCAGATCAGCATGTAGCCCCCAGCGCGCCACATGCTGCGCGACCAGCTGGCGCAGATAGGCCTGTTCCGCATCACTGAGCGCTATGCTGGCCGGAGCGCAGCTTTCCACCTGGCGATTGAAGGCCTTGAGAAAGTCCGGGTGCCCATCGAGAAAGGTCTTGGAAAAATACACGCCCAACGGCGAGTAGCGCACGAAACGCTCGTGCTGCATCTGCTTACCCTCTGCCTGTTCAAGCGTGCTGTGCATGGCGCTGCTATCAGCCAGCACCATATTGATACGGCCATGGCGAAGCATTTCCACCAGCTGCTCCAAGCGGGGCACTTTCTGTTCAACTTTAATACCGCGCGATTCGAGCCAGATCATGCTGTTGCTGCCCAGTACGCTGCCGATCTTCAGCTGCTTGTCCCAAATGGGCAGGTTGAGCAGGCTGGGGTCCAGTGCGTACCAGTACCATTTCTCCATCAGCAGCGGCGCCGAGAGCACGGCATAGCCATCCACCAGACTATTGGGCGCGGAACTGAAGAAGCCGTCGGCAATCTGCCGGCTGACATTGAGGCGAGCCCGCTGCAGCGAGGTCAGCTGAATCTGATAGGGCTGCTGCAGTTGGTTGAAAATGCATTCCAACACCTTGACCGACAAACCGCCGAGTTGGCCATCGACCACTACTTGGTAGGGCTCTTCGAAACTGGTGTCGAGCCGCACGGGCACCGGCGGTTGCGCAGCGGCGCACACGCTGGCCAGCACCAGCAGCAGCCCCATATGGCGCAGTCTGAACATTGCCGTCTCCTTGCGTGAGCGCCGTGGTGGATGCAAAGAGTCTAGGCGAGGTTGGCTAAGTCGCGGTGCAGCAGCTTGGGGCGCTTTGAAAGTCAGATGTGGATTGGCAGACCGCCAGCCGCAGCCGACAATCCGCCCATGATTATTGAGGATCGCGCCATGCTCGATGCCGTCCGCTGCTGGCAAGCCGTATGCGACCGTGATGCCACGCAGGATGGCCGCTTTGTGTTTGCCGTACACAGCACCGGTATCTATTGCCGGCCCAGTTGCCCGGCACGGCGGCCCCGGCGGGAGAACGTCAGCTTCCACCTCGATGCTGATGCCGCTGCTGCGGCAGGCTTTCGCCCATGCAAACGCTGCTCGCCGCAGGGGCATAGCCCGGCCGAACAACTGGATGCGCTGGTGGTGGCGGCCTGTGAACTGCTCGATAACAGTGAGCAGCCGCTGACCCTCGCACAGTTGGCCGCGCGCATCGGTCTATCCGCTTCGCACCTGGCGCGGGCCTTCAAGGCGCGTACCGGGCTGACGCCGAAAGCCTGGAGCGAGGCGCAACGCCGCGCGCGTCTGGAACAGCAGTTGCCAGCAGCACACAGTGTGCTGGATGCCGCACTAAACGCCGGCTACTCCGGCACCCGCGCGTTGTATCAGCAGCCCGCATCCCTGAGCCCGGCACAAAGACGTAAACAGGCCGCTGGCGAGCGGCTGCGCTACAGCATCGCACCCTGCCCGCTCGGCCACTTGCTGCTGGCCAGCAGCGCCAAAGGCATCTGCGCGTTGCTGTTTGGTGATGACCCGACGCTGCTGCTGAGCGAACTGCAGCAACGCTTTGCTGCCGCCGAATTGCATGTGGATAACGCGGGCCTGGGCGATAGCCTGCGCCAGGTATTGGCGCAGATCAGCGAGCCGCAGCGCGCCGCCCAGCTGCCGCTGGATATTCGCGGCACGGCATTTCAGCAGCAGGTGTGGCGCGCCCTGCAGCAAATCCCGGTTGGGCAGACGCGTAACTACGCCGAACTGGCTGCGCAACTGGGCAGCCATCCACGCGCCGTGGCACGCGCCTGCGCCAGCAACTCCTTAGGCCTGCTGGTGCCCTGTCATCGGGTGATCGCCAGCAACGGCAGCCTCAGCGGCTATCGCTGGGGCCTGGCACGCAAGGCGGCGCTGCTTAAGGGCGAAGCCGAGACCCAATAGTCAGCCTCAGCCCGAACTGTCAGTTGAATGCCAGTATTGGGTGGGAGGCGCGCGCGCGGCCATCAATGACGCGCACAAAAAAAGAGCGGCGCCACCTGCGTGGGCCGCTCCAAATCACGGAGTTGCATACATCAGTAGCCGCACAGCGTGCGGATACCGCTGTTTGATTACTTTTCCAGGATTGCAGTCACACCTTGACCGCCAGCGGCGCAAATTGAGATCAATCCACGGCCTTCCTGCGCCACTGAGAGCAGCTTGGCCAGGTTGGCGACGATGCGCCCACCGGTGGCTGCAAAAGGGTGACCTGCAGCCAGCGAGCTGCCCTTGACGTTCATCTTGCTACGGTCGATGGAGCCCAGCGGCGCAGCCAGGCCCAGGCGGGTCTTGCAGTAGTCGGCGTCTTCCCAAGCCTTGAGGGTGCAGAGCACCTGCGCGGCGAAGGCTTCGTGAATTTCGTAGTAGTCGAAGTCCTGCAAGCTCAGCTTGTTGCGTGCCAGCAGGCGCGGCACGGCGTAGGCCGGAGCCATCAGCAGGCCTTCCTTACCGCCGACAAAATCCACCGCCGCCGCTTCGCCATCCTTCCAGTAGGCCAGAATCGGCAGGCCACGGGCTTTGGCCCAGTCCTCACTGGCCAGCAGCACCAGGGAGGCGCCATCGGTCAGTGGCGTCGAGTTGGCGGCGGTCATGGTGCCGCGCGGGCTGCGCTCAAAGCAGGGCTTGAGCGTGGCGAGTTTTTCCAGGCTGATATCGGCGCGCAGGTTCTGGTCGCGGGTCAGACCACGGAACGGCGTGAGCAAATCGTCGTGCCAGCCTTCGGCGTAGGCAGCGGCGAGTTTCTGGTGGCTGGCCACGGCAAGTTGGTCCTGCTCATCCCGCGGAATCGCCCAGGTTTGCGCCATCAGCTCGCAGTGCTCGCCCATCGACAGCCCGGTGCGCGGTTCGCCGTTGCGCGGAATGGCCGGAGCCAGATGGCGCGGACGAATCTGCAGCAGGCTCTTGATCTTCTCGCCCGCGCTCTTGCCTCGGTTGGCCTGCAGCAGGATCTTGCGCAGCCCTTCGTTGACCCCAATTGGCGCATCCGAGGTGGTGTCGACGCCGCCGGCGATGCCGCACTCGATCTGCCCAAGCGCAATCTTGTTGGCCACCAGCAGCGCTGCTTCCAGCCCGGTACCGCAGGCCTGCTGCAGATCATAGGCCGGGGTTTCCGGGGCCAGGCGCGAGCCAAGCACGCATTCGCGAGTCAGGTTGAAGTCGCGCGAATGCTTGAGCACCGCACCGGCCACCACTTCGCCGAGGCGTTCGCCGTGCAGGTTGAAACGCTCGACCAACCCATCAAGCGCGCTGGTCAGCATCTCCTGGTTGCTCGCGGTGGCGTAGACAGTATTGGAGCGGGCGAACGGAATACGGTTACCACCTACGATGGCGACGCGGCGCGGCTGGGTCATGGAAGACTCCTGAGCAGGGATGGGGCTGAGAGGAATGGCGCACAGGCTAACCTGTCCTTGCAGTGTGGCATTGGCCGCCTTGCCAGCGCAGCAGGCGGCGCGGTCAATTGCGCATTTCTGCGGGCTGCGTAGAGTGGGCGCACTTTTGATCCATGCGCAGGAGCCGTTTCATGTCAGACCGTTATCTCGCCTTTGCCAACTCCACCTCAGGTCGTCGATTGGTCAGTGCGCTCGGTCTGCCCGCGCCGCTGCTGCTGGAGCGTTGGATGGCCGGGCGCAGTCGACCGGTGGACGGTGCCCTGCTGATTGGCGGCGAAGGCAGCCTGGCCAGCGCCATGCTGCCCTTTGCCAACAAGCTGACCGACGCCCTGTTCGCCGCCCGTGAAGGCCAATTTGATTTGCCGCGCTGGACCGCAGAGCACGGCCCAAAGCTCAAGGCGCTGGTATTCGACGCCAGCGGGCTGACCCGCTTCGAACAACTGATCGAGCTGCGCGACTTCTTCCAGCCGGCTTTCAAGGGCCTGGATAAATGCCCGCGCGTGGTAATCCTCGGCCGCGCCCCGGAATCGTTGAAAGACCCGATTGCCGCCAGCGTGCAGCGCTCCCTGGAAGGCTTCAGCCGCTCCCTGGGCAAGGAAATCCGCCGCGGCGGTAATGTGCAGCTGATCTACGTCGGCAAAGGCGGCGAGACGCAGCTGGAAGGCGCGCTGCGCTTCTTCCTCTCGCCGAAAAGCGCTTATGTGTCCGGCCAAGTGCTGCGCCTGAATGCCTGCGCCGAACAGGTCAAGGACTGGACTCGCCCACTGGCCGGCAAGAAGGCCCTGGTCACCGGGGCCTCGCGCGGCATCGGTGCGGCCATCGCCGAAACCTTGGCCCGCGACGGTGCCGAGGTGGTGCTACTGGATGTGCCACCGGCCAAAGATGCCTTGGATGCCCTCGCCGCACGCTTGGGCGGGCGCGGCCTGGCCCTAGATATCTGCGCCAGCGATGCCGCCGCGCAGCTGATCGAGGCTCTACCGGACGGTATCGATATCGTTGTGCACAATGCCGGCATCACCCGCGATAAGACCCTGGCGAAGATGAGCGACGCGTTCTGGAACTCGGTGATCAACGTCAACCTGAATGCCCCACAGGTGCTGACCCAAGCCCTGCTGGACGCCGGCAAGCTGCACGACAATGGCCGCGTGGTGCTAATCGCCTCGATCAGCGGTATCGCCGGCAATATGGGCCAGACCAATTACGCGGTGAGCAAGGCAGGCGTGATCGGCCTGGCCCAGGCCTGGGCACCGACACTGGCCAAGCGCGGTATCAGCATCAACGCGGTGGCACCCGGTTTTATCGAAACCCAGATGACCGCCGCGATCCCACTGACCATCCGCGAAGCCGGGCGGCGGATGAACTCCATGGGCCAGGGCGGCTTGCCGCAGGACGTCGCCGAAGCCGTGGCCTGGTTCGCCCAGCCCGGCTCGGGTGCCGCCACCGCACAAGTTTTACGCGTATGCGGACAAAGCCTACTAGGCGCTTAATCGCCCCCGGACTACATCCGAGCTACGGTTTTTAAACCAATGTCAGCAGATAGCAAAAGGCCCCGCAGTGCGGGGCCTTTTGCATTCAGCGCGAGCTTGTACCTGCTCAAGATCTCGCGAGCTAGAGCACTACAAGGCGCTACGTTAGTAACAGCCTTCGGCTGGTCAAAACGGCGAGGAAGCGGAGTGTACTTTTGTACATGAGCATTCCGAGCCTGTTTTTAACGCAGTAGGGCCGACGCGCAGCAGATCGATTGTTCCCTAGGACGACAGGTAAGACGAACGGGTCAGCCCCAGACGCAACGCGTCGAGGAACTGGGTGCGTTCGCGCGGGCTGATCTTGGCGCTAGCAACCTTGTCGCGGTAGTGGTTCATCAACTCCTCCGGCGACAGGTGCACGTAGCGCAGCATGTCCTCGATGGTGTCGTGGGTCTCGATACCGGCGTGGTACACGCTGCCATCGGCGTTCTGGTAGATGTTCACCGAGTCGGTGTCGCCGAACAGGTTGTGCATGTCGCCGAGGATCTCCTGGTAGGCACCGACCAGGAAAATCCCCAGCAGGTAGTCCTCACCCTCGCGCACTTCGTGCACCGGCAGGCTGGTCTCGATGCTCTGCTCGTCGACGTACTGGCGGATCTTGCCGTCGGAGTCGCAAGTCAGGTCCTGCAGCACGGCGCGGCGCAGCGGTTCTTCGTCAAGGCGGTTGAGCGGCAGAATCGGCAGCACCTGGCCGATGGCCCAGGTGTCCGGCAGACTCTGGAATACCGAAAAGTTACAGATGTACTTGTCGGCCAGCTTGTCGTTGAGCTCATCCAGCACCTGACGGTGCGAGCGTTGACGCGCCTTCAGCGAGTTGTGCAGGCGGCGGCACACAGCAAAGTAGCACTGCTCGGCCAGGGCTTTCTCAGTCAGGCTGAGTTTGCCATCGGCGTACTGAGTGGCTACGTCACTCATATAGTGGGTGGCGCGCCAGTAGGTCTCGGTGACCATCTCGATATCGGTCGGGCCGAGCAGCTCAACCAGGTAACGCACGGTTTCCGGCAGGCTGGTGACGTCTTCGATCTTGGGGATCTCGTCGTTGTGTTTTTCCACGTCGGTGACCTGCACCACCAGCATGGCGTGGTGCGCGGTCAGCGAGCGGCCGCTTTCCGAGAAGATGTGCGGATGCGGCAACTCCTGGGCATCGCAGAACTCTTTAAGCATGCCGACCACCACGCCGGCGTAGTCGTCCATGTCGTAGTTGATCGAGCTGGCGTTGCGCGAGTGAGTGCCATCGTAATCCACACCCAGGCCGCCGCCGACGTCGATATGGTCAACCGGCAGGCCCAGACCACGCAGCTCGCCGTAATAGCGGATGGCTTCTTTGAAGCCGTGCTGGTAGTCGGACAGGTTGGCGATCTGCGAACCCATATGGAAGTGCAGCAGGCGGATGCCCTGGTCCAGCTTGGCCGCGCGGAAGCGCTCGACCACCGAAAGCAGCTGCGCTGCGGACAGACCGAACTTGGACTTCTCACCGCCGGTGTCAGCCCACTTGCTCGATGCCAGCGAGGACAGGCGCACGCGCAAGCCGATCTGCGGCGCGACCTTGAGTTCGGCCGCTTCGTCGATCACCAGCTGCACTTCGGATTCTTTCTCGATCACGATAAACACGTTATGACCGAGCTTCTGCCCCATCAGGGCCAGCTTGATAAATTCGCGGTCTTTATAGCCGTTGCAGACGATGGTGCCGCCCTTCGGCGCCAACGCCAGCACCGCCATCAGCTCCGGCTTGGAGCCAGCTTCCAGACCGATGGAGACGTTCTGCGTGGCGATGATGTTTTCCACCACCGCTTCCTGCTGGTTGACCTTGATCGGGTAAAGCGCGGTGTACGGGCTCTGGTATTCCAAACGCGCGATATTGGCATCAAATGCCCCAGTCAGCTGGCGCACGCGGTCTTGCAGAATGTCCGGAAAACGCACCAGCAGCGGCAGCGACAAACCGCTGGAGCGCAGCTCATCAATCTGCTCATAGAGGTCAATCGGCGTGCTTTGCGGGCCATTCGGGCGCACCTCGACACGGCCCTTGTCATTGATCGCGAAGTAACCCGCGCCCCAATGGCGAATACCATAGACGCTGCGGCTGTCCGCTACGGTCCACTGGCTGCCGTCATCTTTACGTGTGCGTCGTGCAGACATCGATGTCTCCCTTGCTGGCGATAGTGGCCTTGGCACAGCCAAGACGCGTACAGATTAAAGTCTGGAAATGACGATTACTCAGCTGTGACCCAAGGTCCGCCGAGGAAGTTTAGAAAAGACGGGATCAGCCGCCGGACTTCTTGGCTTTAAAACCGTGCTTGATCAGCTCGGCCATCAGCAGCTCGACGTGGTCACCCTGAATCTCGATCACCCCATCCTTGAGCGAACCGCCGCAACCGCAGCGTTTCTTCAGGGCACTGGCAAGGTCCTTTAGCGGCTCCTCGGCCAGCGGGACACCACTGATGGTGGTCACCGTTTTGCCGCCACGACCTTTGGTTTCGCGGCGCACGCGGGCGATGCCATCACCGTCGGGGATCAGGGTCTGTTTGCAGGTGCAGGCATCCACCGGCTGACTGCAGTCCGGGCAATGCCGGCCGCTGTCGGTGGAATACACCAGGCCGCTGAGGGCGGCGAATGACGAAGCTTTCTTGACCACCGGTTTGTCCTCGAAGGGGTCAGGATAGCGACTGGTCGACTGAGTGCTCGGGGTCGACCGCGAAGCCCCACTCTGGCAGGGGCAGCGCACCCTGGCGATACACGGCCAGGGCTTGAAGGCGGCGCAGTGTAACGGCAAAAGCCGCGACTGCTAAGTGTAAAAATGCGCCATTAATCGGCGGATTGGCGACCTTGTTCAGGATGCCGAACAAAACGTCCGGATATCCTGCACAAAGCCAGGGCTGACGCGGGGTTCGGCCGGTATCGAGGACCTAGCGAGTGGCGGCCAGATAGCGCTGCAAGGCGGCCAGCGAATCGGGGCAATAGGGCAGGTGCTGGGTTTCGGCCAGCACCTCGTCGATGGAGATAAAGCGCGCCTCCAGCACTTCCTCCGGCTGCAAACGCAACGGCGCATCGGACACCGCCGAGTAGGCCATGCACCACAGGCGGCTTTCCGGCGCGTCGTAGAGAAAATGCGCATGCTCGACCAACTGCGCGTCTTCGATACCCAGCTCTTCAGCCAGCTCGCGCGCGGCGGATTCGGCATAGCTCTCGCCTTCGAGCACCATGCCGCCGGCCGCCACATCCCAATAGCCGGGATACAGAGCTTTGCTCAGGGTACGCCGGTGCACGCAGAGCAAGCCGGCACTGTTGAACAGCAGGATATAGGTGCCGCGCCCGAGCAAGTGCCGCTCGCGCAGTTCACTGCGCAGTACACCGCCGAGCGGACGGTCCTGCTCGTCGACCCAGGCGATGCGCTCAGCATCAGAGGCAGCGCGGTGCGCCACCTCGGCTTCGGACCAGGCCACCGCTTAACCCTGCGACAGCAGTTGGCGCAGGTCAATCAGCCCGGCATTGGCCCGCGAGATGTAGTTGGCCATCACCAGCGAGTGGTTAGCCAACAGGCCATAACCGCTGCCATTGAGGATCATCGGACTCCACAGGGTTTCCTGGGCTGCTTCCAACTCGCGAATGATCTGGCGCACGCTGACGGTGGCGTTCTTCTTCGCCAGCACATCGGCGAAATCTACCTCGATGGCGCGCAGCAAATGCGCCAGCGCCCAGGCCTGACCACGGGCTTCGTAGAACACGTTGTCGATCTGCAGCCACGGCGTTTCGTAATTCACGCCTTCGATAAAATCAGCCTGGTCTGCACTATCGGCCAGTGCCGGATCAACCACTGCGGTATTCAGACGCACCTGGCCGACACTGGCGGACAGGCGCTGCGACAGCGAACCCAGACGCGTGGCGGCGTCGCCCAGCCAGTTATTCAGATTGTCAGCGCGGGTGTAGAACTGGGCATTGCCCTTGCTCGGGTCGCTCAAGCGCTCAAGGTAACCATCCAGTGACTTGATGCCTTCGGCGTATTCCGACTCAGAGGCCGGCAACGCCCAGCTTTTGTGGTCGAAGTGGAAACGCGGTTCGGCCTTGGCCAGGTCGGCGTCTTCGGTCGACTGCGATTGCGAGCGAGTGAAATCTTTGCGCAGCGCACGGGACATGTCTCGCACCTGCACCAGCACACCAAACTCCCAGCTCGGCATGTTGTCGAGCCACAGGCCCGGTGGAGCGAGATCGTTAGCCAGGTAACCGCCCGGCTTGTTGAGCAAAGTGCCAGCGACCTGCTTCAGGGTCTCCACCGTGGTGTAGCCATTCACCAGCTTGCGCCCGCTAGCCTGAGCCGCGGCTTCGGCGCGTTGCTGTACGGAAAACTGCGCGGGCTCCTGGCTCCAGTACCAGCCCACCACCAGCGCCACGACCAGGTAAAGCCCGAGCAGACCCGCGACCAAGCGCGTAGCCGTGCGTCCTGTCGATTGATTCGGTGAGGTGGTGGCGGTGTCTGCGGCGCCAGTGCGCGTTTCGGCCGTTCGGTTTTTCCAATCCAGCATGGCAATGTCCTTTTGTTACCCAAGTAGCAAACTCGCGACCGGCTGTATCACCCGGTGGCTGTTAGTTTGACCACAACCCTCAAGCAGGGTTGCGCAACTGCCCTGCACTATAAGGGAAGCGCAGCCGACTGCGCAGCGGCGAGCGGCAAACTTAGCGCCGGTTATGCCAATGGTGTATCTGTGATGCTATAGACAGAAGGCCGACGCCAATAGATCGACGGCACTCGCAATAATTCAAACGAGTGTTAGCATTGCTAGCACTAAGCCATCACCCGTAGCCCTGCGCTGCCCTTACCGAAAACGGGCCATGATCGAGCAAGAAGACCCTAGCCGCGACCGCCTCAAGCAGCACTTTGCCCAGCGCGTGATCAATCAGGCGCGTCAGGTATTGGAAGTCTGGCAGCGCCTGCAGCGCAGCGAGTGGAATGATGCCGGCATGGGTGAGCTGCGCGAGGCAACACAATTGTTGCAGCGTTATGCCGAGCGCTTCGATCAAGCCGAACACAGCCAACTGGCCCTGGAAATCGACAGCTGCCTGCAACTGGTGACCGACAACCGCGGCCGCCTCAACAGCGAGCTGATCAGCCAGCTCAACCAGCTGCTGCAACGCCTGTCACGCACGGGCCTGCGGCATGGCGATCGCTTTGAGCAAACCGTACTGCCACCCTTGCGCAAGCCGGTGTACTTGGCATTGCAACACCTGGAGCGGGCCGAACAGCTGGTGCAACGCCTGGAATTCTTCGGCATGAATGCGATTGCCTTGGACAGCGCCAACGCGTTTCGCAATGCCATGCTTGAGCGCCATCCGGCAGCGATCCTGATGGAAGTCGACTTCTCCGGCCCCGGTTGCGGCCTGCAATTAGCCAAAAGCGTGCAGGAAGGCCTGGAACACACGATCCCACTGCTGTTCTTTAGCCCTGAAGACACCGACACAATGACTCGCCTGTCTGCTGTGCGCGCGGGTGGCCAGGAGTTCTTCACCGGCAGCCTGGATGCTTCGAACCTTTTCGAGCGCATTGAAGTGCTGACTAACGTGTCGCAATACGAGCCCTACAAGGTGCTGATCGTCGACGATTCGCGGGCGCAGGCCACACACACCGAGCGGGTACTCAACAGCGCCGGGATCGTCACTCGTACCTTGATCGAACCCATCCAGGCGATGAGCCATCTGGCGGATTTCCAGCCGGACCTGATCATCCTCGACATGTACATGCCCGAATGCAACGGCCCGGAACTGGCACAGGTGATCCGCCACAACGACCGTTATGTCAGCGTGCCGATCATCTACCTGTCCGCCGAAGACGACCTGGACAAGCAGCTCGACGCGATGAGCGAAGGCGGCGACGACTTCCTCACCAAACCGATCAAGCCGCGCCATCTGATCGCCACCGTACGCAACCGTGCCGCGCGCGCGCGCAGCCTCAAGGCGCGCATGGTGCGTGACAGCCTGACCGGCCTGTACAACCACACCCACACCCTGCAACTGCTCGAAGATGCGCGCTTCCGCGCCGAACGTGATGGCCTGCCCTTGAGCTTTGCGATGATCGATATCGACTTCTTCAAGAAGGTCAACGACACCTACGGCCACCCCATGGGCGACCGGGTGATTAAAAGTCTTGCGCTGTTTCTCAAGCAGCGTCTGCGCAAGAGCGACCACATCGGCCGCTACGGCGGCGAAGAGTTCGCCGTGGTGATGCCCGATACCGACGCCGAATCGGCCCGCCGGGTCCTCGATGAGATCCGCCAGCGCTTCGCCGAAATCCAGTATTCCGCGCAGCCACATGACCTGTCCTGCACCTTCAGCTGCGGCATCGCCCAACTGGCGCCGCAACTGGACGGTAAACTGCTCTCGCAACAAGCCGACCTGGCGCTGTACGTGGCTAAACACGGCGGCCGCAATCAGGTGGCGATCTACCAGGGCGACTGATCCCACCCGTCACGGCCGATCATCGGCCACTCAGCAGAAAACTGTGACGCAGTCGGCGCAGTCATATTACGGTCACGAAAAAGCAATAAATTCTGAGGCTTAGCAGCCGCCTTGACGTCCACGTCGGCGGCCGAACCGTTCGTCATCGGTCGAGCCTTATGCGCCTGAAATCCCTTACCAACCTCAATACCCTGCTGCTGGTTACCGTCTGCGTGGCCCTTGCCGTCACGCTCTGGTGGTCACAGCGAGCCCTGGAGCGCCCTTACCTGCTGATGGCGCGCTACCTTAGCCTGTCCCAGCAGTTCCAGGGCGAAGCCGCGCAGAACATCAGCGCCTACCTGGAAAGCGGCGACGCCCTGCGCCACAGCGCGGCCCTGCAATCGTTGGACAGCCTCGAACAGGCCATGACTGAATTGCCCACGCAATTGGCGGATAACCTGCGTCCCAGCCTCGCTGAACTCAAAGCCTTCAGTGCAAACGAGCTACTGGCTGCTGGCAAGCTCTCCGCCGACCCGCAAGGCCTGCTGTTACAAGCCGAACGGGAAATGGACGCCGCACTGGAGCAGCTCGCGCAATACGCCGACAGCGGCGAAGCCAATGCCGCGGTTGCTTACCGCAAGCCGCTGTTTAGCGCGGCACGGCACCTCACCCGCCTGGCCCACGCACGCGACAAGCTGGTGCGCAGCGGCCGCAGTGAACTGGCCAGCGAAGTAGAACGTGAACTGACAGCCTTGGGTAAGCAGGCGCAAACCCTCACTGATCTGCCGCTGCTCGGCGTGGCCGACGCCAGCCAGTCGTCCGGCGATTCGTTTGCTGACATGCTGGGCTTGGACACCAGCAGTGAGAGCAGCGAGGCCGAAGACCGTGGTATTGCTCTCAAACGTGACCTGGCCAACCTGATCAGCCGCTACCCGGCCGAACTGCAACGCACCCGTAATCTGATCGAACAACGCGGCGCTCTGGCCACGAGCACGCGCATGCAGATCGATCAGGTGCAGCAGGCGCTGGCCGCGCTGGAACCGCAAGTGCGCGCCGAACATGGTCGCATCCAGGGTGAAGTACAGCTGATACTCGGCTTGATGATCGGTCTGATTCTGTTGATTGCCCTGATCATCGACACCCTCCAGCGACGCCTAACACGGGTACTCACGCACTTGGTCCCCGCACTGTCCGCCTGGGCGCAAGGCGATTTTGCCGCCGACATCCGCCTGGACTCACGCACTCAAGAACTGCGCGATATCGAAGAGTCGCTAAACCGTCTGCGTGCCTATCTGGTCGATTTGGTCGGTACCATTCGCCGGCATGCCGAACAAGTAGTCGGTTCTAGTCGCACCTTAGCTGATCTCAGTGGAGGCCTGCACAGCGGCGCCGAACGCCAGGCCGGCGACACCGCGCAGATCCGCGATGCGCTCGGAGAGCTGCAGGCCACCATCCAGCAGGTTGCCGGCGATGCCAGCCAGGCCGCCGACGCCAGCCGCGACGCCAACCGCGCCCTGGAACAGGGCCAGCAGGTGATCGGCCACAGCCTTACCGGCCTGCACGAACTGGTTGATGAGGTGCAGGGCAACGCCCAGGCCATCGAACGCCTGGCCGAGGAAACCGCGACCATCGGCAATGTGCTGACGGTGATTCGTGGCATCGCCGAGCAGACCAACCTACTCGCGCTGAATGCCGCCATCGAAGCGGCACGGGCCGGCGAGCTGGGCCGCGGCTTTGCCGTGGTCGCCGATGAAGTCCGTTCGTTGTCGCAACGCACCAGCGGCGCGACAGCGCAGATTCAGGAACTGATCGGCCGCCTGCAACAGGCCGCGCTGCAATCTGTACAGGCCATGCGTACTCAGGTCGAACACGCCGAAGCCACCGCCAGCCAGGCGGAAGCCGCCGATGGCGCGCTGGATGAAATCGTCGTGGCGATCCGTACCATCGCCAGCATGGCCGAGCGCATTGCCGACGCCACCGCGCAGCAGAGCGACGCGGTCAGCGAAATTCGCGGGCACAGCGAGCGCATCCACCAACTTGGCGGCGACAACCTGCAGCGCATCGGCGAGGGCCGTAATCAGGGCGACCAACTGCTGCAACTCGGCGGCCAACTGCATACCGCCGTGCAGGCGTTCAGGGTCTAACAGACGGTTAACGGCCGCTGGCGCGGCAATCTGTCGCGCACCATCCAGCCTGCAGACAAGACCGCTTACAGCCTGGGCCGTGCCCTGAGCCTCCCGCCTCCGCTATGATGCGGCGATTCCCGCATCACGAGCCTGCCATGCACCGTCTACTCAGCCTGCTTCTGCTTCTGGTCGTACTGCCGGCAAGCGCCGGCCTGTTCGATAAGCCGCCCGCTCCTGCGCAGCTCGGCGCGCCCCTGAACAACAGCGCGGATTTTCTGCCGGTACGCGAGGCGTTCAAGCTGAGCCTGATCAGCAGCTCCAGCGAGTCAGTGAAACTGCGCTTTGTAGCCGCCGAAGGTTATTACCTGTACCGGCACCGCTTCAGTTTCAGCAGCGAGCCAGCCGACATCAAGCTGAGCCAGGCCGTGCTACCGGCCGGCAAAGCCAAGCATGATGAGTACTTCGGCGATGTCGAGGTGTATTACGAGGTGCTGGATGTCGAAGTGCCGGTCGACAACCCAGACAATCGCCCCTTCAACCTCAGCGTCAACTACCAGGGCTGCGCCGACAAAGGCTTATGCTACCCGCCGGAAACCGAAGTGCTGGCGATTGGTGGCGGTGCAGCGGCCAGCAGCGCCACGCCGGATACCGCAACACCCTGGAGCTGGACAGATCTGGCGCTGTTCTTCCTGGGCGGCCTGGCGCTGACCTTTACCCCGTGCGTGCTACCGATGCTGCCAATCCTCACCGGCGTGGTGCTGCGCGGCCAACCCGGCGGCATGCGCAGCCTGGTGCTGTCGCTGGCCTACGTGCTGCCGATGGCCCTTAGCTTTGCCATCCTCGGCGCACTGATGGGCCTGTTCGGTGCAGAACTCAACCTGCAGGCACGCCTGCAATCGCCCTGGGTGCTGGTGCCGTTTGCGATCTTCTTCGCCCTGTTCGGCGCAGCCAGCCTGGGCTTTCTTGAACTGCGCCTGCCAGCCGCAATTGATGGCCCGTTACAGCGTCTGAGCCAGCGCCTACATGGCGGCACGATTTTTAGTGCAGCGGCGCTTGGCGTACTGTCCAGCGTACTGGTTTCACCCTGTGTATCCGCACCACTGGCCGGCGCGCTGCTGTATATCAGCGCCAGCGGTGACGCCCTAGGCGGCGGCCTTAAGTTGCTAGCCCTGGGCCTCGGCATGGGCGCGCCGCTGGTGCTGTTTGCCGTCGGTGGCGGTGCTCTGCTGCCGAAATCCGGCCCCTGGATGCTCACGGTGCGCAATCTGTTCGGCGCATTGCTGATGGCCGTGGCGATTTGGCTGCTTGAGCGCGTCGTACCCGGCCCAGTCAGCCTGGCGCTCTGGGGCCTGCTGGCCGCAGGCATCGCATTGTGGCTCGGGGCGCTGGAACTGACGCCGAAAACCCATCACCAGAAACTTGCGCAACTGCTAGGCCTGCCCCTGCTGGTCTACGCCTTGGTGGCCTGGGTCGGCGCACTGCAAGGCCAGGATGACCCGCTACGTCCGCTTGGCCGCATGGTCAGCACCGCCGAAGCCACTCAGGTACAAGCTGGCCAATGGCAAACTATCAGCACCCCCGCCGAACTGGATGCCGCCTTGCTTGCCGCAAAGAACAACGGCAAGCCGCTGCTGCTCGACTGGTACGCCGACTGGTGCATCAGCTGCAAGGTGATCGAGCGTGAAGTGCTCAACGCCCCGGAAGTCGGCCGCCAGCTCGGCGACTATCAGCTGGTGCGTTTCGACATCACCGAAAGCAACCCCGCCCAGCGCGCCCTGCTCGACCGCTACCAGCTGTTCGGCCCGCCGGCCATTCTGCTGTTCGACGCCAAGGGTGACGAATGGCTGGATCTGCGTGTCGTAGGTGAGGTGGATGCGGCGACCTTTGCTGCGCGCCTGAGCACGGCGCGGGAACGTTTTTAACGCCCCGAGTCATATATTTGCCGCAATCTGCGGTCATCGTGTCGACTATTGCTGAGAACTGGACAGCCCTGCGCTGTCGCGGCATAGTCCTGCCCAGTAGAAAAACAAGGATTAAGGATCATGGCGACCTTATTGGTACTGCACGGCCCCAACCTCAACCTGCTCGGCACCCGCGAGCCAGGGGTTTACGGCGCCGTCACCCTGGAGCAGATCAACCTCGACCTGGAGCGCCGCGCGCGTGAGGCAGGCCACCATCTGCTGTACCTGCAGAGCAATGCCGAGTACGAGCTGATTGACCGTATTCACGCCGCAAAAGGCGAAGGTGTCGACTTTATCCTGATCAATCCTGCCGCTTTTACTCATACCAGCGTCGCATTACGTGACGCATTGCTGGCAGTGAGCATCCCATTCATCGAAGTGCATTTGTCCAACGTGCACAAACGCGAAGCTTTCCGCCATCACTCCTACTTTTCAGATGTCGCGGTGGGAGTGATCTGCGGCCTTGGCGCCAGCGGTTATCGACTGGCCCTGGAGGCTGCACTCGAACAACTTGAACTTAAGCGCCCCTGACCTCACCGGGAGTTGAACCACTATGGATATTCGTAAAGTCAAAAAACTGATCGAGCTGCTGGAAGAATCCGGTATCGACGAGCTGGAGATTCGCGAAGGCGAAGAGTCCGTGCGGATCAGCCGTCACAGCAAGCAGCCGGCATTTATGCAACAACCGATGTACGCCCAGGCACCTGCGCCTGCAGCTGCTCCGGTTGCTGCAGCACCGGTCGCCACTGAAGCAGCAGCTCCGGCTGCAGCCAAGCTGAATGGCACCGTAGTGCGCTCGCCAATGGTCGGCACCTTCTACCGCGCATCCGGCCCAACGTCAGCCAACTTCGTAGAAGTCGGCCAGAGCGTGAAGAAAGGCGACATTCTCTGCATCGTTGAAGCGATGAAGATGATGAACCACATCGAGGCCGAAACCAGCGGCGTGATCGAATCCATCCTGGGCGAGAACGGTCAGCCGGTGGAATACGACCAGCCTCTGTTCACCATCGTTTGATCCACGGAGAGCCAGCGATGTTGGAAAAAGTTCTGATCGCCAACCGCGGCGAGATCGCCCTGCGCGTCTTGCGCGCCTGTAAAGAGCTGGGCATCAAGACCGTCGCGGTGCATTCCACCGCTGACCGCGAACTGATGCACTTGGGCCTGGCCGACGAGTCGGTGTGCATCGGCCCAGCCTCTGGCGCGCTGTCCTATTTGAATATTCCGGCGATCATCAGCGCAGCTGAAGTCACCGGCGCCACTGCGATCCACCCTGGCTACGGCTTCCTTGCGGAAAACGCTGATTTCGCCGAACAGGTGGAAAACTCCGGCTTCGCCTTTATCGGCCCGAAAGCCGAGACCATTCGCCTGATGGGCGACAAGGTGTCGGCCAAGGACGCCATGAAGCGCGCCGGCGTACCGGTGGTTCCTGGCTCTGACGGCCCACTGCCGGAAGACGAGGAAACTGCCCTGCAGATTGCTCGCGAAGTCGGTTACCCGGTGATCATCAAGGCCGCTGGCGGCGGTGGTGGTCGCGGCATGCGCGTGGTGTACAAGGAAGAAGACCTGATCAAATCGGCCAAGCTGACCCGCAGTGAAGCGGGTTCGGTGTTCGGCAATCCGATGGTCTATCTGGAGAAGTTCCTCGGTAATCCACGTCACGTGGAAGTCCAGGTGATCTCCGACGGCCAGGGCAACGCCATCCACCTGGGTGACCGCGACTGCTCGCTGCAGCGCCGCCACCAGAAGGTACTGGAAGAAGCGCCGGCACCGGGCATCGATGAAAAAGCCCGCGCCGAAGTGCTGCAACGCTGCGTCGATGCCTGCATCGAGATCGGCTACCGCGGTGCTGGTACCTTCGAGTTTCTCTATGAAGATGGGCATTTCTACTTTATCGAGATGAACACCCGCGTACAGGTTGAGCATCCGGTCTCGGAAATGGTCACCGGCATCGACATCGTCAAGGAGATGCTCAGCATCGCCGCTGGCAACAAGCTGTCGTTCAAGCAGAGTGACGTGGTGATTCGCGGTCATTCGCTGGAATGCCGAATCAACGCCGAAGACCCGGACAACTTCATGCCCTGCCCTGGCAAGGTCAAGCACTTCCACGCCCCAGGCGGTAATGGCGTGCGGGTCGATTCGCACCTGTACAGCGGCTACACCGTACCGCCGCACTACGACTCACTGATCGGCAAGCTGATCACCTACGGCGCCACCCGCGAAGAGGCCATGGCCCGCATGCGCAACGCCCTGGACGAGATCGTCGTCGACGGCATCAAGACCAACGTGCCGCTGCACCGCATGCTGGTCCGCGACAAAGGCTTCTGCAAAGGCGGCGTGAATATCCACTACCTGGAAAAGAAACTGGGTATGGATAAGCACTAAGCCCCATGACCTGCTGCGCGTCGGCGGTACTGCGTTAAAAACGGCTGAGGAATGCTCATTTACAGACGTAAACTCCGCTTCCTCGGCCGTTTTCGCCTTGTCCCACTCTAGCTCGCGATGTCATGACTGAAATGCTAAACAAGGGCTGCCATTCGGCGGCCCTTGTCGTTTCTGCCGACCGCAAGCGGTGGCAGCCGCACCATCGCTTCAAGTAAGCTGCGCGCCAATTTGCGCCATCACGCCACAACGTTCACGAGGTTTGCCATGCCCTGGTTACAAGTCCGTCTCGCCATCACCCCGGAGCAAGCGGAAACCTACGAAGATGCGTTGCTGGAAGTCGGCGCAGTCTCGGTGACCTTTATGGACGCCGAAGACCAGCCGATTTTTGAGCCGGACCTGGGCACCACGCCGCTGTGGTCGCACACCCACCTGCTCGCCCTGTTTGAAGCCGATACCGACGCCAACGCGGTATTTGCTCACCTGCAACTGCTGACCGGCGCCGAATTGCCGGAGCACCAGGCTGAAGTAATCGCCGACCAGGACTGGGAGCGCAGCTGGATGGACGGCTTCCAGCCGATGCGCTTCGGTCAACGCCTGTGGATCGTGCCGAGCTGGCACGCCGCGCCGGAGCCGGACGCGGTCAACCTGCTGCTCGATCCGGGCCTGGCCTTCGGCACCGGTACCCATCCGACCACCGCACTGTGCCTGGAATGGCTGGACGGCCAGAACCTGCAGGATTGCAGCGTGATCGACTTCGGTTGCGGCTCGGGCATCCTGGCAATTGCCGCCCTGCTGCTCGGCGCGCCGCAGGCGGTGGGCACTGATATCGATATTCAGGCCATCGAAGCCTCGCGGGATAACGCCGGACGCAACGGTATCGACCCGGAGCGCTTCCCGCTCTACCTGCCGGACGACATGCCGCAACAGCCAGCCGACGTGGTGGTCGCCAATATTCTCGCCGGCCCACTGGTGGCGCTGGCGCCGCAGATCACCAGCCTGGTCAAGCCGGGCGGGCGCCTGGCGCTGTCGGGCATCCTTGCCGAGCAGGCCGAAGAGGTGCGCGCCGCCTATAACGACGCCTTTATCCTCGACCCGACCGCTGACAAAGATGGCTGGGTGCGTATCAGTGGTGTACGCCGCTAACCGCCCCAGCGCGCACAGCTGCTGCATTACCAAGCACTTGCGTTAGACTAGCCGCCTCGTTTAGCCGGATCGCCGCATGACCCAGAGCTTCGTCACCCAGTGCCCCCATTGCCGCACCAGCTTTCGCGTGAACCTCACGCAGCTGGGCGCCGCCCATGGTGCCGTGCGCTGCGGGGCCTGCCTGCATGTGTTCAATGCTGCGCAACAGCTTCGTGAACAGGGCCAGCAACTGCCACCACCCGCAGTGCCTGCCGCTGCGCCAGCGCCGGCACCACAGCCCAGCAAACCGCTTGCGCCACCAGCACCGCAGCCGGCCGCACCCAGCACACCCTCTGCAATACATGCCGCGCCTGCCAGCAGCAAAACCAGCGATACACTGTGGATTCATGACGACCTGGACCTTGACGGCCTCGATCTGGACGAAGAGCTGGCCAAGCTCGAAGCCCAGGAGCAGCAGCTGTCCAAGCAGTTCCTGGCGATTGATAGCGCACCGAAATACGCCGAAAATTTTCTGGCGCCCGAACCGATTGAGCGCGACCCGCATGACGAGCGCTGGGCCGAAGCACTGTTGCAGGACGAGCTGAGCAAGCCAGCGGCCAGCCTGAGCGTCAAACCTCAGCCGCTGACGCCACCTGTGCGGCCGACTCCGCCGTCTACACCTGTAGCGCCCGAGCCAGTCAACGAGCCCGATGACGAGCCGCCGCTCGACCTCAACGCCCTTGACCGCCGCCACCCAGAGCCGGAAATCGAGCACATCGAACTGCATGCCGAGCGCGAGCCATTTAGCTCGCGGGCAGACGAACCAGTTGATGAAGAACCCACTGTTGCGGCACCGAAAAAGACCGCGCGCAGCGAGCCCGAACTGAGGGACGAGCACCTGTTCGAGCTGGATGACGAGCCGCTTCTGCTGGACTGGCAACAACCGAAGAAGCCCTGGGGACGCTGGATCGGCTGGGGGCTTCTGAACCTGATTGGGGCCAGCGCCCTGGCCGGGCAGTACGTGATGTATCACTTCGATGAACTGGCGCGCCAGGATCAGTACCGCCCCTGGTTCGAGCAACTCTGCCCGACAGTCGGCTGTCAGCTGCCCTCCAAGGTAGACATCACCCAGGTCAAGAGCAGCAACCTGGTGGTACGCAGCCACCCGGAATTCAGCGGTGCTCTGGTGGTCGATGCCATCCTCTACAACCGCGCAGCGTTCTCGCAGCCTTTCCCGCTGCTGGAAATGCGCTTTGCCGACATCAACGGCCAACTGCTTGCCAGCCGCCGTTTCAAGCCCAGCGAATACCTCGCTGGCGAGCTGGCTGGCAACGCGGAAATGCCGCCGCAGACGCCTATTCACATCTCCCTGGACATCCTCGACCCAGGCACCCAGGCGGTGAACTACAGCCTGAGCTTCCACTCGCCGGAATAGCCTGCATGCCGCGGATTGCTTGAAAATCCGCGCTAACCAAACCCTTCGCGATAAGGCCAGAGCTGTTCAGAATTTGTTCAAAACAGCCTTTCTCCGGTCATCCAGAGCGGGTATCATGCCCACCCTTTTTCGCACTCTCCTATTTGTTCAACAGCTGGTCTCTTGAGCAGGGAAGCCCTATGTCGGCGCTACGCATCGGCCCTTATACATTGCAAAATTCGCTGATTCTCGCCCCGATGGCGGGGGTCACTGATCAGCCGTTTCGACAGCTGTGCAAGCGTATGGGTGCGGGTCTGGTGGTGTCGGAAATGGTCACCAGCGATGTGCGCCTGTGGAACACCCGCAAGTCGAGCCTACGCATGATGCACAGCGGTGATCCCGAGCCACGCTCGGTACAGATCGCCGGTGGTGATCCCGAAATGCTCGCCGAAGCGGCGCGGCGCAACGTGGAAATGGGCGCGCAGATCATCGACATCAATATGGGCTGCCCGGCCAAGAAGGTCTGCAACAAGGCCGCCGGTTCCGCCCTATTGAAAGACGAAGTGTTAGTCCGCGAGATTCTTCAGGCTGTGGTCGCCGCCGTAGATGTGCCGGTGACCCTGAAAATCCGCACCGGCTGGGACCGTGAGAACAAGAACGGCATTGCCGTGGCGAAGATCGCCGAAGACGCCGGCATTGTCGCGCTGGCCGTGCATGGCCGCACCCGCGCCGACCTGTATATGGGCGAGGCCGAGTACGACACCATCGCCGCGATCAAGCAGGCGGTGTCAATTCCGGTGCTGGCCAATGGCGATATCGATTCGCCGCAGAAGGCCAAAATGGTGCTCGCCGCCACTGGCGCTGATGGCCTGCTAATCGGTCGCGCGGCTCAGGGCCGGCCGTGGATATTCCGTGAGATCGAGCATTACCTGTGTACCGGTGAACAGCTCCCGGCACCTAGCCTGCTCGAAGTGGAACGCATTCTGCTTGAACATCTGGCTGCACTGCACGCCTTCTACGGCGATGTAATGGGCGTTCGCATTGCCCGCAAGCATGTCAGTTGGTATCTCGCAACCTTGCCGGGCGCCAGGGAGTTCCGCGCCCAATTCAATCGTCTGGACAGTACGGACGCGCAGTGCACCAACGTTCGCGAGTTCTTCAGCGAGCGTCATAACAATGGAGAAGGGGTGGCCGCATGACGATGTTGACTGAGACTTTAGGAAGTGGAATGGCTCCCGTGAGTGACAACAGCAGCTTGAAGCAGCATCTCAATACGCCAAGCGAAGAGGGGCAAACCCTGCGCGGCAGCGTTGAGAAGGCTCTGCACAATTATTTTGCCCATCTTGAGGGCGCAGACGTCAGTGACGTGTACAACCTGGTGCTCACCGAAGTGGAAGCGCCGCTGCTGGAAACCGTGATGAACTACGTCAAGGGCAACCAGACCAAGGCCTCCGAGCTGCTCGGCCTGAATCGCGGCACCCTGCGCAAGAAGCTCAAGCAATACGACCTGCTGTAACCCCGAACTCCCGAAAAGGGCGGCCCACATGAGCCGCCTTTTTTGCTGATATCCCTGCTCTGATGGATTCTGAAATGACCGACCAGACCACCCGCCTCCCCGTTCGCCGCGCCTTGATCAGTGTTTCCGACAAGACCGGCATCCTCGAGTTTGCCCGCGAGCTCGTCGCCCTGAACGTGGAAATCCTCTCCACCGGCGGCACTTACAAGCTGCTCAAGGACAACGGCATCGCTGCTGTGGAAGTCGCCGACTACACCGGCTTCCCGGAAATGATGGACGGTCGCGTCAAGACCCTGCACCCGAAGATCCACGGCGGCATCCTCGGCCGTCGCGCCATCGACGGCGCGGTAATGGATGAGCACGGCATCAAGCCAATCGACCTGGTCGCGGTCAACCTCTACCCCTTCGCCGCCACCGTAGCCAAGCCGGGTTGTGACCTGGCCGACGCCATCGAGAACATCGACATCGGCGGCCCGACCATGGTTCGCTCTGCCGCGAAGAACCACAAAGACGTGGCCATCGTGGTCAACGCCAGCGACTACGCCGGCATCATCGAGTCGCTGAAAGCCGGCGGCCTGAGCTACGCCCAGCGCTTCGACCTGGCGCTGAAAGCCTTCGAGCACACCGCCGCCTACGACGGCATGATCGCCAACTACCTGGGCACCATCGACCAGAGCCGCGACACCCTGAGCACCGAAGAGCGCGGCGCGTTCCCGCGCACCTTCAACAGCCAGTTCATCAAGGCTCAGGAAATGCGCTACGGCGAGAACCCGCACCAGAGTGCGGCGTTCTACGTGGAAGCGCAGAAGGGTGAAGCCAGCGTGGCCAGCGCCATTCAGCTGCAAGGCAAAGAGCTGTCGTTCAACAACGTGGCCGACACCGACGCCGCGCTGGAATGTGTGAAGAGCTTCGTCAAACCGGCCTGCGTAATCGTCAAGCATGCCAACCCGTGCGGCGTGGCCGTGGCCCTGGACAGCGAAGGCGGCATCCGCCAGGCCTATGAGCTGGCCTACGCCACTGACACCGAGTCGGCCTTCGGCGGCATCATCGCATTCAACCGTGAGCTGGACGGTGCCACCGCCCAGGCCATCGTCGAGCGCCAGTTCGTCGAAGTGATCATCGCCCCGAAAATCAGCGCAGAGGCTCGCGCCATCGTCGCCGCCAAAGCCAACGTACGCCTGCTGGAATGCGGCGAATGGCCGGCCGAGCGCAGCGCTGGCTGGGACTTCAAACGCGTCAACGGTGGCCTGCTGGTGCAGAGCCGCGACATAGGCATGATCAAGGCCGAAGACCTGAAGATCGTTACTCAGCGTGCGCCGAGCGAGCAGGAAATCCATGACCTGATCTTCGCCTGGAAAGTGGCCAAGTTCGTCAAATCCAACGCCATCGTCTACGCCAAAGGCCGCCAGACCATCGGCGTCGGCGCCGGCCAGATGAGCCGCGTCAACTCCGCGCGCATCGCCGCCATCAAGGCCGAACACGCCGGGCTGCAGGTCGCCGGCTCGGTCATGGCCAGCGACGCCTTCTTCCCGTTCCGCGACGGCCTGGACAATGCGGCGGCCAATGGCATTACTGCGGTGATCCAGCCGGGCGGCTCGATGCGTGACAACGAAGTAATCGCGGCTGCCGACGAAGCCAATATCGCCATGGTGTTTACCGGCATGCGCCACTTTAGGCACTAAAATCGGCCGCACTCGGACAGGCATCTGCGGCGTTGTCCGGCCCCCCCATGCTCATTGCCAGAAGGCAACTCCGCTGGGTGAAGGGCCGGACGCCTTGCATCTACCAGCCCGATCGCGACCTCGAAATTTGTAGGGTGGATAACGCTTCGCTTATCCACCAAACGGCCATACGCCGGCCTCCATTGGGAGAGAAACATGAACGTATTGATCATCGGCAGCGGCGGTCGCGAACACGCCCTGGCCTGGAAAGTGGCACAAGACAAGCGCGTCACTAAAGTCTTCGTCGCCCCCGGCAACGCTGGCACCGCCGTTGAGCCCAAGTGCGAAAACGTCAACATCGATGTGCTGGCTATCGAGCAGCTGGCCGATTTCGCTGAGCAGAACGTGCAGCTGACCATCGTTGGCCCGGAAGCGCCGCTGGTTAAAGGCGTGGTCGATCTGTTCCGTTCGCGCAAGCTGGATATCTTCGGCCCAACCGCCGCCGCTGCGCAGCTGGAAGGCTCCAAGGCCTTTACCAAGGATTTCCTGGCACGCCAGAACATCCCAACAGCCGACTACCAGAACTTCACCGAAGTCGAGCCGGCCCTGGCCTACCTGCAAAAAGTCGGCGCGCCGATCGTGATCAAGGCTGACGGCCTGGCTGCGGGCAAAGGCGTGATCGTCGCCATGACCCTGGCTGAAGCCGAGGACGCCGTACGCGACATGCTCGCTGGCAACGCTTTCGGTGACGCGGGTTCGCGCGTGGTCATTGAAGAGTTTCTGGACGGTGAAGAAGCCTCCTTTATCGTCATGGTCGACGGTGAGAACGTGCTGCCGATGGCCACCAGCCAGGACCATAAGCGCGTCGGTGACGCCGATACCGGCCCGAACACCGGCGGCATGGGCGCTTATTCGCCAGCTCCGGTGGTCACCGCAGACGTGCACCAACGCGTGATGGACGAAGTGATCTACCCGACCGTGCGCGGTATGGCGGCAGAAGGCAACGTCTACACAGGTTTCCTCTACGCCGGGCTGATGATCGACAAGGCCGGCAAGCCCAAGGTTATTGAGTTCAACTGCCGCTTCGGCGACCCAGAAACCCAGCCGATCATGTGCCGCCTGGAAAGCTCTCTGGTTCTGCTGGTCGAAGCCGCACTGGCCAAGGCGCTGGACAAGGTCGAAGCCACCTGGGACCCACGCCCAACCGTGGGTGTGGTGATCGCCGCTGGTGGTTATCCGGCCGATTACGCCAAGGGCGATGTGATCGAAGGTCTGGATGCTGCCGCGCAATTGGAAGGCAAAGTGTTCCATGCGGGCACCGCTCTGAAGGACGGCCAGATCGTCACCGCAGGTGGCCGCGTACTCTGCGCCACCGCAATCGGTCGTACGGTTGAAGAAGCTCAGCAGCAGGCCTACCGCCTGGCTGAGAAAATCCGCTGGAACGGCAGTTTCTACCGCAACGACATCGGTTACCGCGCCATCGCCCGCGAACGCGGGGAAAAATGAAGGTAAATAAAGGGTAAAACACGACAAAGGTGGCCAATTGGCCACCTTTGTCATATTTCCCTCGCGAACAGCTTGGCTATAATCCAAGCACTTATTTTTGAAGGGACTTCACTGTGCGCCGGCTGAGGATTGCCACCTACCTGCTACTCAGCACGCTGCTGATGGCGCTTACTGTAGCGTCAGCTCAGGCAGATGCGCAGGCGTCCTGGTCAAGCCTCACCGACCCGAGCGCTGAGCTGCAATTCAATGATGTACGTAGCCCCGAGCGCCAGGCGCAGTTCCGCTCAACCGACCTCACCCAGCTTTACACCCCTGGCGGCAACAGTGCGCTGTGGCTGCATCACCGCATGCCAGTCAACACTGATGCGCAGATGCTGCGGGTGTTCGCGCCCTATCTGGCCTATCTCGACCTGTACGTGCTGCAGGGCGATACGCTGATCGAGCAGGCGCACACCGGTAGTAACCTGCCATTTTCCAGCCGCCCCCTGGCCAGCCGCGACTTCCTCTTGCCGCTGCCAAGTGCTGAGCAGCCACTGGATATCTACCTGCGCCTGGCCTCGGAACATTCGCTGCGCCCTAGCATTACCCTGCAAAGTGCGCAGGCGATGGTCGCCGATGACAAGCGCCCATTGATGTTTGGCTTACTGCTCGGCTGCCTGGGTATGCTGGTGGCCTATAACCTTGTGCGCTTTGCCTATACGCGTGCTGTTAGCGGCCTGTGGCTGGCGGCCACCCAGGTCTGCCAGCTGGTGGCGGTGGTCAGCCTGCTGGGGATCAGCACGCCCTGGCTCAGCGAATGGCAAAGCCTGCAACCGCAGATTGCCAATCTGTCGATGCTATTGGCCGCACTCTGCGCCCTGTGCTTTACCGCCAGTTTTTTCCACAAGGTCTGCCCGAGCACGCCGCTGAACCACCTGCTCACCGGCGAAGTGGTGGTGATCAGCCTGGTCTGCGTGGCACTGCTGGTCGCAACCAATTTGCAGTTCAATCAACTGGTCTACCTGCTGAATGCCGTCGCCGGACTGAGCATCCTCATGGTTGCATTGACGCACTGGCGGCATGGCTACCAGCCGGCACGGCTGTTCAGCCTGGCAGTGCTACTTTTTTGTGCAGCCTTTATCTGCGCCCTGCCAATCCTGTTCGGCTACTGGGCGGTACAGAGTGAGTGGATCGCTTACGGCCTGCTCGCCACCACCGCCGTCAGCGGTTTTATCCTCAGCATGGCCTTGAGTGAGCGACAGCGACGCATCATGCAGGACCAGTTCAGCACCAGCCGCGCCCTCGCCGCCAGCTCCGCCGAATTGAAAGCCAAGGCGGAATTTCTCGCCAAGATCAGTCACGAAATCCGCACGCCGATGAATGGCGTGCTGGGCATGACCGAACTACTGCTAGGCACGCCACTGTCCGCCAAGCAACGCGACTACGTACAGACCATCCACAGCTCGGGCAACGAGCTGCTCACCCTGATCAACGAAATCCTCGACATCTCCAAGCTCGAATCCGGGCAGATCGAGCTGGATGACGTGCAGTTCGACCTTAATGCACTGATCGAAGACTGCCTGGATATCTTCCGCGCCAAGGCCGAGCAGCAGAAAGTCGAGCTGATCAGCTTTATGCAGCCGCAGGTGCCACGGGTGATCAGCGGCGACCCCACGCGCCTGCGCCAGACCCTGCTGAGCCTGCTGGACAATGCCTTCAAACAGACCGACGAAGGTGAAATCCTTCTGGTGGTCGCACTCGACACCAATACCGAACAACCGCGCCTGCGCATCGCTGTGCAGGACAGTGGCAAACCGCTGGATGCCAGCGAGCGCGACGCGCTGCTGAATGCCGAACTGCACAGCAAGGACTTCCTTGCCGCCACCAAAATCGGCGGCCGCCTCGGCCTGATCATCGCCCGCCAGCTGGTGCGCTTGATGGAAGGCGAATTCGGCATCCAGAGCGGCGGCAGCCAGGGCTCCACCCTGTGGTTGACCCTACCGCTGGACGCAACGCGACTGGAACAACCCACCGCCGACCTCGATGCCTCGCTGCAGGGCGCTCGCCTGCTGGTGGTGGACGACAACGACACCTGCCGCAAGGTGCTGGTGCAACAATGCAGCGCCTGGGGCATGCAGGTCAGCGCCGTGCCCTCAGGTAAAGAGGCCATGGCCCTGCTGCGGACCAAGGCGCATCTGCGTGAATACTTCGATGCGGTGCTGCTCGATCAGGACATGCCCGGGATGACCGGCATGCAGCTGGCCGCGCGGATCAAGGAAGACGCCAACCTCAACCACGACATTCTGGTGATCATGCTCACCGGCATCAGCAATGCGCCGAGCAAGATCATCGCGCGCAACGCCGGGATCAAACGCATCCTGGCCAAGCCGGTGGCTGGCTATACCCTGAAAACCACCCTGGCCGATGAACTGGCGCAACGCGGCAAGGGCGATTCACCGATGTTCAGCCCAACGCCGGTTAGCGCGCAGCTGAACGTGCCCAATGACTTCCGCATTCTGGTGGCCGAGGACAACACCATCTCCACCAAGGTGATCCGCGGCATGCTCGGCAAGCTGAACCTGCAGCCCGACACTGCCAGCAACGGCGAAGAAGCCCTCAGCGCGATGAAAGCTAAGCAATACGACCTGGTGCTGATGGATTGTGAAATGCCGGTACTCGACGGTTTCTCCGCCACCGAGCAGCTGCGCGCCTGGGAAGCCGCCGAACAGCGCACACGCACCCCGGTGGTGGCGCTCACCGCGCACATCCTCAACGAACACAAAGAACGCGCCCGCCAGGTTGGTATGGACGGGCATATGTCCAAACCGGTGGAAATGTCGCAACTGCGCGAGCTGATCGAACACTGGGTCGCCGAACGGGAAATCCGCCGCCAACGCGACGCCCTGCCTTCCTGAGGATACGGCCGGGATTGCCTGGCAGCCTCTACACTCTTACCCTGCCACCCTTCTTTATCGAGACGAGTTCTTTCCATGGCGTCCGCGCTGTTCAGCCTGTATTTGAAACTGCTGGTGCTCTATAGCCCGTTCTTCGTGCTGTCGTGCTTTATCGGCCTGAGCCGTGGCTACACGGTCAAGGAACGCAAGCGCCTGGCCTGGAAAGTCGCCCTCGGAGTACTGATCGCCAGCGTGCTGCTGTACTTGTTCGGTAAACACATCTTCACCCTGTTCGGCATCACCATCGACGCCTTCCGCATCGGCGCTGGCAGCGTGCTGTTTATCTCGGCCCTAGGCATGGCCCAGGGCAAGTCGGCAGTGCAGAGCGATAACGTGCAGCAGGACGTAACCATCGTGCCGCTGACCATCCCGCTCACCGTCGGCCCCGGCACCATCGGTGCGCTGCTGCTGATGGGCGCCAGCCAGCCGGACTGGGGCGACAAGGCCGTGGCCGTGCTGGGCATCGCCCTGGCCAGTCTCACGGTGGGCGTGGTGCTGTATATGTCCAACCAGTTCGAGCGCCTGCTCGGCGATCAGGGCCTGCAGATCGTCAGCCGCCTAATGGGGCTGTTTGTCTGCGCCCTGGCCGCGCAGATCATCTTTACCGGAGTCAAGAACTACCTAGCCCTCTGACCCAGCCCGGATGCGCTTCGGGCTGCACCACAAGCTGGCAATCGGCCCCGCTGCGGTGCACCAACCGTTCTGCGCCGCTCTCTGAAAAGCCGCAATACGCGGCTAACTCATTGAAATAGATCGACTTAGCAAACCTGGCACCAGGCTTGCTCTGATCACTCCATCACTTGGATACAAGATGGAATATCAGCGCATGTCCAACGCCCCGATCACCCTCACCCTCACCGACTGGCAACAGACCTACCGCGACGGCCAATCACCCGCCGAGCTGCTGCATAGCCTGCGCCTCGAACTGAGCACAGAGGACAATGCCTGGATCACCCTGGCCAGCGAAGTGCAGCTCAATGCCCAGCTCGATGCGTTGTCAGCGCTACTCGACGCCGCCAACGGCGAGCTGAGCAAGCTGTCGCTGTACGGCGTGCCCTTCGCCATCAAAGACAATATCGACGCTGCCGGCTGGCCCACCACCGCTGCCTGCCCGGAGTTCGCCTACACCGCTGCAGCCGACGCCACGGTGGTGGCCAAGCTGCGCGCTGCGGGCGCCATCCTGATCGGCAAGACCAACCTTGACCAGTTCGCCACTGGCCTGGTCGGCACCCGTTCGCCGTATGGCGCGGTGCGCAACAGCTTTAATCCGGATTACGTCAGCGGCGGTTCCAGCTCCGGCTCAGCCAGCGTGGTGGCGCGTGGCCTAGTGCCCTTCTCGCTGGGCACCGACACCGCCGGCTCCGGCCGTGTTCCAGCGGGCTTCAACAACATCGTCGGGCTCAAGCCGAGCAAGGGCTGGCTGTCAAATAGCGGCCTGGTGCCGGCCTGTAAAACGCTTGATTGCATTTCTGTATTTGCCCTGACCGTCAGCGATGCCCTGAGCGTGGCGCAGATTGCCGGTGGCTATGACGCAGCTGACCCTTACAGCCGCAAGAACCCCAATAGCGCCAAGGTCGGCATGCCGGCCAAGCCGCGCCTGGCAGTGCCAAGCAACCCCGAGTTCTTTGGCGATAGGCAGAACCAAGCGGTGTTTGAGCAGGCCCTGGCCAAGTTGCGCGAGTTGGGCGCTGATCTGGTGGAGATCGATTTCACGCCCTTCCAGCAACTGGCCGAGCAGCTGTATTACGGCAGCTGGGTCGCCGAACGCACTGTGGCGCTCGAAGACGTCGACCCGGCACATATCAACCCGGTGGTGCGCGGTATCGTCGAAAACGGCCATAAATACAGCGCCTGCGATGCCTACAAGGCCGAATACACTCGCGCCGCACTGAGCCGGACGATCAATGACGTGCTGGCCGGTTTCGATGCCCTGGTGGTACCGACCTCGCCGACCCTTCGCAGCCTGGCCGAGATGGACGCAGAGCCGGTGCTGTTCAACAGCCAGTTCGGCACCTACACCAACTTCACCAACCTCGCCGACCTGTCGGCCCTGGCCGTACCCGCTGGTATGCGTGCCGACGGTCTGCCCGCCGGTATCACCCTGATCGCTCCAGCCTGGCACGACCAGGCACTCGCCGCCTTTGGCCAGCGCTGGCAGCAGGCCCTCAAGCTGCCGCTGGGCGCCACGGGTAAAGCATTGCCCGAGCAGGCGCTGAGCAGCACGCCAGCCCCCGGCAGCGTGCGCGTCGCCGTAGTCGGCGCACACCTGACCGGTATGCCGCTGAACTTCCAACTCACCAGCCGCGACGCCGTATTGGTTGAGCAAACCACCAGCGCTGCCACGTATCGCCTGTATGCCCTGCCCGGCACTGTGCCGCCGAAACCGGGGCTGGCGCGGGTGGCCGAAGACGGCGCGGCGATCATCGTCGAGCTGTGGGATATCCCACAGGCGCGCTTTGGCGAATTCGTCGCAGAGATTCCCGCGCCACTGGGCATCGGCAATCTGCAGCTGGCCGATGGTCGCTGGGTCAAAGGCTTTATCTGCGAACCCTATGCGCTAGATGGCGCGCGCGATATCACCAGCTTCGGTGGCTGGCGCGCGTTTATCACCAGCCAGCAGCAGGGCTGACGCCATGCAACTGAGCGGCGCCGCCAGCAGCAGTAAGGAACGCCCGGACAACCTCGCCGAGCGCATCTACCTGCAGCTCAAGGACGACATCTTCGAGTTCCGCCTGCTGCCCGGTGATCGCTTCTCCGAAGGCGAGATCGCCGAGCGTGTGGCCGCCAGCCGCACCCCGGTGCGCCAGGCGCTATACCGCCTGCAGCGCGAGGGCTACCTGCAGGTGTATTTCCGCAGTGGCTGGCAGGTGATGCCGTTCGACTTCGCGCATTTCGAGGAGCTGTATGAAGTACGCATCGTCCTCGAACTGGAAGCCGTGCGGCGGTTGTGCGAACGCCCCCAAGACGAGCACAGCGACGCACTGGTGCAACTGCAGCGCACCTGGCTGGTGCAACCCGAGCAGCGTTTACAGGACGGCCGCGAAGTCTCGCGCCTGGATGAGCGATTTCACTGCCAGTTGCTGGAAGCCGCCGGCAACCGCGAGATGGCCCGCCTGCACGCCGAGGTGAGCGAGAAAATCCGCATTATCAGGCGCTTGGACTTCACCCAGAGCCCGCGCGTGGCGGCCACTTATGACGAGCATGGCGAAATTCTCGCGGCAATTTTGTCGCGGCGATGCGAAGAGGCACAGCTATTGCTCAAGACCCACATAGAGGTCAGCAAGGCCGAAGTGCGCAAGATCACCCTGCACATGCTGCACAGCGCGCGTCAGCGCACCATGCCGGCACCAGAGGTGAAGACCTGAAGTGAAGACCCAGGGCCCTGTCCTGTTTCAACTGCCAGACAAACAACTAAAAACCAGCAGCTCAAACACTTAAGTTCGTGAATGGAGATCGCACCATGCAACGTCGCAACCTGATCAAGGCCTTTACCCTCACAGCGTCCATCGCCGCCATGGGCATGACCTGGACCGTGCAAGCCGCCGAGACCATCAAAGTCGGCATCCTGCACTCGCTGTCCGGCACCATGGCCATTTCGGAAACCTCGCTGAAAGACATGGCGTTGATGACCATCGACGAGATCAACGCCAAGGGTGGCGTGAATGGCAAACAACTGGAAGCCGTAGTGGTCGATCCGGCCTCGAACTGGCCGCTATTCGCCGAGAAGGGCCGCCAACTGCTGACCCAGGACAAGGTCGACGTGGTGTTCGGCTGCTGGACCAGCGTGTCGCGCAAATCCGTGCTGCCGGTATTTGAAGAACTCAACGGACTGCTGTTCTACCCCGTGCAATACGAAGGCGAAGAGATGTCGCCGAACGTCTTCTACACCGGCGCCGCGCCAAACCAGCAGGCCATCCCGGCGGTCGAGTACCTGATGAGCGAAGATGGCGGCGCGGCCAAGCGCTACTTCCTGCTCGGCACCGACTACGTCTACCCGCGCACCACCAACAAGATCCTGCGCGCCTTCCTGATCAGCAAGGGCGTGGCCGAGAAAGACATCGAAGAGGTCTACACCCCGTTCGGTCACAGCGACTATCAAACCATCGTCGCCAACATCAAGAAGTTCTCCGCCGGCGGCAAGACTGCGGTGATCTCCACCGTCAACGGCGACTCCAACGTGCCGTTCTACAAGGAACTGGCCAACCAGGGCCTGGAAGCCACCGACGTGCCGGTGGTGGCCTTCTCCGTGGGTGAAGAAGAACTGCGTGGCATCGACACCAAGCCACTGGTCGGCCACCTGGCCGCGTGGAACTACTTCCAGTCGGTGGAAAACCCGGTCAACACCGAGTTCGTCAACAAGTGGAAGGCCTACGCCAAAGCCAAGAACCTGCCAGGCGCCGACAAGGCCGTGACCAACGACCCAATGGAAGCCACCTATGTCGGCATCAATATGTGGGCGCAAGCGGTCGAGAAAGCCGGCACCACCGAGGTCGACAAGGTTCGTGAGGCGCTCTACGGCCAGACCTTCGCTGCACCAAGCGGCTACACCCTGACCATGGACAAGACCAACCACCACCTGCACAAGCCAGTGATGATCGGTGAAATCCAGGAAGACGGGCAGTTCTCCGTGGTCTGGGAAACCAGCAGCCCGGTCCGCGCCCAACCGTGGAGCCCGTTCATCGAAGGCAACGACAAGAAGCCGGATTACGCGGTCAAGTCGAACTAAGTACCTGCCAGTAAGCCCGGATGACATCCGGGAACGCCCTGCCCGGATCGCCTCCGGGCCAAGGCTGACCAGCCGCCGCGCCTACGCGGCGGCTGGTACTCCCAAAGGACTGCCCTATGCCCACTGCCGTTACCCGAATTCTGCTGAGCCTGCTATTGCTGCTGCCCCTGGCCGCACACGCCGGTGACGCCCAGGACTTCGTCGCCGCCAACCCGGCCAAGCAGGCCAGCCTGCTCGAACACTGGTCCGCAGCGCCCGATGCCGCGCGCCTGCCGCTGCTCGAAGCCCTGCAACAAGGCCGCGTCGCTGCTGACAGCGCCAAGACCGCCTTTATCGAAACCGCCGGCAACTACCAGGCCGCCGAAGGTGAAGCACAGCCCCTCGACACGCCAAAGAAGCTGCGCCTGAACAACCGCCTGCGCGGCCTGATCGCCACTGCGGTGGCCAGCCACCAGCTGCTGGTTGATGACCCGGCGCTGCGCCTGGCCGCCGCCCAACAACTGCAGAAGAGCGCCAAGCCGGCGCAGCTGCAACTGCTTAATGCCCAGGTGGCCAGCGAAACCGATGATGCGGTGCGCGACGCCCTGACCCTGGCGCTGGCCAACCTGCAGCTGGTCGACAGCGACCTGGCCGTGCGCCTGGCTGCCGTGCGCCTGCTCGGTGAAACCGGCGACCCGCTGGCTCGCACCCGCCTGGAAACCCTGCTCGACCCGGCCGTGGAAAGTGACCCGACGGTACGCACCGCCGCCGAAACCAGCCTGGCCCAGGTCAAACGAAAACTGTTGATTGGCGAGCTGCTCGGCCAGGCGTTTAGCGGCCTGTCGCTCGGCTCGATTCTGCTGCTGGCCGCACTCGGCCTGGCCATCACCTTCGGCCTGCTCGGCGTGATCAACATGGCCCACGGCGAGATGCTGATGCTCGGCGCCTACTCCACCTACATGGTGCAGGTGCTGTTCCAACGTTTCGCCCCGGAAGCCCTGGCGCTCTACCCGCTGGTGGCGCTGCCGGTGGCGTTCTTCGTCACCGCCGCCATCGGCATGGCGCTGGAACGCACGGTGATTCGCCACCTCTACGGTCGCCCGCTGGAAACCCTGCTGGCCACCTGGGGCATCAGCCTGATTCTGATCCAGCTGGTGCGGGTGATCTTCGGCGCGCAGAACGTTGAAGTGGCCAACCCCTACTGGCTGTCCGGCGGCATTCAGGTGTTGCCGAATCTGGTGCTGCCGTACAACCGCATCGTAATCATCGGCTTCGCCCTGTTCGTGGTGGTGCTGACCTGGCTGCTGCTGAACAAGACCCGCCTGGGTCTTAACGTGCGTGCCGTGACGCAGAACCGCAATATGGCGGCCTGCTGCGGCGTGCCGACCGGCCGGGTGGACATGCTGGCGTTCGGTTTGGGCTCCGGTATCGCCGGCCTCGGCGGTGTTGCCCTGAGCCAGATCGGTAACGTCGGCCCCGACCTGGGCCAGAGCTACATCATCGACTCGTTCCTGGTGGTGGTACTCGGCGGTGTCGGCCAGCTCGCCGGCAGTGTGATGGCAGCCTTCGGTCTGGGCATCGCCAACAAGATTCTTGAACCGCAGATCGGTGCCGTGCTCGGCAAGATCCTAATCCTCGCGCTGATCATTCTGTTTATTCAGAAACGCCCGCAAGGTCTGTTTGCTTTGAAAGGACGGGTGATCGACTGATGACTATGCCCATGAATCAAACGTTGCTGGCGCGCGCCAGTGCCAAACTCGGCCCGCAAGCCTCCATGGCCATCGGCCTGCTGGTACTCGCAGTGCTGCTGGCCATGCCGCTGCTGCACCTGCTGCCGGCGGACAACGCCCTGCATGTCTCGGCCTACAGCCTGACCCTGGTCGGCAAAATCCTCTGCTACTGCATCGTCGCCCTGGCGCTCGATCTGGTCTGGGGTTACGCCGGCCTGCTGTCACTCGGCCACGGCCTGTTCTTCGCCCTCGGCGGTTACGCCATGGGCATGTACCTGATGCGTGAAGCGGCCGGCGACGGCCTGCCAGCCTTTATGAGCTTCCTCGCCTGGACCGAGTTGCCCTGGTACTGGTACGGCACCAGCAACTTCCTCTGGGCCCTGTGCCTGGTGGTGTTAGCGCCGGGTTTGCTCGCGCTGGTGTTCGGCTTCTTCGCCTTCCGCTCGCGGATCAAAGGCGTGTACTTCTCGATCATGACCCAGGCGCTGACCTTTGCCGGCATGCTGCTGTTCTTCCGTAATGAAACCGGCTTTGGCGGCAACAACGGCTTTACCAACTTCCGCACCATCCTCGGCTTCGACATCACCTCGGCTCATACCCGCGCAGTGCTGTTCCTCGCCACCGTCGTTCTACTCGTGGCCAGCTTGTATCTGGGCTGGCGGCTTGCGCGTAGCAAGTTCGGCCGGGTGCTGACGGCGCTGCGTGATGCGGAAAACCGCCTGATGTTCTGCGGTTATGACCCGCGCGGCTACAAGCTGTTTATCTGGGTGCTCAGCGCCGTGTTGTGCGGCCTGGCCGGCGCGCTCTATGTTCCGCAGGTGGGCATCATCAACCCCAGTGAAATGTCGCCGACCAACTCCATCGAGGCGGCCGTGTGGGTCGCCCTCGGCGGGCGCGGCACGCTGATCGGCCCGTTGCTCGGCGCCGGTTTGGTCAACGGCATGAAGAGCTGGTTTACCGTAGCCTTCCCCGAGTATTGGCTGTTCGCCCTGGGCTTCCTGTTTATCGTCGTGACCTTGTTCTTACCCAAAGGGGTCATCGGCCTGCTGCGTAAAAAGGGAGAGCAATGATGCGCGCCACTCCGGTACCCGAATTTATGCTCGAACCCGCCTATGACCCGTCCGGCAGCGGCCGTGACCCAATCGGTGCCAGCGCCCTGGCCAGCAAGGGTCTGAACGTGCGCCACGGCACCATCCTGACCCTGGAAGACATCAACGTCAGCTTCGATGGTTTCAAGGCACTGACCAACCTGACGCTGTACATCGGCGTCGGTGAACTGCGCTGCATCATCGGCCCCAACGGCGCCGGCAAGACCACCATGATGGACGTGATCACCGGCAAAACCCGCCCGGACAACGGCGTCGCTTACTTCGGCGAAACCCTCGACCTGACCCAGATGAGTGAAGTGGAAATCGCCCAGTCCGGCATCGGCCGCAAGTTCCAGAAGCCGACGGTGTTCGAGGCGCTGAGCGTGTTCGAGAACCTGGAGCTGGCGCAGAAAACCAACAAGTCGGTGTGGGCCAGCCTGCGCGCCAAATTGACTGGCGAGCAGAAAGACCGCATCGACGACGTGCTGCAGACGATCAAGCTCGACGCTTCGCGCCAGCGCCCGGCCGGCCTGCTGTCGCACGGACAGAAGCAGTTCCTCGAGATCGGCATGCTGCTGGTACAGGACCCGCAATTGCTACTGCTGGATGAGCCGGTGGCGGGCATGACCGACGCCGAAACCGAGTTCACCGCCGAGCTGTTCAAGTCGCTCGCGCGCAAGCACTCGCTGATGGTGGTGGAGCACGATATGGGCTTTGTCGGCAGCATTGCCGACCACGTCACCGTGCTGCACCAGGGCAGCGTACTGGCCGAAGGCTCGCTGGAGCAGGTACAGGCCGATGAACGAGTGATTGAGGTTTATCTGGGCCGCTAACGCCACGATCACGACCTTCCAAACTCCACAGAATTGAGAGCCTGAACATGCTGCAAGTTGAGCAACTGCATCAGTACTACGGCGGCAGCCATATCCTCCGTGGCCTGTCGTTCGACGTGAAGGTCGGCGAAGTCACCTGCCTGCTCGGCCGTAACGGCGTGGGCAAGACCACCCTGCTGAAATGCCTGATGGGCCTGATCCCCGCAAAAGAAGGCGCGGTGAAGTGGGAAGGGCAGCCCATCACCGCCTTCAAGCCGCACCAGCGCGTGCACGCCGGCATTGCCTACGTGCCCCAGGGCCGGGAAATCTTCGGCCGCCTGACCGTGGAAGAAAACCTGCTGATGGGCCTGTCACGTTTTCCCGGCAGCGACGCCAAAGTGGTACCGGAATTTATCTACGAGCTGTTCCCAGTGCTGCGTGAAATGAAGCAACGCCGCGGCGGCGACCTTTCCGGCGGCCAGCAGCAACAGCTGGCCATCGGCCGCGCGCTGGCGAGCAAGCCACGCTTGCTGATCCTCGATGAACCCACCGAAGGCATCCAGCCCTCAGTGATCAAGGAGATCGGTTTGGTCATCAAAAAGCTCGCCGAACGCGGTGACATGGCCATCCTGCTGGTCGAGCAGTTCTATGACTTTGCCGCCGAGCTGGCCGATCAGTACCTGGTGATGAGCCGTGGCGAAATCGTCCAGCAGGGCCGTGGCGAAACCATGGAAGCCGACGGCGTGCGCGGACTGGTCGCAATCTGAATGGCGACGCTGGCCCTTTACTTTGCGCATAATCAGGCTTTCGCCCACGGATTCGAGGCCCCGATGTTTGCCCTGCGTCACGCTCTGCTCCCGCTCACCGCACTGACGGGTATCGCCCTGCTGATCTGGGCCGGCAGCCAGCCGGACTACTGGATGCTGCGCGCCCTGCCCGCCGGCAGCGAACTGCCCTACCCGCTGAAACCGGTGCTGATTTTCTGCGCCATCGCCTTGGCCGAATGCGGCCTGTTGCTGGCGCTGCTGCGTCCGCGCTCTTACTGCCGCTCCTGGGGCCGTGCGCTGTGCGCCTGCCTGCTGGCCATAGGTCTGGCGCTGTTCTGGCTGCAAGGCACGCTGCATGCCCCGCCCTACTACGGCATGCACCTGCAATGGTGGCTGGTGGTCAGCTTGGGGCTGGTTCTGCTGTGTGTTTACTCCGCCGTGCACGCCTGGCGTCAACGCAACCGGGTGAGCGCATGAACGCTCCCGCCGCCGTCTTCACGCCCAGCTGGCACGCCGAACTGGAGCTGGGCTATGGCCGCGATGGCGATTGCACGCGGCCGACCTTGCGCCGGCATAAAGGCCCGCTGCGGGTGCAGAAGCACCTGTACGCCGAAGGCCCCGAGGTGTGCCAACACATCATCGTCCACCCGCCCGGCGGCATCGCTGGCGGTGATCGTCTAGACATTTCGGCCACGGTCGGCAGCGGTGCCTGGGCGCAATTGACCAGCCCCGGCGCAGCCAAGTGGTACCGCGCCGCCGGCCTGGCTTACCAGAGCCTGAAACTGCGCGTGGAAGCCGGTGCCACCCTGGAATGGCTGCCGCAGGAAACCATCGTCTACGCTGCGGCTCAGGCGGAACTGACCACCGAGATCGACCTGTTCGGCGATGCCAAGCTGCTCTACTGGGACATCGTCGCCCTCGGCCGCCCGGCCAGTGGTGAACGCTTCGATACCGGCCACTTCCACGCGCAGCTGAATATCCGTCGCGACAACCAGCTGCTCTGGCACGAACGCCAGCGCGTGGTCGGCGGCGATGGCCTACTCGACTCGCCCATCGGCCTGGCGGGCAAACCGGTGTTCGCCACCCTGCTGATCAGCGGTGAAATCGACAGCGACCTGCTGGAGCACTGCCGCAATCTGAGCACACCGCTGCGCGGCGACCTGACCCAATTACCCGGCCTGCTGGTGGCCCGCTGCCTGGCCGACGAAGCCTTGCACGCGCGCGCCTGGCTGATTGCCCTCTGGCAGCTGTTGCGCCCGGCCCTGCTCGGCCGCACCGCAGTGCCCCCACGTATCTGGAGTACCTGATGGACCTGACACCGAGAGAAAAAGACAAACTGCTGATCTTCACCGCCGGCCTGGTGGCCGAGCGGCGCCTAGCCCGTGGCGTCAAGCTCAACTACCCGGAAGCCATGGCCTACATCTCCGCCGCCTTGCTCGAAGGCGCGCGCGAAGGCCAAACCGTGGCCGAGTTGATGCACTACGGCACCACTCTGCTGAGCCGCGATCAGGTGATGGAAGGCATCGCGGAGATGATTCCGGAGATTCAGGTGGAAGCCACCTTCCCTGACGGCACCAAGTTGGTCACCGTCCATCAGCCGATTGCTTAAGCATGATGATTCACGACGCTACTGCCGCCGACCTGCCTGCAATTCTGGCCATCTACAACGATGCCGTGCAGCAGACCACGGCGATATGGAACGAAACCCTGGTTGACCTGGGCAACCGCCAGGCTTGGCTGAATGAACGCACAGCGGCCGGTTTTCCGGTGTTGGTGGCCCACAGCGACGCGGGCGAGGTGCTCGGCTATGCCAGCTACGGCACCTGGCGTGCCATTGAAGGCTTTCGTCACACCGTTGAGCACTCGGTGTATGTGCGCAGCGACCAACGCGGTCAGGGCCTAGGCCCCTTGCTGATGCACGCCTTGATCGAACGCGCGCAAGCGGCCGGTCTGCACGTGATGGTCGCTGCCATCGAGAGCGGCAACAGCGCCTCGATCCGCCTGCACGAGCGCCTTGGCTTCGTTACCACCGGCCAGATGCCGCAGGTCGGCCGCAAGTTCGGCCGCTGGCTGGACCTCACCTTTATGCAATTGACCCTGGAGTGAAGCAGCGATGATCCCCGGCGAATACCAGATTCAGGACGGCGAAATCGAGCTTAATGCCGGCCGTCGCACGATCAGCCTGAGCGTGGCCAACAGCGGCGACCGGCCCATCCAGGTCGGCTCGCACTACCACTTCTTCGAAACCAACGACGCGCTGACCTTTGACCGCAGCGCCGCGCGCGGTATGCGCCTGAATATTCCGGCCGGCACTGCGGTGCGCTTCGAGCCCGGGCAGAGCCGCGATGTGGAACTGGTCGATCTGGCGGGCCATCGCCGCGTATTCGGTTTTGCCGGTCGGGTGATGGGCGACCTCTAATCCACGATTTTCGTAGGGTGGAAAACGCCAAAGGCTTTTCCACCCCAGCAGACTCACGGTGGACAAGCTTCGCGCTGTCCACCCTACGGACAGGACCCACAGCATGAAAATCTCCCGCCAAGCCTATGCCGATATGTTCGGCCCCACCGTCGGCGACAAGGTGCGCCTGGCCGATACCGAGCTGTGGATCGAGGTCGAGAAGGACTTCACCACCTACGGTGAAGAAGTGAAATTCGGCGGCGGCAAGGTGATCCGCGATGGTATGGGCCAGGGGCAGCTGTGCGCCGCCGATGTGGTCGACACGCTGATCACCAATGCGCTGATCATCGATCACTGGGGCATTGTCAAAGCCGACGTCGGCCTCAAGGACGGACGCATTGCCGCCATCGGCAAGGCCGGTAACCCGGACATTCAACCCGACGTGACCATTGCCATCGGCGCCGGCACCGAGGTGATTGCCGGCGAAGGCATGATCCTCACCGCCGGCGGCATCGACACCCACATCCACTTTATCTGTCCGCAGCAGATCGAAGAGGCGCTGATGAGCGGCGTCACCACCATGATCGGTGGCGGCACGGGACCTGCCACCGGCACTAACGCCACTACCTGCACCTCAGGGCCCTGGCATATGGCGCGCATGCTCCAGGCCGCCGACGCCTTCCCGATGAACCTGGGCTTTACCGGCAAGGGCAATGCCTCGCTGCCCGAGCCGTTGATTGAGCAGGTCAAGGCCGGCGCCATTGGCCTGAAACTGCATGAAGACTGGGGCACCACCCCGGCGGCCATCGACAACTGCCTGAGCGTGGCTGACCAGTATGACGTGCAGGTGGCGATCCACACCGACACGCTGAACGAGTCCGGCTTCGTCGAAACCACCCTCGGCGCGTTCAAAGGCCGCACCATTCACACCTACCATACCGAGGGTGCCGGCGGCGGCCATGCGCCGGACATCATCAAAGCCTGCGGCTTCCCGAATGTGCTGCCCAGCTCGACCAACCCGACCCGGCCGTTCACCCGCAACACCATCGACGAGCACCTGGACATGCTGATGGTCTGCCATCACCTCGACCCAAGTATCGCCGAGGACGTAGCCTTCGCCGAGAGCCGCATCCGCCGCGAGACCATTGCCGCCGAAGACATTCTGCATGACCTCGGCGCGTTCAGCATGATCAGCTCCGACAGCCAGGCCATGGGCCGCGTTGGCGAGGTCATCACCCGCACCTGGCAGACCGCCGACAAGATGCATAAGCAACGCGGCCCGCTGGAAGGCGACGGCCCGGGCAACAGCAACTTCCGGGTCAAACGCTATATCGCCAAGTACACCATCAACCCGGCCATCACCCACGGTATCAGCCACGAAGTGGGCTCCATCGAAATGGGCAAATGGGCGGATCTGGTGCTCTGGCGCCCGGCCTTCTTCGGCGTCAAACCGACGCTGATCCTCAAGGGCGGCGCGATTGCTGCCAGTCTGATGGGCGACGCCAATGCCTCGATCCCCACGCCGCAACCCGTGCACTACCGGCCGATGTTCGCCAGCTACGGCGGCAGCCGCCACGCCACCAGCATCACCTTTATCAGCCAAGCGGCGTTCGAGGCCGGTGTACCCGAGCAGCTGGGATTGAAGAAAAAGATCGGCGTGGTCAAAGGCTGCCGCGAGGTGCAGAAGACCGACCTGATCCACAACGATTACCTGCCGACCATCGAAGTCGACCCGCAGAATTATCAGGTCAAGGCTGATGGCCAGCTGCTCTGGTGCGAGCCGGCGGATGTACTGCCAATGGCGCAGCGCTATTTCCTGTTCTGAAGCAGCTATTCTGAGCAGCTTGCCGATGTTGGGCTTCGCTGCGCTCAACCGCAACCTACATAGTCACCCGTAGGTTGCGGTTGAGCCGCGCAGCGGCGAAGCCCAACACCCAGGCCCCTGGTCTACACTCGAAGCTCTTGCACTCACCAAGGACGGTGAATATGCGCTATCGACGCGCCTGGGTGCCGGGCGGCACCTACTTCTTTACGGTCACGCTCGCTGATCGCAGCCAAACATTACTGACCGACCACATCGAGCCACTGCGCCAAAGCATTCGCCGCGTTCGCACCAGCCATCCATTCGAAATTCTGGCAATGGCGGTGTTGCCCGACCATCTACATTGCATATGGCAACTACCGGAAGGCGATCTGGATTACCCGACTCGATGGGCCCTGACCAAACCAGGTTTCAGCCGTCAGATAGGACGAGGCGAGTGCGTTTCGCTTTCGCGTCACCTCAAACGAGAGCGAGGCATCTGGCAGCGACGTTACTGGGAACATTACATTCGTGATGAGTTGGATTTGCAGCGACATATCGACTACATCCACTACAACCCGGTCAAGCACGGCCATGCAAAGCAGCCAACTGACTGGCCCTACTCATCCATTCACCGCTACGTGCGCCAAGGCCTGCTGCCAGCAGACTGGAGCGGAACTCCGTAGGTTGGGTTGAGGAGCGAAGCGACAAAGCCCAACGAGACATGCCAAGTAACTGTTGGGCTTCGCTGCGCTCAACCACAACCTACATAGCCACCCGTAGGTTGTGGTTGAGCCGCGAAGCGGCGAAGCCCAACAACTGCCATTACACCCTCAACGCAGTTGGCTGTCCTTACTGCCCCGGCGGTTATAGCCGCTGAATCGGGCCTGTTCCTTGTCATGCGCGGTCTGGCAAGCCACGCACAGGTGCACGCCGGGGATGGCGTTGCGCCGCGCCTCGGGAATGGCCGCGGCGCATTCCTCGCAATGGCTCAGGCTTTCGCCGCGCGGCAGCTGGCTGCGGGCGCGCTGAATGGCGTCCTCGATGCTGCTGTCGATCTGCTCCTGTACCGCACCATCATTTGCCCAGCCACCGGCCATCGCACTTGTCCTCCGCCGTCTATGCCTCTAGATATGCGCCGCCTGCGGGCAAATCTCAAGCGCACGCGGTCGGCCTACTCCTTGACCTCCATAAACTCGCGCGCCCAGACAATGTAGTCCTCGGGCTGAGTGTATTTGTGGGTCAGCTCGGTGGCGTTGAGGTCGCATGCATCAACACCACGCTGCTCACGCAGGCAGTCGTAAGTGGCCTTGATCGCGGCGAAGTAGGCGGCATGACCGTTGACCACGATGCGCACACCTAGGCTGGCCAGACGCGCGTTATCGCGCAACGACGGGTTGCCGTAAGTCACCAGCATCAACGGAACGCTGAGGTGCGCAGCAATCTGCTCCAAGTGAGCAAAATCCTCGACCCCAACCAAGCAGATGGCGTCAGCGCCGGCCGCCTGATAGGCCTGGGTACGGCGAATCACTTCGCTGACATCCAGCACGCCGGCATGGGTGCGAGCGATGATCGCCAGGTCCGGATCAACCCGCGCTTCCAGGGCCGCACGGATCTTGCCGACACCTTCGTCGATGCTGATCAGGTCGGTGGATTTGCGGCCGAATTGCGCCGGCAGCAGAGTGTCTTCGATGGTCAGCGCGGCAATCCCCGCGCGCTCCAGTTCCACCACCGTGCGCATTACGTTGAGCGCATTGCCATAGCCGTGGTCAGCATCGGCGATGACCGGCAGGCGGCTGACGCGGCCGATCCGCGTGGCCTGCTCGACAAACTCGCTGAGGGTGATCAGGGCGAAATCCGGTGCGGCCAGAACTTGTAGTGAAGCTACAGAACCGCCCAAAATGCCGACCTCAAAGCCAAGGTCAGCGGCAATTCGAGCGGCCATAGGATCAAACACAGAAGCGGTGTGATAGCAGCTATTCGAAGCAAGAAGCGCACGAAATTGTGCGCGAAGGTCGTGATGCGAGGCTCTTTGCATGGGGTGCACCATCGTTCATGGTCAATTCTGAGCGAGTGATTATGTAGCAAAACTACAAAACCCGTCATGTAGTAAAACTACATAGTCGACCAGTAACCTTGCACCCTCCTTTCAGTCCACCGTGTCACTAACCTAACTCTGCCGGTAAGCGCGGCCCAAAGCCTGCGCCAGTCAGCAGCCCATAGGCCATCCACAGCATCACCCCGGCATACAGCGCACGCGGCAACCAGGTCGCCAGCTGTTCGGTCAGGCTATCGAGTTTCTGTGTTTCCACCCCGGCGTAGTTGAGCAGGCTGGCTGGCAAGGTGCCACTGGCCTCCCCCGTACGAATAAGGCCAAGGGCCAAGCCATGGCCGGGGAAGTCCAGACTGGCCAGGGCCTGCGCCAGGCTCTGACCACGCTGTACAGCCAGCTGCACACTACTGAAACGTTTGCGCAGTGGCGTATGGCGGATCACCGCGCAGGCCTTGGGCAGGGCGTCGAGCATGGGCATGCCGGCCTCCAGCATCAGCCCCAGGCTCTCGAAAAAGTCCCGCAGATTACGCCGCAGCAGCGCCGTGCCAAAGACTGGTACGCCCACCAGCAGGGCATCGAGCGGCGAAGCCGCGGCCGCTGGCGCGCGCTCACGCCGACGATAAAGCCCACGCCCCAGCGCATAGAGCGTACCCAGCGCCAGCATCGGCCAGAGTAAGCCCCACAGATACCCGGCAATACTCAGCTGGCCACCGACCAATGCAGGCAGCGGCTGGATAAACAACGCCAACACCAGCACCGCTGCGGGCAACAGCAAGCGTGATTTTACTGCCGCGCCCTGCTGCGCGCGGTGGCTGTAGCGCTCGGCCAGTCGCTGATAAACCGCAGCCAGACAACCGCTGGCCTGGGCGGCGCGCAGTAGGGTGCTGTCCAGCGGGGTGAACACGCCACTGCGCAGTCCGGCACTGGCCATATCGCTGCCGCTGGCTATCTGTGCCTGCAGGCTGGATAACGCGGCCTTGCTGCTCCCCGGTAGCGATACGCTGAGCAATGCCTGCGTCACAGGCACCCCAGCTTTTTCCATAGCGGCCAAGTGGGCAAATAACTGCGCACGGACTGAAAAATCCAGCGAAACAGGACGGGGCATTAACAATGCTCGATACGTAAATGGGCGATCTAGAGGTACTGGACTATTCAGTCGCAGTGGGCGGTTGGGCGTGTGGCATCCAACGGCGAAAAATCTCAGTGAAACTACCATCCTGATGCATGCCATCCAGTGCACGACGCCAGCGCTGCACGACAGCGGCATCCGTTTGCGGGGAAAAGGCGATGTAGTAGGCCGAGCGCATAAACGGCAGGTGCGCTTGCACTTGGTCGGCGCGCAACCCACCGCGCGCCAGCTCAGCGTCCAGCGTCAGGTCTTCGGTGGCAATCAATTGCACACGGCCATGTTTGAGCATGGTCACCATGCTCTTCGAACTGGTCACCCCATAGAGGTTCGTGAAACCTCGCGCCGCCAACGTCTCATAGGTGTACCACTGCTTCGGCACAGCCAGAGGGCCACTGTCGGCCGCCTGCTGCAGGTTATCGAACTGCAGATTGCGTGATTTCAACGAGTAGAAACTGGTGGTGCCGATCAACAAGGGCCCCACCCATTGAAACTTGGCCTCCCGTTCAGGGGTGCGCACGGTGGAGAAAATCGCTGTATCGGCCTGCTGCTGGGCCAGGTGGTAGGCACGCGTCCAAGGCAGCAACTGGATGCGCGCCTCATCGCCCGTGCGCCTGATGAGCTCACGCACCACTTCCACCGCCAAGCCATGCAGCTCGCCATTCTGACTGAAGCTTGTGGGTGGTGCTTCCTCGGTCAGCAACTGCAACTCAGCACGAAGCGAACCGGACAAGCAGCACATCAGCCAGATACTGAGCAGGCAACATCGTTTCAGCAAGATGGAATCTCCGAGCACTGCAATCAGCCTAGCTCAGTGCCAACGAATTGCGTCAAGGCGCCGGGGCCAGTACCGGCATGCTGTTAGGGTCAGAAAACCAACGCCGATGGATGCGCAGCAGGCCGCCATCACGAGTCAATTGATCCAGCGCCTGCTGCCAACGCTGCACCAACGCTGGGTCGGTATTTTTGGAAAAAGCGATGTAGGAGTTAGTACCCATCAGGGTGAATTGCAGCTCCACATCCCGGGCGCTCATACCCTGCTCCGCCAGCATGTCATCCAACGCCAGACTGCTGGCCACCAGCAATTCGATACGGCCATGCTTGAACATCTTGGTCATGTGCTGCGGCGTCGGCACCGCGTAGAGGTTTTTTAACCCCTTATCACTGAGGTACTCGTAGGAGTACCACTGCTTGGGAACCGCAACGGTACTGAAGCGCTCGACATCTTTGAGCGAGCGTACATTCAGCCCGGCACCACGCCGGGCATAAAAGCTGGTATGCCCAAGGGCTATCGGGCCAACCCACTGGAACAGGGACTCTCGTCGTGCGGTGCGGACGATTGAGAACAGACCGGTATTGGCCTCACGCTGCACCTGATGGTAACCCCGAGTCCAGGGCACCACCTGAATGCTTGCAGAGGCCCCAGTGCGCTGGATCAGTTGCTCGACGACTTCAACCGCCATGCCGGTGAGCTTGCCATCGTCGAAATAGCTCAGCGGGCGGTATTCCTCGGTATACAGCTGCAACTTCGCCGCCAGCGCCAGACTGGAGTAACCGATGAGCAGCAACAGAGCACCAAGCAGGGGCATAAGCCGCATGGCAACACCTCGGATAAACGAGGACAAGACCCCATTCATGATATGCAGGCCACGACATCACAGCCAGTTCGCGGCCTCACAAAACCGCTTAGGGCTGGCCGGAGAGCGTGTTCTGCAACTGCGTTTGCTCCCACTGCGCCAAGTTGCCTTGATCAACTCGCTCAGCGTCCAGGGCGACCACCACACGCTCCGCCGGCAACTCGCCACGCGCAGCACGTGCGGCTAACTGCACCGCACGGAAGCCCAGCAGATGGGCCTGCTGGATATACAGGCTGTGAATTTCCCCCGACCGCAACGCCTCGATTAATAACGGGTCGCCATCGAAGCCCACATGCAGCAGCTGCCCGGTTTTACCCAAACGCCGCAACGCAGCCAATACCGCACGGGAACTCGTGCTGTTCGGCGTGAACAGCCCATCCAGCTGATCGACCTGCCCTTGCAGCGCCTGCACGGCCAACTGCCTGTCTTCGCCTACATAGACATCCAGCAGCACCTGCAAGCCCCCAGCCTCTGCGGCCTGGCGAAAGCCACGCTCGCGCTGGGTGGTCGACGTCACGTCGGGGCGCAAACGCAATAACGCGACGCGGCCCCGACCACCCAGAGCGCGCACTAGGTATTGCCCAGCCTGCTCACCGGCGCGGTAGTTATCGGTCGCGACGAGGCCGCGCGCCACGCTACCTGGCATGTCGCGGTCAAAAAAAATAGTGGTTATTCCGCTGGCTGACAGCTGATTAACCCGCCGCGTGATCTCCTCACCGCTGGGTGCGATGACCAGCGTTCGGCAACCGCGCGCCAGTACCCAGTCAATCATTTCCAACTGGGTCTCCACGCTGCCTTCATGGGTGGGCCCACGAACAAGCACTTCCAGCCGATTCTCGGCCCCGGCCTGGCGCGCACCCGCTTCCACCTGGCTCCAGTAGGGCGTGAAGCTGGCGGTTACCACTCCCACGCATGCCATCGCCGAGGACGCCCACCCACTCAACAGCACACATAACGCCACCAGCGGTTTCCACAAGCCTCGGCAATGCATGGCGATCACTCCCAAAAACGAGACCAACAAGCACCCGTGTGCCACTGCCGGACTGATCTAGAGCCAGTACTAGCAGATTAGCATCAAGCAGTTAGCCTCGCCGGGCGCAGAGCAGTGACGGCCCGTCAAAAACTGAACGGCAGCCCCCGGTCTCACACTTTTTCACACTCCAGGCGACGGCTGGGCTGGTAGCGGCCGCTCAAGCAGGCGATGATCGCGCCTCTCTCCTACACCTTGAATGACATGACCGATACCACGCACAGCACTCAGGCAACGCACAAACCCCGCCCGCTTATCGATCTGCTGGTCAGCATCCTGATTCCTTCCCTGATCCTGATGAAACTCAGCGGCGAGAGCCGACTGGGCGCTGATGGCGCGCTGATGCTGGCGCTGGCCTTCCCGCTGGGCTGGGGCAGCTTCGAGCTGATCAAGTACCGCAAATTCAACTTTATCGCTCTGCTCGGGCTGGTCAGCGTGCTGCTGACTGGCGGCATCGGCCTGCTCAAGCTGGACAACCAGTGGCTGGCGATCAAGGAAGCGGCGATCCCCGGCATCATCGGTATTGCCGTGCTGGTATCGACGCGCACCCGCTTCCCGTTGATTCGTACCATGCTGTTCAACAAGACCGTGCTCAACGTCGACAAGATCCATGAGCGCCTGGAGCAGGCCGGTAATACCGCGCTGTTCGAAACGCGCCTGCTCAGAGCGACCTACTGGCTGAGCGGCACCTTCTTCTTTTCCTCGGCCATGAACTACGTGCTGGCCAAGTGGATCGTCATCAGCCCGGCCGGCAGCGAAGCCTTCAACGCCGAACTGGGGCGGATGAACCTGCTTAGCTACCCGATGATCGCGATCCCCTCGATGATCATGCTGATGGCCATCTTCTATTACCTGTGGCGCACCATTCACGGGCTGACCGGCCTCAAGCTGGAAGACGTGATGGCCAATGCCGAGCAGGAAAAACAGCCTTAAGCCAGGCAATCCGGCGCACCCGGGATGCTGACGTTCTCTGCCTACCTGGGCCTGTTTATTTCGGCCCTGGGCGCCGCCACGCTGCTGCCACTGCAATCTGAAAGCGTGCTGGTAGCGTTGTTGCTCAGCGGCACCTATTCACCATGGTTACTGCTGGCGGTAGCGAGCGCCGGGAACATTCTCGGCGCGCTGCTCAACTGGCTGCTGGGCCGTTACCTTGAGCACTTTCGTCATAAGCCCTGGTTCCCGGTTAGTGAGGCGCGCTTGCAGCAAGCACAGCGCGGCTATGCCCGTTATGGCCGCTGGTCACTGCTGCTGAGCTGGGTGCCGATCATCGGTGACCCGCTGACCCTGGTGGCAGGGGTGATGCGCGAACGCCTGTGGGTTTTCCTGCTGATCGTCGGTCTGGCAAAAACCGCCCGCTATGCTGTATTGGCAACCCTGACCCTCGGCTGGAGCTGATTGCGCCTACACGACACACGCCGTAACGCCAACGGCAATTCTGAGGTTGAGCATCGGCCATGCCTCCGTGATACTGCGCAGCCTTCGCACGGGCGTGTGCGAAGACCGTCACCGTGCGAAGGAGTGATCTGAGTGGAGCGGCATCCGTAATGAAAAGGAGCGATCTGGCCTGGACCCTAGTGGGGCTGAGCGCCGTGCTGCTGTCGTGCTACTTGCTCTATCACCAAGTGCGCACCATTTCCCTCGATGAAATTGCCGATAGCCTACGCGCCATCCCGCGCCTGGATTGGCTGTTGGCCGCCGTGGCCACTCTGGGCGCCTACAGCGCCCTGGCCTGGTACGATCGCATCGCCCTGGCTCACCTGGGCAAGAAGATTTCCTGGCGCTTTATCAGCCTGTGCTCCTTCACCACCTATGCGCTGGCCCACAACATCGGCGCCTCAGTATTCTCCGGCGCCCTGGTGCGTTATCGCGCTTACCGCAGCAAAGGCATGACGCCGCAGGAAATCGGCATCCTGATCGTCTTCTGCTCCTTCACCTTCGTCCTCGGCACCATCCTCGCCAGCGGCTGCGTACTGGTGCTAGAGCCGGATCTGATCCACCGCGTAGCCAAGGTCACACCGCTGGTCTCCGAGATTATCGGCGTGCTCCTGCTGCTGTTGGTTGCGCTCTATGTGCTCGGTTCCTGGCGGCACTTCAAGCCCTGGCACTGGGGCAAGCTGCATCTCGAATACCCGCGCCTGGGGATTGTCGGCCGCCAGCTGCTGGCCGGACCGCTGGAGCTAGCCTGTGCGGCAGCGATCATCTACTTCGCCCTGCCGGCTGAGCACAATCCTGGCTATCTGGTGGTATTCGGCGTGTTCCTCGCATCGTTCTCCCTGGCACTGTTGTCTCACGCACCTGGCGGCCTGGGCGTACTGGAAGTGACCTTCCTTGCGGCGATGCCAGAGTTGCCCGCCGCTGACGTGCTTGCGGCACTGATTGTGTTCCGCTGCTTCTACCTGCTGCTGCCGTTCGCCCTGTCGTTGCTGGTGGTGCTGGGCTTTGAGTGGTCGCAGTGGCAGAGCCGCCGCAACACCCCTGACAACCCGCCCTTGCCCTGAGTCGCACACACCGGATAACCGGGGGCAGCATTGCGCCGCGCACTCGCATAGAATGCGCGGCCGTTTTTGCGGCACGCCTGTACAACAGCCACTCGCCGGCTTCGTGACAGGATGCTCAGAAACCTCCCGGTACTTATTCAGGAACAGCGCGCCGCATGACTCTCTCTACACCCGCCCGCGCCTGCGGCATCGACTTCGGCACCTCCAACTCCACCGTCGGCTGGCTGCGCCCCGACGCCGAAACCCTGATCCCACTGGAAGACGGCAAGATCACCCTGCCCTCGGTGGTGTTCTTCAACCTCGAAGAGCGCCGCCCGGTCTATGGCCGCCTGGCCCTGCAGGAATACCTGGAAGGCTACGAAGGCCGCCTGATGCGCTCGCTGAAAAGCCTCTTGGGCAGCAAGCTGCTGAAAAGCGAAACCACCGTGCTGGGCAGCGCCCTGCCGTTTAAAGACCTGCTCGGATTTTTTATCGGTGAGCTGAAAAACCGCGCCGAGGCCACTGCCGGCCGTCCCTTTGAAGAAGTGGTGTTGGGCCGCCCGGTGTTCTTCGTCGACGATGACCCGGTGGCTGACCTGGAAGCACAAAACACTCTGGTGGCCGTGGCGCACAAGCTCGGCTTCAAGGACGTGTCGTTCCAGTACGAGCCCATCGCCGCAGCCTTCGACTATGAGTCGGGCATCAGCCGCGAAGAGCTGGTACTGATCGTCGACATCGGCGGTGGTACCTCGGACTTCTCCCTAGTACGCCTGGCGCCCGAACGTCGCGCAGTGGCTGATCGCCACAACGACATCCTCGCCACCGGCGGCGTGCACATCGGCGGTACCGACTTCGACAAGCAGCTTTCTCTGGCTGGCGTGATGCCACTGTTCGGCTACGGCAGCCGAATGAAGAGCGACGCACCGATGCCCACCAGCACCCACCTCAACCTGGCCACTTGGCACACCATCAACGCGGTGTACTCAGCGCAGTCGCAGCGCCAGCTGCAGAGCATGCGCTACGACATCGTCGACCCTACCGGTATCGACCGGCTGTTCCAGCTGATAGAGCGCCGTGACGGCCACTGGCTAGCCATGCAGGTCGAGGAAAGCAAGATTGCCCTGACCGAGCAGGATGCGCGCCCCATCGACCTCAGCCGCCTGGAAGACGGCCTGGTCGCCGAGCTGACCCGCACGCTGTTTGAGGATGCCATCGAGCCGCTGCTGGAGCGCGTGCGCGCCAGTGTCACCCAGCTGCTGAGCGATGCCGGCGTCAGAGTCGAGCAAGTGGATACGGTGTTCTTCACCGGCGGTTCCAGCGGTATTCCGGCGCTGCGCCAGAGCGTCGCAGCCATGCTGCCCAATGCGCAGCACGTGGAAGGCAATACCTTCGGCAGCATCGGCAGCGGCCTGGCCATCGAAGCGCAGAAGCGCTACGGCTGATCAAATGCCGCAAGGTGCCCGGCCACAATAAAAAACGCCAGCTCGAAGCTGGCGTTTTTTATTGCTGAAGAATCAGCGCGGCACGGCCGGCTTCTTCACCGGTTTCTTGCCTTTGCCCTTGGCAGCATCGGCACGTTCCTTGGCCGCCTGCTGATTACGCGCCTGCGCGGCCGCTTTGGCCTGCTCGCGCTTGTCCCAAGGGTTGCCACCTGCTGCGCCGGTGTCACGCGGCGGTAAGCCGGTGTGCTGGGTCAGCATTGGCTTGCTCTTGGTGGTGTCTTTGGCGACTTTGTGGCTACCGGCTGGTGTCGAGTTCTTGCGACGCGCGCTCTGGTAGCTGTCAGTGGCGGGTTGATGCAGCGGGATCAGCTGATTCTTGCCCGGCCCGATCAGATCGGCGCGGCCCATGCGGGTCAGCGCTTCACGCAGCATCGGCCAGCCTTTCGGGTCGTGATAGCGCAGGAAGGCCTTGTGCAGGCGACGCTGCTCCTCGCTCTTGACGATGGTCACGCCGTCGCTCTTGTAGCTGACCTTGCGCAGCGGGTTCTTGCCCGAGTGATACATAGCCGTGGCGGTGGCCATCGGCGACGGGTAGAAGGCCTGCACCTGGTCGGCACGGAAGCCGTTGCCCTTGAGCCACAGCGCGAGGTTCATCATGTCCTCGTCGGTGGTACCAGGGTGCGCGGCGATAAAGTACGGAATCAGGTACTGCTCTTTGCCCGCTTCTTTCGAGTACTTCTCGAACATGCGCTTGAATTTGTCGTAGCTGCCAATGCCCGGCTTCATCATCTGATTCAGCGGGCCTTCCTCGGTGTGTTCCGGGGCGATTTTCAGGTAGCCACCGACGTGGTGAGTGACCAGCTCCTTCACATACTCCGGCGACTCGACGGCCAGGTCGTAACGCAGGCCCGAGGCGATCAGAATCTTCTTCACCCCTGGCAGCGCGCGAGCGCTGCGGTAGAGCTGAATCAGGCTGGAGTGATCGGTGTTGAGGTTCGGGCAGATGCCAGGGAACACGCACGACGGCTTGCGGCACGCGGATTCGATTTCCGGGCTCTTGCAGGCGATGCGGTACATGTTGGCGGTCGGCCCGCCGAGGTCGGAAATCACCCCGGTAAAGCCTGGCACCTTGTCACGGATCTCTTCGATCTCACGGATGATCGACTCTTCCGAGCGGTTCTGAATAATCCGGCCTTCGTGCTCGGTGATCGAGCAGAAGGTGCAACCACCAAAGCAGCCACGCATGATGTTCACTGAAAAGCGGATCATGTCGTAGGCAGGGATTTTCTCTTTGCCATACGCCGGGTGCGGGACGCGCGCATAGGGCATGCCGAACACGTAGTCCATTTCCTCGGTAGTCATCGGGATGGGTGGCGGGTTGAACCACACATCCACTTCGCCATGCTTCTGCACCAGCGCGCGGGCGTTACCCGGGTTGGTTTCCAGGTGCAGCACGCGGTTGGCGTGGGCGTACAGGACGGGGTCGTTGCGCACCTTTTCCATGGACGGCAGGCGAATCACCGTCTTGTCGCGGGTCATGCGCGGGCTGGCGAGCAGCTGCACGACCTTCGGCTCATTCGGGTCTTCCTGCGGACCCTTCTCCTGCTCGATGGCGCAGGCCTGGGTATCCTGAGTGTTCACGTACGGGTTGATGATCTTGTCGATCTTACCCGGCCGATCAATACGGGTGGAGTCCACCTCATACCAGCCCTGCGGCGTATCACGACGGATAAACGCGGTGCCGCGCACGTCGGTGATGTCTTCGATCTTATGGCCGTAGGACAGGCGCTGGGCCACTTCAACGATGGCGCGCTCGGCGTTGCCGTACAGCAGAATGTCGGCGCTGGCATCGATCAGGATCGAATTGCGCACACGGTCTTGCCAGTAGTCGTAATGGGCGATGCGGCGCAGGGAGGCTTCGATACCGCCGAGGACGATCGGCACGTGTTTATAGGCTTCTTTGCAGCGCTGGCTGTACACCAGGCTGGCACGGTCCGGGCGCTTACCAGCCAGGCCCCCGGGGGTGTAGGCGTCGTCGGAACGGATTTTCTTGTCGGCGGTGTAGCGGTTGATCATCGAGTCCATGTTGCCGGCCGCGACGCCGAAGAACAGGTTCGGCTCGCCGAGCTTCATAAAGTCGTCTTTCGACTGCCAGTTTGGCTGGGCGATGATGCCCACACGAAAGCCTTGCGACTCCAGCAGCCGGCCGATAATCGCCATGCCAAACGATGGGTGATCCACATACGCGTCACCGGTGACGATGATGATGTCGCAGCTGTCCCAGCCAAGCTGATCCATCTCTTCCCGGCTCATTGGCAGGAAAGGCGCAGGCCCGAAACACTCGGCCCAGTACTTTGGATAATCGAATAACGGCTTGGCGGTTTGCATGGACATGAAAGTGACCGGCGGTGGCGAACAGGGATAGAAAATCGCGGGCGCGGAATATAGCACAAAATTTAACCAAATCCGACTTAGACGCTAGGTTTAACGCCCGAAACAGCCCATTGAAGTTGTAGCTTTACGGTAGTGGCTTACGGCTATACTCCAGCGAATAACATCGGTCGCAACCAGCCGGGATAGGGGTCAATGCAGTGCAACGCTTAGCCTTCTCGATCGTCCTCACGCTGAGCCTGGCACTTGCTAGCGCCTTGGCGCACGCCGCTATCGAACTGACACCGACAAGCAGTGGCGCCTCACTGAATGATCAGATCGAACTGCTCGAAGATACCAGCGGGCAACTGACCATCGCCGACATGGCCGACCCCGCCGTTCAAAATCGTTTCACACCCGCCAATGGACGCGCCACAGTCGGCCAGAGCCGCAACCCGTGGTGGATCAAGGTCACGTTGCGACGCACCGCCGATGCCCCGACACAGTGGTGGCTGGAAAATGCCGGCATCACCATTTTCAACCTGCAGCTTTATCTGCCAAACGGCCAAGGCGGCTGGACGGTTCGAGAAACCGGTGACGCGGTGCCTTATCTGGACGGCCGCGACTACGCCTACCGACGCATGGTGTTCCAACTGCCAGAAATCGGCGAGCAACCGCTGACCCTCTACTTCCGCAGCCTGGATCCGGCCGGGAACTCCTTCCCACTGAAAATCTGGCAGCTGCCTGACTTGGCGCAGCTAGCGGGCAACGAGAACATTGGTTTTGGTCTGATCTACGGGGTGATCCTCGCCCTACTGCTGTACAACCTGTTCATTCTGGTTGCCCTGCGCGACCGCGCGTATTTCTGGTACGTAATGGCGACCGCTTGCGTGCTGGTTTTTATCCTCAGCATGACTGGACATGGCGCTCAGTACCTTTGGCCAGACAACGCCGTGCCGTTCTGGCTGGACCGCATAACACTGCCCGCTCTGTGGGGCATCTTCGTGATGCGCTTCACCCAGGAGCTGCTCTACACCAAACGCGGCCTCGCCTGGCCCCACCGCCTGCTGAATGCTGGCTGCGCACTGTATGTGACCGCCATCGTGATCAATGCCTTTGGCTACCGAGCAGAAGGCGCACTGATGATTGCCCTGACCCCTATTGTCACCGTACCGATGGCTTTACTCAGTGCTGGTATCCGCTGCTACCAGGGGTTTATCCCTTCGCGCTTTTACCTGCTCGGTTACGGTGCAGTACTGGCCAGTACCGTGGTGCTGGTCATGCGTGCAGCAGGCTTAATTGAGCCGAGTAATTTCACCGCCTACCTGTTCCCGATTTCAGTTGCCGCCGAAACCATTCTGTTCTCCTTTGCGCTGGCTTATCGCATTCAGATGCTCAAGCTGGAAAAAGCCGAAGCCCTGCAACAGGCCGACCGCGAGAAAACAGCACGATTAGCCCAGGCGCAAGCCAATGCCGCAGAGCTCAAGCACTCGGTAGAGCAGCGCACGGCCGAGCTTGCCGCCACCAATGAACGATTACTGCAGCGCGAAAGCGAACTGCAGCACGCCGCCTTCCACGACCCGCTAACCGAGCTGCCCAACCGGCGTTTTCTGGTCGAGCGCTGCGAGGCCGCGCTGGCCAATGCGCGGCGGCACAATGAAGCCACCGCCCTGCTGCTGATTGACCTCGACCATTTCAAGCCGATCAACGACAAATATGGCCACGATGCCGGCGACCTGATGCTGCAAACCATCGCACATCGCCTGCGCGAACATGTGCGCTCGGGAGATGCCGTTGCACGCCTGGGCGGTGATGAGTTTGCAGTGCTGATCTGCGGCGAAGACGCCGAACAGCACGCCCGCGAAATCGCTCGCCGCTTACTGGATGAACTGGCCAAACCGGTGGCCTATGGCGCGGATCGGCTGACTGTCACCATCAGCATCGGTGTGGCGCTGTACCCGCGCCACGCCAGCAATTTCACCACGCTGTACAAGGCGGCGGATGAAATGCTCTATAAGGTCAAGGGCCGTGGTCGCTCGGGCTCAGCGGTGTGCGGAGAAGATGGCGAACTGAGCAGCAGTGCACGCCTGCAACTGGACGTGCTCAACGTACCCAGTGGTTTAAGTTGACGGCTCAGCGGTCGAGATCACCTCGCGCAGCCCAGCCATCCACCCAACCAACGACGTGCCGGCAACTTCTGTGAACGATCACGCCGCTGCGCCTATACTCGCGCAACCGCCACTCGACACCGGGAAGTCCGCAGTGCAGCGCCTCACCCTATCCATTCTTCTACTGCTAAGCCTGTTTAGCGGTCCGAGCGTTGCCAGCACGGTGCAACTAAGCACCTCCAGCAGTGGCAGCGTGCTCAACGGCCAGGTCGAACTGCTGGAGGATGTCGGCGGCCAACTGAGCATTGCCGACATGGCCGACCCTGCTGTGCAACGCCGCTTTCAACCCGCCGCCGGGCGCACCAGCGTTGGTCAGAGCAGCAACCCCTGGTGGATCAAACTCAGCCTGCAGCGCAGCAGTGACGCGCCTGCACAGTGGTGGCTGGAAGTCGGCGCGGTCACCCTGCTCGACCTGCAAATCTTCCTTCCCAGCGCCACGGGCCAATGGCAACTGCGCCAGGCGGGTGAACGCGTCGGTTTTGCCGAAGGACGCGACCATGACTACCGCCGCGCCGTGTTCCGCCTGCCAGTCCTTGGCGAACAGCCTCAGACTATTTACCTGCGTACGTACGACCCGGCAGGAAACTCCTTCCCGCTGCGTATCTGGCAGCTGCACGACCTCGAACAACTGGCCAAGCGCGAACACCTGGTGCTCGGTCTGATCTACGGGGTGATCCTCGCCCTGCTGCTTTACAACCTGTTTATCCTGCTGGCCCTGCGCGACCCGACCTACCTCTGGTATGTGCTGACCATGGCGGCGTCATTGATCTTTATCGCCAGCATGAGCGGTCATGGTTTTCAGTACCTCTGGCCGGACGGCCCAGTACCGGCTTGGCTGGACCGCATCACCCTGCCCATTCTGGTTAGCCTCGGCATCCTGCGCTTTGCCCAGGCGCTGCTATCCACCCGCACCACCCTGCGCATTGCCCATCACATCCTCAACGGCTGTATCGCCGTGTACCTGCTGGCCCTGGCGGTCAACCTGGCCGGTTATCGCAGTGAAACGGGCCTACTGATCGGGCTGATCCCGATTGTTACCGTGCCCACCCTACTGTTCAGCGCGGCCATCCGCTGGAAACAGGGTTTTACCCCGGCGCTGTTCTACCTGCTGGGCTACGGCAGCGTGCTGCTGAGCTTTGTGATTCTGGTGCTGCGCGCCGCTGGCGTGGTACAGCCAGGCGAGTCCACCGCTTACCTGTTCCCACTGGCGGTGGCGGCCGAGGCGATTCTGTTCTCCTTCGCGCTGGCATATCGCATCCAGATTCTCAAGCAGGAGAAAGCTGACGCCCTCCAGCAGGCCGACCGCGAAAAAACTGCACGCCTGACCCAAGCTCAAGCCAACGCCGCCGAACTGCAACATTCGGTTGACCTGCGCACCGCAGAACTGGCCGCCACTAATGAACGCCTGCGCCAACGTGAACAAGCACTGCAACACGCGGCGTTTCACGATCCCCTGACCGAGCTACCAAACCGCCGCTACCTGGTGGAGCGCTGTGAAACCGCCCTGGCCAATGCGCGCCGTCACAGTGAAGCACTGGCCCTGCTATTGATCGACCTCGACCACTTCAAACCGATCAACGACAAACACGGCCACGATGCCGGCGACCTGATGCTGCAACAGATCGCCCAGCGCCTGCGCGAGCATGTTCGCGCCGGAGATACCGTGGCACGTCTGGGCGGCGACGAGTTTGCCGTGTTGGTAGGGGGCGCCGATGCCGAAGAGCACGCCCGGGAAATCGCTAATCGTTTGCTCGCCGAGCTGGCCAAACCGGTGATGTACGGTGCAGAACGACTGACCGTGACCATCAGCATTGGCGTCGCGCTGTACCCACAGCACGCAGGTACCTTTACCGCGCTGTACAAGGCGGCCGACGAGATGCTCTACCGAGTCAAGACACGTGGTCGCTCAGGCTCCGCGGTGTGCGGCGAAGATGGCGAGCTGAGCAACAGCGCGCGCCTGCACCTGGATGTGCTCAGCGTGCCCAGCGGCCTGCTCTGACTCAGCTGTTGCGGTAGCGCCGCGGCACCCGCGCAGTGACCTTGCTGAGCAGCTCGTAACCAATGGTACCGGCTGCCTGCGCCACCTCATCCACCGGTAACTGCGCACCCCACAGCTCGACCGCATCGCCCACGGCGGCATCCGGCACGTCCGTAAGGTCGATCATCAGCATATCCATGGACACCCGCCCGACCAGCGTCACGCGCAGGCCCCGGACGACAACCGGCGTGCCGGCCGGCGCATGGCGTGGGTAGCCATCGGCATAACCGCAACTTACGGTGCCGATACGCGACGGCCGCTCAGCACGCCAGGTGCAGCCATAGCCAACCGCTTCACCCACCTCTACATCGCGACAGGCAATCAGCTGCGCGGTCAGGCTCATCGCCGGGCGCAAGCCCAGCTCAACGGCACCCAGATCAGCAAAAGGTGTTGCGCCATAGAGCATGATGCCCGGACGCAGCCAATCCATATGCGCAGCCGGAATGGTCAAAATTGCCGCAGAGTTGGCCAGTGAGCGCTGAGCAAAATCCAGATCCAGCAGCTCGAGAAACTGCTCCAGCTGCAGCTCGGTGGTTTCACTGCCGCGCTCATCGGCGCAGGCAAAGTGACTGAGCAGATTCAGCTCGGCCACCTGCGCTGCGCCCTGTAAACGACCATGCCAATCACGCAGCGACGCAGCGCTGAAACCGAGGCGGTGCATACCGCTGTCTAGCTTCAGCCACAGATTCAGCGGCCGCGATAGATTAGCGGCGAGCAGCTGCTGCGCCTGTTGCTCGCTGTGCAGCACCACATCCAGATCCAGCTGCGCGGCGAACTGGTACTCGTCCGCTTCAAAGCATCCCTCGAGCAACAGAATCCGCGCCTCACCGTGCAGCGCACGCACCTCGGCGGCTTCCTCCAGGCTGGCCACAGCAAAGCCATCGGCGACATCGTGCAAGGCCGTCACCACCTCGCGCACGCCATGCCCGTAGGCATTCGCTTTGACCACCGCAAACGCCTGTCGCCCCGGCGCACAGCGCCTGGCCACCGCGTAGTTATGAGCAATGGCAGACAAATCGACAGTGGCTACAAGAGGACGCATGGAGAAAAGTCCTTAAACAAAACGGGCAGCCAGTTTACCCACTGGCTGCCCGTTTTTATTGATCTGACACGGCAACACGCTGCGTTGCGCGCCCGCCGCTCTACTCGTCGTCGAACTGGTAGCTACCCGGCGCGAGGTTTTCGAAACGCGAGAACTTACCGAGAAACGCCAGCCGCGCCGTGCCCAATGGACCGTTACGCTGCTTGCCGATGATGATTTCGGCCACGCCCTTGTACTCGGTCTCGGGGTGATACACCTCGTCGCGGTAGACGAACATGATGATGTCGGCGTCCTGCTCGATGGCCCCGGATTCACGCAAGTCAGAGTTGATCGGGCGTTTGTTCGGGCGCTGTTCCAGGCCACGGTTAAGCTGCGACAGGGCGATAACCGGGCAATTGAATTCCTTGGCCAGGGCTTTTAGCGAGCGAGAGATTTCGGAAATCTCGTTGACTCGGCTGTCACCGCTGGAACCTGGAATCTGCATCAGCTGCAGGTAGTCGACCATGATCAGACCGATCTCGCCGTGCTCACGAGCCAAACGGCGGGTACGTGCGCGCATCTCCGAGGGCGAGATACCGGCGGTATCGTCAATAAACAGCTTGCGGTCGTTGAGCAGATTGACCGCCGAGGTCAGACGCGGCCAATCGTCGTCATCCAGGCGACCGGCACGCACCTTGGTCTGATCGATACGCCCTAGCGAGGCGAGCATACGCATCACGATGGAGTCGGAAGGCATCTCCAGCGAATACACCATCACCACCTTGTCGCTGCGCATCAGCGCGTTTTCCACCAAGTTCATGGCGAAGGTGGTCTTACCCATCGACGGCCGGCCGGCGACTATGATCAGGTCGGCCGGCTGCAGGCCGCTCGTCAGGTTGTCCAGATCGGTAAAGCCGGTGGACAGACCGGTGATCGCGTCACCAGCATTGAACAGGGTATCGATACGGTCGATGGCCTTGACCAGAATATCGTTGATCCCCACCGGGCCACCGGTCTTCGGCCGCGCCTCGGCGATCTGAAAGATCAGGCGCTCGGCCTCATCAAGAATCTCGGCGCCAGTACGGCCTTGTGGCATATAGGCACTGTCGGCAATTTCGCCGCTGATGCCGATCAACTGGCGCAGCGTGGCGCGCTCACGAATGATCTGCGCATAGGCCTTGATGTTGGCCACCGAAGGCGTGTTCTTCGCCAGCTCGCCGAGGTAGGCCAGCCCGCCGACTTGCGACAGCTGCCCTTCCTGATCGAGTTGCTCGGATACGGTCACCACGTCGAAGGGGTGGTTACGCTCAGCCAGCTTGAAAATCGCGCGGAAGATCAGGCGATGGTCATGCCGATAGAAGTCGCCATCGGACACCGCATCGAGCACTCGCTCCCAGGCATTGTTGTCGAGCATCAGGCCGCCCAGTACGGCTTGCTCCGCCTCGATCGAGTGCGGCGGCACCTTCAGGGCGGAGGTTTGCAGATCGTACTGTTCGGGCAGGCTGATGTCGTTCATAAGGCTCGGGCAAAGAATTCTGTGTTGGAAAAACAAAGGGCACGGCATCGCTTTCGCAATGCCGTGCCCGATGTTAGCGAGCCTGCACTCAAGTGCAAGCCCGTTGAGCAGCCAGTTAGGCGGCTACAACAACAACCTTAACGGTTGCTTCAACGTCGCTGTGCAGGTGCACGGCTACGTCGTATTCGCCGAGTTGACGAATGGTGCCGTTCGGCAGACGCACTTCAGCTTTGGCCACTTCAACGCCAGAGGCGGTCAGGGCTTCAGCGATGTCGTGAGTACCGATGGAGCCGAACAGTTTGCCTTCATCGCCCGCGGTAGCGGTGATGGTGACTTCCAGTTCAGCCAGCTGAGCAGCGCGGGATTCAGCGTAAGCTTTCTTCTCGGCGGCCAGTTTTTCCAGCTCGGCGCGACGCGCTTCAAACGCAGCAACGTTTGCAGGAGTAGCGGCAGTGGCTTTGCCTTGCGGCAGCAGGAAGTTACGACCGTAACCGGACTTAACATTCACTTTATCGCCCAGGTTGCCCAGGTTGGCGACTTTTTCCAGCAGGATCAGTTCCATTTGGTAATAACCTCTTAACTTTTAACCTTCACCGTTCGCGGGGCCCGAGCCTTGTTTGCGCTCAAAGCGACCACGAAAATCAAGCAGACTGTCGACAATGGCCAAAACCACCAGTAACGGATAAGTCAGCTGCATAAACAGCAACAACGTGATGTACAACCCGACCAGCCAGAACTTACCTAGCCGACCTTGCGCCACCATCCCATGCAACAGGGCGATGCCCGCAAACGCCAACGGCACACTGCACAACGGCGTCAGCATGGCCATTTGCGGACCCAGATTGGGTCCCAACAGCATGCCAACCAGCAGCAACATCGCCAGCGGGGTCGGGAGGCGTAGTGCGCGAAACTCGCGACCGAAGCCACCCGGGTTATACAACTGCGCCTGCCAGAAGCGCCCAAGCATCAGGCTCAACAAGCTGACTATCTGCAACAACGCCGCGATCAATCCGGTCAGTACCGGTGCAATCAGGCTATCCAGGCGCGCTCGCTCATCCACCGACATCTGCTGGTGAACCCCATCAAGCATTTGCGGCATCAGCTTTTGCAGCTCAAGCGCCATTGCTTCGATGGGTTCGCGGAATACCGCACCCAAGACCAGCCCATACACCAGGCCCAATGCCACACTGCACAGCAGCACACGATTCCAGGACAGGTTGGCGCGTAACAACAACGCCAATCCCAGCGCACCGAGCAACACCAACAGGGTGCGCGGCTCACCGAAATACCACCAGCCAATGGCCGGCAGCAGGGCCCAGGCGAGGATGCCAGCGGCATCACTCCAACCGCGCCGCAGAAGCACCAGGCTTCCAGCGGCAGCACTCAACCAGAACAACAGCGGCAACGCCGCAGAAACCACCACTACGAGAGTGGCCTGCATACGGCCGCGCATAATGAATTCAGCTATGGCGCGCATGCGATCTATCCCTTACTTCTTGTCGAACATCCGGTCTCAGCGGCCGTGGCTGTCGGTGTAAGGCAGCAGGGCCAGGAAGCGGGCGCGCTTGATAGCGGTAGCCAGCTGACGCTGATAACGAGCCTTAGTACCGGTGATACGGCTAGGAACGATCTTGCCGGTTTCCGAGATGTAAGCTTTCAGCGTGTTGAGATCTTTGAAATCGATCTCTTTCACTTCTTCTGCGGTGAAACGGCAGAATTTACGACGACGGAAGAAACGTGCCATGAGAGTGGCTCCTCAATAGATCCGTGGATTACTCGTCAGCGTTGTCGCTGTCGTTGTTGTCGCTGTCATCGCCATCAACAGAATCGGCGTTGTCAGGACGGTCACGACGCTCACGGCGCTCACTGCGGTTTTCTTCGGCCTTGAGCATCTCGGACTGGTCAGTAACGGCCTCGTCGCGACGGATGACCAGGTTACGGATCACGGCATCGTTGTAACGGAAGTTGTCTTCCAGCTCAGCCAGGGCTTTACCGGTGCACTCAACGTTAAGCATCACGTAGTGAGCTTTGTGGACGTTGTTGATGGCGTAAGCCAGCTGACGACGGCCCCAGTCTTCCAGGCGGTGAATCTTGCCGCCGTCTTCTTCGATCAGCTTGGTGTAACGCTCAACCATGCCGCCGACTTGCTCGCTCTGGTCCGGGTGAACCAGAAAGATGATTTCGTAATGACGCATAAATGCTCCTTACGGGTTGTAGCCTGCCGCGAAATGCGGTCAGGCAAGGAGTGAATTTCACTTGTTTGTCTTGCTGTAACAGAAAGGCGCAAAAGCACCTGCCGTCGCGGCAAGGGGCGACATTCTAGTGAAGCCCCCTGCTACACGCAAGGTGAACTGGTGATTATTTGAACAATGCTGCGCGACTGCGCGGACGGAAAAGTCATTGCCGAGGTCAACGGCAACGGGCGCCTTGCAGGCGCCCGTTGCGCATTACTTCTTGCTGCCAGCCTTGCGCTGGCGCAAGGCCTCGAACAGGCAAACACCGGTCGCTACCGACACATTGAGGCTGCTAACGCTGCCCGCCATCGGCAACTTGACCAGGTAATCGCAGTGCTCACGGGTCAGGCGACGCATACCTTTGCCTTCGGCCCCCATGATCAGCACGGTCGGCCCCGTCAGGTCATGCTCATACAACTCCATCTCAGCCTCACCGGCCGTGCCCACAACCCACAGGCCGCGCTGCTGGAGTTTCTCCAGGCTGCGCGCCAGGTTGGTCACTGCAACTAGCGGGATCACTTCTGCTGCGCCGCAGGCGACTTTGCGCACGGTGGCATTGAGCGTGGCGGACTTGTCCTTCGGCACAATCACCGCCAGCGCACCCGCCGCATCGGCAGTCCGCAGGCAGGCACCAAGGTTGTGCGGGTCTGTCACGCCGTCGAGTACCAGCAGCAGAGGCGCACCTTCGGTGCGGTCGAGCAGCTCGTCGAGCATCGCCTCGCCCCAGACCTGACTGGGGCTGACATCGGCGACTACGCCCTGATGCACACCACCCTCGACCCAGGCATCCATCTCACGGCGCTCACACTGACCAACAGACACTCGCGCATCCGCCGCCAGCGCCAGCAACACCTGCACGCGCGGATCATTACGCCCTTCGGCTAGCCAGATTTGCTTAACCCGCTTTGGATGGTGACGCAGCAGCGCTTCTACAGCATGCACGCCGTAGATTTTCTCCAGCTGACTCATGACTTCGCCTTACGCTTGCGTGCACCGCCGGACGCCTGAGCCCCACCAGCCGGAGCGCCCTTGCGGTGCGCACCTGGCTTACCTGACTTGCTGGCTGGTTTGGCAGACTCACTCTTGGCAGCGCCCTTGCCGGCCTTGCTCTTCGAATCACTGAGCAGCGACTTTTTCAGCGCACGGCTCTTTTCCACATCGGTATTACCTGGCGCAGCACGCTCGCTGCGACGCCCAGTTTTACCCCCAGCCGATTCAAAACCACCACGACGCTGACCGGCCGGCATAGCCGTTTTACCTTCAGCCAGTTCAAAGTCGATCTTGCGCTCGTCCAGATCGACGCGCATGACCTTGACCTCAACACTATCGCCCAGACGGAAACTGCGACCGCTGCGTTCGCCCGCCAGGCGGTGATGCACGGGATCAAAGTGGTAGTAATCGCCCGGCAAGGCGGTGACGTGCACCAGACCCTCGACGTAAATGTCCTTCAACTCAACGAACAGACCAAAGCCTGTAACAGCCGTGATCACACCCGGGAACGTTTCGCCGACGCGATCCTTCATAAACTCGCATTTGAGCCAATTCACTACATCGCGAGTCGCCTCATCGGCGCGGCGCTCGGACATCGAGCACTGCTCGCCAAGCTGCTCGAGAATCGCATCGTCGTATGGGTAGATCCGCGCCCGCGGCATGATCGCCGCACCGGCACGCTTGACGTGCGGGGTATCAAGTTTGGAACGGACCACACTGCGGATCGCTCGATGGATCAACAGATCCGGATAACGGCGAATTGGTGAAGTGAAGTGCGCATACGCCTCATAGTTCAGACCGAAGTGACCCTGGTTATCCGCACTGTAAACAGCCTGACTGAGCGAGCGCAACATGACGGTCTGGATCAGGTGGTAATCCGGGCGCTCGCGAATGCTTTCCAGCAGCAGCTGATAGTCCTTGGGCGAAGGACCGTCCTTCGACTTGCCGCGGTGCAGCGACAGCCCCAGCTCGGCGAGGAATGCTTTGAGCTTCTCAACACGCTCCGGCGGCGGGCAATCATGTACGCGATACAACGCCGGAATTTCATGCTTCTGCATAAACGCAGCGGTGGCCACGTTGGCAGCCAGCATGCATTCTTCGATCAACTTGTGCGCATCGTTACGCTGGGTTGGGCGAATCTCGGCAATCTTACGTCCAGCCCCGAAGATGATCCGGGTTTCCTGGGTTTCAAAATCAATGGCCCCACGCTCATGACGCGCAGCCAGCAACACCTGGTACAGCGAGTAAAGCTGCTTGAGGTGCGGCAGCACTTCTTTGTACTCGCTACGCAACGCCTTGCCTTCACTGCTTTTCGGCTGCTCAAGCATAGCGCTGACCTTGTTGTAGGTCAGTCGCGCATGGGAGTGGATGACCGCTTCATAGAACTGGTAGTCGGTCATCTTGCCGGTCTTGGAGATACTGATCTCACAGACCATGGCCAGACGATCGACATGCGGGTTCAGCGAGCACAGGCCGTTGGACAATTCTTCCGGCAGCATCGGAATTACCCGCTCAGGGAAGTACACCGAGTTGCCACGCACCTGAGCTTCAGCATCCAACGCCGAATCGATTTTCACATAGTGAGAAACGTCGGCGATGGCGACATAGAGCTTCCAGCCGCCGGAAAACAACCGCCAGTTGCTGCCGTTTTTCTCGCAATACACCGCATCATCGAAGTCGCGCGCGTCTTCACCATCAATGGTGACGAACGGCAAGTGGCGTAGGTCGATACGCTTTTCTTTGTCCTTCTCTTCAACTTCTGGCTTGAGCTTGTGCGCTTCTTTTACAACCGCGTCCGGCCAGACGTGGGGAATGTCGTAGCTGCGCAATGCAACGTCGATCTCCATACCGGGCGCCATGTAGTTGCCAACCACCTCAACCACGTCGCCCTGGGGCTGGAAGCGCGTAGTCGGCCAGTGAGTAATTTTCACCTCAACAAACTGACCCTGTTTGGCGCCGGCATTACGCCCTGGCGTCACCAGCACTTCTTGCTGAATTTTCGGGTTATCGGCCACAACGAAGCCAACGCCGCTTTCTTCGTAATAGCGGCCAACAATGCTTTCGTGGGCACGGGAGATCACCTCAACCACCGCACCTTCACGACGACCACGGCGATCAAGACCAGAAACACGCGCTAAAGCACGGTCACCATCGAACACCAGGCGCATTTGCGCGGGACTCAGAAACAGATCATCACTGCCATCATCCGGCACCAGAAAGCCGAAACCATCACGGTGCCCGCTCACGCGCCCGAGAATTAGGTCGAGCTTATCAACAGGGGCATAGGTGCCGCGGCGGGTATAGATCAGCTGGCCATCACGCTCCATGGCGCGAAGACGGCGACGCAGGGCTTCGAGCTGCTCTTCAGTGGCCATGCCAAATTCATCAGCCAGCTCTTCGCGAGATGCTGGAGAGCCGCGCTCATCCAAGTGTTTCAGAATCAGTTCACGACTTGGAATGGGGTTTTCATATTTTTCCGCTTCACGAGCGGCCTCGGGATCGAGGGATTGCCAATCGGCCATTAGAGGTAATTCACCTTATCTACACAAATTCGGTTTGCCATGTGCCTATTGAAGCGCGAAACCACTGTCCAGGTCAGCACGGCACACAGAATAAAATTTTTTAACAACAGGGGTTTACAAGTAAAAACCCGATCCGTATTATGCGCGCCACAACGACGGGAAACGAAGTTAACCAAGTTGTAGTTGATAGCAAATAAGCAAGTTTTGCAATCAATGCCCAGGTGGTGAAATTGGTAGACACGCCAGCTTCAGGTGCTGGTGACCTTACGGTCGTGGAAGTTCGAGTCTTCTCCTGGGCACCAATTCAAAAAAACCGAGCCACTGGCTCGGTTTTTTATTGCCTGCGATTTAACCCCCAGATGCGTAAACAACTTGGTGGGCGCTCAGGTGCGCCCACCCTGAATCGGCTTAAACGCGAAACTGACCCAAACTGGCTTTAAGCTTCTTCGCCAAACCATCCAACACGCGACCGCTATTGGCCGTAGCCGCAACAGCCTCAGCCGCGCGTTGCGCCTCAACATGAATAACCTCAACACGCCCACGCACGGCATCGGCCCCCTCCGCCTGATGCGCAGCCGCCTCTGTCGCGGCATTGATCGCGCCGTGCACTTCCTCCACCGCTTCACGCACCGACTGCTGCACCCGCGCACTTTCGCGCAGAGCCGATAAGCCTTGATCAGCCTGCTTGCCGGCCTGACTAATGGCCTCAACTGCTTCGCGTGCACCCTGCTGCAATGCGCCGATATGGGTCTGAATATCGCCAGTGGACTGCTGCGTCTTACTGGCCAGCGCGCGCACCTCATCGGCCACCACAGCAAAACCGCGACCACTCTCGCCCGCACGGGCCGCCTCAATGGCCGCATTCAGGGCCAATAAGTTGGTTTGCTCAGCAATTGAGCGAATCACCGTTAGCACTACTTCAATCTGCTCACTCTGCTTGGCCAGCCGCTCGATGACCGAAGCCCCCGTTTCCACACGCCTCACCAACTCTTCGATCGAGCCCCCCACACGCAGCGCAATCGCAGCATTGTCATCAGCAGCCTGACGAATCGCTCCAACACGCTGCAAGGCCTCGCGCATGGCATGGCTTTCCGCCTGCGCTTCGCTGGCCATTTCAGCCAACGCCTGCAAACTACCGGCAACCTCATCACGCTGACGCTCGGCCGCTGACTCCGCCGCCGCACTGCGCGAGGCCAGATTGCCGATTTCCTGCCCAGTGAGCGATGCCACCTCACCCGCCTCCCGCACGATCGGCTGCAACTTGGCGACGAAGCGATTGACCGCCGCCGCCATATCGCCAATTTCATCACGGCTATTAAGTTCGACCCTGCGAGTCAAATCACCCTCTCCCGCCGCCCAGTCATTCAACACCGCAATCAATGTATGCAGCTTGCTGACCACTCGCCGCCCGAGCACCAAGGCCAAGACCAACAGAATCAGCAGCGCCACGACCGCAAGGCCCATGCTGATATTCCAACGCAAACCAGCTGCAGCCTGCTGCACCACCTGACGACTGCTCTGCTCCATACCGCCAGCCGCCTCACGCGCAACACTCAATCGCGCCGCCAGAGCGTCCGCACTGCTGGTGGCCGCACCACTTAAACTGTCTGAAACCAACTGCCCACTGCTGTCGATCAAACTGACGAAACGCTGATCCAACTTCGCCAGCTCCTCATCCACCGATGCAGTCGAAACCCCCAACAGCACCTTACCGATATCCGAGCCCATTGGACTGATCGTCGCCTCGGCGATATACACGCCAGGATCATTGGCAGCAGCCTGCAGCACCTTATCCAGTGCACCACCACCTTCCCCCTTGGCCATCAAGGCACGTACACGTGCGTCCTGCCGATTGAGATGGCGTGTCAGCCGTTCGCCTTGCGCATCGAGGTACACCGCAAATAGCACCGCCGGATTGCGATGCGCTCCACGGACTAACTCAGTGAGCGCGGGCACATCGGCATCCCAGATAGCCTTTGGCGCAACGGCCGATAGCAGCTGCGCCAGCTCGTCCGCCGAACGCTTAAGATTGCTGTCCAACACGCCACGAATTTGCGCCTGTTCCTCGGCCAGCCGGGTAGAAAGGCCTTTGGCCAATTGAGCTTGAGTGCTGGCGGAGAGGCCATCCAGACCGCCACGCACTTCATCACCAGCTTTAGTCAGCTCGTCTACCAATCGTGCCGTATCGGACTGCATGCCTTTGGCCAGATCGGCCTCAAGCGTTGCCACCGTGGTCCGGGTCAACGCCACAGCCACAATGACTTGCACCAACAAGGCCACGCCCAGCGCCAGAAACACCGGCAACAACAAACGACTGCGCAGCACAGAAATAATGGCAAACACGGCAGACACTCCTAACAGCGGTAATGCCTATAACGGCGGGGAAGCTGATTTATAAAGGCTAGCTCGGATATTTTTACGCGGACCAGAAACGACAAAGGGCCGCCAATTGGCGACCCTTTGTGCACTACCTGTGACTATCAGGCAAACGGATGACGCAACACAATAGTCTCGTTGCGGTCCGGGCCGGTGGAAACGATATCAATCGGCGCACCGACCAACTCTTCCACACGCTTGATGTAGGCACGCGCAGCTGCTGGCAGCTCCTCTAGGGTCTTGGCACCCAGGGTCGACTCGCTCCAGCCTGGCAGCTCTTCGTAGACCGGCTGCAGACCCAGGTAGCTGTCGGCATCCGTCGGCGCATCAACCAGCACATCGCCGTTCTGATCTTTATAGCCCACGCAGATACGGATGGTTTCCAGGCCGTCGAGCACGTCGAGCTTGGTCAGACATAGGCCGGAGATGCTGTTGATCTCGATGGCGCGACGCAGGATCACCGCATCAAACCAACCGCAACGACGCGCACGACCGGTGGTGGAGCCGAATTCGTGGCCACGCTTGGCAAGGAACGCGCCGGTTTCGTCGAATAGCTCAGTAGGGAACGGCCCCGAACCCACACGGGTGGTGTAGGCCTTGGTGATACCGAGGATGTAATCCAGGTACATTGGACCAAAACCGGAACCCGTAGCGATGCCGCCCGCTGTGGTGTTGGAGCTGGTGACGTAGGGGTAAGTACCGTGGTCAATATCCAGCAGCGAGCCCTGAGCACCTTCGAACATGATGTCCTTGCCCTCACGACGCATGTCGTGCAGCACGGCGGTCACGTCGGTCATCATCGGCTTGAGCAGCTCGGCGTATTCCATGCACTCGTCGAGCGTCTTCTGGAAGTCGATGGCCGGCTCTTTGTAGTAATTGACCAGTACGAAGTTGTGGTAATCCAGCAGCTCACCGAGCTTGGCGGCGAAACGCTCACGGTGGAACAGATCACCAATGCGCAGACCGCGACGCGCCACCTTGTCTTCGTAAGCCGGGCCAATGCCACGGCCAGTGGTGCCGATCTTGGCATCGCCACGGGCTTTCTCACGGGCCTGATCGAGGGCCACGTGGTAAGGCAGAATCAACGGGCAGGACGGACTGATACGCAGACGCTCGCGCACCGGCACACCCTTCTCTTCCAGCTTGATGATTTCACGCATCAGCGCATCAGGCGCAACCACCACGCCGTTGCCGATCAGGCACTGCACGTTTTCGCGCAGGATGCCGGAGGGGATCAGGTGCAGAACGGTTTTTTCGCCGTCGATTACCAGGGTGTGGCCAGCATTGTGACCACCCTGATAACGCACAACAGCTGCAGCCTGTTCGGTCAGCAGGTCGACGATCTTGCCCTTGCCTTCATCGCCCCACTGGGTGCCCAGGACTACGACATTCTTACCCATAACACTAACCCTCTTCGCAAACTTGATGCCGGCCATAGCCGACGGAAACTTTTCGCACGACCACTCAGGCTGTCAGCGCAGCCAACTGCCAGCGGCCATCACGCAACAGCAGCTGACGATCACAGCCTGCAGCCTCGGCGTCAGCCGCGAACTGCCCAGGCAATGCCTGAACCACGCGCTGACCGTCCTGGCGCAGGCGCACAATCGCCTGCCACAAAAACACATCATGGTTATCCGGAGCCCAGATACCGGCAGGCTCTTCACCCAACTGCATCTGTCCCAGGCTTACCAGGGTTTTCAGGTCTGTGGAGAAACCTGTCGCCGGACGCGCGCGGCCAAAATCGGCGCCGATGTCGTCATAACGACCGCCCTGGGCGATGGCATAACCCACACCCGGTACGAAGGCCGCGAACACTACGCCGGTGTGATAGTGATAACCGCGCAGCTCGCCCAGATCGAAGTACAGCGGTAATTCCGGGTAGCGCAAGCTCAGCGCATCGGCAATCGCCATCAGGTCATCCAGCGCCGCATGCACATCGTCCGGCGCATCGACCAGGCAGGCCTGAGCCAGGTCCAGCACTTCACGACCGCCGCACAGCTCGCTAAGCGCGCGCAGCATTTTGCGCAGGTCATCCGGCAGGGTTTCAGTCAGCTCAACGACTTCATCCAGCGCCTTGCGCTGCAGCGCGTCGAACAACTGCTGCTCGACCTCGCCAGACAGCTCGGCAGCACGCGCCAGGCCGCGGTAGATACCAACATGACCAAGATCCATGTGCACATCCGGCACCGCTGCCAGCTCTAGGGTGTTTACCAGCAGGCTGATCACTTCCACATCACTGGCCGGGCTGGCGTCGCCATACAGCTCGGCACCCAGCTGGATCGGGCTACGCGAGGTGGTCAGCGCACGCGGCTGGGCATGCACCACGCTACCGGCGTAGCACAGTCGGCTCGGTCCTTCACGGCGCAGGGTATGCGCATCAATGCGCGCCACCTGCGGCGTGATGTCGGCACGAAAGCCCATCTGCCGGCCGGACAACGGATCGGTAACCTTGAAGGTGCGTAGATCCAGATCCTGGCCCGCGCCAGTCAGCAGCGATTCCAGGTACTCGATATGTGGAGTGACCACAAATTCATAGCCCCAGCGCTGGAACAGATCCAGCACCTGGCGGCGCGCCACTTCAATACGCCCTGCGTACGGCGGCAGTACTTCTTCGATGCCATCTGGCAGTAGCCAGCGGTCTACCGTTGCCATTTAGCCATTCCCCTCTTGAACCGGGCGGCACAAGCCTTCAGTGAAGCCAATAAAGAACGGTTGTTCCCAGCAGCATGCAGGCCAACCCCAGCAGACGCAGCTGCCTGTCAGACAACTGCGTCAGTTGTAAAAGCGTGTCACGCCAATGGCGCGGAGACAGAAAGGGCAGGATGCCTTCCAGCACCAACACGAGACACAGCGCGATGCCTAATTCCTGCCACATGCTTCCCACAGACGCAAAAAAGCCGGGATTTTCCCGGCTGCCGCATCATACCACGTTTTCCGAAAGGATCACCCCGGCGGCTGCCCGCCGGGGTGATGGCTCAAGGCTTGGACTTCTCCAGATAGCGGAAGAAGTCGCTACTCGGATCCAGCACCAGCACATCACGCTTATCAGCGAAGCTCTCGCGATAAGCCCTCAGGCTGCGATAGAACGAATAGAACTCCTGGTCCATGCCATACGCCTTGGAGTAGATCGCAGCGGCCTGGGCATCGCCCGCACCACGCAGTTCTTCAGCTTGACGGTAGGCATCTGCGAGCAACACGCGACGCTGACGGTCGGCATCGGCACGAATACCTTCGGCCAGCTCCTTACCCTTGGCGCGGTGCTCACGGGCCTCACGCTCACGCTCGGAACTCATACGATCGAACACGCTGCGATTCACTTCCTTCGGCAGGTCGATGGCCTTAACGCGCACGTCCACAACCTCGATACCCAGCTCTTTCTGCGCAGCCTTATTCAAGGAGGCGGTCACATCAGCCATCAGCGCATCACGCTCACCGGATACCGATTCATGCAAGGTACGCTTACCGAACTGGTCACGCAGCGACGCTTCAAGACGACGCGCCAGACGCTCGTCGGCAATCTGCTTCATACCGGACGTCGCGGTGTAGAAACGCTCAGCGTCAAGCACTCGCCATTTGGCGAAGGCATCAACCATCAGCGCTTTCTTTTCCAGCGTGAGGAAACGCGAGCTGGTGGAGTCCAGGGTCAGCAGACGCGCATCAAACTTACGCACCTGGTTGACGTACGGAATCTTCACATGCAGGCCCGGCTGTACGTCCGGCTGGACGATACGACCAAACTGCAACAGCACTGCACGCTCAGTCTGCGACACGATATAGAAGCTATTCCAGGCGACCAGCGCCAGCACCACGCCAACAATAAGGGCGATCAGCGATTTATTGCTCATCAACGGCTCTCCCTTGTACGCAGTTCAACCTGACGCGGATCGATGGTTACCCGCGAGCCGGCGTCTGCAGTACCCGCAGCGCCAGATATCGAGCTAGGCGCAGACGTGCTACGTCCATCAATCATCTTGTCCAGCGGCAGATAAAGCAGGTTGTTCTGCCCCTTGTCGCCAGTCACCAGCACCTTGCTGGTATTGCTCATCAGCTCTTGCATAGTGTCCAGATACAGACGCTCGCGAGTGACCTCTGGCGCTTTGCGGTACTCGGTCACCAATGCAGTGAAACGATCCGCCTCACCCTGTGCGCGAGAAACCACTTCGTCGCGATAACCGCTGGCATCTTCAATCAGGCGCTGCGCCTGACCACGAGCTTCCGGCACCACGCCATTGGCATAGGTTTCGGCCTGATTCTTCTCACGCTGCTCGTCTTCACGGGCGCGGATCACGTCATCGAAGGCTTCCTGCACTTCGCGCGGCGCGGCCGCACTCTGCAGGTTGACCTGAGTGACAGTGATACCGGTGCGGTAGTTGTCGAGGAAGCGCTGCAGGCGATCCTTGACCTCACTGGCCATCAGCTCACGACCTTCGGTCAGCACCTGATCCATCTCGGTAGAACCCACCACGTGACGCACGGCGCTGTCGGTCGCATGCTGCAGACTGACTTCCGGCTGATCGACGTTGAGGACGAAATCCTGCAAGTTGCTGACGCGGTACTGCACGGTCAACGGCACTTCGATGATGTTTTCGTCTTCGGTCAACATCTGCCCTTGCTTGCTGTAAGCGCGCTCGCGGGTGACATTTTCCTGAAACTTGCGATCAATCGGCGGGAAATAGATATTCAGGCCCGGGCCGACTGTTTCGTAGTACTTGCCGAAGCGCAGCACCACGGCCTGCTCCTGCTCATCAACGACATAGATCGCGCTGTACAGCCAGACCGCAGCCAACAGTCCCAGGCCAACGAACAGCAAGCCGAAGCCGCCGCCATTGCCCGAGCCAGTCTCACTGCCTCGTTTCTTGCCGCCACCGAACAGCCCATTCAGGCTCTCCTGCAGCTTGCGGAAGGCCTCATCGATATCCGGCGGCCCCTTGCGATCACCGTTCTTACGGCCACCCCATGGGTCCTGATTATTCGAGTTGCCACCCGGCTCATTCCAAGCCATAGCGCTCTCCATCTGATAAAGCAAAGACGCGCCCACGGCGCGCCCGCCAATGCTACAGAATGCATGCAACCAGCGGCAAAGTCGCTGATGCAGGCTTTATTGCAAAGTGTGTTGCTCAATAAATTCCTGCGACTTCAAGCCTTCACGACTAACCAGCCGATTTAGCTCGATCCGCGGCAAACGCACCGCCAGCAGACTGCTGCCGTCCTCGGTGTAGGACTCGCTTTGCACCGCACCCAAGGCGAAAAATTGTGCGCGCAAGCGCGCAAGACGCTGTGGCAGCTGCAATGTACCGACAAACAGGTCATCGCCCAACAGCTCAGCTATCGCCTGACGCAGCAACGGCAGGCCACGCCCATCACGAGCCGACAACCAGACGCGCTGCGGTTTGCCGTCGGCATCGCGCTGAATCTGCGGCTCCACACCCTCAAGCAGATCGAGTTTGTTATACACCTCAAGCATCGGCAGCTCATGGGCACCGATTTCACCCAACACCGCCAAAACCTGCTCGATCTGTTGATCGCGCTCGGGCTCGTGGGAGTCGATTACGTGCAGCAGCAGATCGGAATTGCTCGATTCCTCAAGCGTCGCGCGGAACGCCTCGACCAGCTTGTGCGGCAAGTGCCGGATAAAGCCCACGGTATCGGCCAGCACAATCGGCCCCAGATCATCCAGCTCCAGACGACGCAGGGTGGGATCAAGGGTGGCGAATAGCTGATCAGCCGCGTAGACATCCGAGGTAGTCAGGGAGTTGAACAGGGTCGATTTGCCGGCGTTGGTGTAGCCCACCAGCGACACCGAAGGAATATCAGCACGCTGGCGGCCGCGCCGAGCCTGCTCGCGCTGGCTGCGCACTTTTTCCAGTTTCTGCTTGATCTGGCGAATCCGCACGCGCAACAGACGGCGGTCGGTTTCCAGCTGGGTCTCACCGGGGCCACGCAGACCGATACCACCCTTCTGTCGCTCAAGGTGGGTCCAGCCGCGTACTAGCCGCGTACTCATGTGGTCGAGCTGGGCCAGCTCGACCTGCAACTTACCTTCATGGGTACGCGCACGCTGAGCAAAAATGTCGAGGATCAGACCGGTACGGTCCAATACTCGACACTCGAAAGCGCGCTCAAGATTGCGCTCCTGGCTCGGCGTAAGCACGTGATTGAAGATAACCAGATCAGCCTCGGCGGCCTTGACCTGATCACGCAATTCTTCAACTTTGCCACTGCCTATCAGGTACTTGGCCGTCAGCCGATTGCTCGGAACACTGAGGAACGCGACGGTTTCAGCACCGGCCGAGATGGCCAGCTCCTGAAACTCCTGCGGATCCTCGCGCGCCTCGGAATTTTGGCCGTCCAGATGTACCAGAATGGCCCGCTCTCCACCTTCATGGCGCTCGAAGAACAATGCAGCCTCCTAAATCAGGCGTTACCAGGCTCAGCTTCAGCTTGCTCAGTTTCGCTGGCGCTCGGCAGACGCACCGGACGGCTTGGCACTACAGTGGAAATGGCGTGTTTATAGACCATCTGGCTGACAGTGTTTTTCAGCAAAATCACGAACTGGTCGAAAGATTCAATCTGGCCCTGCAGCTTGATGCCGTTAACCAAATAAATAGAAACCGGGACGCGTTCCTTACGCAAGGTATTCAGGTAAGGGTCTTGTAGCGAATGCCCTTTTGACATGTGCCGCACTCCTTTAAGGATAATTTTTCAATAATTTTAGTAAACCAACTAACGGCTTAAAGCCGCCATACCCCCAAGGATAGACGGCCAACGGCAAGGTCTCAGGTCAATATGGAGACCGCAGCCAGGTATTTCAAGGCACGCGGCAGATTGTCACAGTCGGCACTATCGAGCCAGTGCACGTCCTGCGGCCAACCGCGTAACCAGGTGAACTGTCGCTTGGCCAACTGGCGCGTGGCGATTATGCCCCGCTCCTGCATTTGTACAGCATCTAACTTGCCGTCCAGATGATCCCAGACCTGGCGATAACCCACCGCTCGTATAGACGGCAGCCCAACGTGCAAGTCACTTCGCTGACGCAAGCGTTCGACCTCGGCCACCAGCCCCTGTTCCAACATCAGGCGAAATCGCAGGGCTATTCGCTCGTGCAACAGCTGTCGTTGCGCCGGGGCAATGGCCAATTGCGCCACAGTATAGGGGAATTGGCGCGCCGCCGATGCGCCACCCGCAGTATTTTCTGCAGCCTGGCGCTGACGATGGACTGTCATGCTCTGCCCACTCACGTGATAGACCTCCAAGGCCCGAATCAAGCGCTGCGGGTCGTTGGGGTGGATACGCGCGGCGGACTCGGGGTCGACCGCACGCAGCTCAGCGTGAAGCATCTCCCAACCTTCGGCCTGGGCGCGCGCCTCCATCTCGGCGCGCAACGCCGCATCTGCGCTGGGCATCTCGGCCAGGCCTTCAAGCAACGCCTTGAAATACAGCATAGTGCCGCCCACCAGCAGCGGAATACGTCCGCGCGCGGTGATTTCAGCCATGGCCGAAAGGGCATCGGCACGGAACTCGGCTGCCGAATAGCTCTCGGCCGGGTCACGAATATCGATTAAGCGGTGAGGAAACTCAGCCAGCGTGGCCTTATCCGGCTTGGCGGTGCCGATATCCATATCACGGTAGATCAGCGCAGAATCGACGCTGATCAGCTCGCACGGCAGAACACGCGCCAGTTCGATGGCTAGATCGGTCTTGCCGGCCGCAGTTGGCCCCATGAGGAAAATCGCCGGAGGCAGGCGCTCGGACATGCTCAAAATTCTCTAAATGGCGCGGTGCTTAACGGCCGCGCAGAAACAGCTTGTCGAGGTCATCCATGCCCATCTGCGTCCAGGTCGGACGCCCATGGTTACACTGGCCGCTGCGCTCGGTGTGTTCCATATCGCGCAACAAGGCATTCATTTCCGGCAAGGTCAGGCGCCGGTTGGCGCGCACGGCGCCGTGGCAAGCCATGGTGCCGAGCAGCTCATTGAGGTGTGCCTGAATGCGGTCGGTGGTGCCGTATTCGAGCAGATCACCCAGCACATCCTGCACCAGACGAGTGGCCTCGGCCTGCTTGAGCAATGCGGGAATCTGTCGGATAGCCAGGGTTTCCGGGCCCAAACGCTGCAGCTCAAACCCCAAGCGCTGAAACCATTCGGCATGCTCTTCGGCGCAGTCGGCTTCACGCTGGCTTACGGCAATCGACTCCGGCACCAGCAGCGGCTGACCACGCAGGCCTTCGCTGGCCATGGCAACTTTTAAGCGCTCGTAGGTGATGCGCTCATGGGCTGCGTGCATGTCCACCACAACCAGGCCCCGAACGTTCTCGGCAAGAATATAGATGCCCTTAAGCTGGGCGATCGCATAGCCCAAGGGTGGAATATCACCTTGCGCATCCGGTAAGCCATCAGGAGCCGACGCAGTGGTCATCGGCGAGAAAAACTCGCGATAGGCGCCCTGTGCTTCGGCGGCCGGCAAGGCTGCTTCCGGACGGGCGCTTTGATAGCCGGCACCCGGCGAGCGCCATACTGAGGTGCTGGGCGCAGGCTGCAGCAGACTGGCGGCCAAGCCGATTTCACCTTGCGGGCCAAACTCGCCAGCTGCCTGCCCCGTGGGGCGCACCATCTCGCTCACAGCTGCTGGAGCAGCGAGCTGATCCTCCGGACGCACCTCACCCAGGGCTCGGTGCAGCGTGCCGTAGAGGAAGTCATGCACCATACGCCCATCACGGAAGCGCACTTCGTGCTTGGTCGGGTGCACGTTGACGTCTACCACCGACGGGTCAATTTCCAGAAACAGCACAAATGTAGGATGGCGACCGTTGAAGAGCACGTCGCGGTAAGCCTGGCGCACTGCGTGGGCAACCAGCTTGTCGCGCACCATGCGCCCATTTACGTAGAAGTACTGCAGATCCGCCTGGCTACGGGAGAAGGTCGGCAAGCCCACCCAACCCCACAAGTGCAGGCCGTTGCGTTCGATATCGATCGGCAGTGCCTGCTCAAGAAACGCAGGACCACAGACCGAGGCTACCCGCCGCGCGCGGCTCTGCTCATCCGGCGCCTCATGCAGACCGAGCACAGTCTTGCCGTTGTGACGCAGGTGGAAGGCCACGTCAAAACGCGCCAGTGCCAGGCGCTTGATCACTTCCTGCAGGTGATCGAATTCGGTTTTTTCGGTCTTGAGAAACTTGCGCCGTGCCGGAGTGTTAAAGAACAGGTCGCGCACTTCTACCGAAGTGCCGACCGGATGCGCCGCGGGCTGCACGCGCGGCTGCATATCACGGCCTTCGGTTTCCACCTGCCAGGCCTGCTCGGCGCCTTCGGTGCGCGAAGTCAGGGTCAGGCGTGCGACGGAGCTGATCGACGCCAGCGCCTCACCACGGAAGCCCAGGCTCATGACCTGCTCCAGGTCTTCAAGCTCGCGGATCTTGCTGGTGGCGTGGCGGGCCAGTGCGAGCGGCAGGTCATCCGGGGAGATGCCACTGCCGTTATCACGCACCTTGAGCAACTTCACGCCACCCTGTTCAACATCCACCTCGATGCGTTTGGCGCCGGAATCCAGGCTGTTCTCCAACAGTTCCTTGATTACCGAGGCCGGGCGTTCAACTACCTCACCGGCAGCAATCTGGTTCGCCAGCCGCGGGCTGAGCAGCTGGATACGCGCAGCTTCACTCATGGCTGCACAGCCAGAGCAGTCGCGGGAATCTGCAAACGCTGTCCGACCTTGATCACATCGTTTTTCAGTGAGTTGGTACTGCGCAGCACAGCCAGGCTGACTTGATAGCGCTGTGCAATCAGCGCCAGGCTTTCGCCAGAGCTGACCACATGTTCGCGCGGCCCGAGGGCAATCTTGCCGTTGTCACGCAGCCAAGCCACGTGAGTGCCAGGCGGCGGGTTTTCATGGAAGAACTGCCGCACGCCTGTGACGATCGAGCGCGCCAGCGCTTGCTGATGGCTGGCGCTGGACAGTTTGCGGGCTTCATTGGGGTTGGAGATAAACCCGGTTTCCACCAGGATCGACGGAATATCCGGCGATTTCAGCACCATAAAGCCGGCCTGTTCTACCCGCCGTTTATGCAGCGGCGTCACCCGGCCCATATTGCCCAGCACCTTGTTGCCGACGTTCAGGCTGGATGACAACGATGCCGTCATCGACAGGTCGAGCAGCACCCCGGCGAGCATCTTGTCCTTGTCGTCCAGACTGACATTGCCGGCGCCGCCGATCAGGTCCGACTGGTTTTCCGCATCGGCCAGCCAGCGTGCAGTCTCCGAGGTGGCGCCGCGATCTGACAGGGCATACACCGACGCACCGAATGCAGCGGCACGCGGTGCAGCATCAGCATGGATGGAAACAAACAGATCGGCGCCCTTCTTGCGGGCAATCTCAGTGCGTTTACGCAATGGAATAAAGTAGTCGCCCGTGCGTACTAACTCGGCACGGAAGCCTTTTTCGGCATTGATCTGCCGCTGCAGCTCCTTGGAAATCGCCAGGGTCACGTGCTTTTCATACTGGCCTTTAACCGGCGACAGGGCGCCCGGGTCTTCACCGCCATGGCCGGCGTCGATGGCAATCACAATATCGCGCTTGCCGTTGGGCACTGGCGTCAGTTTCGGCGGCGCTTGCGTTGGCGTGACCGGAACTTGCGGTGCGGTGGCCACGGCCGTGCTCGGCAAGCTCGGTGCCGCGCCACTCTCCTGATCGAACAAATCAACCACCAGACGATGCCCGTACTGCTGGTTAGGGGCCAGGGTAAAGCTCTTTGGCGTGACCGCTGCGGAAAGGTCAATCACCACACGCAGATCTTGCGGGGTGCGTTGTGCCGAGCGTACGCCGGTGATCGGGGTATTACTCAAGGTCAGCTGATCGAAGCTGGTAGCCAGTTTGGCCCCACTGACATCAATGACAATACGATTGGGCGCGGACAGCAGAAATACGCTGTGCTGCACTGGACCGGACAGGTCAAACACCAGGCGCGTGTTATCCGGCGCACGCCACAAGCGGACACTGCGCACATCCGAAGCGGCCATTACATCGGCGACCAACGCCACCAATGCCACTCCAATTGCGATGAAACGCGCGCCTATGCGCATAGCCAACCCCATATCAAATTCATGCCCCGACGGCCAAAGTGGCGCACCAGGCGTTGCCGCGCTCGCCTTCCGCCCGCAGATGCAGCGCCCGGCCGGCTCCGTGCGGGCTAATGGTAATGTCCATGTCCGCCTTTGGCAAAACGCCTGCGCCGCGCTGCGGCCACTCGACCAGACACAGGGCATCACCTTCGAAATAGTCACGAATGCCGAGAAACTCCAGCTCCTCAGGATCAACCAAGCGGTACAGGTCGAAGTGATAGGCCCGTACTGCACCTAACTCATAGGGTTCGACCAGGGTAAAGGTCGGGCTTTTCACCGCCCCGACATGCCCCAGGCCGCGAATGATGCCGCGCGACAAGGTAGTTTTACCGGCGCCGAGATCGCCATGTAGGTAGATCACCCCAACGCCGCCGCTCGCCTCGGCGATGCGCGCGCCCAGCGCCAGCATCGCGTCCTCATCGGCGGCAAACAGTTCTAATTCAGACACGCAGACTGCTCCTGCAACAATTGACGAATAACCGCACATAAATCACTGGCCGCCAGACCACGGCCCTGCAGCGCCAACTGCTCACCCGCGCAGGCATGCAGATAGACCGCCAGCTGGGCCGCTTCCAGCGCAGGCAGACCCTGGGCTAGCAGCGCACCGATCAAACCGGCCAACACATCGCCCAAGCCAGCGCCGGCCATGACGGGATGGCCACGATCACACAACCACAAACTACCATCCGGCGCAGCAATCAGGCTGCCTGCGCCTTTCAGCACACATACCGTTTGATAGCGCCGCGCCAGGGCTCGTGCGGCGGCCGGACGATCGGCCTGCACCTCGGGCGTGCTGATACCCAGCAAGCGCGCTGCCTCGCCGGGGTGTGGCGTCAACACGGCACCTGCTGGTAACTGGACCTGCGCGCGCGCCAACAGGTTCAGCGCATCAGCATCCCACACCTGCGCAGCGCGGCTGACGGAAGCCGCCGACAGCAGGCTGCGTCCCCATGCATCCTGACCCAGCCCCGGTCCGACCACCCAGACGCTTGCATTCGCGCCCAGCGCCAGCAACTGATTGGCCGAGGCCACGCCAGCGGCCATTACCTCGGGTAAACGCGCCTGCGCTGCAGGCAAATGCTCACCACGGGTCGCCAAACTCACCAGCCCGGCACCCGCGCGCAGTGCGCTTTGCGCCGCCAGCAGGCCGGCGCCGGCAAAGCCACGATCCCCACCCACGACTAACACATGGCCTAACTGGCCCTTGTGCACGCTGCGCGAGCGAACCGGCAACTGCGGCAAGCTGGCTGGCGTAAGGCGCTGCGCGGCAAAGGCCTGAGCGGCGACCAAGGCAGCATCGGACTGCAGATCAGCAAACTGCAACTCGCCTAGGTAATCTGCAGACTGCCCGGTAAACAGGCCCAGCTTTAGGCCGATCAGGGTGACCGTCAGTTCTGCACGCACGGCAACGCCCAACACTTGGCCGGTATCGGCGCAGAGCCCGGACGGAATATCCACAGCCAGCACCGGCAGACCGCTGACATTCAACAGGCGAATGGCCTGGGCATACGGTTCACGCACGGCGCCCTGCAAGCCCGTGCCAAGCAGCGCATCGAGCACCACGCCCTGCAGCTCGATGCACTCGCTACAGGGCTGCACCGCCACACCAGCAGCCAGCGCATGGTCACGGGCCAACGCGGCATCGCCCTGCAGCTGCGCCGCCTCGCCGACCACCAGCACCTGCACCCGCCAGCCCGCACGCAACGCCAAAGCCGCCACCAGATAGCCGTCACCGGCGTTATTACCGCGCCCGGCCAGCACCGTCAGCACGCCCGCATCCGGCCAACGCCTACGCAGGGCACGCCAGATGGCATGTGCGGCGCGACTCATTAGCTCAAAACCCGGCGTGCCGGCAGCGATCAATCGCGCATCCAGCTCACGCACTTGGACGGCGCTGTACAGCGGCAGAGGAAGATTGTCAGGCGAATGCAGCATGCGTCGGCTCCGATGTCTGGCAGAATTATACCCACCTGCGCCCCGGTTACCCGCCCTCATATGAACACTGACACCCTTGACCTTATCGCCCTTGCCCAGTCGATCAAAGACTGGGGCCGCGAGCTGGGCTTTCAACAGGTCGGGATTGCCGATGTGCAGCTGGGCGAACACGAGGCGCACTTGCAGCGCTGGCTGGATGCGGGTTACCAGGGCGAGATGGACTATATGGCCGCCCACGGCAGCAAACGTTCCCATCCGGATGAACTGGTGCCTGGCACCCTGCGCGTGGTATCGCTGCGCATGGACTACCTGCCCGGCGACACGCAAATGGCCCAGCGCCTCGGTGAGCCGGAAAAAGCCTATGTATCGCGCTACGCCCTGGGCCGCGATTACCACAAGCTGATCCGTAAGCGCTTGCAGCAGCTGGCCGAACGCATTCAGCAGCAGATCGGGCCGTTCGGCTACCGCGCCTTTGTCGACAGCGCGCCAGTGCTGGAGAAGGCCATCGCCGAACAGGCCGGGCTTGGCTGGATCGGCAAGAATACCCTGGTACTCAACCGCAAGGCCGGTAGCTACTTCTTTCTCGGCGAACTGTTTGTCGACCTGCCGCTGCCGGTCGACCCGCCCCACGCCAGCGAGCATTGCGGGCGTTGCACGGCCTGCATGGATATCTGCCCCACCGCCGCCTTTGTTGGCCCCTATGTGCTGGATGCGCGGCGCTGTATTTCCTACCTGACCATCGAACTCAAGGGCTCAATCCCTGAAGAGCTGCGCGCGCCCATCGGCAACCGGGTGTTTGGTTGCGACGACTGCCAAATGGTCTGCCCATGGAACCGCTTTGCCAAACCCACCGAACAGGGAGACTTCCAACCGCGCCATAGCCTGGACAATGCCGAGCTGGCCGAGCTGTTCTGTTGGAGCGAAGAAGAATTTCTTAACCGCACCGAGGGCTCGCCGCTGCGCCGCGCAGGCTACGAGCGCTGGCTACGCAACCTGGCCGTCGGCCTGGGCAACGCGCCCTCCAGCATCCCAGTGCTAGAAGCACTCAAAGCGCGCCGCGAGCATCCATCAGAATTAGTGCGCGAGCACGTCGAATGGGCGCTAGCCCGCCACGGCCTGTAACCGAGCACGCAGAAAAAAGCCCGCAGTAGCGGGCTTTTTCGTGCATCACACTTTAAGAAAGTGTTGACGGTAGTGCTTCAACTCGGCGATGGACTCGCGAATATCGTCGAGAGCCTGGTGCGTGCCCTGCTTCTGGAACGATTCCTTGACCTGCGGCGCCCACAGGCCAGCAAGGATTTTCAGGGTAGACACATCCAGATAGCGGTAGTGAAAGTAGGCTTCCAGGTTCTGCATGTATTTGTAGAGGAAGCGCCGGTCCTGGCCAATGCTGTTGCCACAGATCGGCGACTTGCCCTTCGGCACCCACTGCTCAAGGAAGGCGATGGTCATGGCTTCCGCTTCGGCAGGACCAATGGTGCTTTCGCGCACGCGCTGGGTCAGGCCGCTCTGCCCGTGAGTACGGGTGTTCCACTCATCCATGCCGGCAAGCAGCTCATCACTCTGGTGCACGGCAATCACCGGGCCTTCGGCGAGGATGTTCAAATCGCTGTCGGTAACGATGGTGGCCATCTCGATGATGACGTCTGTTTCAGGCTCCAGACCGGTCATTTCTAGGTCGATCCAGATCAGGTTATTGGCGTTCTGCATGCGCGGCTCCTCAACTAAGGCCGACAGTTTAACAGGTCGCCGGAAAACCACTGCGCTCGGCTGACAGCATTGCGCTCAAGCCGCGCCGCGCATGCGCCACACCAGTAGCCGCGACTTGCGCCAGTCGTGCAGTTCGATCTGCTGATCCGCCGGCTGCCCCGGCACCTCGAAAGTGTTGCTGATCAACAGGCTGCCGGCCGGCATCTGCTCGCAGGCCTTGGCCCACAGCTCGGGCATCGGCGCAGGTGAGAGGAAGCAATACACCACATCAAAAGCAGCCAAGTCGGTGCACCAGAGGTTTTCGTAGCGAATCTGGCAATTGCGCTGAGGCACGGCACGCAACCAGGCGATGGCGAAGGACAACGGCGCGGTCTCAACACCAACAAACTGCGCCTGCGGATAATGGCGGGCCAAGCTCAGCAGCGCACCGGCAGGACCACAGCCCAGATCAATAAAACGAAACTGCGCAGGCTGCTGGTCAAGCACTGCGCACAAGTGCTGACGCGCACCGGCAGCGGTCAGGTACAAGGGCACCCGCTCGCCAAAGCTATTCCAGTTGAGCAACAACAGCAGGACAAAACCGCCGAGAAATACCCAGGATGGCAGCGGCGCACCACTGGCCAGCAACAGCGCAGGAACGAACAGCAGGTTCAAGCCGCACCACCAGCGCGACAACCCCAGATAACGTGCCAGCGTGGCAGCCAGCAGCCCTTGCAGCAGGCCGGCCGCCATTAAGGTTGGACGCCAGGGTGACAGCTGAGCGATCAGGTACAGCGCCAAACCGACCAGCAGGGTTGCCCCCAGCTGAGCAGACAACGCCAGCAACGCCGGATAGTGGCGAACAACGCGCAACATGCAGACTCCTCAACCGCCCGACCGATGATGCGCCGCAGTTTAGCTGCGCCAGCAGCTCAATAGGCAGCCCGTGCTAGACTCGCGACCGTTTATTGCGCAATTCAACTCTCGGAAGACCCATGGCCAAACGCCAACTCAACCGCCGGCAAAACTGGCGTATCGAAAAAATTCAGGGCGAGCGTGCCGCCCGCGCCGCCAAGCGCGAGTCGCAGGCGGTACAGATTCTTGAAGGCGGCGACCTCGGCCCGGAACAGACCGGCCTGGTCATCGCGCACTTCGGCGTACAGGTCGAAGTGGAAGCGCTGGATGGCGAATTGGCTGGCCAGGTATTCCGCTGCCACCTGCGCGCCAACCTGCCGACCATGGTCACCGGTGACCAGGTGGTGTGGCGCGCCGGCAACCAGGGTATTGGCGTGATCGTTGCGCAACTGCCGCGCAGCACCGAACTCTGCCGCCCGGACACCCGTGGCCAGCTCAAGCCGGTGGCCGCCAACGTCGACCTGATCGTGATCGTCTTCGCCCCACTGCCCGAGCCCCACGCCAACCTGATCGATCGCTACCTAGTGGCCGCCGAGCACGCAGGCATCCGCCCACTGCTGTTGCTGAACAAGACCGACCTGCTGGATGAGCAGAATGCCGTGGCCCTCAACCGCATGCTCGGCGTGTATCGCGAACTCGGTTATCCGCTGCTGGAAGTATCGGCCCACGGCGGCGACGGCATGCAACAGCTGCAACAGCAACTTGATGGCCACGTGAGCGTCTTCGTCGGCCAGTCCGGCGTCGGTAAATCATCGCTGGTCAACAGCTTGCTGCCGGAAGTCGATACCCGCGTTGGGCCGCTCTCCGAACTGACCGGCAAAGGCACCCACACCACCACCACCGCGCGGTTGTTCCACTTCCCCGGCGGCGGCGAACTGATCGACTCCCCCGGGATTCGCGAATTCGGCCTTGTGCACGTGAGTCGTGATGACGTCGAAGCCGGTTTTATCGAGTTTCACGACCTGATCGGCCAATGCCGCTTCCGCGACTGCAAGCACGATCGCGAACCGGGCTGCGCTCTGCTCAAAGCCCTGGAAGATGGCCGCCTGCACCCGCAGCGCATGGCCAGCTACCGGCATATCCTGGCCAGCCTGCCAGAAGCCGAGTACTAAGATGCACAAGGCCGCGACAATGCGCGGCCTTGTGTCAGCAGGGCATACTCACTCAGCGGGCTGATCGAACTGCAGCACGCCTTCTTCGAAGATATTCAAACGCTCACGCAATTGCCCATCCGGCAATGGATCACCAGGTGCGGCAGGTGCAGCCGTAGCCGGTGCTGTCAGGGCAGCGCCAGGCACTGCAGGCGCTTCATCTGCCGTGGCATCGCTTTGCTCACCTTCGATGGCGCGCTGCGCCTTCTTGGTCAGTACAACAATATCGATACGCCGGTTGACCGGATTGAGCGGATTCTCGCGATCAAACAACGCCGAGGACGCATAGCCCACCACGCGCGCGACCTGTTCGTCGTCATAGCCACCCGCAATCAGCACACGCCGCGCCGCATTGGCTCGGTCTGAAGACAGCTCCCAGTTTCCATAACCACCGCGCCCGACGAAGGGCGCCGCATCGGTGTGACCACTGACACTGATCTTGTTCGGTACTGCGGCGATGGTGTCGGTCATGGCCAACAAAATGTCTTCAAAATACGGCTGTAAGCGTGCGCTACCGGAGGCAAACATCGGCCGATTTTCGGCATCCATGATCTGGATGCGCAGACCGTCCTGGGTGATTTCGAAGAGGATCTGGTCCTTGAAGTTCTGCAGCTGAGGGTTTTCTTCAACCTTGTTCTGCAGCTCCTGCAGCAACAACTCCAGTCGCTCGCGCTCGACTTCTTCGGCGACTGATTCGGCCTGCAACTTGTCCACATCGGCCTGGGCATCCTCAGCAGGGCTTTGCTCTTCCTGGGGTTCAGGGTTGAGGGTGCGATCAGGCGCCGGCGTTGGCGTGCCGCCCAGGTCAATCACATACGGGCTGGCGCTTTCCGAGAAGCCTACCGGGTCCTGAAAGTAGCCGGAAATCAACTTCTTCTGCTCAGGCGTCGCCACGGTCATCAGCCACATCACCAGAAAGAACGCCATCATTGCCGTGGCAAAGTCGGCAAAGGCAATTTTCCAGGCGCCTCCGTGATGACCACCGGCAACCTTCTTTACCCGTTTGACGATAATGGGCTGATTGTTTTCCATGCTATGACTCAGCCCCCACGCATGGCCTGTTCAAGCTCGCTAAAGCTTGGACGGTGCGCTGGGAACAGCACCTTGCGGGAGAACTCCACAGCCAGCGACGGCGGCATACCGGAGGCCGAAGCCACCAAACCGGCCTTGATCGCTTCATAGACGTTCAGCTCTTCCTTGGCATCGTGCTCCAACGCTGCCGACAGGGGCCCGAAAAAGCCGTAGGAGGCCAGAATCCCAAGGAAGGTACCGACCAGCGCGGTGCCCACCTTCTGCCCGATCTCCGCGTTATCCGCTTCGGCGAGAATCGACATGGTGATCACGATACCCAGTACCGCCGCCACGATACCCATGGCTGGCATACCGTCGGCCACCTTGGCTACGGCATGCGCAGGGTGCTCGATTTCTTCCTTGAGGCTGGAAATTTCCATATCGAACAAGCCTTCCAGCTCATGCGGCGCCATGTTGCCGGATGACATGATGCGCAGGTAATCACAGATGAACGAGGTCATCTGCTGATCCTTAAGGATGCCGGGGTACTTACTGAAAATCGGGCTGGCGGCAGGGTCTTCAACATCGGCCTCAATAGCCATCATGCCTTCGCGGCGGCTCTTGTTGAGAATCTCGTACAGCAGCTTTAGCACATCAAGGTAATACGCATGAGTAAAGCGCGAGCTGAACATGCTCAGCGACTTCTTGAACACATGCATAAAGGCGCTGCCGGGGTTGGCTTGCAGGAAAGCCCCTAACGCAGCACCACCGATGATCATCACCTCAAAGGGATGGACCAACGACATAAACGTACCGCCCGAGAAAATAAATCCGCCCAACACGCTGGCGAATACAACAATGATACCGATGATTTTTGCCATAGAAAGAGACTTGCCAGAGAGGGTAGAAAGGGGCTTTGCAAAACAACCCTTCTATTTATCGGAAGTTTTGCGCGAGACTATAGCCAGTTAAGGTCAAAAGCCAGCTTGTCTCAACCCGCATGCCAAAGCCCGCCTCTTATCCGCGCACCCTGACAGACTGGCTCAAGCAGCTAGACAGCCAGCTATTGCCTGCGTCCAGTGATAGCCAGCAGAAGCTGCGCCGCGCCTTGGCAGACAGCAATCGCTCCATGCGCGAGCTGGCTGACTTGATGCAAAGCTGCCCCGCGCTGGCGCTCAGCGTGTTGCGCGAAGCCAACCGCAAGAGCAGCGGCCTCAGTGAGCAAACCGAAAGCCTGGAGGCCGCCATCAGCCGCCTCGGCATCAAGCGCACCGAACAACTGCTCAACGCCCTCCCGGCCATGCCCGAGCAGGAACTGCCGAAAGCGCTACGGCAAATCCTGCTAATCAGCCAACACGCCAGTCACCAGGCAAATGGTCTATTTGCAGGCCGCCTGGCAAGGCTGTGGCAGGAGATACACTGGGGCAGCCTGCTGTTTCTGGCGCCAATATGGACGTTGCTTGCAGCGCACGCTGAACTGTTCGAGGTGTGGGAGCAGCGCGTTTTGGTCAAGGGCGAAGCCGCAAGCAAGGTTGAACAAGAGCTGCTGGGCGTACCGTTACTTAAATTGTGCTTGGCGCTGAGTGAGCAGTGGCATTTGCCAGAATGGGTCATCCAGGGCTATCGACTACTGGTCAGCGACCGACGCCTGCTGGTCAAAGCGCTGCACATTGCCCGCGACAACGAACACCCACTGCACCAGCAGCAAATCCTCGACGCAGACAGCAACCTGCGCCGCTGGCTGACGCAGCCAGCCAACAGCATTCTGTTGGCCAACGGCCTGGCGCTTTCCGCGCACTACGCGTGGAATAGCCCACACAGCCTGCGCTGGCAGCGTCTGACCGGTTTATTCCTGCAACTGCCGCTCGATAACGTGCAACAGCTGCTACACCAGAATGCTGTTAGCAGCGCCCGACAGATGGCCAGCACCGACCTCTGGCACCCCGCAGAAGCGCTGCTCTGGCCCTGGCAGGCGCGGCACCTGCAAGCCATAGTCGAGCAACCCAAGCCCGCAGTTATCAGTGAATGGCGTCAGCAATGTGCGCAACTGCTCGCCCAACCCAGCGCATTCAGCAATGTGCTGCAGCTCACCGCCTGCGCCAATCAGGCTATCCAGGCCTGCGGCATGCAGCGTGTACTGATTTTACTGGCCGACCGCAATCACACACGCCTGATGGCCCAGCAGCAGAGCGGCCTGGATAAAGCCGCCGCCAGCCTCAGTCTGGATCCGCAGCAAAGCCAGGTGCTGCGCCGCCTGCTCAGCGCTCCCGCGCAGCTAAAACTGAGCCCAGCCAACATCGCGCAGTTTTCCGCCATGCTGCCTGGCTCGCTGAAAAGCCTGTTCCCCAGCGAGCACTTGCTGATTCGCTCGATTGCCAGCAACAACCGCGTGGTCATGCTGATCTTCGCCGACCAGGGCGGCCGGGCGCTGAGCGATGCCGGCATGCAGGGCTTCGGCAAAACCGTGCAATGCATTGAGCGAGCCCTGACCAGCTTTGCCAACCGCGGGCGCTAGGCTTTCCGCTACAATCCGTCCTTTCCTGTCAAAAGAGGCCTGGCATGACCGCCTTCGCTGAGCTGCCCCTGCTGATCGAACCTGCGCACCTGGCCAGCCGCCTGGATGCACCCGAGCTGATCCTGGTTGACCTGACCAGCAGCACGCGCTATGCCGCTGGCCACATTCCGGGCGCATATTTTGTCGACCCCAAGCGCACCCAATTGGGTCAACCGCCGGCGCCAGGCTTGCTGCCAGAGCAGGCGCAACTTGAGCAACTGTTCGGCGAGCTAGGGCATAACCCCAACGCGGTTTATGTGGTGTACGACGATGAAGGCGGCGGCTGGGCCGGACGCTTTATCTGGCTGCTGGATGTAATTGGTCACACGCGTTACCACTACCTGAACGGCGGCCTGCATGCTTGGTTGGCAGAAGAGCGCGAACTCAGCACAGCAGTCCCCGCGACTCACACACAGCCCGTTGCGCTGCAACTGGACAGCGCACCAACCGCCACGCGCGAATACCTGCTAAGTCGCCTTGGCGCTGCCGATCTGGCGATCTGGGATGCCCGCACACCAGCCGAATACCGTGGCGAGAAAGCCCTGGCCCAAAAAGCTGGGCATATTCCTGGCGCGATCAACTTTGAATGGACCGCCGGCATGGACCCTGCCCGTGCATTGCGCGTCCGCTTGGATATCCAAGCGCAACTCAGCAGCCTCGGTATCACGGCCGATAAAGAAATCATCACCCACTGCCAGACTCACCACCGCTCAGGCTTCACCTACCTGGTTGCCAAGCTCCTTGGCTACCCGCGAGTCAAAGCCTACGCAGGCTCATGGGGCGAGTGGGGCAATCATCCGGACACGCCGGTCGAGCGCTGAACACCTGCCGACCGCCAGCCACTTTTAAGGAATGTTAATGAAAGACCGCCTGTTTATCCTCAGCCAGTACCTGCTGCCGCACCACTTACTGTCGCGCCTGATTGGCTGTGCCGCCGAATGCCGCGCCAACTGGTTCAAGAATCGCCTGATCGGCTGGTTCGCCAAGCAGTACCACGTCAACATGAAAGAAGCCCAGGTTGAAGACCTGACTGCTTTTGCTCACTTCAATGACTTTTTTACCCGCGCCCTGAAAGATGGCGCCCGCCCGCTCGACAGCAGCCCTGGCGCCGTGCTCTGCCCGGCCGATGGCGCAGTCAGCCAACTGGGTAAAATTGAACAAGGCCGGATCTTTCAGGCCAAGGGTCACAGCTTCAGCGCGATCGAACTGCTGGGCGGCGACACGGAGCGCGCAGCAGCATTTATGGGCGGTGAGTTCGCCACTATTTACCTGTCGCCCAAGGATTATCACCGCGTGCACATGCCGCTGGCCGGCACGCTGAAAGAAATGGTCTACGTACCCGGTCGACTGTTCTCGGTCAACCAGACAACCGCAGAGAACGTGCCTGAACTGTTTGCCCGCAATGAGCGCGTGGTCTGCCTGTTCGACACCGAGCGCGGCCCGATGGCCGTGGTGCTGGTCGGCGCCATGATCGTGGCATCGATCGAAACCGTCTGGGCGGGGCTGGTGACACCGCCAAAACGCATGCTGAAAACATTCAGTTACGATGAAGCTGCCCGCGCACCGATCGTGCTGGACAAAGGCGCAGAACTCGGACGTTTCAAGCTGGGCTCTACCGCCATCGTACTGTTTGGCCCGGAGCAGGTGCAGTGGGCTGAAGAACTAGCCGCCAACAGCCCCGTCCAGATGGGCCAACGTCTCGGCGCAGCACGCGGCTAACCCTCAAAACCCGGCCCTGTCCGCGCATGCGGACAGGGCCGTGACGACCGCTCAGAGTGAACCTCTGAGCATGAAAACCAGTCACAACAAAGACTTCCAGATGATTTGTGTGTCGCGCCAGCTTGGCAACCCAGCCAAGGACATGGCTGCGAGGCATGCGAGATGCTGCTAGAGTCGAAACATAATTCTTAGACTCACCTGCCTTGCCCGTGTGCTGGAGTATCCGATTTAGATGGATAAACAGAATTCTCACTTGCTACTGCGCGTTACCACGCCGGATAAGCAAAGCCTGTCATTCTGCGACGCCAGTCCTCGTGATCTGAAGAAATGGGTCGACGGCCTACCCAAAGCCAATATCGGTGAAACCGCACGCCAGCTATACCAAGCACTGGTCGAACTCAACCAACTGCTGACGCCCTCGGAAAATCGCCTGCAACTGCTGGAAATTCTCCGCCCGGAAATCTACTTCGTCTGTAAACAGCTGGAAAAGCACTTCCTCAACCAAGCCATCGTGCTGGATGAGCGGCCACGCAAGGTCGCCAACCTTTGCCAGGCCCTGCAAAACCACCTGGCCATTGGCTACAAACTGATCGTGGCACGCCTAGCTGCACAGCCTGGCCGCGAACGGCATCAACTGCTTGCCGTTGCCCTGCAGCGTGCAACCCATAGCCTGTGCGGCCCGTTGATTCGTGCCAGCCAGCTGTACTGCCCGGTCCCTGAAGGGCTTTGGCTTGAGCTGCATCAGCTGTATCAGATCGCTCTCGCACGCAGCCTGCACAAGACCATGATTCGTGATACTCAGGCCCTGCGCACACAAGGTCTGAGCACCGAACAAAGCTATCTGGTAGCTCTGCTGCTCGGCTGCGCGCGCTGCAACCAGATGCGCCAGAGCGCCATCGCACGCTTGGCAGAAGTGCTTGAGCCCTGGAGCGCGCTGACCACCCTACAGGCTGGCGATGAGCCGTCCAGCCTGTTCGCTGTAGCCCCGCAACTGGACGGTCCGCCCCGCTATATTTCGCTGTTTCAGCAAACCGAGCTGCACAAAGCGCTCGGAATCGACCCCAGCCAACTGGTCGACGCCATCAAAGAGCACCTGCTGCTGCCGGCCGAAAATATTGCTCAATCACGCCTGACCGTGCCCGAAGGCTTCAGTCACGACATGCTGCAGCATCTGGCGGCAGCCTGGGGCGATATAGCCGAGCGCACCTTCCAGCGCAGCCAGGGCCAAGGCGCACTGACGCTGTGTATCGGAATGAGTGCGCTGCACTTCTACTTGGCGGGCAAGCGTCCGTTCAACGAGGTGCTGCAAGTTCCGGTGACAACCAATGCAGCGGTCTTCAAGGCTGACACCGGCGCACCGGATATCTGGTCAAACGCTTTCGACGCCCAGAAGAGCAACCAGTGGGAAAACGGCCTGCCCTTCGAAGAGATTCAGTACAACAAGCCACATCAGTCCAATCAGCCCGACGAAGCCAATAGCCAGGAAAGCTACCCTACCTACGAAGTGGCTATCGTCAATATCAGCCCTGGCGGCTATTGCCTGTCATGGCCGAAAGACGTGCCGAACCAGCTCCAAGCCGGCGAGCTGCTTGGCGTACAAGGTCTGCCGCGGCAGGGCTGGAGCATTGCTGTAGTGCGCTGGATTCGCCAGGTTCGCGGCGGTGGCACGCAGATGGGAATTGAACTGATTGCCCCTCATGCGCAAGCCTGCGGCCTGCAACTGGTGCGCAAAGCGGAGCAAAACAGCCAGTACCTGCGCGCCCTGCTACTGCCGGAAATCAGCGCCATCTCCCGCCCCGCCAGCCTGATTACCGCACGCCTGCCATTTCAGGAAGGCAATAAAGTCAGTATCAACCTGAATGGCAATGAACACCGCGCAGTATTGAGTCGCCGACAGACCAGCACTGGCAGTTTCAACCAGTTCGAATACCGGGGTGTCGAGCAGATCGGCAGTGAGCAAGGGAAGCCCGTCACAGCGCCGAAAAGCCGCACGCCAGGCGGGGAGGAAGACTTTGACTCACTCTGGAAGTCGCTGTAGATTGCCGACGCACTCCCTTTTGTCGCCTTTTCGCGCCCGTTCGGCGCAGATTTGATACCACACCATGGCCATTGATAAAAAAACCATTCGGCTACTGATCCTCGAAGATTCGCAGAACGAGGCTGAACGCCTGGTCAGCCTGTTCCGCAACGCCGGACGGGCAACCCGCGTGCATCGTTTGACCTCCAGCGACGACCTCGCCGAGGCCCTGCAACAGAGCTGGGACTTGTTGATCTGTGCCCCAAGCAGTGAACAACTCCCCCCAGGTGAGGCGATCGGCGCGATCCGCCGCCAGGCAAAAGACATTCCGGTCATTCAACTGCTTGCTGATAATGACTCCGACAGCGTCACCGAAGCCTTGATGCTCGGCGCCCAGGACGCATTGCCGCAGGGTGAAGACGAACGCCTGATACTGGTTGCCAAGCGCGAGCTGGCCAACTTGGAAGAACGCCGGGCTCGCCGCGCCTCGGAAGTCGCCCTGCGCGAGGCGGAAAAACGTTGCCAGCTGCTACTCGACAGCTCCGTGGATGCCATCACTTACGTGCACGATGGCATGCATATTTATGCCAACCGCGCCTACCTGGAACTGTTCGCCTACGAAGATGCCGATGAGCTGGAAGGCATGCCGATGATCGATTTGATCGGCAGCAGCGACCAATCCAGCTTTAAGGACTTCCTGAAGAATTATCAAAGCGTCGAAGGCAATGCGGAGCTCCACTGCGCTGGGATCAAAGCCAATGGCCAGAGTTTCCCGGCACAGATGAGCTTCTCCCCGGCAACCTACGATGGCGAACCGTGCATTCAGGTGGTGATTCGCGCCGAGACGGGTAACGCCGAACTGGAAGAGAAACTCCGCGAGATCAGCACGCAGGACCTGGTCACGGGTTTGTTCAACCGCACCCATTTCCTTGAGCTGATGGACAGTGCAGCAGAGCGTGCAGTAAATGCGGGCCAGCCATCCTGCCTGGCCTACATCAGGGTCGACCGCTACGCCAGCCTGCTGGCCGACATCGGCCTGGCGGGCATCGACATCCTGCTCACCGACCTGGCTAATCTGCTGCGCGCGCACTTTGGTGCCGACGCACAACTCGCTCGCTTTGGTGATGATGTATTTACGGTGCTGCAGCCCGGCATCAACCCGGAAAGCACCCGCGAGCTTCTCAACGGCCTGCTGAAAAAAGTTGAAGGCCACTTGTTCGATGTCAGTGGTCGTACGGTTCAAAGCACCCTGTCGATTGGTGTGGCCGGGCTCAACGAGAAGACCGCCAAGGCTCAGGAAGTGGTCGACCGCGCTCACCGTTGCGCCGACGACTTGAGCGATGGCAACGCGATCAAACTGTTCAACCCAGCTGATGAGCTGGCCGCAGCGGCAAGCCGCGGCAATATCGTCGCCATGATTCAACAAGCGCTGGAGAAGAACAGCTTCCGCCTGCTGTTCCAGCCGATCATCAGTTTGCGCGGCGACAGCTTTGAGCACTATGAAGCGCTGCTGCGCTTGGTCGGCCCGCAGGGCGAAGAGATTCCGCCGACAGAACTGTTCAATGCCGCGAAAGACGCGGGGCTTGCTGAAAAGATTGATCGCTGGGTCATCCTTAACTCGATCAAACTGCTGGCGGACCACCGCAGCAAAGGCCACAACACCCGCCTGTTTGTGCACCTTTCAAGCGCCAGCTTGCAGGACCCAACCCTGCTGCCTTGGCTAAGCGTAGCCCTGAAAGCGGCGCGTTTGCCCTCAGACTCGCTGGTATTCCAGTTCAGCGAGCCGGATGCAATTGCTTACCTCAAGCAGGCCAAAGCCATCACCCAAGGCCTCAACGAGCTGCACTGCAAATCGGCGATTACCCAGTTCGGCTGCTCACTGAACCCGTTCAACACCCTCAAGCACCTGCACATCGACTTCGTAAAGGTCGACAGTTCCTTCTCTCAGGACCTGAGCAGTGCAGAAAACCAGGAAGCCCTGAAAACCCTGCTGGCCAGCCTGCACTCTCAGGCCAAGCTGACCATCGTGCCCTTTGTCGAGAGCGCCAGCGTGCTGGCTACGCTCTGGCAGGCCGGGGTCAACTATATCCAGGGGCATTACCTGCAGGGCCCAAGCCAGTCGATGGATTACGACTTCTCGGCCGGCGATGAGTAAGGCTGCGCACTGACGCACCTGACTGATGGCCATAAATAATCAGCACTAAAAAGCCGCCCTAGGGCGGCTTTTGTTTGCCGGTGTTTACTCCAGGCCGTCGCGGTCGCGAAAACCCAGCAAGTAGAGAATGCCATCCAGCCCCAGAGTCGAAATCGCCTGCTTGGCCGATTGTTTGACCAGCGGCTTAGCGCGGAACGCCACGCCCAACCCGGCAATGGCCAGCATCGGCAGGTCATTGGCGCCGTCGCCCACGGCAATGGTCTGTTCCAGACGCAAGCCTTCTTTGGCAGCTAGCTCGCGCAGCAAATCGGCTTTGCGCTGAGCATCGACAATTGGCTCGACTGCGACACCCGTGACCAAACCATCAACGATCTGCAGTTCGTTGGCGAACACATAGTCGATGCCCAGTTTCGCCTGCAGCTGCTTGGCAAAGTATGTGAAGCCACCAGAAAGAATCGCCGTCTTGTAACCCAGGCGACGAAGCTCGCTGAACAAGGTTTCTGCGCCTTCGGTAAGGCGCAACGAAGCGCCGATATCGGCCAACACGGTTTCCGGCAGGCCCTTGAGCAGCGCCAGACGCTCGCGGAAGCTCGCGGCAAAATCTAGCTCGCCGCGCATCGCGCGCTCGGTAATCTCAGACACTTGCTCACCGACGCCAGCAGCCTTGGCCAGCTCGTCGATCACTTCGGCCTCGATCAGTGTCGAATCCATGTCGAACACCGCCAGGCGGCGATTACGGCGGAACAGCGAATCGCGCTGGAAGGCGATATCGACATTCAACTCCTGCGCCACGCTAAGGAACTCGGCACGCAGAGCAGCCGGATCGGCCGGCTCGCCCCGCACGGAGAACTCGATGCAGCCCTTGCCCTGCTCAGCCGGCATATCTAACGGCATACGCCCGGACAGACGGTCTATATGGTCGATATTCAGGTCATACCGCGCGGTAATTGCGCTGACGCGCTGCAGCTGCTCGGCGGTGACCTTGCGCGTCAGCAGGGTGACGATATGCCGAGCCTTGCCCTGGCCACTGACCCACTGCTGATAATCAGCCTCGGATACCGGAGTAAAGCGCACCTGCTGATCGAGCTTGTAGGCTGTAAAGAGGATGTCCTTGAGCACCGAAGAGGCGCGCTCGTTATCCGGGATCTCGACCAGAATGCCGAACGACAGGGTGTCATGGATCACCGCCTGGCCAATATCGAGGATATTCACCCCGCCCTGGGCCAGCACGCCGGTGATGGCGGCAGTCAAACCGGGACGATCTTCGCCGGTGATATTGATCAGGACGATTTCGCGCAAGGCTCGGTCTCCAGTACAGCGTCAGGGGCAGCAGCTTGCTGAACAGGTCACAAGCCGTGGAAAAGGCGCACATTCTACCCATTTTCAGCGGCAAACAGCCACGCACGGCGCTTTGCCCACCGCAGGGGCGCCGCTATACTGCGCGCCAACTACAGTCGACATGAGCCGAGCTCTGTGAACCGGCCCACCCCCGTAAAACCCGATAATTTCTTCCTGCTGCTGTTCCAGGCCCTGCGCCAACGGCGCATTCCCCTGGCGCTGCGCATTGTCAGCCATAGCCTGTTACTGGTGGCCCTGGCCCTGGTGATCTACGGCTGGGTGATCGGCATGCAGTTCAAGCATGCCATGCAGCAACAGGCTGAAGCCTTGGGCACCAGCCTGATTACCCAGACCGCGGCCTCGGCCACCGAGTTGCTGGTGTCGAACGACATCCTCAGCCTCAACGTGCTGCTCAATAATCTGGTGAAAAACCCGCTGGTGGCCCATGCCGCGATCTACAGCGTGGACAACCGCATCCTCGCCGAAGCGGGTTCGCGCCCCAGTCAGAGCATGCTGGGAGAGACCGAAGGGCTGTACTCGACCCCCATCACCTTTCAGGAGGTGATCGCCGGGCAGCTGCGCATCAGCCTGGACATGCAGCAGTTCCAGCAACCGATGACTATCAGCCTGCAGAGCATGGGCATCCTCAGCCTGATTCTGCTGGCCCTGACCCTGTCCCTGAGCATGCGCCTGGGCCGACATATCTCCACGCCACTGCTGCAGCTGCGCGTCTGGCTGCGCGACCCGGACGATCCTGCCCCTGGCGCTGGCCGCCAGGATGAAATCGGCGATCTGGCGCGCCAGCTGCAAGCGCGCCTGGTACCGGAAAAGCCTGCACAGCCAGAAGCTGAAGAAGAGCCGTTCTACGACGACGAGCCGGCCGCCCAGCACGATGATGACTACCTGCCCGAGTCGTTCGATGATGAGCCGGACTTCGAAGTCCGCGACCTGCGCGATGATCGCTTCGATGCGCAAGGCGAGTTAACCGAACCGCTGCATCGCGATGACCAGCCCTACGCCGAGAGCGCAGTGGACGATCCGTTTTCCGAGCTACGCGATCAAACCGAGCGTGAAGCCGCGCCAGCTCCCGCGATTCGGCAGCCACTACCCAGCGCCGTACTGGCGATCCAGCTGGGCGCACAGGAACAGCTGCGCCGCTTGCCGCGCACCCGTTTGATGGAGCTGCTGCAGCGTTACCGTGATTGCCTGGACCAGGCGGCCAGCCTGTATCAGGGCGAACTGCACACCTTGAGCGACGGCAGTAGCCTGATGTTGTTCCATCAACTGGATATTGGTGAGGACTACCTGACCCACGCCATCTGCTGCGGCGAACTGATGCGCGCCCTCGGCCATGCCTTGCAGATCGAGGTTGCTGACAGCGGCATTACCCTGCAATTGCAGCTGGGCCTGACCCTGGGTGAAAACCTCAGCGACCTCAGCCAAGGCGATCTGCTGCTCAGTGAAACAGCACAAAATGCCTTGGCGCTGTCCCAGCACAGCCGCAACTTGCTGCTGGTTGAACGCAGCATTGCCGATGACGCCCTGGTCAGCCAGCGTGCGCGTATTCGCGCCATTGCCAGCCCGCAAGGTGCATGCTGCGTAGAGCGCTTGCTGGAACCCTACCCGTCGCTGCTTGAGCGCCAACTCGCACGCATGCACGAGAGTCACTGATCACTCAGCATAAAAAAGCCCGCCAAATAGCGGGCTTTTTTGTGGCGAATGACCTAGAAGCGGAACACTTCCCCTTCACTGCGAATCGGCTCAGCTACGGGAATACGCGGCACATCAGGTACCGTGGGCTTGGCCGGCGCCGGACGGCGAACCGGTGCGGGGGCGACTTGCGGGGCGGGCTTGCCATGGGTTTCCACTGCAGCGGCTAATTGCGCCACCAGTTGCTGCACCACCAGGCTTTGCGCACGCACCTGATCGACGATGCTGCCACTGTGGGCCTCCTCCAGGCGCACTAAACGCCCGTCGAGCAGCTTGCCGTCGGCACCGGCCAAACGCCACTGCGCCTCCAGTACAGCCGGGCGCTGCGGACCGGAATCCAAGCGGGTGATCGACACGCCCAGACGCACCTGCGGTACAAAGCCTGCAGTCGCCGGTGCCAGTACCAGGCGCTGGCTGTTCAAACGCGAGGCCAGCTGGCGCAGCAACTGCTGATCGATATCCGCCGCTAAACTGCCGGCCCAACGCGCATCTTCGGCGGCGGTTAAGCTGCCATCGGCCTGGCGTTGCAACAGGGCCTCGCGTTGCAGGTAATCGGCAACCGCCACCGGCCCGAGCAGCACAGCAATGCCTTGCTCGGCAGCAGGTACACGAATTTCGCCGCTGTCGAGTTGATACAACGGCGCTTGCTGATAACGCATACAACCCGTCAGGCCAAGCGCACCGGCCAATAGCAAAATTCCGGGGAAACGCAGTGCAGTCATCTCACTCATCCAACCGGCCAGTCTGCCGGCGTGCATACACATTAGGTGCAGGCGGCTCACTTACGTGACCCGCCTTACGGCCGCGTATCATCCTTGAAAGCCGCTCACGACTCCAGCACAGCACTGTGCCGATATGCGTCTGGCGCCGCCGCAGCCTACCCCTGGACTTCGACCAGTAGGCTGTCGACCCGCTGGAAGCCGCGCGGAAGCTTGTTGCCGCGCCGTCCGCGTTCGCCTTTGTAGTGTTCCAGATCATCGGCTTTCAGTGACAGCGTACGCTTACCGGCCTGCAACACCAGCGTCGCACCAGCCGGCAGCACGGCCAGATCGGTGAGGTATTCCTCACGCGAGGCAACCCGCTCACCCGGAATGCCGATGATCTTGTTGCCTTTGCCTTTACCCAGTTGCGGCAGATCGCGCACGGGGAACAGCAGCAGGCGACCTTCGGTGGTCACCGCGGCCAGCCAGTCTTCTTCGCGATTGGCCAACGGCTTCGGCGGCACCACCAGCGCGCCGGCAGGCAGGCTGAGCAAGGCTTTGCCGGCCTTGTTCTTGGCTTGCAGGTCTTCACCCTTGACCACAAAGCCGTAGCCGGCGTCGGAAGCGATCACATACAGCGCATTGTCATCGGGCAGCAGCACGCATTCGAAGGTCGCACCCGGCGGTGGCGTCAAGCGGCCAGTCAGCGGCTCGCCCTGGCCACGGGCAGATGGCAGCGAATGCGCGGCCAGCGAGTAGCTGCGCCCGGTGGAGTCGATAAACACTGCGTACTGGTTGGAGCGTCCTGGCGCGGACGTCTTGAAGCCATCGCCGGCCTTGTACGACAGGCCAGTGGCGTCGATATCGTGGCCCTTGGCGCAGCGCACCCAGCCCTTCTCGGAAATTACTACTGTGACCGGCTCGGTCGGCATCAGCTCGGTTTCGCTCAGCGCCTTGGCTTCGGCGCGGGCAACGATAGGTGAGCGACGGTCATCGCCGTATTTCTCGGCGTCGGCCAAAATTTCCTGGCGCACCAGCTTCTTCAGCTTGGTTTCACTACCCAGCAGGGCCAGCAGTTTGTCGCGCTCCTTGGCCAGCTCGTCCTGCTCGCCACGGATCTGCATTTCCTCAAGCCGCGCGAGCTGACGCAGGCGGGTCTCAAGTATGTACTCGGCCTGAATCTCGGTCAGGCCGAAGCGTTCCATCAACACCGGCTTGGGCGAATCCTCGGTGCGGATGATGCGAATCACTTCGTCGAGGTTGAGGAAGGCAATCAAGCGGCCTTCCAACAGGTGCAGGCGATGCTCAACCTTGTCCAGACGGAACTGCAGACGGCGGCGTACGGTACCGACGCGGTACTGCAACCACTCGGTGAGCAGGGTACGCAGGTCCTTGACCGACGGTTTGCCGTCCAGGCCAATCACGTTGGTGTTGACCCGGTAGCTGGACTCCAGCTCGGTGGTGGCGAACAGGTGCTGCATCAGCTCGTCGGCATCCACGCGGTTGGAGCGCGGGATAATGACGATACGGCAAGGGTGCTCGTGGTCCGATTCGTCGCGCAGATCGGCGACCATCGGCAGCTTCTTCGCCTGCATCTGCGCGGCGATCTGCTCCAGCACCTTGGCCCCGGAGACCTGATGCGGCAGCGACGTGACCACCACATCGCCGTCCTCGACGCGGTACACGGCGCGCATACGCACCGAGCCTTTGCCGGTTTCGTAGATCTTCAGCAGGTCGCTGCGCGGGGTGATGATTTCCGCTTCGGTCGGATAATCCGGGCCAAGGATGTGTTCACAGAGCTGCTCGACCGTGGCATTCGGCTCGTCCAGCAAACGAATACAGGCCGTCGCGACCTCACGCAGGTTATGCGGCGGCACGTCGGTGGCCATGCCCACGGCGATACCGGTGGTGCCGTTGAGCAGAATATTCGGCAGGCGCGCCGGTAGGGTCGCTGGCTCGTTCATGGTGCCGTCGAAGTTCGGCACCCAGTCCACGGTGCCCTGGCCCAGCTCGGTCAGCAGCACTTCCGAGTAACGCGACAGGCGCGCCTCGGTGTAACGCATGGCGGCGAATGACTTGGGATCATCTGGCGCACCCCAGTTGCCCTGGCCGTCGACCAGGGTGTAGCGGTAGCTGAACGGCTGCGCCATCAGCACCATGGCTTCGTAACAGGCGCTGTCGCCGTGCGGGTGGAACTTGCCGAGCACGTCACCGACAGTACGCGCCGACTTCTTGTGCTTGGAGTCGGCATCCAGGCCCAGCTCGCTCATGGCGTAGACAATACGCCGCTGCACGGGCTTGAGGCCGTCACCGATATGCGGCAGTGCGCGATCCATGATCACGTACATGGAGTAATTGAGGTAAGCCTGCTCGGTAAAATCGGCAAGGGAACGGCGTTCAACGCCGTCCAGGCTCAAATCGAGGGATTCGCTCATGCGTGCCTCATTGCAAGGTGGATTGGCGCAGCATCAAGGTGCCGCCGCGCTGGGTAAATTCGAGTTGTTTCAGGGCACTCATGCCCAGCAATACGTCATCGCCGCCCATGCCGGGGGCGATCAAAGCCTCTACGTCGGTCAGCACGATATCGCCCAGCTGCAAGCGTTCCAGCCGCGTGCGATGGGCCGTAGCGCGGCCATTGGCGGTGCTGATGGTGATCGCCGCGCCCGCCTGCAAACCCAGGCGCTGCGCCACCTCGGTCGGCACCGCGACCTGCGTCGCACCGGTATCGAGCAGGAAGGTCACCTCCTCGCCATTGATCTTGCCACCGGCCATGTAGTGGCCCTGGCGGCTGCTGGCCAGGTGCACTTCGACATAGCCGCTGCCATGCAGCGACTCAGGCGCGCGATTGGGGTTGCGCTGAGCGTCCTCCCAGTCACCAAAAAACTTGGTCGCCAGCAACAGCGCTGCGCCCCAGGCCAGCACCAGCATCACGCGCCCGGCACGCTTGCCCGCAGGCTGCTCGCTCACAGCTTGCTGCCCCAGCCGCCTTTAGGTGCGGCAAAGCGCCAGATAATCGGCCGCGACTCACCGTCGGCACGGCTGAAGCTGCCGTTATCGACACCGATCCAGGCACCGTCCTGATCCACCCACAGCGCTTCCGCCAGGCCGTAGGACGGCGCATAGAGGCGTTCTGGAGTCAGCGCCTCGGCGGCAAACGACCAGCACTTCTCGACCTGACCAGTGCTCAGGTCGCGCCGACAGATACGGTGCGCCTGACGCTCAAGGGTGAAGAGCTTTTCGTTATGGAAGGCCAGACCCGAGAAATCCCGAGGCTGCGGCTTGCCGCCCAGCTGCTCGGGCCCCGTTTCCGTGCCCGCCTCGCTGAATAACACGCAGCCACCGGTGCAACGCCAGATCGCGCGCTGTTTGTGCGCCACCAATAAACCGCGACGCATACGCTCAGCCGCCAGGTACAGGCGCTCACCAGCAGGGTCAACGGCAATGCCTTCAAACAGCGAGTTGTAATGCAGCGCCATGCCACTGGCGCGCGCCTGGCGCAGCAGGCCCTGAGGCAGCTTCAACCAGTTGGGTTCGCCGACCACAGGCAACTGCAGCACAGCCGCCTTGGCCTCACTGACCAGGTAACGGTTACCGGCGGCGTCACAGCTCAGCCCTTCGAAATCCAGCTCACCACCGCGTACCAGGCCGGCGACCCAGCTGCGCATGCGCAGCCCCCAGGGCAAGCGCACATCCGGCGCAGGCGGCGCAACAAAGGTCTCGGCCGTGGCCTGCCACTGCGACTCATCCGATTCCAAACGATACAGCTGCTGATCATCCCGATCGGAAACCGCCCACAGCGCGTTGTCGCACCAGGCCAGCCCAGACAGGTTGCCGCCACTGACGCCACTGACCGCTTGCTCATTGAGCAGTTTCAGCTCCTCCAATGCCGCCGCACTCGCCAGCAAGGGTGAGCAGAGCAGCAGGCAGACAGCCAACAGCCGCTGCATCAGAGCAGCACCTCGGCCAGGTTGCCCTTGGACTCCAACCAGGATTTACGGTCGCCGGCGCGCTTCTTCGCCAGCAGCATGTCCATCATTTCCTGGGTGCCGGGGTAATCGTCCAGGGTCAGTTGCACCAGACGCCGGGTGTTGGGGTCCATGGTGGTTTCGCGCAGCTGCGGCGGGTTCATCTCACCCAGGCCTTTAAAGCGGGTGACCTGCGGCTTGCCACGACGCTTCTCGGCCACCAGGCGGTCGAGAATGCCGTCACGCTCGGCCTCATCCAGGGCGTAGAAAATCTCCTTGCCCAGGTCGATGCGGTACAGCGGCGGCATGGCGACATAGACGTGACCCGCATCCACCAGCGGGCGGAAGTGCTGGACGAACAGCGCGCAGAGCAAAGTCGCGATATGCAGACCGTCGGAGTCGGCGTCGGCGAGGATGCAGATCTTGCCGTAGCGCAGCTGGCTGAGGTCGCTTGAGCCCGGATCGAGCCCTACGGCCACGGCGATGTTGTGCACTTCCTGGCTGGCCAGCACTTCGCTGCCATCGACTTCCCAGGTATTCAGAATCTTCCCGCGCAGCGGCAGGATCGCCTGGAACTCTTTGTCGCGCGCCTGCTTGGCCGAACCACCGGCGGAATCACCTTCCACCAGAAAAAGCTCGGAGCGCATCGGGTCCTGGCCGGCGCAATCAGCCAGCTTGCCAGGCAGCGCCGGGCCTTGGGTGATGCGCTTGCGTTCAACCTTCTTGCCGGCCTTGAGGCGGCGATTGGCGTTGCTGATCGCCAGTTCGGCGAGCTGCTGGCCGAGTTCCGGATGGCCGTTAAGCCACAGGCTAAAGGCGTCTTTCACCACACCGGAAACGAAGGCAGCCGCCTCACGGGAAGACAGGCGTTCCTTGGTCTGCCCGGAGAACTGCGCGTCCTGCATCTTCATCGAGAGGACGAAGGCGATGCGCTCCCAGATATCTTCCGGGGCCAGCTTGACCCCGCGCGGCAGCAGGCTGCGGAACTCGCAGAACTCGCGCATGGCATCCAGCAGGCCTTGGCGCAGGCCGTTGACGTGTGTACCGCCCTGAGCAGTGGGAATCAGGTTGACGTAGCTTTCCTGCACCGCGTCGCCGCCTTCCGGCAACCACAGCAGCGCCCAATCTACGGCTTCTTTATTGCCCGCCAAGCTACCGCAAAACGGTTCATTGGGTAGCCGTTCAAATTCGCTAACCGCATCCACCAGATAGGAGCGCAGGCCATCTTCATACATCCACTCGACTTTCTCGCCGCTGGCTTTGTCCTCGAAGCTGACCGCGAGCCCCGGGCACAACACCGCCTTGGCTTTCAGTACGTGCTTGAGACGGCTGACCGAGAATTTAAAGGAATCGAAATACTTGGCATCCGGCCAGAAATGCACGCTGGTGCCAGTGTTGCGCTTGCCCACCGTGCCGACCACGGCCAGGTCGCTGGCCTTGTAGCCGTCGGCGAAACTCATCTGGTATTCGTTACCGTCGCGCTTGACCGTAACGATCACGCGGGTCGACAGCGCGTTGACCACCGAGATGCCCACGCCATGCAGGCCGCCTGAGAACTGGTAGTTCTTGTTGCTGAATTTGCCGCCAGCATGCAGTTTGGTGAGGATCAGCTCGACCCCTGGCACGCCCTCTTCCGGGTGAATGTCCACTGGCATGCCGCGACCGTCGTCGAGCACTTCCAGGGAGTTGTCCTCATGCAGGATCACCTGAATCGATTTGGCATGCCCGGCGAGTGCTTCGTCGACGCTGTTGTCGATGACTTCCTGGGCCAAGTGGTTGGGCCGGCTGGTATCGGTGTACATGCCCGGGCGTTTGCGCACCGGGTCGAGGCCGGAAAGGACTTCGATGGCATCGGCGTTGTAAGAGCTAGAACCTTGCTGGGCCATGGGGTCTCTTGTTCGTCAATTGAGAGCGGAAAAGTCGATATCCTGCCACAGATGGCGAGGAATACCGGCGAAAGCGAAAAGCATCGGCAGGCGCTCGGCAAAACCCTGAAAACCGTGATCGCCACCGGCCTGGATACGCAGCGCGCAGGCGCGGTAATAGTTCTGGGCATCGCGGTAATCGAGGGTTTCGTCGGCGGTCTGCAGCCACACCTGATAACGCGCCGGATCCTGCAGCGCCAGCACATCCAGTTCGGCCAGGGCTGTTACGTGATCGGTCGTCAGCTCCCAGGTCTCGTCGCTGTAATAATTTTTTTGCGGGCCCAGGTAGCCATCGAAACGCATATGCGGGCGTACGGCGGGATTGATCAACAGCGCCGGCAACCCATGGCGCTCGGCCAAGTGGGTCGCATAGTAGCCGCCCAGCGAGCTGCCAACCAGCACGGGCCGACCAAGCTCGGCAATCAGCGCTTCGAGCTGGGCAATTGCCTGACGTGGATGGTGATGCAGGGCTGGCACACGCAGTTGCGCGGCCAGGCCAAGCTGCGTCATAGAGCGCTGCAACTGGCTGGCCTTGAGCGATGCCGGCGAGCTGTTAAGCCCGTGAATATAGAGAATGGATGTGGTCATGGGGCGGGAGGCTAACCGGTTGCGGCGACCGGCTGCAACCGGTTAGCCGAGCGGCTCAATAGCCCTTGATGGTGTAATCGATTTCGAACTTGATCCCGGTAACCCGCGACACCCCGGTTTCCAGGCGGCCGTCATCGAACAGGCGCAGCCAGCGATAGCCCGGCGCGGTTTTATCCACCTGAAACTCCTCGCTACCTGGGGCGAACTGCACGCAGGTCGAGGGCGATGCCAGCAGTCGGATCGGGCCGCGCTGCTGATCGAGCTCCTGGTGGATATGCCCCCAGAGCACTGCACGCACCTGGCTGAAACGCTCCAGCACGGCAAACAGGGCATCCGGGTTGCGCAAACCGATGGGCTCCATCCATTTACAGCCGATGGACACCGGGTGGTGGTGCAGGCAGATCAGGTGATGACGATCCGGCGCTTCGCTGAGTGCGCGTTCCAGCAAAGCCAACTGCTGATCACTGAGGTAACCAGGTACGGCACCTGGGATCGAGGAGTCGAGCAGGGTCACGCGCCAGTTGCCCAGGTCGATCACCGGTTCCAGCAGATCACTGCCGACGCAGGCGGCCTGCATAGCGGGCACTTCATCATGGTTACCGGGGAACCAGCGCGCGGGCGCGGGGATGGCGGCGGTCATCTCGCGAAAACGCTGGTAGGACTCAGCGCTGCCGTCCTGCGAGAGGTCGCCACTGGCCAGGACCAGGTCAATCTGCGGCTGTTCCTGCAGCACACGCTCGATCACCCGCTGCAAGCTGTCCTGGGTATCCATGCCCAATAGCTTGCCTGCCCCGTCGGCAAACAGGTGGCTATCGGAGAGCTGCACCAGCAGTACCGAGCGATCAACAGCAGTGGTTTGAATCGGCGCGCCCGGCAAGACCTTCTCCTTGAGCGGAATGCATGAATTATGCTGGCTAGTCCTGCGGGCGGTAAACCCGCGAAAGGGGAATAGATCACAGAACGTCCGCTGTAAATCCAACACCCACCCTTAGGCTAGCGCGTATCGGAATAATGCGCCTGCGACTGATTATCGGCTGAGCGTGGAAAAACCTAACGCACGGGTGCCAGCTCGTGACCGCAGGCCAGGCAATGGCTCAGCCACTCACCGAGAAACAGGTTGAGCTGAGTCTTCTCATCCGGTTGGTGCATGGCTGCATTGGGATAGGGATAGATACCGTGGAAGCGTCGGGCACTTTGCGTACCTACCACCTCGGCCATGCGTGCATCGTGGTAGACCCGCACTTCCAGTCGCGGCACCGGCAGCCAGGACAGGCTGTGTTCCTGACGCACCTCGATGGTTGAGGTGTACGGGCAGGTTTCCAGTACCTCCAGGGCCAACACGCCGAGCAGGTGCTCGCCTTGGCTGAGGGCCACACGGCGAACGTGCTGACGCCCGCGCGCATCGTTGCGCATGTCCGGCAGCAACTGCAGCAGGCGCACATAGTTGAGTTCGCAAGCAGTCTGCAGCTCGACCAGGTCGACCCGATAGCGCTCGCGCAGCAGGTTCATGACCACAGCCCTCGCACTTCCGCGCGGTTCAGCGCCAGCCATTGCAGGGCGATGATGCTGGCGGCGTTGTCGATGCGACCGTCTTTCAGCGCATCCAAGGCATCCTCCAACGGCCAGACGTGCACGCGAATGTCTTCGCCCTCTTCCGCCAGACCATGTACGCCGCCCGCGCCTTCACTGTCGCAACGGCCGACGAACAAATGCACACGCTCATCCGAACCGCCGGGTGACGGGTAGTACTGGGTAATCGGCCACAGCGAACTAAGCGGCAGATTGGCTTCCTCCAGCGCTTCGCGGCGTGCCACTTCCTCGGGCTGTTCATCCTTGTCGATCAAGCCGGCGACCAGTTCCAGCAGCCAGGGATTGGCACTTTTATCCAGCGCCCCCACGCGAAATTGCTCAATCAACACCACACAATCACGCTGCGGGTCATAGGGCAGCACACACACGGCATCGTGGCGCACGAACAATTCACGACTCAGCTCCGGACCCATATCACCGGCAAACTGGCGATGGCGCAAACGCAGCCGATCGAGCTTGTAGAAGCCGCTAAAGCAGGCCTCACGCTCCAGCACTTGCACATCCTCTTGAGCATTCATTGCGGACTCCAACACTCCGTACAACGGTTCGCAGCGGCTGACCTGAACGGTCAGCGTGTTCGCCACAGCTTACACGTTGACCACTGAGCACTGACAAGCTGTCACCACGACCGTTCGGCTAACAGGCTTGGTTTTATACCCTGAGCATGACGACCGCCCACTGCATCAACGGATCGCCGCCCCGCGCTTACGGCTCAGCTGCCCCAGCAGTAACTGTAGCCCCGCGGCCAGCAAGAACGCTGGCAGGGTGGCACCTATTTGCGGCCAATAATGACTGAGCAGGTGATAGACCACCGCACCACAGCCCCACGCCAGCAAGGTATCAACGCGCAAGTTGCAAACGGGGGCCAGCTCGGCACGCCGACGGCGCAGGATAAAGTGGTCAACCAATACCACGCCAAACAGCGGCGCAAAAACTGAACCGATCAGCAGCAGGAAATTCTGATACTCGGCCAGCGGTGCCAGCCAGGCGATCAGGGTGCACAGCACGCCAATCGCCAGGGCCAACTGCCCAACCCGAAGCGGCAAGGCAATGCCGGCCGACACCGCCGCCGAGTGGATGTCCGCGAAAGCGTTTTCCGATTCATCCAGCAAAATCAGCAGCAGCGGAATACCCAGACCGGCACCCGCCAGCGCCAACAGCAGCGCATTGGCCTCAGCCCCAGTAGCAAAGGCCAAGGTGTAAGCCACGCCCAGGCTCATCAGCCAGACATTGCCGAGGAAGAACCCCAGCGCGGTACCGCCAAATACCCGCGCAGCGCTGCGGCCGAAGCGCGAGTAGTCGGCAATCAGCGGCAACCACGACAGCGGCATGGCGATGGCGATGTCAAAACCCAGGGCAAATGGCATCGAACCGTCCCCGGCACGTGCCCAGAGGCTTGCCAGATCCGCCTTGTCGAGCAGGTTCCAGGTGAGCCACACGCAGGCACCCAGCAGCAGCCAGATGCCCCATTTACGCAACACTTTGCGCACGAAGGTCAGCGGCCCGGCGACCGCCAACAGGGTCGCCAGCGCGCCAAAGAACAGTGTCCAGATCAGCGGGTTACTCCACGCGGAGCCAGCACCGAATGCACGCTCGGCCAGCACGCCCGCGGCGTCACGCATCACAATGATCTCGAAGGCGCCCCAGCCAATCAATTGCAGCACATTCAGCAAGGCCGGCAGCAAGGCGCCTTTGCTGCCCAGGCTAAGCTTCAGGGCGGCCATACTCGAACGACCGGTATCGCTACCGATCACCGCCACCGCCCCGAGCAACAGCACCCCCACGGCCGTGCCGCAGGCAATTGCCAACAGTGCGCCACTCATGCCCAGCCCGGGCGCCAGTAGAGCCCCCAGCTGCAAGACCATCAGGCCAATGCCGAGGGAAAACCACAGGGAGAACATGTCCCGCGCACCCAGCACGCGCTGGTCGCTGGCCACACTCTGGTGTGGGGAATAGGTGTGGGTTGTGCTCACGGTAATAGCCACCTCAGAAAATTAAAAACCACCCAGGGCACGCATGCCGTGGGTGGTGTTCGATCAAGCCGAATCGAGGCCTTAGACCTTGTGGTACAGCTCACTGCCTTGGGATTTGAACTCGGCCGCCTTGGCCTGCATGCCCAGCTCGGCCTCATCCAGTTCCAGCGCGGCGATACGCTGCTCTTCTGCGTAGACCCGCACCTCCTGGGTGATCTTCATTGAGCAGAACTTCGGCCCGCACATCGAACAGAAATGCGCGACCTTGGCCGAGTCCTTGGGCAGTGTTTCATCGTGGTACGAGCGCGCGGTGTCGGGGTCGAGACCGAGGTTGAACTGGTCTTCCCAGCGGAATTCGAAGCGCGCCTTGGACAGTGCGTTGTCGCGAATCTGCGCGCCCGGATGGCCTTTGGCCAAGTCCGCAGCATGGGCGGCAATCTTGTAGGTGATGATGCCGGTCTTCACGTCATCCTTGTTCGGCAGGCCCAGGTGTTCCTTGGGCGTGACGTAGCAAAGCATGGCGCAACCGAACCAGCCGATCATTGCCGCACCGATGCCGCTGGTGATGTGGTCGTAACCTGGCGCGATGTCGGTGGTCAGCGGGCCGAGGGTGTAGAACGGCGCTTCGTCACAGCATTCGAGCTGCTTGTCCATATTCTCTTTGATCAGCTGCATCGGCACGTGGCCAGGGCCTTCGATCATGGTCTGTACGTCGTGCTTCCAGGCGATCTTGGTCAACTCGCCGAGGGTTTCCAGCTCACCGAACTGCGCTTCATCGTTGGCGTCGGCAATCGAGCCAGGACGCAGGCCATCACCCAGCGAGAAGCTGACATCGTAGGCCTTCATGATTTCGCAGATGTCTTCGAAGTGGGTGTAGAGGAAGTTCTCTTTATGGTGCGCCAGGCACCACTTGGCCATGATCGAACCACCGCGCGAAACGATGCCAGTAACGCGCTTGGCGGTCATCGGCACATAACGCAGCAACACGCCGGCGTGGATGGTGAAGTAGTCCACGCCCTGCTCGGCCTGCTCGATCAGCGTGTCGCGGAACAATTCCCAGGTCAGCTCTTCGGCTGCGCCGCCGACTTTTTCTAGGGCCTGATAGATCGGCACGGTGCCGATCGGTACGGGCGAGTTGCGGATAATCCACTCGCGGGTTTCGTGAATGTGCTTGCCGGTGGACAGGTCCATGACCGTGTCCGAACCCCAGCGAATGCCCCAGGTCAGCTTGGCCACTTCTTCTTCAATACTTGAGCCCAGCGCCGAGTTGCCGATGTTGCCGTTGATCTTCACCAGGAAGTTGCGGCCGATGATCATCGGTTCCAATTCGGTGTGGTTGATGTTCGCCGGGATGATCGCGCGACCGCGAGCGATCTCGTCACGCACGAATTCAGGGGTGATGATTTTCGGCACGCTGGCGCCGAAGCTGTGGCCAGGGTGCTGCTGAGTAAGCAAGCCCGCTTCGCGCGCCACTTCCAGCTTCATATTCTCGCGGATGGCGACGTATTCCATCTCGGCGGTGATGATGCCTTTGCGCGCGTAATGCATCTGGCTGACGTTGGCGCCGGCCTTGGCGCGGCGCGGGTTGTTGACGTGAGCGAAACGCAGCTTGGTTAGCTCGGCATCAGCCAGGCGCTGCTGGCCGAAGTTGGAGCTCAGGCCAGGCAGGCGTTCGGTGTCGCCGCGCGCCTCAATCCACGGCGAACGCACATCGCCCAGGCCTTTGCGCACGTCGATGATGACCTTGGGGTCGGTGTACGGGCCGGAGGTGTCATACACCATCACCGGTGCATTGATCTCGCCGCCGAAGTCAGTGGGTGTCACGTCCAGGCTGATCTCGCGCATAGGCACCAATATGTCCGGGCGCGAGCCCTGCACATAGACCTTCTGCGAACGCGGAAACGGTTGGATCGACTGCTGGTCGACCTGGGCGGATTCACTCAGGATCGGATTGAGGTTTTTTTCTTGTGTGCTCATCGGCGGCTCTCCAGGGCTATATGTCGGAGCGAACCTGGACGGATGAGCGGCGTTGAGGCGCACCTGAGGCGGTGCCAGAGGCTCGACAGGGGAATGGCGAGCGCATCTTGTTCCCTACGCAGGCCTTAACCTGATCAGGTTCAACGGGATCCGGCAGCTGCCAATCTCAGCCCCTCAATTGGGGCACCCCGACAAGAACGCGGCCAGTCTAATCAACCCCAGCTAATAAAACCAACCCAGGAGTCAAATATTCATGACCCGCGCGTCGGGTCGTGACGAGGACCCATTCACCGACGGATTGTTGCACCCAGGCAACATAGCTTGTTGCAAACTACACTACAGCCGCCATAACTGCCCTTGACCCTACTAGGCACGGCCCCTTAGCCTTGTCGATTACCGCCAAATTCAGGATTTCCCTAATGTTGCGCAGACTCTCTCTGGCTATCGCCGTGGCCGCCGCGTCCAACGCAATGGCCTGGGCTGAACAAGCCCCGCTGTCCACCAAAACTGACCTGGTCACGGTCTACCAGGAAGCCGCCGCCAACAACGCCGATCTGGCTGCTGCACGCGCCGATTACGAGGCCCGCAGCGAAGTGGTGCCCCAGGCCCGCGCCGGCCTGCTGCCTAATTTGTCTGCTGGTGCCAACCTGAGCGACACCCGCACCCAGGTCGATTCGCCGAGCACCACCAGCTCGCGTAGCGGCACCGTGTACCAAGCCAACCTGAGCCAGCCGCTGTTCCGTGCGGATCGCTGGTTCCAGTTGCAAGCGGCCAAAGCCAGCAACGAACAAGCGGTGCTGGAGCTGTCGGCCACCGAACAGAACCTGATTCTGCAGAGTGCTGAAGCCTACTTCGCGGTACTGCGTGCGCAGGACAACCTGGCATCGACCAAAGCCGAAGAGGCTGCCTTCAAGCGCCAGCTGGACCAAGCCAACGAGCGCTTTGATGTCGGTCTGTCGGACAAGACCGACGTGCTGGAAGCCCAGGCCGGTTTCGACACCGCCCGCGCCAACCGCATCATCGCCCTGCGTCAGGTGGAAGATGCCTTCCAGGCCCTGACCACCCTGACCAATCGCGATTTCAGCGCGCTGGAAGGCATCGAGCACAGCCTGCCAATCCTCGCGCCGACGCCCAATGATGCAAAAGCCTGGGTCGACACCGCTGCCGCACAGAACCTCAACCTGCAAGCCAGTAACTACGCCGTTGACGCAGCAGAAGAGACCCTGCGCCAGCGCAAGTCGGGCCATGCGCCGACCCTGGATGCCGTGGCCAGCTACCAGAAGGGCGATAACGACAGCCTCGGTTTCAGCAACAACGCCGCCAGCGTTAACCGGTTCAGCGGCGATGTTGAGCAGCGCTCGATTGGCCTGCAACTGAACATCCCGCTCTACAGCGGCGGTCTGACCAGTTCCCAGGTGCGCGAGTCCTACCAGCGCCTGAACCAAACTGAACAGCTGCGTGAAAGCCTGCGTCGCCAGGTGGTGCAGAACACCCGCAACCTGCACCGCGCGGTGAACACCGACGTGGAAACCGTGCAGGCGCGCAAGCAGTCGATCATCTCTAACCAGAGCGCCCTGGAAGCCACTGAAATCGGCTACCAGGTCGGCACGCGCAACATCGTCGACGTGCTCGACGCTCAGCGCGAGCTGTACAGCTCGGTGCGTAACTACAACAACGCGCGCTATGACTACATCCTTAACAACCTGCGCCTGAAACAGGCGGCCGGCACCCTCAGCCCAGACGACCTGAACGCTCTGGAGCAGTACCTGAAATCCGATTACAACCCGGACGAAGACTTCCTGCCGCCGGACCTGGCCAAGGCCGCCGAAGCCCAGCTGCGTGGCAACTCGCAGTACTGAGTGCTCCGCAACCAAAAAGCCCGCTGAATTCAGCGGGCTTTTTTATGGCGTAAGCCTTTACGGGACCAAGTGAGTACTCAATCGCTATGGCGACTCGACCTTCAGCAGCCGCGCCAAACCCGTCAACAGCCGTGCTAGGGCACCTTGGTTACCCCGCATAACGGCCTGCCCAGCCGTCCGCATGGCCTCTGCGGTCGCTGGTTCGCGCCATAGCTGTGCAACCCGCTGCGCCAAACCGTCCGCATCCGCCACCTCGCTCAACGCACCGGCAGTGCGCAGCTGCGCGGCAATCTCCAGAAAGTTGAACAGGTGTGGGCCGCTCAGCACCGGCTTGCCCAGCGCAGCCGGCTCCAGCAGGTTATGCCCGCCATTGGCCACCAGGCTGCCGCCGACAAAGGCGATATCGGCCAAGGCATAGAGAAACAGCAGCTCGCCCATGGTGTCGCCGAGCAGCACCTGATCGCTCGCCAGCAGCGCTTCGCCAGTGGAGCGGCGCCGCGTGTTAAAGCCTTGCCGCTGGCACAACTCGAACACCGCATTGAAACGCTCGGGATGGCGCGGCACTAAAATCAGCAGGGCATCGGGATTCTGTGTGAGCTGCTCACGGTGGGCGGCGAGAACGATCTCGTCTTCACCGGCATGGGTGCTCGCGGCGATCCACACCGGGCGTTGCGTGGCCTGCCATTGCTCACGCAAGACCGCAGCGCAGGTAAGCAACTCTGGGTCAATCGTCAGATCAAACTTGATCGAGCCGGTGACCTCGACGCACTCAGCGCGCGCCCCCAGGCTGCGAAAGCGTTCGGCTTCCAGCGCTGTCTGCACTGCCAGCAGATTCAGCTCGGCAAGCATCGGTGCGGTGAGGTTGGCAAAACGCGCATAACCACGGGCCGAACGCTCGGACAGCCGTCCGTTGGCCAGCGCAACGGGAATACCGCGTTTGGCGCACTGGTGAATATGGTTGGGCCACAGCTCGGTTTCCATAATCACTGCCAACCGTGGCTGCACCTGATCGAGAAAACGCGCTGCCGCCCAGGGCAGGTCATACGGCAGGTAGCAATGCTGCACACGACCCGCGTATTCCGCACCGCCAAACATCGCCTGAATACGCTCCGAACCGGTCGGTGTCATGCAGGTGATGGTGATCGGTAGCTGTGGGTAGCGCGCCAGCAGCTCACGCACCAGCGGCGCGGCGGCGATGCTCTCGCCCACCGATACGGCATGCAGCCAGATACCGCCCGGCTTGAGCGGCGGCAAACCAAAAGCAAAGCGCTCGCCGATGCGTTTGGCATAGGCCGGCGCCTGCCAGGCACGCCACGCCAGACGCCCGGCCACCAGCGGCAGACCAAGATGAAACAACAGGGTGTAGAGGCTTCTATTCATGGCGCGCAGCTTATGCACTTTGGCCACTATCGTCGAGCCAGGCGCGGGCTCGGCTCACGCCGTGACCTGCAGATGCCGAGCAAAGCACTCGGCCAACCACAAGGCCGCTGGGCCCAATGCCTGATCGCGGCGACAGACGAGTTCGACCACCAACGGTGGCGGCGTCCAGTCGCTGCTCAGTTCCACCAGTTGGCTCTGATAAGTCGGGTACTGCACCACATGGCGCGGCAGCCAGGCCCAGCCCAGGTTACGCATCAGCAGTTCGGCCATGGTGTAGAAACTGTCGGTGCGCCACACCGACGGGCTGATTTGCTCACCGCCCGGATAGTGACTGTCTTGCGGGGTCATCAGCAGTTGCCGGTGGCGGGCCAGCTCACGCCGATCAACATGCCCCATGCCCGCCAGTGCGTGCCCGGCACCGCACACGGTGACCATTTCGATGGTACCCAGCCGCTGACGTTCCAGCGCATCGGGCATGTGTTCGTGGTGGAACAACAAGCCGAGGTCGGCGCGGTTCTCCAGCAGCTTGCGCGCCACATCCCCTTGCGCACCGCTGGCCAACTGCACCTCCAGCAGCGGAAAGTGCTGCGCCAGCGCCTCAAGACTGTCGAGCACCGGCTGATAAGGCATCGCCTCATCCTGCGCCAGACGCAAACACACCTCCTCACCGCGCACCAGGCCCAGCGCGCGCCCTTCCAAACGCTGGCACTGGCGCAATACCTCGCGCGCCTCTTCCAGCAGAGCCACGCCGGCATCGGTCAGGCGTGGTTGGCGGCCGCTGCTGCGCTCGAAAAGACGCACGCCGAGGTCGGCCTCCAGCAACGCAATGGCATTGCTCACCGCCGATTGTGCGCGCTGCATTTGCCGGCCCACAGCGGAGAACGACTGGCCATCCGCAACGCTGACAAACAGGCGAATCTGCTCCAGGTTCCACTGCATAACCCATCTCCATAGCGGATAGGTAATCACTTTATCCCATCCGCCAGGTCACTAGAATGGCCGCCAGATCACTATGGAGGCCACATCATGGGCGGCTATCTCTACCTCGCTATTGCCATCACCGCAGAAGTCATCGCCACCACCTCGATGAAGGCCCTGGATGGTTTCAACAAACCCCTGCCCCTGCTGCTGGTCGTGGTCGGCTACGCCATCTCGTTCTGGATGCTCAGCCTGGTGGTGAAAACCATCCCGGTCGGCGTCGCCTATGCGGTGTGGGCGGGCATGGGCATTGTGCTGGTGAGCATCGCCGCCGTGTTTCTTTACCAACAACGGCTGGACCTGCCGGCCATGCTCGGCATGGGCCTGATCCTCGCCGGCGTGGTGGTGATTCAGCTGTTCTCGCAAAGCGTCGGCCACTGAGCGCCTGAGTCGCACAGCGGGTTCGCGCGGCCGGGTTATACTGCGCGCCTGTTTTCCCGGTGAGACACCTGCATGTCCCAGGCATTGAGCACTGATGTTTTGATCGTGGGCGGCGGCATTGCCGGCCTTTGGCTGAATGCGCGCCTGCGCCGCCAGGGCTTCGCCACCCTGCTGGTGGAGAACGCCCGCCTCGGTGGCGGCCAGAGTGTGAAATCCCAGGGCATCATTCACGGTGGTGCCAAATACGCCCTGCATGGCGCGCTGACCGGCGCCTCCGAAGCCATCGCCGATATGCCGCGGCGCTGGCGCGAAGCCCTGGCAGGTAGTGGCGAGCTGGACCTGACCGGCGTGCGCCTGCTCTCCGATGCCCACTACCTGTGGTCCCCCGGCAGCCTGGCCGGCAATATCACCAGTTTCTTTGCCAGCAAAGCCGTGCGCGGCCGAGTCGATCAGGTCAAGGGCGAGCACCTGCCACCGGCGCTGCAACACCCCAAATTCAAGGGCAAGGTCTATCGCCTGGCCGAACTGGTGCTGGATGTGCCAAGCCTGATCAGTCGCCTGAGTGAACTGGCTGGCGATGGCTTGCTGGCCGCCGAGCGCATTGAACCGCTGCGGGAAAACGGCGAGCTAGTCGGCCTGATCATCGATGGTCGTGAGATTCGCGCACAGCGCATCATCCTAAGCGCCGGCCGCGGCAATGCCGAGCTGCTCAGTGCCCTCGACCTCAGCCAACCCACACAGCAACTGCGCCCGCTGCATATGGCTCTGGTCAAAGGCCCGACACTCAAACCGCTGTACGCCCACTGCCTGGGCGGCGGGCCGAAGCCGCGCGTGACCATCACCACCCACCCGGCGGACGATGGCCAGTGGGTCTGGTACTTGGGTGGCGACCTGGCCGAAGCCGATGGTGTGGCCCGCGACGAAGCGGCGCAAATCCAGGCGGCGAAAAAAGAGCTGAGCGAGCTACTGCCCTGGGTCGATCTGTCCGCCGCGCAATGGGCCACGCTGCGAGTGGATCGCGCCGAGCCGGCGCAGTCCGGCCTGGTACGCCCGGACAACGCCTTTCTCCACGAGCAAGGCAAACTGCTGGTGGGCTGGCCAACTAAGCTGGCGTTAGCCCCGGACTTTGCTGACCGCGTGCTGGCGGCGCTGAGCCGTGACGGCATTCAGCCGACCACACATGCGCCACTGCCCGCGCTGCCGCGCCCGAGCGTCGCCCCACCCGCCTGGGAGGAACTGTTCTGATGCATCCACTGCACAGCCTGCACAACCTGCATCGCCCATTGGGCGCGACCGAGCTGCTGGTTTCGCCGCTGGGCCTGGGCACAGTCAAGCTGGGCCGTGATCAGGGGGTGAAATACCCCAACGGTTTCACCATCCCCGATGACGCCGCAGCCCGCGAACTCCTGGCCCAGGCCCATGATCTGGGCATCAACCTGATCGACACCGCGCCGGCCTACGGCACCAGCGAAACCCGCCTCGGCCCGTTGTTGCGCGGCCAGCGCCAGCAGTGGGTGATTGTCAGCAAGGTCGGCGAAGAGTTCGACAACGGCCAATCGCACTTCGACTTCAGCCCGGCGCACACGCGCTTCTCGGTGGAGCGCAGCCTGAAGCGCCTGGAAACCGACTTTATCGACCTGGTGCTGGTGCATTCCGACGGCAACGATGTGGCCATTCTGCGCGACAGTGGCGTGTACGAAACCCTGGCTGAGCTTAAGCGCGAGGGCAAGATTCGCGGCTTCGGCCTCTCTGGCAAAACCGTTGCAGGCGGCCTGCTGGCCCTTGAGCAGGGTGACTGCGCGATGGTCACCTACAACCTTAATGAGCAAAGCGAGCAGGCCGTACTCGACTATGCCGAATTGCACGGCAAAGGCATTCTGATCAAAAAAGCCCTGGCCAGCGGGCACGCCTGCCTGGCGCCGGGCATCGATCCAGTGCGCGCCAGTTTCGAGCTGATCTTCGGTCACCCGGGCGCCTGCAGCGCGATTATCGGCACCATCAACCCGCAGCACCTGGCGCATAACGTCGCCACCGCTGCCGCTGTAATTCAGGATATTGCCTGACGGGTCTCACCCGGCGATCTGTGCCAAGCTCTCAGGCCATGCCTACGCCCATGCCCGCGAGGAGTTGCAATGCCGCGCACCCTGATCCGCAAAGACCCCAGCAGCTTCAAGACCCTGCAACTGTTTGTCGAAGCCACCCCGGAAGGCCTGAGTTACCAGGGCCTGGGCATGCCGCTGAACTTCAGCCAGATGCTGGAAAAGCGCAAACCGGTGGTAGTGGCCGACAGCCAACGCTTTGCCGTGGAGCTGGCCAACCTGGGCGTTTCGGTGCGCCTGACCCTCAGCTGGCAGGGCCGCGAATTCTGGGTATTGGTGCGCCAGCGCCGCGCGGATCGTGGCGATGTGGTGCTCAAGCTGATCTCCGGCTACGTGCCGGCCCATGAACTCAATCTGCCGCTGCTCACCGCGATTCAGGAAGTGGCCGAAGAATGCCTGCTGGAGACGCCGGAAGGCTGGCTAAGCGGGCGCTTTGGCGACACCTGGCTGCCCACGCCCTACCAGAGCAGCTTGCGTTACCGGGAAACCGCTCACTTCAGTCTTAGCCCGCTGTCCGGCGCCGCGCGCCCGGTGCAATGCGGCAACCTCAAGCTGCTCGAACGCCCGCGCGCCTATGTGCACCTGCCGACCGCCTCGCTGCAGCTGGTCTACGACCTGCGTCTGGATTTGCCCAAGGAAACACGTCAACTCAGTCTGCTGCATGTCGACGAACACCTGGAAGACGGTCAACTGATCGCCCGCCTCAACCGCGCACGCCCCGACTTGTTTCTGATTCCGCTGGACCAGGGCCGGCCGACCGCCGAGCTGCTGACCCTAAAACAGGGCCAGCTCTCACCTGCTAGCACCCGCGGTCTGTGGCTGGCAGAAAGCTTTGCGCCTCAGGACGGCTGGCTGGTACGCGATGAGCGCATTCGCTGGAAAGATTGGCTGGTGCAGACACAAAAAAGCCCCACCTAAGCAGGGCAAAAAGGGATTTCAGGTAAGTGGGCTGGATTCACCCAGCCCGCGTGAACAACTACTTCAATTCGCTGGAGCTCTTGCCCAGCAGCCGCCGCGCCACAATCAGCAACTGGATCTGCTGGGTGCCTTCGAAAATGTCGAGAATCTTCGAGTCGCGCGCCCATTTCTCCAACAGCTCATCCTCGCCGTAGCCCAGCGCACCGGCCAGCTCGACACACTTCAGCGTCACCTCGTTGGCCACTCGCCCGGCCTTGGCCTTGGCGATGGAGGCCTCCTTGGAGTTGGGCAGTTTGTTGTCGGCCATCCAGGCGGCTTTCATCGTCAGCAGGCGCGCGGCTTCCCATTCGGCCTCCAGGCGATAGAGCGTTGCTTCGGCATGGCTGACGCTGAGCAACGGTGTGCGGTAATCCAACTTACAGACTTTCTTCAGCAGTTCGCGAGTGCGGTCCAGCGAGGCCTTGGCCACGCCCACCGCCATCCCAGCGACCAGCGGGCGGGTGTTGTCGAAGGTTTCCATCACCCCGGCAAACCCTTTTTGCACATCGATCTCCGGGTTGCCGAGCAGGTTGGCCGCCGGCACGCGGCAATCGCTGAAGCTGATCGCGGCGGTGTCCGACGCCTTGATGCCGAGCTTCTTTTCCAGCCGCGTCACGGTCATGCCAGGCGTGCCGTGCTCCACCACGAAGGACTTGATCGCTGCACGGCCGAGGCTCTTGTCCAGGGTGGCCCACACCACCACGGCGTCGGCACGCTCGCCAGAGGTGACGTAGATTTTCTCGCCGTTGAGCACGTAGTGATCGCCATCCTTGATCGCCGTGGTGCGGATCGCAGCCGAGTCCGAACCACAACCCGGCTCGGTAATCGCCATGGCCGCCCAGGTGCCGCCGAAGCGCGCCAGCTGCTCATCATTGGCTACGGCCGCAATCGCGGCGTTGCCCAATCCCTGGCGCGGCATGGCCAGCAGCAGGCCGACATCGCCCCAGCACAACTCCATCACCCCGAGCAGGGCCGACAGATTGCCGCCATTCTTGATGCCTTCCTGCTGCTCGCGGGCCGCACCGCGCTTGCTCGCAGAGGTGGCACCGATGGCGTCCGGCGATCCGGCGTTCATGCCATCGAGCAGCGCCGCAAGCAGGTCCAGCTCCTTGGGATAGGCATGCTCGGCCTTGTCGTATTTGCGTGAAATCGGCCGAAAATAGTTTTCCGCCACCTGATGGGCCTGATTAACCAGTCCACGGAATTTCTTTGGAGTTTCTAAGTTCATGGTGATGCGCCCTTAGAGCTGGAGACCGCCGGCCATAATCGCCAGCGCACGCAAGTCGCGGTACCAGCGCTCGGCTGGATGTTCTTTGGTAAAGCCGTGCCCGCCTAGCAACTGCACGGCGTCGGTGCCGATCTTCATGGCCTTTTCGCTGCACAGCAGGCGCGCCAGGTAGGCTTCGCGCTGGAACGACAACCCCTGCTCGGCGCGCGAGCACGCGCGCCAGACCATCAGGCGCATAGCGTCGAGCTCCACGGCCATATCGGCGACCATAAAGGCCACTCCCTGGCGATGGCTGATTGGCTCGCCGAAGGCCACGCGCTCGTTGCAATACGGCACCACATAATCCAGCGCCGCCTGCGCTGTGCCCACGGCCAATGCACACCACGCCAGCCCGGCATAATCGAGAAAGCTCTGGTAATTGAACGACTCAGCGGCCAGTCGCGCCTCAACCGGCACCTTGACCCCATTGAGCCGCACACGCGCCGTACTGCCGGCCTTCAGGCCCATGGCCGGTTGCTGGCTGCGCTGCAGACCTTTGGCGCCCGCCTCGACGATAAACAGCGCCGGACCGTCCGCCGCCTGCGCCGCGATGATCAGCTGGCTGGCATCCAGACCGCGCAGCACCAAGCTCTTCTCACCGCTGAGGACGTAATGCTTACCGCGCTTACGCGCCCGAGTCGCCAACTTGTGCGGGTCAAACAACGGCGTCGGTTCATTGACCGCAATCGCCATCACCGGCGCAGGCTCCTCACCGACAAAGGCCGGCAGCCAGCGCGCCTGCTGCGCCGCACTACCCCAGCGGCGAATGCAGTTGGCCGCCGACAAGGGCACCAGCAATGCAGCCGCCAAGGATAAATCGCCCTTGCCCAACGCTTCGGCAATCAGCGCATTGCTCAGGGTGGTGCGCTCGCCGGCCATGCCGCCCTGCGCCTCACTCACCGCGTAATGCGTCAACCCCAGCTCATGCGCCTGGTTGAGCAACGCCGCCGGTAGTGCGGCCTGTTCATCGGCATCGTGGGCGAGCGGGCGCAGCACTTCACTGGCGAAGGCTTCGAGCATCTCCACCAGCATCTGCTGCTCATCAGACAAGGACAAATCGAACAAGGCATCCGGGTCAGCCGGGCGCGGCAACTTGGCGACTTTGCCCGCACGCTGCGCAGCGGCGCGAAAGCTCGCCCGGCTGCCGGTGTAGATCAGTTTTTCGAAGGGTTTGCGCAGCTTCAAACGGTCCGGCCAGTCAGCCTGGGCGACTCGATTCAGCACTGCCAGGGCACGGCCCTGTACGTCGGAACTCATGGCATCTCACTCCATACGGGGGATGCCACGGATCATGCGCGCGGTCGAGGCAAGCGCCTATGACCGCGCCGACGCGCTTGACTGGCAAAGCAGCCAGTCAATGTGGTGGGTTACTTGCTGCGGATTTTCTCGACGATAGCGGTGGTGGAACTGTTTTCCACCAACCCCAGCACGCGCACTTCACCGCCGTAGGCGCGGACGATATCGCCACCCACTACGCCCTCGATGCCGTAGTCACCGCCCTTGACCAGCACATCCGGCTTGACCGCGCGCAGTAGGTTTTCCGGGGTGTCTTCAGTGAAGCTCACCACCCAGTCCACGGCGCCGAGACCCGCCAACACGGCCATGCGGCGGTCCACGGCGTTGATCGGCCGACCCGGGCCTTTCAGGCGACTGACCGAGGCGTCGTCATTGACCGCCAGCACCAGACGATCCCCTTGCGCGCGCGCCTGTTCCAGATAGGTCACATGGCCAGCGTGCAGGATGTCGAAGCAGCCATTGGTGAAGACAATCTTCTCGCCATGGGCGCGAGCGTCTTCGATGGCCAGCAGCAGTTGATCCAGGCTCAGCACACCGCGCTCGGAGCCGGCATCACGCTGGATTGCGCGGCGCAGCTCCGGGGCACTGATCGCCGCAGTACCCAACTTACCGACCACAATACCGGCAGCCAGATTGGCCAGCGCCACCGCATTCGGCAGTTCCTCGCCCGCTGCCAGACTGGCGGCCAGGGTAGAAATCACCGTATCGCCCGCACCGGTCACATCGAACACTTCACGGGCACGCGCCGGCAGGTGCAACGCCGGGTGCTCTGGGCGCAACAAGGTCATGCCGTGTTCGCCACGGGTCACCAGCAATGCGCCCAGTTCCAGTTCTGCCATCAGTGCCGCGCCCTTGGCCACCAGCTCGGCCTCATCACGGCAATGGCCGACGATGGTTTCGAACTCGTGCAGGTTCGGCGTAATCAGGCTTGCGCCACGATAAATGGAGAAGTCTTTACCTTTGGGATCGGCCAGCACGGCAATGCCTTTGCTGCGAGCCAATTGCACCAATGCCTGATGGTTCTGCAGCGCGCCTTTGCCGTAGTCCGAGAGAATCAGCACTTTGATGCCGTCTAGTTGCGCTTCCACGCTCGCAGCCAAGGCGGCGCAGTCGGTGCGGAACGGCTCTTCGAAGTCCATGCGCAGCAACTGCTGATGACGGCTCATCACGCGCAATTTGACGATGGTCGGCTGGTCTTTGATCGTCTGGAAGAAGGTCTTTACGCCAACCGCCTGTAGGCTGTTGCGCAGGCTTGCGGCGGCTTCATCCTCACCGGTCACGCCGATCAAGGTGGCCGGTGCGCCGAGGGCGGCGATGTTCAGCGCGACGTTGGCCGCGCCGCCCGGACGGTCTTCGATCTGCTCGACCTTGACCACAGGCACCGGCGCTTCCGGCGAAATCCGCGAAGTGCCGCCATGCCAATAACGATCGAGCATGACATCGCCCACCACCAGAACGGCGGCCTGGTCGAAACGCGGCATGGACACTTTCATAAACACTCCAGAAACGGCAGAACAGATTGCCGGGGATCATAACATTGGCAGGCCACTGCGCTGGCTAACCGCCGAGCGTGCGCACCCAGAACAGTTCATGGCGGCGCACCGCCTTACGGAAGAATTCGTCTTCACCGGTAGCGGGCCAGCGCCGCCCAACCAGCGCACGCTGAATCCAGCGGCGGATACGCCGTTTAAGCGGCAACGGGCCTTGTAAATCGTGCTGCATGGCCAGTGCCATGGCTTTATCCAGTTGTTGCGCGGCATCCAGGCAAGGGCTCCACAGCCCATCAGACGGTAGCGCCTCAATGGCCGGCGGCAACGCGATGCCAAAACCCGCCGGCCCCATGGGCCAGCGGTCGTTATCGTGCAGGTGGTTGGCGTACAGCAGCAGCGTTTTCGGCTTCCAGCTACTAAGCTCAGTCGCTTCTAACAGCGCTTGGGTGCTGGCAACGTGGTCGCTGTGCGGGTCCAATTGCGGGTGCGGGGTGACGACAACCTCGGGTTGGTAGTGCTCAAGCGCAGCCACCAGATCAGCCAGCAGATTGCGCCAACTGGGCACACCATCGGCATCACCGGGCAACGGCAGGGCATTGTTTTCCCGCACGCTACGAATATCCGCTTCACCGGACTCACGCGAACCAAATACTTGCTCAGGCTGCGCCTGCATCGCCGGCAACTGCAGGCAGTAGTAGCCAAGCTGCAGGCACTGACTTTGCGGCACACCGCCCCACAGCGGTACCGCCAGGCTGTCCCAGGCGCGCAAACGGCCCTTGAGCTGCGCAGCAGCCGCTTGCTCCAGCCCCAGTTTTTGGTAGGAATCAGCTTCAATTTCGCCCTGCGTGAGGGTCAGGATGCTGACCTCACGCGCCCGGCTGTATAGGCCAAACGCGGCCAGTTCGGCGTCGTCGGCGTGCGGCGCGACAATCATCAAACGCTGCTCGGCGTAGTCCGGATTGAGCTGCGCATGGAGCGTGACATGCGGATCCAGGCGGCAAAACCGGCCACGCAGCGACAACTTGCCCTGCGTCAGTAGTTCGCCCTGCCCGGATAGGTTCAGGTAGCGCCGTCCGTTCACGCCCCGCTCAAAATCCTGACGGTCGTTGCCCATCAGCACATAAGGATCGAACCAACGCCCCAGCCAACTGGCTTTTATGTGCACCTGCAGAATCAGGGTATCTGCCGCCTCCACGTCCCCTTCCAGCCTCAAGTAACCGGCATCAATGCGACCATTAACGGTACGGGTCGGCTCAGCAAAGGCGTAGCTGTAGTCATCGCTGGGCGAATAGAACAGGTGGTCGGCAAACCAAGCCTCATGTGCAATCCAGCCGAGCAACAGGAGGACCGGCACCCACCACCAGGCGACCAGCACGCCGACGAGCGCCAAGACAATAAGGGCCAACAGCAAGGCAATACGCTTTTGTCGGCGATGGCGTTTGAGCAGGATCTGTTTACGAGCCGACATGATCAAACCTGATAAACCGCGACGCGGTTGCACCAGCGGTCTTTGTATTCGCGGTCAGCCCGGCCGAAGGAATAGCGCAACGGCTTGCCCAGCGCGCGAGCTTCACTCCAGGCGGTCTGCGTGTTGATAAAGCTCAGCACGCTGCCAGGGCTGAACTCGCGGTTTTGCGGATCAACTCCACCGTTGATGTATTCCAGACTGACCCACTGCGGTGCCTCGACGCGGTACAGCACCTGAATCGCCACGGCTTGGTCGTTAAGGTAGATGAGCGAGCCGGTCATAAAGTCGCGCATCAGGCTGAATACCTCGGTCAAATGCGCCTTGCCAGTGGCTTCAAAACCCCAGCGACGCTGAAACAGATCGGCATAAATTACCGCCTGCTCGGCAGCGGAAAGATCGAGCATCGGCCGAATCACCCCGCCGGCCTCTTCCAGTAACCGCTGCTCGCGGCGCTGGTTGTAGCGGAATTTCTTGCTGTACTCCTCAGGCTCACGCGCCAGGGCCAGCCCCTCGGGTTGCTCACGCAGGGTGCTGATCGCTCCAGCATTGAGGATGGAAATATAACGACCGAGATGGCGCAGCGAGACGCTGGCCGAGGGCGCCGCCGGCAGAATCAACTCGGCATTGCCAAGGTCGAACAGACCGCGTTTACCCTGCTGCTTGAGCACATCCTTGGACAGTGCCAAGTGCCGTCCCCAAGTCGGAATCGCCGCCTGCAACTCATCACCGGCAAACCAGCCGAGATAACGAACCGGCACGCCCGCCAAGCCTGCCAGCCGCTCAATCACTTGTGGATGGGTGGCCACACTGCCGCCGAACCGTTGCCAGGCAGCGGTGTACTCAGATGCCTCGATGACCGTCCAGCCACGCTCGCGCCAAGCGCGCAAATGACTGAGCATTAGGCGCTCGGGTCCAGGTCCAGGCCTAGGTCAGCATCCTCGGCAAAGTCCCGGGCATGCAGTCGCGCGTAATAGCCGTTCAACGCTAACAACTCGCTGTGAGTTCCACGCTCGACAATCTGGCCCTGGTCCATGACCAGAATCAGATCGGCCTTTTCGATTGTGCTTAACCGATGGGCAATCACGATGGTGGTGCGCCCCTCAACTACCTTGTCCAACGCAGCCTGAATATGCCGCTCGGACTCAGTGTCCAGCGCAGAGGTGGCTTCATCAAGAATCAGCAATGGTGCGTCTTTGAGCAGCGCCCGCGCGATTGCCAGACGCTGACGCTGACCGCCTGAGAGCAATACACCATTTTCGCCCACCAGCGTGTCGTATCCCTGCGGCATTTTTTCGATGAACTCAGCCGCGTAAGCGTCTTCAGCGGCACGCTTGACGGCATCCAAGGGTGCATCGATCAAGTCACCATAGGCGATGTTGTTGCGCACAGAGTCATTGAACAGCGTCACATGCTGGGTCACCAAGGCGATGTGACGTCGCAGGTTGCGCAGCGTGTAATCTTGAACATCCAGGTCATCAAGCAGAATCTGGCCATGCTCGTGGTGATAAAACCGCGGAATAAGGCTCGCTAGCGTAGATTTGCCACTGCCTGAACGCCCAACCAACGCCACCATCTGCCCAGGCTCGGCGACAAAAGATATGTTATCGAGGACGGGTTTTTCGCTGGTCGGATACTGAAAGCTGAGATTGCTGACTTGCAAACGACCTGTAACCCGTTCGCGCTCCTGGGTGCCCAAGTCAACTTCAGGTTGTTCATCTAACTGCTCAAAAATACTCTCAGCCCCCGCGACACCTTTTTGAATAGTCGAACTCACCTCTGAAAGCTGACGAATTGGCTTGGGTAGCAATCCCGCCAGCGTGATGTAAGCCACTAAATCACCTGGGCTGGCTTCTCCACGCAGCAACAGCACCAGAAACATCAAAACAGCCATGGCGCTATAAATTACCAGTTGAAGACTCGGGGTGTAGATAGCGCCTGTTTTAACCATCTTCAATTGTTTAAGACGATTATCTTCGCTGGCTGCTTGGAAGCGTTGCTGTTCATAGCCCTCGCCACCAAAGCTACGCACAACCCGATAACCCTGAATTGTTTCAGACGCAACATGGGTAACATCGCCCATTGCCACTTGAATCTTTTTACTTTGTTTACGAAATTTTTTACTCGTACTGGATACCATTAAACCAATAACAGGCAGTATCGCGACCATCACCAGAGTGAGTTTCCAATTCATCCACAGCAACGTTGCGAAAAGAAAGACGACCGTCATCCCCTCACGCACCACCACCTTGATCGCATCTGTAGCGGCGCCCGTGACCATGGTGACGTTATAAGTGAGCCTTGAAATCAGGTGACCTGAGTTGTGGCTATCAAAATATCGATTCGGCAGCGTTAGCAGGTTGTTGAATAACGCGATGCGCAGATCCTGAACCAAGCCCATGGAAACTTTGGCCAAGTAAAAGTTTCCGAGGAATGAACCGACACCCTGCCAAAGAGCGATTAGTACAATAAGCAGCGGGACTGCCTGAAGCAGTTTGAGCTGGGCGAGCCAGGGCGCATGCTCTTGCATCCAAGGTACGCCGGAAAAAAGCCCAACATTGGGGTCACCCAGGCCATCCACAAAGAACTTGAGGATGTAACCAAGCATTGGCTGAGTTGAAGCGAAGATCAGAAAACCAACAATACTGATCAAAAACATACCAATGTACGGTTTCACGTATCCCAGCAATCGAAAGTAGACTTTCAGGCTACTCGGCTGGGCCGCGTCATCTTTCACATCACTCATCAATCAACTCGCTTCAATACAGACGGGCCGCAGTTTATCACTGCGCGGTTGTGCAACGAGGGCAAGCGTGAGAGCAAGCGGAAGCCAGATTACAAACCACTCAGCCCTCGGGGTCCCCCATAGACTGGCCGCATCAAACTGAAGCGCCGCCAACGAGACAACCAGCGTTCCGAACACCAGCCGTCCCTCGGCAGAAAATCGATGTTGCCAAGCAATATGCAATGCGCATAACCACAGACTGATCCACAAGGCCACACCAGGTATTCCCAGCTCAACAGCGACATGAGTGAAACCATTGTGCGTGTGGTCGAATCCCTCGGGGTAGTTAAATGTCACAACGCGATAATCGGTGCCGATGCCTAATCCGAGAAAAGGGTTTTGCAAGAACATGTCGAGACTCGCCTGGAAAATTTCCGGGCGGTACGACAGCCCCCGCGCGAGGATAAGCGGCGCAAACAGCTCATAGCCAACCCAGCATACAAGCACTATTGCAGCACCACCGAGCCACACAACTCGCCCGCCACGAAGCAAAAGCAAAGCAAAAACACCTGCTATTAGCGCCAGTATTGCCCCTCGGCTCTGCCCCATCAGAACAAACGCCAAAGCGAATAGCATCAATGCCCCCCATATAAAGCATGGCAAGAAACCAGAAGGCTTGAATCGTGCCCCCCAAATCACTGCCAGCGCCATCACGTACGCGCCGAGAATCGGATGCCCCACTTGACCGATACCCTCAAGCCGAGCGCTGAGAGAATGCATGTCGCGAACATAGAAGAGGTAAATACTTACAAGACAAGCAAGGGCCAAGCCTACAAAGCCTAAAGATAGCCCCTGCCAGATCCGTCGAGGCTCCTCAGCGCCCAACAACGCCAGAGAAACAAGAAATAGCGCCACATAAAAAACGCGCTTCAGTTCTCTGGATGGTTCCTCGGCACCAGTCCACATAGCGCTCAACGCAGCCCACACCAAGAAGAGAACTAAACACGAGCAGAACAGCCGACTTTTTCGCCAAATGTCCAGCAGGTGCTTGCGAAAGATCACCATCGCCAGCAGGCCGGGCAACCAGAGCAACACAACCAGTGCTTGCTGATAAATTTTATTGCTGGGGGCCCACGCAATACCCATCAAAAACCACAAATAACCACACGTTATCAGCAGCAGTATTCCTGTCGTTTGAATCCTCAACATCAACTCCCAACGCCCTGGGCACTCAGTGGGCGGATGAACCTAAAAAAGGGGTATTCTATGCTGTATCTACCAATCGATGCCTCATGCAATGAATGCCACCCCACAACTCGTCTATCTCGCCTTCGGCGCAGAAATTTACCAACGCGAGGCGGTTTTCAGCATAGCCAGTGCGCTTGCCCACTCGGCCTCCTGCGTCAGCGACCGAAAGTTTGAGATTCAGGTCTTTACCGACAACCCAGAGTTTTACGCGAGACTCCCCGTATCGACTCACGCCATAGCCACCACCTGGGAAGGGCCTCACCGCTACCATTTCAGGATCAAGCACGCGGCCTTGCTTGAAGTCCTCAGCGAACATCAAAAGGCTGTACTGATTGACACTGACACGTTTTTCCGTGCCTCTCCTGACTCGCTGTTCGAGCGAGTTACCGGTGGTCATCTGCTCTGCAATGCTATAGGAGCCCCACTCGGCGAATCACCATCGCTTCCTAGGCAGTCAGTTAGCTACCTCGCGCAAACAGGGCTGTTGCAGACAAATTTACGCCAGACGAACTCTGGCGTAATCGGCCTGACCACGGCTGATAAAGGTGTTCTCGAGCACTCCATTAAGCTGATGGATGACCTGCGCCCCCTGGCTCCGGAACTCTACACGTTAGAAGAGCTCAGCTTGGCTCTGGCGGCGCATGGAAAGCTGCAGCTAAACGGCTGCACCGACCTCATACATCATTACTGGAGTCGCAAGGCACAGTTCAGGGCCAAAATCCAAGCGTGGCACTCAAAGCATCACGATGAGCCGCTGAGCAAAACAGCGATGGCAGATGTACTGCTCGTGAATGATCGCCTGCCAAGACCACCACAGCCTTACCGGGGGTGGCAAAAAGGAGTGTCTGCCCTAATCGATAAAGAGCGCAGACAATTTATACGAGAGCTGCTTTATGGGTGTCATGACTACTCAAATGAGTTCGATCAAGCCTGTGCAGTGGCTTGGTGGGATAAAGCATTAGTCAATCTTGAAGAACGACAGGGACATCCACTGAGCAGCGAGCATATGACGCTATGGCTGGCAGATCCGTTGTTAAAACTGTTGGCAGGCAGCCACTACGGCACCATGCAGGCCCACCTAATAAGCCGCCTCAAGGCCAAGCAGGTCGATTAAGGCTAAGGACACGCGATGCTGAGCACGAAACACCTAACCGATAGCGCGTTGGCGACATTGACCGCCGAGGCGAAAGTACTCGAAGAAGACAGTCTGGGCCCCAAGGTTTATCGCCTATCCAACGGCCACTTCCTCAAGCTTTTCCGGCGCAAACGCTTGATTTCTTCAGCCCTGCTCAGACCGTATTCGGTGCGTTTTTATCAAAATGCAGAGCGTCTGGCTGAATTAGGCATTCCAACGCTAACGCCTATCACGCTGTACACCTTTCCTGAAAAACAGCTCAGTGCCGTTCTCTATACACCGCTTCCAGGCCAGACCCTCAAGGAGCTGTACCTGCAGAATCCCGAAAGCTTTATCACACGCTTGCCGGCTCTCTGTGACTTCATCCGCGAGCTTCACAGAAAAGGGATTTACTTCCGCTCACTCCACTTGGGCAACATCGTGCTGACCCCACAAGACACCTTGGGACTAATTGATGTTGCCGATCTGGCCTTTCACCGTCGATCGCTGTCAAAAGCCAAAGCGGCACGCAACCTCAAGCACTTCGCACGCCTACTACGGCAAATGGAGATTGCCGGATGCTTTCCAATGGCCGAGTTATCGGCTGCGGTTTTAGCAGACTAACGCGCAAGCAAGTCCTGATAAAACGCCCCGAAGCGCGCCCAAACACCGTCGGCATCCAAGCCCGCACACTGCACGTCAGCCAGTGCAGCGAGGTCTTCTTTCAGCACTGTATTGAGCGCATCGTGCCACGCCTCAGTAGCGCATGGCAAAAGCCCTGCCGCACCATTGAGCTGTTCACGAAAGACCGCTAAATCGTTCGCCAAAACCGGTACGCCTGCAATCACCGCCTCAGGCAAGACCAACCCCAACCCCTCCTGCTCCGACGGAATGCAGATCAAATCAAAGGCCGAGTAAAGCCGGGGGGCTTCGGCATGATGACCGGTCAAATGAACCTGCCTGAGCACACCCAATTTTTCAGCAAGGGCTGTCAATTGCTGGCGCTCACCCCCCTCCCCGACGATCACAAGACGATCCTCGGGGTTGTTCAGGAGCCAACCCGCGGCAGCAGTCACCAGACGACTAAAGCCTTTCTCTGGCACCAGGCGGCCCACCGCGCCAATCGTCCGCCCGGCACCTGGCGGAATTCCAAGGGCACGCTGCGCGGCTTCTCGCGCCATAAGCGAGGATCGAACTGCCACGGGTTCGATCGCTACACGCCCGCTCAGCACCTTTAAGCCGACCTGCGCTTCAAGCTCAGCGGCCAACGTGGCAGAAACCGCTACCAGATCCAGACGATCCGCAGGAAAGCGCCTCAAGAGAGCAATGTGTGCTGCCTTTAGCCGTTTTGAGCCATGAAACATCACCACCGCTCGTGTAGCGGTCAACGCTGCCAACAAGGGGAGAATAAAAGCTGCCACACCGATGCCGTCGATAAGCACCACGCGTGGCGGTTGCTGCATCAGCCGCTTAGCCAGACGCCGCCGATCCCGCACACGTTGCAGCGCCCCCAACAGCCCTGCGCCCTTGATGCGCGCCGAGGAAAGACCGAGCGCAGTAACGCGCCCCAGATCAGCCAGCGGCGCGGCATCACCTGACTGCAATAACAGCGTTTCTACAGTTTCACCAGGCGTCCCCATCTGGAGAACCTGCCGATGCACCTTATGCACGGATACGAAGGCTGAACCACCGCTCCACATAACGTTCAGAACGCTCACATTCACCCCTTGCATGAACCGGCGGGTCCTTAGATCAACTTCAACCTAGCCAGCGGTCGTAAATACCACGGCAGATATTTTTGGGGGCGCAATGCAGGACGCATGGCATCGGCGATAGCAAGCCCCAGCGCTGCAAAACTGTAACGCTGCTGCGCCAGTACTCGACCGGTCTCTGCAATCATCTGGGCTCTTTGTGGGTCGGCGCGCAACATGCCAAGTTTTTCGCGCAGTTCGGGAATATCGCGGTACAGCACCAGGTTATGCATATCGACAAAACCCAGCGCCGCATTTTCTTCGGCACCCTGGTCATAGGCGAGTAATACACACCCCACGGCCATCGCCTCAAAGTTCTTGATCATGTATTCACCCATTCCGACATCTGCGCTTACGAAGAAACGGATACGGTTGAGTGTGTCGTTATATTCCTGGCCGGATTGCGTCTTGGTGACCAACAGGTTCTCGACGGACGCTAACTCATCCAGCAGCGCCTTGCGCCCGCTGTAGGCCACGCTCTTGGTGCTGCCAATAAAGGCCAACTCGATATCACGCGCTTGGCCTTGATAGGTCATCAGCCCCTGGTCGTAGCCTTTTGGCACGAAAACAGCATCGAACCCTTCGGCACGCAAACGCTGGCTGACCTGGGCACCGGAGCTGATGATGCGCACCCAGGGCATACGCCGGTAGTGGGCGCTGAACTTGCCCGTGTATTTGCACGGAATATAGTTTTGATAAGCGTCGTGCTCGAGAATCACCACATTGGGCAGCGTGCGAATGAAGCGCCATTGGCGCATCTCTTTCTTGAACCGCAGGAAGAAGAGAACCCTGTCGTAACGGGACAGATCAACGTGCTCGCGAAAATAGCGCTTCAGATTGGCCTGCTCATCGCTACTCAGCCAACGAATGTCGCAGCTGTCGCATGAGGCGGCGATGCCGTCATACAGCCTGTCTAAGATTGCACGCTGCTCGGCTTGAACCAGAAAAAGCACGTTCACTGACACACCTCAAAAACGCTACCCATAATCGCTTATGAGAACAGCGCAATAGCTGCCCCGAAGCATCTATACAGCGAGCAACCGCCACGAAGGCAGAAGCAGAGCCTGTCGTTGAATCCGCTAGAGCGTTCCATATGGTAGTTGCAACAGCTCGGCCAAACGCTGCTTATGCCGCCGGCTGAGGACTTTACTCCAGGGCTGATTGCTCAGCGCGTCGCCTTTGGCTGCGACTTTTCGCCTTAGCTCCTCGGCGTATCCACAACCGCAGGCTTCAGCATAAGGATCGGCGCGCATCACCGCGGCGTAATACGCCAGCTTGGCAAGCGAACGGGCTTTGCCAGGAACAAATAGACTTCTCACGCGATAGTCGAGTCGCTGCCACCAGACAGGCTTGGGTTTAGAGGTCGGTACCTCGCGCACCGCCTGTACGGCCTGCACTGAAAACGCCTCGCCATAGCGCTGAAAAAACGCAGCGATCATGTGGCGCCAGTAGTTCTTACCTGAGAAGTAATGCATGACGATACCTTGCGCCTGCGCAGGTCGGCCCAAGTGCCTGGCGGCTACACCCATGGCGAACTGCTCGATCACGTGGATCTTGGGAACCATCGGGTGCAGTACATCGATCAGGGCCAGGGTTTCATCCATCAGGTGTGACGCCTCAACCTGGAAGCCCAGAACACCCGAATTGATCAGCAGCATCTGCTGATCAACACCATGATGCTCTGCCAGGTAAGGTGCCAGGACGTCATGCATCACATCGCCCTTGTACTCTTTCCAGACGCCTTCAATTTCGTCGACCAGCCAGGATGAACCCGCGAGTCGCTCAAATAGCTTGAGCGGTGAAGCCAGAAAGAAGGTATCCGTATCGATGAATATGCTTTGCTCCGCGTACGCCAGCGCATCACGAATAGCCGCCGCCTTGCGTCGGTGCAGATATGCAGCAGGCCCCGTCCAGCGGGCCAAGGTTGCCGCATCAAGCGTAATCAGATCGACAGGCCAGCCGCTGAACTGTGCCGGCTCATCGGTGTAAAGCAAAATTCGCGGACACTCGCCACGAGCGTGATGCAACGCGGAAAGGATGCTGAACTTGGCCTCGCGGTGATACTCCGGCTTCCCCCCATACACGAGGTAAACAAGCTGCTTAGGCTCACGACTGACCATTACCGGCCTCCTGCACGATGCAACTCACACCAGGCCATGACCAGAAATGCGTGCGCGCAATCTCATCCGTAAAACCGGCTTTTACACGCTCAGTACCCAGCGGGCCAAACCTGCCCACGGCAGCGGACCGCAGTCGAGCGGCCAGCACAGTGTGATCACCCAGCGCGAACAAGGCGCTTGAGTCGCCGACCACCTCAGGCGCACCGCCACAATCCGTAGCGAGCACCTGCACATCGGCCGCCATCGCCTCCAGTAACACCATCCCAAATGGTTCATGATCCGAAGTCAGGGCAAACACATCAAACGCTTTGAAATAGTTACGGCCATCGGCAACTTGACCGAGAAAACGCACCGATGCGTCCACACCCAGCTCGTGGGCAAGCGTTTTTAATGGAGCCTCAAGCCGACCACTGCCCATAATCGCCAGCAGACTGCCTTCCGGTAGCTGCGGCAAGGCTTCGGCAAAACCGCGAATTAAGGTGGCCTGATCCTTGTCCGGGTGCAGGCGCCCGACATTGCCGACTACCCAGGCATCCTGAGGTAAGCCCAGGTGCTCACGCGCTGCTTCGCGCGAAACCTGCGCAGTCTGGACAGCGTGAAGATCAATGCGGTTGTACAACGTCTCGATACGCTCGGAAGCCCAGTTCGGCAGGCAGGCACGCATGTCATCGCGCACCGCATTGGAAACCCCGAGCAAGGCCAGGCGCTTGCGGAAGAAGTTGGCAAACAGCTGGCGCGTGCGCCGCTTGTAGTCGCCAAACGCATGGTGCACACCGATCACTGGTAGATCGCTGCCTAACAGGGCGACGTAGATCGGTTTAAAACGATGGGCGATGCAGAATTTGAAGTCGCGCGAAGCGGCAATATGCTTGAGGTCGCGGATCGCTTTGAGCTTGAGGCCGCGCACGTCGCGACTCGAGTAGTCGAGGAAAAGCACCTCGTCAGATGCCGAGCCTTGCTCGACCGCAGCACTCGGTTTACCCGTCAGGTACACCGTGCACACTTTATAAGGCGTACCAACAAAGAGCGCGGCGTACTGCCGCGCGCAATCGAGGAAGGGGCCGTCATAGCCGTGACAGAACTGCAGCACCCACGGCTGAGCAGCCTCCGCGACCTCAGACGTTGTCATACCAATCCTTGCCGTCCTTGACCACCAGGATGTCTTCCATGATCAGGTACTGCAGGTCGGAGCCGTAGAACATGTTCAGCGCATCGGTTGGCGAGCAGATCATTGGCTCGCCGCGACGGTTCAGCGAGGTGTTCAGCGACACGCCGTTGCCGGTGAGTTTTTCCAGCTCCAGCATCATGTCGTAATAGCGCGGGTTGTATTCGCGTTTGAGCACCTGAGCACGCGAGGTGCCATCTTCGTGCACCACTTCGCCGACGCGGGTCTTCCACTCGTCGTTGACTTCAAAGGTGAAGGTCATAAACGGGCTCGGGTGATCGACCTTGAGCATCTGCGGACCAACGGTGTCGAGCATCGACGGGCAGAACGGCCTCCAGCGCTCGCGGAACTTGATCTGTTCGTTGATACGGTCGGCCACGCCCGGCACGCTCGGGCAGCCGATGATCGAACGACCACCGAGGGCGCGCGGACCAAACTCCATACGCCCCTGGAACCAGGCCACTGGGTTGGCGTCGACCATGATCTTGGCGATGCGCTGCGGCATGTTGTCGATCTGTTTGAACACCGGCTTGCTCGGGTGACGAGCACAGGCGGCGATCACATCTTCGTTGCTGTAGGACGGGCCGAGGTAGACGTGCTCCATCTTTTCCACCGGCACGCCGCGCTGGTGCGAAATATAGGCAGCCGCGCCGACCGAAGTACCAGCATCACCAGAAGCCGGTTGGACGAACAGTTCTTTCACATCGTCGCGCGCGATGATCTTCTGGTTCAGTTTGACGTTCAGCGCGCAACCACCGGCGAAGGCAATCTTGCCGGTCTCGCGGATGATGTCACCGAGGTAGTACTCCATCATCTCCAGCGCCAGCTTCTCGAACAGCGCCTGCATGCTGGCGGCGTAGTGGATGTATGGATCGTCAGCAATGTCGCCCTGGCGCTTCGGCCCCAGCCACTCGATCAGCTTGGGCGAGAAGTAGTAGCCCTTGCCGTTTTCCTTGTAGCGGCGGAAACCGATGACGTTGGCGTAGTCGGTGTTGATGATCAGCTCACCGTTCTCGAACTTGGCCAGGCGCGAGAAATCATACTTGGCCGCATCGCCATAAGGCGCCATGCCCATGACCTTGAACTCGCCATCAAGCATCTCGAAGCCGAGAAATTCGGTGATCGCGCCGTACAGGCCGCCGAGTGAATCCGGGTCGTAGAATTCCTTGATCTTGTGGATCTTGCCGTTCTCGCCGTAACCGAAGAAGGTGGTGGCGTACTCGCCCTTACCGTCGATGCCGAGGATCGCGGTCTTCTCGGTAAAGCCCGAGCAGTGATAGGCGCTGGCGGCGTGAGCCAGGTGGTGCTCGACCGGCTCGATCTTGATTTTCTTCAGGTCGAAACCCAGCTGCTCCAGGCACCACTGAATCTTCTTGTGGTAACGCTTGTAGCGACGATTGCCCATGAGGATCGCATCGAGGGCGCGATCCGGTGCGTACCAGTAGCGCTTGGCATATTGCCAGCGGGCTTTCTCGAAGATGCTGATCGGCGCAAACGGAATAGCCACCACATCAACGTCGGACGGTTTGATCCCGGCCTGTTCCAGACAGAACTTGGCCGACTCGTAGGGCATGCGGTTCTTCGCGTGCTTGTCGCGCACAAAGCGCTCTTCTTCGGCGGCCGCGATCAACTTGCCGTCGATATACAGAGCGGCGGATGGATCATGGCTGAGGGCGCCGGAAAGGCCGAGAATCGTCAATGCCACTGGTTGTGCCTCTTTTAGTCTGCTGAGCCGACGGCGGGCGTCAGCGGTAAACGTTGGTTGAGCAACTGGTGCAGCGCCGAGTCGGCGGGCCAGTTACGCAGAAAACGGGCGCGGTCGCGGGCATAGGCCCTGGCGAAACTGCGCGCACTGCGGTGCTGTTGCATGGCGTCGAGGTCAATCAGCGACCAGCATGCCAAGCGCTCGTCCCAGAACAGGTTGTGCCCCTTGAAATCACCGTGACTGATGCGTTCGCGCAACAAGGCAGCGAACAGACGATCCAGAGCCAACAGGTCGCTTTCTGGGGGCGATCCATCGTGGAACGCCTGAAAACGAGCGATTATATCCTGCCCGCCGCAGTATTCGGTAATCAGGTAGGCACGCCCGCGCAGCCAGCACCAGCGCCGCTCTAAGACGGCCAGTGGCTGTGGTGTGGCGATGCCCAGCAACTGCAGGCGATTGCCTTCGACCCAACTGTGCCAGGCCCGACTGGGCCGCCAGAAGCGCTTGAGCCAATGCGCCAGGTTCTTCACGTTATAGCGCTTGACCACCAGCGGCCGACCTTGCAGCTGCACTTGCGCCACGGTGGCCGCACCACCGGTTTTGTAGATATGGCCCTGCTCGGTGAGCTGATCCAGATTGCTCAACAGCGGCTGCAGCTCAGCCTGCTTGTCACGGCGAACCACCTGAAGGCCGAACGCACCGACTTTCGCGGCGAACAGGCTGCAATCGCGGGCGATTTTCTTCAAATAATCGCGCAAACGCCATTGGCGCACTTTTTCCACTTCTTTTAGCAACGCTTCCAGCGGCAAGGCATGTTCGCCGTTCGCCAGCAGGTAATGCACCAGCAACTCCTCGATAAACGGCGTCAATTCGGCGGGCAGCTGGGCGAAGAACACCCCAAGGTTTTCCAGCACCTTGGCGCGCGACAGTGGTTTACCTGCCGTCTCAACCTGCACACCGCCGCCGTCGATAACGAACAGCTGGCCGTTATGCCGCAACAGGTTGTCCAGATGCAGGTCCGCCTGCCACAACCCCTTGAGGTGCATCTGCGCGATGCTGATCAGCGCCTCAGCCAGCACCGCCTGCTGATCGGCACTCAGCAGCGGCTGATGTTCCACCGCGCGCCAAGCCTCCCAAAGGCTTTCAGCACCTTGCAGATACTCGAACAGCAGCCAGCCGCCCTCACCATCACGCAGCCCACCCGACAACAGCTGCGGCGTATTCAGCCCTTGCTCCGCGAGCAGAAGGGCACCGTCACGCTCGCGCTGAAAATGTCGCGCAGCCTTGTTACCCACCAGCAGCTTGGCCAGCACTGGCTGGCCGCACCATTCGGCCACGCCGACATAGCGCTGGCCTGGAAGTACACGCAACCAACGCTGCACACTCAGACCAGTCAGGCCACCCGCCCCCGTCACGTCAACAGTCAGTGGCAAGGCCGGCGTACGACCGGCCTGTACGAGGCTCGCCAGACTCATCAGCGTGACTCCTTATTACGCCGACGCGCCCCGACTCGTGCGCCCCAGCGCTCGAGATCAGCATCAGGACCGAGGTAGGCAGCCAGCAGGATCTGAATATCCGCCGCCGCCCAGACATTCGCGCGGCGCAGCAATGGCTCCAAGTCCTTAATCCGATCGCGCTCGCCAAACAACAGCGGTCGGGTTTTCTCCAGGTCGATCAACTGCGCGTCGAAGCCAACCGGCGTTTCGCGCAGGAAAATATGCTTGGGGTAAAAACAGCCATGCATCTGCCCAGCCTGATGCAGACGCCGCGCCAGTTCACCACACGCCTTGAGAATGGCCACACGACGGGCCTCTGCTAGCGCTGGCCAACTGGGTAACCAGGCATCCAGATCCTGCCACCCATCCAACGCGCGGGTCAGCAGCACTGCGCGCTGCTCGCCAGGCAATTTACGCTCGGCAAAAAATGCTGCCTGCAATGCGGGAATCCCCAACGCCCTGTAGCGCTGAATATTGCGGAACTCGCGGGCAAAAGTTGGCTCACCAAACGGATGACGCAGGGTTCGGGTCAGGTGATTGCTCTGGCGCTTGAGGTAGAACGCCGCATCGCCCAGTTCGAGCCGGTAGACGCTGCTCCAGCCGCCACGCTCCGTATTGGGTTCATCAACGGCCTCAAGTTTCAGCGCCCACAGCGCCTCAAAACTGGCAAGCCCGTGATGTTCCAGCAGGGTACGGTCCTGGGCGGCAATAAAAGCACTCATTCCCGGCCCTCAAAAAACGCAATGACCTGACGGATGCGCTTCTTGTCGGAAGTATTCAAGCGCTTACGACCACGGTACTGAAGGTAAAAACGCAACCGCTGGGAACGTGAAAGCACCTTGTGGGCGACTTTATCCAGGCATGCCAGATCCTTGATGATGCGGTAACGCAGCAAAGGCCCCCACCAAAAGGTTCCAGTCGGGCAATCAATGAAGAACAGCTCACCGCGCTCATTGACCAGCAGGTTGCGCCACTTCAAGTCATTGTGGGTGAAATGGTGATCGTGCAGCGCACGGGTGCCCTTGGCTAACTGCTGACTGACCTGCAAAACCCAACGGGGGTCGCTCAACCGCGCATCCTGCCGATTGGCAATTTCGGCCAAATCAAGCGTGCCCTCAAGCTCACGGGTAATGAGCGCCCCGCGGACAAAAGCCCCCATCTGGCGCTCAAGCCCATAGGCCACAATCGGCGCAGTGGGGATGCCCCACTTAGCGAACAACTTGAGGTTTTGCCACTCCGCTTTAACCCGAGGACGACCAAGGTAACGTCGTAGACCTTTACCTGCGCCCCAGTAGCGCTTGACGTAATAACGCACCCCGCCAAACTCCACACGAATGACCTCAGACAAGGGGTCAGAGGTCAAACGCTCACCTTCAAGTGCAAATACGGCCTCAAGGGTTCCGAAAGCGCCGAGCAAAATCGGATCGTGCAGGTCATGTTTCCACGCTGTCATGCCTGCGTCCTGTTTAAGTCAGGCAGCGCACTGACGATGCGGCGCAACGGAATGAACGGGCGCCAGACTGTTTTGCCCAGCCATTTGAAGCTCAGAACCGGATTGATCACGCTATTGAGTTCATTGAAGCCGGGCCGCCAAGTGAAATCGGTACGCCGGCGCGTAATGGTGAATGTCCGCAACCCCAGCAGTGAACCAAGATGCCCGCCACCCGAATCGTTACTAATGACGATGGCGCATGTCAGCAGGAAGTCGACAAGCCCTTTCAAATCAGTGAACGCATGCACATGATGGCCTGGATACTGTGCCCTCAAGGCTTGCTGCTCAGCCGGGATGCCGACGAACTCGACCTGCCAGCCCCTGGCAACCAAATGGCGAGCAAGGCGGCGAAACCCAGACGTTGAGAAATTCTTACTGGCATGCGGCGTGGTCGGAAAAATGGCCACACGCCGCACCTCCGCGCCGGTTTCACGGGGCGGAACCTGTAACCCCGCAATAGGCTTGGATAGATCAAGCCCCAAGACCTCTTCGGCGTACAGATCGATCCACTGCACCATGGTCTTGCCGGCTTTCGGGTCGCGACAAATCACGTTGTGCGCCCCTTCAATGCGGCAATCATCAAGCCATACAGGCGGCGGCTCGGACCTGAGCTTGACGGGAAGCTTCTTACCGGCGAGGTACGCCACATTGCTGAGAGGAACATCAACGTACCAATCAATCGCACAGATAACCAAATCGTTACAGCCCGCCAGTGCAGGCACATCCGGCGTGCCCCCTAGGATGTCCAGCCCAGGCAGGTACTCGCTCACTGATGACAACGATACTGAAGCTAAGGTGACCTTCGCACCCGCAGCCTGGAGACGCCAGGCAAGGCGCAAGAACAGCGTGGTATCGCCCAACGCAGGACATGGAACCAGTGCAACCCTCACTCCCGGACCGATCAACGCCTTCTTCTCCGACATCTACAGTCGATCTCCATAACGCTGTTTGCGGCCGTACAATTTAGCCGCCTTGGATTCCAGCCAAGCGAGCAGACGACCTTCTTCCTGAAGGATTTGCCGCAAGGGTTGTTGAAAATAACCACGTAGAAAACGCAGCTTGTCGCGCCGGGTCAGGCCGATATCCAGCACCGAGAAATACAGCGCAGCCAGGTCCTTGTTGCGCCAGCGCAAGGGCAGCTGGCTGCGCACCTGGGCGCGGTGCAGGTCGATCACGGACAGACGGAAATCGTCGGCGGTTACCGGTTTATCGGTGTGCAGCAGAAAGTGGCAGATGTAGCAGTCACGATGATTGACCCCGGCGCGGTGCATGCTGCCGACCATGTTCGCCACTTCCTTGATCAGCGCCCGCTTGAGGCGTGGCTCTGGCGGTTGTAGCGCCCAGTTCAAGCTGAGTTGCTCGAGGTCGGTAGTCGGCGCCAGTTCTTCGGTTACGATAAAGGAATGCTGCGCCGCTGGATTGCTGCCGCGTTCGCCATAAGCCACGGCAGTCATGGTCGCCACACCAACCTCGGTCAGACGCTGAATGGCCTCCCATTCCTGGCGCGCACCAAGCACCGGCAGCTTGGCGGTGAGCAGGTTCTTGACGATTTCACCCCAGCCGATGCCGCGATGAATCTTTACGAAGTAACCGCGCCCATCGACTTCGGTGCGCAGCGTGCGGCGGCCTTCCAACTCGCGGTACACCTGCCCCTGCAGCGCTTCGGCAGCGGCAAAGGCATCGCGCCCGGCCCACAGGCTTTTAAAGGGTTCAGCCAGTACTAGCTTCATGGGCGTGTCGCCAGAATGATGTCGGCCGCATGCTGCGGCATGGAATAAAGATCGGCGCTATCGGCGTAAGCCAAGCCATTGCGCGACCAGAACGCGCGGCGCTGATCATCGGCCAGCATATCGGCGAGCAGATGATTGAGGCGTTCCTGCTCGAACGGACTGGCTAGCACCCGCCCGGCATCCGCTTCGGCAATGTAGTGGGCATAGCCGCAGACATCCGTTACCAGCACTGGCAGGCCGGAGACCAGCGCCTCCAGCAGCACGGTGCCGGTGTTCTCGTTGTAGGCCGGGTGGATCAGCAGATCGGCACCCAGCAGGAAACGCGGAATATCGCTGCGCCCCTTGAGAATCTGCACCTGATCGGACACACCCAGCGCCTTGGCCTGCAGCTGGAACGAGCGCGGATCGTCCTGACCGATGGCGATCAGTCGGGTGCGTTGCTTCAGCTCGCGCGGCAAGGCGGCCAGGGCTTTGAGGCTGCGATCCAGCCCCTTGGTCTTGAAGCCGGAGCCGATCTGCACCAGCAGCAGGTCGCTATCCGACAGCTTGAATTCAGCACGAAACTCGGCACGAATTTCGGCGGCATTGGCCGGCGCGCGGCGGTCTGCAGCGATGCCCGGCGGCAGCAGGTGAAAGCGCTGCAGCGGGGTGTGGTAATGCTTGATAAACAGCGGTTGCTGCACTTCGGAGATCATCAGAATCTCGGTCTTCGATTCGGGGGCGAATACCGCACGCTCGTAATCGGCAAAGTGCTTGTAACGCCCCCAGCGCTTGTAAAGCGGGTTGCGCAGAGTCTGCGCCTTGTCTTCATAGCAACCATCGGCGGCGTAGTAGACGTCCAGGCCAGGCATCTTGTTAAAGCCGATCACCCGATCCACCGGACGCTTGACCAGGTCCGCCTCGACCCAGGCGGTGAGCTTCTCATTGCGTTTGTGGTTGAACAGCGCCTTGACCGGCACCACCACCACCTCGAAGCCCGCAGGCACTTCACCTTCCCAGATCGGTGTGTATACGCGAATGGCATGGCCACGCGCCTGGCACTCCAGGGCGATGCGTAGAAAGTCGCGCTGCAGGCCGCCGAAGGGGAAGTATTTGTAGAGGATAAACGCGAGCTGCATCAGACAACGTCCTCGGCCAGCAACAGGGCCTGCAATTGTATGGCGACACGCTCGGCATCCAGGCCGTCGAAACAGGCTTTGTGGCGATCACCCGAGCCGGCATTCGGCCCCATGGCGCACAGGTGCACCTGACCACGCCCATAGGCACCGACTCGCCCCGGCAGGGTCGGCCCGTAGAGCGAAATACTCGGCACATCCAGCGCAGCGGCCAGATGGCCGAGACCGGTATCCACCGCCACGCAAGCGCTGGCCCCAGCGATGACCTTGGCCACGCCTGCAAGATTTAATTTGGGCAGCACCGCAGCGTTTTCAATGCCAGCGGCAATCCGTTCGGCACGAGCCTTCTCGGCTTCATTGCCCCAGGGCAGGCGCACCGCCCACCCCTGAGCGCTCATCTGCTCGGCCAGTTGGCGCCAGTCGGCTTCCGGCCAGTGCTTACTTGGCCAGGTGGTGCCGTGCAGAAACAGCAAGTAAGGCTGCGGCGCCTGATCGGCCAGCTGCGCACGGTTCAGGCCGTAATCGCCGACGCCTGTTGGCAGCGCATAGCCCAGCGCCTGAGCGAATAACTGGCGGGTGCGCTCAAGGGCATGCTGCTCGCGCGGCACGGCATAGGTTTGATCATAGAAGCGGCTGGCCAGTGGCTCGCGCGCAGAGTCGCGATCCAGACCGGCAATCGGTGCCTTGACGTAACGGGTCAGCCAGGCGCTTTTCAGCAGGCCTTGGGCATCGATGACAAGGTCGTACTTGGTTTCGCCAAGCCGCTGCTTGAAGCGCTTCCACTCACCGTTCTTGAACGTTTGCCACAGGTGCTTGCGCCAGCGGCGAATGGCCACCGGGATAACCTGCGCCACTGCTGGGTGCCAGGCGGGAATCTCGGCAAACCCCTCTTCCACCACCCAGTCGAACTGGATGCCGGGAATGGCGCGCGCCGCATCGGTCAGCGCTGGCAAGGTGTGCACCACATCGCCCAGCGAGGAGGTCTTGATCAACAGTACCCGCAAGCTATTCAACCTCGACCGGGTCGCTGACCAGGCGATCCAGCGCCTCGATCACCGGGCGCGGTTTGAGCTGGCCCAGGCAGTTGTAGTGGCCGAAACGGCAAGTGCGTTCGAAGCACGGGCTGCATTCCAGGCCCAGGCGGACGATTTCCACCTGCTCGGCCAGCGGCGGGGTAAAACCCGGCGAAGTCGAGCCGTAAACCGCCACCAGCGGGCGATTCAGCGCAGCTGCCACATGCATCAGCCCTGAGTCGTTGGACACCACAGCGCCGGCGCAGGACAGCAGATCGATAGCTTCAGCCAGGCTGGTTTCGCCGGCCAGGTTCACCGCCTCCTCGCGCAGGCCGGGAATCAGCCGGCTGCGAATATCCTCACCAACCGGGTGATCGTTCTTCGAGCCGAAAATCCACACCTGCCAGCCGGCGCGGATCTTCAGCTCGGCGACCTTGGCGTAATGCTCGCTCGGCCAGCGCTTGGCCTCACCGAACTCAGCCCCTGGGCACAGCGCCAGCACCGGGCGATCCAGGCTAAGGCCGAACTTGGTCAAGGCGGCGTCACGGCTCTGCGCATCGATCTGCAAGGCGGGGCGTGGATAAGGTTGCGGCAACGCGACCCCGGGCTCGAAGGCCAGCGCCATAAAGCGCTCGATCATCAGCGGGTAGCGTTCTTTATCAAGCGTGCGGATATCGTTGAGCAGGCCGTAGCGCAGCTCACCCTTCCAGCCGGTGCGCTTGGGAATCCCGGCAAAAAACGGCACCAACGCGGACTTCAGCGAGTTGGGCAGCAAAATCGCCTGATCGTACTGGCCGGCCAGGGACTTGCCGATCGTGCGCCGCGTCGCCAGTTCCAGCACGCCATGCCCGAGCGGAAAGCTCAGGGCCTGACGCACTTCGGGCATGCGCTCGAGAATCGGCCGGCTCCACTCGGGGGCCAGCACATCGATTGCGCAACCGGGATGACGCTGTTGCAGGCACTGGAACAGCGTCTGCGCCATCACCATGTCACCCACCCAGCTGGGGCCAACGATCAGTATTTTCATGCGGTTTCCAGAAACGACCAAGGAGGCTTTCGCCTCCCAGACAAACTCAACGCTCGGCTATCAGCCTAGCCCGCGGGCCGAATGCCGTAGCATCCAGCCCCTGCGAGACCGTTATTTGACCAGCGTGCGCCACTCAGCGTGGGCATCGGTTTTACCCGTCACCAGGTCAAAGTAAGCGGTTTGCAGCTTCTCGGTGATCGGCCCACGGCGGCCTGCGCCGATCTGCCGGCCATCGACTTCACGAATCGGCGTGACTTCGGCGGCGGTGCCAGTGAAGAAGGCTTCATCGGCGATATACACCTCATCGCGGGTGATGCGCTTCTCGACCACTTCCAGACCATGCTCAGCGGCCAGTGTCAGAATGGTGTTACGGGTGATGCCATTGAGGCAGGAGGTCACTTCCGGGGTGTAGATCACGCCATTCTTGACCAGGAAGATATTCTCGCCCGAGCCTTCGGCCACGTAGCCTTCCGGATCCAGCAGCAGCGCTTCGTCGGCGCCGCCGGAGATGGCTTCCTGCAGGGCCAGCATCGAGTTGATGTAGTTGCCGTTGGCCTTGGCGCGGGTCATCGAGATGTTCACGTGGTGACGGGTGAAGGAGCTGGTACGCACCTTGATGCCCACCTGCAGGGCTTCATCGCCCATGTAGGCGCCCCAGCTCCAGGCCGCGACGATCACCTGGGTTTTCAGGCCACTGGCGCGCAGGCCCATGGCTTCAGATCCGTAGAACACCATTGGGCGAATATAGGCGCTTTCCAGGTTGTTCTCGCGCACGGCGGCGCGGGTGGCTTCATTGATTTCGTCTTTGCTGAACGGAATCTTCATGCCCATGATATGGGCCGAGTCGAACAGGCGGTCGGTGTGCGCTTGCAGGCGGAAGATCGCCGTGCCTTGCGGGGTGTTGTAGGCACGCACGCCTTCGAACACACCCATGCCGTAGTGCAAGGTATGGGTCAGCACGTGGGTGGTCGCGTTGCGCCACGGCACCAGCTCGCCGTCATACCAGATCACGCCATCACGATCGGCCATCGACATAGTTGCCTGCTCCTCACATTCGATTGGTACAACATTTGGCCGGCCACCTTAAGCGCCCGACCTCTTCAAATTCAGTTCAAACCCAGTTCCTGCCAAATGCGCATCACCGTGCGCCGCTCTTCGGCGAACTGCTCACCGCTGACCACCCCAGGCTGCTTTTGCAGGGCCTGGCGGTGCGCCGCCGAGCGGTAGGCCTTGTAGATATCCTGCAGCAAGCGGGCATCTTCGCCCGGTAGCAAGCCGACCCGCTCCAGCCCTTCCAGAATGCGAATATTGTCAGTGAACTCAAGCAATTCCGGGTACTGGCGCGACCATGCCAGGGCCGCGTATTGCACCATAAATTCAATATCGACGATACCTCCGGCGTCCTGCTTGAGGTCGAACGGCGCGGTGGCTTCGAAGGCATTCGCTGCGGTGCCGGCCGCCGTGGCCTTGCTGCCGAGGTTGTCGCGCATCTTCGCGCGCATCTCGCTGACCTCGGTGCGCAGGGTGGCCAGGTCGCGCTCACGCCCCAACACACCGGCGCGTACTGCCTCGAAGGCCTTGCCAACCCGCGCACAACCCACCAGCACCCGCGCCCGCACCAGCGCCTGATGCTCCCAGGTCCAGGCTTCGCCCTGCTGGTAACGCTCGAAGGCGCCCAGCGAGCTGACCAGCAGGCCCGCCGCGCCCGACGGCCGCAGGCGCATGTCGACTTCGTAGAGCTGGCCGGAGTTGGTCTGCGTGGTCAGCAGGTGAATGATGCGCTGGCCCAGGCGATTGAAGAACTGCGCGCCGTCGATAGACTTTTCGCCATCGGTTTCCGCATGCGGGTCGCCGTCGTGGATAAACACCAGATCGAGGTCCGAACCGTGGCCCAGCTCAATGCCGCCGACCTTGCCGTAGCCGACGATGACAAAATCCGGGTCGCAGATACTGCCGTCGGCGCGGCGCGGCGCGCCGTATTTGCTCACCGTATGGCGCCAGGCCAGTGCCAGCACCTGGTCGAGAATCGCCTCGGCCAGCCAGGTCAGGTAGTCGCTGACCTTCATCAGCGGCAGAGTGCCGGCAATTTCCGAGGCGGCGACACGCAGCCGGTGCGCCAGTTTGAAGTGACGCAGCGCTTCCATCTGCTGCTCAAGGTCTTCCTCGGGAATACGCATCAGCCGCTCACGCAGCTCGGCGGCCAGCTCAGGCGCCAGCGGCGGCTTGAACAGCCGCCCTTCATTAAGCAGCTCATCAAGCAACAGCGGAAAGCGGGTGATCTGCTCGGCAATCCACGGGCTGGCCGCACACAGGGTCAGCAGGCGCTGCAAGGCGCTGGGATTTTCCGTGAGCAGCACCAGGTAGGCCGAACGCCGCGCCACGGCTTCGATCAGCGGCAGTACGCGTTCCAGCACCAGGTCCGGGTTTTCATGTTCCACCGCTTGTGCCAGCAGGCGCGGGATAAAGGCATCCAGACGCTCGCGACCAAGGCGCTGCATGGCGCGCACCTGATTGCCGTTGCGCAGGCCTGCCAGGCGCTGCCAAGCCGATTGCGGCTCGGCAAAGCCAGCCTCGGCCAGCTGCCGGCACGCGGCCTCTTCGTCCTGCACATCATCCCAGAGCGGCAACCACTCGCAGCCCACGGCCTCTTCGACCGGCTCGCCACCTTCCTCTTCATCGGGATCGGCGATCACCTGGCGGAAGTGCCAGTCAACCCGGCCGCGCCAGTGCATAAGCCGCTCGTGGAACGCCGGCCAGCTGTCGAAGCCCATAATAAAGGCCACGCGCGCACGGTCCTGATCGTTGTCCGGGAGCATCTGCGTCTGCCGGTCATCGATGGCCTGCAGCGCGTGCTCGGCATAACGCAGGAAGGCGTAACCGTCGCGCAGCTCGTCGGTCACTGCGGCCGGCAGGTAGCCCTGGTCGCGCAGGGTATTCAGCACAGCGAACAGCGAACGCTGCTGCAGGCTGAGGTCGCGACCGCCGTGAATCAGCTGGAAAGCCTGGGCGATAAACTCCACTTCGCGAATGCCACCAGAGCCCAACTTAATGTTCTCAGCCATGCCTTTGCGGCGCACTTCCTGCTGAATCAGCTGCTTCATCGCACGCAGCGCTTCAATCGCCGAGAAATCCAGATAACGCCGGTAAACGAAGGGCCGCAGCATCTCCAGCAGCTGCGCGCCAGCGGCTTGGTCACCACCGACCACCCGTGCCTTGATCATCGCGTAGCGTTCCCAGTCGCGGCCTTGGTCCTGGTAGTACTGCTCCAGCGCGTTAAAGCTGAACACCAGCGAGCCGGATGAGCCGTATGGACGCAGACGCATATCGGTGCGAAAGACGAAGCCCTCAACCGTGATCACGTCCAGCGCCTTGATCAGCTTCTGACCAAGACGGATAAAGAACTCCTGATTATCCAGCGGTCGCTTCACCCCTTCGGTTTCGCCGCCTTCGGGGTAGCCAAAGATCAGGTCGATGTCCGAGGACAGGTTCAGCTCATGGGCGCCCAGCTTGCCCATGCCGAGGATGACCATATGCTGCGCCTGGCCACTACGCCGGCCGATGGGCGTGCCGAACTGCGCGCAATGCCTTGGATACAGCCACTGATAGGCCAGATCGATACAGGCATCGGCCAGATCGGAAAGGTCGCGGCAGGTTTCGATCAAATCCGCCTGGCGACTGATATCGCGCCAGATGATGCGCAGCTGCTGACGATTGCGGTAACGCCGCAAGCGCCGCCCCAGTTCGTCGTCATCGGCGCACGTCTCCAACGCCCGCGCCAATTGCCCGCGCAATTCGCCCGCCCCGAGGCTGCGTTCCAGCTCACCACTGGCGGCCAGATCGAGCAGCATCTGCGGGTCGCGCAGGCCCTGCTGCACCACGAAATCACTGGCAGCGCCCACACGCTGCAACGCCTCCATTCGCGCGCGCGGCCAACCTGCGAAAGCCGCAGCAGCCTCACTGGAAAGCTCAGCAAATGCGTGCTGCAAGGACTGTTCGGCACGCAGTGCGAGGGGGGACAAGGCAGCAGGCAAAGAGGCCAGCGCGGGCAGGCTCATGGTCTATCCTTTTAGCGGTCTGCCAGTGCAGCGACCATGGATGGCACACCCAGCGCTAGAGCGGGTCGAATCACTGGCAGAAAAATAATTGTAGTTTTACTACCAAAGATTGTATCCAAAAGGCTGAAATCGGCGTCGGAATGTAGTAAAACTACACGAAGCCGGTCCTACCCCCGGTCAATCCAAGAATTCACGCGGCCACTCACGAAGTCGGCCACGAAACCTGGCCTCCGATTCTGGAAGCCTTTCCGCCCTGGAGCAAGCCATGCAAGACCTCGATCCCGTCGAAACCCAGGAATGGCTGGACGCCCTTGAGTCCGTCCTCGATAACGAGGGTGAAGACCGCGCACATTACCTGATGACCCGTATGGGCGAGCTGGCCACCCGCAGTGGTTCACAGCTGCCGTATGCGATCACCACGCCCTACCGCAACACCATCCCGCTGACCCACGAAGCACGCATGCCTGGCGACCTGTTTATGGAACGCCGCATTCGCTCGCTGGTGCGCTGGAACGCGCTGGCAATGGTCATGCGCACCAACCTGAAAGATTCGGACCTGGGCGGCCACATCTCCAGCTTCGCGTCCTCGGCGACCCTGTATGACATCGGTTTCAACTACTTCTTCCAGGCGCCTACCGAGGAGCACGGCGGCGACCTGATCTTCTTCCAGGGCCACGCATCGCCCGGCGTTTACGCCCGCGCCTTTATGGAAGGCCGCATCACTGAAGAGCAGATGAACAACTTCCGCCAGGAAGTCGATGGCCAAGGCCTGTCGTCCTATCCGCACCCCTGGTTGATGCCGGACTTCTGGCAGTTCCCGACCGTATCCATGGGGCTGGGCCCGATCCAGGCGATCTACCAGGCACGCTTTATGAAGTACTTGGAAGCCCGCGGCTTTATCCCGGCTGGCAAGCAGAAGGTCTGGTGCTTTATGGGCGACGGCGAGTGCGACGAGCCGGAATCCCTCGGCGCGATCTCCCTGGCTGGCCGCGAGAAGCTCGACAACCTGATCTTCGTCATCAACTGCAACCTGCAGCGCCTCGATGGCCCGGTACGCGGCAACGGCAAAATCATCCAGGAGCTCGAAGGCGTGTTCCGTGGCGGTGGCTGGAACGTCAACAAAGTGGTCTGGGGCCGCTTCTGGGACCCACTACTGGCCAAGGACGTCGACGGCATCCTGCAAAGGCGCATGGACGAGGTCATCGACGGCGAATACCAGAACTACAAGGCCAAGGACGGCGCGTTCGTCCGCGAGCACTTCTTCAACTCGCCGGAACTCAAGGCGATGGTGGCCGATCTGTCCGACGACGAGATCTGGAAGCTCAACCGTGGCGGTCACGACCCGTACAAGGTCTATGCGGCCTATCACCAGGCGGTCAACCACAAAGAGCAGCCGACCGTAATTCTGGCCAAGACCGTCAAGGGTTATGGCACCGGTGCCGGTGAAGCCAAGAACACCGCGCACAACACCAAGAAGGTCGATGTCGACAGCCTCAAGCAGTTCCGCGATCGCTTTGACATCCCGGTTAAAGACGACGAGCTGGAAAACCTGCCGTTCCTCAAGCCGGAAGAAGGCAGCGCCGAAGCCCGTTACCTGAGCGAGCGCCGCGCCGCCCTCGGTGGTTTCGTGCCACAGCGCCGCGCCAAGAGTTTCAGCATCCCGACGCCACCACTGGATACCCTCAAGGCCATCCTCGACGGCTCGGGCGACCGTGAAATCTCCACCACCATGGCTTTTGTGCGCATCCTTGCGCAGCTGGTCAAGGACAAGGACATCGGCTCGCGCATCGTCCCGATCATCCCGGACGAAGCGCGTACCTTCGGCATGGAAGGCATGTTCCGTCAGCTCGGCATCTACTCCTCGGTCGGCCAGCTCTATGAGCCGGTGGATAAAGACCAGGTGATGTTCTACCGCGAGGACAAGAAGGGCCAGATTCTCGAAGAAGGCATCAACGAAGCCGGCGCAATGAGCTCGTTTATTGCGGCCGGTACGTCGTACTCCAGCCATAACCAGCCGATGCTGCCGTTCTACATCTTCTACTCGATGTTCGGCTTCCAGCGTATTGGCGACCTGGCCTGGGCCGCTGGCGACAGCCGTACCCGTGGCTTTTTGATCGGTGGCACCGCTGGGCGTACCACGCTGAACGGCGAAGGCCTGCAGCACGAGGATGGTCACAGCCACATGCTGGCGGCGACCATCCCCAACTGCCGCACCTATGATCCGACCTACGGCTACGAGCTGGCGGTGATCATTCAGGACGGCATGAAGAAGATGACCGAACAGCAACAGGACGTTTTCTACTACATCACCGTGATGAACGAGTCCTACCAGCAGCCCGCCATGCCGGCCGGCATCGAGGAAGGCATCATCAAGGGCATGTACCTGCTCGAAGAGGACAAGAAGGAAGCCGCGCACCACGTGCAGCTCCTGGGTTCCGGCACCATCCTGCGTGAAGTGCGCGAAGCGGCGAAGATCCTGCGTGACGAGTTCAACGTCGCGGCAGACGTATGGAGCGTCACCAGCTTCAACGAGCTGCGCCGCGACGGCCTGGCCGTGGAGCGCAGCAACCGCCTGCACCCGGGCCAGAAACCCAAGCAGACCTACGTGGAAGAGTGCCTGAGCGGCCGTAAAGGCCCGGTCATCGCCTCTACCGACTATATGAAGCTGTTCGCCGAACAGATTCGTCAGTGGGTACCGAGCAAGGAATTCAAAGTCCTGGGCACCGACGGCTTCGGCCGCAGCGACAGCCGCAAGAAGCTGCGCCATTTCTTCGAAGTGGACCGTAACTGGGTTGTCCTGGCGGCCCTGGAAGCACTCGCCGACCGTGGTGATATCGAACCGAAGGTGGTGGCCGAGGCCATCGTCAAGTTCGGCATCAACCCGGAAAAACTCAACCCACTGGACTGCTAAGGAGCGAAACGATGAGTGAATTGATTCGCGTACCCGACATCGGTGGTGGTGAGGGTGAAGTAATCGAACTGATGGTCAAGGTCGGTGATCGCATCGAGGCCGATCAGAGCGTGCTGACCCTGGAGTCGGACAAGGCCAGCATGGAAATCCCCGCGCCGAAAGGCGGCGTGGTGAAAAGCCTGAAAGTAAAGCTGGGCGACCGCCTGAAAGAGGGCGACGAACTGTTTGAGCTGGAAGCCGAAGGCGCTGCCCAAGCACCCGCAGCGCCTGCCGCAGCAACGGCTGAAGCGCCCAAAGCAGCAGCTCCCGCACCAGCCGCTGCACCTGCGCCAGTCGCGCAGGCCAGCAGCAGCGTGCAGGACGTGCATGTGCCGGACATCGGCTCGGACGGCAAAGCCAAAGTCATCGAGATTCTGATCAAGGTCGGCGATAGCGTCGAAGCCGATCAGTCGCTGATCACCCTGGAGTCGGACAAGGCAAGCATGGAAATCCCCTCGCCGGCTGCCGGCGTGGTGGAAAGCATCAGCGTCAAACTGGAAGACGAAGTTGGCACCGGTGATTTTATCCTCAAGCTGAAAGTGGCCGGCGCCGCTGCGGCTCCAGCAGCAGCGCCAGCACCGGCCGCTGCACCCGCAAGTGACGTACACAAGGTTCCGGCCGGCGCGCATCCCGCGGTCGCTGCCGAAGTTGGTGCAATTGCCTCGCTGGCAGCCGCTGCTGCCAACGTTGCCGCCACCCCTAAGCGTGACGGCGCCAAGGTGCATGCGGGCCCGGCAGTGCGTCAGCTCGCTCGCGAGTTCGGCGTCGAGCTGTCCGCCGTACCGGGCACCGGACCGAAAGGCCGCGTGCTCAAAGAGGATGTGCAGGCTTACGTCAAAACCATGATGCAGAAGGCCAAGGAAGCCCCAGCTGCCGGTGCAACCGGTGGTGCCGGTATCCCGCCGATCCCAGTGGTGGACTTCAGCAAGTTTGGTGAAATCGAAGAAGTGGCGATGACCCGCCTGATGCAGGTCGGCGCCAACAACCTGCATCGCAGCTGGCTCAACGTGCCGCACGTGACCCAGTTCGATTCGGCCGACATCACCGAGCTGGAAGCCTTCCGCGTCGCGCAGAAAGCCGTGGCGGAAAAGGCTGGGGTCAAACTCACCGTGCTGCCACTGCTGCTCAAGGCCTGCGCCTTCCTGCTTAAGGAGCTGCCGGACTTCAACAGCTCACTGGCGCCGAGCGGCAAAGCCATCATCCGCAAGAAATACGTGCACATCGGCTTTGCCGTGGACACTCCGGATGGCCTGCTGGTACCGGTGATCAAGAACGTCGACCAGAAGAGCCTGCTGCAGCTCGCCGCTGAGGCCGCCGTGCTGGCGGAAAAGGCGCGCACCAAGAAACTGTCAGCCGACGATATGCAGGGCGCCTGTTTCACCATCTCCAGCCTCGGTCACATTGGCGGCACCGGCTTTACGCCGATCGTCAACGCGCCGGAAGTGGCGATTCTCGGTGTGAGCAAGGCCACCACCCAGCCAGTCTGGGATGGCAAAGCCTTCCAGCCCAAGCTGATGCTGCCACTGTCGCTGTCCTACGACCACCGCGTGATCAATGGCGCCGCTGCGGCGCGCTTCACCAAGCGCCTGGGTGACGTACTGGCGGACATCCGCACCATGCTGCTGTAACGCATCAACTTTCGAGCAGCCACGCTCGTACCCTCGACCCCGCCCTGTTAGGCGGGGTTTTTTTTTAGATTTAAGCCAGCGGTGGAACTATGGGAGGCGATCAGCCTTTCTGCAGATTACGGATCAGAAAGCTCAGGGCCTTGGCCAGTTCGGCAGCGCCCTTGTGATCGCGCACGATGGTCAGCATTGGGCTGCCGTCGTTGGGGTTGTGCAGTACGCAGCTGATGCCGCTGCTCGGGCATTCGTAACGCACGAAAGGGTCGACGCCAAACAGCGGCACGCGCTGGTTGCGTACGGCAATATCGGTGCCTTGCTGGCCACGGGTTTCTTCACGTAGCAGCAGCTCGCCGGACTCGCCCTGACGCAGCTGGTACAACAGGTCCTGACGCTGCGCCTGGCCAACCTGATAAGCGGCGCGCAGGGCGTAGGTTTTAAGCAGATCATTGCAATGCGCCAGCAGCGCTTGGCGGTCATTCTCGGTCAGATAAAGGCGTTTCAATTCGAGCAGATAATTGCCCTGTTCGGCACTGCTCAAACCCGTGTCAGGCTCAGCGGCGAACGCTGTCGAGGTGACCATACAGCTGCTCAGCAGCACTGCGGATATTAGTTTTCTTGTCAGTCGCAATTGCATGATGCACCCTTACCCGACGCTATAAATGAAGTGAGTCGATTACCGCTTCGATCAGCATACTGGAAGCCAGCCACCGAATGAAAAGCCATCCCGATGCCGCAAGTCGTTTAGCGGCCGAGGTTGTGACGCAGTTGCCAGTGCCTTCGCGCCTCGGCCTACTGCGTTTCGAGCGCTTGAATGAAGCCAGCTGGGCCCTGCTGTACCTCGATTCAGGCTGCGAACAACAGTTCGGTTTGCCGGCCCATGAACTCTGCTCACTGCTCGATGCGCCCTACGCCAGCCTGATGGAACCCGCAGCTCGCCACCAGCTGCATGACAACATTGCGCAGCAGCTGGCCGCCCGCCACCACTACAGCGTGCAGTACTGCCTGCACACCCCGCGCGGTAGCCTAACGCTGATGGAAGTGGGCGAAGCCTTCAAGCAACGCGGCCGACACCTGCTACGCGGCTACCTGCTGGTGATGAACGAGCAGAGCGCTCCGTCGCCACAAACCCTCGAGCTGTACCAGCGCAGCCAGGCCGAGTTGCAGGCGCAGCAGCAACGTACACAAGCCCAGCAACAGTTGATCGTCACCCTCGCGCGCCATCATTACGGCGACAGCAACCCCTTGCGTGAAGCCGCCGAACTGATCAGTAAAAGCGCCTGTGAGTTGTATGGGGTCAGCCGCGTCGGCATCTGGAACCTCAATCAGCACATGCTGCAAGCGGTGGCCCTGTATCAACAGGATCAGGGCCGGCATGTCGAGCAACCCGACATCGACGCCAGCCCCTTCCCCGCCTACCTGCAAGCGCTGCACAGCGGCCGGGCGCTGGACGCCCATGATGCTCACCAGGATCCACGCACCCGCGAGCTGAGCAACAGCTACCTGAAACCCATGGGCATCGCGGCGATGCTCGATGCCAGCATCCGCATCGCCGGTGAAGTGGTAGGCGTGTTGTGCCTGGAACATAGCGGCTCGCCGCGCACTTGGCAGGCTGACGAAATCGCCTTTGCTGGCGAACTGGCCGATCAATACGCTCAGGTGCTGACCAACCAGCAACGCCGTTCTGCAACCAACGCGTTGTACCTGTTTCAACGCGCGGTCGAGCAAAGTTCAAGCGCCTTTATCCTGCTCGACCGTGATGGCCTGGTGGAGTACGTAAACCCGAGCTTTACCGCCATTACCCTGTACAGCGCCAGCGAAGTCCAGGGGCGCCGCCTGTCCGAAATACCGGCATTGGAAAACCTCAGCGACCTGCTGTTTGACGCCCGCTCCAGCCTGGCCGAACAGAACAGCTGGCTGGGTGAATTCAAGAGCCGCCGGAAAAACCTCGACCCCTACTGGGGGCAACTGTCGTTATCCAAAGTCTATGCCGACGATGGCAGCCTGACCCACTACATCGGCATCTACGAAGACGTGACGGCGAGCAAGCAGGCGCAGCAGCATATTGAGCGCCTGGCCTTTCGCGACAACCTCACCGGGCTCGGCAACCGCTACGCCTTTATCCGCTCGCTGGAAGATCACTTCAGCGCGCACCCCGGCAAACCGATCAGCCTACTGCTGGTGGATATCGACAACTTCAAACGGATCAACGACAGCCTCGGCCACCAGACGGGCGACAAACTGCTGGTCAGCCTGGCGCGCCGCTTGCGTAACACCCTGCACCCCAGCAGCGTATTGGCCCGCTTTGCCAGCAACGAATTTGCCGTATTACTCGACCTCAACCAGGCCGACAGTCAACAGGTGGCGCAAAAGCTGCTGCAGACGTTGGACAAGCCACTGTTCGTCGACAACCAGCTGATCAACGTCACCGGCTCCATCGGCCTGGCCTGCGCGCCCGAACACGGTGATGACCCGCAAACCCTGATGAAGCACACCGGCTTGGCGCTGCATAAAGCCAAAGCCAACGGCAAAAATCAGCTGCAGGTGTTTACTGATGCGCTGAATGCCGAAGCGCACGACAAGCTGTTCGTTGAGAGCAACCTGCGCCGTGCGCTGATGCAGAACGAGCTGGAGGTGTTCTACCAACCCAAGCTGTGCCTGAAGCGGGGTCGACTGCTGGGCTTGGAAGCGCTGCTGCGCTGGAATCACCCAGACAAGGGCATGATCAGCCCGGACCGTTTTATCAGCGTGGCGGAAGAAACCGGCCTGATCATCCCCATCGGCAAATGGGTCACGCGCCAGGCGTGCCGCATGAGCAAACAGCTGATCGCCGTCGGCCATGCGCCGCTGCAGATGGCCATCAACCTGTCGCCCAAACAGTTCTCCGACCCGGACCTGGTCGGTGAGATCGCCGCCATCCTGCATGAAGAACAACTCGACCCGGCCCTGCTCGAACTAGAGTTGACCGAGAGCCTGCTGCTGGAAGCCACTGACGACACCCGCCATCAGCTCAGTCGCTTGAAAAGCCTGGGCCTGACCCTGGCCATGGACGACTTCGGTACCGGTTATTCTTCACTCAGCTACCTGAAGAAATTTCCCATTGATGTGATCAAGATTGATCGCAGCTTTATCAAGGACATCCCGGAGAATCAGGACGACATGGAAATCACCTCAGCGGTGATCGCCATGGCACATAACCTGAAACTCAAGGTGGTAGCCGAGGGCATTGAAACACCTGCACAGCTGAACTTTCTCCGTCGCCAGCAGTGCGACATCGGCCAAGGCTACCTGTTCGACAAACCCATTGCCGGTCGCGACCTGCTGGAAAGGCTCAAGCGCTATCCAAATAAAGGCTAGCCGGCTGTAACAAGCCCGCCTTATAACGGTCTATGACACACATGCTTCTGCTGAGGAAATGGCTCATGGTTCTGCGTTCGCAAATTCTCGCCCACAAACTCGAACTGCCCACCGCCGAACAGGCCCTGCCGGGCCGGGCAGACGCGATGAAGGTGCCGACTGCGCATTTCGTCAATGGCAACGCGATGCAGGGGCCATTTCCTGATGGCCTTGAGCAGGCGGTATTCGCCATGGGCTGTTTCTGGGGCGCGGAAAGGCGCTTCTGGCAGCAGCCGGGTGTGTGGAGCACGGCAGTCGGCTATGCCGGCGGCCATACGCCGAACCCAACCTATGATGAAACCTGCTCAGGCCTGACCGGCCATACCGAAGTCGTGCTGGTGGTATTCGATCCGCAGGTCACCAGCTACGCCGCATTGCTGAAAGTCTTCTGGGAGGCGCACAACCCGACCCAAGGCATGCGCCAGGGTAACGACACGGGCAGCCAGTACCGTTCGGCGATCTACTGCTACGGCGCCGAACAACTGGCCGCAGCACAGAGCAGCCAGGCCAAATTCCAGGCGGAATTAAGCAAAAACGGTTACGGCGCTATCACCACCGAAGTACGCGAGGCGCCACCGTTCTACTACGCTGAGGCCTATCATCAGCAGTACTTGGCGAAGAACCCCGGCGGCTATTGCGGCCTGGGTGGCACGGGCACTTGCCTGCCAGACTGAAGATACCTGACGCAGAAGGAACCCTCATGGAACTCAGCAGCCTGACCAACCAGGTGGCGTCCCAGGCCTCGGCTCAAGCCTCCGCCATGGCCTCGCTGCTGTTACTGCGCAAAACTCTGGAACTGCAGGCCGCCAGCATCGGCGGCCTGATTGAGGCCGCCACGCCAGCCTGCCTGCCGAGTAACCCGCCCAATCTGGGCAATAGCGTCGACGTCGTGGTTTAGCCCACTGCATCCACCGTCGCACTGGCGGCGGTAGGCGCTTGTGCCTTCCAGCTTTTCAACAACTTGCCCACCCTGTAACCGCGCCAGCCGAGCATCCGCGATGCGGTCATCACCCCGGCCATCAACGCGCCGCCCACGCCAGCCGTCACCGTATCCGCCCCGGTCAGGTACAGGCCCTTGATCGGTGTCTGGGTGTGAATCCAGTGCTGCTCGAAACGCGCGACCGTGTGATCAATCCCGTAGATTTCACCCTGTTCGTTCCACTGGTACCACTCCGTGGACAGCGGCGTGCCCAGCTCGCAGAAATCCAACGCACCGCGCAGTTGCGGCTGATGCTGGTAGAGGGTTTCCAGCAATTGCTCGGTGAGCTGCGCCTTGAACGCTTCGTACTCGGCACCGCGCTTGCCCCAGGTGGTGCCCTTCCACTGGGCGAACCACTGCGGCTGGGTCGGCGCGACGATTTCCACCGTGGCCTTGTTCGGGTAATGCGCATCCCAGGCTGGGTCTTTGGCCGAGGGGAAGCTGATGTAGATCAGCGGCATCGCCGGGTTCTGTCCGGCCATGAAGCTGCTGACGTTGTGGTCGTGATCATGACTCGGGTAGACCCAGTAGTTGGTCTTCGGCAGCTTCAACTCGGCGGCGCTGCCCTTAAACCCGGCGTACAAGCACAGGGTGGCGGCGGAGAGCTTGACCTTGGGTAGGTGCTCCAGCAGACCATGGTCGCTGGCCACCTGTGGCTCCAGCAGGCGTGTATAGGTCGGCACCAGGCCGGCGCAGCTGACGATCTGCGGCGCGCGAATCTCGACGCCGTCTTTATGCAAACGCACGCCGACCGCACGGCCCTTTTCGACCAGAATCTTGTCGACCCCGGCATAGGTGAAGACATGGCCGCCTGCCGCCTCGATCACCGGGATGATGGTCTCGGAAATCTTCGTCGCGCCGCCCACCGGGTAGTTGCCGCCGGTGATGTAGTGCTTGGCGACCATAGCGTGCATCACAAAGGCGGCTTCGGCCGGCGGCAGGCCGTAATCACCCCACTGCGCGGTGAGCACGCCGACCAATTCCTGATTGTCGGTCAGACCCTCAAGCACTTCACGGGTGGTTTTGAAGAAGTAATCCGGCAGCCACAGACGACGCAATTTGCCGTAGAGCATACCCAGTGAGCGTGGCAGCGCCTGACCCGCAAAAAAGCGCGGCACCCTGGAACTGACCTCGCTGAGCAGGTCGACATAGCGGTCGAGCACTGTGGCCTCGCCGGGGAAATAGCGCGCCATCTCCGCCTTGAATTCATCACGCCCGGCCACGTAGTCATAGGTCTGATCGCCCATCACGATGCGGTCGTAATGGGCGTCCATTGGCGCCCATTCGAGGTGGCCGTCGCTGATCACATCGAACACCCGACGGATCATCGACCAGGGTTTGTGCACCTCGCCGATGTAATGCACGCCCACGTCCCACTCATAGCCTTCGCGCTCATAGCTGTGGGTGTAGCCGCCGGCAGTGTAATGCTGCTCCAGCACGCACACGCGCTTACCGAGCTTGGCCAGCAGCGCGGCCGTGGTCAGGCCGCCGATGCCGGAGCCGATGATGATGGCGTCGTAATCGTTGCGCGCCAGACGCGAACGAAAGCGGGTTCCTGTGCGTTTCATAGGCAGCTCCGTGGTTATTTTTGTTATGCAAGTTTTTGCATAATAGGCAAGCATTCACCACCCATGCAACTTTTTGCATATCCCGTATACTGCGGAGCATCTCAGGCAGCAGCCGTTAAAGTCCGCCCATGTCACTCAAGCACGCCATTTTGATCCTGCTCGAAAGCGAACCCGGCAGCGGTTACGACCTGTTCAAGCGCTTCAAGGATGGCCTGGGTTACTTCTGGAACGCCAAACACCAGCAGGTGTACCTGGAGCTGAAAAAGCTCAGCGAAGCGGGCTGGCTGGCGTTTGAAGCACAAACCCAAGACACCCGTCCGGACAAAAAGAACTACCGCCTGACACCAGCCGGCCATGCTGAACTACTGCGCTGGCTGGGCGAGCCAGTGCAGCCGAATACCATCAACGATGCGCTGCTGGTGAAGCTGTATGCCGGCGCACACACCTCACCCGATAACCTGCGTGAAGAAATGCAGCGGCATATCGCCGTGCACCGCAAAACGCTGGACAGCCTGCTGAGCATTGAGCGCGACTACCACGGCTTACCCGCCGAGCAGCGCCACGCTCTGCGCATGCCTTACCTAACGCTGCGGCGCGGCATTCTGGGTGAACAGTCCTGGCTGCAATGGGCAGAGGAAGTCGAGCACGCGCTGCAGGACACAACGCCAGCCAGCACGCCACCCGGTAAATAGTGCAGAAGCCGCTGTCGCCTGCTGCCACGAGGTAGGCAAACCGCTAGACTGCAAGCCATTAGCCATCATCCCCGACACCCGCATGCCCGCACCCTCAACCTACATATCCCCCGACCAGCTGTGTGTCGGCCTGTATATCCAGCTTGAACTGGCCTGGTGGGAACACAACTTTGCCTTCAGCAACTTCAAGATCAAGGATGAAAACCAGATCAAGGCCCTGCGCGCCTTGGGGGTTGCACGCCTGCGCTATGACCCCGAGCGCAGTGATTGTGAGCCCCTGAGCGCGACCGAATCCACAGCAACGGTCGCCCCCCCCGCACCGGTCACACCGCCCTCGCCACAGCAGCAGGCCAGCTTGGCCCGTGCGGAAAAACTCAAGGCCCTGCGCAAACGCCTGGCCGAAGTGGACCGCAAATTCGTTCAGGCCAGCCAACAGGTCAAAACCCTCAACCAGACGCTGCGCAGCCGCCCTGAAGAAGCCTGCAAGCAGGCCGGCGAGGTGGTCGGCGCGATGGTCGATACGCTGCTGGGGGGCAGCGGCGCCGTGCTGCACACCATCAACAGCAAGGCCGCCGAAGACAATTACCTGCACTCCCTGAACGTCACGGTGCTGAGCCTGATGCTGGGTCGCCAACTCGGCCTGGACAGCGAGGACTGTCATGTCCTCGGCATGGGGGCGCTGCTGCACGATGTCGGCAAACTGGAGGTGCCCAGCAAGGTCCTGCTGAAAAGTGAGCCGCTGACACGTCCGGAACAGCAGCTGCTGCAGCTGCACTGTGAATTTGGCCTGCGCATGGGCCACAAGCTGATGCTGGATGATGAAGTGCTGCGCGTCATCAACGAGCACCATGAATACTGCGACGGCAGCGGTTACCCGCGTCAGCTGCGTGAAGCGGCCATCGGCCGACTAAGCCGTCTGGTGTGCATCACCAACCAGTTCGACAACCTGTGCAACCCGCTAAACCCGCGTGATGGCCTGAGCCCGCACGAAGCGCTGGCGTTGATGTTCAAGCAATACAATGCGCGCTTCGACGCGGTGGCGCTGAAAGCCTTTATCCGCTGCATGGGGGTGTATCCGCCGGGCTGCCTGGTGCAGCTGGATGACCAGCGTTACGGCCTGGTATTGGGCATGAACCCAAGCCTGCCGCTGAAACCGACGCTGGTGGTCTACGATGCCGAAGTGCCCAAAAACGAGGCGCTGATCATCGACCTGGAACAGGAAACACGCCTCGGCATCGCTAGCAGCCTGCGCCCGGCGCAGCTACCGCGCGAAGCGCTGGAGTACCTCAACCCGCGCCAGCAGCTGAGCTACTTTGTCGAACCGAGCAAAGGTCGCTAGCCCGCGCTGCCTTCCTCAATCAGCCAATCCAGGCGCCAGCCGCCCTGGCTTTGCCCGAGCAGCTGAGCGAGCCATGGCAGGATCTGCTTGAGTTCATCTTCCAAGCCCCATGGCGGATTGCTGATCACCAGGCCGGAGCCATTCAAGCGTGCCGCTTCGTCAGTGGGGTGCACATAGAGTTCGATGCGCAGCAGCTTGGGCGCCTTGCTCTTTTGCAGGTCACTGTAGAAACGCCGCAGCTGGCGCAGGTCCTTGATCGGGTACCAGATCGCCACCACAGCCTGGCGCATACGACTGATGGCTTCGCTCAACGACTGGGCGCAGCGCTCCATTTCATCGACCTGCTCGAACGGCGGATCGATCAACAGCAGGGCGCGCTTCTCGCGGGTTGGCAGCAGGGCGCGTGGCACATACCAGCCCTCGCCCAGGTGCACGGCCACGCGGCGGTCGCCGTGCATGTTTTCCTTAAGCAGACGACCGTCTTCCGGGTGCTTCTCGTTCAAGTGCAAGCGATCTTGCTCGCGAGTCAGCAGGCGCGCCAGCTCCGGCGAGCCGGGGTAATGACGCAGCTCGCCATCCGGGTTCATCGCCCGAATCACTTCCAGATAATCCAGCAGCGGGTCCGGCACATCGGTGGCCTGCCACAGCCGGGCGATGCCTTCCAGCCACTCACCCGTGCGGCTGGCTTGATCGCCGCGCAGATCATACAGACCGATGCCGGCATGGCTGTCGAGGTAGGCGAACGGCGCCTCCTTGCGTGACAGCAGGGCAATCAAGCGAGTGAGGACATAGTGTTTCAGCACATCGGCATGGTTGCCGGCATGAAAGGCGTGGCGGTAGTTCATTGGGCGGACTCCTGTGGCCGGGCAGTTTACCAGTTTGCCAGGCGCCGGATGGATCAGTACGGTGGCCACTGATCCATCCGGCAAAAGAGAACCCACATGTCATTGCAAGACCTATTGGGCATTGAGCTACCGCTGATCCAGGCCCCCATGGCTGGCGTGCAGCTGCATGGTTTAGCCGCTGCCGTATCCAACGCCGGCGCGCTGGGTTCGCTGCCCTGCGCCATGCTTGATGCCACCGGCCTGCGCAAGGAGCTGCAGGCGCTCAGCGAGAAGACGCGCAGGCCCTATAACCTGAATTTCTTTTGCCACACACCGCCAACAGCCGACGACACACGCGAAGCCGCCTGGCGTGAGGCGCTGAGTCCGTACTACCGCGAGTTAGGCATTGATCCCGCGACGATTGCCAGCGGTCCCGGCCGCCTGCCGTTCAGTGCCGAGATGGCCGATCTGCTCGATGAATTCCGGCCGGCCGTGGTGAGCTTTCACTTCGGCCTGCCCTCGGCTGAGCTGTTGGAGCGCGTAAAAGCGTGCGGAGCCAAAGTGCTTAGCTCGGCGACCACGGTGGCGGAAGCGCTGTGGCTCGAAGCCAACGGTGCGGACGCGATCATCGCTCAAGGGCTGGAAGCCGGTGGTCATCGCGGTATGTTCCTCACTGAGGACCTGAGCAGCCAGCTCGGCACCTTCGCCCTGCTGCCACAGATGGTGCAAGCCGTCAGGCTGCCGGTGATTGCCGCTGGCGGGATTGCCGATGCTGCCGGGGTGCGCGCGGCCATGGCGCTTGACGCGGCGGGGGTGCAAGTCGGCACCGCGTACCTGTGCTGCGATGAGGCCAGCACCAGCGCCATCCACCGCGCCGCCCTGCACAGCCCGGCAGCACAGCACACGGCCCTGACCAACCTGTTCAGCGGCCGCCCGGCGCGGGGCATCGTCAACCGGGTGATGCGCGAGTTGGGCCCAATCAGCCCGCTGGCACCCGCCTTCCCACTGGCGACGGCCGCCATTGCGCCTTTGCGCAGCAAAGCTGAAAGCCTGGGCAGCGGTGATTTCTCTCCGCTCTGGGCGGGGCAGAATGTCAGCGGCTGCAAGAATATCGGCGCCGCTGAGCTAACCCGCGAGCTGGCGCAGGGCTTTGTCCAATAAGCACGCCCTTTGCTGCACAGCCCCGTCGGGGTGGATGACGTCTTTTCATCCACCTTGGCGATCTGCTGGATGGACAAAGCGTCACCCACCCTACCCGACCGCTCCGGCCCAACGCCCCGTTATCACGCTTATTAATAGTGCTGGGAGCGGCACGTGCAGCTGCTTAGACTCGGCTCATCGCAACCGGAGGTACACCCATGTCCGAGTCTCTGCTCAGTTCCCGCAACCTGGCCTTTGAGCTGTATGAAGTGCTGGACGCCGAAGGCCTGACCCAGCGTGAGCGTTTCGCTGAACACAGCCGCGAAACCTTTGACGCGGCCATCGACACCGCCCGCAGCATCGCGGAAAACTTGTTCGCCCCGCACAACCGCAAGAATGACGAACACGAGCCGGAGTACGTCGACGGCGCAGCGGTGCTGATCCCGGAAGTGAAACCGGCGGTGGATGCCTTCCTTGAAGCGGGCTTCCTCAACGCCACCCGCGAGTTCGACGTCGGCGGCATGCAGCTGCCCAACCTGTTGTCGCAGGCCTGCTTCGCCCACTTCCAGTCAGCCAACGCGGCGACCACCTCGTACCCGTTCCTGACCATGGGCGCGGCCAACCTGATCGAGAACTTCGGCACGGCCGAGCAGAAGCAGCGTTTTCTGCAGCCGATGATCGACGGCCGCTTCTTCGGCACCATGGCCCTGACCGAGCCACATGCAGGCTCCTCGCTGTCGGACATTCGCACCCGCGCCGAACCGGCCGAAGACGGCACGTACAGGCTCAAGGGCAACAAGATCTTTATCTCCGGCGGCGACCATCCGCTGTCGGAAAACATCGTGCACATGGTGCTGGCCAAGCTGCCGGATGCCCCGGCGGGCGTAAAAGGTATCAGCCTGTTTATCGTGCCGAAGTTTCTGGTCAATGATGACGGCAGCCTGGGCAAGCGCAACGACGTGGTCCTGGCCGGACTGTTCCACAAGATGGGCTGGCGCGGCACCACCTCTACCGCGCTGAACTTTGGTGATAACGGCGATTGCGTCGGCTACCTGGTGGGCAAACCGCACCATGGCCTGAGCTACATGTTCCAGATGATGAACGAAGCGCGTATCGGCGTCGGCATGGGCGCAGTCATGCTCGGCTATGCGGGCTACCTGTACTCGCTGGACTACGCCCGCCAGCGCCCGCAAGGCCGCTTGCCCGATGGCAAGGACCCGACCTCCAGCCAGGTGGCGATCATCGAGCACGCTGACGTGCGCCGCATGCTGCTGACGCAGAAAGCCTACGTGGAAGGTTCCTTCGACCTCGGTCTGTACGCCGCGCGGCTGTTTGACGACACCCTGACCCTGGAAACCGAGGAAGAACGGCGCATCGCCCTGGAGCTGCTCGACTTGCTCACCCCGATCGTCAAATCCTGGCCGTCGGAGTTCTGCCTCAAAGCCAACGAGCTGGCCATCCAGATTCTCGGCGGTCACGGCTACACCCGCGATTACCCGGTGGAGCAGTACTACCGCGATAACCGCCTCAATCCGATCCACGAAGGCACCCACGGCATCCAGTCCCTCGACCTGCTCGGCCGCAAGGTCTCGATGAACGGCGGCGCGGCCCTTAAGCAGTTACTCAAGCTGATCCACGGTACCTGCCAGCGCGCCGAAGCCCACGCCTCGCTGACCGCCCTGCGCCAGCCGCTGGAGCAACTGCTGGCACGCCTGCAAACCGTGACCCTGGCGCTGCTGGGCGACCTGATGAGCGGCAAGGTCAACGAAGGCCTGGCCAACTCAGCGCTGTACCTGAAGGTGTTCGGCCATACCGTGATCGGCTGGCGCTGGCTGGAACAGGCAATCCGTGCAGAGGAAGGCTTGGCGAAAGGCAATGCCAGCGATGTCGACTTTTACCAGGGCAAGCTGCAGGCCGCGCGTTACTTCCTGACCTGGGAAGTGCCGAGCTGCCACCACGACCTGGCGATTCTCGAAGCCCGCGACGACACCTGCCTGGGCATGCAGGACGCCTGGTTCTGAATCAAGCGAAACGCTGTTGAAGCTGACGCCCCGCTGAACACGGGGCGTTTTTTTTGAGCGCAGCTTAAAGGCAGCGGTTAGAATCTCTGGCACGCGCCATGCATAGTGGCACGCTCACCAACCCGCACGGAGTACGCGCCTTGGATGCCAGCACCATCAACAACCTGTTTTTGATCGGTGGCTTACTGGTAGCAATGAGCATTCTGGTGAGCGCATTCGGTTCACGCTTCGGCATCCCCATTCTGGTGATCTTTCTCGGCGTCGGCATGCTCGCCGGCACCGATGGCCCTGGCGGTATTGTCTTCAACAATTACTCCACCGCTTACCTGGTCGGCAACCTGGCGCTGGCGATCATCCTGCTCGATGGCGGCATGCGCACGCGGGTCTCCAGCTTTCGCGTGGCCTTGTGGCCGTCTCTCTCGCTGGCCACCGCCGGCGTACTGATCACTGCCGGGCTGACCGGAGTAGCCGCAGCCTGGCTGTTCAACCTGAGCCTGCTAGAGGGTCTGCTGATAGGCGCCATCGTCGGCTCCACGGATGCTGCAGCGGTATTCAGCCTGCTCGGCGGGCGCGGCCTCAATGAGCGGGTCAGCGCCACTTTGGAGATCGAATCCGGCAGCAACGATCCAATGGCGGTGTTTCTCACCGTCACCCTGATCGAGATGCTTGCCAGCGGCGAATCCGGCTTTAGCTGGATCTTCGTCGTGCACCTGCTCGAGCAATTCGGCATCGGCGGCCTGCTCGGCCTCGGTGGCGGCTGGCTGCTGCTGCAGGTGGTCAACCGCATCAGCCTGGCCAACGGTCTTTATCCGTTGCTGGTGGTCAGCGGGGGGATCATGATCTTCGCCATCACCACAGCAGTCGGTGGCAGCGGTATCCTCGCCATCTACCTGTGCGGCCTGCTGCTTGGCAACCGGCCAATCCGCTCGCGCCACGGCATTTTGCATATGCTCGATGGCCTGACCTGGTTGGCACAGATCGCGATGTTTCTGGTCCTCGGCCTGTTGGTCACGCCACACGAACTGCTACCGATCATCTTGCCGGCCCTCGGCTTGGCGTTGTGGATGATTCTGTTCGCCAGGCCGCTTTCGGTGTTTATCGGCCTGTTGCCGTTTCGCGCCTTCCACGACCGCGAGAAAGCCTTTATCGCCTGGGTCGGCCTGCGCGGTGCGGTACCGATCATTCTCGCGGTATTCCCACTGATGGCCGGCTTGCCGAATGCCCAACTGTTCTTCAACGTGGCGTTCTTTATCGTACTGGTGTCGCTGGTACTGCAGGGCACCAGCCTGCCATTTGCCGCCAAGTTGTTGCGCGTCACTGTCCCACCAGAGCCCGCACCGGTATCGCGCGCCGGCCTGGAAGTGCATCCGACCAGCCAGTGGGAGCTGTTTATCTACCGCCTCGGTGCGGAAAAATGGTGCATCGGCGCGCCTTTGCGTGAACTGAAGATGCCCGAGGGCACGCGTATCGCCGCGCTGTTCCGGGGTAAGGAACTGCTGCACCCCTCCGGCAGCACGACTCTGGATGCCGGCGACCTACTTTGTGTGGTTGGCCACGAACACGACTTACCCGGCCTAGGCAAGCTGTTCAGCCAGGCGCCCACTCGTGGCCAGGATCTGCGTTTCTTCGGTGATTTCGTACTGGAAGGCGATGCCGAGCTGGCCGCCATCGCCGCACTCTACGGCCTGCAACTGGAAGGCGCAGAAGGCCAGCTGCACCTGGGCCGCTTTATCGCCCACAAGATTGGCGGCTCGCCGGTAATCGGCGACCAGGTGGAATGGCAAGGCCTGACCTGGACAGTGGCCGCCATGGAGGGGAACAAGATCCGCAAGGTCGGCGTCAGATTCCCCGAAGGCAGTCGCCCAGGCCCTGGGCTCTTCCTTTAAGCGCCGGGTTACGCGCCAGCGCTGTTGCGTTAAAAAGCGCAGCACAAGAGCGTAACCTAGCGCCCAAGAGCCGTTACATGCGGCACAGGCGCTTAGCCAGGCGCCTGTTAAACTCAGCCTCTTTTCGAGCCAACGATCGTCACTATGCCCTCTCTTCGCACTTATCTTGCCGTCGCACTGCTCGGGCTGTGCCTGAGCGCCCCGCTGCTCCAGGCCGCCGAGCCACCCAGCCGGGCTGACGTACAAAGCAGCCTGGACAACCTGGCCGACCGCAAGCTGCCGGAAGCCGAGCAGCTGGCCGTCAAGCAGACCCTGGAGAAAACCCTGGCGCTGCTGGATGAAAAAGCCGACAGCGAACAGCGCCGCGCCGACCTTGAGAAACAGCTGCAGCAAGCCCCACGCCTGATTGGCGAGGCGCAGCGCGATTACGAGCGACTGAAAAACAGCACACCCACCCAGGTCAATCTGCGCTACGGCAAAAGCACACTGCCGCAGCTCGAACAATTGCTCGCCGATCGCAACGCACAACTCAACGAGTGGCAGAAGCAGATCATCGAGGCCAATAGCCTGGTGATCACCGCGCAGACTCGCCCGGAACGCGCCCAGGCAGAAATCAGCGGCAACCAGACCCGCAGCCAGGAAATCAACAGCATCCTGAAAAGCGGCCGCGATGCCAGCAAACCACTGAGCAACGAGCGGCGTAACCAGCTGAATGCCGAACTGGCCAAGCTTGATGCGCAAACGCAGCTGCGCCGCCAGGAACTGGCCGGCAACAGCCTGCTGCAGGACCTCGGTAACAGCCGCCGCAGCCTGCTGGAAGAGCGCATCAAACGCCTCGAACAGGAACTGCTCGACCTGCAGAACCTGATCAATGAAAAGCGCCGCGACGTCTCCGAACAAACCCTGGCCGAACAGTCACGTGAGGTCGAAAAGGCCGGCACCGACAGCCTGCTGGCACAGGAAAGCGCAATCAACCTGAAGCTCTCCGATTACCTGCTGCGCGCCACCGATCGGCTCAATGAACTGACCCGCCTGAATCTGCAGACCAAGCAGCAACTCGACAGCCTGAGCCAGAGCGACCAGGCCCTGGAAGAACAGATCAGCGTGCTGCAAGGCAGCCTTCTGCTCTCGCGCATCCTCTATAAGCAGCAGCAAGCCCTGCCGACGCTGAAGATCGACAGCAACCTGCCAGACCAGATCGCCGACCTGCGCCTGTACCAGTTCGAGCTCAACCAACAGCGCGAAGCCATCAACAACCCCAGCGTGTATGTCGACAACTTGCTCAGCGCCCAGCCTAACGAGGCCGATAACCAGGCCCTGCGCACCGATCTGCTGGCCATCGCCGACACCCGCCGCGAGCTGATCGACCGTCTTAACCGTGAGCTGAACGCCCTGCTCAACGAGTCGATCACCCTGCAGCTGAATCAGAAGCAACTGAAAACCACCGCCGAAACCCTGCGCGCCACCCTCGACGAGCAGATGTTCTGGATTCCCAGCAACAAGCCGCTGGATCTGGAGTGGATCAAGTCCGTGCCGCGCCTGCTCGAACGGCAGATTGCTGAACTGCCCTGGGGCTCCAACCTGCGCCAGCTGGGTGCAGGCCTGACCGAACGGCCGCTGCTGTTTCTGCCGTTGCTGCTGCTGATTGGCGTGCTGCTGTGGCGCCGCGGCTACCTGTACCGCAAGCTCGCCGAGCTGCATCAGGACATAGGCCACTTCAAACGCGACAGCCAATTGCACACGCCGATGGCGATCATGCTCAACGTATTGCTGGCCCTGCCCGGCACGCTGTTTCTGGCGCTGTGCGGCTTCGCCCTGCAAATGGATGCCCGCGGACAGAACGCCAACCTGGGTGAGGCGCTGTTCCAGATGGCCCAGGCCTGGCTGGTGTTCTACACCCTGTACCGCATCCTCGCCGATGGCGGCGTGGCCGAGCTGCACTTCCGCTGGGGCCGCTCACAGGTGGCGTTCCTGCATCGCCAGGTACGCCGTCTGGGCCTAGTGGTCATGGCCATGGTCGCCGTGGTCACGGTGGCCAAACACCAACCGGCCGGACTGGGCGATGACGTGATCGGCCTGACCGTGGTGCTGACCTGCTACGCACTGATGGTCTGGCTGCTGCACAAACTGCTACTCACCGGCCCGGCCCGCGAGCATGCCTCAGCCTTCCGCATGCTGATCGGCATCGGCCTGAGCCTGCTGCCATTGGCGCTTATCATCGCGGTCGGCCTCGGCTACTACTACACCGCACTGAAACTCAGTGACCGTCTGATCAACACCCTGTATCTACTGGTGATCTGGCTGGTCATCGAGGCCACCTTCGTGCGCGGCCTGGGCGTGGCAGCACGTCGCCTGGCGTACCAGCGCGCCACGGCCAAACGCCAGGCACAGAGCAAGGACAGCGGCGAAGGCACGGAAACCGTGGTCGAGGAGCCGACCCTGGATATCGAACAGGTCAACCAGCAGTCGCTGCGCCTGATTCGCCTGGCCCTGCTCGGCACCTTTATCGCGGGCCTGTACTGGGTCTGGGCGGACCTGATCTCGGTGTTTGCCTACCTCGACAACATCGCCCTCTACCAATACAGCAGCGGCAGCGGTGATGCCGCCACCCTGGTGCCGATCAGCCTCAGTGATGTGCTCGGCGCCTTGGTAATCGTCGGTATCACCATCGCCCTGGGCCGCAACCTACCCGGCCTGCTCGAAGTGCTGGTGCTCTCCAGGCTGAACCTGGCCCAGGGCAGCGCCTACGCCACCACCACCCTGCTGTCCTACCTGATCGTAGCCATCGGCTTTGTCACCACCCTGTCGACCCTCGGCGTCAGCTGGGACAAGTTGCAGTGGCTGGTCGCCGCCCTGTCGGTAGGCCTGGGCTTTGGCTTGCAGGAAATCTTCGCCAACTTTATTTCCGGCCTGATCATTCTGTTCGAACGCCCGGTGCGCATCGGCGACGTGGTGACCATCGGCAACCTGTCCGGCACCGTGAGCAAGATCCGCATTCGCGCCACTACCATCACCGATTTCGACCGCAAAGAAATCATCGTGCCGAACAAGACCTTCGTCACCGACCAGCTGATCAACTGGTCGCTCAACGACACGGTTACCCGGGTGATCATCAAGGTCGGCGTAGCCTACGAAACCGACCTGCCACTGGCGCGTAAGCTGATGATGCAGGCCGCCGAGGAAAACCCGCGGGTACTGCGCGATCCGGCACCGCTGCTGTTCTTCCTGACCATCAGCGCCAGCACCTTCGACTACGAGCTGCGTTTCCATGTGCGCGAGCTGGGCGACCGCAACGCCGCCACCGATGAAATCCTCACGCGCATCGCCCTGAGCTTCCGTGAGCACAACGTGGAAATGGCCTTCAACCAGGTCGAGGTGATGATCAAGAACCTGCACGGCCAGGAACTCAACCTGACCACCGGACAAATGGTGGCCGCCACGGCGGCAGCCGATGCGCAGCAGGGACAATTACCACCACCGACACCTGCAATCGACCCGCAGTAGCTTGCCGCCAGGCCCGCCAGCGCGGGCTGCCACCTCATCACTGCCGGGCCGTATGTGCCCGGCTGGAGCCTGACCGTGAAGCCGCTTATCGAGCTGCAGTTCGACAACCGTTTTGCCCGCCTCGGCGACGTATTTTCCACCCACGTGCTGCCCGAGCCGATTGCCGAGCCGCGCCTGGTCGTTGCCAGCCAGGCCGCCATGGCCTTGCTGGATCTGGACCCGAGTGAAGCCGAGAGCGAGGTATTTGCGCAGATCTTCGCCGGGCACAAGCTGTGGAGCACCGCCGAGCCGCGCGCCATGGTCTATTCCGGGCATCAGTTCGGCGGCTACAACCCGCGCCTGGGCGATGGCCGTGGCCTGCTGCTGGGTGAGGTCATCAACGACGCCGGCGAGTACTGGGATCTGCACCTCAAAGGTGCCGGACAAACGCCCTACTCGCGCATGGGCGACGGCCGCGCCGTGCTGCGTTCATCGATCCGCGAGTTTCTCGCCAGTGAACACCTGCACGCCCTCGGCATCCCCAGCTCGCGGGCACTGTGCGTGACCGGCTCCAGCACGCCGGTCTGGCGGGAGAAACAAGAACGCGCGGCGATGGTACTGCGCCTGGCGCCCAGCCATATCCGCTTCGGTCACTTCGAGTACTTCTATTACACCCAGCAACATGAGCAACTCAAACAGCTGGCCGAGCATGTGCTGCACTGTCACTACGCCGACTGTTTGCAGCAGGAACATCCGTACCTGGCGATGTTCCGCGAAGTCATCGAACGCAACGCCACGATGATCGCCTACTGGCAGGCCTACGGTTTCTGTCACGGGGTGATGAACACCGACAACATGTCGATCCTCGGCATCACCTTTGATTACGGTCCCTACGCCTTTCTCGATGATTTCGATGCCCAGCACATCTGCAACCATTCCGATGACACCGGCCGTTACTCGTTCAGCAATCAGGTGCCGATCGCCCAGTGGAATCTCGCCGCCCTCGGCCAGGCCCTGGTACCGCTGGTCGATGTCGACGCGCTACGGGAAACCCTCGGTCTGTTCCTGCCGTTGTACCAGGCGCATTACCTCGACCTGATGCGCAAGCGCCTGGGCCTGCTCAGTGCCGATGAGGGCGATGAAGCCCTGGTGCAGCGCCTGCTGCAATTGATGCAGAGCAGCGCGGTGGATTACACCCTGTTCTTCCGCGAACTCGGCGACAGCCCGGCCGCGCAAGCCGTAGCGCGTCTGCGCGACGATTTCACCGACCTGGCTGGTTTCGATGCCTGGGCCGCTGACTACCAGGCGCGCAGCGCTCAGGATGGCGACGACCAGCCGAAACGCCGCATGCGCATGCACGCGGTCAACCCCAAGTTCATCTTGCGCAACTACCTGGCGCAGCAAGTGATTGAGGCCGCCGAGCAAGGCGACTACGCCCCGGTGCGCGAACTGCATCAAGTGCTATCGCGGCCCTTCGACGAGCAGCCAGGCTTCGAACGCTACGCCCAGCGTCCGCCGGAATGGGGCAAGCACCTGGAAATCAGCTGCTCGTCTTGAGCCGCGCTCAAGCCCCCAGCATCCATTCCAACCCCATGGCTACATGCAGCTCGGTGCTGTCGAGCAGCGGCAGTGGGGCGTCCAGGCCATCGAGCAGCAAACCGATCTCGGTGCAGCCGAGGATGGCCACCTCGGCGCCCTGGGTTTGTAGCGTGCGCAAACAGTCCAGATAGAACGCCCGCGCCTGCGGCAGAAACTGGCCCTGGCACAGCTCGGCAAAGATCACCCGGTCGATTTCCGTCATCTGCGCCGCGTCCGGAGTGATCACCTCAATCGCAAAGCGCTCGGCCAGGCGCTGGCGGTAGAAGTCCTCCTGCATGGTAAAGCGCGTACCGAGCAAGGCCGCGCGGCGCACACCCTGGCGTTGCAGGGCCTGACCAACCGCATCGCCGATATGCAGCAGCGGTATCTGCACCGCCGCCTCGATGGCCGGCGCCACCTTGTGCATGGTGTTGGTGGCCAGCAGCAGGGCCGTTGCTCCCGCCCGTTCAAGCCCTTGAGCCGCCTGCGCCAGCATCTGCCCAGCCGCCTGCCAGTTGCCACACCGCTGCAGCTCGGCGATCTCGGCAAAATCCACGGAATGCAGCAGCAGCGGTGCCGAGTGCAAACCACCGAGGCGCTCGCGCACACCCTGGTTGAGCAAACGGTAATAGCTGGCCGTCGACTCCCAACTCATGCCGCCCAGAATGCCTAGCTGACGCATATCACCTCCTGCTCGGTTAAGCCTTGAGCCTAATCCGTCACCGATCCAACGCACAGGCACAGTGCGCGGCAGAGCGGTCGGTACAGCCTTATCTATTAAACCGAAAAGGCATATAAACCTTTCCAAACATTCTTAGACTCTCTAAGCAGCAACCCTTATCTTCTCCGCCTTGCGTGGCCGCCCAGTCTGGATTGGCGTGCCCGATACCTCACACGAGATTCAACGCTAAGGATGTTCATGTTCTGGGACTCTCTTCCCCTGCCCCTGCTGTTTGTCGGTGCCCTGCTGATCTGGGTGCTGTACGCCTTTGTGCGCGAGAAGTGGAGCCCGGACATCGTCGCGGCCATAGCAGTAGCGGCGCTGCTGATTACCCAACTGCTTACGCCTGGGGAAGTACTCAGCGTACTGAGCAACTCGGCGCCAGTGACCATCGCCTGCATGTTCGTGCTCTCAGCGGCACTGGAGCGCACTGGCTGCATCGACGCCCTCGGCAACTGGCTGGGCGATCTGGTCGGCACCAGCCCGATCCGCGTGCTTACCGGCCTGACCGTAACCGCCCTGGTGATCTCAGCCTTCCTGAATAACACCCCGGTGGTGGCCATTCTCACTCCGGTGGCGATTTCCCTGGCACGCAGAGCCGGCACCTTCCCCTCGAAGCTGCTGATTCCTCTGTCCTACGCCACCATCCTCGGCGGCACCCTGACCATGATCGGCACCTCGACCAACATTCTGGTCGATGGCGTGGCGCGCAAAGCCGGCCTTGAGCCTTTTGGCATGTTTGAAATTACCGGTGCCGGGCTGATCATGGCCGCCTTCGGCATGGCCTACCTGCTGACCATCGGCCATCGCCTGTTGCCTGAGCGCGAAACCCTGTCCAAGCAGCTGCGTCCGAACCTCGACCGCACCTTTATGACCGAGCTGCTGGTGCCACACAACTCACCGGTAATCGGCAAAACCCTGCACGAAGCCAACCTCAACGGTGGCAGTGGCCTGCAGGTGCTGAAAATCTTCCGTGACGAGCAAGAGCTCACCGAACCGGCCCACGACACCCTGCTGGTGGCGGGCGACCAGTTGGTGCTGCACGGCCAGGTCAAGGATGTGGTGGAGCTGCGCGAAAGCGGCCACCTGACGTTCAACCGTAGCGATGCCTTCGAAACCATCAGCAGCCACGACGTGATCCTCGCCGAGGCCATCGTCGGGCGTAACTCGCGCTACAGCCACCGCCCAATGCGCGACCTCGACCTGACCGCGCGCTACGGCATCGCCGTGCTCGCTGTGCACCGTCAGGATGAGAACATCCAGGGCAACCTGGATGACTTCGAACTGCAGTTCGGCGACGTGATGCTGGTGGAGGGTACGCCGACGCAGATCAAGCGCTTCGCCGACAACGGCGAGCTGATCAGCCTAAATGCCGTGCAGGAGCGCGCCTTCCGCCGCGACAAGGCGCCGATTGCGATCATTGCCACCCTGGCGGTGATGATCCTCGCCGCGTTTGGCGTGATGCCCATCGAGGGCCTGGCGATCATCGGCGCAGTCACCGTGCTGGCCACCCGCTGCCTGGACGTGGAAGACGCCTACAAGGCAGTAGACTGGAAAATTCTCAGCCTGATTTTCGGCATGCTGGCCATCAGCATCGCCATGGACAAGGTCGGTCTGGTCAGCCTGATGGTCAGCAATGTCATGGGCCTGATGCCCTGGGCCGGCCCGCTGCTGATGCTGTCGTTTATCTACCTGTTCACCTCGATCCTCACCGAAGTGCTGTCGAACAACGCGGTGGCAGTATTGGTCACGCCGATTGCCATCGGCATGGCCCAGCACCTGGGTGTCGACCCACGCGCCTTCGTGGTCGCGGTGATGTTCGCCGCCAGCGCCAGCTTCGCCACGCCCATCGGCTATCAGACCAACACATTTGTGTATAACGCCGGCGGCTACCGCTTTACCGACTTTATGAAGATCGGCATTCCACTCAACCTGCTGCTGTGGGTGGTGGCCAGTTTTGTAATCCCCTGGTTCTTCCCGCTGACACCGGTTTGACGGCATAAGCGGCGAATATATCGATCTAACCCAAGGCCCGATTCATTGCTCCAGCGCATTGACCGGGCCTTCTTGCTTTGGCCATGCTGCGGGTTTTCAAACTGCCCTGAAGGAACGCGCGCATGAAATTGGAAACCCTGGCCATCCACGCCGGTTACAGCCCTGATCCGACCACCAAGGCGGTGGCGGTGCCGATCTACCAGACCAGCTCCTTTGCCTTCGACGACACCCAGCACGGTGCCGATCTGTTCGACCTGAAGGTCGCCGGCAACATCTACTCGCGGATCATGAACCCGACCAACGCCGTGCTCGAAGAGCGCGTGGCTGCGCTGGAAGGTGGCGTCGGCGCGCTGGCCGTGGCGTCGGGCATGGCCGCGATCACCTATGCGATCCAGACCGTCGCCGAAGCCGGTGACAATATCGTCTCGGTGGCCAAGCTCTACGGCGGTACCTACAACCTGCTGGCCCACACCCTGCCGCGCTTCGGCATCCAGACCCGCTTTGCCGCCCATGACGACATCGCCGCCCTCGAAGCGCTGATCGACGACAAAACCAAAGCCGTGTTCTGCGAATCCATCGGCAACCCGGCCGGCAATATCGTCGACCTGGCCGCACTGGCCGCCGCTGCGCACCGCCATGGCGTGCCGCTGATCGTCGACAACACCGTGGCCACGCCGATTCTCTGCCGCCCGTTCGAGCATGGCGCTGACATCGTCGTGCACTCGCTGACCAAGTACATCGGCGGCCACGGCACCAGCATCGGCGGCATCGTCGTCGACTCCGGCAAGTTCCCCTGGGCGGACAACAAGGCGCGCTTCCCGCTGCTCAACACCCCGGATCCTTCCTATCACGGCGTGACCTACACCGAAGCCTTCGGCCCGGCGGCCTTTATCGGCCGCTGCCGCGTGGTGCCGTTGCGCAACACCGGCGCGGCGCTGTCGCCGTTCAATGCCTTCCTGATTCTGCAAGGCTTGGAAACCCTGGCCTTGCGCATGGAGCGCCACTGCGAGAATGCGCTGAAGGTTGCCCATTACCTGCAAAATCATCCACAGGTGGCGTGGGTCAAATATGCCGGTCTGCCCGATCACCCCGAGCACGCCCTGGCGCAGCGTTTCTGCGGCGGCAAGCCGGCCTCGATCCTGTCCTTTGGCATTGTTGGCGGCCAGGCTGCAGGCGCACGCTTTATCGATGCGCTGCAGTTAGTGGTGCGTTTGGTGAATATCGGCGATGCCAAATCGTTGGCCTGCCACCCGGCCTCGACCACTCACCGCCAGCTGAATGATGAAGAGCTGGAGCGCGCCGGCGTGCCGCGCGACATGGTGCGCCTGTCGATCGGTATCGAGCACAGCGACGACATCCTCGCCGACTTGGCCCAGGCACTGGACGCTGCGGCGGGCTGATCGCCCTTGATATCCGCGCAAGCGACTCCAGATTAGGGATAACCGCCTCTGGAGTCGCCCATGTCCAATCCCCTGCTGATCCCTTGTCCACACTGCAACGGCCTCAACCGCATTCCCGCCGAGCGCCTGGGCGATGCGCCGCGCTGCGGCCGTTGCAAATCGGAGGTGCTGCCCAGCACACCGTTCGAACTAACCCAAGCCAACTTCGACGCGCAGAACAAAGGCGACCTGCCGTTGCTGATTGATGTCTGGGCCAGCTGGTGCGGCCCCTGCCGCAGCTTTGCGCCAATCTACGAACAGGCCGCCGCGCAGCTGCAGGGCCACTGCCGCCTGAGCAAGCTGGACAGCGAAGCAAACCCACAGCTGTCGGCTGAAATGGGCATTCGCTCGATCCCTACGCTGATCCTGCTCAAGGGCGGCATCGAAGTGGCTCGCCAGAGTGGCGCGCTGCCCTTGCCGCAATTGCTCGGCTGGTTGCGTCAGCAGGGCATCTGAGCGGATTGGTCAATCGACCGGCAGCCTTGCGGTCATTACCCTGCCATCGACCAACCCTTAGGCTGGCTGCACAACAATAATTGTGGAGCCAAGCATGACGATGCCTATCGAACTGGTGCGCCAGCTCACCGAAGAACAGATTGCCTTTGTCCAGCGCAGCGGGCTCAAGGCCGAAGTGCTGGAAGTCGGCCACGTGCGCCTGCTGATGCCGCTGGCGGGCAACCAGAACCATATCGGCAGCATGTACGCCGGCGCGCTGTTCACCCTGGCAGAAATTCCCGGCGGTGCGCTGTTCCTCACCAGCTTCGATGCCCAGCGCTTTTACCCCATCATCAAGGAAATGAACCTGCGCTTTCGCCGCCCGGCAACCGGCGATATTCGAGTCGAGGCACACCTTGCAGCAGAGGAAATCCAGCAGCTGCAAAAACAGGCAACAGAACTGGGCAAAGCCGAGTATGTTTTACAGTTGCAGCTAACCGATGAGAGTGGTGAAGTAGTGGCCGAGAGTCGCGGCCTTTACCAATTGCGCGCACGCTGACACCTGACCTTGCCCTAGGTCAAAAGTCCAGCTATGACTCGAGGTCACAATAAATGTGCCGACATGCATCGGCAGGAGAACGCCGACCATGCCCAGCCACATCCTTATTGCCCACGACCTGCGCGACACTGCCGACATGGCGCTGTGCCGCGCCACCCAGCTGGCCAAGCAATTCAACGCCAAACTGACCATCCTGCATGTGCTCGACCCGAGCAAAAGTAGCCAAGAACATGAGCAGGCCAAGCAGGCGCTTGACCGCAGCCTGACCCAATACGCACCACCCGGCAGCCAACTGCTGATCCGCACAGGCATCAAACCGTCGGAAGTGGTGCTGCAACAGCTTAATGAGCTGGGTTGCGACTTGCTTGTACTCGGCGGCCATCACCAGCGCCACGACTTCTTCTCCGGCACCAGCCTCGACCGCATTGCCCGCAACTGTCCGGTGCCACTGCTGCTGGTAGCGCGTAACGATTTCAAGCCATACCAGCGTGCACTGGCGGCCATCGATTTCTCACTCTGCGCCTGCAGCGCCCTCGGCCAGGCCTACCGCCTGCTGCCGGAAACGGCCGAACTGCACGCCCTGCACGTCTTCGAGCCAGACAAGGGAACGCCCAAGCAGGTTGAAGCGCAACTGACCACGCAAAAAGCCCTGATCAACCAGCTGCTGGAAGATGAAGCGCAGAACCTGCCAGAGAAAGGCCCGACCTTGACTCACTCGGTGGAGCAAGGCGGCATCCTGCGCTGCCTGCAAGCACGCTTGAAGAGCACCAACACCGAACTGCTGGTACTCGGCAGCCACGGCCGCAGCGCATTGTCGCAAGCATTGCTCGGCAGCCTGGCGCAGCACTTCCTGCACAAGGCGCCCTGCGACATCTACGTCGTCAGGTAGGTTTTCTTCGCCCAACAAAAAAGCTGCCTAGGCAGCTTTTTTGTTATCCAGACTCAACTCAATCAGCACTGTTGAGCAGGTCATGCAGCTCGACAAACTGCTGAGTCAACTTGTGATTGCGGTCCAGGTAGATCAGCGGCGTGCAGGCCTGGTGCGATTCGCGCATCTTCACCGAACTCATCAGGTTGACCGGCAGCACCGGCAGACCCTCGGCAATCAGCTCATCGAGCAGCTGCTGCGGCAGGCTGGCGCGCGGCTGGAACTGGTTGACCACAATGCCTTCGACTTCCAGGCCCTCGTTGTGGTCTTCCTTAAGCTCTTCGATTTCGCGCAGCAGGCCATACAGCGCCTGGCGCGAGAAGCTGTCGCAGTCAAACGGAATCAACACACGGTCAGCGGCGATCAACGCGGAGACGGTGTAGAAATTCAGCGCAGGTGGGGTATCGAGGTAGATGCGCTCGTAGTCTTCACTGAGGTCTTCGAGCAGTTTGCGCAGCTTGTTGATCTTGTGTTTTTGCTCAAGCTTCGGCTGCAGGTCGGCCAACTCGGCGGTGGCGGTGACCACATGCAGGTTGTCGAACGGCGTCTCGTAGATATCCACGCTGCCCTTCTTGCCGAAAGGCGCCGATGACAGCGTGCCTTTAAAGAACTCGGCAATGCCCATGGGGATGTCCTCACCGGTCAGGCCGGTGAGGTAATGGGTCGAATTGGCCTGGGCATCCAGGTCGATCAGCAGCGTGCGATAGCCCTGGGAAGCACTGACCGCGGCCAGGTTGCAGGCAATACTGGACTTCCCCACACCGCCCTTCTGATTGAAGATCACGCGCCGCATGAAATACCCCCTGAATCCCGCATAAACCCCGAAATGGTCCCGGATTCTATGCAAACTACGTGACAAGGGCGAGATTTTCGGCAAAACCCCGCCGCCTCCGGTCAGAACAGTAGGCCATAGATTTGCGCACGGCCCGTACGGTCTGGATAATGCCAGCACTTCGCCATGCCTGCTGCCAAGCCCTCCGCTGGTTGCGGCTGGCGGCAGCCGACATGGATGCCCACCGCGTGACACATTTCAGGATCGAACAATGGCGTGCCTGGGCTCCTGGCCTGGACAGCACGGCTGACTGGTGCGCCTGGCATCAGGCACCGTCGCGCCTGGTGGATGCGGGCCAGCAACCGGATGTCAGCGCGCTGCCGGCCATGCAGCGCCGCCGCCTGAGCCGCCTGGCGCGGATGGCCTTCCACGTCGCCTGGCCGCTGGCCGAAACGCACCCGCAATTACCGATGGTGTTCGCCAGCCGGCATGGCGAAACCCCGCGTACCCTGACCATTCTCAGTGATCTGGCGCACAACGAGCCGCTGTCGCCGACCCAGTTCAGCCTCTCGGTGCACAACGCGATCATCGGTCTATGGTCGATACAGCGCGGCGATCACAGCGAAATGACGGCCATTGCCGGCGCCGGCGACGGCCTGGAAAACGCCATATTGGAAGCCTGCGGCATGCTCCACGACGGCGCACCAGCAGTGCTCGTGGTGATTGCCGAAGAAACTCCGCCCGAGCTTTACGCGCCATTTATCGACGACGTCCCGTTCCCCTATGCCGTTGGCCTACTGCTGACGCCGGGCGATGACTGGCAGCTGCACCTGAGCCGGGCCGATGGCGCCGGCAGCGAATGGCCCCACGCTCTCAACCTGGTCCGCGCCCTGTGCAGCGACCAGCCGACCCTGCAGCACCACTGGAAGAGCCGACAATGGACCTGGTCACGCAACAAGGCCTGAGCCGTTACAGCCCGCCTTATGTCTGGCGGCTGGTGGCCACGGCCCTGAGTTTCAGCCTGTTCGGCATCGGCGGTGTGCTGCTGCGCGTGCTGATCTTCCCCCTGCTGGCCCTGCTGCCAGGCGATGCCCTGAGCCGGCGCACCCGCGCCCGCGCGGTGGTGAGCAAAACCTTCTACCTGTTCGTGCGCTTTATGTACCGCAGCGGCGTACTGACCTACGAAGTCGAAGGCATCGAACGCCTCGGTCAACCGGGACAAATGGTCATCGCCAACCACCCCTCGCTGATCGATGTGGTGGTACTGATCGCCTTTATTCGTAATGCCAACTGCGTGGTCAAACAAACCCTGTGGGACAACCCGAGCATGCGCGGCCCCTTGCGCGCGGCCCACTTCATCAGCAACAGCGGCAGCATGGACATGCTCGACGAAGCCGCCGGCGCGCTGCAAAGCGGCCAGACCCTGGTGATATTCCCCGAAGGCACGCGCACCACGCCGGGGCAGGCCCCGGAGTTTCACCGTGGTGCAGCGGCCATCGCGATTCGTGGCGCACGCATCGTCACCCCAGTGGTGATTAGCGTCAGCCCCACCACCCTGACCAAAGCCGAGCCCTGGTACAGCATTCCGTCGCGCCGTTTTCACATTCGCCTACGCGTAGGCGAGGATATTGACCCACAGCAGTTCAATGCCATGGGGGCGCCGCCGATAGCCTCGCGCAAACTCAACGATTTTCTGCACCAACACTTTATGAAGGAGCTCGCCAAAGATGAGCGATTTACAGCTGGAAATTAAAAACCTGATTATCGATGCCCTGGGCCTTGAAGACATGGCGGCCGAAGACATTGCCGCCGACCTGACGCTGTTCGGCGAAGGCCTCGGCCTGGACTCGGTCGACGCCCTGGAGCTCGGCCTGGCGATCCAGAAGCGCTTTGGCATCAAGATCGACGCTGAAGCCAAAGACACCCGCAAGCACTTTGCCAACGTAGCCAGCCTGGCGGCATTCGTGTCATCGCAACAGACCGCCTGAGGGAGCCGCCGATGCAAACCCGTGAAGAGATTTTCGACACCCTGCGTGACGCGCTGGTCGAGCTGTTCGAGTTGGACGCCGAACGTATTACGCCGGGAGCCAACCTCTATCAGGACCTTGAGATCGATAGCATCGATGCCGTGGACCTGATCGACCACATCAAGCGCCAGACCGGCAAGAAGCTTGCGGCCGAAGAGTTCAAGGCAGTGCGCACGGTGGGTGACGTGGTCGAGGCGGTGCTGCAGCTGGTTAACGCTCCAGCCAGCGAATAATGAGTCGTCTATTTGGCCTGCTCCTACTGCTGGCCGGACTGCTCTACCCCTTTGCCGTGTACTACGGCATGGAGCACCTGTCGCCACGCCTGTTCGCCCTGCTGCTTGGTGGCCTGTGGCTGGCCCGCGCGCTCAGCCAATGGGGCAAGCCGGGCAACCGCTGGATGACCGCTGTGGCCCTGGGCTTCTGCCTGCTTCTGGGCCTGGCTGGTGAGCCAGAGCTGCTGCGCTGGTACCCGGTGCTGCTTAACGGCCTGCTGCTGGCGCTGTTCGGCCTTAGCCTGAAGTTCGGCCCACCGCTGATCGAGCGCCTGGCGCGCCTGACCGAGCCGCAGTTGCCGGAGGTTGCCGTGCGCTACACGCGGACTGTTACCCAGGTCTGGGCCGGGTTCTTCCTGGCCAACGGTCTGGTGGTGGTGGCGCTGAATATCTGGGCACCGCTGAGCTGGTGGACGCTGTATACCGGGCTGATTGCCTACGGCCTGATGGGCCTGCTGTTTGCGGGTGAGTGGCTGGTGCGCCAGCGTGTTAGGAGACATGAATGAACTGGCTGTCCCTCGAGCACCTGCTGCTCGACGCCCACCCCGGTCGCGCAGTAAGCGCGGACCTGGATCACCCCCAGCTGCGCCAGCATGCCCTGCAATTGGCGGCTGAGCTGCAAGGCCGTGGCGTAAAACGCCTGGCGCTGTACCTCGACGATGCCGGTGAACTGGCCATCGCCCTGCTGGCCGCCTGGCGCGCCGGGATTGCTGTGCTGTTGCCAGCCGATGCGCAGCCGCAGACCCGCCAGCGTATGAGCACGCAGTGCGACCTGTGGCTGGACAATCTTGATGGCCTTCTTAACGCCGACAGCGCTGCGCTGCCGCCGGCCCCGCTTGATCTCGACCAATGCCGACTGACCCTGTGCACCTCCGGCTCCAGCGGCGAAGCCAAGCTGATCGACAAATCCCTGCGCCAGCTGGCCAATGAAGTGACCGCCCTGGAGCAACTGTGGGGCGCGCAACTAGGCAACGCGACCATTCTTGGCAGCGTCGCCACCCAGCATATCTACGGCCTGCTGTTTCGCGTGCTCTGGCCGCTGTGCGCCGGCCGCGTGTTTCTGCGCCGTGCCCAGCCGTTCCCCGAGGATTTGCAACGCGAAAGCCTGGCCAGCGGTACTGATTTTGCCTGGGTCGCCAGCCCGGCTCTGTTGAAGAGAATGGGCGACAACCTCGACTGGAATGCCCTGAGCGCAGTGCGCCAGGTGTTCTCCTCCGGTGGCGCGCTACCAGCGGAAACCGCTGCCGAACTGCAGCACCTGCTTGGCCAATGGCCCACGGAAATCTACGGCAGTTCGGAAACCGGCGGCATCGCCTGGCGTAAGGGTGGCGAGCTGTGGACGCCATTCGCCGGCATCGAACTGGGACAGAATGCCGAAGGTGCACTGCACCTGACCTCACCCTACCTGCCCGTCGGCCATCGCGAACAGACCGCCGATGCGGTGGAACTGCAGGCCGACGGCCGCTTTGCCCTGCGCGGCCGCCTGGATCGGATTATCAAACTGGAAGAAAAGCGTATCTCCCTGCCCATGCTCGAACAGGCACTGAGCAGCCACGCATGGCTCAGCGATGCGCGCCTCGGCGTATTGCAGGAAGGCCGTGCCTACCTCGGCGCCCTAGTAGCCTTGAGCCCAGCCGGCATGCATGCGCTGCGCAATGAAGGGCGCAAGACCGTCACCGAAACCCTGCGTCACCACCTGGCCGGTCATTGCGAAGCCATCGCCCTGCCCCGCCGTTGGCGCCTGCTCGCGCAGCTGCCCTATAACAGTCAGGGCAAGCTGGCCCAGGCCACCGTCGAAGCAATGCTGGCCGAGCCACGGCCAACCCAGGTGGAACCACTGTCGGCCGTGGAGCAGGACGGTGAATGGCAATTGGAGCTGTTGGTGCCGCTGGACCTGGCGCACTTCAGCGGTCACTTCCCGAAAACGCCAGTACTGCCAGGCGTGGTGCAAGTCGATTGGGCGCAGCAACTGGCGCGTCAGTTGATCAAGGACCTGCCACCACGCTTCAGCGGCATGGAAGTGCTGAAATTCCAGCAACTGGTACGCCCGGGAGATCGCTTACAACTGAGCCTGCGTTTCGACGCGGCGCGCGGCAAGTTGTACTTCGCCTTCCGCAACGGCGAGGTCGCCTGTTCCTCCGGACGGATTCTGCTGGGAGCTGCCCGTGCATAACCCCTGTGCGGTGATCCCGGTCTATAACCACGAACACGCGCTGCCCGTGGTGGTCGCCGCGCTGCACGCGGCCGGCCTGCCCTGCGTGCTGGTGGACGATGCCTCCAGCCCAGCCTGCGCGGCGGTGATGGATCAGCTGGCCGTTCAGCCTGACACCCACCTGGTGCGGCTGGCGGTGAATCAGGGCAAGGGCGGCGCGGTAATGGCCGGCCTGCGTGAAGCGGCGCGACTGGGTTTCAGTCATGCGCTGCAGGTGGATGCTGACGGCCAGCATGACCTCAGTGATCTGCCGCGCTTTATCAACGCCTCGCAGGCCGCCCCTGCGGCGCTGATCTGCGGTTACCCGCAGTACGACGAGAGCGTGCCAAAAGGCCGCCTCTACGCACGCTACCTGACCCACGTCTGGGTGTGGATCAACACCCTGTCGCTAAGCATCCGCGACTCCATGTGCGGCTTTCGCGTGTACCCGCTGCCGGCCACCTTGGCACTGATTGATTCGGTAACCCTGGGCAAGCGCATGGACTTTGACACCGAAGTACTGGTACGCCTGGCCTGGCGCAATCAGCCGATGCAGTGGTTGCCGACCCAGGTGCACTACCCGCTGGACGGCCTCTCGCACTTTCGCCTTTGGCTCGACAACGCGCTGATCTCGAAGATGCACGCCAAGCTGTTCTTCGGCATGTTGCTGCGCGCCCCGCAGATCCTCTGGCACAGGTGGCGCGGATGAGCCAGCCACACTGGGCCGGGCAACGTGAGCGCGGCAGCTTTATCCTGATGAAATTCACCGCTTGGCTGGCGCGCCTGCTCGGCCGCCGGCTGATCAGCCCGCTGCTGTACCTGATCGTGCTGTATTTCTACCTGTTCGGCGCCGAAGCGCGACGCAGCATTTATCAATACCAGCGCAACCTGGCCACCTGGAGCGGACGCCGCGAACTGCAACCCAGCCGCCTGTCGGTGCTGCGCCACTTTATGAGTTTCACCGACACTCTGCTGGACAAGCTCGACGTGTGGAACGGCAAGCTCGGCCTGGAGCAGGTGACCCTGATCGACCCAAGCAACGCCTGCACCCAGCTGCGCCAGGAAGGCCGTGGACAAATGCTGGTGGCCGCGCACCTGGGCAACCTCGAAGTCTGCCGCGCCCTGGCCGAACTCGGCGAGCAGGTGACGATGAACGTGTTGGTGCACACCAAACATGCCGAACAGTTCAACCGCCTGCTCGGTGAGGCCGGGGCCACGCACTTGCGGCTGATTCAAGTCAGCGAGCTGGATGCGGCGATCATGCTGCAATTGTCCGAGCGTCTGGAGCGCGGCGAATGGCTGGCAATTGCCGGTGACCGCGTACCGCTCACCGGGAGCCGCACGGTTAACGTGAACTTCCTCGGCAAGCCCGCCGCGTTCCCACAAGGCCCGTGGCTGCTGGCCGGGCTGCTGCAATGCCCAGTCAATCTGATTCACTGCCTGAAAATCGATAACCGTTACCAGGTGATCATTGAGCCCTTCGCCGAGCGCCTGCACTGGAAGCGCAGCGAACGGGACGCCGTGATCCGCCACTGGACCCAGCGCTACGCCGACCAGCTCGCGCAACGCTGTCTGGATGCGCCCCTGCAATGGTTCAATTTCTACCCGTTCTGGAATGAAGATGACGACACATCAGCCTGATCCCATCGTGTTTGGCGAGCGCCCCCTGAGCATCGAACAGGTTGTCGCCCTGGCCAGCCGCAGCGCACCGGCGCAGCTGCAAAGCGATACTGCCTACCGCGAAAAAATCGCCAAAGGCGCGCGTTTCCTCGACAGCCTGCTGGACAAGGAAGGCGTGATTTACGGCGTCACCACCGGCTACGGCGACTCCTGCGTAGTGGCCGTGCCGCTGCACCAAGTCGAAGCTTTGCCGCGTCACCTCTACACCTTCCACGGCTGTGGCCTCGGCAAGCTGCTCGATGAGCCTGCCACCCGTGCCGTACTGGCCGCGCGTTTGCAGTCGCTGTGTCAGGGCGTTTCCGGCGTGCGCGTGGAGCTGCTCGAACGCCTGCAGGCGTTTCTCGAATTTGATGTGCTGCCGCTGATCCCGGAAGAAGGCTCCGTGGGCGCCAGCGGCGACCTCACGCCGCTGTCCTATGTCGCCGCCACCCTCAGCGGTGAGCGCGAAGTGATGTTTAAAGGTGAGCGCCGTAGCGCCGCCGATGTGCATAACGAACTCGGCTGGACGCCGCTGACCCTGCGCCCAAAAGAAGCGCTGGCGCTGATGAACGGCACCGCCGTGATGACCGCCCTGGCCTGCCAGGCTTATTCGCGCGCCGATTACCTGCTCAAGCTGGCCACCCGCATCACCGCGCTTAACGTGGTGGCGCTGGAGGGCAATCCGGAACACTTCGACGAGCGCCTGTTCGCCGCCAAACCGCATCCGGGGCAGATGCAGGTCGCCGCCTGGCTGCGCCAGGACCTGGCCATCGACGCGCCGACCGCGCCACTGCACCGCCTGCAGGATCGCTACTCGCTGCGCTGTGCGCCGCACGTACTGGGTGTGCTGGCCGACAGCCTGGGTCTGCTGCGCCAGTTCATTGAAACCGAACTGAACAGCGCCAACGACAACCCACTGATCGACGCCGAAGCCGAGCGTGTGCTGCACGGCGGGCACTTCTACGGCGGGCATATCGCCTTCGCTATGGACAGCCTGAAAAACCTGGTGGGCAACGTCGCCGACCTGCTTGATCGGCAGCTCGCGCTGCTGGTCGACACCCGCTACAACCATGGCCTGCCGAGCAACCTGTCCGGCGCACCAAGCGTCAGCGCAATGATCAACCACGGCTTCAAGGCCGTGCAGATCGGCACCAGCGCCTGGACCGCCGAAGCCCTGAAAAACACCATGCCGGCCAGCGTGTTCTCCCGCTCCACCGAATGCCACAACCAGGACAAGGTGAGCATGGGCACCATCGCCGCCCGCGACGCCCTGCGCAGCCTGGAGCTGACCGAGCAGGTCGCCGCCGCCACCTTGCTGGCCGCCAACCAAGGCGTGTGGCTGCGCCAGCGCGACGGCAAGAACGACATCCCCGCGCCGATCGCCGCCATGCGTGAACAGCTGGCCGTGGACTTCCACCCGGTGATCGAGGACCGCGCCCTGGAAGCCGAGCTGCGCCTGTGCCTGGTGCGCATCCGCGCGCAGCATTGGAGGCTCTATGCGTAGCAAAGGCGTATTGCAGGCGGAAATCGAACTGCAGGTGCCGTTCTTCGACGTCGACATGATGGAAGTGGTCTGGCATGGCCACTACGTCAAATACTTCGAACAAGCGCGTTGCGCCCTGCTCGACAAGCTCGGCCACAACTACATACAGATGCGCGCCGCCGGCTACGCCTGGCCGGTGATCGACCTGCAGCTGCGCTATATCCGTGGCGCGCAGTTCGGCCAGAAGATCATCGTGCGCGCCGACCTGGTGGAGTGGGAGAACCGCCTGAAGATCAACTACCTGATCACCGATGCCGCCAGCGGCGAGCGCATGACCCGCGGCAGCAGCGTGCAGGTGGCGGTGGAAATCGCCACCCGCGAGATGCAGTTTGCTTCGCCCAAGGTGCTGATCGACGCCGTTGCAAAGGTGCTGGCGTGAAAGGCCTGCTGGCAGGCCTCGGCTTCTGGCTGCTGAGCCAGAGTGCGCTGGCCTTCGACCTCGACCAGCTCAGCGCCCAGCTGGCTAAGCCTGCTGTGGTGCGCGGCCCGCTGATTCAGGAGAAGCACCTGCGCGCCCTGCCGCAGCCACTGACCAGTCGCGGCCAATTTGTGTTGAGCCGCGACCTGGGCCTGCTCTGGCAACTGCAAAGCCCGCTTAAGCAGGATTACCGCATCGACAGCCAGGGCATCGCCAAACGCACGCCCAGCGGCTGGCAACAGCAGCCCGGCCAGGATGTCGCCGCGCAACAGAGCCGGTTGTTTCTCGCCGTACTCAAAGGTGACCACAGCGGCCTGGCGCGGGATTTCGAGCTGCAGTTGAGCGGCACGGCCGAGGCCTGGCAACTGCGCCTGGTGCCGAACTCGGTGTTGCTCAAGCAGATTTTTAGCCGCATCCAGATCGACGGCGGCGCGCTGGTGCAGCGCATCGAGCTGCATGAAACCCAGAGCGACCACAGCGTGCTGCGCTTACCGGACAGCCAGGCTGGCGATGCCTTGACGGAACAGGAGCGGCGCGACTTTGCGCAGTGAACGCTGGCTGCCGCGCGGCTTTCTGCTGCTGCTCGCCGCCCTACTGGCGCTCGCCGCGTGGCAATGGCGCAACGGCCCGCCCGTGGCTGCGGATATGCTCGCGCTGTTACCGGCCGGCAGTGGCGACGCCCTGGTGCAGCAGGCCGAGCAACGTATGCAGGAGCCGCTCAATCGCGACCTGTTGCTATTGATTGGCCACCCGCAACGCGACCAGGCGATTGCCCTGGTGCAGCAGGTGGGCGAGCAGTGGCGCGGCAGCGGCCGTTTCGCTCAGGTGCAGTGGAGCGTCGACAGCGACCTCGCGGCGCTGCGCGATTACCTGCGCAGCAACCGCCTGGCCCTGCTACCGACGGCGGATCGCCAGCTGCTGCTGGAGCAACCGCAACAACTGATCGAACAACGCGCCGCCCAGCTGTTCGACACCTTCGCCGGTTTTAGCCTGCTGCCCATCGAGCAGGATTGGCTGGGCCTGGGTGTACGCGCACAGCAGGCACTGAACCCCGGCAGCCGTATCCAGGCCGACCTGAGCAGCGGCGCACTGCTGCTGGAAGAACCGGGCATGACCTGGGCCCTGCTGCGTGCCAGCGCCAAAGGCAGCGCCTTCGATATGCAGGAGCCGCCGCTGATAGCCGTCCAGGTCGCCGCTACCCGTGCACAGATCGAAACAGCCGGAGGTCAACTGTTGGCGGCCGGTGGCGTGTTGTATGCGGCAGCCGGGCAAGCCAAGGCCACCCGCGAGATCAGCCTGATTGGCGGCGGCGCCACCCTCGGCACCTTGCTGTTGTTGCTGCTGGCCTTCCGCCGCGTGCGCGTGCTGGTCAGCCTGCTGCCCATCGGCATGGCACTGCTCGCCGGCTGCACCGCCTGCGTGCTGGTATTCGGCCAGATCAATGCTCTGACCCTGGTACTGGGTGCCAGCCTGGTCGGGGTTGCTGCGGACTATCCACAACACTATTTAAGTAAAAGCTGGAGCCACGCCGAGGGCACAGACGGCTGGACCAGCTGGGACGCCCTGCGCGCCACCTTGCCGGGACTGAGCCTGAGCCTGGGCACCAACCTGATCGGCTATCTGGCGCTGGCCTTTACCCCGTTTCCGGCGCTAACCCAGGTCGCGCTGTTCTCCGCTGCCGGGCTGATTGCCGCTTATCTGTGCTCGGTATGCCTGCTGCCGGCCTGGCTGCGTGGCCTGCGGCTAAGCCCATCGCCGCAGCTGCTGAGTTTTAGCCAACGCCTGCTGGCCGGCCGGGCACGTCTGTTAGCCAAGATCGGCAGCGCGCCGCTGCTGGTGCTGTTGCTGCTGTTTTGCGCCGGCGGGCTGTGGCAGCTGCATACACAAAATGATCTGCGCCAATGGCTGGGCCAGGAGCCGCAACTGCTGGCCGAGGCCCAGCGCATCGCCGAGCTGACCGGCCAGCAGCCCACCAGCCAGTTCTTTCTGGTGCGCGCCGCTAACCCGCAGCAGCTGCTGGAACGCCAAGCGGCGCTGAGCCAGCGTCTGGATCAGGCGGTGCAGAACGGTCAGTTGCGTGACTACCGCGCCCTCAGCCAACTGGTCGCTCCCGAGAGTCAGCTGCAGGAACTGCGCGCTGCACTGAGCGAACTGCCGCAGCACTGGCAACCGCTGCTCGACCTGGGCATTGCGCCTAGCGCACTGCATAACGAATTGCTGGAACTGCAACAGAACAACCAAGCGAGCCTGGAACAAGCCCTGGCCAGCACCCTGGGCGAGGCCTGGCGACCGCTATGGCTGGGCGCTCATGCAGACGGCGTAGCCGGGCTGGTCAGCCTGCAGGGGCTTAGCAACAGCGCCGAACTCAAGCCGCTGGTCGAGGGCCTGCCGGGGGTGCAGCTGGTGGATCGAATCAGCGAACTCAACGCGCTGTTTAGCGCCACCCAACTTAGCGCCGCCGAACTAAAACTCATCTCCAGCGTGGCGATCCTCTTGCTGCTGTGCCTGCCATTCGGCCTCGGCGGCGCACTGCGGGTGGTCTGCCTGCCGCTGCTGGCGGCCCTGGCGGCGCTGGCCTGCCTGGGTTGGCTGGGCCAGCCGCTGACGCTGTTCAGCCTGTTCGGCCTGCTGCTGATCACCGCCATCGGCGTCGATTACGCCATTCTGATGCGCGAGAACATCGGCGGGCCGGCGGTCAGCCTGCTCGGCACCCTGCTCTCGGCGCTGACCAGCTGGCTGTCGTTCGGCCTGCTGCTGATCAGCGAGACCCCGGCGATTGCCAACTTCGGCCTGGCAATCAGCCTTGGCCTGCTGTTCTGCTTTCTGCTGGCACCCTGGGCCGGCACCCGGCAAAGCACAGCTAACCAGGCGCAGACGCTATGAGCATCGCCCTGGCCTGGCTGGCATTGCTCGCGCTATTTGCCCTGGTGACCTGGCTGGGCAAACGCCTGCGCCTGATTCCGATTGTCAGCCAGTTGCTGCTGGCCACCCTGGGCCTGCCGCTGCTGATGCTATGGACCACGCCGCTGGGCTTCGGCGCCCGCGAGCTGCTCGCCCCGGAGTGGCTGGAGCCTTTGTATGGCGTGGCCTTCTGCCTGTTGCTGGGGCATATCCTCAGTGATGTAGTCGACCTGCAACTGGAGCCGGGTAGCCTGCAGATCGCCTTGCCGAGTTTCTTTGTGCCGTTCTTCTGCGGCCTGGCCTGCGCCTTCTGGCTGCTGCCGGAGCAAAGCGGCCTGGCCACTATTGCTGTGGGCCTGTTGTTTGCCCTGACCGCCATTCCGGTGCTGTTTCTCTACCTGCAGCATCTCGGCTACCCGGTGGCCAAGATCCGCCAGCTGCTGCAGGCGGCAATCATCATGGATTTGCTGTGCTGGCTGATCTTCGGCCTGGCCCAGGGCAGCAGCGATCCGGCCACCCTGCTCTGGCCGCTGCTGGCCGCCAGCGTGCCACTGCTGTTGAAGCTGCTGCCGCTGCGCTCGGCGCTGCTCAATGGCAGCTGCTTTCTCGCCCTGCTGCTGTTGATGCAGCAGCTGCACCTGAATGCCCTGGTGTTCGGCATCGCCTACCTGTTGCTGCTCACCGCCCTGCGCTTGCCTTTGCGCCTGCCGCTACCCGCCGGGCTGCTGCGCTGGCTGCAAACCTGGCTGGCGGTGCCGCTGATTTTGGCCTTTGGCCTGTTGCAGATCGACTGGCACGACGCCTGGCTGGGGTATTCTGCCTGGCAATTTGCGGCGCTGTTGCTGCTGCCGATCATCAGCAAACTGGCTGGTAACTGGCTGGGCCTAAGCTGGGCCGCCGGACAACTGCGCGCCTATGCGGGGCAGTGGCGCGAAAGCCTGCTGTTGAATACCCGTGGCCTGACTGAAATCATCTTTCTCAATTTGCTGCTGCAACAGCAGATAATCAGCCCGGCACTGTATTTCGCCCTGATGCTGATGGGCCTGATCTCGACCCTGTTACCGGCCCTGGCCGGTGCTTACCCACACGCCGCCACGCATGAGGCCAGAAGCCGCTATGAAGTCTCTTGAAGTCGAACAACGCCAAGTCGTAGTGATAGGTGCCGGCCCGTCCGGGGCGATTGCCAGTGCGCTGCTCAAGCGCAATGGCCATAACGTGCTGGTGCTGGAGCGCCAGCGCTTCCCGCGTTTCTCGATTGGCGAAAGTCTGCTGTCGCACTGCCTGGACTTTGTTGAAGAAGCCGGGATGCTCGACGCGGTGCGCGCGGCCGGCTTTCAGACCAAGCATGGCGCGGCCTTTGGCTGGGGCGAGCGCTATACCGAATTCGATTTCCGCGACACCTTTACCCCAGGGCAGGGTTCGACCTATCAGGTGCTGCGTGCCGATTTCGACAAGCTACTGGCGGATCAGGCCGAGCTGCAGGGTGTGGAAATTCGTTATGAAGAAGAAATCTTCGCCGTTGATTTCAGCGCCGACCGCCCACGCTTGAGCGTGCGCCGATTGGCCGATGGCCATGAATACCAAGTCGAGTGCGCCTTCGTCCTCGATGGCAGCGGCTACGGCCGCGTGCTGCCGCGCCTGCTCGACCTCGACACGCCGTCGAGCTTCCCTGTACGCCAGGCAGTGTTTACCCACGTCGAAGACCGCAGCGAGGGCACCGGTTTCGACCGCGAGAAGATCCTCATCACCACCCACCCGACCCTGCGCGACGTGTGGTTCTGGACCATCCCGTTCAGCAACGGCCGCTGCTCGGTCGGTGTAGTGGCCGATGCCACCCGCTATCAAGGTCGCCCGGAAGATCTCGACGCCTGCTTGAAGCAATTTATCGAAGAGACCCCCAGCCTGCACAAGGTGCTGAAAAACGCCGTGTGGGACACCCCGGCGCGCACCATTGGCGGCTACTCGGCCAACGTAAAAGCCCTGCACGGCCCAGGCTTTGCCCTGCTCGGCAATGCGGCGGAGTTCCTCGACCCGGTGTTCAGCTCCGGAGTGACCATCGCCATGCGTTCTGCGAGCATGGCCGCTGGCCTGCTGCACCGCCAACTCAGTGGCGAGACGGTAGACTGGGAGCAGGACTTTGCCATCCCACTCAAGCGCGGCGTCGACACCTTCCGCGTGTATGTCGAGGGCTGGTATGACGGCAGCTTCCAAGACGTGATCTATTACGAGAAGGCCCAGCCGGAAATCCGCCGGATGATCAGCTCGATCCTCGCGGGCTATGCCTGGGACGCGAAGAACCCCTATGTGGCAGAGCCCAAGCGCCGCCTGCGCGTACTCGCCGAAGTCTGCGCCAGCCAATAAATAAGGATGTTTATGAACAACCCGGCCGCCACCTACGTCGAGGAAACCCGCTTTGGCTTCTGGTTCTTGCAGAGCCACGTCTGGCAGCACCATGTGCTGCGCGTGGCGATCAACGACCTGCGCGGACTGTTCGCCGGCCCGCTGCCAGAAGCACCAGTGCTGCTGGATGCCGGCTGCGGCCAGGGCAAGTCCTTCGGCCTGCTCGCCGAGGCGTTTGCGCCTGCACGGATAATCGGTCTGGACGCCGACCCGCACAGCCTCGACTGCTCGCGTGCCGAGGCGGAGCGCCTGGGCCTGGATGTGCAATTGATCGCCAGCGACTGCGCCGCCATCGACCTACCGGATGCCAGCGTCGACCTGCTGTTCTGTCACCAGACCTTCCATCACCTGGTCGAGCAGGAACAGGCCCTGGCCGAGTTCTGGCGCGTGCTCAAGCCGGGCGGGCGCTTGCTGTTCGCCGAATCGACTCAGTACTACATCGACACCTGGGTGATCCGCTGGCTATTCCGCCACCCCATGCATGTGCAGAAAAGCGCCGAAGGCTATCTGGCTATGTTGCGCGACCAGGGCTTCGAATTTGTCGCCGACAACATCTCCTACCCCTATCTATGGTGGAGTCGCTCCAAGGACTTCGGCCTGCTGGAGCGCTGGGGGCTGATGAAACCCAAGCCGGCGGGCCAACGCAATGAAACCCTGGTCAATGTGGTGGCGCGCAAGCCGCTGGAGGCAACTCCGGCATGAGACGCCTCGTCCTGCTCGGCCTCGGCCTGCTACTCAGCGCCTGCGCCGCTCACACGCCGCTGCCGCTAAGCGCACCGACCTTTGGTGCGCCACTGCCCGCCGCGTTGCGTGTCGAACGCCAGCAAGGCGCGGATCAGCAGACCTGGTGGCTGGTGGTGCAGGCCGAACAATCGGCATTGCGCTGGTCGCTGTTCGATCCACTCGGCGTGCCCCTGGCGCGGCAGTTGCTGGAGAATGGCCAGTGGCGCGCCGATGGCCTGCTGCCGCCCAATAGCGAGGCCCAGGAACTGTTCGCCGCGCTGCTGTTCGCCCTCACCCCGATCGATAAGCTGCCCGCCAGCTATGCGCCGGATACCTGGCAGCAACTGGCCGACGGCCAGCGCCGGCTTAATCCGCACTGGCTGATCGACTACCACGCGCCGCTGGATTTCACCCTGAGTCAGGGCCAGGTGCTGAGTTACCGGGTCTATGCCCTCGCCGACGAAGAGATTCCCTGATGCCGGTTTACCTCAACGCACTGGGCCTTAACTGCGCCCTCGGCCAAGGCAAGCAGGCGGTGGCGACAGCGCTGTTTGCCGGCGATAGCAGCGGCATGCAGGCGCAAACCGGTTGGGTGGCCGAGCGCGTGCTGACCGTCGGCGCCGTGCCTGGCAGCCTGCCTGATTTACCCGATTTGCCGGACCATCCGCCGAGCCGCAATAACCAGCTGCTGCTGGCTGCCGCGCTGGAAATCGAGCCAGAACTGCGCGCCGCCATCAGCCGTTTCGGTGCCGAGCGTGTCGCCGTGGTACTCGGCACCAGCACCTCGGGCATTGAGGAAGCCAGCCAGAGCATCGCCACCTATCTCAACGAGGGCGAGTTGCCGGCGCATTATCACTATGCCCAGCAGGAGCTGGCTGAACCGGCGAATTTTCTCAGTGACTGGCTGGGCCTGAGCGGGCCGTGCTTTAGCATTTCCACCGCCTGTACCTCGGGCGCGCGGGCGCTGCTGAGCGCGCAGCGTCTGCTGAACCTCGGGGTGTGCGATGCGGTGATCTGCGGTGGCGTGGACAGCCTGTGTCGCCTGACGCTGAATGGTTTTACCGCCCTGGAAGCCGTCTCGGCGGAGCGCTGCAACCCGTTTTCCGTCAATCGCCATGGCATTAATATCGGCGAAGCGGCGGCGCTGTTCTTAATGACCAGAGAGCCGCTAAGCGGCGCAGCCCAGAGTGCTGTACCAATCACACTGCTCGGCGGCGGCGCCTGCTCAGATGCTCACCATATTTCCGCACCGCAGCCCGATGGCCTTGGTGCCCAGGCGGCCATGCGCAAAGCACTGGCGGCAGCCGGGATCCGCGCTGATCAGGTCGATTACCTGAACCTGCATGGCACCGCCACCACACACAATGACGCCATGGAAAGCCAGGCGGTGCAGGCCATCTTCCCCGATGGTGTGCCCTGTTCATCGAGCAAGTCCATGGTCGGTCATACCCTTGGCGCGGCCGGGGCACTGGAAGCGGCTTTCTGCTGGCTGACCCTGAGCGAATACAACCCGGATCAGCTACTCCCCCCGCACCTGTGGGACGGCCATGCTGACCCGGCCTTGCCAGCACTGAATCTGGTCCAGCCCGGCACGCAACTGCGCAGCAGTCGCCCACGCCGACTGATGAGCAACTCCTTCGCCTTTGGCGGCAACAATATCAGCCTGCTCTTGGGTGAAGAGCACGGCGAAATGCCAGGAGAACATCCATGAGCCAATGGCCAATCGCCGAGCTGATTCCCCACGCCGCGGACATGATCCTGATCGATCAGGTGCTGCGCTTTGGCGATGAGGACATCGAAACCCAGCTGACCATCCGCAACGGCGGCCTGTTCAGCCTGGAGGACGGCAGCCTGCCGGCCTGGGTTGGCATCGAGCTGATGGCGCAAAGCGTCGCCGCCTACGCAGGCTGCCAGGCGCGCCTGCGCGGCGAGCCGGTGGAGCTGGGCTTTCTGCTTGGCACGCGCAAGTACGAATGCAATGTCGAACGCTTCCCGGCCGGAGCCGAGCTGCATATCCATGCGAGCCGCTCGCTGCAGGATGACAACGGCATGGGCGTGTTCGAATGCCAGCTGCGCGGTCCCGGCATCGAGGCCTTGGCACGGCTTAACGTATTCCGGCCACCCCAGGTGGCCAGCTATCTTCAGGAAGAATTTCAGGAAACTCAGCCATGAGCGAAACAGCAGCCCTGCGCGAAACCATTCTGGTCACCGGTTCCAGCCGTGGCATCGGCCGGGCGATTGCACTGCGCCTGGCCAAAAGCGGCTATGACATCGTGCTGCATTGCCGCGCCCGCCGCGAGGAAGCCGAAGCGGTGCAGGCGCAGATTGAGGCGCTGGGTCAGCAGGCGCGCATCCTGCAATTCGATGTTTCCGACCGCGCCGCCTGCCGCGCGGCGCTGGAAGCCGATGTCGAGCAGCACGGCGCGTATTATGGGGTCGTGTGTAATGCAGGGTTGACCCGCGACGGCGCTTTCCCGGCGCTGAGCGAGGACGACTGGGACATCGTCATGCGCACCAACCTGGACGGTTTCTATAACGTGCTGCACCCGCTGACCATGCCCATGGTGCGGCGGCGCAAGGCCGGGCGCATCGTCTGCATCACCTCGGTGTCCGGGCTGATTGGCAACCGCGGCCAGGTCAACTACAGCGCCTCCAAGGCCGGCATCATCGGCGCGGCCAAGGCCTTGGCCATCGAGCTGGGCAAGCGCAAGATCACGGTCAACTGCGTCGCACCCGGACTGATCGATACCGAAATCCTCGATGCCGATGTGCCGGTTGAGGAAATCCTTAAGATGGTCCCCGCACAGCGTATGGGCACCCCGGAAGAAGTGGCCGGCGCGGTGAATTTTCTGATGTCCGAGGAGGCGGCCTACATTACCCGCCAGGTCCTCGCAGTGAATGGTGGGTTGTGCTGATGAGCGGATGCAAACGGGTGGTAGTCACCGGCATGGCCGGCGTGACCTCGCTGGGCAGCGACTGGCCGACGATTGAGGCGAACTTCAAGGCCGGCAAGAGCGGCATCCGCTACATGCACGAGTGGGACCGTTTCAGCGAGCTGAACACCCGCCTCGGCGGCCCGGTGGATGACTTCGTGCAACCCAAGCACTGGAACCGCAAGCAGACCCGCAGCATGGGCCGCGTCTCGAAACTGGTGGTATACGCCGCCGAACGTGCGCTGGAGCACGCCGGCCTGCTCGGCGACGAACGCATTCAAGACGGTCGGATGGGCGTGGCCTGCGGCTCCTCCACCGGCAGCACCGACGAGATCAAGGCGTTCGGCAATATGCTGCTCAACTCGGTGGCCGACGGCCTGAATGCCAACTCCTACATCCGTATGATGCCGCACACCACGGCGGCCAATATCAGCATTTTCTTCGGCCTCAAGGGTCGCCTGATCCCCACCTCCAGCGCGTGCACCAGCGGCAGCCAGGGCATCGGCTACGCCTATGAAGCGATCAAGTTTGGCCGCCTGCCGATGATGCTCGCCGGCGGCGCCGAGGAACTCTGCCCCACCGAAGCCATGGTCTTCGATGCGCTTTATGCCACCAGCCTGAAAAACGACGCCCCGCACACTTCGCCGCGTCCCTACGACAGCGGCCGCGATGGTCTGGTGATCGGTGAAGGCGCCGGCATTCTGGTACTCGAAGAACTGGAGCACGCCTTGGCCCGTGGTGCGACCATCCATGCAGAAATCGTCGGCTTTGGCTGCAACTCAGACGGCCAGCACGCTACCAAACCGGTGCAGGCGACTATGCGCGGAGCAATGGAGCTGGCGCTGCAGGATGCCGGTTTACAACCCTCCGCCATCGGTTACGTCAACGGCCACGGCACTGCCACCGACCAGGGTGATGTCGCGGAAACCCTGGCGACCCAGGAACTGTTCGGCAGCCAGATGCCGATCAGCTCGCAGAAGAGCTACTTCGGCCACACCCTGGGCGCCTGTGGCGCGCTGGAGTCCTGGTTCAGTATCGAAATGATGAACTCAGACAGCTATGTGCCGACCCTGAATCTGGATGCGGTCGATCCGGCCTGCGGCGAACTGGACTACCTGCGCGGTGAATTCCGCCAGATGAGCCACCAGTACGTGATGAACAACAACTTCGCTTTTGGCGGAGTGAATACGTCGCTGATCTTCAAACGCTGGAGCTAAAAAGCAGCTGGATTACACTGGCTAAGGCAGCAACCTCTTTTTGCGCAACCCAAAGCAGTTCCCAGAAAAACCTCATATAAAAGGAGCGACCCATGAACGCCAAAACCTGGATTCTCGCAGCAGCCTGCATCAGCCTGTTCCCTGCCGTCAGCCAAGCTCGTGACACCACCCACTTTTTGCCATTCGAGACTGTCGTGCAGGAAGCCCTCAACGCTGGCCGCCTAGACGGCAGCGTGAAGTTCTACCTGGCTGGCAACAAACCAGCTGGCGCGGTCAGCGTGGTTAAATCCGGCGTCACCACCAGCCAGAAGACCAACGCCTTCAACAAGAGCGATGAAGCCGCCTGCAGCTGGGCCCTGCAGTCCGCGTTGATCCGCTTCCAGAACGCGGCCAAAGCGGCCGGTGCCAATGCCGTGGTCGACCTGGCCAGCAACTACAAGAACGTCGAGTACAAGGACAGCCAGAAGTATGAATGCCACGCTGGCGCGATCATGGCGGGCGTCGCCCTCAAAGGAAACCTGGCCAATGTCAAATAAGCCCTTACGGCTCGGCCTGTTCATCGTATTGGCGTTGAGCGCCAGCCTGCCCGCACTCGCCGACGTGGACGGCCAGCAGCTGTACCGTCAGCACTGCGCCAAATGCCACGCCGAAGACGGCCGCGCCAACACCATGCGCGGCTGGTTGTACTTTGCGCAGAACCTGAGCAAGGCCAAATGGCAGGACAACAACAGCGACAGCGACATCCTCGAAGCCATTCAGGACGGTCCCGGCGCCATGCCCGGCTACGCCGATACGCTCAGCGAAGCCGAACAGCTGGCGCTGGTAAAGGCCGTACGCGATTTGCGTAAGCCCTGAGCAACACGCAGATAAAACAAAGGCCGCATGAGCGGCCTTTGTTTTGTGCAGGGCTTACTGATGGTACTGCCCAGACAACTCATGCACCGCTTCGAAGAAGGCACGCGCATGCTCAGGATCGACTTCCGGGGTGATGCCGTGGCCAAGGTTGAACACCTGACCACTGCCATGACCATAAGCCGCGAGAATACGCCCGACTTCAGCGCGGATTGCCGCCGGGTTGGCGTACAGCACGCTCGGGTCCATGTTGCCCTGCAGCGCCACCTTGTTGCCGACACGGGCACGGGCGCTGCCGATATCGCAGGTCCAGTCCAGGCCCAGCGCTTCGGCACCGCTATCCGCCATCGACTCCAGCCATAGGCCGCCGCCCTTGGTGAACAGAATCACCGGCACGCGGCGACCATCGTGCTCGCGGATCAGCCCGTCGATGATCTTCTGCATATAGGCCAGGGAGAACTCCTGATACGCCGCCGCTGACAGCGAACCGCCCCAGGAATCGAAAATCTGCACGGCCTGTGCGCCGGCCTTGATCTGCCCATTGAGGTAGGCGGTCACCGACTGCGCCAACTTGTCGAGCAGCGCGTGCATGGCCTGCGGGTTGTCGTAGAGCATGGCCTTGGACTTGCGGAAGTCCTTGCTTGAGCCGCCTTCAACCATATAGGTGGCCAGGGTCCAGGGGCTGCCGGTAAAACCGATCAATGGCACGCGGCCATTCAACTCACGGCGAATGGTGCGCACGGCGTCCATCACATAACCCAGATCCTGCTCTGGATCGGGGATCGGCAGCGCTTCGATATCAGCCATGCTGCTGATGACTTTCTTGAAACGCGGGCCTTCGCCGGTTTCAAAATACAGGCCCTGGCCCATGGCGTCGGGGATGGTCAGGATGTCAGAGAACAGAATCGCCGCATCGAGCTGCGGGTAGCGGTCCAGCGGCTGGATGGTGACCTCGCAGGCCAGCTCCGGGTTCTTCATCAGTTTGACGAAGTCACCGGCCTTGGCGCGGGTAGCGCGGTACTCCGGCAGGTAACGACCGGCCTGGCGCATCATCCACACTGGGGTGACGTCGACAGGCTGCTTGAGCAGAGCACGAAGGAAGCGGTCGTTCTTCAGGGCGGTCATGGCAGTTCCCGAGAAAAGTAATCGGTAAAAAAGTGCGGGCATTTTCGCAGAGCGCAAAACAAAAGGCACGGCGAGTGCCGTGCCTTTTATCTATTGCGACGATTTGCCTCGGCCCGTGAGGCCAAGCCAATCACGCAGACGCTTAGACGCCGAGGTAGTCGAGGATGCCTTCGGCGGCGTTCCTGCCTTCGAAGATCGCCGTCACCACCAGGTCAGAACCGCGAACCATATCTCCACCGGCGAAGATCTTCGGGTTGCTGGTCTGGTGCTTGAACTGGCTCTGCTCCGGCGCTACCACACGGCCTTGGCTGTCGGTTTCGATCGTGAAATCGCTGAACCAGGCAGCCGGGCTTGGACGGAAACCGAAGGCGATCAGCACGGCTTCCGCCGGGATGATTTCCTCGGAGCCCGGAATCGGCTCAGGGCTGCGACGGCCACGGGCATCCGGCTCGCCGAGACGGGTCTCGACCACTTTCACGCCCTCAACCTTGCCTTCACCAACGATGGCGATGGGCTGACGGTTGAAGAGGAATTTCACCCCTTCTTCCTTGGCGTTCTTCACTTCTTTGCGCGAGCCCGGCATGTTCTCTTCGTCGCGGCGATAGGCGCAAGTAACCGACTTGGCGCCCTGGCGAATCGAGGTACGGTTGCAGTCCATCGCGGTGTCGCCACCGCCGAGCACGACGATGCGCTTGCCCTTCATGTCGATAAAATCTTCCGCGTTCTTCTCGAAACCGAGGTTGCGGTTGACGTTGGCGATCAGGAAATCCAGCGCATCGGTGACGCCCGGCAGGTCTTCGCCAGGGAAGCCACCTTTCATGTAGGTGTAGGTGCCCATGCCCATAAACACGGCATCGTACTCATCCAGCAGCTGCTGCATGGTGATGTCTGTGCCAATCTCGGTGTTCAGGCGGAACTCGACGCCCATGCCGGTGAAGACTTCGCGGCGATTGCTCAGCACGCTCTTCTCCAGCTTGAACTCGGGGATACCGAAAGTCAGCAGGCCGCCGATTTCCGGGTTCTTGTCGAACACCACCGGGGTCACACCGTTGCGCACCAGTACGTCGGCGCAGCCCAGGCCAGCCGGGCCAGCACCGATGACCGCAACGCGCTTGCCGGTTGGCACCACGCGCGACATGTCCGGACGCCAGCCCATGGCGAACGCCGTATCGGTGATGTACTTCTCCACCGAGCCGATGGTCACCGCGCCGAAGCCGTCATTCAGGGTACACGCACCCTCGCACAGACGGTCCTGCGGACACACGCGGCCGCAGACTTCCGGCAGGGTGTTGGTCTGGTGCGACAGTTCGGCGGCGGCGAGGATGTTGCCCTCGGACACCAGTTTGAGCCAGTTGGGAATGAAGTTGTGCACCGGGCACTTCCATTCGCAATAGGGGTTACCACAGCCCAGGCAACGGTGTGCCTGATCGGCCGCTTGCGCAGGCTTGAAGTTGTCGTAGATCTCGACGAACTCTTTCTTACGCTGACGCAACAGTTTCTTCTTCGGGTCTTTGCGCCCGACTTCGATGAACTGGAAGTCGTTATTCAGACGTTCAGTCATTGCAATACCTCATCAAACCACTTCAGGCGCATTCTTATTGCGGGTTGGCACGGGTGCTGGAGAGCAACGATTTCAGGCTTGCCGCCTTCGGTTTGACCAGCCAGAACTTGCGCAGGTAGTCGTCCAGGTTTTCCAGCAGGGTCGCGCCCCACTCACTCGATGTTTCCTGGACGTACTCGGCGAGCACGCGCTCCAGGTGGCTACGGTAAGCCTCCATCGACTCATTATTGATCCGCTGAATTTCCACCAGCTCGTGGTTAACGCGGTCGTAGAAGCTGTTATCCAGATCCAGCACATAGGCGAAACCGCCGGTCATGCCGGAACCGAAGTTGTAGCCGGTCTTGCCCAGTACGCAGACAAAGCCACCGGTCATGTATTCGCAGCAATGGTCGCCTGTGCCTTCAACCACGGTGTGTGCACCGGAGTTACGCACGGCGAAACGCTCGCCCGCAGTACCCGCGGCGAACAGCTTGCCGCCAGTGGCGCCGTACAGACAGGTGTTGCCGATGATGGCGCTGTCCTGGGTCTTGAACGGGCTGCCTTTCGGCGGGGTGATCACCAGCTTGCCGCCGGTCATGCCCTTGCCGACGTAGTCGTTGGCGTCGCCTTCAAGGTATAGGTTCAGACCACCGGCGTTCCACACACCGAAGCTCTGGCCCGCAGTGCCCTTGAAGCGGAAGGTGATCGGCGCCTTGGCCATGCCCTGGTTGCCGTGTTTGCGGGCGATTTCGCCGGAGACACGGGCACCGATGGAACGGTCACAGTTGCAGATTTCCAGATCAATCTCAGCACCGCTGGCTGCCTCAATCGCCGGCTTGACCAGCTCGACCATCTTCTCGGCCAGCAGGCCTTCGTCGAACGGCGGATTGCGATCAACCAGGCAGAACTGCGGCTTGTCGGCCGGAATGTGGTCGCTGCCGAGCAGCGGCGTCAGGTCCAGATACCCCTGCTTGGCGGTTTCGCCCGGCAGAATTTCCAGCAGATCGGTACGCCCGATCAGCTCTTCCAGGCTGCGGACACCCAGCTTGGCCAGCCACTCGCGGGTTTCTTCGGCGACATAGGTGAAGAAGTTCATCACCATTTCGACGGTGCCGATGAAGTGATCCTTGCGCAGCTTGTCGTTCTGCGTGGCCACGCCGGTGGCGCAGTTGTTCAGGTGACAGATGCGCAGGTATTTACAGCCCAGAGCGATCATCGGCGCAGTACCGAAGCCGAAGCTTTCGGCGCCTAGTATGGCCGCCTTGATCACGTCCAGGCCGGTTTTCAGGCCGCCGTCGGTCTGTACCCGCACCTTGCCGCGCAGATCGTTGCCGCGCAGGGTTTGGTGGGTTTCGGCAAGGCCGAGTTCCCACGGCGCACCGGCGTACTTGATCGAGGTCAGCGGCGATGCGCCGGTGCCACCGTCGTAACCGGAGATGGTGATCAGGTCGGCGTAAGCCTTGGCCACACCGGCGGCGATGGTGCCGACACCGGCTTCCGCCACCAGCTTGACCGACACCAGAGCGGCCGGGTTGACCTGTTTGAGGTCATAGATCAGCTGCGCCAGGTCTTCGATGGAATAAATGTCGTGGTGCGGTGGTGGCGAAATCAGGGTCACGCCCGGCACTGCGTAACGCAGTTTGGCGATCAGACCGTTGACCTTGCCGCCCGGCAGCTGGCCGCCCTCACCGGGCTTGGCGCCCTGAGCAACCTTGATCTGCAGCACTTCGGCGTTGACCAGATATTCCGGGGTTACACCGAAACGGCCGGTGGCCACCTGCTTGATCTTCGAGCTGCGCACGGTGCCGTAACGGGCCGGGTCTTCGCCGCCCTCACCGGAGTTGGAGCGGGCACCCAGACGGTTCATCGCCTCGGCAATGGCTTCGTGCGCCTCAGGCGACAACGCGCCAAGGGAAATCCCGGCAGAGTCGAAGCGCTTGAGGATATCGCCCAGTGGCTCAACCTGATCCAGCGCCAGCGGCTGATCGGCCAGCTTCAGTTTCAGCAGGTCGCGCAGCATCGACACCGGACGGGTGTCGACCAGCGTGGTGTATTCCTTGAATTTTTCGTAGCTACCTTGCTGCACCGCCGCCTGCAGGGTGTTGACCACATCCGGGTTGTAGGCGTGGTACTCGCCGCCGTAAACGAACTTGAGCAAGCCGCCTTGCTGGATCGACTTGCGCGCGTTCCAGGCTTCGGCCGCGAGCAGCTTCTGCTCGTTTTCGATATCGACGAAGCGAGCGCCCTTGATGCGGCTGGCCACACCACGGAAGCACAGCTCGGTAACGTCATCGGCCAGGCCGACCGCTTCAAACAGCTGCGCACCTCGGTAGGAGGCAACAGTGGAGATACCCATCTTCGACAGGATCTTCAGCAGGCCTTTGGAGATGCCTTTGCGGTAGTGCTTGAACACTTCGTACAGATCGCCCAGCACTTCGCCGGTGCGGATCAGGTCGCCCAGCACTTCGTAAGCCAGGAACGGATAAACCGCCGACGCGCCGAAGCCGAGCAGCACTGCATAGTGGTGCGGATCGCGGGCAGTCGCAGTCTCGACCAGGATATTGCAGTCGCAACGCAGGCCTTTCTCGGTCAGACGGTGGTGAATCGCACCGGTAACCAGCGAGGCGTGAGCCGGCAGCTTGCCTGGAGCAATGTGGCGGTCAGACAGAACCAGCAGCACCTTACCGGCGCGCACCGCTTCTTCAGCCTGATCGGCCATGTTGCGCACGGCCGCTTCCAGGCCGAGCGACTCGTCGTAGTTCATGTCGATCAGCTGACGCTCGAAGCCTGGGCGATCCAGGTTCATCAAGGCGCGCCACTTGGCCGGCGAAATCACCGGGCTGCTGAGAATCACGCGAGCGGCGTGTTCTGGCGACTCTTCGAAGATATTGCGCTCGGCACCGAGGCAGATCTCCAGCGACATGACGATGGCTTCACGCAGCGGGTCGATCGGCGGGTTGGTTACCTGCGCGAACTGCTGGCGGAAGTAGTCGTACGGCGAGCGCACGCGCTGGCTGAGCACGGCCATCGGCGTGTCATCGCCCATGGAGCCGACTGCTTCCTGGCCTTGTTCACCCAGCGGACGCAGCACCTGATCACGCTCCTCGAAGGTGACCTGGTACATCTTCATGTACTGCTTGAGCTGGTCGACGTCGTAGAACGCCGAACCGTGATCGCGGTCTTCCAGGGTCGCCTGAATGCGCTGGGCACTCTTGCGCATCCACTGCTTGTAGGGGTGACGCGACTTCAGACGGTTGTCGATGTCGTCGCTGCCGAGGATCTGCCCGGTTTCGGTGTCCACCGCGAGGATCTGACCCGGGCCTACGCGGCCCTTGGCCAATACGTCCTCGGGAGCGTAGTTCCACACGCCGATTTCCGACGCCAGGGTGATGTAGCCGTTCTTGGTGGTGACCCAGCGCGCCGGACGCAGACCGTTACGGTCGAGCAGGCACACCGCATGGCGGCCATCGGTGAGTACCACACCGGCCGGACCATCCCAGGGTTCCATGTGCATGGAGTTGTATTCGTAGAACGCGCGCAGATCGGCGTCCATGGTTTCGACGTTCTGCCACGCGGGCGGAATGATCATGCGCACGCCACGGAACAGGTCGATGCCACCGGTGACCATCAGCTCGAGCATGTTGTCCATGCTCGAGGAGTCGGAACCCACGCGGTTGACCAGCGGGCCAAGCTCATCCAAATCAAAGATCTGGTCGTTGGCGAACTTCATACGGCGCGCCTGCGCCCAGTTACGGTTGCCGGTGATGGTATTGATTTCACCGTTGTGCGCCAGGAAGCGGAAGGGCTGAGCCAGCGGCCACTTCGGCAGGGTGTTAGTAGAGAAGCGCTGGTGGAATACGCAAATGGCGGTTTGCAGGCGCTCGTCACCCAGATCCGGGTAGAACTGCTGCAGGTCAGCCGGCATCATCAGGCCTTTGTAGATGATGGTCTTGTGCGAAAAGCTGCAGATGTAGTGATCGCTGTCAGCCGCGTTAGCCACCGAAGAGCGACGACGTGCGCTGAACAGCTTGATCGCGAATTCCTGATCGGACAGGCCTTCGCCGCCGATAAACACCTGCTCGATTTGCGGCAGACGCTCAAGCGCTAAGCGGCCGAGTACGCTGGTGTCGATTGGCACTTTGCGCCAGCCGACCAGGCTCAGGCCGGCAGCAAGAATCTCGCGATTCATGTTTTCGCGGGCCGCTTCAGCCTTCACTGGATCTTGGTTGAAGAACACCATGCCGACGGCGTACTGCTTAGGCAGCTCGACGGCAAAGTGCTGCTGGGCCATGGCCCGCAGGAAAGCATCAGGCTTCTGGATCAGCAGACCGCAACCGTCACCGGTCTTACCGTCGGCGTTGATCCCGCCACGGTGGGTCATGCATGTCAGGGCTTCAATCGCGGTCTGCAGCAGGTGATGGCTAGCCTCACCCTGCATATGGGCGATAAGGCCGAAGCCGCAGTTATCCTTGAACTCATCAGGACGGTACAAACCTGCTTTCATAGGGACTCTCACCAGACGGCCTATCACAAGGCAATTACTTTCTAATTCAACCACTTACCATACGCGCAGGGCTAGGCCCCAGCTTTGCGCAGGCGAAAGGGCAGTTATTGTACATACCCGCCTATGCCGTCACAAACCTTAGTGACGAACCCTTGAAAAAATATGTCGCGAAAACGAAGGATAAGACCGGAAGGTCGTGATAGCGACCGACCGGTCAGCGCAAGCGCTGAAGTGTATCAGCTAGCGCGCCTGAGCAATCTCTTGCTGAATGCCGGCGAAGTTACGCGGCCAGGGCTTACCAGCCTGCACCTTCGCAGGCAGGGTACGCAAGGCCGCTTGCGCCGCATCACGCGTGACAAAGCTGCCATAGGTCACTACGTACAGCGGCTTGCCCTGATGCTGCTTCTTGAAATAGTGGTAATCCGCACCATTGGCTTTTACAAACGCCTGAGCACCACTCTCCAAACGCGCGCCGAGAATCTGCAGGGTATAACGCGAGCCCGCCTGCGCAGCATACCAATCACCGCCAGCCGCCGGCTTGGCCGCAGGGGGCGGAGCTTTCGGCTTTGCTGGAGACGGTGCCGCTGTGACCACTGGCGCAACCGGTTTGACCACAGGCGCAGCAGGCGGCGCAACCACAGGTGCCACCTTAACCGGCTCAGGCACAACTGGCGCCACCGGAACACTTGCTGACACAGCCGGCTCAGGCGCGATATCCGCAGCGCCTGACACACCCGCAGCGTCAGTTTCTTCAGCGCCACTCAAACCGGCGGCCTGCGCCAAAGGCTCACGAATCACCGGCTGCGCTTCGCCCACCAAAGGCAGCGGCAGTGGCTGATTGGCACCCTCAAATTGAATCGCCGGCGCAACCGCCGGAGCAGCTGTCGCACCTGGCTCCGCCACCACGACAGACGGGGGAGTTTCACCGAGTGGCAACTGTGCAATCACCGGCGTATCAACATCCTCAGCCACCCGACCTTGCATAAACCAGGCAGCCAGCACGCCGATAGCCACCACACAAAGGGCCAGCAAATGCTTGCGCGGCAAACTGAAGGAAAAACCACCACGACTCGCCGCACCACGCTGCGCCAACATCGCCTCAACCAGCGACTCGCGCGCAACCTGATTGATTACGCCCGGCCAGCCGGAAGATTGCTCATGAATATCGGCAACCTGGTCATCACTCAACACCTCAATGCCCTGCCCCGCACCCTCAAGACGCTGAGCCAGATACTCGCGCGTCTCATCCTCGCTGTAGGGCTGCAACTCGATGACATGAAAGCACTCATCACCCGCAGCCACACGCTCAAGCCGCATCAGCAGCTGTGAATCAGCAAACAGAAAAACATGCGGACGCCCTTCCGCATTGCCAACCGCCAGACTCAGCAAGCTGGTCAAGGCCGCATCACTGAGATCTTCAGCATCATCCACCAGCACATAGACTTCCTGCCCGGTCAGCGCTAATTGCCCAACCTGCGCAAGAATGGCCGACAGCTCTGGCCGCTGCACCTGCAACCCCTGCGCGACCTGACGCAAAATGCTCGCAGGATCCGAAGCGCCCTTGGCGGACACCACAACACTCTGCACTGCCTGCTTATTGGTACTCGCTACCAGCGCCTGGCGGAGCAGGGTCTTGCCACTGCCTTCCGGCCCACTGACCACCAGCAACAACTGACTGTAACGCGCCAGATGGTGCAACTGACCCAGCACAGGCTTGCGCTGGGCAGGGAAAAACTTAAACCCCGGCACCCTCGAAGCAAAAGGGTCGTGGGTGAAGTGGTAATGATCGAGAAACGCCTCGTCAGCATGCAGACTTGTCATGGGACACTCGTTAATTTTTAATCTGAGCCCGCTGAGCCGCATAGTCTGCGCTCAGCGTGGCATTCAAAATTTCCCGGGGAAAATCACCGGTTACAACCGCCTCACCCAAGCCACGTAACAACACCAGACGCAGCTTGCCATCAAGGACTTTCTTGTCGACCGCCATATGCTCCATAAAATCCTCAGGCGTCATATCCTCAGGTGGAACAACCGGCAACCCTGCAGCCATAAACAACCGAACAGCACGCTCGCGCTCGGGCTTGCTAATCCAGCCCAACCGCTCAGACATATCCAACGCCATGACAGTACCCGCCGCCACCGCTTCACCATGCAGCCACGAACCATAGCCTTGGTGCGTCTCGATGGCATGGCCGAAGGTGTGCCCAAGATTCAACGTAGCGCGCACACCTGACTCACGCTCATCCGCCGCAACCACACGGGCTTTGGCCGCGCAGGAATGAGCAATTGCAGCAGTCAGGGCCTCCTGATCTAGCGCGCGCAATGCTGGCATATGTGCCTCAAGCCAGGACAGGAAGGGCTCATCACAGATCAAACCGTACTTAATCACCTCGGCCAAACCGGCTGACAATTCTCGAGCGGGCAAGGTAGCGAGCGTAGCAGTATCGATCATTACAGCTTGCGGCTGGTAAAAGGCACCCACCATATTCTTACCCAACGGGTGGTTGATCCCGGTTTTACCGCCAACCGACGAATCGACCTGAGACAGCAATGTTGTTGGCACCTGGATAAAATTGACACCGCGCTGGTAACACGACGCTGCAAACCCCGCCATATCACCAATTACGCCGCCCCCAAGAGCAATAACGGTCGTGCGCCGGTCATGCCGCGCACCTAGCAACCCGTCAAAAATCAGCTGCAGGGTTTCCCAGGTTTTGTAACTTTCGCCATCAGGCAAAACCACAGAAGTTACGGCAAAACCAGTAAGCGAGCGCTCAAGCGCTGCGAGATATAGGGGAGCAACTGTCTCATTGGTTACGATCGCGACTTGACGACCAACAATGTGGGCCGCCAACACATCATCACGAGCCAACAGCTCGCCACCGATATAGATCGGGTAGCTGCGCTCACCAAGATCGACATGAAGAGTTTGCATAGAGCCCCCAGGTTTCAAAGGGGCCTAGGATAGCGCAGTTCAGCCTGCGCTTTAACGGGGAGAAAGCGCCTCAAGACGCTCAAGGATCTCTTGTACCACCAGACGAGGAGGACGCTCGTCAGTTTCGACTACTACGTCGGCGATTTCACGGTAAAGCGGATCACGGACTGCCAACAGATCAGCCAGAACCTTACCTGGATCTGCCGCCCGCAACAGGGGGCGATTTCGATCACGTGAAGTACGATCCACCTGCTGCTCGACAGACGCATGCAGATATACCACACGCCCACCGCGCCTAAGGGCAACACGGTTTTCAGCACGCATCACTGCACCGCCGCCGGTGGCAAGCACCATACCATCAACATCGCAAAGATCTGCGATCACCGCCTGCTCACGCTCACGAAATCCCTGCTCACCTTCAACATCAAAGATCCAGGGAATATCTGCGCCCGTACGTTGCTCAATCTCTTTATCAGAGTCTTTGAACGGCAACCGCAACTCTTTAGCAAGCAGGCGCCCGATGGTGCTTTTACCAGCGCCCATCGGGCCAACAAGAATCAAATTCCGCACTGAATCAGCGGCTCACCGCGATGGTTTGATTGTTCATAATGCGAGGAGTCAGGAAAATAAGTAGCTCAGACTTTTTATCCTGCACCAAGTCGCGCCGGAAGAGGCGACCTAAATATGGAAGATCTCCCAAGAACGGAACCTTATCTACCGATTTAGACTGAGTATTAGAAAAAACACCGCCAATTACAATTGTTTCACCATCAGCAACAAGAACCTTAGCATTAACCTCATTTTTATTGATTGATGGCACACCGCCTGTTGCTGCAGCTTGCGAAAAATCAGGCGCATCTTTAGTTACCTTAACCTCAATTATTACACGATTATCTGGCGTAATTTGGGGCGTAACCTCAAGAGACAGAGCGGCTTGCTTAAAAGATGTACTTGTTGCACCGCTGGAACTGGCCTCCTGATAAGGCACTTCAGAACCTTTCAAAATCTTTGCTGTCTCCTTGTCTGCTGTAACAACTTTAGGCTGGGAGACAACCTCGCCAGAGCCCGTTTTCTCCATAGCGCTCAACTGAAGATCCAAAATAACGTTATCTGTAACAAAACCGATACCAAACCCGCTTGTCGCCGCCGCAGCACCCAAGTCAACAAAAGGACTATTCACTGGGGAAGTCCTGAGGCCTGGAAAACGCCCAACCGTACCGCCTTCATCATTCTCCTCAACACCTAAATCTCCATCTTTGCCCCAGGCATTCCACTTATCACCAGTCCAAAAATTACCACCCCAACGGACACCGAGTGACTTATCAAAATCCACATTGGCCTCAACTATACGCGCCTCGATCATAACTTGGCGGACCGGAATGTCTAGCTGAGTAACAATACGACGAAGCTCATCAATCCTTTCTTGAGTAAGCGTAACAATAAGGGTATTTGTCCTGTCGTCGAAAATAACGGAACCGCGCATATCATCCTTAAGTGCTCCTTGCGAATCATTATCCTCATATATTTTCGCTATATCAGATGCCTTAGCATAATTCAGTTGAATAACATCTTTACGGAGTGGAGCTAACTCAGCCACTTGTTTCTGAGCTTCTAGCTCCTGCCGTTCGCGCGCTGCGATCTCGTCCGCCGGCGCGACCATCAAGACGTTACCTACCTTGCGTTTATCTAGGCCTTTAGTTTTCAAAACGAGATCAAGTGCTTGATCCCAAGGAACGTTTTGCAAACGTAATGTGATATTTCCAGAAACAGTATCACTAGCAACCAGATTGAGGTCAGTAAAATCAGCGATCAACTGCAGCACTGAGCGAACATCGATATCTTGAAAATTCAAAGAGAGCTTTTCGCCACTGTAGGCAAAACTCTCTTTCTTTTGCTGCTCAACATCGCTCTGACTCAACGGCTTTACACTTATAGTTAGCTTATTATCAGCCTGATAAGCCAGGTAATCATAAAAACCAACAGGCTCGATAACTATAACAGCATCTCCACCGACCTCAGAAGAACTAACAAACTGAACAGGCGTAGCAAAATCTTTTACATCCAGCTTTACCCTCAAAGCTTCCGGAATTTCAGCCTTAGAGAATTTCAACTTAATCTTTCCGCCCTGATCCTGAATATCAGGACTAATAGCTGAGTCCGCGAGGCCGATAATAATATTGCCTTCCCCCTGATCACCTCGCTGGAAATCTATACTGTTTATTCCTTTACCAATTGATTCATACTTATCTTTCTGCGGCATCGAATCTGATCGAGCAGCACTCAACACTGGAGCAACAGCACTAGAACGCTCGCCGACGACAACATATAAATTATTCCCTTCGGCACGTGTACTGTATGGTGCCAGAGTTGTAAGATTAACTATCAAACGAGTCCGATCTTTGGCCTCAACCACAGTCACACTACGAGCATTGCCTACGCCAAGCTCGCGATTTTTCGCACCCAGCTTATTTGACACTCCAGGCAAATCTAAGGCGATTCGAGCAGGCTGCTCAATAGTATATCCACGTGGAGCTAGAACCGGCTCATCAAAGGTGAGCTTGAGTTCGACTCTGTCTCCAGGCAATGCCGCAACATCCAAAGTCTGTAAATTCGCAGCAAAACTAGAACCAGTAAAAATCACTGCAATGAGCGTGAGACCACAAATAGAGAACTGATTACTCATAATATTATTCCGCCGAGCAAATTGATTATTTTTTTCATAGTCATCACACCCTTAATTAAGAGCGCTCCTTAAGGGATAAGCTGCGCGGCCGCTCTAACCAACCACCTTCACCATCTGGAACTATCTCAATGACTTCAATTCTAGACTCATCTAAAGCTTGAATACGCCCATGATTTCGCCCGAGGTAGTCACCGACTTTGACCCTATGTACACCACCAGCACCGCTTATCAAGGCAAAAAATCCGCTTGAATTAGACAGCACACCAACCATGTCAAACACTTCGATATTGAAGCCTTCGAGAAACTGTTTCGTACGAGCCTCATCAGGCCTTACATCTTCGCCCCCTTTCTGCTTTGCAATGAGTTCCAATGTAACGGGCGGTTGAAATGGACTTCTTAATGATGCGGCACCATAAGTAAAGTTTTCGTACATTTGAAATTTCGGCAGCGGCTCGATCTCACCCTTTGGTCGCGCACGAATCTCCTCCATAAAAGACTGCAAGTCAGTAAAATCACTACTGGCTCCGCAACCAGCAAGGCCAAAAAATAAAATAAAAATTAACAACAAACGAAAGCTCATTGCTGGCCTCCTTTATCATTATATCGATAAGTTTTTGCAAGTATATTCATCCTCAACTTAGATGAACTACCAGCAACCGCTGGCGCCAAATCAAAATCATGAAGAGTAACTATCCGCGGAAGACTAGCAACACCACTAACAAAGGTTGCTAGATCGTGGTAACTGCCAACAACCTTCACCTGAATTGGCAGCTCAATATAAAATTGCTGAGCAACCTCAGGTAAAAGCTTAATTTCTTCAAACTCTAAGCCACTACCCAACCCTGTCCGCGTAATATCTTCAAGCAGGCCAGGAACCTCAGTATCACTTGGGAGCTGTTTTAACAGAGCCCCAAAGGAAACCTCCATCTCTTGCATCTGATTCTTATAAGCATCTAAGTTTGCAGCTTGAAAGGCTTTCGTTGAGAACTGCTCTTTAAGAGTAATTTCCTCTGCATGCTTAATCTCTAACTGGACTTGCAAATCTTTAAGGTGGAAGTTGTAACCCAGCGCAACAACAATCACGAACAGAAGAATGCCTGATATAAACTTTACTGCTGCTGGCCACGAGCCAACATTATTAAAATCAAGATCATTTAGATCAATCTGACGCAGGCTTTCTAAAGAATCATTAAGGCTCATTGCTTAGCCTCCTCAGGAGCAAGCGCAGGCTGGGTCTGCTGCACACTTAGCTGAAACACATTAGCCTGATCAACCGCCCCGGCCGTAACAGACTTAACTTCAGTTAGATTCGGCGCCGTTAGCCACTCTGAAGCGTCTAAATTTCGCATCAGATTCGATACACGATTGTTAGATTCAGCCGCGCCAACAATTGAGATATTCTTAGCAGCCATTTTTACTGCAGTGAAATGCACACCATCAGGTAGTGTTCTAACTAACTGGTCAAAGACACGACCAATAATAGGTCGATTACCTTGTAAATCCTGAATGATCTTCATCCGCTCAAGAAGCTGCTGACGACGGGTTTTCAGCTCACTAATTTCTTTAATGCGCGCATCCAGAACAGCAATTTCCTTACGGACAAACTCATTCCGAGCATCCTGTTGCTCAATAGCACCATTAAGATATTGATCCCCAAGAAATACAGTGCCTGCTGCTACGATAAAGACACCAGCAAGTGTTACTAGAAAGCGCTGCTTGCGCTCTTCGCGCAGCTGCTCGCGCCAAGGTAAAAGGTTAATCCGCGCCATTAGTCGAAACTCCTCATTGCCAGACCACAGGCAATCATCAAGGCTGGCGCATCACTGGCGAGCGCACCAGCGTTGACCTTTCCACTCAGTGCCATTTCAGCGAATGGGTTAGCGACCAATGTCTGAGTGCCGATTTTTTGCTGAATCAAACGATCAAGGTCTGGAATCGACGCAGTTCCGCCTGCCAACAGGATGTAGTCAACATCATTGAACTGACCTGCGGCGAAAAAGAACTGCAGCGATCGAGCGACTTGTTGCACCACGGCCTCTTTAAAAGGCTGCAATACTTCGCTGTCATAGTCATCCGGTAAGCCGCCTTGCTTCTTGGCAAGGCCTGCCTCTTCAACTGACAAGCCGTAACGACGCTGAATCTCTTCGGTCAACTGCTTGCCACCAAACAGTTGCTCGCGGGTGTAGATGGTACGGCCGTTGTGGAGAACACTGAGGGTGGTCATGGTGGCGCCAATGTCGACAACCGCTACGGTCAGCTCATCGCGACCACCACCCAATTGGTCAATCAACAAACCATAGGCGCGCTCCAAGGCATAAGCCTCGACATCAACCACTTTGGCGGTGAGACCAGCAAGCGCAAGAGCGGCCTCACGAACCTCGACGTTCTCCTTGCGACATGCTGCGAGCAGCACCTCAACTCGATCGGCATTACGCGGGGATGCGCCCTGCACCTCGAAATCGATGGCAACTTCTTCTAAGGGGTAGGGGATGTACTGGTCGGCTTCGATCTTCAGTTGGTTTTCGAGCTCATCATCAGAAAGCCCGGCTTCCATTTCGATGGTCTTGGTAATAACTGCAGAGCCGGCAACCGCGACGGCGACGGTTTTTACACCGCTCTTAGCCTTCGCTAGCACGCGTGAAAGGGCCTGACCCACACCTTCCAGCTCGGCGATGTTTTTCTCGACCACCGCGTTTGGCGGGAGCGGCTCGACTGCGTAAGCCTCTACCTTGTAGCGGCTTCCGGAGCGGCTCAATTCGAGGAGCTTGACGGAGGTCGAACTGATATCGATCCCGAGTAGCGTATTCGCTTTCTTATTGAAGAGCCCTAGCACGACCGATTTCCTATTGGCATCCGCGACTTACGGACTATTTATGTTTTTTCACATTAAATAACAGTCTTGACAGAAGCGCAAATGGCTACCCGGCAAAAAAACCGCTTATAATGTGATCAGTTTTTCTCTTTTAACCTTGTGTTTCGCTTAACCCGTTCTTTTATCTGGAAATCCAAAAATCTTGATGCGTCTTTTGCGTTTTTTTTGCTGGTCTAGCCTCGCCGCTTTTTGTGGTCTGGTACTCAGTTTCAGCGGTGCCTTCCTCTATCTTAGCCCCAGCCTTCCATCCGTCGAATCATTGCGCAGTATTCAGCTGCAGATTCCCTTGCGCGTTTACAGCAGCGACGCCAAGCTGATTGCCGAGTTTGGTGAAATGCGCCGCTCGCCCATCGCCTTCGACGACATTCCCCAAGACTTCATCAGCGCGCTGCTGGCAGCCGAAGACGACAACTTTGCCAATCATTATGGCGTCGACCTGACCAGCCTGATGCGCGCTGCGACGCAAATCTTGAAAAGCGGGCAAATCCAGAGTGGTGGCAGCACCATCACCATGCAGGTGGCAAAGAACTTCTTCCTGACCAGTGAAAGAAGTTTCTCACGCAAGATCAACGAGATACTTCTAGCTCTGCAAATTGAGAGAGAGCTTAGTAAGAACGAAATTCTTGAACTTTATGTGAATAAGATTTACCTCGGTAATCGCGCCTACGGTATCGAAGCAGCCGCTCAGGTGTATTACGGTAAGTCCATTCGCGACGTCACTCTTTCACAGATGGCCATGATTGCCGGACTTCCTAAAGCGCCTTCGCGCTTCAATCCGCTAGTCAACCCAACACGCGCCCTTGAGCGCCGCGACTGGATTCTCGGGCGCATGTTCAGCCTGGGTCGAATTGACCAGCAGCGCTACAAAGAGGCGCTCGCCGAGCCGATCAATGTCAGTTACCACGTGCCAGCGCCCGAGCTGGTAGCACCTTACATAGCCGAAATGGCGCGAGCCGAGATGGTCGGGCGTTACGGCAGCGAGGCCTACACCGAAGGCTTTAATGTCACCACCACGGTACCGAGCGATCTTCAGCTGGCGGCCAATACGGCCGTACGCGAAGGCTTGATCACATACGACCAGCGCCACGGCTATCGCGGACCAGAAAGCAGACTACCCGGCATGACCAAAGAAAATTGGTTAACCGAACTGAGCAAGCAGACGTCTCTCGGCGGCCTGGAGCCGGCCATTGTTACCGGCGTAGAGAAAAGCGGAATTATGGTCCTGCTGCGTAACGGCGAAGAACAGGCCGTGGCTTGGGACAGCATGAAGTGGGCGCGACCATTCCTTAACACCAACAGCCTTGGTCCACGCCCACAGCAGCCTGCCGATGTCAGCCAGATAGGCGACCTGATTCGTGTGCAGCCTCAGGACGATGGAAGCCTGCGCTTCGTTCAGTTGCCCGCAGCACAAAGCGCTCTTGTTTCCCTGGATCCGAACAACGGTGCCATTCGCGCCTTGGTGGGCGGATTCTCTTTTGAGCAGAGCAACTACAACCGTGCCGCCCAGGCCAAGCGCCAACCCGGCTCGAGCTTCAAACCCTTCGTGTACAGCGCCGCGCTGGATAAAGGCTACACCGCCGCCACCCTGGTGAATGACGCGCCAATTGTGTTCGCCGATGACGCGCTGTCGCAGGTTTGGCGACCGAAGAATGACAACAACACCTTCCTGGGCCCGATCCGCCTACGCGAAGCCTTGTACCGCTCGCGCAACCTCGTATCGATTCGCCTGCTGCAAGATCTCGGTATTGCCAGCACCTTGAGCTATATCGAGCGTTTTGGTTTTGACAAAAAAGACCTGCCGCCCAACCTGTCATTGGCGCTTGGCACCGCAAGCCTGACCCCAATGGAAATCGCCGAAGGCTGGAGCGTGTTTGCCAGCGGCGGCTATAAGACCGAGCCCTACTTGATCGAACGGATTGAGGATCGCACTGGCAAACAGCTGTTCAACGCCAACCCAGCGCAAACACCTACTGGGATCGCTCAGCGCGCAGAACAAAACAGCACGATACCACTCAGCACCGGCGACCAGCCTCTGCCGCCTGAGCCGGTACTTGCCGAGCAGATCATTGATGGGCGCACCGCCTACATCATGACCAGCATGCTTCAAGATGTGATCAAACGCGGTACGGGGCGCCGCGCCATGGCCTTGGGCCGTGATGACCTGGCAGGCAAAACTGGCACCACTAACGAATCAAAAGACAGCTGGTTCTCTGGTTATAACGCCGACTACATCACCACGGTCTGGGCCGGCTTTGATCAACCGGAAAGCCTGGGTCGCAATGAGTATGGCGGCACTGTAGCCCTGCCGATCTGGATGAGCTACATGGCTGCTGCGCTGAAGGACAAGCCAAGCCATTTACTGGCCGAACCCGAAGGGTTGCTAACCCTGCGTATCGATCCCCACAGCGGGCGCGCTGCCACACCGGATACACCGGAAGCCTATTTTGAGCTGTTCAAAAGTGAGGACTCACCACCGCCCATGGGTGAGTTTGAACCGGGCACCTACATCCCGGGTAGCCCGCTACCCGCTGACGAATCTGCGCCGATCGACCTGTTCTAAGCCACTCGGCACCTTAAGCAGCGGCTTAGCAAACCGGAAATCGCGCCAATAAAAAACCCGCCTTAGCGGGTTTTTTATTGCTCTTGAGCTAAGCCATTAGCCGTTGAACACGTCGTTTACCGACTGCAACGGGTAATGCTTCGGATACGGCAGAGTCGCCACACCGCTTTCAATCGCGGCCTTGGCCACAGCATCGCAGACCACAGTGATCAGGCGCGGGTCCATCGGCTTCGGAATGATGTACTCACGGCCGAACGACAGGGCAATACCGCCGTAAGCGTCACAGACTTCCTGAGGCACCGGCAGCTTGGCCAGATCACGCAACGCCAGGGCTGCGGCGATCTTCATTTCCTCGTTGATACGGGTCGCACGAACGTCCAGCGCACCGCGGAAGATGAACGGGAAGCCCAGTACGTTATTGACCTGGTTCGGGTAGTCGGAACGACCGGTAGCCATGATCACATCGCTGCGCACTTCGCGCGCCAGCTCCGGTTTGATTTCCGGGTCAGGGTTGGAGCAAGCGAACACAATCGGATTAGGCGCCATGCGCTTGAGGTCTTCAGCCGCCAGCAGGTTGGCACCCGACAGGCCGACGAAGACATCGGCACCGTCCAGGGCATCAGCCATGGTGCGCTTGGAGGTTTCGCTGGCGAACACAGCTTTGTACTGATTGAGATCATCGCGGCCAGCGTGGATCACGCCTTTGCGGTCGATCATAAAGATGTTCTCGACCTTGGCGCCCATGCTCACCAGCAGCTTCATGCAGGAGATTGCGGCTGCGCCAGCACCCAGGCACACAATTTTGGCCTCTGGCAGTGTTTTACCGGCGATTTCCAGGGCGTTGAGCATGCCGGCCGCAGTCACGATCGCGGTGCCGTGCTGGTCATCGTGGAACACTGGAATGTCGCACTGTTCGATCAGCGTGCGTTCAATTTCAAAGCACTCGGGTGCCTTGATGTCTTCCAGGTTGATGCCACCGAAGGTGATCGAGATGCGACGTACGGTGTCGATAAATGCCTGCGGGCTTTCAGACTCGACTTCGATATCGAATACATCGATGCCGGCAAAACGCTTGAACAGCACACCCTTACCTTCCATCACCGGCTTGGAAGCCAGCGGGCCCAGGTCGCCCAGGCCGAGAATAGCGGTACCGTCGGAAATCACTGCCACCAGGTTGCCTTTGCCGGTGTAGCGGTACGCCAGCTCCGGGTCACGCGCGATTTCGCGCACAGGCTCAGCGACACCTGGGCTATAGGCCAGGGACAGATCGCGCGCAGTTGCGGTGGGCTTGGTGAGCTCGACACTCAGCTTACCCGGACGAGGATTCGCATGGTATTCGAGAGCGGCTGTTTTCAAATCAGACATGTTGGCATTTCCGCTTTGGGCTGTTGAACAGGCAGGCGGCGAGGATACGCAAGTTGTATACAGCTGCACAAGACTGACGAGTCCGGATGGACACGCCAGCCCTAGCGCACGACCTTCAGCCAGTCGCCAGCACGCGGCTGCCCTGATGGGTAGAGGTTATTCAGCAGGCGCAGGGTCTTCAGCGCATCCCCCGGCAACTTGCTGCCTTCGGCCAGCGCCTCGATGGTTTGTCCCGGCTTGACCTTGACCATCTGCAAGCGCAGCGGCTGCGCCTGCTGGAACTCGGCGCTAGTCATCGGCCGAAAGCTTTTGATCACGCTGAGAAACTGCTCATCCTGAGTTTCCAGCGAGGCGCGACCACGTACCGCTCCGACAAACAGGTAAACCCGTGAGCCATACTGGATAACCGCCACGCGTTTGGCGGCAGTGCCTGGAATCACCGCGCTGTAGCCATTGAGACCAGCCTGCTGCAACTCGACGCCGGCCACCAACCGCTGACCGCCGACGCGCTTGCGCAACAGTTCAGCCGGCGTCAGTTGCTGCGGGTTATCTTCCAGGGTCATGGCGATAAACGCCTGCTGATCGGCGGTGTGACCGATCAGCGCATCCGGGCGATTGAGCAGGCTCCAGCCCTTGGGAAACGCCAGGGTGAAGTTCAGATCGGCATGGTAAAAGCGCTGGCCGCGACGCACACCGGTATCGGCGGAGTCGCCAAAGGGCAGACCTTCAAGGCGTTTGAGAAAGGCCTCGCGATTGACCTCCTGCTGACCGGTAGCCAAGGCACGCGCCGGGCCCAGCACCTGCTGCAAACGCCGGTCGTTATCCGGATGGGTATCGAACAGCCCGTGGTAGCCGCCCGCAGGTTGCGCCTCACCGCGCGCGGTAGCTTGGTCGCGGGCAAAGTCTTCCTGATTTTTCAGCACCTTGACCACTTCGATCATCGCCTGCGGGTCATAACCGCTGCGCGCCAGGTACTGAGCGCCCAGACCATCGGCCTCCAACTCCATGTCGCGGCCATAACCACGGACAACGGCACTGCCCAGCACGCCGGTGACATCGGCAGCGGCACCCACGCCAGTGCCAATCGCCACGGCCTGGCCGAGCAAGCCCCAGGCAGTGGACTGGCTTTGCTGCTGCACACTGTGCCGCGCGGTGACGTGGCCGACCTCATGACCGAGCACGGCGGCCAGTTCGGCTTCCGAGCTGAGATAGGCCAGCAGCCCGCGATGGATATAGATGTAGCCGCCCGGCAGGGCAAAGGCGTTGATATCCGGGCTGTCGACCACCGTGAACTGATAGGCCAGCTGGTTGCGGTGGCTATTCTTTGCTACCCGCTCACCGACTTGCTGCACGTAGGCCTGCAGCTTCTCATCGGCATAGCGCGGGTTTTCTTTGAGGATTTCCTGGTTGTAGCGGCGCCCGAGATCGAGTTCCTGCTGCTCGCTCATCATCACGAAATCGCTGCGGCCAGTGGCCGGATTGACCGCACAGCCGGCTAACTGTACCAGCAGGACAGAGAGCGTCAGTACACGCAGGATCATGGCAGGGCCTCCAACATGGCCTTATCAGTCAATGGCAGCATCCAACGCGCCTGTCCCGCGCGCAAGCCGCCACGTCTGGAGCGGTCGATCACCCAGCCACGAGCCTCGACCTGGCGGCCGTCAAGGCTTTCGACCGCGCGCAAATCAAAATTGCCCAACGCCTTGGGCGCGATATGCAGCACCAGCGAATCGCCCATTTCCAGCCACAGACCGCCGCCATTGCGTTCGATACGCTCAACCCGACCCTGCAACAGAGCAAAGCCGCCGCTTTTCAACTGTGCAGCGGTTTGCACCGGCGAACGCTGCCAGAGCCCGGCACGCGCCTGCCGCGCACTGCGCTCGGCGGCTTGCTGGCACTGTACCAGCGCCAGGTTAGGTGCAACCGCCACCTGATAGCCCAAGCCCTCGGCGAGTAGCTGCGCTTCCAGATTATTACCACGGTCGTCATAGGCATGGGCCAGGGTGCGCCCGTAGTGGTCTTTGGCCTGTCGACCAAGCTGCAGGGCCACTCGACCATCACTGGCCGCCACCAGCGCCTGCAGGCGTTGGCGCGCAGCCTCGGCAAACGGCTCGGCGGAACGCCCCTGCCGGCCCATCTCCGGGCTGTTCAAGCCAATCAACCGCACTGTGCGGCCATCGACCAGGCGCAGGGTGTCGCCATCCACCACCCGTTGCACCTTGGTACCGGGCAGGTTGCCCGGCGCCGGACAGAACGCCAGAGCGCCGCCTGCATAAACTCCGAAAACGAAAAAGGCGCCCACGAGGGACGCCTTTTTCAGTAGCGAGGTAAAACCCATGTGGGTCTGCGTCGCTGTGCGCAAGCTTACTGCTTGGCGCCGAACATGCCGAAACGCTGCTTGAAGCGATCAACACGGCCGCCGGTATCCAGCATTTTCTGCTTGCCGGTGTAGAACGGGTGGCACTCGTTGCACACGTCCAGGCTCAGCGGCTTGGCCAGGGTGGAGCGAGTTTCGATCACGTTGCCACAGCTGCAGGTGGCGGTGACGGCTACATAGTTCGGGTGGATATCGGCTTTCATGATGATTCCTCAGGGCTGTCGTGCCGCCACCAGACACTATTGTCAGGTACCGCACGGAAATAGGCCGGCGATAATACCAGAGCACCGCCGCGACGCAAGGCCGGCCGTCGACTGGCAGCATGCTAAGATCGCCCCCCTGCAACCAGGAGCCCACCGCTTGCCCGACGTCATTTTGCGCCTCGCATTGCCCTCGCCGCTGCGCCGCCTGTTCGACTACCGTGCCCCGCCCGGTGTGCCGCGCAGCGCCTTGCAGCCCGGTGCGCGGCTGCGCGTACCGTTTGGTCGACGCGAGATGATCGGCATCCTGATCGAAGTCACGGAGCACAGCGACGTGCCGGCCGACAAGCTCAAGCCCGCCCTGCAATTACTGGACGCCCAATCGCCACTGCCGCCCGCACTGTTCAAGCTGTGCCTGTGGACCGCGCAGTATTACCAGCACAGTCTGGGCGACACCCTGAGCTGGGCGCTGCCAGTGCTGCTGCGCCAGGGCGAGCCGGCGGAAGTACGCCAACAGCGCTTCTGGTCGGTCACCGCCGGCGCGCAGTTGGACGACCCCCGCCTGAGCCGTGCACCGCGTCAGCGCGACGCCCTGAAAACCCTGGCCCAGCACCCCCACGGCGTTGCCCATGCACTGCTGAGCAAACTGCAGCTGAACAAGGACAGCCTCGACCTGCTGCTGGAAAAGGGTCTGGTGCAGATTGACGTGCGCCGTCATGCGCCGAGCGAGCGTCACGCCAACTGGTTGGCGCAGCCGGAACTGCCGCTAAATGCTGAGCAGCGCGCGGCCAGCGAGGCAATCCGCTCAGGTTTCGGCAGCTTCAACGCCTTTCTTCTCGCCGGGGTCACCGGCAGCGGCAAGACCGAGGTCTACCTGCAGCTGATCCGCGAAACTCTGGAGGCCGGCAAGCAGGCTCTGGTGCTGATCCCGGAGATCAACCTCGGTCCGCAAACCCTGGCGCGTTTCGAGCGGCGCTTCAACGCTCGTATTGCCCTGCTGCACTCGGCAGTGAATGACCGCGAACGCCTGGACGCCTGGCTGGCGGCGCGCGATGGCGAGGCGGACATCATCATCGGCACCCGCTCGGCGCTGTTCACCCCCATGCAGCGGCCGGGGCTGATCATCATCGACGAGGAGCACGACGCCTCCTATAAACAGCAGGAAGGTCTGCGCTACCACGCCCGCGACCTGGCGGTGGTACGCGCCCATCAGGAAAATATCCCGATCGTGCTGGGCTCGGCCACGCCCTCGCTGGAAAGCCTGCACAACGCCCACAGTGGCCGCTACGCCCTGCTGCACCTGCGGGAGCGCGCCGGCGGCGCTAAGCAGCCGCGCTTTCTGCGCCTGGATGTGAAAAGCCGACCGCTGGATTCCGGCATCTCCGGCCCCATGCAACAGGCCATCGCGCAAACCTTGCAAGCCGGCCAGCAAGTATTGGTGTTCCTCAACCGCCGCGGTTTCGCCCCGACCCTGCTCTGCCACGACTGCGGCTGGTTGTCCGAGTGCCCGCGCTGCGACGCACGCATGACCGTGCACCAGCGCTCACGCGAGCTGCGTTGCCACCACTGCGGCCACGTCGAGCGCCAGCCAAGCAACTGCCCAAAGTGCAACAACGTCGACCTGCGCCCGGTCGGCGCGGGCACCGAGCGCGCCGAAGAACGCCTGGAAATTCTCTTCCCCGACGTGCCGGTCTTGCGCGTCGACCGCGACAGCACCTCGCGCAAGGAGGCTATGACCACCTTGTTCAACACCGTGCAGCGCGGCGAGCCGTGCATCCTGGTCGGCACACAGATGCTCGCCAAGGGTCACCACTTCCCGCGCGTCACTCTGGTGGCGATTCTCGATGCCGATGGTGGGCTTTTTTCCGCCGATTTTCGTGCCAGCGAGCGTATGGCCCAGCTGATCGTGCAGGTCGCCGGCCGCGCCGGACGCGCCGAAGAGCCGGGCAAAGTGATTATCCAGAGCCACCTGGCCGACCATCCTTTATTGGTGCAACTGACCGAGCAGGGCTACTTCGCCTTCGCCGAACAGGCCCTTAGCGAACGGCGCAGCGCCGGCCTGCCGCCGTTCTGCCACCTCGCACTGCTGCGCGCCGAAGCGCATAAACCCGGGCAGGCCGAAGGCTTTCTCGACGATGCCTGCACGGAAGCTGAGCTGTTGCTGAACGAGCTGAAACTCAGCGGCATCGAACTGCTTGGTCCGGTGCCAGCGCCAATGGAGCGCCGCGCCGGCCGCTACCGCGCCCAGCTGCTGGTGCAGGCAAACGCCCGCGCGCCGCTGCATCGCTTACTCAACACTTGGATGCATGCACTGGAACAAATGCCCAGCGGCCGTGCGGTACGCTGGTCATTGGACGTAGACCCCATCGATCTGTTCTAAGACAGGCCGCCGCGCGCAGCCTGTTACACTGCACGCCATTTCGTTTAGCAGGCCTGTACCGTGACCCACACCGCTTTCTCTTCTCTGCCGCTTTCCGCCGCCATGCTGGCGAACCTCGAGTCCCTCGGTTACACCGAGATGACCCCGATTCAGGCGCAGAGCCTGCCGGTAATGCTCAAGGGCATGGACCTGATTGCCCAGGCCAAGACCGGCAGCGGCAAGACCGCCGCCTTCGGCATCGGCCTGCTCAACCCGCTTAACCCGCGCTACTTTGGCTGCCAGGCACTGGTGATCTGCCCGACCCGCGAGTTAGCCGACCAGGTGGCCAAAGAGCTGCGTCGCCTGGCGCGCTCTGCGGACAACATCAAAATTCTGACTCTGTGCGGCGGCGTGCCGTTTGGCCCGCAGATCGGCTCGCTGGAACATGGCGCACAGATCATCGTCGGCACCCCGGGGCGCATCCAGCAGCACCTGAGCAAAGGCACGCTGAAACTCGACGGTCTGAACACCCTGGTGCTCGACGAAGCCGACCGTATGCTCGACATGGGCTTCTACGACAGCATCGCCGACATCATCAGCCAGACCCCGACACGCCGGCAGACCCTGCTGTTCTCCGCCACCTACCCAGCCGGGATCAAGCAGCTGTCCGCGACGTTTATGCGCGATCCACAGCAGGTCAAAGCGGACGCCCTGCACGACGACACACAGATCGAGCAGCGTTTCTACGAAATCGCGCCAGAAGAGCGCATGGACGCGGTGGTCAAGCTGCTCAACAGCTATCGCCCGCAGTCCTGCGTGGCCTTCTGCTTTACCAAGCAGCAGTGCCAGGAAGTGGTCGATCACCTCACCGCTAAAGGTATTTCGGCCGCCGCGCTGAACGGTGACCTAGAACAACGCGACCGTGATCAGGTGCTGGCGATGTTTGCCAACCGCAGCTTGTCGGTGCTGGTGGCCACCGATGTGGCCGCCCGCGGCCTGGATATCGACGCCCTGGACATGGTGATCAACGTCGAACTGGCGCGTGATTCAGAAATTCACATTCACCGCGTTGGCCGTACCGGCCGTGCCGGTGAAAAGGGCTTGGCCATGAGTCTGGTGGCCCCGGCCGAAGGCCACCGTGCTCAAGCCATCGAAACCCTGCAAAAGGCCCCGCTCAACTGGCACCCACTGAGCAGCTTGAAGCACCAGGGCGGCGCGCCATTACAGCCGCCGATGATCACCCTGTGCATCGGCGCGGGTCGTAAAGATAAACTGCGCCCCGGCGATATTCTCGGCGCACTGACGGGCGCGGCGGGCATCCCTGGCGCGCAGGTTGGCAAGATCGCGATCTTCGACTTCCAGGCCTATGTCGCCGTTGAACGGGTCGTGGCCATGCAGGCACTCAAGTGCCTGAGTGAAGGCAAAATCAAGGGCCGCTCGCTGCGTATCCGTACCCTATAGTTGCCATAAGCGCTAAACAGACGGTCGCCGTGACGCGACCAGCGACAGAGGAGTAGCACCCTTGCGCAATATTCTGGTGATCGAAGACAGCCCATTGGTGCTGAAGATTCTCGAGCATCTATTCCGCAAGGAAACCGGCTTCCAGCCGATCTTCTGCGCGTCCCTGGGTGAAGCCCAGGTGATGCTGGAGACCTCGGCGGAGCTGTTCTTTGCCGCGATCGTCGACCTCAACCTACCGGACGCCCCGGACGGTGAAATCGTCGACGTGGTGATGGGCTATCACCTGCCTTGCATCGTGCTCAGCGGCACCTACAACGAACAGCGCCGCGACCAGATGCTGCTCAAGGGCGTGGTCGATTACGTCCTCAAGGAAAGCCAGCACTCCTACGAGTACGCCTTCCGCCTGCTGCACCGCCTGGAAAGCAACAGCACCGTGAAGATCCTCATCGCCGAGGACTCCGATGCCACACGCCACTACATCCGCCACGTGCTGACCCCGCATCGCTACCAGATTATTGAGGCCTGCGACGGCGATGAAGCCCTGAGGATCCTCAAGGAACAGCCGGACATCGACCTGCTGGTGGTCGACCACAGCATGCCGGGACTCAGCGGTTTTGACCTGGTCAAACTGCTGCGGCAGAAGATGAAGCGCCACGAGCTGATCATTCTTGGCCTGTCCGCCGACACCAAGGGCTCGCTCAGCGCCAAGTTTATCAAGCACGGTGCCGATGACTTTTTGCGTAAACCGTTCTGCTCGGAAGAGCTCAACTGCCGGGTGATGTCGACCCTGGAACGCCGCGACCTGCTGCGTGCGTTAAAACAAGCGGCGCAGTACGACGCCCTCACCGGCCTGAATAATCGCCGTGCGTTTTATGAACATGGCCAACAGCTGTTCCAGCAAGCCCGCTCCGGTGGCCGTGACCTGAGTGTGGCGATGCTCGATCTGGACTTTTTCAAACGGATCAACGATGACCACGGTCACGCCAGTGGTGATGCGGCACTCATCGGCTTTGCCCGGGCGTTTTCCGCCACCTTCCCAGACGCTCTACTCGGTCGCCTGGGCGGGGAAGAATTTGCCATGGTCAGCCAGCAGGACGCCGCCACCCTCAGCGACACCCTGGATCAGCTGCGCACGCACTGCGCCAGCTTGAAGTACGCCATCGGCGCACCCGCACTGTCATTCAGTGCCGGCATCTATCATGGCGCTCCTGATGACCTGGAAAGCCTGCTGCACCAGGCCGACCTGCGTCTGTATCAGGCCAAGAGCCAAGGCCGCGGGCGCAACTGTTGGCAGTAATCCATGCGGTCTGCTGGCGATGCAGCATTAGGTCCTAGAGCCCATGGCGCAGAAAGATCTGCGCATAACTGCCATCGGCGCGCATGTCCTCAATCGCCTTATTAAAAGCATCAGCAATTTGCTGATGCTGCGGATGCTTGCGGCTAACCAGAATGTGCAGGCCGTTTTCGCTCAACGGCTGCGGCAGAAACTCCAACTGATCGCGAATCCCGGCAAGGCTGCGACTCAGGTGAAAGCGCGCCACCAGCTCATCCTCCAAGGTCAGCTGCACCCGCCGTGCCTGCAACATCCGCGCGCCCACCTCGAAGCCCACCACTCCCACTTTGGTCAAACGACTGTCCAGATCAAACTCACTGGAGTAGGCATACCCGCGCACCACAGCGATGCTATAGGGGTACAGATCCGGCAACGTACGGAAGTTGATATGACTGTCCTTCCGTTGCAGAAAACGAATGCGATTAATCAGGTAGGGCTGCGAGAAATGGCCAAACACAGCCCGCTCATCGGTGTACCAGGCGTTGATCAGGACATCGTAGATTTCTTGCTGCAACCCCCGCACCGCACGCTCCCACGGCACCTGGACATAACTGGTGGTATAGCCGGCGCGGGCCAGGGCGGTGGTCACCAGGTCAGAGGCCACCCCGTTGTTCAGCAGCGTCTGGTCATTGAATGGCGGCCAAGGGTCCGCCACCAACCGTAAGGTCTCTGCAGCATGGCCATACAGAGGCGCCAACAGCAGCCACGACAGCAGGCAGGCACGCAGTCCATTCATCAACGGCGATTCCAGAGAAAGCAGAGCACTAATCCTAGTCGATCACTGGCTCAGCCACACCCTACTGGCCATGCGCTAATATGCGCGCTGTTTTGCGCCAGCCTTGGCGCGTGTCGCAGGTTGAGGAAATGGCTGTGCTTACTCCCCAGGTCGTGATTATCGGAGCCGGTGCCGCCGGGCTTATGTGTGCATTGACGGCCGCTACGCGCGGACGCCAGGTATTGCTGCTGGATCACGCCAACAAAGCCGGCAAGAAGATCCTGATGTCCGGTGGCGGGCGCTGCAATTTCACCAACATGTACTGTGAACCGAGCAATTTTCTTTCGGAAAATCCGCACTTCTGCAAATCGGCCCTGGCGCGCTACACCCAGTGGGACTTTATCGGCCTGGTGGCCAAGCATGGCGTGCCGTACCACGAGAAGAAACTCGGCCAGCTGTTCTGCGACAACAAGGCCAGCGACATCCTCGGCCTGCTGCTGAGCGAGTGCGATGAAGCCGGCGTCGAGCTGCGCCTGGACACCTCGGTCAGCGAGATCAGCAAGCGGGACAATGGTTATCAGCTGCAGACCAGCGCCGGCCTGGTGCGCTGTGAATCGCTGGTGATCGCCACTGGCGGCCTATCGATTCCAACCCTCGGCGCCAGCGGCTTTGGCTATCAGGTGGCCAAGCAGTTCGGCCACGAGCTGCTGCCGACCCGCGCCGGCCTGGTGCCATTTACCCTCACCGACCCGCAGCTTAAAGCGCTGTGCACCGAGCTGTCCGGCACCTCAGTCGAGGATTGTGTGGTGAGCTGCAACGGCCAGAGCTTCAAGGAAAATATTCTGTTCACCCACCGTGGCCTGTCCGGCCCGGCGATTCTGCAGATTTCCTCATTCTGGCAACCCGGCGATGCCGTGAGTATCAACCTGCTGCCGCATATCGACCTGCCCGAGTGGCTGGATCAGCAACAACGCGAACGCCCCAACAGCGAACTGAAAACCCTGCTCGCCGAGCTGTTTACCAAAAAGATGGCCGGGTTGTTGGCCGACAACTGGTTCGCTTCCAAACCGATGAAGCAGTACACCCACGCCGAACTCAAGGCGATTGCCGAGCAGCTCGGCGACTGGCAACTGGTGCCAGCCGGCACCGAGGGTTACCGCACCGCTGAGGTTACCCTGGGTGGCGTCGATACCCGCGAAGTGTCATCTAAAACCATGGAGTCGCTAAAGTCACCGGGGCTGTATTTTGTCGGCGAGGTGCTGGATGTGACGGGGCATCTGGGCGGTTTCAACTTCCAGTGGGCCTGGGCCTCCGGCTACGCGGCAGCCCAGTACGTCTGACCACTCAGGGCGCTGGGGCAGGCTCAAGCGGCGGCAACGGCTCACCCGGCAACCACTTCTGGTGGATCAAGGTAAAGCTGCCATCCCTCTTCATCGCGTCGAGTTCACTTTGCCAGCGGCTGATCAACGCATCATCCGTCTGCAGGGAAAAAGCGATGTAGCTGTCGCTGTGCATGAAGTCGAACAACAGCTGCACTTCATCCGCCTGGATATCGCCCTGTGCCAGCAGGGCATTGATGCTCAGGTTATCCAGCACCATCAGCTTGACCCGACCGAGCTTGAGCATGCTTACCACCTGCGCCGGCCCGGTTACCGGGGTGAGGTTGCTGAAGCCCTCGGCCAGCAGCCGCTGATGGCTGTACCAGTCGCGCGGCACGGCAATTTCGCCGTACTCGCGTGCTTCTTCTAAACGGCTGATCGATAGAAAAGAGCGGCGCAGGGCGTAGAAGCTGGTGACGTTGCGGGTAATCGGCCCGACCCACTTGAACAGCTGTTCACGCTCACGGGTGCGCATGGCCACAAACAAGCCAGTGTTCGGTCGGGTCAAGGCCTCCTGATACCCACGCGCCCAAGGCACCACGCTGATCGGCGCGCTCTGCCCGGTGCGCTGCAGAATGGCTTGCACCACTTCAGTGGCTAGCCCTTTGGGTTCGCCGTTCTCGCTGAAATTGATGGGTGGGTATTCTTCGGTGTAGAAGCGCAGCGGCTGAGCCTGTAAAACCCTGCACGACAAGCAGACAAGCAGCAACACGAGCAATCCACGCACACAGGTGTACAACACGGCAGATGCCTCGCGAATGGCGGATAGTTTAAGCGTAGCCCGGCCGCCGTGATTCACACCAACCCATCGATCGGCGCCACATTTTAATCGGTGGCAACACGGCTTACAGCTGCCAAGTCGACACAGACTCCGTTAGGCTGCTACCTGTTACGGTTGATCAAGGTCGGGCCATGCCGTCCACTGCGCTGCGCCACTCGCTTCGTCGCCTCTGGGCCCAGGATAAATTCAGCTACAGCCTGCGGGTGTTTATCGCCCTCAGCGGCGCGTTGCTACTGTGCTGGTCGCAGGGCTGGATGCATGCGCTGATCCCGTTGTTTCTCGGCGTCATCGCCAGCGCCCTGGCGGAAACTGATGATAGTTGGCAGGGCCGCGTGGTGGCACTGCTGGTCACCCTCGGCTGCTTCAGCGTGGCGGCCTATGCGGTGGAATTTCTGTTCCCCTACCCCTGGCTGTTCGTCTGCGCCCTGGCGCTGTCGAGCTTTGCCCTGACCATGCTCGGCGCGCTGGGCGAACGCTACGCCACCCTCGGCGCGGCCACGCTGATTCTCGCGGTGTACAGCATGATCGGCGTGGAGCAGCGCGGCGGCGCGGCGGGCCTCTGGCAGGAGCCATTACTGCTGGTGGCGGGCGCAGCCTGGTATGGCCTGCTGTCGGTGCTGTGGAATGCGCTGTTCGCCAACCAGCCGGTGCAGCACAGCCTGGCGCGGCTGTTTCGCGAGCTGGGCCAGTACCTCACGCTCAAGGCCGCGCTGTTCGAACCGCTGCGTCAGCTGGACGTGGAGGAACGCCGCCTGGCCCTGGCCAAACAGAACGGCCGCGTGGTGGCGGCACTGAATGCGGCCAAGGAAATCATCCTGCACCGAGTCGGCAATGGGCGGCCGGGACCGAAAGTCAGCCGCTACCTGAAACTGTACTTTCTTGCCCAGGACATCCACGAACGCGCCAGTTCCTCGCACTACCCCTATAACGAGCTGGCCGAAGCGTTCTTCCACAGTGATGTGCTGTTTCGCTGCCAGCGCCTGCTGCGCCTGCATGGCGAAGCCTGTCAGCGCCTGGCCCAGGCCATCGAGCTGCGTCAGCCATTCGAATACCGCGAGCTGTGCCGCCAGGCGCTGGACGACCTGCACGACTCCCTCGAACACCTGCGCGTGCAGAGCAACCCAGCCTGGCGTCACCTGCTGCGCTCCCTCGGCGCGCTGGCCGGCAACCTGCGCAGCCTGGATGCACTACTGGGCAACGCCAGCAACCCCGACGCCATGGCGGAGCAGCAGGACAGCAGCCTGCTCGACCGCGAACCGCACTCGCTCAAGGATGTTTGGGAACGCCTGCGCTTGCAGCTGACGCCGACCTCATTGCTGTTTCGCCACGCCTTACGCTTGTCCATCGCGCTGGCGGCCGGTTACGGCATGCTGCACTGGATTCACCCAACCCAGGGTTACTGGATTCTGCTGACCACGCTGTTTGTCTGCCAGCCCAACTACGGCGCGACCCGGCTCAAGCTGGTGCAGCGTATCAGCGGCACGGTGCTCGGCCTGCTACTCGGCTGGGCGTTGTTTGACCTGTTCCCAAATCCGCTGGTGCAAGCGCTGTTTGCGGTGGTCGCCGGGGTGGTGTTCTTTGCCCTGCGCAGCAGCCGCTACACCTTGGCCACCGCCGCCATCACCCTGCTGGTGCTGTTCTGCTTCAACCAGGTCGGCGATGGCTACGGGCTGTTTATTCCACGCCTGGTCGATACCTTGCTCGGCAGCCTGATCGCCGGCCTGGCCGTATTGCTGATCCTGCCGGACTGGCAGGGCCGTCGCCTGAATCGCCTGCTCGCCAGCACCCTGAGCTGCAACAGCCGCTACCTGCAGCAGATCATCGCCCAATACGCCAGCGGCAAACGTGACGACCTGGCCTACCGCCTGGCGCGACGCAATGCGCATAACGCCGACGCCACACTGTCGACCACTCTGGGCAATATGCTGATGGAACCGGGGCATTTTCGTAAGGATGCGGATATCGGCTTCCGCTTTCTGGTGCTCTCGCACACCCTGTTGAGCTACCTCTCGGGCCTTGGCGCACACCGCGGTGAAACCAGCCTGAGAGGCAGCGACAACCCGCTGCTGGCCAGTGCCAGCCAGTTGGCCGCCAGCCTGGACGAGATTGCCAGCTGCCTCGACGACGAGCGCACGGTGGCCATCCACAGTGACGCCGAAGAGCAGTTGGCTGCGGCACTGGAACAGCTCAGCGACGACCTGGATGACCAACAACGTCTGGTGCAAACCCAACTGGCGCTGATCTGCCGCCAGCTCGGACCACTGCGCACCCTGGCCTCACACCTGCAAAAACGCCAACCTGAGGCTTAACCTCAGGCTATACGGCGTAGCCAGCCACTATTGGCTAGCGCATAGAGCAGGCTTTCTGCCAGTATGCCAGCGCACGTATAGCACTCTGGTCGCTCTATGCTCACCGCCAGGAATACCGCTAACCGATCACTACCGATCAGCCTAAGCAGCCTAAGCAGCCTGGTCCTAGCGTTCTGTCTGCTGCTGGTAATGCCACTGAGCCAGGCTGAAATACGCCTCGACGACCACACACCCGCGCAAAACCTCAATGATCTGGCCGATTACCTGGCGGACCCCGGCGGCACACTGACCCTGAAAGATATACGGCAGGTCGACGCCGACTTTCGTCATCGCAAGGATCTCAGCTTCGGCTACACCCGCGGGGCTGTCTGGCTGCGCCTGCAGCTGCGTTCACACACCTTGCAAGCGCGTACCTGGCGCGTAGAGCTGGACTACCCCTCGCTGGATGAAGTACGCCTGTACGATGTCGGATCAGACGGTATACGCACATCACGCTCTGGCGATACCGTGCCCTACTCAGAGCGCAGCATCGGCCACCGCACGCCCGTATTCGACATACCCCTGCAACCTGGCGAGCAACGCACCCTGTACCTGCGCGTCGAATCGGCTGGCAGCATGACGCTGAGCGGCAGCCTGATGTCGCTCAGCGACTTCGAGCAGCACAGCCAACGCGGCTACCTGGTGCATGCGATCTACTGCGGCTTGCTGATTGCCTTGGGTCTGTACAACCTTCTGCTATTTCTCGCGCTACGCGAGCGTCCGTTTCTCAACTATGTGCTGTTTATGTGCGCCTTTGCCCTCAGCGTACTGTCGCTCAACGGTCTCGGCGCACAATACCTATGGCCGCAGGCAGCACCTTGGAGCAACCGCATGCTGCCCGTCAGCCTGACATTGGCAGCCCTCTTCTCGGCGATATTTGCCCGCAGCTTCCTCGACACACGTCAGTGGCTACCACGCTGGGATCGTGTACTGGTCGTGCTCTGCTTCGCGACAGCACTGGCCGTTCTGGCCACCTTGCTGTTGCCAGTGCAGCGCGCCTTGCAGACCATGTCGCTGACCGGGCTGACAGTCACGCTCATGCTCCTGCTCACCAGCTTCGTCTGCGTCGGCTACCGTGTGCCAGGTGCCCGTTTATTTGCCCTAGCCTGGATGATGTTGCTGACCGGCGCAGTGCTGCTGGCACTGCGTAACTTCGCCATCATCCCATCGAATTTTCTGACGCTCTATTCCATGCAAATTGGCTCAAGCCTGGAAATGATCCTGCTGTCTTTCGCCCTTGCAGCGCGTTTCAATGAGCTGAAGCGGCAGCGAGAGGCTGCCCTGCAAAACAACGAACGGGTACTCGAACAGCGGGTGGCCGAGCGTACTCAGGCACTTGAGGAGGCCAACCAGCGCCTTAGCGAGCAAGCCATGCGCGACCCACTAACGGGCCTTGCCAACCGTACGGCACTGCAGCAGCACCTGACCCAGGCACTAAGCCGCAACCAGCGCCGCCAAGAGCTACTGGCCGTGATGCTGATTGACCTGGACGGTTTCAAACCCATCAACGACCTATATGGTCACGGCTTTGGTGACCTGGTATTGGCTGAAGTCGCCCAGCGCCTCAACCTGCAAATGCGCGAGAGTGATTTGGCGGCACGTTTGGGTGGCGATGAATTCGTGATGGTCTGCGAAAGCGTGCAGTCAGCCGAGGCCGTCCAGCAGCTTGCCGAACGCCTGCTCAACCGCCTGAATCAGCCGATGACCCTCGAAGGACACACCGTGCATGTCGCGGCCAGTATCGGCATTGCCCTGAGCCATGACGAAGACGACACCACAACCCTGATTCGCCGGGCCGACGCGGCGATGTATCAAGCCAAAGCGGCAGGCCGTAACCGCACCCAGCTTGGCTGAGGCCTCGCTAAAAGTACTCGGTGCCAGCCTGTCAGCTAACTAATGCAGCACCCGCACGACCTTGAGGGAGCACAGCTGTCAGCTGCCCGCGCCAATGCTTTTCCGCTACCCTGCACGCCTGCCCAGAAAGTGCCCGCCATGAACAAGACCGAACTGCTGAAACAGGTAATCGCCCGCCTCGAAGATGACCTGCTGCAGGCTCAACAGGCGGCGCTCACCGCCTATGAAACGGCGACCCATGAAGAAAATATCGCTGAAAACAAATACGACACCCTAGGTCTGGAGGCGTCTTATCTAGCCACCGGGCAGGCGCGCCGTGCGGCCGCCATTCGTCAGACCCTGGCAAACTGGAAGCTCCTGGTGTTACGCGCGTTTGACCCTCTACTGGGCATCCAGCTCGGCGCACTGATTGAGTTGAGCGACGATGAAAATCGCCGCCAATGCCTATTCCTAGGCCCGGACGGCGCAGCGATGAAACTGCAGCAGGACGGCCAGTCAATACAGGTGATCGGCCCGCAAGCGCCCCTTGGGCTGATCCTTATTGGCAAGACCGTTGGCGACGAAGTGACCCTGCACGTGGCCAGTGGTGTGCAACTGTTGGAGATTCTGTCGGTCGACTAAAGGGCTATTAGCCGATAGCGTTAACGGGAGACCGCTATGCAAGCCAACGTCCAAGAGCTTGAAACACTGTTCCAGCAACTGGGGCTTGAGCATGACCAGATCAGCATCGACCTCTTTATCAAGCGCCACTCCCCCTTGCCGGAAGACTGCCGACTGGCCGATGCACCGTTCTGGGACCCAGCCCAGGCCGACTTTTTGCGCCAACAGTTCTTAGCCGACGCTGAATGGGCCGAGGTGGTGGATCAGCTCAACCTGCTGCTACGTGGCTGACAGCACGCCTGCTGTTCCTGGCAGTTCCCGCCAGGTCAGGTAAACACGCAGGTCGAACTCCAGCTGGTGGTAGCCCGGCAGCATGTATTCGCAGAGTTTATAAAAGGCCTTGTTGTGCTCAGCCTCTTTCAGGTGCGCCAGCTCGTGCACCACGATCATCTGCAAAAACTCCGGCGCGGCCTCGCGGAACAATGAGGCCACGCGAATTTCCTTCTTCGCCTTGAGCTTGCCGCCCTGCACCCGCGAAATTGCCGTGTGCAAACCGAGAGCACGATGGGTCAGGTCGAGGCGATTGTCGTAGAGCACCTTGTCGATGGCCGGAGCATTGCGCAGGTGCTCCTGCTTGAGACCCTGGATATAGGCGTACAGCGCTTTGTCGCTTTGAACCGCGTGCTTGCCGCTGTAAGACCGCGCCAGATAATCGCCCAGGCGCTCCTCGGCAATCAGCTGACGGATCTTGTCTTGCAGCTGGGCCGGGTAGCCTTGCAGGTATTTGAGCGGGGTCATTGTCAAAATGGCGTATACACGGGAAAGCCGAGGATTATGCCGCAAGCCGCGCGCAACCAGGGCGGCTTTTGGCACCCCAGCTACTGGCTCGGTACAACCCGCAGCAACCGACCATCTGCACTGTCAGTGAGCAGGTACAACGCACCATCCGGACCGACACGCACATCGCGAATACGCTCTTCCAGTTCCTCGAACAGCACGTCCTCACCGGCCAACTTGCCGTCCTGCAGACGAATGCGTCGCACACTGCGCTCAGCCAAGGTCGAAGCAAACAGATCGCCCTGCCATTCTGGGAATAGAGCCCCGCGGTAAATCGTCAGGCTGGAAGGAGCGACCGACGGTGTCCAGTGCAGTAAGGGTTGCTGCAGGCCGGGCAGTTCGGTGTAGGGCGAAATCTGCGCACCGGTGTAGTCGATGCCATAGGTGATCAACGGCCAGCCATAGTTATTGCCGGGCTCGATGAGGTTCAGCTCGTCGCCTCCGCGTGGGCCGTGTTCGTGGCTGTAGAGGCGCTGCAGCTGATTGTCATAGACGATGCCCTGCACGTTGCGATGGCCCAGGCTGTAGATCTCCGCCGCCGCGCCGGCCTGGCCCACCAGCGGGTTGTTCTTCGGCGCACTGCCGTCACGGTTCAGGCGCACGATCTTGCCAAGGTGGTTGCTGGTGTTCTGGGCCTGCTCGCGCCAGTCGAAACCATCGCCCAGGGTCAGTACCAGGGTGTTATCCGGTAGCCAGGCCATGCGCCCACCGTAATGCGCAGCACCGGACTTAGCCGGCTGTGCGGTAAATAGCACCTGCACATCCTGCAGCTGACCATCGACCAGCCGCGCCTTGCTCAGACGGGTGTTGTTAGCCTGGGTCGTGCCGTATGCATAACTCAGATACAGCTGCTGATTACTGGCGAACTCCGGGTCAAGCAGCACCTCCATCAGCCCGGCCTGGGCGGCGACAAACCCCTCAGGCACGCCGCCAACCGGTTGCGGATTAAGGCTGCCGTCCTGCTCGATGATGCGCAGGCGGCCGACGCGCTCGGTTACCAGCATGCGGCCATCCGGCAAGAAGGCCAGCGACCAGGGATGCTCCAGACCTTCAGTCACGGTTTCGATGCGGTAATCCATGGCGTGCGCCAAGCTGCTGCCAAGCAGACCAGACAACAACAGAGCGCGGGACGTATTCAGCATGATTCGGGCCTTTTGCTTGCAGAGGGATAAATCAGGATTGCGCCGGCGATGAGCGCCGCATCAGCACGGCAAATAACAGCGCGCCCAGGCTGCCGCAGGCCATCAGCCCAAAGGTGCCGGCAAACGTGCGGTTGGCGCCAATCAGCGTTGGCATCGGTAGCAGTGCATTGGCCAGCGCCATCGCCGCCAGCACCGCCAACGCACCGGCCAGGGTAAACAGCAGCCAGCGGCCCATTGGCCAGAGGCGCGCCAACAGGCTTGCGGCTGGCAAGGCAAAAATAAAACCGAGGATCACCAGCACCGCGAAGGTCGGGCTAAAGCCCAGCAGGTCCAGGCAGGTGGTCTGCACCCGTACACCAAGCGGCATGGGCGCGCCAAGCGCCTGCAGGTTGGCCAGATTGAACTGGGTCTGCAGCACAGTGCCCATCACACTCGCCAGCAGCACAGCCAGAAAGAAGTACAACAGAGTGCGCAATTTGCTTGGCATGCAGACAGATATCCAGAGACGACGGTGGCCCGAGTATGGACCAGCGCGCCGCGCTGCACGTGGCCGGTGTTTTACATGGTTTTACCAAGCCCACAAATGGGCGATAGGCGCAGCTACAGCTGCTGTAGCAGAATGCCAGCAGCCATCCTGCCGACAACAACCCACACAAGAACCGCACGATGAAAAAAGCCCTACCCCTCTGCGCGCTGATTCTCGCGCTGTTTGCCGTGGCGTTCAGCCTCGGTCCCGTGCCACCCGTCGATACCCAACTGACAGCGATCCAGCTCCCTGCCGACCTCGACCGCTACCTGACCGAGACAGAAGCACCTTACCCGGACATCACGCCCGGCGCGGAAAAGACCATCGTCTGGGCCCACCCAGACCAACGCCAGACCGACCTGGCGATCATCTACCTGCATGGTTACTCGGCCACTCGCCAGGAAACCGCGCCGCTAAGCGATCAACTGGCCCGGCAACTGGGCGCCAACCTGTTCTACACCCGCCTGAGCGGTCATGGCCGAAGCGGCGCCGCGATGGCCGAGGCCAGCGTGCAGGACTGGCTGCAGGACAGCCAGGAGGCAATGCAGATCGGTCAGCGTTTGGGTAAACAGGTACTGGTGATCGGCACCTCGACCGGCGCCACCCTAGCCACTTGGCTGGCGCTGCAGGGCGATAACCCGCAGGTGCTGGCCTATATCATGGTGTCGCCGAACTTTGCCCCCAAAGACCCGGCCGCGACCGTGCTCACCTGGCCCTGGGCGACGCACTTTGTGCCCTTGCTGCTGGGCCCGGAACATCAATGGCAACCGCGCAACGCCGAACAGGCGCGCTACTGGAGCCACCGCTACCCGGTACAGGCGCTGCTGCCGCTGATGGCGCTGGTGAAATATGTGCGTGAGCAGCCGCTGGAGCAGATCAGCGCACCGATTCTCACACTCTATTCGCAGGACGATCAGGTGGTCAGCGCCCCGGCCATCGAAGCGGCCTTTGCTCGCTTTGGCTCAGCGCACAAGCAGCTGATCGCCCTCAAGGACACCGAGGACCCGTCACACCATGTGCTGGCCGGCGACATCCTCTCGCCGCAGGACACGCCACGGGTACAGGCGGCGATTCTGGCGTTTCTCGCCAGCCTGCCGCCGCGTTAGTCGATACGGCACACCGCCGGACTGAATGCACAGGGTTTGTCCGCCAGGTAACTGCGGTAGATCTGTAGCAGCTGCGGGGCCGTCAGGCGACAGGCCTGTGCCCGGCACTGCGCATTGAAAGCAAAGGCGCTCTGCTCGGCTTCGGCCAGACGGATAGTCAGCGCCGGCCAGTCAGTGAGGGGGGCATCGGCGGGGGTAAACAGCAAGCGCCCATTCCGCTGCACCAGCGGCGCACCGGCCGCCGCATAGTCGAAGACAAACAGCAGGGTACGCGAGACCTTGGTGGTGCACTCGGCGCGGCTATCACAGCGCTGCGGATCGCTTGCCACAAACACTGGAGCAATCGGCTCACTCACATGCGGCTGAGCCGCACAGCCGGCCAACAGAACCAATGCCACCAACAGCCCGATCGATCTGTACATCTATGCCCTCCAGATAACAAAAAGCCCCGCATCGGCGGGGCTCTAAGTACAAATTACGAACGATCTTGCGAGCTAGAGCGATACAAGGCGAAAGCAGCCGAGGAAGCGGAGTGTACGAGTTGTACATAAGCATTCCGAGGCTGCTTTCAACGCCGTAGCGCCGACGCGCAGCTGATCGTCTGGGGTTAGTTGACCTTGGCGGCCAACTCACCTTTTGCATAACGCTGGAACATGCCTTCCAGGGAGATCGGCTTGATCTTCGAGGCGTTGCCGGCGGTGCCGAAGGCTTCGTAGCGGGCGATGCAGATGTCGCGCATAGCGGTGACGGTGGCACCGAAGAATTTGCGCGGGTCGAACTCGCTCGGGTTCTCGGCCATCAGGCGGCGCATGGCACCGGTGGACGCCAGGCGCAGGTCAGTGTCGATGTTGACCTTGCGCACGCCGTACTTGATGCCTTCAACGATTTCTTCAACCGGCACGCCGTAGGTTTCTTTGATGTCGCCGCCGTACTGGTTGATGATCGCCAGCCACTCTTGCGGTACCGACGAGGAACCGTGCATCACCAGGTGGGTGTTGGGGATGCGCGCGTGGATAGCCTTGATGCGGTCGATCGCGAGAATGTCACCGGTGGGCGGCTTGGTGAACTTGTACGCGCCGTGGCTGGTGCCGATGGCGATGGCCAGGGCATCGACCTGGGTGCGCTTGACGAAGTCGGCAGCTTCTTCCGGATCAGTCAACATCTGGCTGTGATCGAGCACGCCTTCGGCGCCAACGCCGTCTTCTTCACCGGCCATGCCGGTTTCCAGGCTACCCAGGCAACCCAGTTCACCTTCAACGGACACGCCGCAGGCGTGGGCGAACGCCACGGTCTGCTGGGTGACACGGACGTTGTAGTCGTAGTCGGCCGGGGTCTTGCCGTCTTCTTTCAGCGAGCCGTCCATCATTACCGAGCTGAAGCCCAGCTGGATCGAGCGCTGGCAGACGTCAGGGCTGGTGCCGTGGTCCTGGTGCATGCACACCGGGATGTGTGGGAATTCTTCGATAGCAGCCAGGATCAGGTGACGCAGGAACGGCGCGCCGGCGTATTTACGGGCACCGGCCGATGCCTGAACAATCACCGGGGAATCGGTCTTGTCGGCCGCTTCCATGATCGCGCGCATCTGCTCGAGGTTATTGACGTTAAAAGCCGGCACGCCGTAACCGAATTCGGCGGCGTGGTCGAGCATCTGGCGCATGCTGATAAGTGCCATGGTGTTCTTTCTCCCGGTGGGGCTCGTTAATCGTGCAAGCCTGCCGCAGGGGCAGGCGCTATTCAAGTCATTCAGACCGGGAGTGAACCCGGCCTGTATTCAAGTCATTGTCAGGGTGCCTTGCAGCCACGGCCGATCAGGTCATCCTTGGCCGTCCAGTAGACCAGTCCTTCCTCGCCTTTGGTGTGAAAAGACAACATCCCGTCACTGTACAGCGCACCCGAGCCAGCGGGCTCCTGCTGCAAGCGATAAACGATATCACCGCCGCCGAGGCGCACATCGACGGACTCTGCACTGCTGTCGGCGAAACGCCAGAGCACTTCGGTCTGGCTGTCGCACACCCAGCGCGTCCAGTTATCCGACGGTGCAGGCTGACTGGCGCAGGCGCCAAGCAGGCTGAGCAATGCCAGCAGGGTAATCCGTTTCATTATCGGGACTCGCTCCATGATCAGGCTGTTTATGCGTTAGCGCGTTGTTCCAGCACTTCAACCGCCGGCAATACCTTGCCCTCGACAAACTCGAGGAACGCACCGCCACCGGTGGAGATATAGCTGATCTGCGCGCCAACGCCGTATTTGTCGATAGCCGCCAGGGTGTCGCCGCCACCGGCAATGGAGAACGCCGGGCTTTCGGCGATGGCCTGGGCCAGCACCTTAGTGCCGTTGCCGAACTGGTCGAACTCAAACACCCCGACCGGGCCGTTCCACAGGATGGTTTTCGAGGATTTCAGCAACTCGGCAAACTGCGCGGCAGTTTGCGGGCCGATATCCAGAATCATGTCGTCTTCAGCCACATCGGCCACCAGCTTGACGGTGGCTTCGGCATCTTCGGCGAAGGCTTTGGCGACGACCACATCAACCGGCAATGGCACGTTGACCTTGGCCGCGATGGCCTTGGCGGTCTCAACCAGATCGGCCTCATACAGCGATTTGCCCACTGGGAAACCGGCTGCCGCGAGGAAGGTATTGGCGATGCCGCCGCCGACGATCAGCTGGTCGCAGATCTGGCTCAGGCTGTTGAGCACGTCGAGCTTGGTCGACACCTTGGAGCCGGCAACGATCGCGGCCATTGGCTTGGCCGGGTTACCCAGCGCCTTGCCCAAGGCTTCCAACTCGGCAGCCAGCAGCGGGCCGGCGCAGGCCACCTTGGCGAACTTGGCGACGCCATGGGTCGAACCCTCGGCGCGGTGAGCGGTACCGAAGGCGTCCATAACGAACACGTCGCACAGCGCAGCGTACTGCTGGGCCAGTTCATCGGCGTTTTTCTTCTCGCCCTTGTTGAAGCGTACGTTCTCGAACAGCACGATCTCGCCAGCCTTGAGCTCAACTCCGCCGAGGTAATCTTTTACCAGCGGTACGTCGCGGCCCAGGGCCTTGCTCAGGTAGGCCGCGACCGGGGCCAGGCTGTTCTCTTCGCTGAATTCGCCTTCGGTCGGACGCCCCAGGTGCGAGCAGACCATGACCGCTGCGCCCTTCTCCAACGCCAGCTTGATAGTCGGCAGCGAGGCGAGGATGCGCGCGTCGCTCTTCACCGCGCCGTCTTTTACCGGCACGTTGAGGTCTTCGCGGATCAGCACGCGCTTACCGGCGAGGTCGAGGTCGGTCATCTTCAGAACGGTCATATATCAGTCCTTCACGGGGGCTGGAGTAGTCAGGGAGAGAAAGTGTTCAGCGACATCGAGCATGCGGTTGGCAAACCCCCACTCGTTGTCGAACCAGGCCAGCAGGTTGACCAGACGCGGCCCGGAGACGCGAGTCTGGCTGCCATCGACGATGGCCGAATGCGGGTCATGGTTGAAGTCGCAACTGGCGTGCGGCAGTTCGGTGTAGGCCAACAAGCCCTTGAGCGGGCCGCTTTCCGCGGCCTGGCGCAACACGCGGTTGATCTCCTCGGTGGAGGTGTCACGCGCGGTCTGCAGGGTGATGTCCAGGCATGAGACATTCACCGTCGGCACACGAATGGCTTTGGCCTGGATACGCCCGGCAAGCTCTGGCAGCAGGCGCTCGATACCACGGGCCAACCCGGTAGACACCGGAATCACCGACTGAAAGGCCGAGCGCGTGCGGCGCAGGTCTTCGTGGTGGTAAGCGTCGATCACCGGCTGGTCGTTCATCGCCGAGTGGATGGTGGTGATCGACACGTATTCGATACCCACCGTTTCATTCAGCAGTTTGAGCAGCGGCACACCACAGTTGGTGGTGCAGGAGGCGTTGGACACCAGTAGCTCGGCGCCGCTCAGGCAATCCTGATTGACCCCGTAGACCACCGTGGCGTCGATATCTGCCTCACTGGCCATCGGTTGCGACAGCAATACGCGCGGCGCGCCAGCATCGATAAAGCGCTGCGCTTCGCTGCGGCTGGTGTATTGGCCGGAGCACTCGAGCAGCAGGTCAATATCTAGCGCCGCCCAGTCGATGGCTTCCGGGCTGGCCTGACGCAGTACTTTTACGCAGTCACCATTGATATGCAGGCAATCACCGTCGACCTTCACCTCACCGGGGAAACGCCCGTGGGTGGAGTCGAAACGCGTCAGGTATTCAATGCTGGCCTGATCGGCCAGGTCATTCAGCGCGACGATTTCCAGCTGTGCCCCGGCGCCCCGCTCATGCAGCGCACGCAGCACGCAGCGGCCGATACGGCCATAACCGTTGAGGGCAATTCGATAGGGGCGCTTGGGCATGGTGATCTCGATAGGGAACCTTAGGATGGGTGAGCCGCACGCGGCATCACCCATCATTCGCCGGATCAGGCGTCCAGCAGCTCGGCGGCGGTTTCCAGGATGTTTTCGACGGTGAAGCCGAATTCCTCGAACAGCGCCGGCGCGGGGGCAGACTCACCGAAGGTGGTCATGCCGATGATGCGACCTTCCAGACCCACGTATTTGTACCAGTAGTCGGCATGCGAGGCTTCGATTGCAATACGCGCGCTGACCTGCAGCGGCAGCACCGCCTGCTTGTAGCCGGCGTCCTGCTGGTCGAACACGCTGGTCGACGGCATGGACACCACGCGCACCTTACGGCCCTGCTCTTCCAGCTTGGCCGCCGCCTGCATGGCCAGGCCGATTTCCGAACCGGTGGCGATCAGGATCAGTTCCGGCTCACCCGCGCAGTCTTTCAGCACATAACCACCACGAGCGACATCAGCCAGCTGCTGGGCATCGCGGCTCTGGTGCGGCAGGTTCTGCCGGCTGAAGATCAGCGCGCTCGGGCCGTCATTGCGCTCGATGGCATATTTCCACGCCACGGCGGACTCAACGGCGTCGCATGGGCGCCAGGTGTCGAGGTTCGGCGTGCCACGCAGGCTGGCCAGCTGCTCGATTGGCTGGTGGGTCGGGCCGTCTTCACCGAGGCCGATGGAGTCGTGGGTAAACACGAACAACACACGCTGCTTCATCAGCGCGGCCATGCGCACCGCGTTGCGTGCGTATTCCATAAAGATCAGGAAGGTCGCGCCGTAGGGCACGAAGCCACCGTGCAGGGCCACGCCGTTCATGATCGCGCTCATGCCGAACTCGCGCACGCCGTAGAACATGTAGTTGCCAGACGCGTCGTCTGCCGACACACCTTTGCAGCCTTTCCACAGGGTCAGGTTGGAGCCGGCCAGATCCGCCGAACCGCCGAGGAATTCCGGCAGCAGCGGGCCGAAAGCATTCAGGGTGTTCTGGCTGGCCTTGCGGCTGGCGATGGTTTCGCCTTTGGCGGCCACTTCTTGAATATAAGCAGCGGTCTTCTCAGCGAAGTCAGCGGGCAATTCGCCGGCGACGCGGCGCTTGAACTCGCTGGCCAGCTCAGGGAAGGCGGCGGCGTAGGCAGCAAAGCGCTCGTTCCACTCGGCCTCGGCGGCGGCACCGGCAGCCTTGGCATCCCACTCGGCATAGATGTCGGCCGGGATTTCGAACGGACCATGGTTCCAGCCCAGGGTGGCGCGGGTCAGGGCGATTTCGTCGTTGCCCAGCGGCGCGCCGTGGCACTCTTCCTTGCCCTGCTTGTTCGGCGAGCCGAAACCGATGGTGGTTTTGCAGCAGATCAGGGTCGGACGGTCGCTGGTCTTGCGCGCGGTTTCGATGGCCATCTTGATTTCTTCAGCATCGTGGCCGTCGACATTGCGGATCACCTGCCAGCCGTAGGCTTCGAAGCGCGCCGGGGTGTCATCAGTGAACCAGCCTTCGACTTCACCGTCGATGGAAATGCCGTTGTCGTCATAGAACGCCACCAGCTTGCCCAGGCCCAAGGTGCCGGCCAGGGAGCAGACTTCATGGCTGATGCCTTCCATCATGCAGCCGTCGCCGAGGAAGGCGTAGGTGAAGTGGTCAACGATCTGGTGGCCGTCACGGTTGAACTGCGCGCCCAGTACTTTCTCGGCAATGGCGAAACCGACGGCGTTGGCGATGCCCTGGCCAAGCGGGCCAGTGGTGGTTTCCACGCCTGGGGTGTAGCCGTATTCCGGGTGACCCGGCGTGCGGCTGTGCAGTTGACGGAAGTTTTTCAGGTCTTCGATGCCCAGGTCGTAGCCGGTCAGGTGCAGCAGCGAGTAGATCAGCATCGAGCCATGGCCGTTGGACAGCACAAAGCGATCACGGTCGGCGAATTTCGGGTTGCTCGGGTTGTGCTTGAGGAAGTCACGCCACAGGACTTCGGCGATATCCGCCATGCCCATCGGGGCACCGGGGTGGCCGCTGTTGGCTTTCTGCACGGCATCCATGCTGAGGGCACGAATGGCATTGGCTCGCTCACGACGGCTGGGCATCACTGAATCTCCTGCGGGGCTGCTTGGGCAACTGGGGGGTCGAAAAAGGCGGCCATTTTCGCCCAGCGGCGCCATGGGGGCAATCACAGATGGTCGTTAACCCCGGACAATCGGCAATTAGCTCCCGTCAGCCGCCTCAAATCGACGCTTGCGTGGCCAGACAAGGGGCGCGAAACAGCTCGCCGTGCCACAAACCGTGCAGCGTGCGGCGCATCACCAGCAACCAGACCAGCACCAGCTTGGCCGCCAGCAACAGGCCCATCCACATAAAGAACGTCAAGCCGGTCATCTGCTGCAGAGCAAAGGTGGCCAGGGTGAACACCCCCAGCGGGAAGGTGAACCCCCACCAACCCAGGTTGAAGGGCAGCTCACGGCGCATGTAATGCTGGGTAAACAGGCTGGCCGCGACCAACCACCACAACCCCGCACCCCACAGCGCCAACCCACCGACCAGACCCAGCTGCTGCGCCATTTCGGCCGCGCCCTGCAACGCGGTGCCCTGCCAGGCGTGAGGCGCCGCCTGCCCCAGACTGATCAAGCCCAGGCAACCGGTGGCCAGCGGCCCCAGTGGCAGCCAGCTGCTGGCGGCAAAATCCATATCCGGCAACTTGTGCAGAGCGAGGCGCAACAGCACAAGAGCGATCAGGGCAAACGCCAAGCTCAGCGACAAGCCCCACAGCACATAGCCCAGACTGAGCAGCAGTTGTGCCGACTCAGCCGCCAGATGCGGCGCCAGTGCTGCCGCGCCGCTGGCCACCACCTCGGGGGCGACAATCGGCAGCAGCCAAACCCCGGTCAGGGTTTCCAGCACATGCTTCTGCCGGGTGAACATCAAATACGGCACGCCGAGAGCAGCGCCTAGAGCCAAGACCAGCGCCAGCCACCACAAGCCATGGGCCAGTGTCACGAGGGCGTCGCCATGCTGCGGCACGGCAAATAGCAGCAGGCCGTTGATCACCTGTACCAGCCCCATGGGGATAGCCCCCAGAAACATCGACTGCACCGGGTGATCGAGCATCGGCCACAGAGTGTCGCGAAACAGCAGCAGGCGCGCGGCAAACAGCACACTGAACAGACCAAACAGCAGCACCGTCAGCCACCATAGGCCTTCGGCCAGCAGCAGCTGCCCAGGGAAAGTCAGCGGCAGCTTGGCCACCACCTGCGCCAGCACGCCGGTGCCCATGGTCATTGCGAACCAGTTGGGGGTGAATTGACGAACAAAAGCCAGCGGCTCATGCAAACGGGTAAATGGGCGCAACATCACGGCATTCCTCACAGACAATCGCCAATGGCGATCCATGACTGGGAGGTTAGGCACAGCCGTGCTATAGGTAAAATACATATAAAAGATACAAGGCATACCTTCTATTTATGAATTTGCATCACCTCAAAGTCTTTCTCGCCATCGCCCAGACCGGCAGTATCAGCGCGGGAGCCGCCCGCCTTTTTATCAGCCAGCCGGCGGTGACCCGTGAGATCCGCGAGCTGGAAGCACGCCTGCGCTTGCCGCTGTTTGACCGACAAAGCCGTGGCGTCACCCTGACCGCTGCCGGACAACGCCTGCTGCCCTACGCCGAGCGCATCTTTGCTCTGGAGCAGGCCGCCGAACGTGACTTGCAGGCCTTCGCCAACCTCGGCTGCGGCGAGCTGCACCTGGGTGCCAGCGCTACTCTGGGCAGCTACCTGCTACCAGCGCTGATTGCACCGTTTCATCAGCAGCACCCCGACCTGCAGCTGAGCCTGCAGATCGACAACACCGCGGCCTGCCTACAACAGCTGGAAGATAACGCCATCACCCTGGCCTTTATCGAAGGGCCATTCGCCCCGGAACAGTTCAATCACCGTCACCTTGGCACGGATGCGTTGCTGCCCGTCGCCAGCCCCAAGCATCCGCTGGCCAAGCAGACGGCCGTCAGCCCAGGGGAACTGGCCGACGCCGCCCTGCTGATACGCGAACCGGGCTCCGGAACCCGCGCCAGTCTGGAGCAGGCCTATCAGGCGCTCGGCCTGCAACCACGTGTCGCCATGGCCCTGGGCAACAGCGAGGCGCTAAAACGCAGCTTGCTGGCCGGCCAAGCCGTGGCCTGGATTTCCGAACTTGCGGTGCAGGAGGAGCTGCGCAGCGGACAGCTGTGCCACCTGCCCGTTCGCGACTTACAGATCAGCCGCGATCTGCATGCCGTCTGGCGCAGTGAACACAGCCTGAGCCCCGCGGCGGCGGCGCTGCTGGAACAGGTTGAACAGGCACTGAGCACCAGCAAGAGCAATATCAAAACTTTTTGATATTGCTCTTGCTGGATAAAAAGTGACCGACTAGACTGCCCAACCTATGAATATGCGCGCCTCCCATTTGGCCTTCGAGCCGGTCGATGCCCTCGCCGCCCTGTGCAAGGCCAGCGGTGACGCGTTGCGCCTGAACATTCTGCGCGCCCTGGCCAACGACTCGTTCGGTGTATTGGAGTTGGCGCAGATCTTCGCCACCGGTCAATCCGGCATCAGCCATCATCTCAAGGTGCTGGCCCAGGCTGGCCTGGTGGCTACCCGCCGCGAAGGCAATGCGATTTTCTACCGCCGCGCCCTGGCTCAGGGTGAACAGCTGGGTAGTCGCCTGCACAGCGCGCTGCTTGATGAAATCGATCAGCTACAGCTGCCTGCCGAGGTACAGCAACGCATCGCCCAAGTGCACGGCCAACGCGCCGCCGCCAGCCAAGAGTTCTTCGCCCGCAGCGCGGCCAGCTTCCAGGCGCAGCAGGACCTGATCGCCGGTCTGCCGCAGTACCGCGACAGCGTGCTGGCCCTGCTCGACTCACTGGGTTTTGCCCGTGATGCCAGCGCCGTGGAAATCGGCCCTGGCGATGGCGGCTTTCTCCCGGAGTTGGCGCAACGCTTCCAGCAGGTACTGGCCCTGGATAACAGCGCGGCGATGCTTGAACTGGCCCGTCAACGTTGCACCGAGGAAGGCCTGGGCAATGTGCAACTGCAGCTGGCCGATGCCCTGCAGGACGACTACCCGGCTGCCGACTGCCTGGTGCTGAACATGGTGCTGCACCACTTCGCCGCCCCGGCCGATGCGCTCAAGCAGCTGGCGCAGCGCGTGAAACCTGGCGGCAGCCTGCTGATCACCGAATTGTGCAGCCACAACCAGAGCTGGGCCCGCGAAGCCTGCGGCGACCTGTGGCTGGGCTTCGAACAGGACGACCTGGCGCGCTGGGCCGCTGCGGCCGGCCTCAACACCTGCGAAAGCCTCTATGTAGGCCTGCGCAACGGCTTTCAGATTCAGGTTAGGCACTTTGCCAAACCGTCACTCACTCATGGCCTACGGGCTGCAACTACCGGTCACTAACAGGAACCCGCACGATGAGCGAATACTCCCTCTTTACCTCCGAGTCCGTCTCCGAAGGCCATCCCGACAAAATCGCCGACCAGATTTCCGACGCGGTGCTGGACGCCATCATCGCCCAGGACAAACACGCCCGCGTGGCCGTGGAAACCCTGGTCAAGACCGGTGTGGCCATCGTTGCTGGTGAAGTCACCACCAGCGCCTGGGTCGACCTGGAACAGATCGTCCGCGACGTGATCTGTGACATCGGCTACACCAACTCCGACGTCGGCTTCGACGGCGCCACCTGCGGCGTGCTGAACATCATTGGCAAGCAGTCCCCGGACATCAACCAGGGCGTCGACCGCGCCAAGCCGGAAGACCAGGGTGCCGGCGACCAGGGCCTGATGTTCGGCTACGCCAGCAACGAAACCGACGTGCTGATGCCCGCACCGATCTGCTTCAGCCACCGTCTGGTCGAGCGCCAGGCCGAAGCGCGCAAGTCCGGCTTGCTGCCATGGCTGCGCCCGGATGCGAAATCCCAGGTCACCTGCCAATACGAAAATGGCAAGGTAGTCGGCATCGATGCGGTGGTGCTGTCCACTCAGCACAACCCGGAAGTATCGCTGGCAGACCTGCGTGAAGGCGTAATGGAGCTGATCATCAAGCATGCTCTGCCGGCCGAGCTGCTGCACAAAGGCACCCAGTTCCACATCAACCCGACCGGCAACTTCGTGATCGGCGGCCCAGTGGGTGACTGCGGTCTGACCGGGCGCAAGATCATCGTCGACTCCTACGGCGGCATGGCCCGTCACGGTGGCGGTGCGTTCTCCGGCAAGGACCCATCCAAGGTTGACCGCTCAGCGGCCTACGCCGGTCGTTACGTGGCGAAGAATATCGTCGCTGCCGGCCTCGCTGAGCGTTGCGAGATTCAGGTGTCCTACGCCATCGGCGTGGCTCAGCCGACCTCGATCTCGATCAACACCTTCGGCACCAACAAGGTGGCAGACGATTTGATCATCAAGCTGGTGCGTGAAGTGTTCGACCTGCGCCCTTACGCCATCACCAAGATGCTCGACCTGCTGCACCCGATGTACCAGGACACCGCGGCCTACGGCCACTTCGGCCGCACGCCGAAGCAGAAGACCGTCGGCAACGACACCTTCAGCACCTTTACCTGGGAAAAAACCGACAAGGTCGCCGACCTGCGCGCTGCCGCTGGGTTGTAAGCCTGAAGCAATACCCGAAGCCCCGCCTTGTGCGGGGCTTTTTATTGCCTACACATCGCGCTCACTCGGGTAAATCCGACTAGTCTGAGTGAGACATCTGCCGAGCAAGGACGCTCACGGTGAACCTCCGAATTGCCTGCCTGCTGCTGTTCAGCAGCCCCCTTTGGGCCACCTGCCCCGACTGGTCCGCCCCGCGCGCCGAACGCGAATTGAATGCCCTGAGCCGACAACTGGCCGAATGGGACGATACCTACCATCGTCTGGGGCAAAGCCCGGTCGCAGACGAGCTGTATGACCAGGCCAGCGTCACCCTGCAACATTGGCGCAGCTGCTTCCCGGCCCCCCATAGCGCGGCAGTTAACCCGCTGGCCAGCAGCACCGGCCCACAACCGCACCCGGTGGCTCACACAGGCCTGCGTAAGTTGCCAGACAAGCGTGCTGTCGCGCGCTGGATGGCCAAACGCGATGAGCTATGGATTCAGCCCAAGGTCGATGGCGTGGCCGTCAGTCTGGTGTATCACCAAGGGCACCTGCTGCAACTGATCAGTCGCGGCGACGGCCGTCAGGGGCAGGACTGGACCCAGCTGGCCCACCAGCTGCCAGCAATTCCCGCAGAGCTGCCTTCGGCGCTGAACCTGACCCTGCAAGGCGAGTTGTACTGGCGCAGACCTGGGCATATCCAGCGGCAAGATGGCGGCCAAAGTGCACGCAGCAAGGTAGCCGGCCTGATGAGCCGCAAGGCGTTGAGCCATGAGGACGCAGCCGGTATCGGCCTGTTTGTCTGGGATTGGCCCGATGGCCCAGCCAGCATGCTAGAGCGTCTGCAGCAGCTGAGCGCGCTGGGCTTCACCGACAGCGCCACGTTCAGCCATCCCCTTCGCAGCGTGGCCGACGCCAGCCACTGGCGCGAGCAGTGGTACAGCAGCGCCCTACCCTTCGCCACCGATGGCGTGGTGCTGCGTCAGGCCCAGCGCCCGCAGGCCGCACGCTGGCAAGCAGAACCGCCGCACTGGGCAGTGGCCTGGAAGTACCCGGTCGGCCAAGCTCTGGCCGTGGTGCAGGCCGTGGACTTTCGCATCGGCCGCAGCGGGCGCATCACCCCGGTGCTACGCGTGCAGCCGGTAAAATTGGATGACCGGCGCATCGAATACGTCAGCGCCAACTCACTGCAACGCTGGCAGGCGCTGGATATACGCCCCGGCGACCAGGTGGTGATCCGGCTCTCCGGGCTTACCATCCCGGTGCTCGACAGCGTGTTCTGGCACACCCAAGAGCGCGCTGAATTGCCGGTGCCAGATGCCCGCGCTTACCACGCCCTGAGCTGCTGGCAAGCCAGCGCCGCTTGCGCCAGCCAGTTCCGTGCACGCCTGGCATGGCTCAGCGGCAAACAAGGTTTATCTCTGCCGGGGGTGGGCCCGGGCACGTGGGAAAAACTGCTGCAGGCGGGAATGATCAACGGCCTGCTCGACTGGCTGGAGTTAACCCCCGAGCAGTTGATTCGCGTGCCAGGCTTAGGCCCGCGGAGCGCAGCGGCCTTGCAGCAGAGTTTTCAATTGGCCCGCCAACGTCCGCAGCAGGCCTGGCTGCGTGCCCTCGGGGTTCCGTCTCAGGTGCCATTAAACGCGGACTGGGACACGTTGGCGCAGCGCAGCACGGCCGACTGGCTGCGCCAGCCCGGCATCGGCCCGCAACGCGCGGCGCAGTTAACAGCTTTCTTCCAGCACCCCGAGGTGAAAGCCCTGCAGGCGCAGTTGCGCGCCGCGCAGATCGCCGGATTTTGAGGACTTTAGAACGCGCGGAACTCTTCATGACAAGCTTTGCAGCTGTCTTCAACACGCTGCATCGGCGCAACCAGTGCATCGGGCTTTAACGGCTTTGCCGCCGTCGCGGCGACTAGCGCAGCGGTGCTGGTTTCCATGGCACGAGCCAGCTCCTGAAAACGCGCCTGGCGCTGCCAGACGTCATCCTTGGCACGGCTTTCCTCAACGTCATCACGCACCTGCGGAAAGTGCTGCCAGGGCGTGCGGGTCAGTTGATCGAGCTTGGCGGCGCCGTCAACAAATGCCTGTTCCTTGAAAGCCAACCGCCCGCGCAGCATGCCGCCAAGGTCTTCGCTGACCTTGAGCATCTGCTTGAAAATGCTCTGACGCTGGCCTTGCGGCGAATTGGGATCGACACCGCCGCAGCCGCTTAGAGCAAGCGCCAATACAACCAGAGACAAGGTTTTAAGCTTCATAACACCTTCAAATGCCAACAACCGGATGGATAACGGGTGACAGTATCGCCACCCAGTACCCACCGGCCAAGCGTGGTGTTTTGCCGCAGAGGACTGAACAGTCCGGCTGCAATCAAGCCGATACGACAAACAGGCTGATGATCAGCCCCATGTTGACGAACCACACCAGTGAACGCACCGGCGCCCAGTCAGCCAGGTAACAGATGAAATAGACAATACGGCTGACGACAAACGCGATCGCCAACTGATCAAGCAATGCCTGCTCAGCGCCGCCTGCCAGGTGGGCAATGATCACCGCGGCCGAAAAAGCCGGGGTCACTTCAAAACTGTTGAGCTGGGCGTTGTTGGCCCGCCGCCCGACGCCGCTGAGGCTGTTGAGCAACGCCCGCGGGTCATGGTTATGACGCGGGCTAAAACCACCGCTGACGGCCTTGGCGGTAACCGTCGACAGGTAAGGCAGAAACAGGGCAATCAATACACACCAGTAAGCAGTCGTCATGGCAGCTCCGCGTTGAGGGAATAAACATCTGCAGCCTGTATCAGCGCGGATGCAAACACCATGACTGAAGCAGCCAAAAGCGATGGCGCAACAGCCAATCCGCCCGACAGAAAGCCTTGGGCTTATGCGCCAGGCTGGCTATACTTCGTCAGCTTCATGTGGCCGGCACAGCTCCGGTCGCACCCGCCACCTGTCCGAGGGGCGCTGCAGCAAACTCTGGCCACCAGAGATTTGTCAGGCTCGGACAGGGCGTTAACCATACGCATCAACGGCGCCCATTCGCAGACAACGAATGGAGAGCTTTTATGAGCGCCGCTTTTAACGATTTTAAAGTCGCTGACATTTCCCTGGCTGCCTGGGGCCGTCGCGAAACCATCATCGCCGAATCTGAAATGCCTGCTTTGATGGGCCTGCGCCGCAAATACGCCGGCGAGCAGCCACTCAAGGGCGCGAAGATCATCGGCTGCATCCACATGACCATCCAGACCGCTGTGCTGATCGAAACCCTGACTGCACTGGGTGCCGAAGTACGCTGGTCGTCGTGCAACATCTTCTCCACCCAGGACCAAGCTGCTGCGGCTATCGCTGCTGCCGGCATTCCAGTATTCGCCTGGAAGGGCGAGACCGAAGAAGAGTACGAGTGGTGCATCGAGCAGACCATCCTCAAGGACGGCAAGCCTTGGGATGCCAACATGATCCTCGACGACGGCGGCGACCTGACCGAGATCCTGCACAAGAAATACCCGCAGATGCTGGATCGCATCCACGGCGTCACCGAAGAGACCACCACTGGCGTGCACCGCCTGCTGGACATGCTGGCCAAGGGCGAGCTGAAGATCCCGGCGATCAACGTCAATGACTCGGTGACCAAGAGCAAAAACGACAACAAATATGGCTGCCGTCACAGCCTGAGCGACGCCATCAAGCGCGGCACCGACCACCTGCTGTCCGGCAAGCAAGCGCTGGTTATCGGTTACGGCGACGTGGGCAAGGGCTCCGCGCAGTCGCTGCGTCAGGAAGGCATGATCGTACGCGTGACCGAAGTGGACCCGATCTGCGCCATGCAGGCCTGCATGGACGGCTATGAAGTGGTTTCGCCGTTCATCGACGGCATCAACGACGGCACCGCTGCAAGCATCGACAGCGCCCTGCTGAGCAAAATTGACCTGCTGGTGACCACCACCGGTAACGTCAACGTGTGCGACGCGAACATGCTCAAGGCCCTGAAAAAGCGCGCTGTGGTGTGCAACATCGGTCACTTCGACAATGAAATCGATACCGCTTTCATGCGCAAGAACTGGGCATGGGAAGAAGTGAAGCCACAAGTGCACAAGATCCACCGCACCGGCAGCGGCAGCTTCGACCCGCACAACGATGACTACCTGATTCTGCTGGCAGAAGGCCGTCTGGTGAACCTGGGCAACGCCACCGGCCACCCGAGCCGGATCATGGACGGCTCCTTCGCCAACCAGGTACTGGCGCAGATCTTCCTGTTCGAGCAGAAGTTTGCTGACTTGTCCGCCGACAAGAAAGCCGAGCGCCTGACCGTGGAAGTGCTGCCCAAGAAGCTCGACGAAGAGGTGGCCCTGGAAATGGTCAAAGGCTTCGGCGGCGTGGTGACCCAACTGACCAGCAAGCAAGCCGAATACATCGGCGTGCCGCAGGAAGGCCCGTTCAAGCCACACGCTTACCGCTACTAATGCGTAGGGTGGATAAGCCTCTGGCTTATCCACCGCCGACTTCCCGCAAGGTGGATGGAACAACGCCCTCCACCTTTCGTCTCCAAGGCTAGACACCCTATGAGCCAAGAACGCCGTTACAGCTTCGAGTTCTTTCCCACCAAAACCGAAGCCGGGCACGAAAAACTGATGAATGTGGCGCGCCAGCTGGCGACCTACAAACCCGATTTCTTCTCCTGCACCTATGGTGCCGGTGGCTCAACCCGCGACCGTACGCTCAACACAGTGCTGCAACTCGACGGCGACGTGAAGGTGCCCACCGCACCGCACCTGTCCTGTGTGGGCGACAGCAAGGCCGAGCTGCGCGAGTTGCTGAACCTGTACAAGAATTCCGGAATCAAACGCATTGTTGCGCTGCGTGGTGACCTGCCGTCCGGCATGGGCATGGCCAGCGGCGAACTGCGCTACGCCAACGACTTGGTCAGCTTTATCCGCGAAGAAACAGATGATCACTTCCATATCGAAGTGGCCGCCTACCCGGAAATGCACCCGCAGGCACGCAATTTCGAGGACGACATCGCCAACTTCGTGCGTAAGGCCAAAGCCGGCGCAGACAGCGCGATTACCCAGTACTTCTTCAACGCCGACTGCTACTTCTACTTTGTCGACCGTGTGCGCAAGCTGGGTGTAGATATTCCAGTGGTACCGGGCATCATGCCGATCACCAACTACAGCAAGCTGGCGCGCTTCTCCGACGCCTGCGGTGCGGAAATCCCGCGCTGGGTGCGCAAACAACTGGAAGCCTACGGTGACGACACCGACAGCATCCAGGCGTATGGCGAGCAGGTTATCACTGAAATGTGCGAGCGCCTGCTGCAAGGCGGCGCCCCAGGCCTGCACTTCTACAGCATGAACCAGGCTGAACCGAGCTTGGCGATCTGGAACAACCTCAAGCTGCCACGCTGAGGGGCGATACCGCGTCCATGGCCATTGCACGTGCCATGGACGTTATCCCGCGACACACCACAGCTTGTGACTTCCCCCAAGTCGGCTGCCTCAGACAGATCCTGCCGTACTCATCACCCACACCGACTTGACCTCAAGGTCAACCCTGCATAGCTTGAAGCTCAAGACCTCCATGGAGTTGCTCAATGGTCAGCAGAAAAACCATCAATGCCTCGGTCACCCCCAAAGGCAGCCTGGAAACCCTCTCGCAGCGTGAAGTGCAACAACTGCGCGAAACCGGTTCCGGCAGCGTCTATGCGCTGTTCCGCCAATGCGCCTTGGCGATCCTCAACACCGGATCGCACAGCGATAACGCCAAGACCATTTTGGAAGCCTACCCAAACTTCGAGATCAATATCCTGCAGCAAGACCGCGGCATCCGCCTGGAGCTGTTCAACGCCCCGGCTGATGCCTTTGTCGATGGCGAGATGATCGCCAGCACCCGTGAAATGCTGTTCAGCGCCCTGCGCGACATCGTCTACACGCAGAGCGAACTGGAAAATCAGCGCATCGATTTTGGCAGCTCTCAAGGCATCACCGATTACGTCTTCCACCTGTTGCGCAACGCCCACACCCTGCGCGCCGGCGCTGAGCCGAAGATTGTGGTGTGCTGGGGCGGCCATTCGATCAGCACCGAAGAGTACAAATACACCAAGAAAGTCGGCCACGAACTGGGTCTGCGCGGCCTGGACATCTGCACCGGCTGCGGCCCTGGCGTGATGAAGGGACCGATGAAAGGCGCGACCATCTCCCACGCCAAACAACGTAACGTGCATGGCCGTTACCTGGGCCTGACCGAACCCGGGATCATCGCCGCCGAAGCGCCCAACCCGATCGTCAATGAGCTGGTGATCCTGCCGGATATCGAGAAGCGCCTGGAGGCCTTCGTCCGCGTCGGCCACGGCATCATCATCTTCCCCGGCGGCGCGGGCACAGCCGAGGAGCTGCTGTATTTCCTCGGCATCCTCATGCACCCGGACAACCAGAACATCCCCTTCCCGCTGATCATGACCGGGCCACGCAGCGCCGCCGCCTACCTGGAGCAGCTGCATGAGTTTATCGGCGCGACCCTGGGTGAAGCGGCGCAGCAGCGCTATCGCATCATCATCGACAACCCCGAGCAGGTCGCCCGGGAAATGGCTGAAGGGATCAAGGCCGTCAAACAGTTCCGCCGCGAACACAACGACGCCTTCCACTTCAACTGGCTGCTGAAGATCGATGAGAGCTTCCAGCACCCATTCGAGCCAACCCACGCCAATATGGCCAGCCTCAAACTGACTCGCGAGCAACCGGTGCATGAACTGGCCGCCAACCTGCGCCGGGCGTTTTCCGGAATTGTCTCGGGCAACGTCAAGGACAAGGGCATTCGCCTGATTGAGCAGCACGGCCCTTATGAAATTCGCGGTGAACGCGAAATCATGCGCCAGCTCGACCAGCTGCTGCAGGCCTTCGTCGATCAACACCGGATGAAACTACCGGGCAACAGCGCTTATGTGCCCTGCTATAAGCTGATCACCTGAGCGTACATGCACACATGTTTATAGGTCATGGGCGGCCGACCCACGCAGATAGCAGCTACAGTGAGACAGGGTATCTGCAATGAAGTCTGCGAGGTCACCGCACCATGGTCAGGTTGTATGCACTGCTTTTCCTGCTGTCTTGCAGCGTCAACAGTTTCGCCCAGCCCCTGAAAGTCTGTACCAATGAATGGCCACCCTACACGCTCCTCGAAGACGGTCAGGTGCGCGGTATTGATGCTGATCTTCTGCACCTGGTACTGACAAACCTGAATATCAGTTACGACATTACGCTGGAACCATGGCGGCGCTGCTTGCGCAAGATGAGCGATGGCAAACTGGATATTCTGCTCGATGCGTTCTACAGCGACGAACGCGCCAAAGGCATGATTTTCCCCAATGAAGCCATGGCCGACAGCGCAATGGTGCTGTTCCACGCACGAGCACGCCCTCACCTGATCAACTCGGTGGACGATCTTGCAGGCTTACGGGTTGGCACAGAACCCGGCTACGCCTACAGCAACCAAGCCTTCGCTAAGGGCACTCACTTTGTGCGTGAGGATGCTCCAACGCTGGATGCCAATATTGGCAAACTCCTGCTGGGGCGCATTGATCTGGTGATAACTGACCGGGCCGTCGGCCTTTACACCGCCAAGACAATGGGCGCCGAAAATGCCATCGCCTACAGTCCGCAACCGCTGTACAGCGATCAGGTGTATGCCGCCTTCAGCAAACGACCTGCCGTGGCAGCACTGGTGCCACGCTTCGAGAGCGAACTCCGACGCCTCAAAAGCAGCCCCGAGTACGCGGCAATACTGCGGCGCTACCACCAAGAAGTACCGGCTCAGACCGCCGAGCAGACCGACGCTCGCGCTGACTAGCGGCTCTGTTATACTCGGGCCTTCCCGCCAGGCTTGCGCCCGGATGCTAGCCCCCAGAGGCCAGTAGTACCGGACGGGATTACGCCCCCCAAGCGTGATTCAAGCCAGGCAATACACCCCATAGGGCTGCGCCCTCACTAGACAGGATTACACATGTCCTTTGCCTCCCTCGGTCTCTCCGAGGCTTTAGTCCGTGCGGTCGAATCCGCCGGCTACACCCAACCCACTCCGGTGCAACAGCGGGCCATCCCCGCCGCGTTGCAAGGCCGCGACCTGATGGTTGCAGCCCAGACGGGTACAGGTAAGACAGGCGGTTTTGCCCTGCCGATCCTTGAGCGACTGTTCCCCAACGGTCACCCGGATCGCGAACAGCGTCACGGCCCAAAGCAGCCGCGCGTCCTGGTATTGACGCCGACCCGCGAACTGGCCGCCCAGGTGCATGACAGCTTCAAGCTGTATGCCCGCGATTTGAAATTCGTCAGCGCCTGCATCTTTGGCGGCGTTGGTATGAACCCGCAGGTCCAGGCCCTGGCCAAAGGCGTCGACGTACTGGTGGCGTGCCCCGGTCGCCTGCTCGACCTGGCCAACCAGCGCGCCATCGACCTCTCGCACGTGGAAATCCTCGTCCTCGACGAAGCCGACCGCATGCTTGATATGGGCTTTATCCATGACGTGAAGAAGGTCCTCGCCAAGCTGCCGGCCAAGCGCCAGAACCTGCTGTTCTCGGCGACCTTCTCGAAAGACATCACGGATCTGGCCGGCAAGTTGCTGCACAACCCGGAGCGCATCGAGGTCACGCCGCCGAACACCACGGTCGAGCGTATCGAACAGCGTGTATTCCGCATCCAGGCCAGCCACAAGCGCGCCCTGCTCGCTCACCTGATCACCGCTGGCGCCTGGGAACAGGTACTCGTGTTTACCCGTACCAAGCATGGCGCCAACCGCCTGGCCGAGTACCTGGATAAACACGGCCTGCCGGCTGTGGCGATCCACGGTAACAAGAGCCAGAACGCCCGCACCAAAGCCCTGGCTGACTTCAAGGCCGGCAAAGTACGCATTCTGGTAGCCACTGATATCGCCGCCCGCGGCCTGGATATCGATCAACTGCCGCACGTGGTCAACTTCGAGCTGCCGAATATCGAAGAAGATTACGTGCACCGCATCGGCCGTACCGGCCGTGCCGGGCGCAGCGGTGAGGCGATCTCCCTGGTCGCACCGGATGAAGAGAAGCTGCTCAAGGGCATTGAGCGCATGACCAAGCAGAAGATCGGTGACGGTGACCTGCTGGGTTTTGATGCCAGCACCGTTGAGGCTGAGCGTCCGGAAGTGCGCGAGCCGCAGAAGCCACGTCAACCACGCGGCGCCAAGCCAGAAGGCGAGCGCCATGGCGGTGGCCGCAAGGACAAGGGCAAGGACAGCGGTCGCGACAACAACCGTAGCAAGCCACAGGGCGGCCGCAGCCAACAGCCGCGTGGCGCATCATCAAGCCGCGCCGCCGCACCAGCCGTACCCGCACTCCCTCCGGACCGCGCGCCGGACGAGTTCCGCGACGATGAAATCGATAATTTCGGCAACCGTGCCGACTATGTAAGCCCAAACCAGAACAAGCAGCAGAACCGTGGCCGTCGGCCCGGTGCGCCTGCAGCGCCAAGCGGCCCAAGCGCCAGCAATGGCGTTGGCCTGGGGGCTCGCCCAGCCAAACCGCCGCGTAGCAATGGCGGTGGTGCCAATGCTGGCGGTCAAGGCCGTCGTCAGGGCTCAGGCTCTGGTGGCCAGGGCGGTCAAGGTCGCAATGGCTCCGGCCGTGCGCGTCCGCCGCGCGACACCCGCACCACATCGCTGAACCGCGATGAGTTGCCACGCCAGGAAGCGGCAGTGAAAAGCCCACGCGACAAGCAACCAGTGATCGTGCACAAGGGCTCACGCCTGGATCGCTTCCCGACACCGGAGCAGCTCGACGAACTGGCGAGCGCACGTCCGCGCGGCGAAAAGCCGGCACTGCTGACACGCAACCGCGAAGAGTCATAGTCCGCCAGCCGCACACAAAAACGCCGCCCAATGGGCGGCGTTTTGTTGGCAGGTCTAACCAGGCGGGTTATGCCCCGCCTGACAGGCTTACTTGCGCACGCCTTCCACCGAGATGATCAGCTCAACGTCCTGAGACGCCGGGCCGAGGTCTTTCTGGATATCGAAGTCTTTCAGCTTCAGTTTGGTGCTGCCTTCAAAGCCGGCACGGTAGCCGCCCCATGGGTCTTTGCCTTCGCCGATAAACTTGGCCGCAATCACCACCGGCTTGGTCACACCGTTAAGGGTCAGGTCGCCGGTGATATCGGCAGTGCCTTCACCGGTGGATTTGACCGAGGTGGAAGCGAAGGTCGCTGTTGGGTGCTTGCTGACGTTGAGGAAGTCACCGCTGCGGATGTGCTTGTCACGCTCAGCGTGGTTGGTGTCGACGCTGGTGGTGTTCAGGGTGACATTGACCTTGCTGTCCTGCGGCTTGGCGGCGTCGAAGCTGAAGCTACCGTCGAAGTCCTTGAACGTGCCGTACAACCAGCTGTAACCCAGGTGGCTGATCTTGAAATTGACGAAGGCGTGCTGGCCTTGCTTGTCGATGGCGTAATCCGCCGCCATCGCCTGACCAGCGCCGATCAATGCGCCACCCAGTGCCAGGGCTACTAGGGTTTTCTTCAACATGGGCATGCTCCTTGTGAGGGTGAGATGGGGCCAGTCCAGCCCCGGAAACAGCAAACGCAACTAGCGACCGAACATCCGCGTGAGCGTACGGTCACGATCAATAAAGTGGTGTTTCAACGCTGCAAGCGCATGAACGCCCGCAAAAATCACCAGCGTCCACGCCAGATACTCATGCACCAGCCCGGCGACATCTTCCTGATCAGGAATGCTGGTCAAACTGGCTGGCACTTCAAACAGACCGAATACCGGAATGCCGCGACCGTCTGCCGTGGAAATCAGGTAGCCGGAAATCATCAGCACAAACAGCCCCAGATAAAGAAAGCTGTGGCCCAGCTTGCTGGCCATACGCGTCATCCGCCCATGGTTAGGCAGACTCGCCGGGGGCGGACTGAACCAGCGCCACAGCACCCGCGCCAGCATCACGGCAAACAGCACCAGGCCGATGCTCTTGTGCAGGTCCGGAGCCGTCTGACGCCAGCTGCTGTAGTAATCCAGCCCGACCATCCAGTAACCCAGACCAAACAGACCGAAGACCACCACGGCGACCAGCCAGTGCATAAAGATGCTGACCAGCCCGTAGTGAGAAGAACTATTGCGCCATTGCATTACACACTTTCCGGAGAGAAGGACTAGAACCGCGAGTGGAGCAAGACTAGCAACAAACCTATCGACTAAAAGCGGAATTTTTCGCTTTGAAATATCGGGAAATACGATGCATAGCCCTAATGCTTTAACTCAGCACGGTTAGTCTAGCGGCACACTGCAAAGTTCAGCGCACGGGCTACAGAAGGCAGAATAGAGCGGACCAGCGGGCGACCCGAGTCATCGTTTAAGGTTGTGCCGTCCATCCACTGCAATGCTTCTGATAGGCTGGGTGCAGATGAGTGTGAGCCGAGGAAGAAGTAAAGCGATGAGCCTGAATGACCAGTGGATGCAGCGTGACCTGAAGGTGCTCTGGCACCCTTGCACGCAAATGAAGGACCACGAACAGCTGCCGCTGGTGCCGATCAAACGTGGCAAAGGCGTGTGGCTCGAGGACTTCGATGGCAAGCGCTACCTCGACGCGGTCAGCTCCTGGTGGGTCAACGTGTTTGGCCACGCCAACCCGCGGATCAATCAGCGCATCAAGGATCAGGTCGATCAGCTGGAGCACGTGATCCTTGCAGGCTTCAGCCATCAACCAGTGATCGAACTGTCCGAGCGCTTGGTCAAGATGACACCTGCCGGCCTGGACCGGGTGTTCTACGCCGACAACGGCTCATCCTGCATCGAAGTCGCGCTGAAAATGAGCTTTCACTACTGGCTCAACGTCGGCAAACCGGCGAAGAAGCGCTTCGTTACCCTCTCCAACAGCTACCACGGCGAAACCATCGCGGCCATGTCCGTGGGCGATGTGGCGCTGTTTACCGATACCTACAAAGCGCTGCTGCTCGACACCATCAAGGTGCCCAGCCCGGATTGCTATCACCGCCCCGAGGGCATGAGTTGGGAAGCGCATTCGCGAGCCATGTTTGCTCATATGGAGCAGACCCTGGCCGAGCACGGCAACGAGGTCGCGGCGGTGATTGTCGAGCCGCTGATCCAAGGCGCCGGCGGCATGCGCATGTACCACCCGATCTACCTCAAGCTGCTGCGCGAAGCTTGCGACCGGTATGGCGTGCACCTGATTCATGACGAGATTGCCGTCGGCTTCGGCCGCACCGGGACGATGTTCGCCTGCGAACAAGCCGGCATCCGCCCAGATTTCCTCTGCCTATCCAAAGCGCTGACTGGCGGCTATCTACCACTGGCCGCCTGCCTGACCACCAACGAGGTGTACCAGGCGTTCTACGACGACTACTCGACCCTGCGCGCCTTCCTCCACTCACACAGCTACACCGGCAACCCGCTGGCCTGCGCGGCGGCCCTGGCGACCCTGGATATCTTCGAGCAGGACAATGTGATCGAGGCCAACAAGGCCCTGGCCGCACGGATGGCCAGCGCCACCGCACACCTGGCCGATCACCCGCATGTCGCCGAAGTGCGCCAGACTGGCATGGCCCTGGCCATCGAGATGGTGCAGGACAAAGCCAGCAAAACCGCCTACCCCTGGCAGGAACGTCGCGGCCTCAAGGTGTTCCAGCACGCGTTGGAGCGCGGCGCGCTGCTAAGGCCACTGGGCAGCGTGGTGTATTTCTTACCGCCTTACGTGATCACCCCGGAGCAGATCGACTTTCTCGCCGAAGTGGCCACTGAAGGCATCGACATCGCCACCCGCACCTCGGTCAGCGTGGCGCAAGGCAATGCCAACTACCCCGGCTTTCGCGATCCGGGCTAAGGCATTCACCCTCAGCCGGCTGTATGCGGCACGCCTGAGGCGTTAAGCTTGCCGCCTCAACTGTGCCGCTGTAGCGATCAATCCATGCGCCTTTCTCGTTTCTTTATCGATGCCCCCCTCTACCTCGGTCAGCACGAGCTGCCCGAAGCCCAGGCCCACTATATCGGCCGCGTACTGCGGCATGCAGTGGGCGATGCGGTGCAATTATTCGATGGCAGCGGCCAGGAATACCGGGGCGAGCTGATCGAGGTGGGCAAGAAAAGCGTGCGCGTCGAGTTGCGCGAAGCCTTTGCCGGCCAGGCAGAATCACCGCTGCATATTCATCTGGGCCAAGGTCTGTCGCGCGGCGAACGCATGGATTGGGCGATTCAAAAGGCCACCGAACTGGGCGCCAATGAAATCAGCCTGATCATCAGCGAGCGCTGCGAAGTGCGCCTCAAGGATGAACGCGCTGACAAGCGCATGGCGCACTGGCGCCAAGTGGCGATCAGCGCCTGCGAGCAATGCGGTCGCTCGGTGCTGCCGATCATTCATCCGCCCATCAGCCTGAATGACTGGCTGGGGCAGGTAACCGCCGAACTCAAGTTGGTGCTGCACCCGGTCGCTGAGCCGTGGGCCAGCCACCCGCAGCCTAAGTCGCTGGCCTTTCTGATCGGCCCGGAAGGCGGTCTGAACGACAGCGAAGTTGCCTTGGCCAAGACCCAGGGCTTCCACGCCGCCCGCCTCGGCCCGCGCGTGCTGCGCACGGAGACTGCGCCGGTGGTGGCGTTAAGCGTGGCGCAGCAGTTGTGGGGCGATTTCTAAGCGCTACTTAACATCATAAAAAAGCCCGCTAACGCGGGCTTTTTTGTTTAGCGTCAATCAGATCAACCCGGCATCCGCCAGCTTCTGCTCCAGCCCAATCAGGTCCGGGATCTTCAGCACGGCTTCGCCAAACTGCACCGCATCCAGCTCCAGCGGCGACAGGGCGGCATCGGCGCGCACCAGATCGGCACCGACCTTGATCGAGCGCGGAATACCCTGCACCAGCACAGCAATAAACTTGACGTTCGGCCGTCCACCCAAAGCGTTGATCACCGCTACGCGCGAGCCGGGGCTGACACTGACCTGGCCATCCGATGCCGCTTCGAACGACAACAGCGGCAGGCGTAGATCACGCCAGGCAATCTGCCCGAGGAACCAGCCGGGCATGCCTTCACTGGTCTGTGGCGCGCGATAAGGGATCAACTCGGCCACTGCCACGTTGGGCAGCAGCAGAGTACGGTCAGTCAGCGGCATCAACAGGCCGGTCAGGCTGTTGGCGCTGTTCTGCGTGGCGACGGCTTGGCTCATGAAAATTTCCTGTACAGGGCACAGCCCCAGATTAACGGCACTGCTCGGCCAGGTGATTGACCAGAGCTTCGGCCAGCTCACGCGGATCACCGCTGTGGCTGCTGTAGCCGGCTTCACGCAGGCTGTCCGGCATGCTTGGACAGGCGCAGCTGTCTGCACGCTGGGTCCAGATCAAGCCACCCTGACGGCGCACATAAGCCGCCGCGGCACTGCCGTCACTGCCCATGCCACTGAACGCAATAACGCCACTCATGGCGCCGAAATGCTGGGCCAGGTTAAGCATCATCTGGTCGATGGACGGGCTATAGGGTTCCGGCCAGCCACGCTCAGATATCTGCATAAGGGCATCATCACTGAAGCCCAGTTCGTGGCTGATCGGTACCACCACCACTTCACCGCAACGCACCGCGTCGCCATGTCGAGCCGGGTTCACATGCCACTGGCTGTGGCGCCCCACGGCTTGCGGCAGCGTGCTCTCGAAACTGGCATCAATATGCTGAGCGTACACAAAGCCCACCGGCAACCCGCCGGGCAAGGCATCGAGAAAGGCTTTTACCGCCGCAGGGCCGCCCAGCGAGGCCGCCAGCAACCACACCTGCCGCGCCGGCTCGCCGGCAACCAGCGGGGTATCCGCCAGCGCAGCCGGCAGGTCCAGACGCGATGGACGCTGCGCTTCGGCCAACAAGGCTTCCAGGCTCGGTCCAACCGCCTGCGACGGATCACCGACCAGCTTCTTCAGCTTGCCGAACAGACGACGCTCCCAGCGCGGATAGTTTTCCGAATGACGCTCCGGCGCGTGGCCTTCGCCAAACAGTACCGGGGCCGAGGCACTTTCCATCAGGCTGTCGACCAGCGGCAAGTCTTCCGACTGCGCCAGATCAACCAGCCACAGGTCGGTTTCGCAGGCGTTCAGGGTTTCCTGATCGAGGCGCGCCGGGTCGCTGTTCATCACCACCTGATAGCCGCTACCAGTCAACGCCTGTTGCAGCACATGGCGCTGCAACGAGGTGTCGGCAATCACCGCAATACGGGCTGCAGTTTTCTCACTCATGTGCGGTTTACCGGGTGGCGGCCCACCAGTTGCTGAATGGTTTCAAGCAACAAGGACTCCTGGTAAGGCTTACCAAGGTACTCGTTGACGCCGATGCTCATGGCCCGCTCACGGTGCTTTTCACCGGTACGCGAGGTGATCATGATGATCGGCAGGTCTTTCAGGCCTTCATCGTGGCGCACCAGGGTTGCCACTTCGAAGCCGTCCATGCGTGGCATTTCGATGTCCAGCAGCATGATGTCGGGCTTGCGCTCCTGCAGCTGCGAGATGGCATCGACACCGTCCTTGGCGGTCAGCACGTTCATGCCGTTACGCTCGAGCAGACGACTGGTGACCTTGCGCACGGTGACCGAATCGTCAACCACCATGACAAGCGTCGGCCGATCCGCTTCGATCTCCGCTGCCGTAGCCGACTGCCTGAGCTGGCGTGGCTGCAGCTGAGTGAGCAAATGCGCATGCAGCACGCGAATGGTTGCGAGCAGGTCAAGAATGACCACCACGCGACCGTCACCAAGGATGGTCGCACCGGAAATCCCGTGTACGCCAGCAAACTGCGGACCGAGGCTCTTCACCACGATCTCGCGCGAACCAGCCAGGGAGTCGACCTGCACGGCCACGGCGTGCTCCTTGGAGCGCACCAGAATCACCGGCAGCGGCAGGCTCTGCCCCACCAGTTTGGGCTGCTGACCGTTGTTCAGCAGGTCGCCCAGATAGCGCAGCTCATAGCTCTGCCCGGCGTACTCGAAGCGCGGTGCATCGGGCGCGTAGTAGGCTTCCAGCTCATACGGGGAGACCCGCACAATACCTTCGATGGTGTTCAGCGGAATGGCGTAGAGGTCTTCACCCGACAACACCATCAACGCACGGTTGACCGACACGGTGAACGGCAACCGAATGGTGAACGTGGTACCCGTGCCTGGGATCGACTCGATGCTCATCGAGCCACCGAGCTGCTTGACCTCGGAGTGGACCACGTCCATGCCCACACCACGCCCGGAAATCTGCGTGACCTTCTCGGCGGTAGAGAAACCGGCCTCAAGGATAAACTGCAGTACTTCGTAGTCGGTCAGGTCGGCGTCAGCGTCCATCAAGCCGCGCTCGATGGCTTTGCGCCTGACCGCTTCCAGACGAATGCCGCCGCCGTCATCGGCCAGGGTCAGGACGATATCGCCGCCCTCACGGCCCAGCGCCAAGCGGATAGTGCCTTGCTCCGGCTTACCGGCTGCACGACGCACGTCAGACGTTTCAATGCCATGGTCAACCGCGTTACGCAGCATGTGTTCCAGCGGCGCGACGATACGCTCGAGTACGGTACGGTCCATCTCACCATCGGCATTGCCAACGATAAACTCGACCTGCTTGCCCAACTCACCGGAAATCTGCCGCACGATACGGCGCAGGCGCGGCACCAGACGGTCGAACGGCACCATGCGCGTACGCATCAGGCCTTCCTGCAGCTCGGAATTGACCCGCGCTTGTTGCAGCAGCAGGGTTTCCGCATCGCGGTTACGCGCTGCCAGGGTTTCTTTCAGGTCAAGCAAGTCGGAAGCGGACTCAAACAGTGCGCGCGACAGCTGCTGCAGCTGAGAGTGGCGATCCATTTCCAGTGGATCGAAATCCTCATAGCCCATACGCTCGGCTTCAGCCTCAATACGGCTGAGGATCTGCGCCTGGGTTTCGGTATCGAGGCGGCGCAACTGGTCACGTACGCGGTCGATGGTGGCTTCCATCTCACTCAGGGTGAAACCAAAGTCGCTGACCTGCTGCTCAACACGGCCACGGAAAATCGAGGTTTCACCGGCCAGGTTAACCAGACCTTCAAGCAGTTCGGCCGGCACTTTGACCAGTTCCTGCGGGGCACGACGCGAAGCGGCTTCCTGAGCGGCTTCTTCAGCGCGGCGCACGAACGGTAGCACCTTGGCCACCAGTTCCTGAGCCGGCATGGCACTGGCCGCAACAATGGGAGCGCTCAATTCCGGCATACGCGCCGCTTGCTCGACCACGGGCTCAGGCGCTTGCGGGCTCGCGGAATCAGCCACCAGGCTATCATTCAGGCGCTGACGCAGCGCGTCGAGTTCCTGCTGCAAGCCTTCAAAACCCGACTGCACATCCACAAACAGACTCTGCGGCCACGGTGCACCCTGGGCTTGCGCTTCGGTCAGGTGTTGCTCGAGGCTGTGAGTGAGGTCGCCCAGGCGCTTCTGTCCAGCCAGGCGCGCACCACCTTTGAGGGTGTGCAGGATGCGCAGCATATCGTCGATGGCGGCGCCGTCTTCACGGTCAGCTTCCCAGCGGCCGATAGAGACTTCCATAGCTTCCAGCAGGTCATCACCTTCCTCAAGGAAGATGTCGAGGATGTCCGATTCGGCATCGTCATCCTCTTCGGCCTCAGCGGCCTTAAGGGCCACCGCGGACGGCATGCTGAGCTGTTCATCCGGATTGCTGCGGAAACGCTTGATGGTTTCGATCAGCGCCTCGCCACTTGGTACGCCGCGCTTGCCGCGAACGGCTTCAAGCATCTCAGCCAGGCTGTCGTGACAGGCCTGAAGCAGCGTGAACAGGTCCTGGCTGGCGCGCAAACGCCCTTGGCCAAGGCCTTCGTAGAGGAATTCCAGCTCGTGGGCCAGGTCACCGATTTCACGGATTTCAGCCATGCGTGCACCACCCTTGAGGGTGTGCAAGTCACGCTGCAGCGACTCCAGCTCCAGGCTGTTGTTGACGTCGCCCATCCAGCGTTGCAACGCCGCACCGGCACTGTCGATGATGTCGAAACCTTCTTCGAGGAAGATTTCCACCAATTCAGGATCACGCTCGTCATCCAATACAGCAGGCGCAGCAATAGCAACCGGTGCTGGCTCTAGCTCGGGAGCAGTGTCGAGAAGCTCGGCAGACTCGACTTCGCCTTCAACAACAGAGTCGACCCATGGCAGCTCATCGAGCTCTACGGCGGGCAATTCGAACGCGTCGATCTCCGTCGGCTCGGCTACCTGCGGCTCGCTATCCGCAGGCTCCTGCGGGGCATCGGCGAGGATACCGAAGTCGATCTCTTCTTCAATCTCTGGCAGCTCAGCAGGCTCAGGCTCTGCCAGATCAAACGACTCGATCATCGACAGTGCCGGTGCGGCGTTGCAAC